>CAWFRV010000016.1:0-84933 GCA_963818325.1 uncultured Gammaproteobacteria bacterium | reverse complement strand
ACAGATGCGCATAAACGCCATGCGGTCACGGTGTTGCGGATCCATATTGGCTTGGATTTTGAAGACGAAACAGTAAAAGCTCTATATACTTTGCGGGTCGTAGTCGGGCGGGCTTGCGGCGCGGGCGCGTTTTTCACGAAACCATCCAGCAATTCGCGGATGCCGAAGCTGTTTAAGGCTGTGCCGAAATACACTGGGGTGAGCTTGCCGTCGAGGTAGGCGTGCAGATCGAATTCGTGGCTTGCGCCTTTCACCAGCTCGATTTCTTCGCGTAATTCATCGGCTTGTGTTCCGAGCAGTTTATCGAGTTCGGGGTTGTCCAGCCCTTGGATTTCGTCGTAATCCTGACGGCGTTCGGTGCTGGGTTTGTAGAGGATTACTTTGTCGGCGTAGAGGTGGTAAATCCCTTTGAGGCGTTTGCCCATACCAATAGGCCAGGTAATCGGAGCGCATTGGATATTAAGGACGGTTTCGACTTCATCCAGCAGTTCAATCGGTTCTTTGCCTTCGCGGTCGAGCTTATTGATGAAGGTCATGATCGGCGTGTCGCGTAGACGGCAGACTTCCATGAGTTTGATGGTACGTTCTTCAACACCTTTGGCTACGTCGATGACCATGAGGGCGAAGTCGACGGCGGTTAGAACGCGATAGGTGTCTTCCGAAAAGTCTTCATGCCCCGGCGTGTCGAGCAGGTTGACAATGCGCCCCTCGTAGGGGAACTGCATGACGGATGAGGTGACGGAAATGCCGCGTTCCTTTTCCATCGTCATCCAGTCGGAAGTGGCGTGGCAACCGGCTTTGCGCCCTTTGATCGTGCCTGCAAGCTGGATTGCGCCCCGAATAACAGCACCTTTTCGGTCATGGTGGTTTTACCGGCATCCGGGTGGGAAATGATAGCGAAGGTGCGGCGGCGGGCGGTTTCGGTTAGGCGGTCGGTCATGGTGTCCACGGGGTTGGGGCTGTTGGAAAGGGGGGGATTATAGCGGAAATGTGTGGACGTGGTAACAGGATGTGACTGTTACCACGTATCCGACAAAAGGCACTAGCCAGCTAGCCAGCTAGCTGTCATGTCCCATGGGATCATATTCCATCAAGGAGCTACCCACTCTTCAAAGCGCGGGCTATCCTTGAAGGCATCTTATCCACCCATGGTTACTAGGCAAAGCGTACATGAAACTGCATCCTGAAGCACGGACAACCCCGAAATTACGCAGTGAAATCAAGGCGTCGCCACTCACGCAAACAGCGCTGGCGAAGCAATACAATGTCAGCCGCCTGACGATCCGCAAATGGCAGAACCGTGAGGAGATGACCGACAAATCGCACCGTCCCGATACGCTGCAAACCACACTGACTGAGGCACAGGAATGGTTGGTGGTAGAGCTGCGTAAGACCCTGCTGTTGTCGCTGGATGACCTGACCCACATCACCAAGGAATACATCAATGCCGCCGCCAGCCGTTCGGGTATTGACCGCTGCCTGCGCCGTCATGGGATCGCCAACCTGACGGTGATGAAGCGGGAATTGTACGGCGAAGATCCGCCGCCGAAAAAGGTATTCAAGGACTACGAACCCGGCTATATCCACATTGACATCAAATACTTGCCGAAGATGCCCGACGAGAAGGAACACCAATACCTGTATGTCGCCATCGACCGCGCCAGCCGCATGGTGTGCCTTGCCATTTACCCCGACAAAACGGCTGCCAGCACAGCGGATTTTCTGGGTAAGGTAGAGCAACGCTTCCCCATCAAGGTGCAATACGTGCTGACCGACAATGGCAAGGAATTCACCGACCGCTTTACCCGCAAAGGGGAACGTGACCCCACTGGCAAGCACAAATTCGACAAAGCCTGTGAACGCATCAAGGCTGAACATCGCCTCACCAAGCCACGCCACCCCCAAACCAACGGCATGGTGGAGCGCTTCAACGGGCGTATCAGCGACTTGTTGCAAACCACCCGTTTCGCCTCATCCAATGAATTGGCTGAGGCGATCAAACATTATGAACGGCTTTACAACCACTGCATTCCCCAGAAGGCACTGGGATACAAAACACCTGATTCAAGCACTCAAGGAATGGCAGAAAAAGAAGCCAGATTTGTTCAAAAAGAAAGTATATGATCTATCGGGACTTGACAGCTAGCCATTATAGTTAACCTATTCACATTATTAATTTTCAATCACCACTCCAAATTAATAAATAATATCAAGAGATCAATATGGCAGAAAAAAAGACTCATCCAAATCACTATGTGAAATGAATGGATCTAAGGAAAAAGTGTAGCTACTGACCTCATTACTTAAGCCGCCTAGAAATAGTGTCAACGGTATCAATAAAAAATGATAATTTTAAAACATTAAAGGTTACATATGACTAAGACATTAAACGTTACAACTGAATCCCCAAAGGATTTAGCCAGAATCGTCCAAAAAGAGGCTTCAGAGAGAAATGACATCTTATTGGTTATCGAAAATAAAAAAGTCCCACCTGAACAAATCATTAAAATAATTTCAGCCACCATTGGAAAACACGATGTAGAACTCATGATTTATCACCCAGAAGCTTAAAGAATACTTACAAAATGCTTTAATGGGAAGTTCAATAGGTGCTGCTGTAACCACAGTATTGACTCTACTAAGATTAGGCTCACCCATTGGATGGGCGCAAATAATAGCCACCGGATTATTAGGAGTGTTAATTGGCGCAATTATAGGAATGGGGTCAACTCCAATTGCCTCCATAAAAGTTTCTAAAACTTGGCTAGGCAAAACAGAAATTAAATTTATTGCCGCAAATTAACAACGAGGGAACTGCCATGGGATTTTGGAGTGGACTCGGAGAATTAATTTTAGTTGTTACCGATGTCATAACTGGTACGGCCAATATTAAAGAATGGATTGAAATGTCTGATAATGACGCAGACAAAGCAATTAAATATTTCGTTGATACTGGTTCAAAAAATGATATAGAGCTTGTTCATAGCGGGTTTGTTTTATCGTGTACCATATCAAACTCCGATGAAGAAATTAAAAAATTACTAACTCTATTTAGTTATTTTGTTAAGTATAGAGAGCCGCACAACTATAGATTAAAGTAAGATAAATTCACATCACAAGTGCATAACCCATAAAACAAGTAGTGATGCAATTGACCTAATGCAAGCTACCTCAACATAATATCCAACACCCCGATAATCTTTGCGGGGTCGTTGATGTAATAATCTTCTCGATCAATATAAATAACCGTCTCATTCAGCCGTAAAAACTTCCACGCATGACCTGTCGTCACCACACCATAAATATGTGGTAACTCTTTCCCATCCCGTTGGTTATAACGTTGTGCCGCAATCATTTCCGCTACACACTGCCCATATCCCGCCGCAATACGTTCATTTTTGGCTTCAACAACGGCAATCACAGGTGAGTCCAAGTAAAGCTGTTCAGGAGATTTACTGATGATAAAGTCACAGAAACCGTTCAAACCCTGCTCTTTATCCACCGTAAACTCGATACCAGAAAACAAGCTGATGTTGCAACGGCGTTTGAGTTCAAGAAACACATTGATGATGATCAGTTCGGAACTGGCTTTTTCCGTGCCAATAGCCAAGGCCAATGGCACATTTTCATCCAGAATCGCACTCAGTATCGAGCTGATTTCAGCAGCGGGAACAGCAGAAAACAAGTCTTCGTGTTCCACAATGGTCAAGCCGAAAGCATTTTTTACCCGTTTCAGGTCAAAATCACTATAAGGCATCTGTTTTCTGCTCCTAACTCACTAAGATGGTGACAGGATACCATGAATTCCTCACTCTCACTGATTCACCAACACAACCCCGGCAGAAAAAACACTCATGCGGCATCCCCAGAAAAATCCGGGGGAACACGCGGCATGGAACGCGGCGGCAAAGGCAATTCCCCCCCATCGGCGTTCTCCCCCTTCCGAAAATACTCCGCCGGAAAATCATCCACCCGGATTGCATTCAACGTCGCCCGCCGCGCTGCCAGCAATTTCTCCACGCTAAACTTATCCAGCAAGCCCCTTCTCACCTGCTTCCAGCAATCGCCTCAGCAGCCGTATGCGCTTCCAGCTTGCCCTCTTTCATCAGCTTGCGTAACTGCTTTTCGACCTCCACCGCTGCCAGTGTTTTATGCAGCGCATCCTCAATCCGCCCCATCCGATCTGCCGGGTCGTTGGTGATGTAAATCCCCGCCGTCAAGCGGTCACGGGTCGCCGAAGGTTCCAGCGCCAGCCGCGCCACTTGATGAATCAACGTATCATTCGGCGGGCTAAACGGCTTGCCATACGGGAACATCACCGTACGCAACGTCTTCGCCAGCCACGGCATGCGGCAGATTATGGAACGCCGCCAACATCGCCTGTTGCGCCCGGTGAATCGTCAGCTTGCAAGCATATTCCATCAACGGCACATCCGCTTCCGGCTCGCCCTGTTCCTCAAAATGCTTGAGCACCGCCGAACACAAGTACAGATTGGCAAGAATATCCGCCATGCGCCCCGACAAGCGTTCGCGCCGCTTCAAATTACCGCCCAACGACAACAGCGCATAAGTCGGACAGCAACGCAAACTGGCTGCTCAAGCGGCTCAAATGGCGGTAATAATCGCGGGTCAACGGCGAACCGTGCGACCACAAATTTGGCATTGCGTCACGCCATACCACACACTGCGCCCGAGATTGCTGAAAATGTGTTTCACATGCCCCATGAAGGCCGTGTCGAATGCCGCCACATCATCTGCCTGCGCCGCCTTGATTTCCTGCAACAACCACGGGTGGCAACGCATCGCCCCCTGCCCAAACACAATCAGCGAACGGGTGAGGATATTCGCCCCTTCCACCGTAATCCCAATCGGAATCGACTGGTAAGCCCGTGCAAGGTAGTTGGACGGCCCCATGCAAATCCCTGCCCCACCGGAAATATCCATCGCATCATTGATCAGCCGCCGCATCCGTTCGGTCAACTGGTATTTCAATAACGCCGTGATCACTGCTGGCCGTTGCCCTTGATCAATCGCTGTCGCCGTCAAAATACGCCCCGCATCCATCAAGTACGCATTGCCAAGAATACGTGCCAACGGCTCTTCCACGCCTTCAAAATAGCCAATCGGCATCCCGAATTGCTGGCGGACCCGTGCATACGCGCCGGTATAACGTGCCGCCACTTTCGCCGCCCCGGTGGACAACGCAGGCAGGGAAATACCGCGCCCTTCGCCCAAGACATTCCACCAGCATCCGCCAGCCCTTGCCCGCTTGCGCTTGCCCACCGATCAGCCAATCCATCGGAATGAACACATCACGCCCATAGGTCGGGCCATTTTGGAACGGAATATCCAGCGCGAAATGGCGCGTACCAATCTCCACGCCCTGATGGTTGGTGGGAATCAACGCCACCGTAATGCCGATCGTTTCCTTGTCACCCAGCAGATGATCCGGGTCGTAAAGCTGGAACGCCAACCCCAGCAAGGTCGCCACGGGCGCTAAGGTGATGTAGCGTTTTTCCCAGTTCAGGCGAATACCCAACACATCTTTTTCGCCGTTGAAATCCTGCACGGCACACCACCCCGCTATCGGGGATGGAACTGGCATCACTACCCGCTTCCGGCCCAGTCAGCGCAAAACACGGAATGTCGCGCCCATCCGCCAACCGCGGCAGGTAATAATCCTTTTGCGCTTGCGTGCCGTATTTCATCAGCAATTCGCCAGGCCCAACGAGTTGGGAACCATCACCGTGACGGCAGCGGTGGCGCTGCGGCTGGAAACTTTCATCACCACCTGCGAATGCGCCAGCGCAGAAAAGCCCAAGCCGCCGTATGCCTTGGGGATAATCATGCCGAAAAAGCGGTTTTGTTTGAGGAATGCCCAAATGTCGGGCGGCAGGTCGTAGAGTTCGTGGGTAATCTGCCAGTCATCCAGACGGCGGCAGAGTTCTTCCACCGGGCCATCGAGAAAGGCTTGTTCCTCAGCGGTCAGCTTGCTGATGGATAAATCGTGTAAACGGCACCAATCCGGCTTGCCGGAAAAAAGTTCGGAATCCCACCAGACGTTGCCACTGTCCAGCGCGTCCTGTTCGGTCTGTCGAAATCGGCGGCAGTTGTTGTTTCATCAGGCGCATGACGGGGCGGCTGATGTACTGGTGACGGTATTTTGTTAGCCAACTCATGGGGATCCTCCTCCTCTTGATGCCACGGCAAGGTGCGGTACGCAGGCTCACGGCCTGCGTTCCAAGCCGGGTATTTAATAATCGGCAAAGTAGGGTGAGTAGTCAAAATCACTGGGGGTGAACAGGCGGAAATTGCGCTCGTAAAAACGCACTTGATCCTGCTGCGCGTTTTGCACAATCGGCAAAATCGGGTAATGCACTTGCTGGAAACACCGCGCAATCATGCTGGAACACACGATATGGGTCGGTTGCCCCGCATTGTGCTGGAACAAGCTAGAACGCCAGCGGCGCGGCAAAATCGCATAGGGGAACATGAAACGCGCCAGATCCAGCAATTGCCGTACGTCGTAACCCATGCCGAGGTGTTCAATGGCGAAATTCACCACTTTGTCGGCATCTTGCCACGTCAGCGTGGCGGGGCGGCAGATGCGCAGGTGTTCCTTGCGGTAGTTGCGTAACGGGGTGACGATAGTGCCTTTGCCCAGCAGCGATTCGATCACCAGCGGTTCGCTCAAATCACCGTCGTAATAGGCTGCCAAGCGGGAACGTGCTTTCGGGTCACGGATGTCGTTGAGACGCCCAATATACAGTGCTGCGTGCGTCCACGGCGACAACACCACAGCTCTGGATAACTTTGCTGACCCGCGATTGACCCGCAAACAAAATGACATCAGCAGGGCGAATTTCGCGTTCGAGGAATTCAAAATTACACAAAGCGCTGAAGTCTTCTTCGCGGGGAGTGGCATTCAGCCAGTCGATACCTTGCTGCCATAACCAGTCGGTAATGCACGCATACCTCACTCCTACGGTGTTCCCGCAGGCACAGGCTATAACGTCGTGCCTGCTGGAATACGCTGTTATTTATATATTACGATTCCATGATTCTAGTTCATATAGACCTGCCAATTAGTGATTTAATTCCGTTTCAGATGAAAGGCAGGTGAAGATCGTCGCGGCAAATGAGGTTCTTCACGCCAACCTATACAAATAATTTATTAGCTGCTACCATATGCCCAACTTATAAACAAAAACACGCTGGGGCTTCTAATGGGTATCCGCCTATTTTACGTATTCACCTGCTCGATTCTCGCAGGTATTGGTCTATTCCACTCGCTCGACACCGCCATCCAAGGCTTTGGCATCTACCAAACCCTTGCCAGCATTATCTTGGCTGCCGCCCTCACCTTGTTCTATGGCATCGGCTACAGCGACGGCAAACAAACCAAACTAATGGATGCCAAACCCACCGACATTCCCCCCATCAAGCCCCAACAACGCCGCGATCCCCAGATGTAACCCCGCGAGTCTTTAAAAAATACCACTTATCTGCGAAAATGGACTATTATCAATCTTGATTTGCTGCATTGCAGCAATATTGTTACCGTGTTCCTAAACTTTAAAAGGTACTTCAAGATGAAAAACTACGTTGTTATTGGTGAAAAATGGAAGCGAACCATCGTCTTCACCGATGAAAGCTATGCCGATTATTACATCGCCAAAAATTGTCAGGATGTTTGCTGTGAAAAATATTCCGCAGACGAATTCAATGCACTGTTCGCAGCGCAAGCCACCAAAGTGCTGGAATACGGCTTGAATGAATACAATGCCCAAGCCCTCATCCTCCTCGCTAGCGACCAGTAGGCCGCCCCGCCTGACAAGCTTGTCGCCCTGCCCTTTCGCCCCCACAGCGCCTATACTCCGACCAACGAGTAACCCAAGGGCTGGCAACACCATGCAAGACACCACCATCCACTGCCACAACTGCGGCACATCCATTACCGTTTCCGACGCCCTGCGCCTCAAACTGCGCGAAGAACTGGACGCCGAGCAACAGCAAGCCATCCGCGCTGCCGAAACCCGCGCCGAACAGCAGATGCAGCAACGCCTGCAACAAGAGCGCCTTGCATTGCAACAACAAAGCGCCGAGCAAACCAGCCAAGCGGCACAGGAAATCGACCTCCTCAAAACCCAGCTCAGCAACAGCCAGCAACGGGTAGCCGCCGCCAACCTTGCCGAACTCACCCTGCGCAAACAAAAAGCCGAACTCGAAGACCGCGCCCGCGACATGGAACTCGAAATCCAACGCCGCCTCGACAGCGAAAAGCGCCAATTTGAAACCACCCTGCGCACCCAATTCGCCGAAGAGCAAAACCTCAAACTCAAAGAAAAAGAAAAGCAAATCGACGACCTGCGCAAATCCCTCGAAGACGCCAAACGCCGCAGCGAACTCGGCTCGCAAGAATTGCAAGGCGAAGTCCTCGAACTCGACATGCAGACCACCTTGCAACACAGCTTCCCCCACGACCACATCCAGCCCGTCCCCAAAGGGATGCGCGGCGCGGACATTCTGCAAACCGTCATCAACGGGCAGTTGCAGGAATGCGGCACGATCATTTGGGAATCGAAAAATACCAAGGCGTGGAGTCCGGCATGGCTCGACAAACTCAAGGAAGACCAACGCACTGCCGGGGCAGCGATTGCGGTACTGGTTTCTGTCGTCATCCCCGAACAGGTGCGTGGTTTTGGGCGCATTGACGGCATCTGGGTCAGTGACCTGAAAAGCTGGCCTGCGCTCGCCGCCGTATTACGCGAACAACTGTTGCAAGTGAGTTTTGCCCGTGCTGCCAGCCAAGGTTTGGATGCCAAGATGGAATTGTTGTGGCGCTACCTGTCCGGTGACGAATTCCGCCAACGGGTCGAAGCTATCATCGAAGCCTTCGACGCCATGCAGCTTCAAATCCACAAGGAACGCCGGGCAATGGAAAAGCATTGGGCAGAACGCGAAAAACATTTACAGCGGGTAATGGGCAGCACCATAGGAATGTACGGTGCATTGCAAGGCATTATCGGACACGCGATGCCAGTGGTGGCAGCGTTAGAATTTGATGGGGATTAGGCAAAAAATTACCCGCTACAAGAGCGGGCAATGGAGGATAAGTGAGCCGGGTAGCTAGAGAGAGGAGAGGAGGAGTTACACCCGACCCACTGCCGACTAAAATCGGAAATCCTTAAAAATTAAACCGCTTTAGCTTTAGCAGCAACTTTCTGGGTTGCTTCAACTGCTTTGCCAGCCGCTTCTTTAGTCATTTCAACGACTTCAGCAGAAGCTTTTTCAACAGCTGCAGTGGTCTTTTCAACAGCTTCAGTTGCTGCTTTCTTGCCAGCTTCTACTGCTTGCTCAGCACCAGCTTGGGTGTACTTAGCGGCTTCTTCCATGATGACAGTCAGTTCGTCACGTACAGAAGTCAGCATTTCAGTCGCTTCACGCATGTTAGCAACCCATTTTTCGCCACAAGTGCGAGTAACTTCTTGTTGCATTGCGTTCAGTTCAGTCAGGTCTTTTACCTTGGTAACTGCTTCAGCATTCTTGGTGCCCATTTCAACACAAGACTTAACCAGTTCAGCTTGCTTGCCAGACAGTGTTTCAAAGGTTTTCAGGTTCAGTTCGCCAATTTTCTTGGCAGAAGCCAGTAGCGCTGTCGCTGAATTGCTTGATGATGTTGATCATTTCGTTTTGCATGATAAATCTCCTAGTGATGTTAGTGTTTGGTTTCAAATTTTGCTTTGCAGCATTTGATGCAGTGCACAATATCGCGTTCGGGAAATGCTGTCAACAGGTTTTTTGTTGCAATGCAACAAAAAGATAGGATTTGATCATTTCGTCAAGCCTGTAGTGTGTCCAAGCCAGCGTATTCAGGCATAATAACAGCGTATTTCTGTCGGGTTTTACCCATGTCAACTTTTAGGAAATTAGCCTATGAATACCACCCCTACTAGCCAGACCACTGACAAACCATTCGACGTTGCCAAATTGCAGGACAATATCCGCCAGTTCGGTGAACTGCTCGGTGAAGTCATCAGGGAACAGGAAGGCGAGGCGTTTACGCCACTGTCGAAAAACTGCGGCGTGGCTACATCCGCCTGCGCAAGAGCAATGACCCTGAAACCCGCAACGAGCTGATGGCGCTGATTGACGGGCTGGACGTGGACATGCTGGAACAGGTGATCCGCGCCTTCAACACCTTCTACCTGATTACCAATATCGTGGAAGAAGACTTCCAGCACCTGGAACGCCGCCGCGAAGTCCAGCAGGCCAAAACCCACCTGTGGAAAGGTTCGGCCCGCCGCACCGTGTTCGAGCTGCAACAGGAGGGCCTGACCGCCAAGGAATTGCAATTCCTGCTCGACCAGATGCGTTACATCCCGGTATTCACCGCCCACCCGACCGAAGCCCGCCGCCGTACCATGATGGACATCCAGCGCCGCATCTTTCTGGTGATCGACCAAATGGGTTCGCCATTGGCTGGGGAAGATGAACACAATTCCCTGTTGCGCCAACTCAAGGCACAAATTCAGCTCTTGTGGCGCACCAACGAAGTACGCACCCGCAAACCCACGGTCGAGGATGAAATCCGCTACGGCCTGTACTACTTCCGCGAAAGCCTGTTTGAAGCCATCCCCATGCTGTACCGCTACTTTGAACGGGCAGCACGCATGACCTACGGCTCGGGCAAGATTAACGTTCCCAGCTTCCTGCGCTTCGGCTCGTGGATTGGTGGCGACCGCGACGGCAACCCGTTTGTCACCCCAGCCCTCACCCGCAAGGCCATCCGTATGCAGATGCAGGTAGCCTTGGCAGAATACATCCAGCGGGTCGGCGCACTGCGCACCATCCTGTCGCATTCGAGCGAATTCATTACCCCCACCGCTGCCTTTACTGAGCATCTGGCACAGGAAAATGCCCGCTGGGCTGACCGGGTATTTGCCGACGCTCCAGTCACTTTCCATCAGGAACCTTACCGCCGCCTGCTCAGCCTGATGCGTTACAAATTACGCCAGACCCTGCAAACGGTGGATGCCCGCCTGCAACGCGAAAACACCCCGCTACCGGCCACCGCTTACACCGATGTCAGCGAATTCCTGCACGAACTGAACCTGATCAACGATTCCCTGCGCAGCCACAACGACCACGTGATTGCCGGGCGCGAACTCAAGGATCTGATCCGGCTGGTGGAAACCTGCGGCTTTGGCCTGTTCAAACTCGACATCCGCCAAGAATCCACCATCCACACCGACACGGTGGCGGAAGTCCTGCACCACAACGGCCTGTGCCACAACTATCAGGAACTGAGCGAAGCCGAACGCATGGAATTGCTGGGCGAACTGCTGTTACGCCCGCGCCTTCCCATGCCGCACCGCCCCAAACTCAGCGACAAGGCTGCCGAAACCCTGGAAATCTTCGACAGCATGGTGGAAATGCGCATCGAAGCCGGTGCGGGCATTTTCGGCACTTACGTCATCTCCATGACCCATAACGCCAGCCACGTGATGGAAGTGATGCTGCTGGCACGCATGGCGGGGCTGATCGGCTTTGATGCCAACCGCCGGCTGTACTGCAATATCTTGGTTTCGCCATTGTTTGAAACCATCGAAGACCTGAAACACATCAGCAGCGTGCTCACCAGTTTGCTGGAAAACAGAACCTACCGCACCTTGCTGGAAGCGGCCGACAACTTGCAGGAAGTCATGCTGGGTTACTCCGACTCGTGCAAGGATGGCGGCATCCTCGCTTCCAACTGGAACCTGTACAACGCGCAGAAGGAAGTCATTGCCCTGACCGACGCTTACGGCGTGACCTGCCGCCTGTTCCACGGACGTGGCGGCACGGTCGGGCGCGGCGGCGGCCCTACCCACGATGCCATTCTGGCGCAACCACCCGGCACGGTTTACGGGCAAATCAAGTTCACCGAACAAGGTGAAGTGCTGGCAACCAAATACAGCAATGTCGAAACCGCCGCCTATGAACTCAGCATGGGGGCAACCGGGTTATTGAAAGCCAGCCTTGGCCTGCTGAAAAAACAAGAGGTCTACCCGGAAGAATTCCACCGTGCCATGCACGACATTGCCGCCACGGGCGAACAAAGCTACCGCCAGTTGACCGACTGGACACCGGGGCTGATGGATTATTTCTACGAAGCCACCCCAGTACAGGAAATCGCCCTGCTGAACATCGGCTCGCGCCCCTCACACCGCAAGAAAACCGTGCGTGACAAAGGCTCGATCCGCGCGATTCCGTGGGTATTCGGCTGGGCGCAATCGCGCCACACCCTGCCCGCGTGGTACGGCATCGGCACAGCACTCAGCACTTTCCGCGCCGCCCACCCCGACAATGGCGCACTGCTGGAACGCATGTATCGAGGAATGGCCTGCGTTCCGTGCCCTGCTCAGTAATACCCAGATGGCGTTGTACAAAGGCGAAATGGATACCGCCCGCGAATACGCCGAACTCGCGGAAAATCAGGAAAATGCCCAGCAGATTTTTGCCGACATCCGTGCCGAATACGAACGCACGGTAGCGGAAGTATTAAGCGTGGCACACCTCAGCAGCCTGATGGAAGAAACGCCGTTGCTGCAATATTCCTTGCAACGCCGTGACCCTTACCTTGACCCGCTGAACCACATCCAGATCACCCTGATCCGGCGGCATCGTCAGTATGTACAGGAAACGGGCAGCACCGATTCACCGTGGTTGCCCACGTTGTTGCGTACCATTAATGCGATTGCGGCGGGGATGCGCAATACGGGGTAACCAGTAGACATAAAAAAAGCCGCGAAAGCGGCTTTTTTTATAAATGAGAAGTTCTTACGGGCTAAAAGACGACCCACAACCACAAGTCGTGGTCGCATTCGGGTTACGGATCACGAATTGCGCCCCTTCCAGACCTTCGGTGTAGTCGATTTCTGCACCGACCATGTACTGGAAGCTCATCGGGTCAATCAACAAAGTGACGCCACCGTTTTCCACGGCAGTATCGTCTTCGTTCATGTTTTCGTCAAAGGTGAAGCCGTACTGGAAGCCGGAACAGCCGCCGCCTTGTACGAATACGCGCAATTTCAGCGCGTCATTGCCTTCATCCTGAATCAATGCTTTTACCTTAGTAGCTGCTGCGTCTGTAAAAACCAGCGGAGAAGGAATAGCGGTTTCAACTGTCATGTATCTGTCTCCTGCTCTAAAACTATTGCCTTACTTTATCACCCTTGGGGTGAAGCGGTAAAAATCCCTTATTCTGCGGCGGGCGGTCGGCGGCGTGGCAAATTTGCCGGTTTCAGGCTTCTGGCGTACCAGTTTGCCATTGACTTCCGCACCTACTGCCATTTCCAGCAGGTTGTAATACACATCGCCGCAGATACGCGCTTTCTCAAACAGCTCAACCTTGCCACAGGCAAAGACATCGCCGTCGATCATGCCGTTCAGCACCATGCTGGGTACGCGCACTTCCCCTTGAATATGACCGTGTTCGCTCAAAATCAAGGTCGCATCATCACCATCCGCAGCCAAATTGCCTTTGATGACACCTTCGACATGCAAGCCACCGGAAAAACGCAAGTCGCCATCAATGGTGGTGCCTTTGCCGATCAAGGTATCAACCCGTGCGCTACGGATTTTCTGGTCATTGTGACCGTTGTTGCTGGCAGAACTGCCACCACCACTACTTCTTGGCGGATTTTCCGAACATGCTTGTTACTCCTTTGTCGTGGATACAGTGAAATCAGTCGCGTTAGTCGTCTGGGCGCTGACTTTACTGAAGGTAGCCCAGTCATAGCTTTTGGTCAGGCGTTCTGGGGTATCGCCGGAGGCAAGGCTGACCCTGACTTTCACCGCTTCCGGGGTGAAGTCTTTGGGGAACAGCAGATTGCCTTCCAGACTTTGATAATGTTTAACATCAAACTCTGCCAGTGACTTTCTCGCTGGGTGGGGTGACATCTTTGTGCATCACACTGGCGGCTTTGCCATCCTGCTTGCCACTGATGGCGATGGAATAGCTGCCTTTCACCGCCAGCATCGCCACCCCGGATATTCGCCAACACCAGATGGTACTGGTACAAGCGTTGCCCGTTAAGCTTTTTGCCATCGGTATCCACCAGCCGCTCTTTCACCGCGAAGTGCTGGATATGCACCCCTTGTTCCAGACCCGCTGGCGAGAGGATTTCTTCATACAATGCCAGCTTGTCGCGCTGACCGGCCAAGTCCGCCTCGGCGGCGGCAAATTTGCGGTTCAGCTCATCGTTGGCAGCAACCTGCACATCTTCGCCGCGTTTGGCGGAAGCTAATTTGCCTTCCAAATCGCGGATAGTAGTAGCCTGCTTTTCAATCAGCTTTTCCTGCTCGTCCATTTTGCCACGCAAGGTTACTGCATGGATGCCTAATGAGTTGACGGGCGTCAGATAACCACTGAAAAACAGCCAGCCCGCCAACGCCAGTAACAACAACACCATGCCTAGCAGGGCGTACCAGCAGGAGTTGCGCCTAATGCTACATCCGCCGACCGGACGTACCTGCACCGTTCCCCTGTTCTCAAATGTATATTCCATCTTCATGCGTGATTACTATCCCCTTCCATCAATGTGTCAGGGTAACAACCCCGGCTGCCTCAAGGCAGTGTCTTCCGCCAGACCCAGCATCAGATTCATGTTTTGCACTGCCTGCCCCGCAGCACCTTTGACCAGATTGTCAATCACAGAGAGTACCACAACCCGCTGCCCGTTGCCGGGGCGATGCACTGCCATGCGACAGAAATTAGCACCGCGCACCGAACGGGTTTCAGGGTGGGAACCGGCTGGCATAACATCAACGAATGCTTCACTTGCATAACGGGCTGGCGTAAAGCTGCTGCAAATCAGCCGCTGCCGCTTCCGCCGTCAACATAGCGTAGAGTGTAGCGTGAATCCCGCGAATCATAGGTAATAAATGTGGTACAAAAACAGGATTTATTGGATGGGCGGCAATCTTGGATAGGGTTTGGGCAATTTCTGGCTGATGGCGATGCCCAGCAACTGCGTAAGCTTTAAAATTGTCACCCGCTTCTGCCAACAGGGTATGGACTTCGGCCTTGCGCCCTGCCCCGCTGACCCCGGATTTGGTATCAGCAATAATGCCTTCCAGATCAATCAGGCCGTTTTCCACCAGTGGCAGCAAACCCAGCGTCACCGCCGTCGGGTAACAACCGGGGTTGGCAACGAGACGGGCGGTGCGGATTTGTGCCCGGTTCAATTCGGGCAAACCGTAAACCGCTTCTTCCACCAGTGCGGGGCTGGCGTGTTGCATTCCGTACCACTTTTCCCACACCGCAATGTCTTTGATGCGGAAATCAGCGGCGAGGTCGATGACTTTCACCCCTGCATCCAGCAACACTTGGGCACTTTTCATCGCAACCCCATTGGGGGTGGCAAAAAACACCAGATCACAGGCACTCAAAGCTTCGTCAGAGGGGGCGGAAAACGCCAGATCGAGGTAACCACGCAGGTTGGGGAACATCGCATCCACCCGGCTACCAGCATGTTCGCGGGAGGTCACATAGGTGATTTCAACATCGGGATGGTTGACCAGCAAACGTAATAATTCCACGCCGGTATAACCTGTCGCGCCAACAATACCAATCTTCCTTTTCACACTACCTCTTTTTATGTCTGCTCGAAAAATCCCTGTATAATACGCCTTCCTTAACGATTGACAACCTCTGCACTATGAAACTGGATACTAAAGGAATCGCCATACTGGCATTCATTGTGGGCATCATCGCCTTTTTCCTGCTCGCTCCTGCTAGCGGCCTTAAAACCGTGCCAGCCCTAAGCCTGCAAACCATTGATGGTGAAAAACTGGCTCTGGATAGCCTGAAAGGCAAGCCTTACCTGCTTACCTTCTGGTCAACCAGCTGCCCCGGCTGCGTGGGCGAAATCCCGGTGCTGGAAGCCTTAGACCAGAAAATGCAGGGTACGGGTTTCCGCATCATTGCTGTCGCCATGCCCTATGATGAACCCGCCCGAAATCAAAGCCATGCGCACCCAGAAAGGCATGACCTACACCGTGGCACACGACCAAAGCGGGGAACTGATGAAACAGTTTGATGTACGGGTCACCCCCACCTCGTTTCTGGTGACTGCCAATGGCAAAGTTGCGGTGCAGCGGATGGGCGAATGGGATGCCGCCGAATTGGAACAGAAAGTCCGCGAACTACTGAAAGGATAAGCCATGTACCTATGGATCAAAGCCATCCACGTCATTTTCATGGTGACGTGGTTTGCCGGACTGTTTTACCTGCCACGCCTGTATGTGTACCACGCCATGCCGGAAAACAACGGCAGTTTTGCACTGTTCAAGGTGATGGAACGCAGGCTGTTTGCGATCATGACGCTGGGTGCGGCAATTACGCTGGTGTTTGGGCTGATTATGCTGGCACTGAATTGGCAATACTTGCTGGTGGTGACCCATTGGTTTCACGTTAAGTTGCTGTTGATTGCTGTGCTGCTGGCGTATCACTACGCCTGCTACAAGCTGATGGTGACATTCAGGAATGACGCGAACACGCATGACCATAAGTGGTATCGCTGGTTTAATGAAGCGCCCAGCGTATTGCTGATCGTGGTAGTGATACTGGCGGTGGTGAAGCCGTTTTAAGGCTTCCACCCCCCTCTCGATCTACTCCAGCAACACCGCCAGCTCATTGAGGGCGCGGTGGTAAACCCGGCGTTTAAAAAATACGACCTGCCGGGCAGGTTTCCAATAGTCCACCCATTCCCAGTGGTCAAATTCCGGTTTCCCGGTTGCCTGTAAATTGACATCACAATCAAGGCATCGCAAGCGCAGCAAAAACCAACGTTGCTTCTGCCCGATGCATAACGGCCTCGCACGACGGCGAATCATGTAATGGGGGATGCGGTAACGCAGCCATCCACGGGTTTGTCCAACAACTTCGACCTGATCGTGCCGTAAACCGACTTCCTCGTACAGTTCACGGAACATGGCATCAGTCGGGGTTTCTCCTTGATCAATTCCTCCCTGTGGAAACTGCCAGGAATCCTGCCCCAGCCGTTTCCCCCAAAACACTTTCCCGTCGTAATTGCAGAGGATGATGCCAACATTGGCTCTGAATCCTTCCTCATCAATCACGATTCATTCTCCAAATTGAACTTTCCCTGATTTTTCCACAACTGTCATCATTCGGCAATTTCATGCAAGCAAAAAGCCGGTACAATCGTCGGTTTTTCCCCGCAGGAGCTAAAAAACATGACTTTGGCGCTTTTTGACCTCGACAACACCCTGCTCAATGGCGACAGCGATTATGAATGGGGGCAATTTCTGGTCAGCAAGGGACTGGTGGAACGCGACCATTACGAAACCGCCAACCAGTACTTTTACGAGCAATACAAACAAGGCGTGCTGGACATTCACGAATTCTCGGCGTTTTCCTTCCAGCCGCTGAGTGAACGCAGCATGGCAGAACTCGCAGCATTGCACCGCGAATTCATGGCAAGCGTCATCCAACCGCTGATCTCGGATGCGGCACGGCAACTGGTGGAAAAGCACCGTAGCAGGGGCATACGCTGGTGGTGATTACTGCCACCAACAGCTTCATTACCCGCCCGATTGTGGAAGCTTTTGGCATCCCGCACCTGCTGGCAACCGAACCCAAAATAGTCAACGGGCGTTATACCCGCGAAATTGACGGCATTCCCTGCTTTCAGGCGGGCAAAGTCACGCGCCTGCAACACTGGCTGCAAGACCGTGACGAAACCTTAGAGTGGCAGCTATTTCTACAGCGATTCGCGCAATGACCTGCCATTGCTGGAAATGGTGGCAAACCCAGTAGCCGTTGACCCCGATGAAGTCTTGCAAGCAACTGGCAATCGCACGCCAGCTGGCCGGTTATTTCCTTACGCTAAACATCTTGCCGAATACGCCCTGGGCAATTTGCACGAAAGCGTCTTCCTGCACTTCCAGCGGGTTGACGCCGCGATAGAGTAGGCGGTATTCGGGCTTTTCGCCTTCGCCTGCAAAATTGCCGCTGCCTTCCCACGTACTGATGATCTTGGCGACATCTGGCTCTTTCTGCTCCATCAGGTTAAAGCCGGATTTGGGGAAAAATGGCAACGGCTCCTGCAACCCCTGCCAATACCATTCCAGCAGTTGTTGCAATTGTTCTAGCGCATCCGCCACGGGTTCGAGCTGGTAGCTGTCTTGCGGCGAGTAAACCAAGGTCTGGTGCGGGCAAACGCTTTCCGGCAAGGTATTGAGCGCCAAATGCTGCAACCAAATGTCTAGCCAGTTCCAGTAACTCAGCTTGCCGAGTTCATAGACGCTTGCGCCCAGCGTCCTTATCCAGATTGCCGACCACGCCGCTGAGGTAGAATTCGCCCAGCGTCAGGCTGAAAGCTTCACGCTGCAAGTCTGGCAATGGCTGGATGCGTGTTGAAAAATGTCCTCCGTCACCCCCGCTTCGCGCCTGAACACCAGCTCACCGGGTTTGCCGTGCGGTAACAGCCCCTGCGCCCGCAGCAATGGCTCGGCAGTCGCCGCAGGCAGCTCTTGTTGCAGTTGCCGGAAGATGCAAGCGCGGACATCGCGCTCGCTGTATTTTTCCAAGCCAAACGGTTCGCGGATCGGCAACTCATCCCCGTACTCATTCAGGCGCAAACCGAAGCGTTCTTTCAGGAAAACCCGCGCCGGATTTTGGTAAAAACGGATCAGGTCGGCGAGGCTGAGGTGGCGGTAGGCGGGGTCGGGTGCGGGGAGAAGATCGTTTTGCCAAAATGGTGGGCAGATGGTCGCCATCTCCCTCATCTCCTGCCCCACATAGCTGCTGTAGGTAAACAAGCCATTCTCCCCACGCAAGTATTTGCTGCTGAAAGCTTGTAAGGGGTGTTTGGTCAGCAAGGCATTCGCGGCTACCCGGTACGCAGCGTTCCACGTAATCGCGTCAATTCGCTGACCAGTACCGACGGCGGCAATTCGCTGTTGTCATGCGGGCTTTGACCGACGTAGCTGATGTACAGCCATTGGCGGGCGGAAAGGATGCTTTCGAGGAACAGGTAACGGTCTTCGTCGCGCTTGAGGCGGTCGCCACGTTTGATCTTCTGCCCCATGCGGTCGAAGCTGGCGCGGGCATCGCGGCGCGGGTAAATGCCGTCATTCATGCCAATCAGCGCAACAAAGCGGAACGGCACGGTACGCATCGGCATCAGCGCACAACAGGTAATACCGCGCCCCAGAAAGCCGTCGGATTCGCTGCGCTTGTCCAATTGTTCCGCCAAGGCACTCTGGAATACCGCCCATTCGATCGGCTTGCTCGAAACCGGCTTGCGCCAGCGTCTTTTCCAGATTATCCAGTGACTGCCACACGGATTGCAGCGGCGCATCTTCCCCCACCAGCGTTTCCAGCAAGTGGCGGAAACGCCGGTTCCATTCGCCGACAAGCTGCTGTTGCCGCCCCCAGTGCGCCAGCTCGAAAACCGCATCCAGCACTTGTTGCAAGCGCCCCAGCATTTCGGCCTGACTGCCTTCGATTTCATTCCACGGCAAAATGCCGTTGAACAGCTCTTCCCCCGGCATGGCATAGCCCAGCAACAAGCGGTCAAGCCCGTAGCGCCACGTATGTTCGGGCGTCCCTGCGCCACCCAGATCGGGGCGGGCGGCGGCATCGGTTCCCCAGCGGATATTGACGGCGCGAATCCAATGGCGGCACTGCATGACTTGGGCTTCATCCACACCGAGGCGGGCGCGGACTTCCTCAAACTCCAGCAAGGTCAGGACACTTTCAGCATCGCAGCGCCCTTGCGGCAATTCCAGCAAGTGTTCGCACAGATTGGTGATGCTGCTGGCATAAGCGGGGCTACTGTCGGCAATGCTGAACGGCAAGGGGTGCGCGGCGCTGGAAAACACCGCATCCAAATACGGCGCGTAAGTGTCGATATCGGGGGTCATCACCACCACATCCGCCGGGGTCAAATCGGGGTTAGCCTCGAACAAGGCCAGAAGCTGGTCGTAAAGGACTTCGGCTTCGCGCATCGGGGAATGGCAGGCGTGGAAAGAAATCGCAGAGCCCCCTCATTCACCACGCCCTCTCCCTTAAGGGGCAGGGATTCTCGGCATCCGCAAATGCAGAATATCCGCCTGAATCCGCCCCAGCAACGTACTGTCATCCGGCTCGATGAACAGCGAAAATTCATCGGTTGCGGCATTGGCCTCAATCAGCAAATCGAGGAAATCGCGCCCTTGCCGTCCCCATGACGCCAGCAACGGATTGCCGACATTGATGTAATCCTGCTCCTCGGCTTTTTGCTTGTGTTTGCGCTTTTCGGACTCAATGTCACCCCAGTATTCTTCGCAAGGATTCATCAGGTAGACGTGGATGTCGATGTATTCGGCGACTTTCCCCAGCAGTTGCACATAACCGGGGGACAACACCGGGGCAGAAAAGAAGCTGATGCGTTTAGGTAACTTGGATTTGTCGATAGCAGTAGCGGCAAAGCGTTCCTGCAAGCGCACCCAATGCGGCAACTGCTGCTCACCTGCCACCCGCCACCACAACCGCGCTTGCCAGTCATTCCCCGGCCCCTTGCCCGCCTCCCATTCACGTATCCATTCCGGGCGGAAAAACAGGTAACTATCGAATACTTTGGCGACCTGCCCCGCCAATTGCCAAGCAGCCGTTGCGCCCGCCGCCGAGGTAATGTGCCAGTTCCGGCCATTCTTCCGGCTCTTGCAAAAAGATGTCGAACAAGCGCCAGCGCATGATAGTGGGGGCGCAAGGGTCTTTTTCCGGCACATCCGCCAGCACCATGCGCAACAATTCCCACGTCATTTCGGCAGGCAACAGGTAACGGATATTGGCAGCAATGCCGTTGTAACGCGCAGTTTGTAACGACAACCAACGCCCCATGCCGATGTTATGCACCACCACCTGCTCCTTATCCATAACGGGCAAGGGGTCACTGCTTTGGATGGCGGAAAAATACCGGGCAAGCTGGTCAAGCTGGTTGGAGTGGTGCAGGTAAAGCATGGTTATTTCACCAGCGTGTAATGTTTTTTGCTGAGTTCCAGCCCGAACCAGCGTTCCAGTTTCAGCATCCACCAATGTTTTTGCTGCTTGCGGCTGGGCTGGTAGGCGGGGTTTACCTGAAACAAACCGGCTTCGCTGGGCAAATAATCTTGCATAACGCTGGGGTGGGTGGCAGTGAATTCGCGCAGGATGCGGGCATCCATCTCGCGGTAATCAATCGCGTTATGTTGCGTGTTCCAGTACTTACCGATGCGGCTGACTTTCAGGTTCATCTGTTCCTGATTTCTGACCCAACCGTAATGGTACATCGTCGCCCCCGTATGTGCTGCTTTGGGGTAGCGCCCACGCTTGTTAGTTGCCAGCACCAGCCAGAACAGCCCATCTGGAGCGTAACTTCTGACCGATGCCTTGATGATTCTGCGGGGCGCGGCGATACCAGCCGGGTGACCACAGGTAAGTGTTGGCATTGCCGTAAAAATGCAGGTAATCGAAAATCAGCGCCTCAACGGCATCATCGTGCAAGTGTTGCTGCATACTGGCTTGGATGATGGGCAAGTCATTTTCATGCACCACTTCATCGGCTTCCAGATAGAAAATCCAATCGCCGCTGCAAGCGAACTGGGCAATCATTTTTTGCTGCCCGTAAACGTAGCCTTTGACCTGCATGGTTTCGTTCCATGTGGTCTCAATCAGGCGGATTTTTGGCTCGTTCATCTCACGCAATAGCGCCAGCGTATCGTCATCGCTGTGACCGACGGCGATGACAAATTCATCCACGATCGGCAACACCGAACGGATGGATTCGATAAACGGGTAGCCCAGAATCTGACCGTTCCTGATGAAGGTACAGGCACTAACTTTCATATTGTTCAATACCTTGATTCGCCCGGATAAAGGTTTTATCCGCAAGGCGTGATTGTAAGCGTTGCAGGTTCGCTGATTCAAAATCGCGGGGGCTTTCACGATGCCACAAGTGCAGGATCGGCACGGCAAAGCGCCCTTCTTTGCGCAAAACCCCGTGATTGATCAGCCTGACCACCAAATCGGCGTCTTCGTGCCCCCAGCCTTGGAACAGCTCATCGAAACCGTTGACGGCGATGAAATCCTGCCGCCAGACTGCCAGATTACAGGTCTTAGCGCCTGCCCAAGCGGTAGGTTTATTTTTACGCCATTGCGCCGTCGCTGACCAGCGGATCAAGGGCAATAAACGGTTCACCTTGCCTGCCAAGCGTTGCCGAATCCACTCCAGCGCGGAAAAATGCAGCGGGTCACAACGTCCCGCTTCCCACTCCGCCGTCAACGCCGCATTCAGCAGCAAGCGATTACCGGCAACCAACCAACCCGTTTCTGCCAAGCGTTCATGCTGGGCAATAAAATTTGCCAACACGGCGCTGTCACCATCCAGAAAAATCAAATAGTCGCCGACTGGCTTGGGCGGCTGCTTTGTTACGAATACCAGCAGCACGAAACCCGTCATCCGCTTGCCAAACATGATGCAAAGGGCAAGGGGAGCAGGCTTGCAATGCGGCGATTAAAGCTTGCGTATCTGCCCCTGAGCCATCATCTGCCACCAAAATCTCATCAGGCACACGCTGTTGCTGGAACAGGCTTTGCAGGACAATTTCTAACGCCCGTGGACGGTTGTACGTGGTGACAATGACTGAAATCTTCACGATGGCTCCTGTGCCAACCAAGCTATTGACTTCAGCGAAAATCTTGCCCGGATCAATCCGCTGCAAGCATTCGCTGTCACCATGCTGATCATCGCAACCTTTCTTCCCGCACGGCACGCACGGCATATCCGCCTGAAACACGGTGATATTGCCATAGGTTTGCTGGGGCTGGCTCTGGGTAGCATTACTCTGCAAGGCGTTAGACCACGGTGACCACACACCCAACAAAGTGGGGCCAAAAATGGCAAACACCCGTTTGTTTTGCGCGGCAGCAATGTGCATGTTCAGGGTATCGCCCCCCACATAGGCCAGCGACAATTCGCTCAGGGCGATGTATTCGTCGAGGGTGGTTTCGCCAATCCAATCGTACACATTATCCAGCGTGGGCAAGGCGGCTTTTATCTGCAAATCCAACGGCGTTTTCGCCCCCGTCACCACAATCGGGATTCCCAAACCACTGAGCTGTTGCAACAAAGCATGGCGCAAACGCTTCGCGGGTAAATCTTGTAGCCATACTGTGCCGAAGGGTGAAAAATGATAAACCGCTTGATGTTATCTGCCTGCAATTTTGCCAATACCGTCGCCTTGCTTGGCGGGGTGTAATGCACCGCAGGCTCCACCCTGCCCGCCGGAATACCCAACAAACGCAGTGGCTCCAGATTATTCAACAGCGTATGGCGGTCAGGGTCGGGTAAGTAATACCCGTTAAGCAGGCGTTTTTTCCACCAGTTTTTACGCGGTTCGGCGTCAATGGTACTGATGGAATGGCGGGCAGCTAACAGCGCGTACAACACGCTGCTATCGGTTGCGGTCAGGGAAATCGCCAAGTCATACTGCCGGAACAGCGTCTTGATGAACCCCAGTTGCGTCCGCAAGCGTTGCCACAACGGCAATTTTTTCCACTGATAGGAATAGGCATGGATGTGGCGGACATGCGCCAAGGTTCGCGCAATACCCAGCGTGTCATCATTCACCAGCAAATCAATGCCCGCGCCCGGATAGTATTCATGCAAGCGCTCAATCAATGGGGAAGCCAACAGCACATCGCCGTTGGATCGCCGGATAATAATGAGGATTTGCTTAGCCACGGGCGTGTTCATTGTCGGCATACAGGATAGAACCCAACAACAGGAACAGGAACGTCAGGTAATGATCCATGATATAGCCGTCGGAAAAAAAGATTACAAAATAAAACACCGGAAATGCCAGCATCACGGGGCGGAACGGGCTGGCTGACTGCTTATACATTTTCAGCATCACGTAGAACAGGTAAAACAGCACCAACAGCCCCAACACCCCGAATTGCACCATTTCCTGCACGTACACATTATGCGGATGGGCGAGGATTTCACCACGGGTGGCCTCAGGGAAATTTTCCCGGTTCACCCTGATGTATTCCTGCCGGTAATCACCCGTCCCGACCCCCAGCAAGCGGATGTTCCTGAATGATTTCAAACGAATTCAGCAGCATAATGACGCGCAAACCGACGCTGGAATTGGGTTCCTCTTCGTAATTCTGGACTTCGTGAATAGCAATATTCACCCTCTCCTGCACCACCGGGCTGAACAGGTAGGCAGCGGGGGCAATCGTCACCACCAGCAACAAGGCGATCAACGCAGGCTTGAGTACTTTGCCCCGGTAAAACTGGAACACAAACAAGGAGAGCAACACCAGAAACACCACTTGCCCCATGCGTCCCTGTGTCAGGAACATGTTGATGCCCATAATGACGAACAACACCAGCCCCAATGCCTTGAGTTTCCACGACAGGTTATCCAGCAGGAACACGGCATACAGGATCATGTACAGGGTAAACGCCAGCACTGGGTTATAAACGATGTGATGCACAAACGGGGTCGGGTCTTGCTGTGTCATGTCCAGAATCCCGTAAGGCGGGATAAGCCCCCAATAGACCCCATACGAAATGCCGACCAGCACTATCATGGAGAGCATGAAAGCCAGCAAATAATACCTGATATGTTCCTGCCTCAACACGGTCATCAGGATGGGAATCATGAGGTACTTATGTTCTTTTTTCAGTACAAAACTTGCAAACTCCCAGTCACTTGTCCACAACAGCCCGATGACATGCAACCCCACGAAAGCGACTGACGCCCACACAAAAGGATTATGTTTTATTTGTTGGAATTTTTCGGCAAATTTACCCTCAAACAACCACAGTAACACAATAAGGGACAGCAATATGTTGCCGAGCGCGATGCTGCACATGAAGGTAAACGCGAGCAGAATTAGCAACCAAGAGTTGATCGTGCCAATATCCAGCGGCTTGTCATCACCTCTCACGAGGCTTGTATTTTTCATAAGCTATTGTCCCGTCCCTCGATCACCTAATGGCACAGCAGATGTGATTATCAAATGTATGCTAGAATTCCGCCGCACCCACCTATTGTTACAGACACTTTTCATTACTGCCAAGGTTTTTAAATGCAAGTAGCACTCGTGCATGAATGGTTCAACGAAGTGGCAGGGTCGGAAAAGTGCGTTGGGGAGTTTAATCACCTCTACCCTGACGCCGATATTTTCACCCTAGTTGACTGGCTGGATGATGCCAGCCGTCAGGCATTGCTGGGCGGCAAACAAACCCAAACTTCGTTTATCCAACGTTTACCGTTTGCCCGCAAGCATTTCCGCCAGTATTTGCCGACTGTTCCCCATCGCTATCGAACAGTTCAATCTGGATAAATACGATCTGGTGCTGTCATCCTCCCACCTCGTTGCCAAAGGGGTGTTAACCCACCACGGGCAGTTGCATGTGTGCTATTGCCATACCCCAGTGCGTTACGCTTGGGATATGTACCACGACTACCTGCGCGGTGGGAACTTGCAAAACAACAGCATCCGCTCATGGATCAGCCGCCAGACCCTGCACCACCTGCGTATCTGGGATATAGCTCAGCAGCAACCGGGTAGACCATTTTATTGCCAATTCGCACTACATACGCAAGCGTATCCAGAAAATTTACCGCCGTGATGCCCATGTCATTTATCCCCCTGTGGATACGGCCCGGTTCAGCTTATCGACGGACAAAGATGATTATTATCTAGCCTTCTCCCGGCTAGTTCCCTACAAGCGCATGGACTTGATTGTACAGGCATTCGCCAATACCTCCCGCAAGCTAGTCGTGGTGGGTAACGGTTCGGAAATGGAAAAACTGCGGGGCATGGCAACCACCAATATTGAATTCCTCGGTTTTCAGGACGATGCCAGCGTCGCCAAACTGATGCAACAAGCCAAGGCGCTGGTATTTGCGGCAATGGAAGATTTCGGCATCATTCCGGTGGAGGCACAAGCTTGCGGCACGCCTGTCATTTGCCTGAATCAGGGGGGCACGGCAGAAACGGTGATCCACGGCAAAACCGGCATCCATTTCCCTGAGCAGACTGTTGAATCCATCCGTCGGGGTATTGATGCATTTGAAGCGCAACAGGATCAATTTGACCCTGAAGTTATCAGCCAATTTGCCCAACAATTTTCGGTCAAGCGTTTCCGGGAAGACATTAATAGCCATATCGGCACGCTGATGGAGCAAAAGCGATAAATATTGACTAACATCCATTAACTGATCAAAAAACGAAGACAAATACCCATAATGAAGGTTATCCATGTAGCCGAATCGTTCGCCGCAGGTGTGTTACATTTTGTTGCCCAACTGACCCATGTCATGCCAGAACATGAGCATATTGTCATTCATGGCAAACGCCCTGATACCCCTGACAATTACGCTGCATTGTTTCCCGCTGGCGTAACACTGGTATGTTGGGAAGGCGTTGCCCGAAACATTTCACTGCTCCATGACATTACTGCGCTGTATCGCTTGATGCGCCTGCTTAAACAATACAATGGGGACATTATTCACCTGCATTCTTCCAAGGCGGGCTTTCTGGGGCGTATTGGGGCAAAAATCCTTGTGGCAATCCGGGCGGGTCATTTACACCCCGCATGGCGTGGCTTTCCTGCGGCAAGATGTCGCCAATCTGAAACAATCCCTGTTCGTCTGGCTGGAAAAGTTGGCCAATGCTTGTGGCGGGCGGGTCATTGCTTGCTCTGCATCGGAAGCGGTTTGCCTGCGCTCGCACGGCATCCGCGCCAACTACATCAACAACGCTGTCACCTGCCAGCCGGAATCCAACACTAGGGTAGAAGATGCGGCGGCTCCTTTTACTGTCGCGTTGGTGGGACGCATTTCCAGCCAAAAAAACCCGCTCTGGTACAATGCCATCGCCTCAGCATTTGTCGGGCAAGCAAACATCCGCTTCCTGTGGGTGGGCGATGGCGAATTGCGCCACCTGTTGACCGCCCCCAACATCGTTTGCACCGGTTGGGTCAGCTCGGCGCAAGTGACCGCTTACCTGCAAACTGCCGACATTTACGTGGCAACCTCGGCATGGGAAGGCTTGCCACTGGCTGCCCTACAGGCCATGTGCCACCACCTGCCGCTGGTGCTAAGCAAATGCACCGGGCATCTGGACATCGTACAACCGGGGTGCAACGGCTATCTGTTCCAGAATACCGCCGAAGCTGTACTAGCCATACAAACGCTGCTAGACAACCCCGCATTACGTGAACGCCTTGGTCAAGCTAGCCGGGAGTTGCTGGAGCAGCAGTTTAACATCCAGCAAATGGTCGATAGTTATCGCCAACTATACACCCAACAAACCAGACATTAAGATGCTGGTAGACTTAAAGCAGGAAACATGTCTATCCTTGGCGGCCAAGCCAAACTAAAGTCTTCATACTCTAGGGTTAAATTAGGGCTGTATGCAGGATCATTCAGTAGTCGATCACCCCAACGTTGCTGCATATAAGAGGCTTCTTTAGCAAAACGTTCACTTTTCTGTGCCGTTCGATCACTTCCCCGCGACGCAGATTCATGATGATAAAGCTCCGCATAGGGAGTCCAAACATTCCGATACCCCAATTCTTGCAAGCGCAGGCAAAAATCAATGTCGTTAAAGGCAACCTGAAGATTTACTTCATTTAAACCACCCACTTCTTCGTAAATAGGCTTGCGAATGACTAAGCAAGCAGCCGTCACTGCTGATAGGCTTTGAATAAGCGTTCCACGCCCTAAATACCCATGACTACCTTTAGGCATTTTATAATGGGAGTGCCCTGCAATTCCCGATGCCCCAAGCCCTAGAATAACACCACCATGTTGCAGCAAGTTACTGGGATACCAAAGCCTAGCGCCTACAGCACCGACCTGCGGCTGTAATGCAATGCTGACCATTTCTGACAACCATCCTGGTGAAATAACCTCCAAATCGTTATTTAGCAAGCCAATTAATTCACCTTTGGCTAACTTCACCGCTGAATTATTGATCTCAGAATAATTAAATGGACGGTCATCACGCACCACTGTTATCCGAGGTTCAGATTGCAAGCTATTAAGGTACTCTAGTGTACCAGTGTCATCCGAACCATTATCAATAATCAATATCTCATAATTTGGATAAGTGGTTTTTTTAAGGATGCTTCCAATGCATTGACGAATCAAACGCAATCCATTTCTAGTCGGAATAATCAAACTAACTTTTGGTGGGACACTTGGTAAAACGTATGACACTCGATACCCATAAATCATCAGCTTAGCGGTGGCACTTATGTGCTGTCGCTGAAAATGTTCATTCAACGCCCGTTCACCTGCCAACATCGCATAAGGTTTAGCATTGGATGACTGTGCGGTACTCTCCGCATGTACCCGCCAGTGATAGAGCATCCGAGGAATATGATGAATCTGGCTTGGCTTTAAGTGTTCAATACAACGTAGGGCAAGATCATAGTCTTGCGAACCTTCCATTCCAAGTCTAAACCCACCAATATCATGAAGTATCTCAGTGCTATAAACGCCAAGATGAGAAAACATATTATGCGAATAAAATAAATCAACATTCCAATCACACTTAAAATAAGGGCCATGACGCACACCATGCTCATCAATTTTATCCTCATCAGAATACATCAAACGCGCATCTGGATAATCATTAACAGCCTTCGCCACCCAAAATAAAGCATGTTCAGCAAGAATATCATCATGATCCAATAAGGCAACCCATTTGCCGGTTACTAATGCCAAGGCACTATTGGAAGCAGCAGAGATATGTCCATTTTCCTCCCGGAACACCACTTTGATTCGCGCATCTTGCCATGCATAACGCTCGAGGATCGGACGAATAGCAGGATTTGTTGAAGCATCATCTGCAATACATAACTCCCAATGGGGATATAATTGCTGTTGAATTGATTCAATTGCCTCTATTAGCCATGCTGGATTAGGGTTATACACCGGCATTAGGACAGAGATAAGTGGCTGCTGTACAAAATTACCGGCAAGGGTATGTATGGTGGCACGGCTTTCATCCGTAAGTGTGTCATAACGCCGTACCCATTCAATATAATCATTCCTATCATATCCCCCCGAACCGGAGGCTGGCATATGCTGACTCGCCAATAAAGCCTTGCGCAAACCACGGACAACACCATGCAACCCATCCCGTTGATATGATTGCACAGCTTTTTTCAGGGTTCCCGGTTGCTTGATTGCTTTTCTGGCTAACAATGCAGTCCGTTTAGCCGCTTTCAGCTTATCTGCTAACAGCCGCAATGGTGAGGTCATTCTCCATGCGGTTGAATTATAAAGGACATCAACCTGCGCATCACGTTCCGCCAATGCTTGTTTAACATTAGCCAGCTCCAACTCCATATAGTTAAGTGCCTCACCCGGTGGTATTGCCCTCGCTGACCAAGAATTATTAATTTCAGCCTCAGCATTGAGTGAATAAGCCTGCCCATTAAGTGCATGATGCCCTTGCACAACTTGTTCAATAGAGCCTGCAATAATGCGGCAACCTAAACCATTAGCCTCACTCGGTGCTTTGCGTAATACACATAAGGAGTTAATAAACTCCACCGAGTGTATTTGGGCAAGCAAACTCACATCTAGCTTGCAGCGGTATTTAGTCAAAATACCCTGTAAAATATCAGCTCTTGCCTTGGGAACTCCCCAATGCTCATGATTAACCACATCTGCGAGGTGTTTAAAAAAGGTCATGGATGCATAAGGATCAAACAACCCACCATCAAAATTCTCCCAGTAACTGCAATGCAAATCTTCTGCAACAAAAATTCCACCATCGGTTAATTGAGGAAAATACATCGCAAATGATTTCACAATATCACCAGAACGGTGCGAGCCATCGTCAATAATAATATCGAATTGTGCCGAACATGAAAAAACTTGTTCACTCACCGCCAACGCATTAGCATCACCCACGATGACATGGATACGTGGGTCATCATAACGCAAGCTAGCGCAATCTGGATTAATATCACAGCCAATCAATGCTCGTGCATGGGGGAAGTACTTTGACCAGATTTCGAGTGAACCACCATTCTGCACACCGATCTCAAGCAAGCTAATGGGCTTATCCCGATAGCTATCAAACAAGCGGTCATATTCCGTCAAATACAAAGACCATTTATCAGATACCTTGCCAAGGTGTTCAGCATACAGTTGATGAAGCGTTTTATTTCTCATTAATTACCTCTAGTGTCACTCGCTCAAATGGAATACCGACTAATCCATAGCGGATTTTACTGGATGAAACATTGATAATCAGCGCATCATGCATCCAGTGATGCTGAACATTTTCATGTGCGTCCCCATCAGCAACTGACACCATCACGGCATACAAACCATTGGGAAGCATCGGCAACCTGAACTCAAATATGCCTTCAAACATCATGCCTGCTGCAACAGGCGTTGCTACCTGCTCAGTAAAAGCCAGCGTATTCTCACCAAATAAATCTTGCCCCAAACGATCACGCACCAAAAAACCAATAATCGGGTTTTTTAGCGGAATCTGGGTTTTTGCCCGAATACTCATCAGCACCTTTTCTCCCCCCTCAAAAACACCGGACGTTTTTCCCGGTGACAAGTGAGACAGAGCAACGGATACAATATCTGCCTGAGCTGTTTTCCAGCCATTCGCAGTCTGCATATTGTCTTGGATTGAAGCGACTGCGCCATAGTCAATAACAGGCTCAACGGCTGAGTCGGGAGCAGACTGATCCTCAATGGCAACAGGTGCTATCGATGTTAGGGTTGCCTCTTCACCATAAATCTCTTGCAGCGTATATTGCAAATACGCTTCTGAAATTGCTTTTGCCGTGCCTATCTGCTCAATCCTGCCATTTTTGATCCAGATAGCCGATTTGCAAATGTTTTGCACCGAAGCAATATCATGGCTAACAAAGATTAAAGTACCTTTTCCCTGAAAACTGCGGATAAAACGCATACATTTTTGGGTAAAGACCGCATCACCCACCGATAATGCCTCATCGACCACCAAAATATCGGCATCCACATGTGCAATCACCGCAAAGGCCAAGCGCACATACATACCGCTGGAATAGGTTTTGACCGGTTGCTCAATAAAATCGCCAATATCAGCAAATGCCACAATATGCATCAAAGCGGGCATCAATTTCAGCTTTGCTCAGGCCAAGAATTGAGGCATTCATATACACATTTTCCCGCCCAGTGAATTCCGGGTTGAACCCAGACCCCAACTCCAGCAAGGCAGCAACACGACCATTGACTTGAATACTGCCACTGCTAGGCGTCAATGTCCCACAAATCATCTGCAAGCAGTGTTGATTTACCGGAGCCATTGCGCCCGATAATACCGACCGTCTCACCTTTTTTCACCTCAAACGACACATCTTTGAATGCCCAAAAACTCACGATAATAGTGTTTTCAGTTTCCCAGTCACCCCGTAACAGGGATCACAAACTGCATCAAACGATGATGCGGCTTATCATAAATTTGGTAATTTTTCCCAACCCCTCAATCTTAATCGCTATTTCAGATGACATCTGCAAACCCTCTCTGGTTTTCTGAAACCATGACAAAACCTAACCATGCAACAAGACCCGCGCAAATAGCGTATAAATAAACAAGCCCTTGCCAATCAGGAAGATTTCCCCACACCACCACTTGCCGGATTTGCTCAATAATAAAAGTCAGCGGATTCAAGCAACAACATCACCTGATATTTCTCCGGCAATGCTGATAAGGGGTAAAACACCGGACTCATGAACAACAACACCGTGGTAACCAAGCCAGTAATTTGCGCTACATCCCGCAGATACACCCCGATCGACGCCAAAAACCAGCTAATTCCCATAATACCGACACCACAAACGGCAACCATACCACCGGCAGTAATAGAATTGTCCACGGCACATGATGCATTAACATCAACTCCGCCACTAACAACACCAAGTACACTAATCGCCGTGTGAAACAATGCCGCCACCAAACTAGTCCACGGCAATATTTCGAGCGGAAACACCACTTTCTTAACATAATTGACATTAGCTGAGCACCAAACTCGGCGCACGATTGACGCATTCCGCAAACAAGCCATGCACAATCATCCCCGCAAACAGAATGACCGCGAAACTCGCCTTGATCCACGCTCACATCCACACCCCAACGGGATTTGAACACAAAACTGAACACAAACGTGTACACAGTCAGCATAAAAATCGGATTAAAAAATGACCAAGCCACACCCATCATCGAGCCACGGTAGCGCCCAAGCACTTCACGCTTAGCTCATTTGCCAAATAAGCTGACGGTTATGCCAAAAGGAATGCAATAATGGCCAACGGACTAGTAGGAAGGGGCTGGTGTAGCTTCATGGTAGTATTAAATCTTCTTGAAAATAGCAGCAGCGATGAGGCTCAAATGACCGACAAGGCTTGCGGTAAATACCGGATTGTTTCAGACCCCAGCAATCGGGGTAATAACCAACGATCCCGTCGCAGCCACAAACCTGTCCAGTATTACCCAATTTTCCGGGGTGAGTCTAGCACGTATCCGCGCAACGCCTGTATCTGACGGTCATTACCCTGCCCGAAAATGCCCCGCCACACTTCGCGCAACGTACGCAAACGCACTAAGCCGCGCCAACCAGTGAGTTTTCATCCCCACCAGATTGCCGCCGTGCTGACGGTAGCGCAAGTGAAGGGTAGGTATCATAAAACACCTTGCCACCCACACCACTGACCAGCAGATAAAGCCACCAGTCGTGTGCCACCACCTCAACATCCTTGCCGCCTTCACGCAACAAGGCGCAAGCGGCATGGTTGAACACCATCGTATTGCCACTCGCCACATTCTGCGTCAGCGCATTCGCAAAGCTGGGCGGTTTGCTAAACAGTGGCGAAAAACCAATGCTATTGTTGTCGGCATCCACCAACTGTGTCCGCGAGCAGTACAGCGCCGGGACACCCTCAGGAACACCCTGCAACCAATCCACCGCCCGCTGGAGTTTGTCGGCTTCCCACACATCATCCTGATCGCAAAAAGCATAGTAATCAGCCTGAATATCGGCATTACAGGTCAAGGATAGAAAGTTAGCCACAAACCCTTTCGCAGGCCCTTGAGCAATAGATAAGCGCCCATTAGGCCATTTTGACCTATACTCAGTCAGAATTGAGAGGGTATCATCTTGCGAGCCATCATCAGACACCCGGACTACCCAGTTGGGATAGGTCTGGGCAGCAACGGAATCGAGCTGGTCGCTCAGATAACGCTGACCATTATAAGTACAGAGCAGGATAGCAACCTCTGGGATGGCACTTTGATTCAAGGCGCGATGACTTCTTTTCTATTAATAAACCATGAAATATACCCTGTTCAAGCTGACCCTGTATACCCTGCTGCTATTGCTGAACCTATTACTGGCGCGTGGCTTGGCAGAATTGTTGCTGCCTGACGTTTACGCACACCCCGCCAACAAATACCTGTGGCAGATCGTGGTCTACATGCTGATCTTTTTCTACCTGCGGCTGCTGACTCGGCGCATGGTGACGACTTCCGAAACATGGCTGATCCTCAAGGGCAGCTTCATGGCACTGATCATCAACTTTGCCCTGATGTCGCTGCTCAAACAGGCCGACCACTATTCGCGCCTGATCATCCTGATGTTTTTTGGCCTCAATCTGTTGTTGCCGCTATGGATTTATTACCTGAAACGGCGTTGCCTGCAACACCCCCTGTTGCGTGAACGGGTGCTGGTAATTTGTGATGAGGAAGCTTGCGCCGATTCCCACCAATGGCTCTCAGCCGACAACCCGTTTGGTTTCGATGTCGGGGAAACCGTCAATATCAACCATTATTCGCCGGAAGGCTTACAAAGCATTGTGAGCAATATTCTGGAGAAAGAGCGTTTCTTCGCCACTATCATTATGCTGGAAAATACCGGCATGGAGCGCATGTTCCACCTGATGGATCAAATCCAGCACAAGGTTAAACGGATTCTGCTGGTTCCGCGCATGACTTCATTGCCGATGTTCAATGCCGAAGTGTTCAACTCCATTAACCAGAAAGGCTTGATTTTCTTTGTCCGCAACAACTTGCTGAGCAACAGTGACCGGGCTTTCAAGCATATTTCTGATTTTATTCTGGCGCTCATCCTGACGCTGGTGCTATCACCCATCCTGTTTGGCCTGTATGTTTGGGTGTGGGTGGCAACGGGCGGCAAGCCCATTTTCAGGCAGGAACGCATCGGGCAGGACGGGAAACCGTTCAAGATTTACAAATTCCGTACCATGCGAGCCGATGCAGCCGAACAACTGGAACAAATTCTCGATACCGACCCGGCAGCCCGTGAAGAATGGGAACGCGACCGCAAGCTGAAAGATGACCCGCGCATCACCCAAGTCGGGAGCTTCCTGCGCCGCACCTCGCTAGACGAATTGCCCCAACTAATCAACGTATTGCGTGGGCAAATGTCACTGGTCGGCCCAAGACCGATCATTGAGGAAGAAATCGTTGCTTACGGCGAATACATCGACTATTACCAGCAAGTCAGACCGGGCATCACCGGCTTGTGGCAAGTCAGTGGGCGCAACGAATTGAGCTATAGCGAGCGTGTGCAACTGGATGTTTGGTACGTGCGCAACTGGTCGCTGGAACTGGATTTGATTATCCTCACCAAAACCTTTGTGGCTGTCCTATTACGCAAGGGCAGCTATTGATGACAAGCAGCAAAAAAGAGACGTATACATGCAAAAACTAACCTGTTTCAAAGCCTACGACATTCGCGGCAAGCTGGGCGACGAGCTTAACGACGACGTGGCTTACCGCATTGGGCGGGCGTATGGGGAATTTATCGGCGCAGGCAAGCAAGTCGTGGTCGGCGGTGACGTGCGTTTGACCTCCGAAACCCTGAAGCTGGCACTGGCGAATGGCTTGCAAGATGCAGGCGTGAACGTGATCGACATCGGCATGACTGGCACGGAAGAAATTTATTTCGCCACTTTCCACCTCGGCGTGGATGGCGGCATTGAAGTCACCGCCAGCCACAACCCGATGGACTACAACGGCATGAAGCTGGTGCGCGAAGGTTCACGCCCAATCAGCGGCGACACGGGTTTGAAAGACATTCAGCGCATGGCGGAAGAGAATCAGTTCCCGCCTGTCACACAACGCGGCGCACTCACGCAGCAATCGTGCCTTGCCGATTACGTGCAACATTTGCTCGGTTATATCGACCTGAAAGCAATCAAGCCGCTGACACTGGTGGTGAATGCGGGCAATGGTGCTGCCGGTCACGTCGTGGATGCACTCGAAGCCGAATGCCAACGCCTGCAAGTGCCGATCACCTTCATCAAAGTGCATAACGAACCGGATGGCACGTTCCCGCACGGCATCCCCAACCCCTTGCTGCCAGAAAATCGGGCGGATACCCGCGATGCGGTGTTGGCACATAACGCCGATATGGGTATTGCGTGGGATGGTGATTTCGACCGCTGCTTCCTGTTCGACGAAACCGGCGAATTCATCGAAGGTTATTACATCGTCGGCTTGCTGGCAGAAGCGTTCTTGCAACAGCATCAAGGTGCAAAAATCATTCACGATCCGCGCCTGACGTGGAACACCATTGACGTGGTGCAAGCGGCGGGCGGCGTACCGATCCAATCCAAAACCGGACACGCTTTCATCAAGGAACGGATGCGGCTGGAAGATGCGATTTACGGCGGCGAAATGAGTGCGCACCACTATTTCCGCGACTTTGCGTACTGCGACAGCGGCATGATTCCGTGGTTGTTGGTAGCGCAATTGATGAGCGTGAAAGAGCAAACACTGTCCACGCTGGTGAGTGAACGCATTGGCAAGTTCCCGTGCAGTGGTGAAATCAATTTCCACGTTAACGATGTGAAAGCGTGTATCGCGGCTGTGCGTGAACATTTCGCGGCATTACAACCGCTGGTGATTGATACCACCGACGGTCTTGAGCATGGAATTTGCGGAATGGCGTTTCAACTTGCGCGGTTCTAATACTGAACCTGTGCTGCGCTTGAACGTCGAATCGCGTCAGGATATGGCGTTGGTACAAGAACAAGTCGCTAACATCAGCCGATTCTTCTAATCCCGTAGGGGCGGTTCATGAACCGCCCCTACACAGACACCCCCTACTTTCTCTGGAGCACTGGATGGCACAATACATTTACACCATGAACGGTGTCGGCAAGGTCGTCCCGCCGAACCGTTACATTCTCAAAGACATTTACCTCAGCTTTTTCCCCGGCGCGAAGATCGGCGTACTCGGCTACAACGGCGCGGGTAAATCCACCTTACTGCGCATTATGGCAGGCATCGACACCGACATCCTCGGCGAAGCCCGCCCGCAACCCGGCATCAACATCGGCTACCTCTCGCAAGAACCACAACTTGACCCAACCAAGGACGTGCGCGGCAACGTCGAAGAAGGCTTAAAAGTCATCAAAGACGCGCAAGCCCGCCTCGATGAAGTCTACAACGCCTACGCCGAACCCGATGCCGACTTCGATGCCCTCGCCGCCGAACAAGCCCGTTTGGAAAACATCCTGCAAGCCGCCGACGCGCACAACCTCGAACACACCCTCGAAGTCGCTGCCGACGCGCTACGCCTGCCGCCGTGGGATGCCGATGTCACCACCCTCTCCGGCGGTGAAAAACGCCGCGTCGCGCTGTGCCGCCTGCTGCTGTCTTCCCCCGACATGCTGATCCTTGACGAACCGACCAACCATCTGGATGCCGAATCCGTCGCCTGGCTGGAACGCTTCCTGCAAGATTTCCCCGGCACTGTCGTCGCTGTCACCCATGACCGCTACTTCCTCGACAACGTGGCAGGCTGGATTCTGGAACTCGACCGTGGGCAAGGCATCCCGTGGGAAGGCAACTATTCCTCCTGGCTGGAGCAAAAGCAAAACCGCCTCGCGCAGGAAAGCAAGTCCGAGCAAGGCCGCCAGAAAGCCATGAAGCAGGAACTGGAATGGGTACGTTCCAACCCCAAAGGCCGCCACGCCAAGAGCAAGGCACGGATGCAACGCTTTGAAGAACTGTCTTCCAGCGACTACCAAAAACGCGCCGAAACCAACGAAATCTACATCGCCCCCGGCCCGCGCCTTGGCGATTTGGTGATCGAAGCCAATGGTATCAGCAAATCCTTCGGCGACCGCTTGCTGTATGAAAATGTGAGTTTCAGCCTGCCCAAAGGCGGCATTGTCGGCATTATCGGCCCGAATGGTGCGGGTAAAACCACCCTGTTCCGCATGATTACCGGGCAGGAACAGCCGGATGCAGGTACGTTCAAAGTCGGTGAAACCGTCAAGATTGCTTACGTTGACCAATCGCGTGACGACCTCGACCCCAACAAAACCGTGTTCCAGGAAATTTCTGACGGGCACGACATTATGACGGTCGGTGGCTACCAGATTCAGTCACGGGCGTATTGCGGACGCTTCAACTTCAAGGGTGATTCCCAGCAAAAACGCCTGTGCGATTTGTCGGGTGGGGAACGCAACCGCGTGCATCTGGCAAAATTGCTGAAAGAAGGCGGCAACCTGTTGTTGCTTGATGAACCGACCAACGATCTCGACGTGGAAACCTTGCGGGCGCTGGAAGAAGCGATCCTCAACTTCCCCGGCTGCGCGGTGGTGATCTCGCATGACCGCTGGTTCCTGGACCGGATTGCCACCCACATCCTCGCGTTTGAAGGCGATTCACAGGTAACGTGGTTTGAAGGCAACTACAGCGATTACGAGGAAGACTACAAGCGTCGCCACGGCAACGACTTGAATCCACATCGCATTAAATACAAGCGTTTGAAAGCCTGACCCACCTGCTTATCTTAGCCCCTATCCCCTTGCGGGAGCGGGGTTGGGGTAAGGGACATCCCCTTCCTGCTCAATACTGCCCGCACCGCAACCGCCAGCATCACCAATACCAGCACACCATTCACAACAATTTCCAACAAACTGTTATTTAGCCACACATCTAGGCTCTCCAAAAAATAGACAATGGAGTATCCGCCCAATGAAAATGCCATAAGCTGGGTCAGGTACTCCAGTCCGCTATGACCGATATGGCGGGCAATCCAAACATATTGCAACGGCACGCTCAACAGCAGGAAGAACAGGGCAACTGTTGCCCCCAGATAACCATAGTTCCCACCCAGATAGTACAGGGCCACAAAGTAGGCCAGCGCATCAACGACGGACATGAATGCCGTCAGTTTTGCCTGCCCACCCGCCTGTAGCACCCAGTAACCAACCACGGTATTGGCTTGCAGAAAGAAATAAATCGCCATGATCTGCAAGACCAAACTAGCCTTTTGTGCAAATCCGGGTGAAATCCACAGCGCCAGAAAATCTCCCCCAACGGTTATCAATAAAACCGCCACCATCATGCTGACCAAAAACACAATGTCATTGGTGGTTCGGTATAAACTGGACAGCCCTCTCTTATCCCGCAAACTGAACATCTCACTGAAACGCGGAAAGGTAATGTTCACCAGCATATGGATGATGCCATTCGCCATCTGGGCAATCGTGAAGGGTATCTGGTAGTAGGTAACGGCATCAGTACCGATAATGATACCAATCAGCAACTTGTCAGCACGCGACACCAGCGAACCGATGACATTACCCACAAAGGTATAAGCACTAAAAGACACGATTTCATCAAAAATAATTGGGTCAAAAGCAGGCGTTGGCCTGATGCCAGCGGGTAATGCATACATACTTGCCAGATAACCGCAGACAAAGGTGACAAACTGGATGAAGGCATATCCCCATATCACCTCTTTGAGGGAATAACCCGCCAGCAGCAAAACGCTAGCCAATGCAATCCCCGCCAAGTTGCCCACATTGTGGATGATGGCTGAAAGGTCAAAACGGTGGTATGCCTTGCAGACATTCAGAAAAAACTGGTTTACATAACTGAAAAACAGCGGCAAGGCCGTAACCCTTAACACTTCCTGCGCCAACGCCTGCCTATCAGCCTGTTCATAGAGTCCAGCCGCCAAGACAGGTGCAAATACGTACAGGCAAACCACACTGGCAAAACCAAGCACCAGATAGACCAGAAACGCCACCCGCAGCATGGGTTCGACCTTTTCCCGCTGTCCGGTAGCCTCATACCCTGAAACATATTTGACGACCGTCTGGCCTATCCCCAAATCCACCAGTGCCATAAATCCGATCAGGGATACACAAATAATATATAAACCGTATAAATCAACCCCCAGCTTGTTGACCATGATTGGAATGGTCAACAAAGCAGCTAAGAGGGGCAACGTGTATCCAATCCCGGTAAAAATGACATTTTTTCGTATATTTTTCATGCAACTACTCTATTGGAAACCCAATGGATTCATTTAATCCAAGAATTTTATAGAAAGAACATAGCCGTCAAATGAAATTATCCCAATTACATTTACATTGGGCATATACGTTATTTAAATGAACAGCAAAGAACGTTACTGAGAAATAAGAACAGCGCCACATTAAAACCGACGAAGGGTGTTACCACACAAAGATTTTTTACATCCATACAAAAAATAGAATATTATCTATGTAGTGAGCTTGAAAAACGATACATCAGGGAGGTTGCCATGAATCTGCCAACTGTAAAGCAGCTTCGCTATTTCGTCGCACTGGAAAGCCAAGAACACTTTGGTAAGGCCGCCGAAGCTTGTTTTGTGTCGCAGTCTGCCTTCAGCACCGCCATCCGCGAGCTGGAAAACACCCTAGAAGTACAATTGGTTGACCGTACCAACAAAAACGTCACGGTCACCCACATAGGCCGCCAGATTGCTGCTGAAGCACGGCGCTGCTTGCGTGACATGGAAAATCTAGTGGAACTGGCGCGAAGCAACCATGCGCCCCTCACTGGCGACCTGCGGGTAGGCGTTATTCCCACCATTGCCCCCTTCCTGCTACCCGGCGTATTACCTTCCTTGCGCCAGCAGTTCCCGCAATTACGCCTGTACCTGAGCGAAGATATTACCCAGCGCGTCTACGAAAAGCTGATGAATGGCGAGCTTGACCTCATCATCATTGCCCTGCCCTACGCGCTGCGCAATGTTGAAGTGCTGCCGCTGTTCAAGGATAGGTTTTTCCTCGCCTGCCGTGAAGATACCCAGCACACCCGCCCCAGACGCCATATTTTCGACGACCTCAACCCGGAAAGTATCCTGTTGTTGGAAGATGGGCATTGCCTGCGCGACCACACCCTATCCGCCTGCCACTTGCAGGACATGGACAAAATAAGCCGCTTCACCGCCAGCAGCCTGCTGACGCTAACCCAAATGGTGGATGCAGATTTAGGGATTTCCTACCTGCCGGAAATGGTCAAAGGTTCGACCCTGCTAACCGGCACAAGCGTCAAGATATGGCCATTACCGGAAGAAAGTTACCGCGAAATCGGGCTGACGTGGCGACGGGGCAGTGCCCGTGAAGCCGAATTCCTGCAACTGGGTGCATTCATCAAATCGACGTGGCTCGAACAGCTCAACCAAACAAACGGTTAAACCAACCTTTGTGTTCATATTTTCCATATTTTTCATGCAGACGCATGGAGGCAGGCACACACTCCGTCAACCCCGGCGGTAAGGACACTTGCTGAGGCTCGGCATTGTCTAAAATGGCCTGCGGACGGTACGTAACCATTTGCATGATGGCGGTTTCATCACCCGTGAGACGGATAGCGGCTGCCACCCCATCTGACAAAATCGGCGGGCGGTATTCGATATTATGCGCATCTGACGCGATAATATGCACCACGCCATCTTGTAGCAGCCGTTCTGCACATTTTTTTGCACCACGCCCAAACCGCCCGGTAATCGCAGCGGCGGTGACTTGCAGCCATGCGCCCATGCGTGCGGCGGTGATAAAGTCGTGATAATGCTCCTCACACCAGCGCAGCCGCTCCGGGTGGGTAATCACGGGGATGTAGCCAGCATTCAGGAAAGCCTCAATCTGGCGCAGAAAATGCGGCACGGGTAAGTCGTGGGAAGGTTCCAGCAGGAAATAGCGTGAGCCATGCAAGGTTGGAATATGCCCTTGCTGCAAACCGTCAAGTACGCTGGAAATCATCCGTACATCTGCACCGATCACCAAGCGTAGCGAAATGTCATGCGCATCCAACTGTGCTTGTAGCGTATGCATGGCAGCGGTAATGGTTGCCGTGGAATTATCATACACACCGGGGTAAATATGGGGGGTACAAGCGAGATGGGTCGTACCATCCGCCACGGCGAGACGCGCCATTGCCAATGAGGTTTCTATACTCTGGGAACCATCACAAAGCGCGGGTAATATATGGCTGTGTAAATCTATCATTTTAGGGGGTAAACTCATTATGACAGAAAGATTTATGAGCATAATTTTAAACCATACTCATTAGTTAATGTTATTTTTATATTACTGATCAATCTATCATATAAAGTTTAAATCATCACTGACATCTGATAGAAGGTTGATGGAAGCGGGCAATGTACCGCTTATCTGTCCTTTATATAAAGCAATTCCCACTAATCAGAATTATTACTCACTTCAAACCTTTTTTATAATCACATTCAATAAGTATGGGTAGAATATAACGTAGAGAGTCACTAGAAACCCTGAGGACAACATGCTTATATTATCGTTGCTCACAAGCCTGTGCATGACATGGATCGCACTTCGCCTGCTCAAACCATTGGCTTTTCACGCCAACCTTCTGGACATCCCCCAGGGCCGGAAACAACACACGGGGGCTATTCCGCTGATTGGTGGCATGGCGGTTTTTGCGGGTCTCACCGCCGCCGCCCTACTCACCCTGCCAATGGATAATGCCCTGTCTGCGTGGTTACTTTGTGCGCTCGGCATTGTCCTGCTAGGGGTTGCAGATGATGCCGAAGACCTATCCGTCAAACTGCGCATTACCATGCAAACCCTCCTTACCTTGGCACTCTGTATCGGCACGGGTTTGTCGCTAGAAAATCTCGGCAACCTAGTGGGCTTCGGCGAAATCCATCTCGGCGCATTCAGCTACCCGTTCACCGTCATCATGGTGCTGGGCATTATCAACGCCTTCAATATGATTGACGGCATTGACGGCCTACTAGGCTCGGTCACGCTGGTTTCCCTGATCAGCTTGGTATTGCTGTTCAACGTCCCCGCTCATGCAATAGAACTAAGCATCAGTGTCATTTTCATTGGGGCGCTGATTCCCTACCTGCTCAATAACTTGGAACTGCGCCCGTTCAAGCAGAAAATTTTCATGGGGGATGCAGGTTCGATGCTGATCGGCTTGAGTGTGAGTTGGTTGCTAATCGAAGGCACACAAGACACGGTGGAAGCGGCATTCCGCCCGGTAACGGCACTGTGGCTGATTGCCCTGCCGGTGATGGATATGGTGCGGGTCATTCTGGTGCGCCTACGCAGCCGCAGGTCGCCTTTCACGGCGGGCCGTGATCACCTGCACCATTTACTGCTGGAAGCAGGCTTGGGGAAATCTGCTACCCTCGTGACTATGGTGTTGCTGGCATTAAGCCTGGCAACCGTTGGGTGGGTAGCCGAACACCTGCAAATCAGTGAAAGCCTGATGTTCTTCGGCTTCTTGCTGGTTTTCCTTGCCTACCTGCTGCTGGGAAACCAGTTGGCGCAGGCTCAGCAAGGCAGCCTGCAACGCTGGTTTAGCGACAAGCCTTTCACTCAAACTGCGCGGAAGATTCTTGCAAGATACGGAAATGATTAACAAACGGTGGGGTTTCCCCTGGGCGTAAACGCATCGACCGCTCCTCAAAATACGGCGGGGCGGTTTCGTCGGTATAGACCCTGATCTGCATCCGGTATAGCGGTTGTTGCTCAGCATCCAAAAATGCAGCACCGAAATCGGGTTGTACATATTGCCCTTCTGACTCGTCACGCTGCTGGATGTAAGCATCCACTTTCGCGGCATCACCTTCCGCCAGCAACAGCAAGGTTTGGCGTGGGGCAAGCATCGGATTGATACCCGCCACACCAGAATTAACCGTCAAGAAGCGCGTCAAAGTTTGATAAAGCTGCGGTGTCATACCCAACACCTGCTGCAATTCCTCAATACGCTCGAAAGGCGCATCCTTAGCACCAAATGGCAAGCCTTCGCGCTCGTAGTCGTCATCTTCTGCACCGTTGAGACGCCTAAGATCATCGACATCGCGGAAATCTTCCAAAATATCCAGCATATTTTGTACCGCTTGCTTCTCCATCCCATTCTGTTCCAGAATCAGTTGCAGCAATGCAGGGCTGGCATAGTTAATGTCGATCAGCCCATTTTCACCCACCACCCGAATTTCGACTTTCGCCCCCTCATAACTCCACAGCAGCGGCGCACCACCCAGTTTGAGGTCACGTTCTTTATTGGGCAGGAAAAGCTGCATCACCGCGTAATGGGCAGCAGCATCAGCAATGGCACGGGCAGTAGCGGTGCGGCGGGCATAATCCACCATGCTGGTTTCGGTACGGGTGGCGTAGAGCAGGCTAGCGGCAAGGGTCATCATCACCATGATCATCCACAAAACGACGATCATAGCGACGCCTTGTTGCTTATTTCCCATAATCACTCACCTGTGGCAAATCAATCAGCATTTCCGGCCAAGCACGTTCGGCATCAGCCAGTGACATTTTCAACATCTGTGGGAAAAGCGGCTTATCTTCCCAATCGGGTGACCACTCCGGGTCTTGGCCTGCCTCTTCCGCCCCGAAATACTCGAATGCAGCATCTTTCAGCCCATCGAACACCGGCACGGGTTCGGCTTCTTCAAAAGCCTCTTCCCATGTCAATTCAGGGCGGTAAGGAGCATAGCGCATTTCCAGCGCCTTGCCGTTTTTGCCGCCGACAATCGTCAGTTCAATCAGGAATACGCCCCCTTGATGCTGCAAGGGTTGCAGCGGGGCAGCATAACGCAAGGAGGTGGATGTGCCCTCAAACGCATACACTTGCGGTTGTTTCTCACCTTTGATTTTCACCACCATTGCCTGCCCCAACTGGCGGCGCAGGAAATCACTGATCAGGCGCAGGTCTTCAGTCTTGTTCATGCGGGTATCGGCTGCATCCCAACTTCGCCCGATGGTGTTGAAACTGGCGAACAGGGCGAGGAACAGCAAGGAAACCAGCGCGAACGAGATGAGCATTTCAAGCAGGGTGAAGCCACTTTGCCTCATGCCTTGCTTCATGCCTTTTCCCCGAAACGTAATGACGACAGATGGAATTCACGCGGCTTGTCGCCGCTTTTCCACGTCACCACGACTTCTACGCGGTACATTTGTAAGGGAATGGGAATTTCTTTCAGTTTATCACTGAACTCAATGGGTTCCATGCGCACATCCCAGCGATAGCCGGAACCTTTTTCTTCACCGCTGACACTACCCTCTTTCACCTCGATGTCGTTGCCAACAGCGGCAAGGCGGGATTCAGCGACTTGTATGGCGAAGCTGTATTCATCGGACAGCGCCACACTTTGCATGGAAGAGCCGAACAGTTGCAAGAGCGTGCCCACTACCAGCCCCATCACCACGAAGGCGACGAGGACTTCAATCAGGGAAAAACCAGATTGCTTACTGTATCGAAACACGCCCTGTCACCCATTCCACATTGACCTTGTAGGTCTGCTTGTTATGCGTCAATTCCACCGAGCCACCCGTGGAACTGCCATCAGGAAAAAAGCGGATGCCGCCTTGATTGGCAGCATCCACTTCAGCCGAAGTCGTGTTGACTTTGGCTTCGATGGACGCGCTGAGGTTACGTTCAGCATCCTCTGCCCCACCGTCGATCCAGAAACGCTTTTCCTGAATATTCATCTTCCACAACGTAGGTTGCTGGCGCATCACGGCTTGGGCGCGGGCATGGCGCAAGCTCGCAGCGACTTCCCGGCTGCTTTTGCGCAACACCGGGCCTTCAGAGAGCGAGGTAACAACCACGCCCATCAGCAACCCGCCGATGACCAGCACCAGCAGGACTTCGAGCAGGGTAAAACCTTTATTTTGCCCAGAGGGTGATGTCTGCATCTTCGCCTTCGCCACCCGCTGTACCATCCGCGCCAAAAGACAGCAAATCATACGGCTGCCCATTACTGCCGGGGCGCTTGTACTGATAGTCATTGTTCCAGCCATCTTTAGGCACATCGCCTTTTTTCAGGTAAGGGCCATTCCAACCGCGTGCGCCGGAAGGTGCTGCCACCAACGCCTTCAATCCATCAGCGGATGTCGGATAGTTTCCCACTTCCAGACGGTACATATCGAGCGCAGCACTGAGATTTTCAATCTGAATCTTAGTAGATTGGGTTTTGCCTTTGCCGAGGTATTTCATCGCCTGCGGCCCCACGATCCCCATGATCAGGCCAAGGATGACCAGCACGATCATCAGCTCAATCAGGGTAAAACCACGTTGTTTGAATTTATTTTGCATCTTTAACTCCTTGTTATTGCTATTATTTCACTAAATCAGCCATATTGATCATCGGCAGCAGTACCGAGCCAATAATCACCAAAATGGCAACTGCCATGATCAGGATCAGCAACGGTTCAAGCATTGCCAACATCTGTTTCACCGACGTTTTGACTTCATCGTCGTAAATGTCTGCCACTTCACGCAGCAGATCTTCCATGCGCCCGGTTTCTTCACCAACGCGCAGCATGTGCAAGGCGTAAGCGGGAAAGACGCCTTTGCTCAATAATGTACGGGTCAGGCTTTCGCCCTGCTTAAGGCTGTCGGCAGATTCTTCCACCGCTGCTGCCATGACCCGATTGCCCACGGTATTTTTGGCGATTTTCAGCGCACCGAGTAGCGGCACACCGTTGTGTAACAGCGTCCCCAGACTGCGGGAAAAGCGTGCGGTTTCGATCTTGCCGATTAGGTCGCCCACAATCGGCCAGCGCAACATGCTGCGGTCAAGCCCGGTACGTGCCTTGTCGTTGCGGAGAACGTATTGCGCCAGCATCAGGATCAGCAAAAACCCGCCAAGCACTGCCCACCAGTAATGCTGCAAAGTAGCGGATGTCCCCATCACCACTTTGGTAATCGTGGGCAATTCCGCCCCCATATCCGCGAACATTTTCGCAAACTGCGGCACAACGAAGGTCAGCAAGGCAAAGATCGACACCACCGCCACAAACGCAAGAATCGCGGGGTAAATCAGTGCGGAAATCACCGTGCCGCGCAATTCTTTGGCACGCGCCATGTAGTCAACCAGCCGTGCCAGCGCATCGTCAATCGAACCACCTGCTTCACCTGCCCGCACCATATTGACGTAGAAGCGCGAAAACTTGCCGGTTTCTTCCAGTGAATCGGCGAAGCGTTTGCCACTACGCACACTGTTTTGGATACCTTGCACCAGCTCGATGACGGGCGGTTTGTCACCAATTTCCAACAGAATGCCGAGGGCGCGATCGAGCGGCAACCCGGCCTTGAGCATGGTAGACATTTGCTGGGTTATCGCCATGATGTCGGGCTGGCTGACTTTTTTGCTGGCGAACGGTTTGGCGGATTTTTTGCTGGCAACGGTTGTACTGCCACGCCGCCTTGCCTGCCAGAATCTTGATCGGAATCAGCCCTTGGGCGTGCAGGTTTTCGGCAGCCTGTGCTTCACTAGCCGCGTCGAGAACCCCTTCTTTGGGGACGCCCTGCGGGGTAATGGCCTTGTAGCTATACGCGGGCATTCGGGGTTTCCTCCGCCACGCGCAGCACTTCTTCCAGCGTCGTCACGCCTTTGAGCGCCTTCATCAGGCCGTCTTCGTACATGGTGCGCATCCCACCTTTACGCGCTTGTTCCTGCAACACGCCTGCATCTTCATGCTTGAGGATCAGGCGGCGGATGGCGTCGTCCATCACCAGTACTTCGTGGATGGCGCTGCGGCCTTTGTAACCCGTGTTGCCGCAAGCATTGCAACCTTTGGCGTGCCACAGGCGTAGTTCACCTTCCGGCTGGTAGTGGCGCAGGCCGAGTTCCTGCTCGATTTCGGGCAATACCGGGTGTGATTCACGGCATTGCGGACATAGGCGGCGCACCAGACGTTGCGCAAGGATGCCGTTGACGGTGGAGGTGATCAGGTAATCTTCGATCCCCATGTCCATCAGACGGGTGATGCCGCTGGCGGCGTCGTTGGTATGCAGGGTGGACAGCACCAAGTGACCCGTGAGGGCAGACTGGATGGCAATGCGGGCAGTTTCCACGTCGCGCATTTCCCCAATCATGATGATGTCCGGGTCTTGGCGCACAATGGAACGTAACGCATCGGCAAAATTGAGGCCGATTTTGGGGTTGGCCTGAATCTGGTTGATGCCTTCGAGTTCGTATTCCACCGGGTCTTCGACGGTCAACACCTTGTTTTCCGGGGTGTTCAACTGGGTGAGGGCGGAATACAGGGTGGTGGTTTTACCCGAACCCGTGGGGCCGGTGACCAGCACAACACCGTGGGGCGCATCCAGTTCTTTCTGGATTTTCTGGAAGTTGTCGTCGGAAAAACCAAGGGTTGCCAAATCGAGCTTGACGCTGTGTTTGTCGAGCAAACGCATGACCACGCTTTCGCCATGCATGGTGGGCACGGTGGATACGCGCATGTCGATTTCCTTACCCTGTGCGCGTAGCTGGATGCGCCCGTCTTGCGGCAAGCGGCGTTCGGCGATGTTCAACCGTGCCATCAGCTTGAGGCGGGAAATGATCGCGGCGGTCAGTTGCGGCGGCGGGGATTCGACTTCGTGGATCACGCCATCAATCCGGTAGCGGACTTTGAGGTGGCTCTCGAAGGGTTCGATGTGGATGTCCGATGCCCGCTGGCTCATGGCGTTAGTCATGATCTGGTTGACCAGACGGATGACGGGCGCTTCACTCGCCATATCCTTCAAATGCTCGATGTCATCGGCACGGTCGTCATGGCTGGTGATCTCGAAGTCGTCTTCACCACTGCCGTCTTTTTTCTTGCTGGATTCAGCACCATACAAGCGTTCAATATTGGCGCGGATTTCGCTAGGAAGCCCCAACAACGGCTCGACCAGTTTACCACTTGCCATGCAGATGGCTTGGCAGGTGAAGGCATCTTGCGGGTTGGACATGGCAACCACCAGACGGTTTTCCTCGGCCTGCACCGGGACAATTTCGGCATTACGCATGTAATTGATGGCAATACCGGGGTTTTCCACGGCAAGCGAGGGATAGTCCTTACTCAAGGCCATGCGCACATTCAGGTGACGTGACAACACGAAAGCCACTTCCTGTTCGGTGAGCATCCCCAAGCGTACCAGCACGCTACCCAGCGGCTGACGGATTTCGGTCTGCGCCCGCAAGGCACGCTCAAGATCAACGGGTTTCAGTTTGCCTAGTTTGACTAGCCTTTCGCCAAACATGACGGCTGGAGCATGAGAGGTCGCAACCTGCATGGTTATTGTTCTTTAATTATGGTAGGTGGCACGCCTGCTGGCGCTATGGTTAGCCTTGCTGTTGGTTAGCCCCACAAGACCTTTTATCGGCAATAAGTTTCATGCATCAGCCTATAACTTGCAAGCAATTTCAGTCTAAACGGTTGGCGCTGCAATGATGTTCACCTCACGCACCCGGTTTTTATCGCGGAAATAGCCCTTATTCTGGTAGAACGCCAAGTCGCTATTATCCCACCACGCCGGAATGCCCAACAGGGGAAACGGGTTCAGGCAAGCGGGCGAATACAGTTTGCCTTGCTGCAAGGTTGTTGCCATGACCTGATCCAAATAAGCGTGCTGTTGCGCCAAGGATGCTTGGAAAAAGGCAGGTTCCACCTCAACCAGCAACGCATGGGCGGTGACGCCGACATAGGGGGTGAGCATCTTTTCCAAGGTGGCATGACCGATCATGAAGCAGCCAATCTCCTGCCCCCACGCGGCGCGTTCCTGCCAGAACAAGGTTTCCCACGCGAAATCCAGCACTCGTTGCAATAGCTCGCGGCGGCTGGCGACGATAATGACGCCACTTTCATCCAGCACCGTTAGGGCATCGCGTTGCGGGGTGCGCGGTTTGCCATACTGCTTTATATCGGCGGCGTGCAACGCATTAATCAGCACTTTGGTGTGCGGAAACAGGTTCCACATCAGCGCATTGAAAAAGTCGTGCCAATTGGGGCGGGTAGAGACGATGCCGTGCTGGAAAATCCGCTCTTCGTAATACAGTTCAGGGTAAGGCAGGGTGTGGTCTTGTGGCAGAAAACGGATAGGCATTCCATCTGCTGACTGCAAACCAGCCGCTAGCCCATTGGCAAGGCGCTCGCAGGCAGGCCAATCTTCCAGCCCTTGCCAGCAACGGATGTTCTGTAATTGCCCAAAGCATGGGTGCAGGGTTTCAAAAGCGGGGTTCCAACGATCGGGCATAGTGATGAATGGCTTACTGGCGACGTAAAAAAGGGGAGTATAGCGCATACTCCCCTACCATCATCATGCCATCATACGGCTTTACTTGATTTTATCTGCCCAGCCATTCGCAATGCGTTTTGCTGCTTCACGACCGCCCAGACCAAAGGCCAGTGCCACCGCAATTGCCACCGCGCCCAGCGTAAAGCCGAATGCCATATTGACGATATTGTCAGCCAGACCCATTGCCCGCAAACCCATTGCCAATACCAGCCCAAGAATGGCGATACGCGCAATGTTCGCAATACCGGCACTGCCATACTGGCTCAGCTTGTTATAAGCCAAGGTACTGAGGAAGTAACCCACCAGCAGGATAACGCCACCCACCAAAATGCCACCGCCAAATTCCAGCACCTTAGCAAAGATGTTAGAGATAATATCAATGCCCAAAGTGTTTACCGCTGCCGTCGCCGCCGTCAACATCGAGAAGAACATAATGACATTGCCAATCAATTTGGTCGGTGTGAATGAGGCATTGAACATATCGCCAATACCCAGCTTATGCGGCATCTCATTCACATTCATGCCATCCAGCACATTGGTCAACATAGAAATCACAAACTTGGCAACAAAATAAGTCACCGCCAAAATAATGCCAGCACCAATAATATTGGGAATAGCGGCCAACAACTTATTCAGCATATCGGATGCAGGGCCAGTAATGGAGGGGATATTCAATACACCCAGCGCACTGACCGCAATAGGAATCAGGATGGCGGCAAAAATGAAAGAGCTGCCAATCTTGGAAATCTTCATGCCCTGATTGGCTTGGCTGCCCATGCTGCTTGCCAATTGACGGTCTACTTTACCCAAGGCAACACCGGTCAGTTCAGAGACGATCTTAGCAATCACCCAACCCGCATAGCCAATGACACCTGCGCCAATAATATTGGGCACAGCAGCCAAAAACTTGTTGAGCATATTTTTCAATGGCGCTAATACATCGGTCAAACCGAAATGCTGTAAGACAGCCATGAGGACGAAAATGGTCAACAAGGCTTTAATCAAAGAAGCCAGCGGTTTTGCCAAGTTAGAACGGTTAAGAAAACCCACTTTACCCAGCAAACGCCTAATGATCCCAGCAATAAATCTGACCACAATCAAGCCAATAATGAGAATCGCCAAACCAACCAAGGCATGACCAAGTTTACCGGAGGCAAGCCCCCCTAGCATATTAGTAATAGAAGATGTTGAAATGCCATCCATAGTGTTACTCCTGTTAGTGAATAGGGTTATTTAATAATTAATGCATCAATACGGCGATTCAGTTTGCGGCCTTCTTCGGTGGCATTCGTGCTGATAGGGTTTGAATCACCCATGCCCATAATCCGCAAGCGTGTCCTGTCGATACCGGCTTGGACTAAAGCAACACCCACTTCATTGGCACGTACCAAAGACAATTCAGTATTACCCTTAGGATTGCCGGTTTCATCGGTATGACCGCGTATTAACAGTTTGATGTTTGGATTAGCGTGTAACAAAGCCACTGCCGCCTTAATCTGTTGGTCGGACTGTGCATTGGGTTTGCTTGAGCCGGAATCAAAATGAATGCCGTCAAACACAATCGGCTTGTTAAATTGACCGTTTGCTATTGCATCCCTCAAATCAACCCCGAAGCCACTAGAACCGATGTCAACCTTGGTTCCATCCGGGAGCGTGTAAGTGGCTGGCGTAGCTTCGACACTAACAGGTGCGGCGGGCGGGGCAACCATAGCTTGCGCGGGTTTGCCCGGTGCTTCCGCTTTGGGGCTAGCGGGGCCGACGGGGCCTGCATCAGGTGTCGATTGCGGCGACGGGGGCTTTAGCGGGTAATGTGGCTTGGCCTGTGGCGCTGGCGCTGCGGTTGCTGCGACGGCGGCTGTTGCTGCGACTGCTGGCGCAACTTTCACACTGGCATCGACCGTCTCAGTAGCGGTGCTGGCAGTCTTCAATGCGGCATTATCTGCTGCATTTGCCGCGAATTTACCGTGGTCAGCCATGACTGCCTTGGGTAACGGTGCATTCGCCACATCCAGTGCTGCATCACCATTCCAGCCATGATTCAAAAACCAATACAGTAACCCAAACAACAGAATGACACCCCCCGCCGTCACATATTCTTGCATTGGGGTCAGGTCGTCATTATCCGAGGTACTATCCAACATATTCACCTTCCCTGCTGATCGTTTAGAAACGAGAAAAACGGACACTCCCCGCTAATTCTAGCCAAGTTTTTAAAAAATGAATCATTTTTTAACTAAATTTTATCAGCATTTTTCATGCGTTCATCGTGTAATGGATGAATTTTATGAGGCGATGATTTATTTTATAAATGATTGAAACACAACAATAGTCATGCGCCCACAAAAAAATGGGCAGCCATGTGGCTGCCCTAAGCGAGGTGAAATATGACTCAAAATCAGACCAGACGACAATAATCAAACCAACTTAGAAACCACCCCAACCACCTGCTGCCGGTGCTGCGGGCTGTTGCGTATTACCTTGGAAACCGCCCATGCGATTACCTTTGCGCTCTTCACGCTTGTTGCTCCATTTCCTGAAACTTGGTGGCTTGCTCAGGTGTCAACAGGGCTTGAATGCGCTGGTTGGTTTCTTCATGCAGTGCCTGCATTCTGGCTTGTTGATCCTGCATAATGCTGTCAACTTGAGCCGCTTGTGTATCGCTCAGGCCAAGGAAGGTTTTCATGCGATCCATGCCCTTGCCGCCGCCGAAACCGTGGTCTGCCATCGCAGCCGAAGTCCCTAACAGGGCAAGCAATGCCGTAGTGATCAGTACTTTTTTCATGTTTGAAGTTCCTAATTATTTAAGTTGTTGAGTTGTTATTAAAAATTACCGCTTTCCAGACGCTTTTTCATGCTCTTCACGGCGCTCGTCCTGACGTTTTTGGCGCTCATCCTGCATTTGCTTGAAGGTGGTTGCCTGCTCAGGTGTCAGGATTGCCGCAATCTTGGTTTCATTTTCAGTACGCAGGGCTTTCATTTGCTCCTGCATTTGGGTACGCAAGGCTTCCATTTTGGTGCTTTGCTCTTGCTTGATGGTTTCAAGCTGGGCTTTCTGGGCATCATCCAGTTTCAGCTTTTCGCTCAGCATTTCGCCCATTTTGTCGCCACGCCCGCCGAAGCCGCCGTGACCACCTTTACCACCACAATCACCAAAACCACCACCGTGGCCTGCGAACGCCGCAGACATGCCAATAACGCCAATCAGTGCGGTTGCAATCAGTGCTTTTTTCATCTTTGTTTCCCTTATGACTTGGTTGAGAAGCTTTGTGCCTGTCGATAGGGAGGATGTTACCCACACATTGCGCACGAAGTTTGCCGCAATTGTGCAAACAATAAGGAAATGGCAGCAGATTTAAGGCTCGAACTTGTAGCCGACCGAGTACACCGAATGGATAAGCTCTTGATCTGGCAGGATTTCAGACAGTTTCTTACGCAATTTTTTAATATGGCTGTCAATAGTGCGGTCAGACACAATGCGATTATCGGTATACACCTTGGTCATCAGTTGGTCACGCCCGAAGATTCTGCCGGGGTGCTGTTGCAAGCGTAGCAAGCAACTCGAATTCCACCAAGTGTCAGGGTGGTTTCGCCCTGCCCTGCCCTGACCAGCAAACGGTCACGGTCGAGTTCCAGCAAGGAATGCGTCAGCGTTATGCCTTTGCTGTCGGTTTGGGTGAATGCTTGTATGCGCCGCAGGATAGCTTTGACACGAGCCACCACTTCACGCGGGCTGAAGGGTTTGCAAATATAATCATCCGCGCCGAGTTCGAGACCCAGCAAGCGGTCGATTTCCTCCACCCGCGCCGTCAGCATAATGATGGGGACGGGGGAAAACTGGCGGATTTCCTTGCACACTTCCAGCCCATCCTTACCGGGCAACATCAAGTCGAGCAGGATCAGATTCGGCTGTTCATGGCGTACCCAGTCGCCAACGCCAAGGCCAGTATTGAGCCAATGGGTGCGGTAATTGGCATTTTGCAGGTATTTTTGCAGCAAATCAGCAATTTTAGGTTCGTCTTCGACGATCAGGATGTGTTCCATGAAGGTATCCGTCAGCTTTGCAGGGGCAGATGCACGCGGATTTGCAGCCCACCCAGTGCAGAATGGGCAGCACTAATCGTACCGCCGTGTGCATCCACGATGTTACGGCAAATGCTCAGCCCAAGGCCAGCCCCGCCCGTAGCACGGTTACGCGAGCTTTCCACCCGGTACAGGCGTTCAAACAAGTGCGGCAAGGCTTCATCGGGGACACCGGGCGGCGAATCCTCGAACAGAATATCGACCCAACCCGCCTGCACCTGCGTGCTGATCAGCAGTTGACCCGGTTTGTCGGTATAGCGCAGGCTATTTTCCAGCAGATTTTTGAACAGTTGCTGCAAGCGTTGTGGATCACCTTGTATCAGCACAGCTTGCGTACCAAGACCCTGCATGTCGATTTGCAGACCTTGCTCCTGTAACGGCGTGCTATGTAACGCCAAGGTTTCGTGCAACAGCGCAATGATGTCGAGGGCTTCCTTGCGGTAACTGAGCGCCCCACTGTCAGACATGGACAGGTCGTAAAGGTCGCTGACCAGCCGTTGCAGGTGGCTGACTTCCTGATGCAATGACGCCAAGGTGCTGGCATCAGGCTGGTTGATACCGTCCTGCAAGGCTTCGATTTCACCGCGCAAGATAGCCAATGGGGTGCGTAATTCGTGGGCAATATCAGCAATCCACTGCTTGCGGGAGGCTTCATTCTGTTGCAGGCGTTCCGCCAACTGGTTGAAATCGCGGGTCAGCAAGGCAAGTTCATCACGCCCTTGGGGCTTCATCCGTAAAGCGTAATTGCCGTCGGTAAGCTGGCGAGTGCCACTGCGTAATGCCTGAATCGGCGTGCCTAAATGACGTGCCAGCAAGAAGGACAACAACCCCGCCATCGGCAGTGCCAGCAATACCACCAACCATAAGGTGCGTTGCAGGCGATCGGCAAAATCCACGTCCACTTTTTCTGTCAGGCGCTGGCGGCGGTGCATCCCCAGATAGCCAATGGTTTTGCCCTGGGATTTGAGTTCATGCAAATCATCTGGCACACCGAGGCTGATGCTGCCTTTGACGATGTTGCGTTTAGCATCCAGCAGCACAATACGCCCGATGAAACGCTCCATGCGTTGTACGAAATGCGGGCGCGGCGGCTGACCCATCCATCTCCCGATTCTGCTCGAAATGCGGCGGTGGCGGTGGCGGCGGCCTTGCATCGTCCCCCTCACCATTGGCAGGGAAAAAACTGCTGCGTACTGCGGAATCAAGGATCGAAGTCCACAACTGTGGGTTATGTTCCAACGCCGTCCAGTCACCACTGGCTTCATAGACATCGATCAACTGGGTTTCAATCTGGGTGAGGGAGCGGCTTTCTTGCTCATTCAAGTAATCCAGAAAGCTGCTCTTCAAGCGGAACTGCAAAATGCCGGCCAGCCCACCTGCAATCAGCAGGCAGGCGAGAAAAATGGCGATAAACAGTTTGGTACGGATGCTTAGGATCATGATGCGTGTTTGGACATTAGCAAACCAAGAATAGTTGCAAGTCTAGCACCATACGTTGCGTGCCCCGGTTATTTATCCAACTTTACTTCCAGCCAGACATGGCCTTTGCTGCCAGACTTTTTGACTTGAACAATTTCGACCTCGTGCCCTGCTGCCAAATTTGCAAGGGTTTTGCCCAGCTTACCGCCTGCCTCACTGCGCTTACCCGGTGGGGTGCTCGCGTACCGTTGCCCCCCAAGCGAGAGGGTAACGTTTACCACTGACTGGCAATTCAGCGCCGATCTTCAAGCCTTGTTCTGACCATTTGCCGTTGGCGAACTGCCCGGCATAAATCCAGCCTGTGCGTCCCGGCGGTGTTTCTGCTACCAGCGCCGCTGCTTCTGGGGGTTTTTCTTCCGGTGTTAGCTGCTTTTCCTCTGGCGCGTAGCGTCGCTGCCGGTGCGGGCGACACATTCGTCGGTGCATTCACGGGTGTAACCGCAGCATCATTCCGCGCCACATCAAGTGCCGCAACGGTGAGCGGCGGTGCTACAAGCGTAGGCGCAGCAACAGATACAGCAGCAGCAGGCTCACTGCCCGCCGAACTATCCGCAATAATGGTTTGGGAAAATAGAAAAGCCATGCCAGCCATTAACAACACTGTACCAATCACCAGCCCGATCAGCTCACGCTTCATTTGTTCGCGGCGACTGCTGCACCGCGACGTATCCTATTGTTGCCATGTTTAAGCCCATCCATGATCAGATTTATTTGAACAATAAATAGGATAGCAAATTTTTATTAGATTATCAGCAATAAGAAATAACTTATTTCATCAAATATATTCATGCTTGCAAAGATTGCCCGCATTGCACAGGAGTTCATAGCTAATGGTTCCCGCTGCCTGCGCCACCCGGTCAACTGAAATGTGTTTGCCCCATAGCTCAACCTGATCACCGACACGCGCTTCGATAGCGGTCAGGTCGATGACAATCATATCCATCGACACCCGCCCCAGAATGCGGGTTTGCTTACCATTGATCCACACCGGCGTGCCCGTGGGTGCATGGCGCGGGTAGCCATCAGCGTAACCAATCGCCACCACGCCGGTACGGGTATCTTCCGGGCATATCCAGCTTGCGCCGTAGCCGATACTTTCGCCCTTGCGGGATGGTGTGGATCGAAATCAGCGGCGCAACCAAGCTCATGACTGGCTGCAAACCATCACGTCTGGCATCGCCATTAGTAAAGGGCGATGAACCATACAACATGATGCCGGGGCGCACCCAATTGACGTGGGTCTGCGGCCAACCGAGGATGCTGGCGGAATTACCAATACTGCGCGGCGCTTGCAAGCCATCGGTGTATTTGGCAAAGCGTTCCAGTTGCAGCGTGGGTATGCGGGTTATCCAACTCATCGGCGCACGCCATATGGGTCATCAACCACGGGGTCGGCTTGATGTTGGGGTGTTTGCTGAGGCGCTCGAACAGGTTGTGGGCTTGTTCAACCGGAAAACCTAGCCGGTGCATCCCGGTATCGAGTTTCAGCGCCACATCCAGCTTAATGGAAGCCGGGGCACTTTCCAGCAGTTCAAGCTGGGAACGGTCATGGATCACCACCCGCAAACGGTGTTCCGCTGAGGCTTTCATGGTTTGCAGGCTATTGAAACCTTGCAGCACCACAATGGGGTGGATAAAGCGTGCTTGGCGCAGTTCCAACGCCTCCTGAAGGCAGGAAACCGCAAAGCCGTTGGCATGGCTGAGCGTTTCCGCCACTTTGAGCATATTATGCCCATAGGCATTCGCCTTGATGACCGCCATTGCCGAACTGTTGGGCGCAACCTCACGGCAGCGGCGCAAGTTGTGCCGCAGGGCGGAGGTGTCGATGATGGCGCGGGCGGATCGTTTCATGCGGGCAGTGTAGCGGTTTACGCCGCTTATTCAAATCCCGGTGAATAAATGTCGGGGGTAAAATTCTCGAAACGGGTGTATTTGCCGAGGAACGTTAAGCCGCACGCTGCCAATCGGGCCATTACGTTGCTTGGCGATAATGATTTCAGCCGTGCCTTTATCGGGGGATTCGGGGTTGTAGACCTCATCGCGGTAAATGAAGATGATTAAGTCAGCATCCTGCTCAATTGCGCCCGATTCACGTAAATCCGACATAACCGGGCGTTTGTTGGGGCGCTGTTCCAGACTGCGGTTAAGCTGCGACAGCGCAATGACCGGCACGGACAATTCTTTTGCCAGCGATTTGAGCGAGCGCGAAATTTCCGAGATTTCAGCGGTACGGTTGTCGGTGCTAGTGCCGGTTTGCATCAATTGCAAGTAGTCCAGCACGATCAGGCCAAGCTGCCCGTGTTCACGCATCAGGCGGCGGGCGCGGGCGCGGACTTCGGTCGGGGAAAGCGCGGGGCTGTCGTCGATGAACATCGGCACGTCGGAGAAAATCTTGACGGCAGTGGCAACACGCGGCCAATCTTCGTCAGTCAGTTTGCCGGTGCGTATGCGGTGCTGGTCAACCCGCCCCATTGAGGACAACAAACGCAAGGTAAGCTGCTCGGCGGGCATTTCCATACTGAAGATGGCGGTGGGTAATTTTTTGTGGGCAGCCGCGTATTCGGCGATGTTCATCGAAAAGGAGGTTTTGCCCATCGACGGCCTTCCCGCCACGATAATCAAGTCACCTTTCTGCAAGCCGGAGGTCATTTCATCCAGATCGGTGTAGCCGGTGGAAACCCCGGTAATGGTGCTGTTGAGCTTACTCAGTTCCTCAATATGTTCCAGCGTAACTTTCAGCAGTTTTTTCAGCGGCTTGAATACTTGGCCTTGCTTGGTTCCCTGCTCGGCAATCTTGAAAACCTTCTGTTCCGCCTCGTCCAGCAACTCTTTGCTGGGGCGGCCTTGCGCAGTGAAAGCAGAATCAGCAATACCCGTGCCGACGGTGATCAATTGGCGCAGCACCGATTTCTCGCGCACGATGCCTGCATACGCCCCGATATTGGCGGCACTCGGCGTGTCTTTCGCCATCGTCGCAAGGTATGCAAAGCCACCCGCATTTTCCAGTTCATTGCGCTGCTTGAGCCATTCAGACACCGTGACCAAATCCAAGGGCTTGCTGTCTTCCACCAGATCGGCAAGCGCACGGAAAATAAGGCGGTGATCCTGCCGGTAAAAGTCGCTTTCGATGATTTTGTCCGCAATGGTATCCCATGCGGTACTGTCGTTTGCTAGCCCACTCAGCAGCAAACCGCCCAAGACGGATTGTTCGGCTTCAATGGAATGGGGGGGGATTTTGAGTGATTCGTATGAGTCTGCCATGCGGGCAGTTTAACGAAAATCAGCGATAAACGTTAGGGATAGAATGGTGGTATAAGCTGTGGATAAGCTGTGAGTGAACCAACAAAAATATCCCGCCGTACCCTAAAGTACGGCGGGATATTATTTTTCAGGCATCAGCCAAGCAAGCATTATGCTGCTTCAACGATAACCTTAATCGTGGTATTGACTTCAGTGTGCAAATGCAGACCGATTTCAAATTCACCTACGTGGCGGATAGCACCATCCGGCATACGGATTTCGCGGCGTTCCACTTCGATGCCAGCAGCCTGAATGGCTTCAGCAATTTCGATATTGGACACAGAACCGAACAGCTTACCTTCGTTACCCGCTTTGCCTTTAATGGTCAGTACCATATCAGCCAGTTGGTCACGACGTGCTTCAGCAGCAGCCAGTACGGCAACAGCTTCAGCTTCGAGTTCAGCGCGGCGCACTTCAAAGGCTTCCATATTGGCTTTAGTCGCCATTTTAGCCTTGCCTTGCGGGATCAGGAAGTTGCGTGCATAACCCGGACGCACAGAAACAACATTGCCCAGTGCCCCCAAGTTTTCTACTTTTTTCAGAAGAATGATTTCCATCGTTCTCACCTTGTCTGCGCACCAACACAGTGCATTGGTGCGTAAGTTTACTTGTTAGAGCAGCTTACTTGTGCTGATCCGAATACGGCAGCAATGCCAGGAAGCGGGCGCGTTTGATCGCAGTCGCCAGTTGACGCTGGTAAATCGCTTTAGTACCGGTAATACGGCTAGGTACAATCTTGCCGGTTTCGGTAATAAAGCTTTTCAGGATGTCGAGATCTTTGTAATCAATCTCGGTGATGCCTTCAGCCGTGAAACGGCAGTATTTTTTGCGGCGGAATTGACGTGACATAGTGTATCTCCAGAATCAACCGTAATTATTCGTCGTCAGATGAATAGTCATCTTCAGGCAATACTTCTTCACGCATACGCTTGACAGGTCTGCCTTCACTCTCTTTCTTCAAAGGGGAAGGTTCAGTGACAGCCTTGTCACAACGGATGGTGACATTACGGATAACCGCGTCGTTGAAGCGGAAAATACTTTCCAGTTCAGTCAGTGTTTCCGCGCCACATTCAATGTTCATCAGCACGTAATGTGCTTTATGCAGCTTGTTGATTGGGTAAGCCAGTTGACGGCGACCCCAATCTTCCAGACGGTGGATTGCACCACCGCTTTCCTGCACCATACTACGGTAACGTTCTACCATCGCAGGTACTTGTTCACTCTGGTCCGGGTGAACCAGAAAGACAATTTCATAATGTCTCATGACGGTCTTCCTTTCGGGTTAAACAGCCTCCCACTGATGGTGAGGCAAGGGTTCCAGGGGCATTAGCCCATAGAAAAGCGCGGAATTATCCGTGAAGTGATGGGTGTTTGTCAATTCATATGACGCTTGCTCTCGTGTATCCTACACTATCAAGTATTGGAACCAGCAAAAATAAAGGGCGAATAATGAATACCATAGGAATATCCCCGTGCAACACCCGGCGCTAAACCAGTACCCGCTTGACTTGCCGGGGCTATCGTTTTCTCAAAGTGCTGCACGAAAGCGACAATGCGGTTATTTTCTTGGCAGAAAACGCATCCGCACTACGTGTGGCCATCAAACGCTTCAAATTTGATGCCAGCAAGCTGGATAAGCACTTAGTCGATGAATTTCTGATGGAAATGTGGGCGTTAGGCTTGCTGGCACATCGCGGGCTGGTACGCCCAATAGATGCTGGTGTAGCTTCCGGGGCACTGTACATGATCATGGAATACGTCCCCGGTGACACCCTGCGGCGACGCCTTGCCATGCCCCCCTTGCCCACCCTGCCACAAGCCCTGCAATGGTTTGAGGAAATTGCCCAAGCCTTAGGCATCATCCACGGTATCGGGCTGCTGCATCAGGATATGAAAACCTCCAACATTCTGGTGCGGAATGATAACTCCCTAGCCCTGCTGGATTTCGGACTGGAAACCCGCCTGCTGGTCGAAACCGGCTTCATGCGCGAAGACGAAATCTATTGCACCCCTTACTACGTCAGCCCAGAACGCATCATGGGTGACCCCCCGGATGAACGCGCCGACCTCTATGCCCTAGGGATAATACTGTATGAGTTACTGGTTGGGCGTAAGCCATACGAATCCAGTTCATTAGAAAATCTCTTGAAAAAACATGCCATTGCCCCCATTCCCCAACTGCCTGAAGGCTTACATGGCTATCAACCACTGATTAACGGGTTACTGGCAAAGTTTCCCGAAAACAGGCTACAGTCTGCCACTCAAGTGGTACGATTGTTGCAGGAAATAAACAAGATATAAACTGAACAAGCTGAGCAACTGACTCGTCTGAAATAGTTTCAGCTTGTAAAATCGGGAGTCCTAGATTATGTATAGCAAATCAAAATGTGCCAACACGCTGTGTGAAAAATCGTTGGTATTCCGCTTCATCCGGGTTGCCAGATGGGTTGCGTTGTTGTTGCTGACAGGCATTGGCTCGCTGGGCGCTTTCCTCCAGTATCAACGCCATCAGGACATCAACTGGATGTTTTTCTCGGTCTGCATCATTTGTGGCATCATGTTGTTTTGGATGGGACGTTGCATCATGAAAAGTGAATGCGCAAGCCGACGGCGGGCAGCAGCTTGCAACCGGGTGGCAACCATCAACAACATCCCCATCAGCTCAACTTAGGCTACCATCCATCCGCGAAATCATTTAAACTAATGCCACGATAAAAAATAAAAGAAAGTGGCTTATGTTACGTTTTCTACTCGTTTTCTTGCTGGTACAGGGCGTCTTGTTCGGGGTTGAAATGCTGCAACCCGTACAGTCCAGCCATTATCCTGCCGTGGACAAGCTTGCTGGCTGATGTTAGTGGCTGGTTAATGTCGGTCTTCGACCCGAATATTGCCACGATGGGCAAAGTGGTACGCAGCACGCTGAACGGTTTTGCGGTTTCCATCGAACCGGGCTGTAATGGGGTGGAAGCCATGATCGTACTGCTCGCCGCTATTATCGCCTTCCCTGCCCCACTACTTTACAAGCTCCAAGGGCTACTCTGGGGTTTCATCGCCATTCAGGGCATGAACCTATTACGTATTATTAGCCTGTTCTACTTGGGGCAATGGAGCCAGGAATTGTTTGACTGGGCGCACCTGTATATCTGGCAGGCATTGATCATGCTGGATGCCTTGGTCGTGTTCCTCGTGTGGATTCATTATCTGCCGGGGAAAGCCACCCCTGCCTATGGAGGCAGCCGCATGATGCAGCAACCCTTGCACCGCTTTATGTTGGGGGTAGTGATTTTCTTCCCACTCACATTCTTCGTCTGGTACGTAAGCGCAACGTTTCACCTCGCGCCGATTACCCTAATGACCAACAGTCTGCTGGATTGGCTAGTTCCCGATGCGCTGCTATGGCTGCGGCTGGATGGGCATACCTTGGTGCTGGCCTCCAATTTTGGGCATGATGCCACGGGTGCTGTGGTTTCCCCGCCTGCTGGGGAAGATGCGCTAGGTTTTCACCTGAACCCGCTGATTTACAGTTACAGCCTGCCGTTGCTGGCAGCCCTAACCCTGGCTACACCTGACAAAAACAAATGGTCGAACCTATTGTGGGGCATACTGCTGATCCTTCCCACTGAAGTATTCAGCATGACATTCAGCGTACTGAAAACCCTGACCTTTGATGTGGGGGCTGCTTTTCAAGCACAACAGGGCCTTTCGCAAACGGGGGTAGACATTATCGCACTGGGCTATCAAGTGGGGACACTGCTGCTGCCCATGATTGCCCCGCTGATCATCTGGGTAGCACTGCACCGCGACTTTTTGACGCAGCTTGCACCACAATTGGAACGCACCTTTAACCGCTGATACCTAACCTGCAAGAAAATTTCACAACTCTTGGATTTTTTAGGGAAAACCCCAGTGTGCAAAGCAACATTCTGGCTTGAGCATACTGCTAAAATCAGGTCTACTTCGCGCCATTACCACCTTGACTTATGGAACACCCAAATGGAATGCCCAATCAAAAATTTGTATGTCGCACTCGTTGTCATGACGGCACTGGTGCTATTGAATGTTATCCTGACCGTGAATGGCCTGTCGCCGTTTTCCCTGTAAACGCTGGCTAATCCTACTATTCACCACTGCTTCACTGCTCATCCTTGAATCTCTCCCCCTTGTCCGCTTGTGAATGGCTGTTAATTTAAAATAATTATTTAATCAGCAAATAAATAAACTCCATCACAACTCAATGCCGTTTCGGGAGAAGATCACATGACTAATACCCACACCCATCGCCACCAATCCGTGTTAGGTAAGCTATCCGTAGGGCTGGCGGGTGCTAGCGGGGTTCTTGCCCTCATGCTGTCGCCGGGGGCTTTTGCAGTATCCTGTGACTTCCAGAATGGCGATGTATTCACTGAAATTTGTGGCTACGTTGAAGCAGGCACAGTGCAGACAGGTGGGCAAATGAACCTGCATGTATCCAGCACCACCCCAAACTTTAACGTGCAAATCCGCCGGGCGGGCAATGACAATGACAACCTGCTAACTAGCACCTTTGGCGGTGCGGGCAATCATGGCGCTAATAGCCACACGAATTTGAACTGGGGTTCCGCTTACGGGGTCAGCATCCCCTCAGATTGGACTAGCGGGATTTATGAAGTCACCCTCAATAATGGCAAGGGGAATTACCCCGAATTCGTCGCAATCAAAGCTGCCCAACCCGGCAACCACTCCAAAGTCTTGGTGCTGGATAGCCTACCAACCAAAATCGCCTACTCCCCCATTGGCGGCAAGTCATTTTATGGCTTCAACTCCAGCAATGGGCAAGCCGCCGCCGAAGTCTCAATGGAACGCCCCAGTGGCAGGGGGCAATGGACGGAACACCGCGAATTTGCTGGCTGGCTGGATCGTGAAGGCATTGCCTATGAAGCCGCCTCCATGATGGACGTGCACCGTGACCCATCCTTGCTGAACCATTACAACTTGGTCATTCTGGTGGGGCACAACGAATACTGGTCTAAGGAAATGCGCGACAACTGGGACAGCTACCTTGCCAATGGTGGTAATGCGGCCATTTTCAGTGGCAATACCATGTGGTGGCAGGTGCGTTTCAGCGCAGATAACAAACAGATGACCTGCTACAAAAACGCTGCTGCCGATCCATTGTATGGGGTGGACAATAGCCGGGTTACCACCAACTGGTTCAACCAACCCCTCAACCAGCCCCGAAAACCTTTCCACAGGTGTCAGCTTCCGTCATGGCGGCTACCATAACTACACCGAAAATGGCGTCCAGTATTACGTCAAGAATGGCTACGGTGATGATGGTTCCAATGGCGGGTTCAAAGTGACGGATGCCTCACACTGGGCTTTTGAGGGCACTGGGCTTAGCGACGGCAATGTCTTCGGGCGTGATGGGCACATTGCCGGTTATGAAGTCGATGGCGCACTGTTCAAAATGGTCAATGGCAAGCCTGTCGTCACTGGCGAGGATGGCACACCCACCAATTTCCAGATTTTGGCAACCACGCCGACTTATGCGGTCAACTCACCTTCCGGCGTTCGGGGAGTAGTGAGTAATAACCATAACGGGCAAGGCTGGGGAACACTCGGCATTTTCAAACCCACTGCCAACAGCGGCACTGTCTTTGTTGCGCCCACCATCGACTGGGCAGAAGGGTTACGTGACCCACAAGTCGGACGTATTACTGAAAATGTCATTAACCGACTCAAAAGCCGCACCCAAGCAAGTGCTACGGTTGGCACTGCAAGTGCCCCACCTAAAGTAGTCCTGCAAACCTCCACCAGTGGTGGCGGTGGCAGCTTCCCGCTTACCTCCCTGTTATTTGGGCTACTGATTGCCGTGGGCATAAAAGCACGCAAACAGTAGAGATTATGACAACTCATCATTAAATTAATGCAAATCTATGGATATGCATTACAATAAATATGCTTATAACCCCAATTAACAAAGGACTGCCTTATGGGCGGCAGTTCTGGAGAAGACTATATGGCTAATATATCACCCCTTTACCTCCGATCTACTTCCAGCAAATTATCGGTAGGGCTGGCTGGAGTGGTCGGATTACTTTCCCTCATGCTGTCGCCGGGTGCTTTTGCAGTATCCTGCGACTTCAAGAACGGGGACGTATTCACACGAAATTTGTGGCTATCTCGAAGCAGGTTCGGTACAGATTGGTGGGCAAATGAAAGTACATGTCGCCAGCACCACCCCCAACTTTGATGTACACATCCGCCGTGCCGGTAACGAGAATCCCAACTTACAAACCACATCCTTTGGTGGTGCAGGCAACTATAACCCCGCTACCAACAGCCATAACGGCCTGAACTGGGGGTCGGCTTACTCTGTTGGCATTCCGTCTGACTGGACGAGTGGGATTTACGAAGTCAGCTTTCGCCAATGACAGGGGGCATTATCCCGAATTCGTTGCCATCAAGTCAGCCCAGCCCGGCAGCCATTCCAAGGTATTGGTACTCGATAGCCTACCAACCAAGATTGCCTACTCCCCGATTGGCGGCAAGTCCATGTATGGCTTCAACTCCACCAATGGTCAAGCCAGCCCGGAAGTCTCGATGGAGCGCCCAACGGGCAGGGGACAGTGGACAGAACACCGTGAATTTGCTTCTTGGCTGGACAAACAAGGCATTGCTTACGAAGCTGCATCCATGATGGATCTCCATCGTGACCCTTCCCTGCTTGAACCATTACAATCTGGTGATTCTGGTTGGGCACAACGAGTACTGGTCTAAGGAGATGCGTGACAATTGGGACAGCTACCTTGCTGGTGGCGGTAATGGAGCCATTTTCAGTGGCAATACCATGTGGTGGCAGGTACGCTTCAGTGCAGACAACAAACACATGGTCTGCTACAAAAACGCCAACAGCTGACCCATTAAATGGCAGCGACAACAGCAGAGTAACCGTCAACTGGTTCAACGCGCCAGTCAATCGACCAGAAAACCTATCCACTGGCGTCAGCTTCCGCCACGGTGGCTACACTAACTACACTGAAAACGGTGTCCAGTATTACGTCAAAAATGGCTCTGGTGATGATGGTTCCAATGGTGGTTTCAAAGTTGCCGATGCCTCACACTGGGCATTTGCGGGTACGGGGCTGGCAAACGGCAGTGTTTTCGGACGTGGTGATGGTGTCAACAGTCGCCCGATTGCTGGCTATGAAGTCGATGGAGCTTTGTTCAGCATGTCTGGGGGCAAACCCGTCGTAACCGGCGAAGACGGCACACCAACCAACTTCCAGATATTGGCCACTGACACCTGCATATGCCATCAACTCACCTTCCGGTACTCGTGGTGTCGTACCCAACAACCACAACGGGCAAGGTTGGGCAACAATGGGTATTTTCAAGCCATCTACCAACAGTGGCACGGTGTTTGTTGCGCCGACCATTGATTGGGCAGAAGGGCTGAATGATCCACAGGTTGGGCGTATCACCCAAAATGTTATCGACCGGCTTAAGAACCGTAACCAGCCAGACTGGCACTGGCACTAATGACAGCGCAACAGGCACGACGAATTCAGGTAACACCAGCGGAATTTCCAACGAACCTACTCAAACGAGTAGTGGCGGTGGTGGCGGTGGTGGCGGTGGTGGCGGTGGTAGTTTCCCGCTTACTGCCTTGTTACTGGGGCTGCTGGCGGCTGTTGGCCTGAAAGCACGCAAACGCGTAACATACAGCAACAACTAAAAACTGCCCGGCAAGGTAACGGGCAGTTTTTTTAATCTTTTTAGTCGTCGTGGGTAAATTGTTGCTGGTCAGCAACCGAATCTTTGTCTTTTTTCCAGGATTCCAAACTGACCACTTTATCGGGAATGTCTGCTTTCTCACCTGCCGTATGCGCATGTCCCAACAACACCGACGGATTGCCCGCCAAGAATTCGCGCATCAAACGCAGCTTCAAGCTATTAGGGAATTTGCTTTGGCTTTGGTCATTTTCCAGTGCCTCCGCCTCTTCCTCAGTCAAGGAATTAACCAGCTTTTCCCAGCGTTCATTCAGGGCTTTTTCAATACTTTCGCTCTCGGCTTCCAGCTTGGTGAGTACATCCTCTGGCAGCGAGTTCAGGTAATCATCAATATTGCCCAGAATCCGCCCGAAACGCATTTCCAACAGGGAACGCAGGATTTCATCTGTCCACTGCTCTTGCGCCTGCTTGGCAAATTCATCTGCCTCACTGATCAACACACCATCTGAATCGACAGAACCATGTTCTTCGCCATAGCGTCGCCACAAAATGTGCAACTGGGGCATAAATTGCTCCAACCGCAAATTATCATCCAGCGGACTTGGGCACAAAGGTTACTGGGCTTGAACTGCGGGTAAAGCTGGCAAAACTGGTACAGGGCACTGACATACTGGAAGGCATCAAAAGTCAAGGTAATGACGTTTTCGTCAAACTCGTCCAGAGGCTCCTCGTCTTCCTCATCATCTGCCAGCTCAATATCCAGAAAAGGCTCATAGTGTTCATACACGATATCCCACAGGATTTTGCCGTCACGGTGACGCACAAACACCGCAGACTCCACCTGAAACTCAGGCAAATCCGGGGTGGTATTCACAATCCAGTAATCGCCCGTGGCTTGGGCGCTGCGCACAAGCGCACGGAAATCCAGCAAACCAAATGGGATTTCCATGATACGGTCGGGGTGACTGTAACCTTCCAACACAACAAGCTGCACCGAAGGCGCAGGCCACCTTCTAATGTGACAACGAATGATAGTGATTCTTCCATTTGGTCATTCTACCAAAACACGGCAAAATACACTGACAATTTCGCAAAAAGTTTACGACGAAGTCCTGACACATTCCGCGACTTTCAACCTGTCTCCCGGCATGGGCACTACATCGGGCGGAATATTGCTGAGGCGGGCAATCTCTTGCACGCTAACACCCAGCTTGGCTGCGATCAATTCTAAGGCTTCACCCTCTTGGGCAAAGTAGAAAAATGCCCCATAGCGCCCCGTACCTTGCTGCTCCGCTAGTGCCAACAGCGGCTGCGGGAAATCTTGGCAGTTCGGCAACTCATTCGTTGGTGGCGGAGATTCTGGCTGCTGTGGCTGCATGGCAGCAGCGGGTTCTACGGGAGTGGCAAGCTTCTACAGGTATCGGTTCCGCAGGCAGGGGTTCCGCAGGCATTACCTCTGTCATACTGGTATGTTTTACCCGCACTATGCCTCGCATCAATGGCAGAAATCAGTTGCACACTGGGCTGTACGGCAACATCGGCTGGCGTAAATGGCACTTTTTCATTGCGCTGGAAGGTGGCGAGGGTAAGCTTCGGCTTGTGGCTGCTGATACTGAAGGTTTGTGCAGGCTGACCGGTTGCTGCAAACTCAGCCTTCCGCAAGCACAGCTTCCGGTGGCACACTTGCCAAGGTTTCACCGCGTAACGCCGCCTGATATTCCAGATCGGTCTGCTCCCAGCCTGCCAGCAGTAAGTTGGCGTCTGCAATGCCTTGCTTGCCTTTTTCCAGCCGGGTCAGGTGGGTCAATACCGTGCGGATATAACCACGGGTTTCTGCGAAAGAAATGGTGACTGGCTCGCCCTGCCCTATCCTGCCTGCACCGGCATTGTAGGCTGCAATCGCGTGGGTAATGCTGCCGTCGTAGTGCCTGAGCAACCAACTGAGGTAACGGGTTCCGGCATTAATGTTTTCTTGCGGGTCAAAGATGTCGAACACACCCAGCTCTTCCGCCGTTTCTGGCATGAGTTGCATCAAGCCAGATGCGCCCTTATAGGACACCACCATTTCCCGGTAACAGCTTTCCGCCGCAATCACCGATTTGACCAGCGCAGGGCTGACACCGTGGCGCTTGGCAGCTTTCTGGATAATGTCTTCGTAAGGCGCGGCTTTGCTGCCCAAGGTCTTAGCACTGAAACCGCCACAGCCTCGGGCTTCCGGGGTGCGCGGGTAATGCACCCGTGCCAAACGGGATTTGAACCAAGCTTGCGTGGCTTTTTCATCCGGCTTCTGGCAAAGCCAACAATGCCATGCGGAACGATTTTTCCGATTTCCCCCACTTTGTCAATAACGCCAACGCTTGCCGGTTAGCTTTTTTATTGTTTTCCAACGCCAGCAGCGCACTCAACACCTGACTGACGGGTTTACGGATACTCTGAAAGGGGACAGAAATCGCATCGTCCTGCCACCTGCCACCTTCATCAGCAGCATAAGCAGCAAGCACCTGCGGCATGCTGCCCTGATAGCGTTTCAGCAAGTAACTGAGGTAGCGGGTTCCGGCATCAATATTGGCGTGCGGGGTTGAACACATCAGCGGCACCAAAACTTTTGGCGGTGGTCTGGCATGAGCTGCATTAAGCCAACCGCGCCTTCGGGCGAGATTTTTGCCTGATCAAAGCAACTGTCTAGCGGCTATCACCGAGGTGATCAATGCAGGGCTGACATCGTAGCGTTTGGCCGCTTGCTGGATGGCATCGTGGTAAGGTTCTGCTTGCGCGTTAATGGTTTTGGCACTGGTGGTGCAATCCTTGGCGTTTCTTCTGCGATACAATTCAGGCGGGAGACAGAATAGACTGCCCACCAACATAGCCTGTAACAGCCGCTTATCTGCTTTTTTCATCATGACACGATCACCCACTGAATAACCCGACCATTAATATAGGTCAACTAAGCCAATTCTGCCAAAAAATACCCGCTAAGGCTTGCAACTAAGTAAGCAACGGTTATACCATCCGACAAGCGGTCGTCCATCTCCCAGTCCTTTCCATTGCCCGCAACTGTTCCAGTTCGGCAGCACTGAAGCCAGCCTGTAAGCGTGCCTCGGTATAAAACGGCCCACGTAACGGCGCTTGCAACACCTCGCGCACCAACTGGCGGAAACGTGGCTTCTGGCTCTAAGCCCCGCTGTTCGCAGCAGTAACGGAACCAGCGCGAACCGATGCGCACATGCCCAATTTCATCGCGCAAGATGATTTCGAGAATGCCGATCGTTTGCTCATCCCCGACTTCACGCAAGCGTTCCATCATACCGGGGGTCACATCCAGCCCGCGTGCTTCCAGTACTCTGGGAACCAACGCCATGCGCACCATGACATCGTGATCCGTTTTACAGGCTTGTTCCCACAAACCGTTGTGGGCGGGCAAATCGCCATAAACCGCAGTCGAAATCCCGCAGCCGCCCACGTAACAGGCTGAAATGGTAAGCTTCTTCCGCCGCCACTTGCAGCCAGTCACCGTAGTAAGCATCCGGCATATCACGGAAACGGTAAACTGCATCCAGCGCCAAATTGATGGCATTGAATTCAATGTGGGCAACCGCGTGTAACAGCGCCCGACGCCCTTCCGGGGTGGTCAGCTTGCGTTGTTTGACCTGCTTGGGGTGAACAAGTTCAGGTTTGGCGGGGCGTCCCGGAACCGGAATAGTTTGTACCGGGCAATCAGGGGTATTTTCACGCAATAAATTGCCCGCCTGCCAATCGGCGTAGAGTTGCTGGGCGCAAGCCAGTTTCTGTTCGAGGTCGGTTTGCATCAGGCAGGCATAGGTTGCCGTGTAGAGGTTTTGCATTACAGTTTCAGGCCAATAATTACATCCATAACATTCGTACCCGTCGGCCCTGTGTGGATCAGGTCGCCGCTGGCGTCGAGGAATGTACCGGCATCGGCTTGCTTGCAAACAAGCGATGGGGTCAAGGTTTTCGTATTTTCCGCGCTGAATCGTGCCGTTATCCACCAATGCGCCTGCATCGCAGGTGACACCATCCGTGCCATCGGTTCCGGCTGCCAGCAACAAGATATTGTCATCCGGGCGGAGTTGCAGGGCAGCAGCGAGGGCAAAGTGCTGGTTACGCCCGCCGTGTCCGGGGTTGGGGGGAAGTTGGAGGGTGGTTTCCGCACCCCACAGGTAGATGCCGGGTGCGCTGTTGCGCAGGTGTTCGATGCACATGGTGAGCGACGGTTTCGGTATCGCCTTCGAGGAAGTCGGGCATGAGTGCGGCAGGGGATCAAGAGGCTGCCATTGCTTCTAGCGCTTGCCGGTTGCTGGCGATGATTTCCCAGTCGAAATTTTCGCTGTGGGGCGGGGAATAGCAGGCCGGAACCGATCACTGCCGGGTCATCACCGGGTACGTCAGACATCAGCAGGCAGGATACCGGGCGTTCACCGAGGTAATGCCACAGCTTGCCGCCCTTGATCAGCGATAGTCGTGCGGCGCATGGCGTTGATTTCGCTGATAATGGCGCCATTGGCCAGCATACTCCTGCGTAGTTTGTTGCAGCCTTGCCAATGTCCAGCCATCGGCCAGTACTTCCACCAGACTGGATGTGCCACCCGGAAATCAGGAACAGCACCGGCTCATTGGCAGGCAGTTTTTGCAAGTAAGCAATCAAGGCTTGCCCCGCTTGCAGCGAAGATTCATCGGGGACGGGATGCGCAGACTCAATCACCTGCACCCGCTCTTGTGTAGGAGCTTGCCCTGCAAGCGATTCGCCCACATGACCGTGTTTGGTGATCAGCAAGCGCACTGTGCAAATTATCCCGCAAATAACGCTGCGCCCCCTGCAACATGGCGTCGGCAGCCTTGCCAATCGCCACCACATGGCAGGGTTCACGCTTGACCTCTGGCAATCATGGCACGGTAAACGCTTTGCTCGCCCTGCACGGCAGCAAGGCCAGTGGCGTAAATTTCCAGAAGGAGTGCGCGGTGGTCAGTCATTTTATAGTACTTTGTCCAGAGTGGTTATGTGCGGTATTAGCGTCTGTGTACTATACAACATCTTAAACGGATTTGAATTGCACACTCGGATAATCATGCGAGGGAACCCCATGCAACAGGCATTAATTGTGGAAGACGTTCCCGAAACAGGTGAGTGGCTATCGCGCTGTCCTGCAACAAGCTTTCGGTGACATTCAGACCAGCCCTGCCAGCACCTGCCAACAGGCGCGGCAAGTGCTGGCAAGCACTGCTATCAATCTGGCATTGCTGGACATCAACCTGCCCGACGGTAGCGGGATCGACCTGGTGACAGATGTCCGCCAACGCTGCCCGGATGCCTATATCGTCATCACCACCATTTTTGACGACGAGGAACACATCCTCAAGGCACTCAAGGCCGGGGCGCACGGCTATTTGCTGAAAGACCTGCCTGACCGAATTTTCATCCAGAAACTGCGCGGCATCCTCAGCGGTGACCCACCGATTTCGCCGAGCGTGTCACGGCGGATATTGCAACATTTTTCCGCCGCCCAACCCGACAATGACCCCGGCAACCACACGGCAGCGGAACACAGCCGCAGTGAATCCGCCACCCTCAGCCCGCGTGAACAGGAAGTGCTGACGCTGGTAGCTAAAGGTTTAAGCCGCAATGATGTGGCTGAACTGCTGGGGCTGTCCAGCAACACAGTGGCGCGGTATATCCGTGATGTATACCAGAAGCTCAACATTTCCAGCCGCGCAGAAGCAGCCGTGGAAGCTTGCCGCATGGGGCTGGTCAAGACTGACTTTTGAGGTAACACACCTGAACGGATTGTCATCCACGCCAATCATCACTCCTGCGAATATTTTGTTGGGTGTCCTGCTGTGCATAGCTATAACGCTGATCATGTCCATTTACCAGCTAACCCAGCAACCTTGGACAGGTCTCCGAGTGGCTGCCACCGACGCCGACACGTTACTGATCAAATCCATCAGCGCAAACTCCCCCGCATCGGAAAAACTCACCACAAGTGAAACATTGCTTGGCCTGCAAGTTGAAGGAAAACTCCTAAAGATTAACCCCTTATTGAACAGCTATGCACCACTCTCCCCTGCTACTTTCGCGCAACGGCAAGATTTTTATCAACAACAGCAAACCCTGCACCAAGCCTTTACCCAAAACGCCCCGGTCACCTTTGTAACAACGACGGGCAAGCGCATTTCACTCATACCAGCCGCGAACACCCCCGTCTTTGCCATCCCTTGGATATTCTGGTTGTTATGTCTGGTGAACCTTATCTCGCCCTTGGTGGGTGCTTTGGTGTGGGCATATCGCCCCTATCAAAAAGAATCCCTGTTCTTGCTGCTGCATGGCCTGCTTTACTACGTGTTTGCAGTCAGCGGCTCGGCGGTCATTGCCTCGGAATTCCATATGGAACCCGCCGCACTCAAGCAAAACTTGTTGCTGCAAGCGACCGGCATTAACTTTGCCGCCACCCTGATTCTGGTCATTCTCGGCTACCTGCCCAAACCCTTGGTGCGGGGGCTGTGGTTGTTTTGGCTGGTCGTGGGCTTTACCGCACTCTCGACCGCCAATTATCACTACGGCTGGATTGAAACGCCGGGGCATATTTTTTACATACAATACCCGATCCTTTACGTGATCGTGCTGGCTGTCATTGCCCTGCAAATGCACCAGACCCGCCGCCAGCCAGTGGAACGGGCAAGCTTGCTGATACTCGCTACGGCTTTCATGTTGCCAAACGCCATTATTATTGCGCTGCATGTATTCCCCATCCTGCTAGGCAATACGCCGATCGTCGGCAATATTTCGGCGCTGCTGCTGTTTAACCTCATGGCAATAGGGCTTGGGGTGGGCATTTTGCGTTACCGCCTGTTTGATATTGAGTTTTGGTGGTTAAAGTCCATGCTCTGGGTATTGGGCGGCTGCTTGGTAGCGGGTATTGATTTTGGGTTAATCACCCTGTTCCAGACCCCCGATAGCTACGCGCTGGGCTTGTCGGTCATCATCGCCGGTTTTTTGTACTTCCCACTGCGGCAATGGCTATTGGGCAAAATCATTCCCGCCGAAAAGCAGAACTTGCACGACTTCCTACCCATCTTCAGCGCGGGGATGGCGGATGCCACCTCCAATGCCATTTTTGAACAACGTTGGCAAGCCTCCCTGCAACAGCGTTTCCGCCCACTGCATCTGGAAGTGTTAGCGGAACCATCACCAGCGGTCAGCCTCTCAGATAACGGCTTACACCTGTTAGTCCCTAGCCTCAGCAACCAGCACGCCTACCGCCTAAGCGGCAAACATGCCGCCGCCCGCCTGTTCAATAAAACCGATGTAAAAAATACCGAATCCCTGCTGACCATTGCCCGCATGGCGAGTAATGCCAGCGAAGCCCGCCAGCAAACCATCATGGAAGAACGGCGGCGCATTATGCACGACTTGCACGACAGCATGGGGGCAAAACTGCTGACCCTAAGCCACAAACTCCCCGACCCCACCCACCGCGAAGAGGTACGCCAGACCCTGATGACCCTGCGGGAAACCGTGCGCCTATCGCAAAAGGCCAGCCCGCTCAAGCTGGTGGAGAACATTGCCGACTGGCGAGTGGAAATTGCCGGGCGGGCAGAAGCTGCGGGGGTGAAACTGGTATGGCAGCAGGATGACAAACTGGACAATTGCCAGCTCTCCCCCCGGCAGACCATGGAACTTTCACAGGTGATCCGCGAAGCTGTCAGCAACGCCCTGAAACATGCCGAACCCGACCGACTGGAAATAGGCTTTACCCGCTCGAACCGCAAGCTGCATGTGGTCATTACCAATGACGGCAAGGTCTCCCCGCCGGAAACATGGCAGGCTGGAACCGGGTTAAAGAGTATGCAGGAACGGGCAGGCGCACTCGGCGGGGAAATGGCATTCCACCTGACAGGTTCAACGCCCCCCAAAGCCTGCGCCCACCTCACCCTGCCCCTGCCACCCGCAGACAGGCTGTAGGGCAAACCATGCAAGTGAAACAGTCACCCGCCAATACCTTGCTGCTCTGCCCCGTTTCCCCGACACTATCCAAGCGGATACATCCATACGGGCTAATTCCCCCCTCCCAGACATAAAAAAACCGGCTTCAACAAGTCAAAGCCGGTGAGTAACGTGCCAGTTGATGTGGTCAGTTGAGGGGTTCAACAGGCACATTTAGACGGTTTAAAACATTGCGTTCAAACATCAGGTTGGGGCAAAGTTTAACCCCATGTCGCCACCGCTAGCATCATCCATTTGGATACATCCAGTTGGGCATATGTTCATGGGCAGGATGGATGGTTCGGGTGACTCTGACAGTAATAGCCAATGGGGATGCATGACACAGGTGAAACTTGGATGCAAGTGGGGCTAGGTTCCCCGGCATCCTCACCATCTTCGATCTTCTTTTCCACCCCATCATTGGCATGGTAGCTTTTAGTCGTATCCACGGGAAGCAAACCGCCAGCCGTAAACTCCGCCCCCCTTCCTGACACGCAAGTCACGGTGGCAAACAGGGTTTCAGCCCCTTCCTTCCCCGCATAGATAAGCTCCTTACCATCCTTATTGTCATCAAACACGATGAGATGCCCATTCAGGGCAGGCAACGCATCCACACTACAGTCTTGCGGCAAATCACAACTCAGGATGCCCGCCGCATAGTCCCCTAATGCTGGGCAAGGTGCTGCCACCGCAGCGGGGGCAACCGCAACCATGACAGCAGAAACCACCAGCAAGCACTGGCATTGGTGGGCAAGGCTTGGTATTTTTATAGGCATGACGCTCACACTCCGGTAATTATTCTGGGATGATTTTCAGGACTTTCCGGTAGTGTAGGGGCAGCAGCAGACGCCGGACACTCTCCAAACGGATACATACAACCGGCTATATTCACCATCCCCGCGCCAGTTGTCGGCATTTTATCCGGGCTAACCCTAATACCCTGCATGGCGTGGAATTTGCGTCTGTATTATTATCAAGACTTAAAAACCAGCGAATAAATCGCTCCACGTCCGGCGAGGGACAAGGAAGGTTCCCATGCAACACGCATTGATCGTTGAAGACGTTGCCAGTGCCGAAAGGTGGCTTCAGGGCGTCCTCCAACTTGCTTTTGTAGGCATCCGCACAACCCACTGCCCTTCCTGCGCACACGCACGGGACTTTATCCACGCCAACTGCACCAGTCTGGCGTTGTTGGACATTAACCTGCCCGACGGTAGCGGCATAGATCTGATCAGCGGCATACGCCAGCGTTGCCCCGATGCTTACATCGTCATCACCACTATTTTTGACGATGAGGAACATATCCTCAAGGCACTGAAAGCAGGCGCACATGGCTACCTGCTGAAAGACTTGCCGGATGCGATCTTCATCCAGAAATTGCGCGGCATCCTCAGTGGTGACCCGCCCATTTCCCCCAGTATTTCGCGGCGGATATTGCAATATTTTTCAGCCGCCAACCACAATGGGCAAGCCCCCCCAGCGGAAACCTACAAGCACGCCAGCATCACCCTCAGCCCCCGCGAACAAGAAGTGCTGACCTTGGTTGCCAAAGGTTTAAGCCGTAACGAAGTGGCAGATCTGCTGGGGCTTTCCGGCAATACGGTGGCGCGTTACATCCGCGACGTATACCAAAAGCTCGATATTTCCAGTCGGGCGGAAGCAGCAGTGGAGGCGTGCAAAAGGGGGCTGGTCAGCACCGAGTTTTAAAAAGTCCCCGCCGGAGAGATAGACGGCGGGGAGTGGACGAAACAGAACATCAGGTTGTTGGACGGCAATTCTCCCCAATTCACCATCACCATCCCTATTGTCATTCCCTTGTCGAGCCAGCCGTTTAATTGATGTATTCGCTGGTAGTGGGGTTAATTATGCTGATTGCATCGCCACCCCGCCACTCCCCAAATGAATACATTCAAACTGGGGGTAGCCTAACCCGTTTATTGGCAGCCAATCTGCTATACAAACTATATAAACGAAATAACAGCCGTAAGGACAACCGTGTGGGCAAATTGTGGCCTCCCCCCATTTCCATTTCACCAGCAGTCTTCATCCTGCTGACGTTATTGCTGACCGCTGCCATGCAGGTAGCGGCGGTTTACACCCTGATGCAACAGCCGTGGACAGGCATCCAAACCCGCCCTTCCCTATCATCAGGGTTCACCCGCATTACCGCCATCATGCCCAATTCCCCCGCTTCCGCCCAACCACACCTCCAGCCCCAGCAAATACTCACCGCCTTGGAAACCGCCACCGATTCCTTCCCCCTCACTGCCAGTAGTCGGGATGAATACCTGTCTGCCAGCACCTATGCCGAATTGGATGCACGGGTTGCCAGCCAAACGCTACTGTGGCAAGCCTTGAGCGCAGGCAAACCCGTGACGCTGGTGACGCAAACCGGGCAAAAGGCCAGCATTCTGCCCCAACGCTACACACCGCTCAGTGGCATTCCGGTTTACGTGTGGGGGCTATTACCTTTCCACGTCTTGCTACCGTTGGTCGGGGCATTGGTGTGGCTCTACAAACCCTACACGCTGGAATCAAGCTTTTTATATCTGGCAGGGGTCAGTTATAGCTTTTTCGGTGCGGTATTCTGCCTGCTGTACCAGCGGGAATTTGCCCTTGACCCAGCGTTGATCCTGCCGCTGACTTCACTGGGCAATGCCTCGATGTTTTTGCTGGGGCTGGCATTGTGCGCCATCTTGACGTACTACCCGCAGCGGGTATTGGGCTTGAAAGTACTGCTTGCTTATGGCCTGCTGTGGCTGGGGTTGTCGCTCAATTACTACCTCCGCTGGGTGGAAGTGCCGTTGCATATTTTTATTTTCCAGTTCCTGCCGTTATATGTGGCAATGGTCACGGTCAGCTACCGGCAATGGCGGGCAGCGCGGCAAAATCCAGTCAGCCGTGTCACCTTACTGGTACTGCATTTTTCTACGCAAGTACCGACCGGCTTGACCATCTTGCTGTATGCCATCCCCACGATGCTGGGGTATGAACCGTTCATTTCGCCATTGATTGCCCACATATTAATCATGAGCATGTTTGGCGGCTGGGTGGCGGGTATCTTGCGCTTCCGGCTGTTTGAGGCGGAATACTGGTGTTTCAAGTCGCTAATGTGGGCATTTGGCGGCAGTCTGGTGGTCATTTGCGACATTCTGCTGATGGGCTTGCTGCATGTTTCTGGGGCGTATGCGCTGGGTCTGTCGGTAGTGATTGCCGGGTTTGTGTATTTTCCGCTGCGCCAGTGGGTATTGGGCAGGTTTGCCCCGGCTGACCGCCAATCCTTACAGGAATTTCTGCCAACCTTTGGTGCATCCATCGCCAATGCCGTGACCCCGCAAGCGTTTGAAGCCAGTTGGCAAGCAGCCTTGCAACAGCGTTTCCAACCGCTGCACATTGCCCCACCACAACAGGACGCTGGTAAGTCAGAGGGCATCACCTTGAGTGAAAATGGCCTGCATCTGCTGATTCCCACCCTGCGCGGTGGCAGGTTTTACCAGATAACCGGCAAGCATTTGGGGGCACATTTGTTTGGCAAGGCGGATATGGCAATGGCGGAATCGCTGCTGACAATTGCCCGCATGGTCAGCAATGCCAGCGAAGCCCGCTTGCAAGCCGTCATGGAAGAACGCCAGCGGATTATGCATGACTTGCACGATACCGTCGGGGCGCGGCTATTGACCATGAGCCATGCGCTGCCAACCCCTGACGACCGGGCAGAAGCGCGGGAAACACTGCAAGTATTGCGCGATACCGTCAAGCTGTCGTTGAAGCAAACGCCGTTACGGCTGGGCGAACATCTGGCAGATTGGCGGGTAGAAATGGCGGGGCGCACCGAGGCGGCGGGCATACGGCTGCAGCTGGGAAGCCGATGCAAGGCTGGATAACGACGAACTTTCCCCCCGGCAAGCGCTGGAACTGGCGCACATCCTGCGGGAAGTGGTGACGAATGCGCTGAAACATGCGCAATTGACCCAGCTACAACTGAGTTTTGCGCTCTCCGGCAAGCAGTTACAGGTGAGCATTAGCAATGACGGCACACTAAACCCACCGGAAAACTGGCAGGATGGCACGGGCTTGACCGGGCTGAAACGCCGGGTGGCGGCATTACACGGGGAAATGGCATTCGCGTATACGCTGCAAACTGGGGTGCTGCAAGTCAGGATCAAATTGCCTTTAACCGATTGCATGTATCCAAATGGGTGAATACCGCTGGTGGGAATACCGTTAAGCTGGAGGGGGAACACACCGGGGAACCAACCATGCAACGCGCCCTTATTGTCGAAGATATTGCCGCCACCAGCCAATGGCTGGAAGGTATTTTGGGGGAAGCGTTTGGTGACATCCAGACCGTCCATTACCCCACCTGCCAGCAGGCGCGGGCATTCCTGCAAACCACCTGCATCAATCTGGCATTGCTAGACATCAACCTGCCCGACGGCAGCGGCATTGATCTGGTGCGCTGCGTCCGCCAGCGTTGCCCGGATGCCTACGTGATCATCACCACCATTTTCGACGATGAAGAACACATCCTGCGGGCTTTACAAGCAGGCGCTCACGGCTACTTGCTGAAAGACTTGCCGGATCATCTGTTCGTGCAGAAATTACGCGGCATCTTGAGTGGTGACCCGCCTATGTCACCTAGCGTGTCGCGGCGAATCTTGCGGCATTTCGCCGAGATACGTGCGACACCACCAGCAATAGCATCCCCCGCCCACGTGCCGCCAGCAAACCCCAACCACCTGAGTGCTAGGGAACAAGAAGTGCTAACGCTGGTTTCCAAAGGCTTAAGCCGCAATGAGGTGGCAGAGTTGCTGGGGCTTTCCGGCAATACGGTGGCGCGGTATATCCGCGATGTTTACCAGAAACTGGATATTTCCAGCCGTGCAGAAGCGGCAGTGGAGGCGTGCCGGATGGGGTTGGTGAATACCAAGGATTAGCGGATGGGCAAACACATGTATCCAACTGGATGAATACTACCGACAGCAACACGCTTAAACTGGGGATAAATACCGGACAAAAGGAGTTTTATCCCATGAAACACATAACACAGCAGTGGATTAACCTATTAATAATCATATATCTGATGCCATTTGCCACATCAGCCTCGGCAATAACCGATATGAATAATAATCCCATCAATATCGAAACATTAGTCGGTAAAGGTCACTGGGCAATCGTCGAAGTCTGGGCATCCGATTGCCGCATGTGCCAACTCAGTATTCAGCATATTGTCAATTTCAAGGCCACCCACCCAGAAGTGGATATTATCGGTGTTTCAGTGGATGGCAAGGAAGGCAAAGCCCATGCACAAGGTTTTATCCATGAGCAGAAGCTTACCTTCCCCAACTTCCTCAGTAACAAGGAAGAAATCGACAAATACCTGTTCACCACCATTGAGAAGAATTTTATTGGCACACCCACATTCATATTTTATGACCCGCAAGGGAAATTGTTAACTGTACAACCTAAAGCATTAACCGAGAAAGAGCTAAGTGGGTTTATTGATAGTCAAGGTTCGCAAGAAATACGTCCTGAGCCGTGTTGAGAGCAAGCATCAGTGATGTAGGGGGTTATCCAAATGAATGTATCCAAATGGGTGAATACAAAAAATCGCCAATCGAATAGAATATAAACAAACATACAACATAACATTAGCTCATTACCCAAGGAGATGTCATCATGAAAAGCAAGAATGTGTCGAGCCTAGTAATTTTTTCAACAATATTAGCAGCTTTTGGCAGTGGAGAATTACTCGCAGGGAGAGGATTCCGTTTTGTTGCACCCATCAGCGGTTTTTTTGAGGCATTACCTCGTGGTGCTACCAGCGAAACTTTGCAGTTTGACTCATCGGGAGCGCCTGCTGAAAACCAAAAGATTAATGCCACGATTAATGGCATATCATTTCAAGAAGGCTGTTCCAGTTCTATCCACATATTAATGGATTCTAAAAAACTCACAGGCTATGCTGATGATACCAAACAAAAAGAATGTCTATCTGGAGAATTCATTGACATCCATAAAATAAAGATCGACTACATCAACAATAACAATGAAAGAAAATCTAAGAAATTTTACCGGGAACCTAATATCCACTTACACATGAGTGATGGCATATGGGAAAATATTAACAATAAAAATCATTATTTTAAATTTAAAGAACTCAATACTGACTCCCTTCTAGGCTGTGAAATAATTGATGGCGCAAACCAGCAAGCAGGTAAAGCTATTGCTCTTTGGCAATACAACACACCATTTGATAGTAACACAGGAGATAGATCTCCATCTGTCGCACACTTAACAGGAGTATCTGCTAATGCTGGAACACAAGGCAAGATAGTTGGTTACAATAACATAAATATATCGAATGGAATCAAGCTCCAGAGGATTACAGATGACCGAACCATCCCTGATGGCTGTGAACAATAATCATGAGAACCGCTCTTTAGTTGACTTAGGCATATTTTTCTTTAATCTGTCTATTGTTTTTAAAGAGCGACTAGAAATATTTTCTAATACAACAATAGCATTTCCAAGCAACTGGTCTTTTTTATGATCAAACTCATCGGCATCTAATAACTGATCTCTATCACCATCTTTATGAAACACAATGCTCATAATTTTCTCCCGAATATCATTCAAGGCGTATATTTTCCCATGATACGCTTCTTTTTGAATATAGCGAAAAAACTTTGCCGTATCCTCTACGTCTGTGTCATTCCAATAACTTCTCATCCTATTGATGAAATTTGGCAACCTCAGGATAAATTTATCAGTAAAATCATTATAGTTGCCAACTGCGGTTGCAAAGCTATCAAATGCATCTTCATTACTAGACAATACGCGAATGCTATCACCCAATGATGCATGTAACATATAAGCAAGCCGTTTGTATTCCATCAAATCATTTTGCATTTCCCGCAAGCAATACCAAGCGGGTGGAATACGGTTACCTTCAATATAAGCACTAATCAATTTGAACAAATCAGCTAGGAATTTTTGTGCTGTCCCTGCTATCCCAGTAGGAGAGCGAGAATAGCATTCACTATAAAATTTTTCCCTTACATTGATACCGAGAACATTACCATCCATTTCTTCCAACAGGATTGGCAATAGGAATGTCCTATCTATATCCTTTTCCCGCTGCAAAGCCAGTTCAATTTCGCGCTTTACCCAATCGGATTGTTGGGCATCACGCCCAAGAAAAACAACAAAGAAGTCGCACTCTTTAGTGATGGCATCTTCGATGGAGGCTGATAACCATGATCCTACCGTCAATTCTTTCTCATCCAGCCAAACCTGAACATGATCAGGCATATGGGACTTGAATTGACGGACAATATCCTTGTTTTCGCTGGCATGGCTCAGGAATATTTTCATTCATTCACCTTCAAACGGCTAGAACGCTATAAAAACAACCTTACCCTAGTATAATATTTAGCACTACTAGCCAAATGAATGTATCCAAACGGATAGGGCGTTGCCCCACTCCCACCAAACTGATGTATCCAACCGGGTGAAGACACCCGCCCAATAAATGCCTAAACTGATCCCCAACGTGGTTATCCACCTCAAAAATCCAAGCAGATCACCCCCAAAGGAGCTAAGCAATGAACACCCACAATGCAGCCGTTGTTATGCATATCAACGAAATCTTATCCGAACACGAAATCCGCGCACTGGAACACAAGTTGACGCAAGAGCAAGGCGTCCATTCCGCCTATATCAGCGAACGCGCCCAACATTTGCTGGTGGTCAAATACGACCCTGAACATGCCTCTTCACTCAACCTGCTGGGCAACCTCACAACCAATGGCTACCACGCCCAATTGATTGGCGGCATTTGAAGCACTCACGCTCGGCTAGCGTTTCACAATAGTTTTGCAGCCCGGAAATCCGCTGCACCCCCAGAACTCGCCATATTGCCCCTTGCGTCTAACCATTGGTTTACCGCAAGCCGGGCAAGTTTTACTCTCTTGCGCCACAGCTTCCGCCACTTCTGCCGCCTTCGCCGCTACCCGCTGCTGGCTGGTTTGGAAATCTGCACTGACCACATCCGGCCTTATCCCTGCCCCGGCTTTGGCGCGTTCCAGCACTTTTAGCAGCCAGTTTTGCTGCTTGTCCATGAACTGTTCCAGCAGCATTTCGCCGCTGGCGACGGCCTCCAGTGCCTGTTCCCATGCGGCGGTCAAGGCGGGGTCTTTGACCGCATTGGGCAACATCCCGATCAGGGCAACACCTTTGGGGGTGGCGCGTAAGTGCTTTTTCTTGCCTTCGCGCTCCAGCAATTTGCGGTGTAACAGGGTTTCGATAATGGCGGCACGGGTAGCTTCCGTGCCAATCCCGGCGTTTTCTTTGAGGATGGCTTTAAGCTTGGGGTTTTCTACCCACTTGGCGATGCCTTTCATGGCTTGGATCAGCGTGCCTTCGGTATAAGGTAACGGCGGCTTGGTCTGGCGTTTGAGCGTTTCAGTGTCTTGCACCAGCACCGTGTCGCCCACTGCCAACTTGGGCAGGGCTTGGGTTTCGTCGTTGCTGACAGCCGCTTTATCCGCATCGGGTTCTTGGTAAGCCACTTTCCAACCTGCTACCCGATCAACCCGCCCGGAGGCACGGAATTTATACCCGTGGCAGTCGAGTTCAATCACGCTTTGGTCGTATTCGTGGGCGGGGAAAAATTGCGCCAAATAACGTTTGCGGATCAGGTCGTAAAGGAAGAATTCGGCTTCCGACAAGCGTTCAATACTGCCTTTGGCAGCGGTAGGAATGATGCCGTGGTGGGCGGTAATCTTGCTGTCATCCCACGCCTTGCTTTTGCGGCTAGCATCGGCTTGTGACACTAACCCCGCAAGGTTGCGGTCGGTCTGCACCAAGGCATTGAACACCGCCGCCGCATCGGCATGTTGCGAAACAGGCAGGTAGCCGCAATCAGTACGCGGGTAGGTGGTAAGCTTGTGGGTTTCGTACAAGGCTTGGGCAACATCCAGCACCTGCTTGGCGCTCATCCCCCAGCGGCGCGATGCTTCCACCTGCAAGCCAGAAAGGTCGTAGGGCAACGGCGCATGTTGGCGTTTGCGTTCAGTATCACAACGCAATACCGCTGCGTCTTGCCCCTTGCAAGTTTCCGCCACCTGTTGCGCCAGCGCGATGTCGGTGCAACGCCCTTCCGCATCAATGCCGGATGTGCCCTTGGGGGGAACCCAGTTGGCTTTGAAGGTTTGTGCCGCACCATCCGGCAAGCAACTTGCCGCCACATCCCAGTAATCCAGCGGCACGAAATGTTTGATCTGTTCATCGCGGTCAACCACCAGCCGCAAGGTCGGGGTTTGTACCCGCCCCACACTCAGTGCGCCGCCTTTTGCCCCCAGTTGCCCGCTGTATTGGGCGGCAAGGGTATACGCACGGCTGAGGTTCATGCCCACCAGCCAATCGGCGCGGCTGCGTGCCAACCCGGCTTGGTAGAGTTTTTCGGTATCCGCCCCCGGTTTGAGTTGCGCCAAAGCTTTGCGGATGCTGGCATCATCCAGTGCCGACAGCCACAAACGCGACACTTGCCCCCGATAGCGGCACAATTCCATTACCTCGCGGGCAATCATTTCGCCCTCACGGTCAGCGTCGGTGGCAATAACCACATGTTGGGCTTTTGCCAGCAATGCCTTGATTACCTTGAACTGTTTCGCGCCGGTTTTTTTCACCTCCAGCTTCCACTGTTGCGGCAAGATCGGCAGGTAGGCAAAATTCCAGCGTTTGTATTGCTCGCCATAGGCTTCCGGTTCGGCCTGTTCCAGCAAGTGACCGAAGCACCACGTCACGGTGATGCCTTGGCCTTGCAGGCAGCCGTCGCCACGCCCGTTTGCACCCAACACACGGGCAATGTCCCGCGCTTGGCTGGGTTTTTCACACAGGTAGAGCATGGGGGCTTCCATTGTTGTTGTCCGTCATTCGTCGCCTTTCTTGTCGGCAAAGTTTAGGACTGTAATCTTTTTCTGTTGTTGGCAGTGAAAATGTTTGTCTCATGCACATAAATTCTCCGATATTGATCATGAATTTTATGCCCCCCCCTGACGGCTCCTTTTGCCTGCCAAATCACCTTCATGGCGGTTTTTCCCGGTCATAATTTTCATGATCACTCACACCACCCCTTGTTGCCACCCCCTATTGAAGACCCCCATTAATCCTTTAAAAGCAGTCATGTATATAAATTTCATGACAAACCAGACCTCTGGCACAGGTGTTGCACATAACAAATTCATAAAACGTATTGGCTTTACGACATGAATGCTGTACCCCAAATTGATTTACACCAGATCCCCAGCGGTTATCAGGGAACCTTGAAAACGGTCGGGTATGTCTGCGGCCTGATCAAACAAGGGGCAAAAGACTTCCCGGTACGCCAGACGGCTATCGGCATCCTGCGCCAACGCGGCGTCAGACCCAAAGATTATGCCGGGGAAATCAAGGCACTGTTTGAATGGGTGCAGCAGAACATCCGTTACACCAAGGATACCTTCCGCGTGGAAGTGTTGCACTCAGCCAAGCGGATGCTGGCCTTGCGGGCGGGCGATTGCGACGACATGAGCATTTTGCTCGGAGCCATGCTGGAATCCATCGGCCACCCGGTGCGGTTAGTGATCAGCGGCCATGATCCGCTGCGACCCGAGCTTTTTAGCCATATTTATCTGGAAGTTTTGCTTCAGGGGCGCTGGATTCCGCTGGACGCCACCATGCCGTATCCCATGGGTTGGGCCTCCAACGCACCGGTCAAAAAGATCATCGCTATCGAGAGGAGCGCGGACATGCTATCTGAAGAGAGGGAATTGCAAGGCATCGGTGCGGCCTCGCCCGTGCCGGACTGGTTGAAAGGGCTGATCCGTTCCGTGCGGCACGAAGCCATCCAGCCCAAAGACCCCAG
>CAWFRV010000015.1:0-172691 GCA_963818325.1 uncultured Gammaproteobacteria bacterium | reverse complement strand
CAGCCACTCAGCAATGAAGGCTGGATCTCGCTGAAGACTTGTTTTCTCTTCCGTCCATCGCTCCTGAAGTGCCAAATTCTTGGTCTTCAGCTTGTAAAGTTCAGCATTGCAGGGGCTACAAAGCTTACGGCGCTGCCAGATGTAGTTCTTCTTAACTTCGTAAGCTTTTTCTGCTGCTCGCCAGTGAAGACTGCATCGATTGAACACCTGCAACAAACATATGAGATGTCTGTATATGTAGTTCGATCGTAGTGGTACGCATACGAGCGTTTGCTCGACTCTGACCACTTCTCTCGCTCAATGTTTCTGCTCATGGTTTTACCAGTGGGTCTAACGAGGGTGTAGAAAAATCTAGATCTCTCTAACAAAATCTTAAAAGTAGCATGATGTACATAAATCTTTGCTTTTTACTGAAAACTCCTCAAAGATTTACGTAGAATCGTGCTTTTTTCGATTTTTTAATGGAACTTGAAAAAATCGAAAAAATAGTTTGGAGGTTTTTCTTGCAGACCTTCAACGTCAAATCTGACGGGCGCGGCAGGGAGTAGGTTGGCAGCGTCGCGGGCTGTCACCGCGTCCGTCGTCGACCGACACACTCGTTAGGGTTTTATTTAAATTTGATGTTTTCATGAATGGAGATGTCTTTTATTGAAATATGCCTATTTCTCAAGTCCCACTCATAACTGCTTATATCATCACCCCATGATGCTGTGCTTACAAGTCCAAGAACACTTAATGAACATGAAAGAATGTTGCCGTTCTTAACTCTATCAAGAAAAACATTGAATAGTTCTTCCCCAAAAAACATCTCAGCATATAACCTATTCTCATTATCGAAATACATTAATCGACCAATACCGTTTAATGCTCGCTCTATCTCCAAGTGATTATCATCTTTTTTGATGAGGACGGAAAAATCAGAGTCGATTGTGATTTGATCTATTGTAAATTTATTTTGCAAAGAACCAGATAGTCCTATGGTCGGGCTATTTAAGCAGGAAACACTAATCGTTGCCGAGTCAAAACGTGCCAAAATGGTATTTGGCAGTTCAGATAAGTTTATTTTGGACATATGATACTCGCTGGAAAAATCTCTGACGGCAAGTTGTGGAAGGCAAATCGCATCTCATTGCAGCGCCCAACGCGAGCTTCATTGTTAAAGCTTGAATTGTAACTCATAGTGCGGACACTTCTCTACACTTGGATCATAAGACATAAGTAAGAATACTTTTGTTAAATATTTAGGTTTTTTAAATTGATACCCTCCAAATATTCATTCCACTGTTGAACGATCTAGCATAGGTTCATCTGTGAATATCACTAAAAAATATCCGCCTTCATAAGGAGGCTCTTTAGGAATAGAAACTTCTGAATCTTTACGCGAAATTAATGACTCTAAGGAAGTGGTGAATTTTTCCTTGCCCCAATCAGCACATTCATAAACCGCACTGGATTTGTAAGCTTGTATTGCTGTTCCATCAACAAGCTCTGTGACTTCAATTGCAATTCGATTGCCATTTTTATCATGCGCTTCGCAATCAGGTGGATCATTCGAACGTCCACGCATCTTTAATGAAGAAAATACGTTTTTCCCCTTCGGACTCTAATGATTCTGCAAGGCTTTTTACGACTCCCCATTCTTCAATATCACCAATCTGAACCCCACCCAAAAAAGTCGGCATAACCACGGGCTTTTTTTATTGCTGCCCGTATCAATTGTAATATTTCCCTCTCTTCTTCAATCGTCATTTTGTGCCTAGCGCCCGCATTTGCGGCTGGTTTGGATCGCAGCGTAAAACCAGTCCGACAACATGCGGTTATTATGTTTGTAGTACAAAAATTGGAATTTCACCATCCCAAAGTTCTCCATTACCCCACTCTAACCTTATATGTGCTTTGAATCGACTATGTGCTAATTCCGTGCTGGAGATACGGACGCTTAAAAAACGTTTAACAAAATGTAAGGAAGGTACTTTTTCTTCCTTGTTTCTACTCTCCATAGGAATTAGTGATAAACGTATAAGTTCTAAGAGTATAAGCTTGCCAAACACTTCTAAATCGTCTTTATATTCGTTGTAATAGTGCGTTGCTAAAGAGCCTAGCTCTTTTTGCATCATCCATTTCACCTTTAATAGTACTCATACAAATAGAGATCATTTGCTTAGCGGCATCTATTCCTTGAACCATTGCTAAATCACCGTTAAGAATTGAAATATCTCCAGTATCATCAACTCTTAAATCCATACCTAAATCATAAGGATTAGTTGGGACTGGTTTTCTATCGACCTTAACGAATAAAAGATATTTTCCGTCAGGCGACACTTCAATTTTTATATCTAGAATTTTTCTCGCATCTCCTTGAGACTCAATAACAATATATGTCTGAGACTCAGGTAAAGAACTAAATTCTAAAACATAATAACTAAGTGAATCTGCACTCCCTACTAATGGAGCGACTAACTCAAAACTCCACTCTTGAGAGTGAATCGCATTCCAATGGGCAAAGTAAATTGTCCCATTACCTAACTGAATGAGGGTCATATCCTTATTTGCAGTTTCTTGGGTAGGTAACTTAAGGCTATCTGTAGCTCTTTTTCCGCTTGTAATTTCCAACCGCGTAATGTGATTGCAGAGTATTCAGTGTAATCAGCGTCGATCAAATTTCCATGATCCCTACACATCCAAATTCCGTTTGAGATATGCTTCCTTTCATCAGGAGTCATTTGAGGATTATATCTAGGCCCACCAGAAGCCGCCGCATGAATATGTGCAGCAATACCATTGTTAATCTTTTTAGTTGGATCATCAGAGTTGGGCCAGACTCTATTTCTACCGCATCCAGGGAACGAACATTTCCAGCTAACACGCTCTGCCATTATTCGCTTGTCATTTGGAGTGAAATCATCCCGATTATTACTACTCATATTTCTCCGATCACGATAAAAACATAACAGTTATATATCCAGCGTTCAGGAATATCAGAATACACGTCCTGCGTTCAATGGTGAGCACACGCTGCCCATCTGATTCGCCGAGCGTTTCGCCTATTCCCGGATCGTCGTCGTTGTCTTCCCACACCCCTTGCCGCTCATCATTACCGCTGCCATACGGCAGGTATCGCTGACACGCTACCGCCCTGCTGCCTCGAAACCAGCATAGGGTCAGTCGCGTGTTGTTATGATTGGCATGGCATGTGGCGGGTTGTCGCCAACAATTGACAGATTGTCTGAAACTCTATCATAAGCTGATGAAAAATACCCACGTATTGATGCTTAAAGAAAAATACGTTCCCTCTGTAAGTTTCCAGACGGCTTGGCTGGTGGGGTGGGCGTAATGGCAGCGGGGGGCATTGCCGTCGACGGTGCGCTGGGCGGCTGGAAAAATTGCCTCAAATCCGGCATCTGCCCAAAAGCTGGCATGTCATCGAAGAATTTCTTGAAAAAGTCGTCATTGAGCGAGCCGTGCTTAAAAAACGGGTCATCAAACGGATTGCCTCCCCCAAACATCGGTTGGTTGAACAGGGCTTCCGGCCTCATGTCCAATGCTTGCAACAATGCCTGTTTGCGCTCTGCGGGCAGGGTGGTGTTCTGTTGCACCTGTTGGCGAATTTCAGCCTGTGTGCCTTCAAAGGTGAAGTTGCGGGTGTCGTCAGCCTTATCCTGATAGTTGATCTCGGCGTGGTAACGTCCATCCGGCAGGGGTTGGACTTGCACCGATTCTGACTGGCTGATCATGCTGGGTTGGAGCTGTTGTTGCGGCGGCTGGGCGGGTGCGGTTGAGCCTTGGAAAATGTTCAGGCCATTTGCCCACAATGTGCTGGAATGCAGCAGGGCAATGAGCGTTAACGGTATGAGATGTTTTGCGTGCATGGCTTCACTCCTCGTGGGATGGTTCATAAGAAAAGTGTAAACAAGCTCATGGGGCAAAAAAAGTTACGGATATTTAACATGCCCGCGTGATAAATCACAAGGAAGCCAGCAGATCCTCCAAGTACCTGTGCGTCGACCGGCTTGGGCATATGCTTGTCAAATCCGGCATCTGCGGCCTTCCGCCGGTCATCCTCTTGACCATAGCCGGTTAGCGCCACGATCAGCGTATCGGTCAGCCCGCCGTTACGCATCGCACGGCACGCCTGATAGCCATCCATCCCCGGAAGGCCAATGTCCAGCAACACCACCGCAGGCCGTTCCCGCAGCGCCATCTCGACCGCCTGCCTGCCATCATGGGAAACCAATACGTCGTGACCCAAAATCGTCAGCAGCATGACCATGCTGTCAGCCACATCGCGGTTATCGTCCACCAACAGGACACGCTGACCGCGAGCGGATTTTGCCGCAATACCCGACGCTTTCTCAAGCGGGATCGACGCTTCTTCAGGTAAACAGGGCAGGTGGATAATGAACTCACTGCCCTTGCCCAACCCTGCGCTATGCGCCTCCACGTAGCCGCCGTGCATGTCTACTAGGCTTTTGACTAACGACAAGCCGATACCCAAGCCGCCATCGGAACGGTCAAGGTTGCGGTCTACCTGATAGAAGAGGTCGAACAGGCTAGGTAACGCTGCCGGGTCGATACCCCGCCCGTTGTCACACACCCGAATCACCACCTCACTACCGACCTGTTCCGCTGTTACCGCCAGCGTCCCGCCCTCATCCGTGTATTTGGCGGCATTGTTGAGCACATTACTGATTGCTTGTATCAGGCGGGTGGCGTCGCCTTCAACCCGGATGGTCTGCTGCGGAAATTTTATCCTGAGTTGGTGCTGCCGTGCTGCAATGAACGGCTGGCTGGTTTCGATGGCTTGGCGGATGACTGCCGCCACGTCCACAGGTTCTTTCTGGAGCGTGATCTTGCCACGGGAGACACGCGATACATCCAGCAGGTCATCCACCAGCCGAATCAACTGCTGCACTTGCCGCCCGATCATGTCGTTGGCACGCTTCAGGGTCGGGTTTTGTGGCGAAGTCAAATGGACAATGTGGACGGCATTGTAAATGGAAGCCAGTGGATTGCGTAATTCGTGAGCCAGCATGGCAAGGAATTCATCCTTGCGGTGGTTGGCTTCCTTGAGCGCCAACGCAGCCAGCTTACGCCCGGTGATGTCCTGACTGATGCCGAAACCACCCAGCAATTTGCCGGTGGCGTCGAGTTCCAGATAAGCCTTTTCCCGTACCCATTTGACCTGTCCGTTTACCACGATCCGGTGTTCGATGTCGTATGGCTCGCCACGCAGCGCGGCTTGCCACTGGGTATCGACATATTCGCGGTCATCGGGATGGATGGTATCCAGAAAGGTTTCATAGCTCAGTGGTGTCCCTTCCGGTACACCAAAAATACGGTGGTTTTCCGCAGACCAAGTAAGCACATTACGGTTGACATCCAGCCGCCAACTGCCAATCTGCCCAACGGCCTGCGCCCGGTTTAAATCCTCACGGCTTTCTTGCAGCGCCTTTCTGGCAAGCATCCGCTCGGTAACTTCTTCCGCTGCGGTCAGGATACCCCCCACTTGCCCATCGGCATTGAACCACGGGCGCACTTCCCATTTTATCCACTGGGTAGTCCCGTCCAGTCGTTCAAACGGGTCTTCATCTGCATTCAAGGTTTCCCCCGCCAGCCCCCGGCGATGCACCGCTTTCCAGCGTTCGGGAATCTCCGGGAAAATCTCATAATGCGAACGCCCGACAATGAACCATATCATCAGGCAGGCGAAAGTCCTGTTTCCAGCGATTGCTGACTGCCAGATAACACATGTCGTGGTCAAACATCGCAATGCTGGCTGGTGCATGTTCGATGAACAAGCGTAAACGGGCTTCACTCTCACGCATTGCCGTATCCACGAGTTTGCGTTCGGTGACATCAAGATTTGTCCCCACCACCCATTCGATCTGCCCATTAGCATTGGTACGTACCGTTTCCACTGCCTGGATGCAACGACATTCCCCAGTGTCAGCACGCAGAATGCGGAATTCACGGGAACTCTGCCCACCCTGGCGAGCAGTGTTTTGCAAAATCGCTTCTTGCTGGGGCAAATCCTCTGGTGCGACGTGTTCCCGCCAGATGCTGTACGGAATAATCCCATCGGGGGTCGGGGTGATACCGTAAATGCGGAACATCTGGGCATCCCAATGGATTTGGTTGGTGATGATATTCCATTCCCAGATACCAACACCTGTCGTCTCGGTTGCCAAGCGCATCCGCTGCTCATTGTCACGCAGCATGAGTTCCGCCTGCTTCTGCGCAGACACATCCCGGACGATTTTCGATGCGCCAATAATCTTGCCATCAGCATCATAGAGGGGGGATACCGTCACGGAAACGTCGATGAGCCGCCCATCCTTCGCCTTGCGCAAGGTTTCAAAGTGATCAACCTTTTCCCCATGACGAATGCGTTCGAGGATGGCAGGCATTTCATCCAGCCGTTCAGGCGGCGCAATGATGGACAAGGAGCCACCGACAACTTCTGCTGCCGTGTAGCCGAACAAGCGTTCCGCCCCCCGGTTCCAGCTTGTAATGATACCACTCAGGCTTTTGGTAATAATGGCGTCGTCTGAAAATTCAACCGTAGCGCACCGCAAGCGAGCCGTTGCCAGTTGGTTGCGCAATTCGGCGTTTTCGGCGCGAAGCTGTTGTTCGATGGAAGATTCTGTGGACATGGGTAGCGGCTCCGTACAGTGGTTCGCAAACAGTATAGCTTCGCATCATGCTTTCTGCCTCACGCAAGCGGAATCTGACCCCCCAGTGCATAACGCTGAATCTTGTTCGCCAGCCCGACCCGCGATAGCCCTAACTCTGCTGCGGCCTTGCTCTGGTTCCAGCGATGCCGTTGCAGGGCTTCTTGCAGCAGGTGTTTCTCCAGCGATTCCACTTTTTCCTTGAGGGTTTTGCCTTCGATCAGTGAGCAGTCCACACAACGTTTGGGCAGTACTTTGAGGCGTGCCAGATGCGGCGACAATTGTTCGTCGGTCAGGAAGTTGCCGTTTTCTGCTAACGCCACCAACCGCCGCATTTCGTTTTCCAGTTCACGCACATTGCCCGGCCAATGGTAGGCCGAGAGCTTGTCTTGCAAAGACTGCTCCAGCCCCAGAATGCGGCGGTTGATGCTATCCCCGTAGCGGCGGGCGAGGAATTCTGCCAGCACCGGAATGTCTTCGTGCCGGTCACGCAAGGGTGGAATCGTGAGGTTGAAACCGTTCAAGCGGTAATACAGGTCGCGGCGGAATTCACCGCGTTCCACCATCGCTTCCAGCGGGCGGTTGCTGGCAGCAATAATGCGCACATTACACAGGATTAACTTGTCTGACCCCAGCGGCTTGACTTCGCCTTCTTGCAGGAAACGCAGCAAGGCCGCCTGAAAGGCAGGCGATACGTCGGAAATTTCATCCAGAAACACCGTGCCCCCGTCCGCTGCCGGAAACAGCCCCAGCCGGTCACTGACTGCGCCGGTAAATGCGCCGCGCTTGTGTCCGAACAATTCCGACAACAGCAATTCATCCGCCATGCCGCCACAATTCTGGATCAGCAAGGGCTGTGCGTGGCGCTGGCTGTGGTGGTGGATGCCCCGCGCCATCAATTCCTTGCCCGTGCCGGTTTCGCCCTGAATCAGCACCGGCAAGTCAGTCACCGCCGCTTTTTTGGCGTGATTGCATACTTTTGCCATATTGGCACTGCAATAGATCAGCTTGTCGAAACGACCACCGCTGTCAATATCCAGCTTGCTCATCAGCATATTAATCCATCAAATAGCAAAGAAAGTTAACATATTAAGCGCAAACCAACACAAGATTTACTGAGATAAAAATACGATTAGAAAACATAGTTTTCAATTTGTAATGTTATTTGAGGGTGTTTAGCGGGCGGCCTACACTGAATCCTGAATTTCCGAAGAGGAGGTTGGCCTTGAAAACGCATCTGGAAGATCACCAGTTCACTCAGGCGCTGGCTTGCCGTTGACGACGCCAGTATTGCACTGGAAGACAAAGTGCAAATGCTCATGGAAATGGCCATGAGCCTGCAACAGAAACCCAAAACGCCGCAGCAATTGCTCGACGCCATCGCCCTGTACGAACGCGCCATCGGCTTTGCCCTGCTGACGAAACGCTGGTGAAAGCACGCTTGCAAGCCCGTCAGGCCACCGCGTTGCAAATCGTCCCCAGCCCTGAACCAAACTATTTGCTACGCGCCCAGACGTGTCTGGAAGCCGCCCTCCCGGTACTGACCCTACGAAGGTACACCCGCCGAAACCGCCGAAGCACAAATGAATTACGGGGTAGTGCTGCAATCGCTTGCCAGTGTCGGCTACGCTCCGATCCATCAGGCCATCAACGCTTACCAGCGGGCTTTACGCACTTTCACCCGCGACACCTACCCGACTGAATTCGCCATCCTGCACAACAACCTTGCCTCGGCTTTCCTCGCCATTCCCAGCAGCGATGAAAGCGCCAAAATGCGTGAAGCGCTGGCGGTGCAATCCTTCGAGGCCGCGCTGGAAGTGGTCACACTGGTGGATAACCCGCGTGAATACGCCATGCTGCAAAACAACCTCGGTAACGCCTTGCAGTACGCCTCTTCCGCCCATGCAGCTGGAAAATAACCTGCGGGCGCTGCAAGCCTACGACGAAGCCCTGAAAGTACGCACCGAGACCGATACCCCTATCGAATTCGCCAACACCATCGCCAACAAGGCGAATTGCCTGCGCAACTTGCCCGACAACCCCGATTACCCGGCGAAGGGCAACCGTACCCGCCTGATGCAAGCCAAGGCGTTGTACGGCAAAGCGCAGGCTCTTTTTAAACATTACGGCGAAACCCACAAGGCCGGGATGCTGGAAGACATTATTGCCGAACTCAATAGCGAACTGGGCAACGGTTACGCCCCCCACGACACCGCCAGTTTCGGCATCACCCGCATTGCGGAATAAAGGAGGAACACACATGGAACCCATCACCCTATCATCCGGCATCATCGCCTGCCTGCTGGCGGTATTCGCGGGCGCTGCCGGTGGCGCACTCAGTAGCATGGTGCTTGGTGGTGAATACATGGGCAAGGAACTGGCTGCCCTGATGGGCGGGTTTTACGGCCCCCTCGCCGCCCTGCCGGGCGTCTTGCTTGCCCTGATCGTCTCTGGCGTTTATTTGAAGGAGAAGCCCCATGTTCGACATGTTCAAGAATTCCGTGATCCTGTTTATGCGTGGCAAGCTGTTTCAGGATATGTCTGCCGCCCTACGTCAGGCCATCATCGGCATCGTGGTCACTGCCCTGCTTTGCATCCTTCTGGTCACACTGGGAATACCCCTGCTGATCAGTGTGCTGATTGCCGCCCTGATTGGTGGCGGGTTGCAACCCTATCTGTTCAAAGACCTGAAATACCGGTGACATCATGGATACGCAGACCGAACAGCCCCACCCTTGACCGGCTGTTGCAGGACATTCAGGCTCTGGAAACGCTGACTGCTGACTGGGATGAACCACACGCCGACACCCTCAGCGCCCTGCGCATCGCCGTCGACGACTTGCACCGCGAAGCCTTTGCCCGCCTGATCCGGCAATTGCGCACCGACCCGGCAAGCATGGCAATGCTCAAACAGGCAATGGGTGATGAAGTCATTTACGCCGTGTTCCGCCATCTGGGTCTGGTCAAACCCTCCTTGCAGGAACGCCTGCATCAGGCATTGGAATCGGTGCGCCCCTACCTGCAAAGCCACGGCGGCGATGTCGAACTGGTGGAAGTTCAAGCCACCGAATCAAGTCAGCATCCGCCTGGTGGGAACTTGTGACGGCTGCCCCGCCTCCAGCCTGACCCTGAGCGCCGGGGTAAACAAAGCCATCCACGAACATTGCCCCGAAATCACCGACATCCAGCAAGTCAAAGGCAGCCTCATGGCGAAACCCAGCCGCGAACCCAGCGCAGCGGTGGAGGTAACATGGCGATGAGCGTCGCACGGGTCAGCCTCAAGATCACCCCCAACCCAGCGTTGCATGTCGCGGAAGCCAGCCTTGTACCGCACCAAGCACTGCTCGCCGCTAGCCCTGAACGGATATTGGGAAGCGAACGCCAGCCACCACCGCTGGTTTTCAACGGCGTCTACCCCTTCCGCCAGCAGTTGCTTTGGCCCGCGTGGTGCTGCCCTGCTGGGGGAATCCGGCCCACTGGTGATTTGCGACACCGGGCATCACCGCCTGCTGGGCTGGAATACCCTGCCCACGACTGACCGGCAAGCCGCTGACTGGCTTATCGGTCAGCCTGACTTTGCCCGCGAAGGCCGCAACGCCAAGGGTGAAGCCAACGCCCACACCCTCAATGTCCCCACCGGCATCTGCGCCTATGGTGCACACGGGCTTGGCAGTGGCGGATGCATGGAATCACCGCATCCTGCTGTGGGATAAAGTCCCCACCCACAGCCATACCCCAGCCGACCGGGTGCTGGGTCAACCCGACTTTCACACTACCTTGGCAAACCGGGGGAAAACCGCCACGACTGCCGCTGACAGCCTGCACTGGCCTTATGGCGTGCACGTAGCAGCCGGACGGCTGTTTGTTGCTGATGCCGAAAATCGCCGCGTACTGATCTGGAACAGCCTCGATGTCGACAACGGTCAACCCGCCGATGTCGTACTGGGGCAACATAATGCCCACAACCGCCATGAAAATGCCGCTGGCGAACCCAACGCCATGAGTATGCGCTGGCCTCACGGCATTGCGCTCTGGCAAGGCAAGCTGTGTGTTGCCGATGCAGGCAATAACCGCATCATGGTCTGGAACGGCATCCCCGACCAGCACGGCACACCCTGCGACTGGATTCTCGGTCAAACCAGCCCTGCCTTGGTCGACCACAACCAGTCGTTTTACTGGCCGCGCCATAATACCCTGAACATGCCCTATGCCCTTGCCGCCTGTGGGGACTGGCTGCTGGTAGCCGATACTGCCAATTCCCGGCTGCTGGGCTGGCATAGTGATGACCTCGCCACTGGCGCACCCGCCCGTGCCTTGAGCGGGCAACCGAATTTCCATGCCAAGGGTGACAACCGCTGGCGACCGGCGGCAGAAGACAGTTTCTGCTGGCCTTATGGCATCCAGTGCCTGAACAGGCAGGTCGTCGTCGCCGATTCCGGCAACAACCGGGTGTCACTGTGGCGGCTGGCGCTGGATACCGGGGGACAGCCGCCATGAACAACGCCGTATTACCCGATCGTGCCACTTGCCCCGAATGCCGTGCGGAAATCCTTAGCCCTTTCAACCGCCGTTTCCGCTACCCGTTCACCCATTGCAACCGTTGCGGGCCGGGCTTGTCCATCCTCTACCATGCACCGGGTGAGCGTGCCAGCACCAGCATGGCAGCTTTCAAACCCTGCCCCGACTGTCTGGCTGAATACACCGACCCTGACGACCGGCATTTCCATGCCCTCGCCAACGCCTGCTACGAGTGTGGCCCACAAGTGCGGCTGGAACGGCTGGACGAGCGGCAGACTCGCGCTGGAAAACCTGACCCAACTGGATGCCGCCGATGCCGCCTGTACGCTGTTGCAACAGGGGCATATCCTGCTGATCAAGGGGATGGGTTGCTACCATCTGGCCTGTGATGCCACCAGTGAAGCCACGGTTCGCCTGCTGCGGCTGGGCAAACAATCTTTCGCCAAACCGCTGGCGCTGATGGGGCGTGACCTTGAAGTGATCCGCCGCCATGCCTATTGCAACACGCAGGAAGCCCGGCTGCTGCAAAGCCCGGCTGCCCCCATTGTGTTGCTGACCCGGCGTACCCAAGTACCTGCCGAAACCGTCCACAGGTTCGGTGATGCCAGCGGTACACGCGCCATCGACCTTGCCCCACTCGCCAGCAATATTGCCCCCGGCCTGACGCAAGTGGGTTTCATGCTGCCCAATACCCCGTTGCACCACCTGCTGCTCAAGCGCATGAACCGCCCGATTGTACTGACTTCGGCAAACCGGGCGGATGAGCCACCCTGCATCGACGACAGCGAAGCACGGCAGCAATTGGGCGACATGGCTGATTACGTGCTGTGGCATGACCGCGCCATCGTCAACCGGGTGGAAGATTCCGTGGTGCGCATCATGGCAGGCAAAGTGCGGGTGTTGCGCCATGCCCGTGGTTACGCCCCCACCACCCTCCCCTTGCCGGAAGGCTTTTCCGCCAGCACTGAATTACTGGCGATGGGGGCAAAACATCACAATACCTTCTGCCTGATCACGCAGGGGCAAGCCATCGTGTCGCAACACATGGGCAACCTGGGCAACACTGCCACCTTTGCCGACTACGCCCACCACCTGAAACGCTATGCCAGCCTGTTCAGGCATCAGCCACAAGCCATTGCGGTTGACCCCGACCCGGATCACCCCGCCAGTCAGGCAGGCCGGGAACGTGCCAAACGCGAGTCACTGCCAGTGCTGGAAGCCGCACACCACCACGCCCATATTGCTGCTTGTCTGGCTGAAAACGGCTGGCCGCTGACGGGCGGAAAAGTGCTGGGGGTGGCGCTGGACGACCTCGGCTACGGTGCTGACGGAACCTTGTGGGGCGGCGAATTCCTGTATGCCGATTACGCGGATTGCGAACGGGTCGGCACGTTCAAACCCGTCGCCTTATTGGGTGGCGCACAAGCCCTGCGCGAGCCTTGGCGCAACACTTACGCGCACCTGATGGCTGAAATGGGCTGGCACAAGCTAGAAGCCAATTACCGCGAACTGGAACTGGTCACTTTCCTCAAACAACAAACGCTTCACAGCCTGAATGCCATGCTGAGCAAGTGACAGGGACGCACCACTGGCTTCGTCCTGTGGGCGTCTGTTTGAGGCAGTCGCAGCCGCTATCGACGTGCGCCGCGACTATGTCCACTACCAAGACCAGACCGTACTGGAGCTGGAAGCGCTGGTCGATCATGCCAACCTCCACAACGAAGATGACACGCTTGCCTATCCCTTCGCCATTCCCCGCCTGAAAGCCAGCGGCCTGCCCTATATCGAACCGCTAGCCATGTGGCAGGCACTGCTTGGCGATCTGGTGCTGCACACGCCCCCCGGCATTATGGCGGCGCGTTTCCACCGGGGGCTGGCGAAAGCCATCGTCACCATGATCCAGCGCCTGACCGAACGGGATGGCGAGCGCCTAACCAATACGGTCGCCCTTTCCGGCGGCGTCTTCCAGAACCGCGTGCTGCTGGAACAGGTCGAACAACGCTTGCTGGCAAACCATTATCAGGTGCTTAGCCACAGCCGCATCCCCTGCCAATGACGCGGCCTGTCATTGGGGCAGGCCATGATTGCACTGGCGCACCTGCAACGAACCAAGGAGGCTCCCCATGTGTCTGGGAATTCCCGGTGAGATCGTCGAGATCATCGATGCGGAGAAAAAACTCGCCAAAGTTGATGTCGCTGGCGTGCGCCGTCCCGTCAATGTCGCCTGCATTCTCAGCGCAGAGCATACGCTGCAAGACTGCGTGGGCGACTGGGTGCTGGTACACGTCGGTTTCGCCATGAGCCGCATCGACGCCGAGGAGGCACGCAAAACCCTGCGACTGCTGACCGAACTGGGTGAAGCACAGGCTGAAATCCGCGCCATGCAAGGAGTAATGCCATGAAATACGTCGATGAATTCCGCGATCCGCACAAAGCCCGTAGCTTGTCTCAGCAAATCAGCCAATTGATGATGCAGATTCCACTAACCCAAGAACGTCCACTGCAACTGATGGAATTCTGCGGTGGGCACACCCACACCATTTTCCGCTACGGCATCGAGCAAATGCTGCCCAAGGAAATCGAGCTGGTGCATGGCCCCGGCTGCCCGGTATGCGTACTGCCGATGGGGCGAGTGGACGATTGCGTGGCGCTGGCAGAACGCCCGGAGGTGATTTTCACCACTTTCGGTGATGCCATGCGCGTGCCCGGTTCGCGCAAAAGCCTGTTGCAAGCCAAGGCTGACGGAGCCGACATCCGCATGGTGTATTCGCCGCTGGATGCGCTAGCACTGGCACGCACCAACCCCGACCGCGAGGTGATTTTCTTTGCGCTCGGGTTTGAAACCACCATGCCCAGCACCGCACTAACCGTGTTGCAGGCTGAAGCCGAGGGCATCAGCAACTTTTCGCTGTTCTGCAACCACATCACCACCGCCCCTACCCTCAAGGCATTGCTGGATGACCCCGACATGCAAATCGACGGCTTTGTCGCCCCCGGTCATGTGAGCATGGTCATCGGCGAACAGCCATTTACCTTCGTGGCTGAACATTACCGCAAACCCCTCGTCATCAGCGGTTTCGAGCCGCTCGACATCCTGCAATCAGTGTGGATGGTAGTGAAGCAACTGGCGGAACAGCGTTGCGAAGTGGAAAACCAGTACGCACGGGTAGTACAGAAAGCAGGCAATGAGCCGGGGCTGGCAGCCGTCAACCGGGTATTTGAATTGCGCGAATTCTTCGAGTTGCGCGGGCTGGGTTCCATCGACCAGTCGGGCGCACGTATCCGGGATGCTTATGCGCGGTTCGACGCCGAGCGCAGGTTTGCCGTGCCCAGCTTACGCATTGCCGACCCCAAAGCCTGCCAATGCGGCGAAGTGCTCAAAGGCAGCATCCGCCCGTGGGAATGCAAGGTGTTTGGCAATGCCTGCACCCCGGAAATGCCGCTGGGTTCGCTGATGGTCTCGTCCGAAGGCGCGTGCGCCGCCTATTACAACTTCGGCAACCTACCCGAACTGCTCAACAAACGGGCACGAAAACAGCGGGAGGCCGCCTGAAACCCAATCCAGTTAACCCCGCAGAGGAGCAAGGAACATGAACACCGTAACCAAAGCCTTATTGACAGCAGCCATTTTGTTGCTGATACCTGCCATTGCCGCCGCCCATCCGGGGCATCCCGGCGAAACGCCCTTGATGCACGCCATTGAACACATTGCGATTGGCGGTCTGGTGATCGGCCTGACGGGTGGATTGCTGGTCGCCCTGATCCAGCGGCTGCTCAAACGCCATGCATGAGCTGGGCATTACCCGCAACATCGTCGCCATCGTCAGCGAACGGGCGGGTGGGCAGCGCGTCATCCGCGTCCGCCTGACTATCGGCAGGCTTTCAGCCATCATGCCGGACGCGATCCGTTTCTGCTTCGATGTTTGCGCCCACAACACGCCGCTGGAGGGCGCTTTGCTGGAAATCGACCAGCCCCCCGGCGACGAATTGCTAATCAAGGAAATGGAGGTCATCTAATGTGTGCCACCTGCGGCTGTTCCAGTGGAGCTACCCCCAAGATCACCCCTTTTGTTACCGGCAAAATTACGGCTATTCACCCTCATCACCACGACCAGAACATGGGCACGATCACAGCCATGATCACGGTCATGCCCATCTGCACGCCCACCAGCACGGCACAACCATTACGCTGGAACAGGACATCCTCGCCAAGAACAACCTGCTGGCGGCACGTAACCGGGGCTGGTTTGCAGGCCGCCATATCCTTGCCCTGAATCTGGTGAGTTCACCCGGCTCCGGCAAGACCACTTTGCTGGAACGCACCCTGCACGACCTCAAGGGCGAATTCCCCATCAATGTGGTTGAAGGCGATCAGGAAACGTTGAACGATGCCGAGCGCATCCGCGCAACGGGCTGCGGTGTGGTGCAAATCAATACCGGCACGGGCTGCCATCTGGAAGCCGATATGCTGGCACGCGGGTTGGAACAGCTTGCGCCGCCACCGGATTCCCTACTGCTGATCGAGAATGTCGGCAATCTGGTCTGCCCCGCCCTGTTCGATCTTGGTGAAGATTGCAAGGTGGCGGTACTCTCCGTCACCGAAGGCGATGACAAACCTGCCAAATACCCGCACATGTTCCGCGCTGCCAAGCTGATGCTGCTGAACAAGATCGACCTGCTACCTTATGTCAGTTTTAGCGTGGAGCAGTGTATTGCCCATGCGCGGAAGATCAATCCGGCGATTGAGGTGTTTACGCTGTCGGCGACGACGGGGGCAGGAATGGAGGCGTGGTATGGGTGGTTGCGGGGGAAGATGTTGCATCACTAACTCAAACTAAGCGTGCCGCCTGCACCCCCACCCATACCGCCAGTAAACACACCCCCACATTCAGCATGGCATTCAGCCCTGCCCCCCAGAGTTTACCTTGCTGGATCAAGTCATAGGTATCCAGCGAAAAGGTCGAAAACGTGGTAAACGCCCCCAACACCCCAACGATCAGCCCACGAGACAATGCCGAAGTCAGCATTTCCCGCTCCATAAAATACAGCGTCAAAAATCCGATAAAAAATGAACCAATCACGTTCACCGCCAGCGTCCCGTAAGGAAATCCCCTCCCCAACCACTGGTAAACCCCATTCGCCACCACAAACCGCAGCAATGCCCCTACCGCTCCGCCGAGCAATATTCCGCCTATCTGATACATCCCAATTCCTCAATAATTCAGCTAAAATTAAGTTTCTGTTGGAAATACGCTACATTAGTCATTCATTACAACAAGGCAAGAACCTCAGTGAACACCGCATCACACCCCAAAAACGCATTGCTACAACAACTCAGCGACATTTTGCCACAAGACGCCATCCTGACCACTAAGGAAGATTTGCATCCGTATGAGTGCGATGGCATGACCGCTTACAAACGCCTGCCGTTAGCCGTGGTATTGCCCACCACCATCGAACAGGTGCAACTGATCGTCAAAACCTGTTCCCGCCTCAAAGTGCCGGTGGTGGCACGCGGCGCAGGCACTGGGCTATCCGGCGGCGCATTGCCACATGAAGATGGCATCGTGCTAAGCCTTGCCCGCTTCACCCAGATTCTGGACATCGACACCGCCAACCTCCACGCCCGCGTGCAGCCCGGTGTGCGCAACCTCGCCATCAGCCAAGCGGTGGATCATCTAGGGCTATTTTACGCCCCCGACCCCTCTTCCCAGATTGCCTGTTCCATCGGCGGCAATGTGGCGGAAAACTCTGGCGGCGTGCATTGCCTGAAATACGGGCTGACGGTACACAATATCCTCGAAATCAAAGTCGTCACCATTGACGGCGAATTGCTCACCATTGGCAACGACCGCCAAGACACCCCCGGCTACGACTTGCTGGCATTGATGACCGGCTCCGAAGGCATGTTAGGCATTGTGGTCGAAGTGCTGGTCAAGCTGACCGTCAAACCCGAAACCGTGCAAGTATTGATGGCAGCCTTCGAGGCGGTGAATGATGCCGGTGACGCTGTTGCCGCCATTATCAGCAAGGGCATTATCCCCGCCGGTCTGGAAATGATGGATAACCCCGCGATCCGCGCCGCCGAAGACTTCATCCACGCAGGCTACCCGGTGGATGCTGGGGCAATCCTGCTATGCGAGCTAGACGGCACCGAAGATGAAGTGGGTGAGCAAGCGGCGCGGGTCAGCGCCATCCTGAAACACTACCGCGCCAGCAGCATCCACGTCGCCAAAACCGCCAGTCGAGCGGGCAAAACTGTGGGCAGGGCGCAAAGCTGCCTTCCCCGCCGTGGGGCGCATTTCCCCCGACTATTACTGCATGGATGGCACGATCCCGCGCAAACACCTTGCGCACGTGCTGCAAAAAATTGCCGATTTCTCCCAACTCTACGGCTTAGGTGTCGCCAATGTGTTCCATGCCGGTGATGGCAACCTGCATCCGCTGATCCTGTATGACGCCAACCGCCCCGGCGAATTGGAAAAAGCCGAACGTTTCGGTGCGGATATTCTGGCATTATGTGTTAAAGTAGGTGGCTCTATTACGGGCGAACACGGCGTCGGGCATGAAAAACTTGATTCCATGTGCGTACAGTTTGCCGCAGCAGAATTGGAAGTTTTTCATGCTGTCAAACGCGCCTTCGACCCTGACGAATTACTGAACCCCGGTAAAGCTGTCCCGACCTTGCACCGTTGCGCAGAACTAGGTGCTATGCACGTCCATCACGGGCAGCTTTCCCATCCTGAACTCCCAAGATTTTGATCCGGGCCTGACATGATCGCAGACAACGATATAACTTCGGCATTGCAACAACAGGTCGCAGCGGGGATTGCCGCCAAAAAACCACTGCACATTATCGGCGGCGGCAGCAAAGCGTTTTACGGTAATGACGCCATTGGAACCCCGCTCAATACCGCCGCACATACCGGCATCATTGCCTACGAGCCGTCGGAATTGTGCATCACTGCCCGCGCCGGAACCCGCCTTCAAGACATCGAAGCCCTGCTCGCCGCCAACGGTCAAATGCTGGCGTTTGAACCGCCCTGCTTCAGCCCGGAATCGACCATTGGCGGCGTAGTTGCGGCTGGTTTATCCGGCCCCGGACGCGCCTGGCGTGGTTCGGTGCGTGACCATGTACTGGGTGTCAAAGTCGTCACCGGCTACGGCAAAGTCGCCAGTTTTGGCGGGCAGGTGATGAAAAATGTCGCCGGTTACGACATTTCGCGCCTGATCACCGGCTCAATGGGCACACTGGGGCTAATCCTCGACGTGTCGCTGAAAGTGTTGCCGCGCCCCGCCACCGAACTCACCCTGACGCTCGACATGCCCGACCGGGAAGCTTATGAACTGACCACCACCATGCGCCGTTCCACCTTCCCACTGAGCGCCACCTGTTATTTTGATGGCTGCCTGTATTTGCGCCTGAGCGGTGAACCCAGCCATGTATTTGCCTCGCACCGCAAAATTGGTGGCGAACCGCTTAATAACCCCGACCAATTCTGGCTGGCATTGCGCAACCAGACCCACGAATTTTTCCAGCAATACGACCGCCCGCTGTGGCGGATGTCCTTCCCCCCTGCCACCAATGTCATCAGCCGTCTGGAAGGCAATTCGCTGGTCGAATGGGGCGGTTCGCAACGCTGGGTATACACCAATATCCCGGTCAACCTGATCCGCAATATTGCCCACAAAGGCAACGGTCATGCCACCCTTTACCGGGGCAGCTTACCCGGCGTCAACCCGTTCCACCCCTTGCCCAGCAACCTGTTCAGCGTGCAACAACGCCTGAAACAGGCAATGGATCCACACGGTATTTTCAACCCAGGCCGCATGTACAAGGATTGGTAATGCAAACCCGGATACTCACCGCACTGCGGCAAACTCCTGACGGCAAGGTAGCAGAAGACATCCTGCGCCGCTGCGTGCATTGCGGTTTTTGCAATGCCACTTGCCCCACCTACCAGCTTTCCGGGGATGAAAACGAAGGGCCACGCGGGCGCATCTACCTCATCAAGCAACTGATGGAAGGCCATCTGGAAAATACCCCAGACAGCGGGCGCAAAACCCTGCAACACCTTGACAGTTGCCTGTTGTGCCGCAGTTGTGAAACCACCTGCCCCTCTGGGGTGGAATACGGCAAGCTGCTGGATATTGGGCGGCATCTGGCAGAAGAACATGCGGGGCGTGACCGCGCCGACCAAGCCATGCGCAAACGCTTACGCAAATACCTGCCCAACAGCGGGCTGTTCGACTTCGGCATGAAACTGGGGCGCACCTTCAAACCGCTGTTGCCGGACAAGCTAGCGAACAAAATCACCGCCCCACGTCCGGCAGGTGATTGGCCTAAGGCACGCCACGACCGCTGGATATTGGTGCTGGATGGCTGCGTGCAACCCAGCCTTGCCCCCGACATCAACGCCGCTACCGCACGGGTGCTGGATCAACTGGGCATCAGCTTGGTCACTGCCCCCAAAGCGGGCTGTTGTGGCGCGGTGAGCCAACATCTGGGTGCGCCGGAAGAGGCGCTAGGCTTACATGAAGCGCAATATCGACGCTTGGTGGCCTTACCTTGCCAAAAAAGGCGGCGGCGTAGAAGCCATTATCACCACCGCCAGCGGTTGTGGCGTCATGGTGAAAGAATACGCCCACCACCTGCGCGGTGACCCGGAATATGGCATCAAAGCCGAACGCATTTCCAACCTGTGCAAAGACATTAGCGAAATCATTGCTCAAGAAAAATACCAGCAACTGGCCCCCGCTAAAGCCACCCGCATTGCTTGGCATCCACCCTGCACCCTGCAACACGGGCAAAAAATCCGGGGCGTAGTAGAAAACATCCTGCTGGATTGCGGCTACGTGCTGGTTCCGGTAGCAGATGAACACCTGTGTTGCGGCTCGGCGGGAACCTATTCGATCTTGCAGCCTGACATTGCCCAGCAATTACGCAGCAACAAACTGGCGAACCTGACCAAACATCAACCCGCCGCCATTGTTACCGCCAATATCGGCTGCCAAACCCATTTGCAGGAAGCTACCGGCTTGCCAGTGATGCACTGGATTCACTTGCTCGATAGAACAAATTCATGGAACTAACTCAAACCAAACAAACATTCGTGACGACCCACTCTATACTCATGGGAGTATGTCGGTGGATAGTGGTCAGCAATAGTGTCGGTGACGTGATACCCATGTGATTGCGGGTATCATCGGGAAGGGGAGCCCCGCGCAATGCGGGGCTTTTTCGTGATTAGCCCGAGGTTCCTCAGGAAAAACGTTGCCAGCGCCAAATCTGCCGGGCGGGTAATCTTAATATTGGTGGCATCACCCTCAACCAGCAGGGGATGCAACCCGGCATGTTCCAGCGCAGACGCTTCGTCAGTCACAACCAGCCCTTGCCGCAAAGCGTAAGCCAACGCTTCCCGCAGCACCCCCAGCCGTGCCATTTGTGGGGTTAGTGCGTGCCACAAACCATTACGCTCTTCGGTATGGGAAATATGCAGGGAAGCTGCTTGGGCGCGTTTCATGGTATCGCGTACCGGCACTGCCAAAATCGCCCCAGCATCCTCCGCCCTGCCTGCCAGCAGCAGCTTGTCCAGATCGTGGCGGCTCAAGCATGGGCGGGCGGCATCATGCACCAACACCCCGGTATCCGCCGTTACCTGCAATTCATCACGCAGATAATCCAGCGCATTCAACACTGAATCAGCGCGTTCACATCCACCGGGCGCAGTATAAATCCCCCGGTCACTGAGCGTAGTCGAAGTGAGCGTAGGCCAAAACGGGTCACCCTCGCTAATCGCAACCACAATACCCGCCACCGCTGGATGCCCCCAAAAACAGGCCAGCGTATGCTCAATCACCGTCTTGCCCGCCAGCATCAGGTACTGTTTCGGGCGGTCGGCCTGCATCCGCGCCCCGACCCCTGCCGCAGGAATAACGACCCAGACCTTATTCGACATGCGGGGCTGCTTTGACAAGCGGTACAGGTGGCGGCGATGCTTCCGCATCAGACTTCAAAATGACCTGATAAAACGTCTCACCCTCACGGGTCATGCCCAATTCGCTGCGGGCATGTTCTTCGACAGCCTCATCATTCTTGGATAAACCGACCACATCAACTTGCAGCTTGCGCTTAACCTCGGCCTGCGCGTCATTGGCGGTATTTTGCTGTTCAATTTTCTGTTCCAGACGCTGTATGTCCGGGTAACTGCCAGCACCTACCCATAGGCGCACAAACAAGCCCACAGTCAGCACTCCCAGAACCAAAAATAATATGCGTGTCATGTTCATAGCTAATGATTTACGTAATAAATTAATCGGAGGGTTCACCCCTACCCTTACAAGCATAGCAAAGAATAGCAACACCCAACAATCTACCACTTGTCAGCAGATCGGCAACGCTAAGCCCTTGCCCGACAAGTGGCGTAGGTTACTGCATTACTATCTGAGAGGCAGGGGCATACCTGCACCCGACTTATACAATGACAAGGAGATCAGTCATGACATCTATCAATAGTGGCTACGGGCTTAGCAATCAATCCAGTTACACCAATGCCGCCAATACCCAAAATACTGCCAAGGATTCCCAAACAGGCGGCGGTCAAACCAGCGATATGTCGACTAGCGGTGGCGCGGGCGGTGTTGACCTTACCAGCCTGATCCAACAATTACTGACTGCATTGCAAAGCATGTTAGGCCAAAGCGGCGCTGGCAGTGACCAAACCGGCGGCGGCCAAAGCGGCAGTGGGCAAGGTGGTTGTGGCAACGCAAGCGGTGCTGGCGGCAGTCAAGGTGGTCATGGTGGTGGTCAGAATGCTGGTGGTACTGAAGGCAACACCGGCAGCAATACTTCTGGTCAAGGCTGTGGCGGTAACAGCGGCGCACAAGAAAACAATGGTCAGGTTGGCGGCAACAGCAACTCTGAATCAGGTCAAGGTGGTGGTCGTCATGGTGGCGGCAGTAAAGGCCACGGTGGCGGCAAGAGCCAATCTTGCGCTGCCTAAGCAGCTTGAGCTTGCTAGAGCCTGAAACGTAAAAATGGCGGGGAATGCCCGCCATTTTTATGGGTATCACATTGCTGTCATTCAGCCCAATTGCTTGAACGCTGATTTCCCAGCATAAACGCCTTTGCTGCCCAACTGTTCCGCAATACGCAGCAACTGGTTGTACTTGGCAATCCGGTCAGAACGCGACAATGAACCCGTCTTGATCTGGCACGCATTGGTTGCCACGGCAATATCCGCAATGGTGGTGTCTTCGGTTTCGCCCGAACGGTGTGAAATCACCGCCGTGTAACCCGCCTTATGCGCCATGCTGATCGCTTCCAAGGTCTCAGTCAGCGTACCAATCTGGTTGACCTTGATCAGGATGGAGTTGGCAATGCCCTTGTCGATCCCTTCTTGCAGAATCTTGGTATTGGTCACGAACAGGTCATCACCCACGATCTGCACCCGCTTGCCCAGCACGTTGGTGAAATGCGCCCAGCCAGCCCAATCGCCTTCCGCCATCGCATCTTCAATGGTCAGGATAGGGTATTGGTTGACCCAGTTTTCGAGGTAAGCAGTGAACTCTTCGGCACTGAAGCTCTTGCCTTCGGATTCCAATACGTACTTGCCATCTTTGTAGAACTCAGAACTGGCAACGTCCAGACCCAGCCAGATGTCCTGACCGACTTTGAAACCAGCCTTGTCAATCGCTTCCAGAATGACTTCAATCGCCTGTTCGTTGGAGGACAAATCCGGGGCAAAACCGCCTTCGTCGCCCACCGCCGTGTTCATGCCACGCTTTTTCAGCACGGATTTGAGGTTATGGAACACTTCTGCACCGTAACGCACCGCTTCCGCCATGCTGGTTGCACCGACGGGCAGGATCATGAATTCCTGCATATCCACGCTATTGTCAGCGTGTGCGCCACCGTTGATGATGTTCATCATCGGCACGGGCAGTTTGTAGGAATCGGCTTTGCCGAGGTATTGGTACAGTGGCAAACCTTGTTCGTTAGCCGCCGCATGAGCCGTTGCCATTGATACTGCCAACAGCGCGTTTGCACCCAGACGGCCTTTGTTTTCAGTGCCATCCAGCGCAATCATGCAACGGTCAATGCCGCCTTGGTCGGTCACATCCATACCGGCGACCGCTTTGGCGATTTCGCCATTAACGTTGGCAACCGCTGTCTGTACGCCCTTGCCCATGTAACGTGCACCACCGTCACGCAATTCAATCGCTTCGCGCGAACCTGTCGATGCACCGGAAGGCACTGCGGCACGCCCCATGACGCCACTGCTGAGGATAACATCCGCTTCTACGGTTGGGTTGCCACGGGAATCAACGATTTCGCGTGCCCTTACTGCTTTAATTTCAGACATGTCTTTATTTCCCAATAAACTTACAAAGTATTTTCTAGCAATTTCTGTGCCTTGATCACGCTGATCCAGCGCGACCAGGTTTTCAGTAATTCTTCCATGCGATCCAGCGGCCATGAGTTTGGCCCATCGCTCAGCGCATTGGCGGGATCGGGATGCGATTCCATGAACAGCCCCGCAATGCCCACCGCCACGGCTGCCCGCGCCAATACCGGCACATGTTCGCGCTGCCCGCCGGAAACATTGCCCTGCCCACCGGGTAATTGCACCGAATGCGTGGCATCAAACACCACCGGACACTGGGTATCGCGCATAATGGCAAGGCTGCGCATATCGGAAACGAGGTTGTTGTAGCCGAAGCTGTAACCACGTTCGCACACCATGATCTGCTGGTTGCCGGTGGCACGGGCTTTTTCCACCACGTTGCCCATATCCCACGGCGCAAGGAACTGGCCTTTTTTGATGTTCACCGGCTTGCCAGTACGCGCCACGCTTTGGATGAAATTGGTCTGGCGGCACAGGAAGGCAGGCGTTTGCAACACATCCACCACACTGGCGACTTCATCCATCGGCGTATCTTCGTGGACATCGGTCAGCACGGGCACACCAATCTCGGTTTTGACCCGCTCCAGAATCCGCAAACCGGCTTCTAAGCCTACGCCGCGTGCGCTGTTATGCGAAGAGCGGTTGGCTTTGTCGAAAGACGATTTGTAGATGAACGGAATGCCCAAGCGCGTGGTCATTTCCTTCAATTGGGTGGCAGTATCCAGCGCCAATTTTTCGGTCTCAATCGCACACGGGCCGCAAATCAGGAAAAATGGCTGCTCCAGCCCGACTTCAAATCCACACAGATTCATGCAAGGCTTCCCGCTTTCGCTTCATGATGACGCCGCGCCGCACTGACAAAGCCGCTGAACAGCGGATGCCCTTGACGCGGACGCGAGGTAAATTCAGGGTGGAACTGGCACGCCAAGAACCACGGGTGATCTTTCAACTCGACCATTTCGACCAGATTGCCGTCGATGGATGTACCGGACAACACCAGCCCATGCTGTGCCAGCACATCGCGGTAATGGTTGTTGAATTCGTAACGGTGACGGTGGCGTTCGACAATTTGCGCCGCACCGTAAGTTTCGCGAGCCAACGAACCTTCTTGCAACACGCACGGCTGACCACCAAGGCGCATCGTGCCGCCCAAATCGGAATCTTCCGAACGCTTTTCAATCGTACCATCTTCGGTTTGCCATTCGGTAATCAAACCGATGACCGGATGCGGGGAATCGGGCGCGAATTCGGTGCTGTGTGCGCCTGCCAAGCCTGCGCAATGGCGCGAGAATTCGATGACCGCAACCTGCATCCCAAGGCAAATGCCAAGATACGGCACTTTGTGTTCACGCGCATATTGCACTGCACGGATTTTGCCTTCCACCCCACGCTTGCCGAAACCACCGGGAACGAGAATGGCATCGACCTTGCCCAAAATCTCCAGTGCTGCCTCGTCGTCGGTTTCGAGCCGTTCGGAATCGAGGTAGTGGATTTTGACTTTGGTATGGGTCTGGATACCGGCGTGGGTCAAGGCTTCGTTGAGTGATTTGTAAGATTCGGTCAAATCGACATACTTGCCCACCATTGCCACGGTAATTTCGGCTTCGGGGAATTCCATCGAATTGACAACATTTTTCCAGTCGGTCAGATCAGCCTCTGGCAGGTTGGTCAGACCGAATTTTTCGGCAACGATGCGGTCAAGTTTTTGCGCGTGCAGCCACAGGGGGATTTTGTAGATATTGTCTACATCCACCGCGGAAATGACGGCGCGTTCTTCCACATTGGTGAACAGGGAAATCTTTTTGCGCTCATTTTCCGGCAACGGGCGTTCGCTACGGCACAGCAAAATGTCGGGCTGGATACCGATAGAACGCAGTTCCTTGACCGAGTGCTGGGTAGGCTTGGTTTTCAGCTCGCCAGCCGCCGCCACATAAGGCAACAAGGTCAGGTGGACGAACAGGGCTTTACTTCTGCCCTCTTCCACTGCCATTTGGCGGATCGCTTCCATAAACGGCATGGCTTCGATGTCGCCGACCGTACCGCCGACTTCCACCATCGCAATGTCGGCATCACCCGCACCGGCACGCACGCAACGTTTGATTTCGTCGGTAATGTGCGGAATCACCTGCACCGTTGCACCGAGGTATTCGCCCCGGCGTTCCTTGCTGATTACCGTTTGGTAAATCCGCCCGGTGGTGAAGTTGTTGAGTTTGCTAGCTTTGAAGCCGACGAAACGCTCGTAATGCCCCAGGTCGAGGTCGGTTTCCGCACCATCTTCCGTGACGAATACTTCGCCATGCTGGAAAGGGCTCATCGTGCCAGGGTCAACGTTGATATAAGGGTCAAGTTTCATCATGGTGACTTTCAAGCCACGCGCTTCGAGGATTGCACCTAACGATGCGGCAGCAATGCCTTTCCCTAGAGAGGAAACCACGCCGCCAGTTATGAAAATGTATCGTGCCATAGGGGAAATACGCATCCGTGTGAGTCACAATTATGCGGGCGCATCCTACCACAGACTGGCGGGTTTTGCTAAAGCAAGATGGCACGCCACCTGCCTACCTTCTACCTCACGTAATACGGGGATTTGTTCACGGCATAGTGCCTGAGCTTGCGGGCAACGGGTATGGAATACGCAACCGGGGGGCGGGTTCAGCGGCGAAGGCAATTCCCCTGCCCCGACCGTAATCTTTGCCAGCCGCGCCCGCTCCTGTTGCGGATCGGGCAGCGGGATAGCATCCAGCAACATGCGGGTATAGGGATGCAAAGGCTTGGCATACAAGCTGGCAGTATCCGCCACTTCCATGATGCGCCCCAAATACAGTACCAGTACGCGGTTGCTGAGTTCGCGCACCACGCTAAGGTCGTGGGAAATGAACAGCAAGGTGAGCTTGTGGCTACGTTGCAAATCCGCCAGCAATTTGACGATTTGCCCCTGAATCGACACATCCAACGCACTCACCGGCTCGTCGCACAGGATCAATTGCGGCTCGACACTCAAGGCGCGGGCAATGCCGATGCGCTGGCACTGCCCACCGGAAAATTCGTGCGGGTAACGGTTACGCATCGCGCTTTCCAGCCCCACCGCTTGCAACAAGTCGGCAGCACGTTGGCGGATGGCGGCTTTGCCCAGTTCCGGGCGCAACGCCAGCAGCGGTTCCTGCAAAATGTCGCCGACGCTCATGCGTGGGTTGAGTGCGTCCAGCGGGTCTTGGAAGATGCATTGCACGGCGCGGCGAAAAGCTTTCATCCCGGCTTTGTCGTGCGGATTCAAGGGCTTGCCCTGCCAGTCGATTTCACCCTGCGTCGGCGTCAGCAGTTGCAGGATGGCACGCGCAAGGGTGGATTTTCCGCAGCCAGATTCGCCGACAATTCCCAGCGTTTCACCCGCCTGCAATTCAAAGGAAATGTCGTTGAGTGCCTGCAACTGTTGCCCGGTCTTGAGGCGGAAACGCACGCTGAGGTGGCGGACGGCAAGCAATGGTGTGTCCATTCAGCCTGCCATCCAGATCAAGGATGCCATACGCCCGGTTTGCCCGTCACGGCGGTAGGAAAAAAAGCGTTCGGCATCGCTGTAAGTGCAGAGGTCACCGCCGTAAATGGCGTGGACTCCGGCCGCATTCAGGCGCTGGCGGGCAAGGGCGTAGATGTCTGCCAACCATTTGCCCGCATTGGGGGACGGCTGGAAGGCACTTGCCGCTGCGGGGTCATGTTGCATAAAGGTCGTGCGGACTTCTGCGCCAACTTCAAACGCAGTTGCGCCAATCGCAGGCCCCAGCCATACCAACAGGTCAGCGGGCGGGCAAGCGAGGGATTCGACCGTGCGCTCCAACACCCCGGCTTCCAGCCCGCGCCACCCGGCATGGGCGGCGGCGACGCGGGTTCCCGCCTTGTCACAGAACAGTACCGGCAAGCAGTCAGCCGTCATGATGACGCAGACTTGATTGCTGCCAAATGCCATTGAGGCATCGCCAGTTGGGTAACACGTCCCCACATCCATCCCGCAGACATCGACGCCGTGGACTTGCTTGAGCCACAAGGGTTCGGAGGGCAGTTGCAAGGTATCGCCGACAATCATGCGGTTACGGGCAACGGCGTAGGGGTTATCGCCGACATGATCGCCGAGGTTGAGGCTATCGAAGGGGGCTACGCTTACGCCGCCATGACGGGTGGTACAAACGGCGCGGATGTTGGCGGGTGCAGGCCACGCGGGGGTCAGCCACCCTTCGACTTCGCTCAGGGTACGGTTAGGGTTCATGTTTTAAGCTGCTCCGGTAGAACCTTGATTAGCAAAGCGGACGCTGTTTTCTGTCACCACTGTAAATGTGTCTGGCAGACGGTCGGCGTAACGTTCGAGCAATCGTTGAAGTGCCTCAATTTTAGACTGCGCACGCTCATCACCAAGCCTCAAAAAGACAATCCCACGATGGGGATGCCCTTCCCGGTAAACCTTTTCACCAAAATCTTTATCGTTGGTAATCAACACCCAATTCTCGGTACAGGCTTTCTTGATAAGTTCAGCATCCGTGCTACCGCGAGCCTGTTCAAAAACAGAGAACACTTCGTAGCCTTGGGTACGCAAAAAGGCAGCGACTTTTGTGCCGGTACACTCATCAACCAAAAAACGCATGATCAAGCCACCATCGGCATGAAATAAGTGCTTTCAAGCGATTTTTGGGCAAACAGGAAACAAGCCTTGATGTCGCTTGCCGTCAACCCATCGTACTCATCCAGAATCTCGGCAATGCTTGCATCGTGTGCCAACAAATTGAGGATGTATTCGACAGTCAGGCGAGTACCACGTACAACAGGCTTGCCCGCCATAACTTGGGGGTTGAGGGTGATGCGTTGAAGCAGTTCCTGATCGGTCATGATGATAATTCCTGAATACCAATAGCATCACTATGCCATTAGCCCCCAGAATTTGCAAAAACAGGCGGGACGTTCGCCGTAGCTACCAGCCCCGCCTGCCGCTTCCTTGCCATCTATTCGGCTGGCGCGTCCTTGCGCAGCCCGGAAAAAGGGTCATGGACCCCCTAACGCACGCTCCGCCTGACCGTAGGCAGCCGGACTCTGACACCAAGGGCGGACTGGCTGAACGCAACACGCGAAATCCCACATTGTTGTTTCGGTTGTCTGTGTTGTTCCTGTTGCGGGCGGACGGGCGCGAGAACACCGTATTGTTGTTCCACGAACCGCCCCGCGACACACGACGCGCTAATGCCTTCTTCCCGCCTCTGAACATAGGCCGGATTGGTGGTGAGCGCAAGACGTAATTTGACCCGCCATGTCAGGAGCTTGCCCTGCAAGCGATTTCCCCGAAGAAGCGCCAGCAGGGCTGGCTCCTCACCCCTACGGAAGAAGGGACACCCCACCGCCAGCATTCCCGGCAAGCGCATCAGCACCCGAACCGCCGTGCCCCCGACGATAAAGGGTAAAGGGTTAATGAGTCCTGGCAGCACGCAAAACACGCAAACCGACATCGTTGGTACGGTCGACTGTGTTGGTCCTGATGCGGGCGGATGGGCGCGAGAACACCGTATTGTAGCTCCACGAACCGCCCCGCGACACACGACGCGCCGAGGCATCAGGCTTCGCACAATGGCCTTCACTGCCATCAAAATCGGTTTGCCATTCCGAACACGTCCATTCCCAGACGTTGCCTGCGGTGTCATACAGGCCGAAAGGATTGGGTTTGAAACTGCCCACTGGGGCGACAAATTTATTGTCCCATTGGCTACCACAGTCCAGACAGTTGGCATTGTTCTGCCCAACGTCATCACCCCACCAATAGCCTGTCGTAGTTCCGCCACGGGCGGCATATTCCCATTCCACCTCAGTTGGCAGGCGGTAAGTTATCACCCGTTTTGGCACTGAGCCATTGCACATAGCCTTGGGCATCATCCCACGACACATTCACCACCGCCCGTTGCCCACGCCCGTTTTCATTCGGTGCATTGCCGGGATAGGCTGGCGGTTTATCCGTACCCTGTTGCGACCACACGTAATAATCGTACTGTTCGTAAGTCACTTCGTATTTGCCCAGTGCAAACGGTTCCGTGCAGAGTTCGCTGTTGGTTGCGGATAACCAATGTTGGTTGCAGCTCTATCAAGCCCTGTTCCTGCAATTGCCGATTGGTGTCTTCAGCCGAACTGCCTTATCGTACTCACCAACCTTTATCTCATCCTGCTGGCAAAGGAATATCCACCATCTCCGGCAAGGGTTCAGGCAACAAGCCCCAGCTTGCCAGCCGGAATTGCTGCTGGGTCAGCATGTAGTTGGGCGGCAGCCCGTGGCTGAGTGTCCACAGGTAGGATTCGCCGACGAAGGCCAGCAGCAACGCCAACGCCCCGCCTTGCAACCACCCAACCCGACGGCTGCGGCGCAGGAAACGCTCATCCACACTCCCCCGCTCCGGGCGCAGCTTGCGGTAAGCCCGCAAATCACCCCAACCTGCCAAGTTGAACCAACGCCCCAAGCCCTGTTTGCCCTGCCATTCCTTGGCCTGCCGCGCTAACTGGTCACGGTAGAAACCGCGCTCGCGGTTCTTGTCGATGTAGTCGTACAGCGTTTTCCAGTAACCAACCAGCTTGCCGCGTGGCTTCATCCTTGCCCTTGGCACGGATCAGGGTTTCGTGGATGAGGTCAATGGACTGGTCGTGTTCGTTGTCGCCGACCGTCACCAGCAGGCGGAGACTGCCATTGGCCTTGCGGTTGCCGCCATCCGGCGTGAGCCTGCCTGTCAAGTAATCAATCACCTGTTGCCCGCGTTTGGGGTCGGCCTTTTTGCCGCCCGGCTGCCAGCCGCGCTTCACCCAAGGGCAAACGGCGGCGGGTATGGCGGCCTTCGTCATTGATGCGGGTCAGTGCCAACAGCAATTCCAGCGCATCCGCTTTACCTTTGGGCAAATCCCTGTCCAGCCGTGCCAGCAGTGCATCGGCCTGTTCTTCCAGCAACCCGGCAATGCCGCCCTTGGCAATGTATAACTCACCACTGAGGCGGTTGCCTTGGCGCTGTTCCCACAACACCCGCAAGGCATTTTCCACCAGCGGCAACGCCCCCGGCTCATTTTTGGCATCGTTGAGCATCGCCGTCGTCACCGCGCTGACATCCAGCCCCGCCAAGCGTGCCGGTTGTTCAATCGCCTCCTGCAAGCCGCGTTGCGACACGGTAGGCAGCAAATAACGCTCGCACAAGCGCTGGCGGTACAGCTCTTTCAAACACGGCAATTGCTCGAAATGCTCCAGAAAGTCGATACGCACCGTGCTGATCACAAACAGCGGGCAATCCTTGTCTTGCAGCGCGGTGTAAAGCTGCATGTCAAAGTGCAACTTTTCGGTCTGATCAGAAAAAGTGAACAACTCCTCAAACTGGTCAACCACCAGCAAAAATGCCTTGCCGTCTTGCTTGAAGTCACGCAGGCGCAAAGCCAAAGCCTTTTCATCCGCCAACAGGCTTTGGTAACGCTTGCCTATATCGCGTTGTCTGCTCAGGTAACAGCGAATGTTCCAGCACTTCCGCCAGTTGTTGCAGCGGCTTTTCCCCCGGCATCATCGGCTTGAGGATGTGCCACTGTTCATAGCCCGTCCGCGCCCACAAGATACCCTGCTGGATCAGTGGCAACATCCCGGCATTCACCAGCGATGACTTGCCCGAACCGCTGTTGCCTTCGATTTGCAGCCAACGGCAATATTGCCCATCCACGCGGATACGGTCAGGACGCACGTCATCACGCAATGTGCCGAGCAACTTGAGCGCATCCAGTGTTTCCTCACGCCGCCCAAAGAACAGGTTGGCATGTTCCGGCTGGAACGCGCTCAGGCCAAGGAACGGGCAATCCGTGAAAGTATTGCTGTCATCCAGCAGTTCGGTTTTGCTGCGGATGGCGTTGATGAGCTTTTCCGGTACTGCCTCCCCTGCCTGCCAACGTTGAATCTGGAACAAGCTCAAAAACGGCGGCAGGTTATGCAAGTCACCTTCCGGCAACAGGATGGGGAAAATCGGCAGGCGTTGCGTGTCGTCATGCGGGGAAAGGTTACGGCTTAAGGCATACTGCACTTCTGCCCCCACCCAACGCCGCACGCCTTCGCGCCCATACAGCAATACGAAGGCGGAACAGTCTTGCAATGCGGTTTGCAGCCGCTCCATCCAGTTGTCGCCCGCACGAATATCATCTTCATCGCGGAAGACTTTAAATCCGGCTTTTTCCAGTTCGGAACGTAGCATGATAGCCGCGTCCAGATTGGTGCGGCTGTAACTGAGGAAGATTTTTGCGGTCGGTGTCGATTCTGCCATATCCATTCTCCAAGCCCATAGAGATTGTAAGGATTATGGCACAATAACCACCGATGCGCGAAATAGCTCCAGCAACGCCTCCATCTCTTCCGGCACTGGCGCTTCCCACGCCATCGCCTCCCCCGTTACCGGATGCGTCAACCCAAGCTTAGTGGCGTGCAATGCCTGACGAGGGAACGTCTGAATCGCGCTGCGCAATGCCTCATTCACCCCCGCAGGCACACGCGGACGCCCGCCGTAAGTCTGGTCGCCCACAATCGGCATGTGCTTCCAGCTCAGATGCACGCGGATTTGGTGGGTACGCCCGGTTTCCAGCGACACCCGCAACAGCGTGTGGTGCGGGAAACGCTCTTCCACCCGGTAATGCGTAATCGCTTCCTTGCCTGCATCGGTCACCGCCTGACGCTTGCGGTCGATGTGGTGACGCCCGATATTGCCTTCAATCGTTGTGCCCGCCACCACTTGGCGCGGATACCAGCGCGAGGTATTCGCGGCTGACATCACGTTCCTGTAGCTGTTCGACCAGCTTGCTGTGGGCTTCCAGCGTTTTGGCGACCACCATCAAGCCGGTGGTATCTTTATCGAGGCGGTGGACAATTCCCGCACGCGGCAACATTTCCAGGGAACGGTCATGGTGCAACAAGCCGTTGACCAGCGTGCCCGACCAATTGCCTGCGCCGGGGTGTACCACTAGCCCAGCGGGTTTGTTGATAATGATAATGGCATCATCTTCGTAGACGATATTGAGCGGAATGTCTTCCGGCTCGAATTCGGTTTGCGGCTCATGTACCGCATCGAGGGTGATTTCTTCACCGCCGGTTAAGCGTTCCTTGGGTTTGAGGATTTTATCATCCACTCGCACGCATCCCGCCTTGATCCATTTTTGGATCTGGCTGCGGGAATACTGGGGGTACAGGGTGGCAACGGCCTGATCTAGGCGCTGACCTTCCATGTTGAGTGGGACTATGCTGACGATCTGTTGGTTTAGGGACATTCTTAATCCGGTTGAATACGCTATACTTGCAAACTCATTCTATCATCATGTGTTGTTAAGCAAATGTCGATAAGTACAAAAAGACTCAAAGCCAGTGTTTATCTGGCGGGCGTACTGGCAGTTTCTGCCGGTTTCAGCGGCTGTTCCATCTTTTCCCAGACGGAAAAAGACCTGACAGAAGGCTGGTCAGCCAATAAAATTTATACAACTGCACGGGAAGCGATGAACGCGGGTGACTACGAACACGCCATCAGCTTGTATGAATCCCTAGAAGCACGCTACCCACTGGGGAATTTTGCCCAGCAGGCGCAACTTGAAACGGCGTATGCCTATTACAAGTACGACGAGCCGGATTCTGCACTGGATGCGATTGACCGCTTCCTGCGCATGAACCCGACCAGTGAAGATGCGGATTATGCACTCTACCTGCGTGGTTTGGTCAACTTTAACCGTGGGCACAGCATTATGGACAAGGTTTTCCCGCGCAGCATTGCTGATCTGGATACGGTGCGGCAGAAAGAGTCCTTCCAAGACTTTTCCCGCCTGCTGACCCGCCACCCAGACAGCAAGTATGCGCCGGATGCCAAAGAACGTATCCAGCACCTGCGCAACAGTCTGGCAGCAGTCGGAGCTGAACGTGGCGAAATACTACATGATGCGCGGCGCATGGCTGGCAGCATTCAACCGTGCTGAATACGCCATCAAGCACTATGAGGGTTCCCCTGCTATCGTCGATGCACTGGAAATCAAGGTCAAGGCAGCCCACAACTTGGGCAAGCCTGATCTGGCAGCCGACAACCTGCGGGTGTTGGAACTGAACTTCCCCGAACGTGCAGCGGCATTGAAAGCACAGTTGCGACTTAATCCCCGCAAGCGTTATCCCCGATTATCGGTTAATGCTGGCAGAATTCCTGCCAGTCATTTACAGTCATGATAAAAGCTATCCATTAGAATAATAACAACCGGGGCTACACACATGACAATTTCCAAGACTACCGGTCTTGCCGGATGCATCCTATGCGTGCTGGCGGGCAACTTGCTGGCAGAAACCGCTGGCAGCCCACCCTTTTCCCCCATGTCACCGATGGGCGGCTCAAATAAAGCGCAAGCACCCAACTATTTGGGGGCAAGCATTGGCTCGACCACCACCAACGGTTTCTGCGACGGGCTTAGCGCCTGTGAAAACAGTGACAAAAGCTGGAAAGCGTTCGCCGGGGTGCGCATGAACGAAAACATCGTGCTGGAAAGTGGCTATGTCGATTTCGGCAAACAAGCAGGCGTCGATGCCAGTGGTGGCAACGTATCCCAGCAAGCCACTGCTTTCACCGCTGCCGCTGTGGCGGGCATCCCCATGAACGAACAGATTGAATTGTTTGGCAAGGCCGGTATGGCACGCTGGACAGCCGAACAAACTGACCGCACCGGGGTAACTGAAAGTAAGGGAACCGATGTGCTGGTCGGTGCTGGTGCCAATTACGACCTCGGCGACAATATGGGGATACGCGCCGAATGGGAACGCTTCAAAGACATTGGCAGCAAGGCGGGTCAGGATGGCGATATTGACCTGATGAGCCTTGGTTTTATTTTTTCGTCGTTATAACAAATCCCCGGCTACGGGGTATCTCAGGATAAGGGGCTTGTATGAAAACTATTATTTCCTGCTCATTGGCAGGCTTGGTGCTATTGGCAAACGCTGCCAATGCGGGCGGGCTAGAAGGCTATGGCGTGCCATCCAACATCACACCTTACGCGGGTGCGAGTGCTGGCATGGCAAGTCATGAAGGGGCTTGCACTGCTGCGCAATACCACGCGGATTGCGAAGATACCTCCACCGGCCACAAAGTATTTGCCGGGGTTCGCGCCACCCCCAACGCCAACGGCTTTGTGGCAACCCCTGCCGGGGTCGTGCCTGCTGCTGCCTTACCAACGCTAGGGCGTAGAAGCGGGTTACATTGACTTTGGCGACAACACCGCCACAGGCACTGCCGGACGCGCTGGCATTTACGATGCCGACTTCAACAGCACCTTGACCGCCAGCTATGTGGCAGGGGTGGGCTTCGTGCCCGTTGCCCCGCGCACCGAACTGCTCGGCAAAGTCGGCGCAGCATTCTGGAAACAGGATGGTTCCCGCAAGGTTCCGCAAGACACTGACCTGAATATCCAATCGGCTAACAGTGGGGTCGGGATGCTGCTGGGCGGCGGCGCACAATACAAGGTGAACAACAACTTGTCAGTGCGTGGTGAATACGAGCGCGTCTTGGATACCGCCAAAGACACGCCTTACCAATCAGATGCCGACTTACTAAGTATCGGCGCGGTCTTTTCCACCCTCTAACTAATAATGAAGGCAATGGCATGAAATACAACTTGGTCTATATGTCTGCTGATGGGCTTAGCGGGGGCTGCCCATGCAGATGGGGTCGCCACGATTGGCAGTGACTTCAGCACCGGCCCCAAACTGTATGTAGGTGCAAGTGCAGGCAGCGCCAAACAGGGCGACACCTGCAATGACCCGTTTTTTAGCGGCGAGTGCCATGATCAGGATTTCGCGTGGAAAGCCTTTGGTGGCGCACGCTTCAACCCGATGGCAGGGGTCGAACTCGGTTACTACGACCTTGGCGACAGCAGCATGAATGGCACAACCGGCAGCAGTACAGCCAAGCTGGAAAGCAGCACCACCGGCACGGCAGTGGCGGGGGTCGGCTATGTTCCGCTCACCCCGCAGATTGAAGCCTTCGGTAAAGCGGGCGCACTGGCTTGGGACAACAAAACCAGTAAAACATCTGGCAGCAGCACCAACCAAGAAACCGCAACCGGCACGAGTGCATTGATTGGCGGCGGCGCACAGTTCCAGATAAACAGCAACCTGCACCTACGCGGTGAATGGGAACACGTATTCAACATTGGGGCGGACTCCGCTTACGAAACCGATGCTGACCTGTATTCCCTGGGCGTAAGCTACTCGACCCTGTAAACCTATCTCCCCCGGACTGGGCTGTATTGCCACAGCCTTTCCGGTAAAGTGTCGGCACTTTTGTTTTGATCGCCACGTTTTGAGGAGAATGTTTATGGCACGTCAAGCCGATTTCATCGCACCATCTATCCTGTCCGCTGACTTTGCCCGTTTGGGTGAAGAAGTGGTTAACGTCCTGACTTCCGGGGCAGACATTGTGCATTTCGACGTAATGGATAACCACTACGTCCCCAACCTGACCATTGGCCCGTTGGTCTGCGAAGCCCTGCGCAAGCACGGCGTGACTGCACCGATTGATGTGCATTTGATGGTCAAGCCAGTTGACCGCATCATCCCTGACTTTGCCAAAGCAGGCGCGTCTTACATCACCTTCCACCCGGAAGCCTCTGAACACGTTGACCGTACCCTGCAACTGATCCGTAACGAAGGCTGCAAGGCTGGCTTGGTATTCAACCCTGCTACCCCGTTGTCAGTGCTGGAATACGTGATGGACAAGGTGGACATGATCCTGCTGATGTCCGTCAACCCTGGCTTTGGTGGTCAGAGCTTCATCCCCTGCCACCCTGGACAAACTGCGCCAAGTGCGCAAGATGATTGACGATTCCGGTCTGGACATCCGTTTGGAAATCGACGGCGGCGTGAAACCTAGCAATATCCGCGAAATCAAGGAAGCGGGTGCGGATGCGTTCGTCGCTGGTTCTGCGATTTTCAACGTTGCCAACAAAGCTGACCCGAACCATTACAACAGCATTATTGCTGAATTCCGTAAAGAATTGGCGGCAGCAAAGGTTTAAAGAACCCCTCACCCCAACCCCTCTCCCTCAAGGGGAGAGGGGCTAAGAGAGTTGCGATATATGTTTAAGCCGAAAATGGTATTGATCGACGTGGATGGGACGCTGGTCGACAGCGTTCCCGACCTGACGTTTTGCGTCGATGAAATGATGAAGCAACTGGATATGCCAGTACGTGGTGAAGCCGCGGTGCGCCAGTGGGTTGGTAATGGCGTGCAACGTCTGGTCGAACGCGCCCTGACCAACGATTTGGATGGCTACCCGGATGCGGAGCTGTTTGCACGCGCCATGCCGATTTTCATGGAACTGTATGCGGAAAATACCTCGAAACGCAGCCGTTTGTATGATGGCGTGCTGGAAGGGCTGGATTTTCTGCAAAGCTGCGAAGGATTGAAAATTGGTTGCGTCACCAACAAGGCGGAACAGTTCACCCTGCCGTTGCTGAAGGATTTGGGTATTTTTGACCGCTTTGAAATCATCGTCAGTGGTGATACCTTGCCGGAAAAGAAGCCGCATCCGCTGCCCTTACTCCACGCAGCCGAAAAGTTGGGTGTGAAGCCCGAAGATGCGGTGATGATCGGTGATTCCAAGTCTGATGTGAAAGCAGCACGGGCTGCTGGTTTCCAGATTATTTGCATGACCTACGGCTATAATCACGGCGAAGATATTCGCAACTATCATCCTGATGCTGTGATAGACTCCATGACCGAATTAAACAACCTGATCAACTGCGCATGATGAAACACTTTCCGACTAAAACGTGGCGATGGCGTTCCTGCTGATACCCTGCTGGAAGTGTTTCGTTGACCGTTTTATTTGGAAGTTCTCATGAATCAGGACATCTTTGATACCTATATCGCCCAAGGCTACAACCGCGTTCCTGTCCGCCGTACCATTCTGGCTGACCTTGATACCCCGTTAAGTGCCTACCTCAAACTCGCTGACGCGCCCTATTCCTACCTGTTCGAGTCCGTACAGGGCGGGGAAAAATGGGGACGTTACTCCATGCTCGGCCTGCCTGCGCAAACCATCATCAAGGTGTTTGGGCTGCGGGTGGAAGTGCATCGCGCCCATCAACCCGTGGAAAGTTTCGACGTAGCTGACCCGCTGGCATGGATTACCGAATTCCAGCAGCAATACAACGTACCCGACATCGAAGACTTGCCACGTTTCAACGGCGGGCTGGTCGGCTATTTCGGCTACGAAACCATCCGCTACATCGAGAAAAAGCTGGCGCAACGGGCGCGAAAAACCCGACCCGATTGGTACGCCAGACATCGTATTGATGGTGTCGGATGAAGTCGTGGTGTTCGACAATTTGCGCGGTGAATTGCACCTGATCGTGCTGGCAGAAGCCAACGGTTACAAGCAAGCCCAGCAACGCCTCGACGCGCTCGAACGCCAGTTGCAAGAAGCCCGCCGCCTCTACCAACCCGCCCCCAAAGCGACACAGGTAGAAGAAAGCGACTTCATTTCCGGCTTCACCGAAGACGGTTTCAAGCAAGCGGTGCTGGATGCCAAGGAATACATCAAGGCAGGCGACATTATGCAAGTGGTGCTGTCGCAGCGCATGAGCATTCCGTTTGCCGCGCCGCCGCTGGATTTGTACCGTGCCTTGCGCCGCCTCAACCCGTCGCCGTACATGTATTTCCTGAATCTGGGCGATTTCCACATCGTCGGTTCATCGCCGGAAATTCTGGTGCGCCTCGAAGACGACGTGATTACCGTGCGCCCGATTGCCGGAACACGCCGCCGTGGTGACACCGAACAACGCGACAAGGAACTCGAAACCGAACTGCTCAACGACCCCAAAGAACTCGCCGAACACCTGATGCTGATCGACCTTGGGCGCAACGATGCCGGGCGCGTCAGCGAAATCGGCTCGGTCAAACTCACCGACAAAATGATCGTGGAACGCTATTCGCACGTCATGCACATCGTTTCCAACGTCACCGGCAAACTGCTGCCGGGGCTGGATGCGATGGACGTGTTACGCGCCACCTTCCCCGCCGGCACCGTCAGCGGTGCGCCGAAAATCCGCGCGATGGAAATCATCGACGAACTCGAACCCGTCAAACGCGGCGTGTATTCGGGCGCAGTCGGCTATCTGGCGTGGAACGGCAATATGGATACCGCGATTGCCATCCGCACTGCCGTGATCAAGGACGATGTGCTGCACATCCAAGCGGGCGCGGGCATCGTTTACGACTCCGTGCCGCAATCGGAATGGGACGAAACCATGAACAAAGGCCGTGCGGTGTTCCGTGCTGCCAGTGCTGCATTATCCGGCTTGAACGGCAAACATAAATAAGGAGGGTGAACATGAAATTGCTAATGGTCGACAACTACGATTCGTTCACCTACAACCTCGTGCAATACTTCGGCGAACTGGGTGCGGATGTGCAGGTGGTGCGCAACGACGAAATCCCCGTCGAAGCGATTGATGACATTGCCCCCGACAAGATCGTGCTATCACCGGGGCCTTGCACCCCAACTGAAGCGGGCATTTCCATTCCTACCCTGCTGCGTTTTGCGGGCAAAATCCCGATTTTGGGCGTATGCCTTGGGCATCAATCCATCGGGCAAGCCTTCGGCGGCAAGATCATCCGCGCCAAAGAAATCATGCACGGCAAAATTTCCTTGGTGCATCACAATGGCACGGGCGTATTCACCGGCTTACCCAGCCCATTTGAAGCCACCCGCTACCATTCGCTGGTGATCGAACAGGCAAGCATTCCCGACTGTCTGGAAATTACCGCGTGGACGGAAACCGCCGATGGCAAGCTGGATGAAATCATGGGCGTGAAGCACAAAACGCTGCCCGTGGAAGGCGTGCAATTCCACCCCGAATCCATCCTCACCCAATATGGGCATGACATGCTGAGGAATTTTCTGGAAGGGAAATAACCGCCATCCACTTTCTGGGTTGCTCACTCATGAGTGGGCAACTCATAGTTTCTGGGCTGCATTGTTGGCAAGTTTTTTCAGCAGTTCAAACTGCGGCGAGCCTTCCTGAATACCCAGCCTAACCGGCGATAGGGTCATCATATAATCCCCCTTTGCAAGCCCCAGAATAGCCACGCCTGCGGCAGTCCCATACTGGGGATTTGCCTGTTGAATGGCTACGGCGGCCTGATCGCCCAACCCTTCCAAATCTATGACCTGATAGCCTTTTCCCGGATCAATGCTGCTATGCACACTCGCGGGTGCAGGCAAGACCTGAAGGATGAAGCTGGGAATCCCGGTGGCAGGCCAGATACATCCCTGAACGTGAGGAACGGCTAAATCGGGCTTTCCCGCCCCGACAGGTTTACCAAAAAGACTGTCCACTTCTGCCTGAGTAAGGAGGCTGCATACATCGACTTGTTTGATCTCACCCGCCTTTTCAGCCTGAGGTTCTGTTGCACTTTTACCGCAAGCAGAAAGGGACGACAGCATCAGGAAAAATAGTGCAGCGGAAAATTTATTATATTTGTTCACGATAATCTCTCCTTGATTTTAACGTTTGACGATTTCAACCCGACGGTTTTTAGCACGGCCTTCTTCGGCATCATTGCTGGCAACCGGAGATGCCATTCCAACCCCTTGTGCTGTTAGGCGCTTGGCATCAATGCTGTATTCCTTACCCAACACCTGTACCACAGACTCGGCGCGGCGTTTGGAAAGATCTGCGTTGTAAGCCAATTCGCCCTGATTGTCGGTGTGCCCGACCACCAGCACATTCAACGCGGTATCAGCCTTGAGCATTTTGGCAATTTCTTCCAATTGCGGTTTGGAATCAGGCTTGAGGTCGGCTTTGTCGTAATCGAAATAAATGCCGTACAGCGCGATATGCCCATCCGTGCCAATGCCTTTGCCCATGTCTTCGGCAGGAACCACTGTCACCATGCGTTGTTCGCGGGGCTTGCTTTCACTCGTGGTCAGGATCAATACCGTGCGCCCGTTTAAGGCTTTGCAATACAGGTCGTCTTTCACGGTGTACGCCAGCAAGGCCAAATGCACCTCGGTGTTATCCGCTGTGGTCATTTTCATCGCGGCATAACGCTGGCTGGAACGCCCACTATTGAGGCTGCAATTGCCATTGGTAAACGCAGGCTGCTCCATGAGCTTAGGTGGGTACAGCAATTGGATCATGCCCGAATTATCGCCGCCCGAATCTGCGCCACGGCTGGCATCCCCGCCGCACTCCTCATCCTTACACTCAAACAGCACGCTGCCACCCTTGCCGGTCACTTCGTCTTGATAGTTACGGATCACTTCCAAGGGGCTGCGCTCGGCGGGAGCAACGTAAATCGTGCGGGTCAATTTGCCTTCGAGCTTCACGGCTTGCGGCGGCAGGTACAGATGGTTGTTGTGCCCATCAAGCTGCTCGGTCTTTTCCAACTTGGACGTGGGCAAACTGAATTCGTCGAACGACTGTTGCACCTGATCCACGATATACGAACCATCGTAACGTTTGAGGTAAGGCAAATCGGCAGTTTTTTTCAGGTCTACGTTGGGGATGGTGGCATCAGCCATTGCCACGTAGGGCAATAGCAAGCATCCAAGTAATAATAATTTACGCATAATCTTCCCTCACATTAAGCATTGTTATGTATTCATCAATATGCATCTTGAGTGTAACCCTCCCGCTGTCAGCAGGAACCATCTTATATCAAGCAACACGACAGTTTATCGCGCCTCAAGCTGGTTAGAGTTTAAAAAGCACATCTGCTATAGTCGCCGACATATGCTGCAATTCAAGGATGACAGACATTTGAACACTGCTGAACCCGCCACCCTGCTGCGTCGCCTCGGCGCAATCATTTACGACACCGTACTCGCTGGTTTCAGCGTCGTGATTGTCGCTGCCATTCCCGCCTATGCCTTCACCGCATTGACAGGTGCAAAAGTGCCGGATGTCATCATGATTTTGGTGTACGCCGCGATGGCCTACAGCTTCTTCGTTTGGTTTTGGACACATGGTGGGCAAACGCTAGGAATGCGGGCGTGGAAAGTGCGCGTTGTGACCGAGGATGGGCAGCCGATCAACCGACAGCAAGCCACGTCCCGTTTCCTATGGTCGCTGCTCAGTTGGGCAAGTTTAGGCATCGGCTTTATGGTATCGCTCGTCGATAAGGAAAAACTGACGTGGCATGACAAGCAGTCGCACACGCGCCTCGTGAGAATCTACAAGAAATAATCAATCCACTGGCTTTTGCATCACAAACCCTAAATTGTGTACCGGAAACACGCCTTGCTTGCGGTCATGGAAAAAACATTCCAAGGTCTTGCGCACCGTGTGGAATGCCAGCTCATCCCACGGAATCTCATGCTCATGGAACAAGCGTGTTTCCAAACTTTCCACCCCCGGCGCAAAATCATCCGATACCAATTCGCAGCGGTAAATCATGTGGACATGGCTGACGTGCGGCACGCTAATCACCGTATACAATTGTAAATCACGCAAGGTAGCATTTGCCTCTTCATGCGCCTCTCGCGCCGCCGCCTGATCGGTGGTTTCGCCGTTTTCCATGAACCCCGCAGGCAACGTCCACAAGCCGTAACGCGGCGCAATCGCCCGACGGCACAGCAACACCTGTTCACCCCACACCGACAATACCCCCGCCACAATCTTCGGATTTTGGTAATGAATCATCCCGCACGCATCACACACGAAACGCATTCGCTCATCGTTTTCGGGAATCTTTAAACTCACCGTTGCGCCACAGTCGCTGCAATAATTCATGTTTTCTCCTGAAATAATGGTATCCTACCCGGCTTCGTTTTCTGTTGTGCTGTTTATACCATGAAACCCGTCCTCGCACTGATCGGCCGCCCCAATGTCGGTAAATCCACCCTATTCAATCGTCTGACCCGCTCGCGTGATGCGCTGGTGGCGGACTTCCCCGGCCTGACTCGTGACCGCAAATACGGCACTGGCGAACTCAACGGGCGTAGCTACATGCTGATCGACACCGGCGGTTTGAGCGGTGAAGAAGTCGGTATCGACGAACACATGGCGAAACAAACCCGCGCCGCGATGCAGGAATCCGATGCCATCCTGTTCATCGTCGATGGCAAGCAAGGGCTGACCGCCGCCGACCAACAGATTGCGCAAGACATCCGCGTGATGGGCAAGCCGGTCTACCTGCTCGTCAATAAAATCGACGGCGTGGATGCGGATCAAGCCTCCTCCGAATTTTACTCGCTCGGCTTTACCGAAGTCTTCCAAATTGCAGCGGTGCAAGGGCGCGGCGTGACCGTGCTGATGACGGCGGTACTCGATTGCCTCGGTGCGGATTTCGACGACGAGGAAGAAGAGGAAGACGACGGCAGCATCCGCATCGCCTTCGTGGGTCGCCCGAATGTGGGCAAATCGACCCTGATCAACCGCATTATGGGCGAAGAGCGCGTGATTGCGTTCGACCAACCGGGCACGACCCGCGACAGTATTTTCATCCCGTTTGAACGCGATGGGCAAGCCTACACCCTGATCGACACCGCTGGGGTACGCCGCCGCAGCCGCGTGGATGAAACCATTGAAAAGTTCAGCATTATCAAAACGCTGGATGCGATTCAACGTTGCCACGTCGTCATTATGCTGGTGGACGCACACGACAGCATCACCGACCAAGATGCCCACTTGCTGGGGCTGATTTTGGACGCGGGCAAAGCCTTGGTGCTGGCGGTGAACAAATGGGATGGCATGGAATCCGACGACCGCGAGTGGATCAAGCAACAGCTTGAAATCAAACTGCCGTTCCTCGATTTCGCCGAAAAGTATTTCATCTCCGCGCTGCATGGCTCTAACGTCGGCTTGCTGTATACCGCCGTGAAACGCGCTTACGATTCCGCCATGCTCAAAGTGCCTACGCCACGCTTGACGCGCATTCTGGAAATGGCAGTGCAACAGCATCAACCGCCGCTGACCCGTGGGCAACGCATCAAATTGCGCTACGCTCACCAAGGTGGCAGCAACCCGTTCCGCGTCATTATTCACGGCAACCGTACCGATTACGTGCCGGATATGTATACGCGCTACCTGACTAACTATTTCCACAAAACCCTGAAATTGGTCGGCAGTCAGGTGCGGATTGAATACAAAGGCGGCGAAAACCCGTATGAAGGCAAGCGCAATACGCTGACACCGCGTCAGGAACACACCAAGAAACGGCAAGCAGCGCGGATTCACAAGATTAAGAAGAGCGAGAAGAAGAAAAAATAAGAAAATCCTCCCCCACCCCCTCCTTTTGCAAAGGAGGGGAGTAAGATCAGGTCAACAACAGTTTCAGCGATACTAGCAGCGAGACTGTTACCAACACTGGGCGGATCAGGCGCGTGCCGTGCTTGACCGCCATGTGTGAACCGAGGTAACTGCCGATTATCTGCCCTACTCCCATCACCAAACCTGCCAGCCACACGATATGCCCAGACAGCGCGAAAAACAGCAGCGAGGCAATATTGCTGGTGAAATTCAGCAGCTTGGTATTGCCGGTTGCTTTGGGCAAACCAAAACCCAGCAATGCCACATAGCCCATCGTAAAAAATGTGCCCGCGCCGGGGCCAAAAAAGCCGTCGTAGAAACCTGCCCCAACGCCGACTGTCATCGCAAACGTTTGGGGTGAAATGACTTGGTGTTTATCTGCATCACTGATTTTTGGTGAGAATAAAAAGTACAGCGCGAACAGGATCAGCAATACCGGAATGGCTTTTGCCAGTAGGCTGGAGTCTATTTGTTGCACTAGCAACGTACCGCCGACTGAGCCAAGGAAGGTCAAGGCGATTGCTAGCTTTTGCCCTTTCACATCCACCAAACCGTGGCGGGTGTAGTTGAGCGCAGCGGTCGATGAGCCAAAACTGGCTTGCAGTTTATTGGTTGCCAGCGTTTCCAACGGCGAGAATCCTGCCCATAGCAAGATGGGGATGCAGATCAAACCTCCGCCGCCGCCAATCGAATCCACCCAACCGGCGATAACCGCAATAACAAAAAGAGCGAGCAATAATTCCATGTGGCATATCAGCGCATTGATTAAGGGGAGGTAAGTGTATCGCAAAGCAAAAAAAGGCGGCTCGTTGTTCACGCGAGCCGCCAACCGGTTTCTCACTTTCGTGAGGAGTCAAACTCTTACTCCCTTCCCCCCTTGCGGGGGTAAGGGCTGGGGATGGGGGTCTTCCTACTTCTTCGGCGCGTAAATATCCGTGCAAGTCCCCTCTGCCACTTCCGCCGCAAAGTTCAGCGTCTCGGAAAGCGTCGGATGCGGGTGGATCGTCAAGCCAATGTCATGCGCATCCGCCCCCATTTCCAACGCCAGCACCGCCTCGGCAATCAGCTCACCGGCATTTTTGCCCGCAATGCCCGCGCCAATCAGTTGCCCGGTTGCCTTATCAAACAGCACCTTGGTAATCCCATTGCTGGCATCCATCGACAACGCCCGCCCACTCGCCGCCCAAGGGAACGCGCCTTTTTCATACGCAATCCCTTCCGCCTTGCACTGCTCTTCGGTCTTGCCCATCCACGCCACTTCCGGGCTGGTGTAGGCGACCGACGGAATGGTTTTCGCATCGAAATAAGCTTTATGCCCTGCAATCACTTCCGCCGCGACCTTGCCTTCGTGCGTGGCTTTGTGCGCCAGCATCGGCTGCCCCACAATGTCGCCAATCGCAAAAATGTGCGGCACATTGGTACGCATCTGATTATCCACCGGAATAAAACCGCGTGTATCCGCAAACACACCCGCCTTACCCGCGTCAATCAGCCCACCATTCGGCGAACGTCCAATCGCCACCAACACCCGATCAAACGTATCGGTCGCAGGCGCACCTTTGCCCTCAAACGCACACACCAAACCCTCAGCAGTCGGCGTAATTGCGGTAACTTTGGTATTCAGGTAGATGTTCTCGTACATCCCCTTAATCTGGTTGTGCAAGGGCTTCACAATGTCACGATCCGCACCGGGCATCAGACCGGGTGAGAGTTCCACCACGGTAATTTTCGCTCCGAGCGCGTGGTAAACCGTTGCCATTTCCAACCCGATAATCCCGCCACCGACCACTAGCATCCGCTTAGGGATTTCCGGCAATTCCAGCGCATCGGTCGAATCCATCACCCGTGGATCGTCCCACGGAATAAACGGCAATTTCGTCACCCGCGAACCGGCGGCAATAATGCAATTCGCAAACTTCACGGTCTGCTTGCTGCCATCCGCCGCTTCCACTTCAATGGTATGCGCTGAGGTGAAACGCCCGTAGCCTTGCACGATCTGCACTTTGCGCTGCTTCGCCAAGCCTTTCAGACCCGTGGTCAACTTGCCGACCACATCGCTTTTGTGCGCTCGCACCGCATCAAGGTCGATGTCCGGCTCGCCGAATTTCACGCCGTGCTTGGCAAACTCTTTCGCCTCGTTGATCACTTCCGCCGTGTGCAACAACGCTTTGGAGGGGATGCAACCGACGTTGAGGCATACGCCGCCGATATTGGGGTAACGCTCGATCAGCACCACTTTTTTGCCAAGATCAGCAGCGCGGAACGCAGCGGTGTAACCGCCGGGGCCAGAGCCTAGGACGACGAGTTCGGTTTCAAGATCAGCAGACGTGTCCCCTCATCCCTAGCCCTTCCCCCTCAAGGGGTGAGGGGACGGGAAGAAGGAGCAGCTCTTGCTCCCTCGCCCCCTGCGGGAGAGGCTGGGCTGGGGGGTGAGGGGTCGCTTCAGCCACCTCCAACAACATCAACGCCGACCCTTCCGACACCCGATCCCCCACCTTCACCAGCATCTGCTTAACAGTGCCAGCCAAGGGACTAGGAATTTCCATCGACGACTTATCAGACTCAATGGTAATCAGCGAATCTTCCGCCTCAATCTGGAAACCGGCATCCACCAAGACTTCAATGATTTCAACGTCTTTGAAGCTGCCAATGTCGGGGACTTTGACTTCGATAATCTTGCTCATACCAGCAACCTCCGAATATCACCCAGCATTTTGGCAAGGTAAGTGGTGAAACGTGCGCCATCCGCGCCATCAATCACGCGATGGTCATACGACAGCGACAGCGGCAACATTAAGCGCGGCGCGAATTCCTTACCGTTCCAAATGGGCTGAATGTCGGACTTGGAAACCCCCAAAATCGCCACTTCTGGCGCATTCACAATCGGGGTGAATTTCGTGCCGCCAATCCCGCCGAGGCTGGAAATCGAGAAGCAACCGCCCTGCATATCCGCCGGTTTCAGCTTCTTGTCACGCGCCTTCGCCGACATTTCTTTCAGCTCTTCGGAAAGCTGCATAATCGACTTTTTGTCCACATCACGGAACACGGGCACAACCAGCCCATCCGGCGTATCCACCGCCACGCCGATGTTGTAGTAGCTTTTACGGATCAGGTTTTCACCCTTCGCATCCAGCGAGGAATTGAAACGTGGGTAAGCCTTCAACCCTGCCACTACCGCTTTCATAATGAATACCAGCGGGGTGATTTTCATTCCCGACTTGGCATTTTCCTCATTCAACTGCTTGCGGAAGGCTTCCAGATCGGTGATGTCCGCTTGGTCAAACTGCGTAACGTGCGGAATGTGTACCCAGTTGCGGTGCAAAAATTCGCCGGTCAGCTTATTGATGCGCGACAACGGCACAGTTTCGATTGCACCCCATTGGCTGAAGTCAATGTCCGGCATCGGTGCAACACCTAGCGTATTGCCGGAAGCTGCCGCTGCTGGCATCCCGCCAAAGCTCATCACGTCTTTGATGTAAGCCTTTCACGTCATCTTGGGTAATGCGTCCTTTACGGCCTGAGCCTTTGACCTTGTTGAGGTCAGCACCGAGTTCGCGGGCAAACTTGCGTACTGATGGCGTGGCGTAGGCTTTGCTGAAGTCGAGTTTGCTGGCTTCGGCTTGCACCGTAGCAGTCGGCGAAGAAGCAGGCTGCGGGCGTGCAATCGGGTTTGGCTGCAGGTGTGTTCCCTCCGACTTCGCTCAGGGAACGGGGCGGTGCTAGCACTTGACGGCTGAACTGCGGTGCGGTCACTGAGCGTAGTCGAAGCTGTCCGTCACTTCCATCACCAGCATCAAGCTGCCTTCCGAAATCCGATCGCCGACCTTGATCTTCAGTTCCTTGATCACCCCCGCCGCAGGTGATGGGATTTCCATCGACGACTTGTCGGATTCAATCGTGATCAACGAGTCTTCAACCGCGATGGTATCGCCAACGTTCACCAGTACTTCAATGATTTCAACATCTTTAAAGCTGCCAATGTCTGGCACTAAAATTTCTTGGATTGCCATGTTGTGCGCTCCTTATGCCAGACGTGGGTTGGGTTTTTCGGGGTTGATGCCGTACTTTTCGATTGCCTTGACCAAATCGGCAGCAGGCAGGGATTTGTCATCCACCAGTGCTTTCAATGCGGCAATGACGATGTAATGACGGTTCACCTCAAAATGTTTGCGCAACTGGGCGCGGGTATCGCTACGCCCAAAGCCGTCTGTCCCCAACACGGTGTACGGACATCGGCAGCCACGCACGGATTTGGTCAGGGTATTGGCGGATGTAGTCGGTCGCCGCAATCGCAGGGCCACGCTGGCCTTTCAAGGCTTGGGTCACATACGGCACTTTCGCGTCTTCCAGCGGGTGCAACATATTCCAGCGGTCACAATCACGGGCTTCGCGGGCGATTTCGTTGAAACTGGTGACGCTCCACACATTGGCATCCACGCCCCATTCCTTATCGAGCAATTCGGCGGCCGCAATCACTTCGCGCAAGATCGTGCCTGAACCCATCAGTTGCACTTTTTTACGCTTTTTGCCGCCGCCGCTGAACAAGTACATGCCTTTGACAATGCCATCTTCGCATCCGGCTGGCATCGCAGGATGCGTGTAGTTTTCATTCATCGCGGTGATGTAGTAATACACATCTTCCTGATCCTGATACATGCGTTTCAGGCCGTTTTGGATGATGACCGCCAATTCATAGGAGAAGGTCGGGTCGTAAGACAGGCAATTCGGGATCAAGCTCGCTTGAATCAGCCCATGCCCATCCTGATGCTGCAAACCTTCACCGGCCAGTGTAGTCGCCCGGCAGTGCCACCAATCAGGAAACCGCGTGCGCGGCAATCGCCTGCCGCCCATGCCAAGTCGCCAATCCGCTGGAAACCAAACATGGAGTAGTAAATGTAAAACGGCACCATGTTCACGCCATGCGTGCTGTAGGCGGTTGCGGCCGCAATCCATGAGGAGAATGCGCCCGCTTCGTTGATGCCCTCTTCCAGAATCTGCCCGGACTTGTCCTCTTTGTAGAACATGACCTGATCTTTATCCTGCGGCTCGTACAACTGACCGACGGAAGAGTAAATCCCCAACTGGCGGAACATGCCTTCCATCCCGAAAGTACGTGCCTCATCCGGCACAATCGGCACGACATTTCTGCCCATGTTTTTGTCACGCGCCAACAAGGTCAGCAAGCGCACGAACACCATCGTGGTGGACATTTCGCGGTCGCCGGTACTTTCCAGCAGCGATTGGAAAATCGACAAATCCGGCACTTTCAGCGGAGTCGCGTGCGTCTGGCGTTGTGGCAGGAAACCGCCCAAAGCTTTGCGGTGTTCCAGCAAATACTGCATTTCTTCGCCATTCGGGTCAGGGCGGTAGTATTTGGCGGCTGCCGCATCCGCATCACTCAGCGGAATGTTGAAGCGGTTTTTGTAGGCAATCATTTCTTCGCCACTCAGCTTTTTCTGTGAGTGGGTACGGTTCTGGCCTTCACCAGCTGCACCCATGCCGTAGCCCTTCACGGTGTGGGCGAGGATGACGGTCGGTTGCCCAGTATGGTTAACCGCAGCGTGGTAAGCGGCGTAAACCTTGTGCGGGTCGTGACCGCCACGGTTCAAACGCCAGATGTCAGCGTCGCTCATTTTGGCGACCATTTCCTTCAGCTCAGGGTATTTGCCGAAGAAGTTTTCGCGCACGTATTTGCCGTCTTTGGCTTTGTAATTCTGGTATTCGCCATCGACCGCTTCCATCATGCGGGCTTTGAGCAATGCCGTCTTTGTCCATCGACAAGAGCGGATCCCAGTACGAACCCCACAACACTTTGATGACATTCCAGCCTGCACCACGGAACACCGCTTCGAGTTCCTGCACGATTTTGCCGTTGCCGCGTACCGGGCCATCAAGGCGTTGCAGGTTGCAGTTCACCACCCACACGAGGTTGTCGAGTTTTTCGCGCCCACCGAGGGAAATCGCCCCGAGGGTTTCCGGCTCATCGGTTTCACCGTCACCGACGAATGCCCACACCTTACGGTTAGCGGTTTCTGCCAACTTGCGGTCTTGCAGGTATTTCATGAAACGCGCTTGGTAAATCGACTTGATCGGCCCCAAGCCCATCGACACGGTGGGGAACTGCCAATAATCCGGCATCAACCACGGGTGCGGGTAAGACGACAAACCGCCGCCATCGACTTCCTGACGGAAATTATCCAGATCGGCTTCGGTAAAACGCCCTTCGAGGAAGGAACGTGCATACATCCCCGGTGCAGCGTGACCTTGAATATACAGCAAGTCACCGCCGTGTTGCGGGGAAGGCGCGTGCCAGAAATGGTTCATGCCCACGTCATATAGCGTAGCGGCAGAGGCGAAGGTGGCAATATGCCCGCCCAGTTCCGGGCTTTCGCGGTTAGCGCGTACCACCATTGCCGCCGCATTCCAGCGAATATAGGAACGCAAGCGCGACTCGATGGTACGGTTGCCCGGTGTGTGCTGTTCCAGATGCGGGGGGATGGTGTTGATATAAGCGGTATTGGCAGAGTATGGCAGGTTCGCGCCGTTATGGCGGGCGGTAGCAATCAGCTCTTCTAGCAGGAAGTGGGCACGTTCCACGCCTTCTGCTTCGATGACGGCTTCAAGTGACTCAATCCACTCTTTGGTTTCTTGTAAATCAATGTCTTGCATTGGGTTATTCATTCTCAATCCTCTTTCATCCAGCGGTAAGTCTGGCATACCAAATGGTAACGCAGTCCAGATGGACACAAACCATAGCACAACATGCCCAATTCCTTTGAAGATAAAAATTAACATAAAAAATATAAGTTTATTTTTCATATAATTATAAATGACCAAATAATTTTTTAAATCTTTTGTAGGCATTTTCTATCAGTTCCGTTAAGCTCTCGTTATGACAGATGATATAGATATAATCCCCATTGCCGGACGTTTCCGTGGCTTCCTCCCCGTAGTGGTAGACGTAGAAACAGGTGGCTTTGATTGCCGCAAGGATGCGTTGCTCGAAGTGGCAGCCGTAATGCTGCGCATCGACGAAAAAGGTGAGCTTTCGCGCCACCGTACCTTCAGTTGGCACATCGAACCCTTCCCCAATGCCAATATGGATCCCAAATCGCTGGAAGTGAATGGCATCAAGCCGTTCAGCCCGCTGCGCATGGCAGTGCCTGAACCGAAAGCGATGGAAGAATTCTTCAAAGCAGTACGCAAGGAAGTGAAGGTCAACCGCTGTAACCGCGCCATTCTGGTGGGGCATAACGCGCCGTTTGATTTAAACTTTGTGCACGCTGCCTCAGAACGCATCAAAGCCACGCGCAACCCATTCCACCCCTTTAGCACGCTGGATACGGTATCGTTAGGTGCGGTGATGTACGGGCAAACCGTGTTAGCACGTCTTGCACAAGCAGCGGGTATGGGCTGGGATGCCGAATCAGCGCATTCAGCCGTGTATGATGCTGAAAAGACAGCAGATTTATTTTGCCATTTCGTGAATACCTGGCAGACACTGGATGCAGCGTTTAAAGCCATCGAGAATTAGCATGTAGCGTGGGTCGAGCGGAACCCCGACACCCAGCCCCTTGCAGGGTCGTCCCTCAAGCGGAGAGGGGCTAAAAATAAATCACGTTCTGCTCCCCCTCACCCCTTGCGGGGCTAGGGGGCTGGGGGTGAGGGGTTTCTTACTTCCCTGTCTTCAGCTTTTCCCAATAGCCGTCATACAGCTTCATGGCGTCGCCGACGTCATTCTGGAATTCACCTTTTTCCATTGCTTCCGCAGGCGGGAAAATAATCGGGTTCTTTTGCATATCTTCATCCAGCAACGCCTGTGACGCCGCATTGGGCGTGCTGTAACCCAACTCTTCCACCACTTTCTGCCCAACTTCAGGGCGCAGCATGTAGTCGATGAACTTATGGGCATTCTCGACATTTTCCGCACCAACAGGAATCGCGAAACTGTCCACCCAGAAACCTGCGCCTTCCTTGGGGAAAATGTACTTGGATGTCGGGGTTTTCCTTTTGCGCCATAATGGCTTCGCCGCTCCAGATCATGCCGAGATTCACATCACCCGCCAGAAACGGTTCACGCGGCGCATCCGCATTGAACACCAGTACGTTGGGCATCAGCTTTTGCAGATCTTCGTAGGCGGTTTTGATTTCATCCGGGTTGGTGCGTATTGGTCGAAAAGCCGTTCTTTTTCAGCGCCATGTGGAAAACTTCACGCACGTCATCGGTCAGCAGCAGCTTGCCTTTCCATTTTGGATCCCACAAATCTGCCCATGAGGTGATGGTCGCAGGGTCGATTTCCTTGGCATTTACGCCAATGCCGGTGCTGCCCCACAAGTAGGGAATGCTGTATTCATTACCGGGGTCATACGGCTTATTCAGCAAATCTGATCGACAGGTTTTTCAGGTTGGTCAGTTTGGCCAGGTCGATTTTTTGCAGCAAGCCTTCCTCGCGCATTTTCGACACCAGATAGGCGGATGGCACTACGATGTCATAGCCCTTGCCTTTTTGCAGCTTGATCTTGGAGTACATCACCTCATTGTTTTCGTAGGTGGAATACTCGACCTTGATGCCGGTTTCCTTCTCAAACTCTTCTACGCGTGCTTTCCGGGATATATTCTGCCCAGTTGTAAACCACGAGTTTTTCTTCAGCGTGCAGCCCGTTAGCCGCCACCAGCAACAAGGCAGTCAATCAGGGCAGGGATTTTTTTCATATCAGTGTTTTCTCCTGAGCAACAGGGTTGAGAACGTAACCAATAGCAGCGAAATCGCCAGCAACAAGGTTGCCAACACATTCACTTCGGGCGACACACCGACCTTGACCATTGAAAACACCCGGATCGGCAAAATTTCAAAGCTGGGGCCGGTAACAAACGAACTGATGATTACATCATCCAGTGACAGGGTAAAGCTCAATAACCAGCCTGCCACAATCGCCGGAAAAATCAGCGGCAAGAATAATCAGGCGGAAGATGCGGCTTTCACTTGCCCCCAAATCTTGCGCTGCCTCCAGCAGGTATTTATCGAAACCTTTGAGTTGCGCATAGACCGTGATAACCACAAACGGCAGGCAGAACGTGATATGCGCAATCAGCAACGACCAGAAGCCTAGCTGGATACCCAGCGCGATGAAAATCACCAGAAAGGTAATCGCCAGCACAATGTCCGGCGACATCATCACCACGAACAGCAAGCTACTTGCGGTGGCCTTCAGCGGGAAACGGTAACGGTGTAAGGCCAACGCCATCAACGTGCCAATCAAGGTTGCAGCTGTCGCTGCCAGACGTCGCAATCAGCAACGAATTTAAAAACGCCTGCGTAAGTGCTTCATTTTCCAATAACTTGGCGTACCACTTCCAGCGTAAAGCCCTTCCACTCGTAGCCGTATTTGGAAGCGTTGAAGGAGTTGATCACCAAAATCGCGATGGGGAGGTAGAGGTAGGCAAAAATTGCGGTAATAAAGCTCCATTTAAAGACTTTCATCATCCAACCCCCCTGCCCGGTTAATCCGCCGGTTCGCCAGGAAATACAGCCACATCAACCCCGCCATAATCCCAATCAACGCCACGCTAAACGCTGCCCCAAACGGCCAATCACGCACCACCAGAAACTGGTTCTTAATGATATTTCCCAGCAGCAGGTTCTTCGCCCCACCCAGCAAATCCGCCACGTAAAACATCCCCATCGCAGGCAAAAACACGATCAAACAGCCCGCAATCACCCCCGGCATGGTCAACGGCACAATAATCAGCCGGAAGCGTTGCCAAAATCCCGCCCCCAAATCATGCGCCGCCTCGATCAAATCCCTGTCCAGCTTATCGAAACTCGACACCAGCGGCAGCACCATGAACGGCAACAATACATACACCAGCCCGAAAATCACCGCAAACGGCGTATACAACAACTGCACCGGCTCATCCACCAACCCCGCCCCCACCAGCAGCATATTCACCAGCCCCTTATTCCCCAGAATCAGCTTGATCGCATAAGTGCGGATCAAACTATTCGTCCAAAACGGCACAATCATCAAAAACAGCAACACCCCGCGCCACATCCCCGGCAATTTCGCCACGATGTACGCAAACGGATACCCCAACAGCAAGCAAATCAACGTGGTCAGCGCCGACAGCCACAAACTGCGCCAGAACACTTCCGCATACAACGGCTCCAGCAAGCGTTGCCACGAATCCAGCGTCAGCGGCCACACCGCCAAATGCTGCGGATCGGGCGACATCACACTGGTCAGCAGCACCAGCACATGCGGAACCAGCACAAACAGCCCCAACCACACCAGCGTCAGCACAATCGCAAAGCGGCGAAAATTCAATCAGGTTCATGATTTACCCGGCCTTTCCGCCGGGATCACATGCTCCCAACCCGGAACCCAATCCACTCCCACTTTCTGGTTGATGCTGTAATCGAAATCCGGGTCATCTTCGTCAAAAAACTCATGCGCCATCACCGCTTGCCCGTTTTCCAGCCGAATATGCGAATTCAAGGTTTGCCCGGTGTAATTGCGTTCCAACACAATGCCGGGGAAACCTTTGCGTTCTGCCACTTCCGGGCGGCAGTCGATGCGCAAATCTTCCGGGCGCAACATCACATGCACCTGATCACCCGCCGCGAAACGGTGGTCACAACGGATTTCCCGCACCACCCCGTTAATGCTTGCCTGATACTGGTATTCACCCAGCTCATGGATGATTTCGCCGTCGAACACATTGATTTCGCCGATGAATTGCGCCACAAACAGGTTAAGCGGGGATTCGTAAATTTCGCGGGGTGTCCCCACCTGTTGCGCCTGCCCGTTGTGCATTACCAAAATCCGGTCAGACATCGACAGTGCCTCTTCCTGATCGTGGGTCACATAGATGAAGGTGATCCCCAACTGGCGTTGCAACTGCTTGAGTTCGAGCTGCATTTGCTGGCGGAGTTTGTGGTCAAGGGCGCTCAAGGATTCATCCAGCAACAGGATTTTGGGGCGGTTGACGACAGCACGGGCAATCGCCACCCGCTGCTTTTGCCCACCCGACAGTTGGTGCGGCTTGCGGGTAGCAAACTCAGACAAACGCACAATCGCCAATGCATCCGCCACCCGCACCGCAATATTCTGCACATCGACCCCCGCCATTTTCAGCCCAAATGCCACATTGTCGAACACACTCAGGTGCGGAAACAGCGCGTAACTCTGGAACACGGTATTCACTGGGCGTTTTTCAGCGGGAATACCGGCAATATCCTCACCATTGAGCAATATCCGCCCCTCATTCGGCTGCTCAAACCCGGCAATCAGGCGCAATACCGTGGTCTTACCACAGCCCGATGGCCCCAGAATAGTGAAAAACTCACCGTCATGAATGGTGAGATTGAAGTCGGATAGTACCTCCTGAGCCGCAAAACGTTTGCTAATGTTGCTCAGGGTCAGGATGGGTGGTCGGTTCACATTGTATTTCCCACGTAGATAGATTCAATGGATAATATAGCCGAGAACTCAAGGAAGTGGAAAACCAGACCAACAATGAAGATTACCCAACGCTTACGCTGGCTGCTGGCAGGCGGCATATTACTGCTGACCCTGTTGTTGCTGGTATTCCTGTTTTTTGCCACCAAAAATTTCCTCGACCTATGGGATCGGATGCAACTGCTGCCCGCATGGCTGTTCTACACCTACAGCAGCCTGATTGGCGCTATCCTGCTGTTCAGCGGCTGGGTCATTTTCAAGCTGGTCTTTGGTGGGCTACGCGCCAAACCCATCACAGGCACTAACAAAGCCAAACCAGTCACCGAAGCCTCCCTGACCCAAGAAATCGGGCAGATCAAAGAAGCCGGTATGGATACCTCCAACCTGCAAACCGAACTCGACCGCCTGCACGCCCGCAAGGCTGCGGGACAAATACACATCGCCTTTTTCGGCGACATCAGCACCGGCAAATCCTCCATTATCAAAGCGTTGCTGCCGGAAGCGGGGGTTGAAATCAACCTGCGCGGCGGTTCCACCCGCGACATCCGCGAATATACATGGCAAACCATTGCGGGCGACCGCCTGTTGCTCACTGACCTGCCGGGGCGCAATGAAGCCGACGGCACGCTCGATGCCGCCGCCCGTGATGAAGCTATCCGCGCCCAGATCGTGGTTTACGTCACCGATTCCGACCTCAGCCGCAGCCAATACCAAGACATCCTCGAACTCGCCGCCTTCGGCAAACCACTGCTGATTGCCATCAACAAGCGCGACCAGTACAGCAGCGAAGAACAGGCACAACTCGCCCAACGCATCCGCGCCCGCTTCGACTCCGCTCAGCGGACGGGAACCACCGAACGGTCGGTGAGCGTAGTCGAACCGCCGATATTGCCTTCATCCAATCCGGCGGCACGGAAGAAATCGTCCGCGTCTACCCCGATGGGCGCGAAGAAACTGTGCAACGCCCACGCAAAACCGACGTTGCCGCGCTTGCCGCACACCTGCAAAGCGAAATCGACAACCGCCTCGAATGGCTCTCACAACTGCGTGATGCCAGTGTCTTCAATCTGGTGCAGGAAAAGCTCGACACCACCCGCGTCGAATACCGCCAGAGCGCAAGCCGAAAAAATCGTGCGCAGCTCCACCCACAAAGCCATACTGGGCGCATTGGCGTCGGTCAGCCCCGGCACTGACTTGCTGATTCAGGGCGTCATCGGCACGCGCATGGTGCAAGAGCTATGCAAGCTGTACGATAGCCCGGTCAGCCAGCTCGACATCGACCAGTTCCTGAACTTCAGTCAGGGGCAGTTGAAGAAAAGCATCCCGCTATTGCTGGCAGTGGCAGGCAATGGCTTGAAAGCCTTCCCCGGCATCGGCACGGTGGCAGGCGGGCTGGTACACGCCGTCGCCTACGGCCTCATTTTTGACGCGCTAGGGCATTCCGTAGCGCACACACTCGAACAACGCGGCACGCTCAAAGCAGCACCCGCAGCAGCAACATTTCAGGAGATGCTCAGTGGAAATCTGGAAGAACGTACAAAAACATTTGCCAGATTGGTTATTGAACAATATCGGGGCAAGTAGGGAAGAGGCAGCTAGCAGTACCGCAGCGGAGACTAGCGCCCCCAATACCGGGGACACGCACCTACAGCTTGCCACCGAAAGCCTGCGCCAGTTGCTGGACGATACCCGCATCCCCGACGACATCCGCGAAAGCCTGCGCGATGACTACACCCAAGTGCGCGGGATGCTCGACAAGCTGGAACACGGGCATCTGCATATTGCGGTATTTGGGCGCGTCAGTGTCGGCAAATCCTCCCTGCTCAACGCCTTGCTAGGCCGACCGGTGTTCAGTGTCAGCGTGCTGCACGGCGAAACCCGCAGCGTCAATATGCAGCAATGGCAAGAATACAGCGACGGCGGCATTTTCCTCATCGACACCCCCGGCATTAACGAAATTGACGGCGAATCCCGCGAAAAGATGGCGCATGAAGTCGCCAACCGCGCCGATCTGGTGCTATTCGTCATCGACAGCGACCTGACCGACGTGGAATTCCAAGCCCTGAAAACCGTCACCGGCTCACACCGCCCTACCCTGCTGGTCGTCAACAAAGCCGACCGTTATACCGAAGACGAACAACGCCAATTGCGTGGCATCCTGCGTACCCGCACCACTGGCGTCATTGCCCCAGAAAACATCATTTTCACCACCGCCCAAGCCAACCGCCAGACCGTCATTTATGTGGACGAACACGGTGAAGAACGCGAAACCATCCGCGAACGCCCCGTCAATATCAGCGCCCTCAAAACCCGCTTGTGGGACGTGGTGGAAGCCGAAGGCAAAACCCTTGCCGCCCTCAACGCCTCGCTATTTGCAGGGCATTTGAGCAAAGAAGTCGGGCAGCGCATCCTCGCCATCAAACGCGAACTCGGCGAAAAAACCATCCGCCTGTACTGCCTTGGCAAAGGGGTTGCTGTCGCCCTCAACCCGATTCCGATTGCCGACCTGCTGGCGGCGGCGGTGATTGATGCCAGCATGATCATGCACTTGTCGAAACTGTACGGCTTGCCCATTTCCCGCAACGAAGCCAGCGACTTGATACGCACCATCCTAGGACAAATGTTATTGCTGGCGGGCACTGTCTGGGCAGTGCATCTGGTATCAGCCGCGCTCAAATTGGGGACAGGCGGCATTTCCACCATCATCACCGGGGCTGCCCAAGGCGCTGTCGCATGGTACAGCACGCTGGTGGTCGGGCGCGTCGCGGAAGAATGGTTGGCAAATGGCAAATCGTGGGGTGATATGGGGCCAAAACTGACGGTGGAGCGCATTCTGGACTCGCTTGACCGCGATTCGGTGCTGACCGAAGCCCGTGAGGAAATCCTCACCTATTTGCACAAAACCGTTAAAGCGGACACCACAAGGGCTTAGATTCATGCAGCAAAAACTCATCAAAACAATTGTCGTATTGGCAAGTGCTGGTTTACTGGCGCTTTATCAGCATTTCCAGCAACCTGACAATAAGCAAACCACTCGCCAGCCTGCCCCGGTTGCAACGCAAACCCGCAACACCCCGGCAAGCAGTGGCGATTACCGCCAAGCCATCGACAAAATCCGCAGCTCCCAGAACAACCCGGATGCCACATTCTGGACAACAGTACAGGGCAAAGTTGCCAAAATGCTCAAAGACGATACGGAAGGCAGCCCGCACCAGCGTTTTTTAGTGGAACTCGCGCCAGATATTACTTTGCTGGTTGCCCACAATATTGAGCTTGCCCAACGTGCGCCAGTGCAAGCCGGGCAAATGGTCACTGTCAGCGGGGAATATGTCTGGAATAACCGGGGTGGTGTCTTGCATTGGACACATCATGACCCGAAGGGACGCAAAGGCGGGTGGATTGAATACGCAGGAAAACGTTACGAATAATCAAACAAGAACGTAGCTAACCCGGGCGCCCACAGGAGCGGATTTGCCCCCTGAGAGTGCTGTAAACTTAACGCAGTAAACCGAACGGTGACAGCAAACCACCCAGACCGCCGTAATCTTGCACAGCTTCCTTGGTTGCTGAAGAATGCACCTGAATTCTGTCACCTGCAATCACCACCGGGTCAGGCAATTGGCCTCTGTTGATGGCCTCAAGCTGCACGGTATAAGGCTTGCCGTTACGGAATACGGTGACATTATCTTTGACCGCCAAACGATCCAGCCCTTCTGCCAGCGCAATGGCTTGCGTCAGCGTGGTATCACCTGCCAGTGCGTAAACACCGGGCTTTCTGACCGAACCGGAAACTGTCACTTTGCTGCCAGTCGCTTCTTTCACCAACACATTCACTTGCGGATTGCGCATGTAGTCCTTTTCCAGACGGGTGGCAATCTGCTTTTCCAACTGGCTGGCGGACAGCCCTTCCGCGTGTACCGTACCAATCAGCGCCAGTGTAATATTGCCGTTATCATCTACCCTGACTTCCTTGGTCAAGTCCGGCACTTTAAACACATCAATTTCCAGCAAATCTTGCGGGGCGATACGGTCACTACCGGAAGTCCCCGTCGGTAAGCTGGCAGTCGCCGCGCTCGCCGTAGAACCGGGCAGTGCGGCATAGGTCGGAGCGCCACTGGAACAGCCTGCCAGTGTCACAGCAGCGAAGAGGGGAAGCAAAAATTTCCATGTAATTTTCATTGGGGATCTCCCTGATAATATTTTTAACAATTTAGTGGGATAAGGGGTTAGCCTTGCTTTGTGCAAAATAATAAATGTCCTGCGAATCATTTGCCAATATCGCTTACCTGAACGTAAGCAATCCGCAGACAACAGGACTATAGACCAAATCGACACCCGGTATCGTCATTTATATAGCACAAGTTTCAATTATACCCTTGTGGATTATGCTTCTGCCAGTTCCACGTATCGTGGCACATTTCCACCAGATTTTTTTCGGCTTTCCAATGGATCAGCTTTTCTGCCAGCGCCGGATCAGCATAGCAGCAGGCAATATCACCCGCACGCCGCGCCACGATCCGGTAAGGGACATCACGCCCACTGGCATCGCTAAACGCTTTTACCATATCCAGCACCGAATAGCCCTGCCCTGTGCCAAGATTGACCAGCAGCAGATTTCGGCACATCACCGCGCAGGAAAGCTTCCAGTGCTTTCACATGCCCTTTGGCCAAATCGACGACGTGGATATAATCACGCACCCCCGTACCGTCAGGGGTAGGATAGTCCCCGCCGAACACCGACAAATAACCGTACTGCCCCACCGCGACACGGGCGATATACGGCATCAGGTTGTTGGGGATGCCCTGCGGGTCTTCGCCAATCTTGCCGCTGCTATGCGCCCCTACTGGGTTGAAATAGCGCAGCAAGGCAATCTGCCACTCAGGGTCGGCCTTGTAAACGTCCCCCAATATTTCCTCAACCATCAGCTTGGAACGCCCGTAGGGGTTGGTGGCAGACAAGGGGAAATCTTCCTGAATCGGCGTGGTATGCGGGTCGCCATACACCGTGGCGGAGGAACTGAACACAATGTTCTTGACGCCATGCCGTTGCATCGCCTGCAATAAGGTGACCGTACCTGCCACATTATTGTCGTAATACGCCAGCGGTTTCTCCACAGACTCGCCGACCGCTTTCAACCCAGCGAAATGGATGACGCTGTAAATGGCATTTTCACTGAAAATCTTGTCAAGCAAGGCGACATCACGAATATCGCCTTCATAAAACGGAATACTGGCTTGCCCGCTGATCTCAGCCACCCGGCGCAAGGACTCTGGCGAGCTGTTGCATAAGTTATCCAGCACCACCACTTGGAATCCGGCGGCAAGCAGTTCCACGCAGGTATGGGAACCGATGTAGCCTGCCCCGCCGGTTACCAGAATATGTTTATTTGTTTGCATGTTCGCCCTCATTGATTAGCAGGCGCAAACGGTGTTGCGCCTGCCATAGGGTAACAAAAATAGATCAGGATTTGTCTGCTTTAGTCGCCGCCTTGTCAGATACTTTGTCGTCGGTTTTTGCCGCAGGTTCAGCTTTTGCGTCTTTCGCAGCCGCTTTATCTGTTGGTGCTTCGGCTTTAACGTCTGTTTTAACGTCTGTTTTAACCTCAGCTTTTTCGTCCACTTTGTCGGTTTTTGCTGTTTTGGCGGCATCTTCGCTGGCAGGCGTTGCAGCAACAGTGCTGGCATCGTCAGTTAAGCTAATCTCTGCCTTGATTTTGTCGAACATTTTGTCACCGATGCCTGACACTTCTTTCAGGTCTTCCAGTGTCTTGAATTCGCCGTGTTCAGTGCGGTAGGCAACGATGGCTTCGGCTTTCTTTTCACCGATACCGTCGAGTGAATCAAGGGCTGCAACATCGGCGGTATTGATATTGACCATTTCAGCCAGAACCGCAGGGGCAGTGAACAGGGAAAACAACAGGGAAGTGATGACGATGGTTTTTTTCATTGCTGACTCTCGTTAGTGTGGTTTATTGTTGGGGTTTGTGAACTCACCCGTGAATTATTCCTGTAAATCACGCTTGTAACATCTTTTCCAGATAACTGGCATGGGAAAACCCAAATGAGCAAACCTTACATCAAACCCATTTTTTCCTATTCGATGGTGGGTAGCCTTGGGCTGAGCATTGTCGCTAGCCTGCAAGGTTGCGGCGGCGACCAGCCCCCTGCCCCACCACCCAACCCGACCCCCGGCACAATCTCAGAAGCCACCAAGTCTGAGGGCGTGTTTATGGTGATCCAGCAAACCGGCGCTAACCCCGACACTTTTGAGCTGAAAGAAAAATATCCTTCTAGCGAAGGCACCCGCGCCATCCTCAAAGACATGAACGGCAATGAACGCATCCTCAGCGAAGCCGAACTGAAAAAAATGGCGGAAGAGGAAGCCAAAAAAGTCGAGGCAGGCACATCTAACCTGACCCAGCCAGTCGCGCAAAATCAGGGCATGAGTCTGGGTGAAACCATTCTGGCATCCGCTGCCGGGGCGCTGATCGGCGGGATGATCGCCAACAAACTGATGGGCAACGCCAATTACCAACAGCACCAGCAATACCAACAACAACGCACGCAACCTTCCATCAGCCGCCCAGCCAGTGGTACGGATACCCGTGCAGTCAACCCCAACCAAGCGCAACCCAAATCCGGCTTCTTCGGTAACAATAGCAACGCCAACCCCAGCAACCGCTCCAGTGGTTCGACGGGTGGCAGTTCATTCGGTGGTTAAGGCATGATCCAACTGGAAAAAGTAAACCCTATCAACCCCGCCCTGATGGAAGAAGTCGGCATGACGTGGCACACCGATCCCGATGGCCAGCCCTACGTCGCCGATGAAATCGTGCAGGTCACCGAAGCGGAGGCAGAAGCCTATTACAGCGCCGCCAACACCCTCTACGACATGTACGTGCAGGCCGCGCAACACGTCATCGACCACGACCTATTTCTGGCGCTCGACATCCCCTACAACTTGGTTGACCCCATCAACCGCAGTTGGGAAAACGACCACCGCCACCTCTACGGGCGTTTCGACTTCGCGGGTGGCGTCGACGGGCTGCCAATCAAGCTGATCGAATTCAACGCCGACACCCCAACCAGCGTGTTTGAAACTGCCGTGGTGCAATGGGCGCTGCTCAAAGCCAATGGCATGGATGAAGCCGCGCAATTCAACACCGTGTACGCCAGCATCTGCAATAATTTTCGCCGCTTAGTGACCGGCGACGCCGACCCAGAAAGCTTTGGGCAACATTACCACTACCAAAACATCCTGTTTTCCAGCATCCGCGACCTGCCAGAAGACGAACGCACCGTGCGCTTCCTGCAACAAATCGCCAGTGATGCGGGCTTCCAAACCGATTTTTGCTACATGGATGAAGTGGGCTTTTTAGCAGACCAAGGCATTTTCAACCCGCAGCAAACCCGCTTCGACTACTGGTTCAAGCTCTACCCGTGGGAAGATATTGCGCTGCAAACCGATGGCATTAACGGCATTCTGGATGACATTACCCGCAATACCGATACGGTCATCCTCAACCCGGCATACACCCTGCTATTCCAAAGCAAGGGCATTATGAACGTGCTGTACGAGCTGTTCCCGGATTCGCCCTACCTACTCGAAACCCGCGATACCCCATTGCAGGGCAAAAAGCAAGTGGCAAAAAAGATGTTCGGGCGCGAAGGGGCAAATACGCGGATTATCGACGCAGCGGGTAACACCCTCAAGGAAATACCCGGCGACTACGACCGCTACCGCACCATTTATCAGGCATTTGCGGAATACCCGCAAGATGCGCAAGGGCGCAGCTATCAGGCAGGGGTATTTTTCGCTTGGGAAGCCTGTGGGCTAGGCTTCCGGCGCGGTGGTGAGATACTCGACAACCTTAGTAAGTTTGTGGCGCATCGGGTGGTGTAGGTGAGTCCGGCACTGCCACGGTCTGTCGCGGCGTCCCGCCACGCCTGCCCGCGTCAGAGCCGTCCGCTCAGCTTTTCCCTTGGGGCGCACCGCGCCCTGCGGCTCCGCCGCCCTGCTGGGCTGGCTGTAGCTCAAGACCTAGGACAAGCCGGAAACCAAGGCCGTCGTCACGCAGAGCGGGATCGAGCCTGCTACGGATGGCAGAACGCACGCTCCTGCCGTTGGGGCGCCACGAACCGCCGCGAACGACGCGCCCGACGCCCGCTTCTTGTTCTTGACCGCCTCCGGCGGTTTCCCTCACCCCAACCCCTCTCCCGGAGGTAGAGGGGCTAAAGAATACGTCTTCCTTACCAGATGGTCTTGCCATTGGTCGGCGCACCATTCCCAGACGTTGCCGTGCATTTCGTATAAGCCCCAAGCGTTGCAGGGGTAGGTTTTTACGTCGGTGATTGCTTTTTTTGCGCCTTCACCCCATTCGTTTTCCTTGTATTCCCATGTTCCGCGATAGTTCACTTTATTCAGGGTCAGTTCTTCGCCGAAGTTGAACGGAGTTTGGGTTCCGGCGCGGCAGGCGTATTCCCATTCGGCTTCCCACGGTAGGCGGGCGTTTAGATCGGGGTGAAGCTGGTTGAGTTGGGTGAGGAATGTTTGGGTGTCGTGCCAGCTTACTTTTTCGACCGGGCGGTTTTTGCCTTTGAAGTGGCTGGTGAAGTGGCTGGGGTTTTCGCCTCCCGTAACGGCTTCCCACAAGGCTTGGGTGACGGTGGTTTCGGCAAGCCAGAAGCCTTGGTTAAACGTGACTTTATGCAAGTCTTCACGATCATCTAAACGGCCTTCTTCAGCACCTTTTTCTCCGCTCCCATCGGGTGAACCCATCTGGAAAGTGCCGGGTTGAATCCAGCGGAAGGTGTGGCGCACGTCTTGGTAGGTGAAGGCTTGCCACAGGCCGTAGCGGTCTTCGCCCCAATCGGATGCCCAAGCGTAGGGGAAGGTGGGTGGGGAGAGGTGGTTGCGGTAGGTCATGCAACGGACGTAGGGTGGGTGGAGCGAATGCGATACCCACCGGATTGGAGCATGATCATGGTGGATTGGTGGGTATCGCTACGCTCCACCCACCCTACATTTGGTTCATTTTGCATGATGTTTTCCTTTGTTAGGGCGATCATGCGGTGGGCGTTCACGGGGCATCCACCCCATTACTAGCGCACTGCTGACCTTGCTTTTTGCTTACGGGCGAACCCGCAAGGCGGGATGACGATCTGGTCTTGCACGCCCATTCCAACGGCGCGTTGAGCTAGGACAAGCCGGAAACCAAGGTTGTTGTTACGCTTAGCGGGATCGTTCCTGTTACGGATGGCAGAACGCACGTTCCTGCCGTTGTTGTTCCACGAACCGCCGCGAACGACGCGCTTGACGCCTGCTTTCGATCTGTCACCCAGCCTGATTATAACGATAGGGGTGGGTGGCGGCGCAAGTTTTCCTGCCGCCATGCGACCGGCGGTAATGGCGTGGACGGCGGCATGGGCAAGCTGTAGCTGGTTAGCGTCGATCATGCCGTTCAGGTAAAGCTGTTCCCAGTATTGCCGCCGTTGCTGGTAGCGGCGTTTGCGCCGACGGCTGAGGCGGATAGTGCCTTGCAGGATGCGGAAGCCGCAGTAAGTCACGCCTTGTTTGCTGGGCTGGATTTGCACCGTGGGTTTGACCTGCAAACCGCGCTCTTGCTGTAGCCAGCGGGTTACGGTTTGCAGGGTTGCCGTTACTGCCTGCCTGCTGTCGCACCACCAAAGGATGTCATCCATGTAACGGATGTGCGCCCGCACCGCTGGCAGGCTTGCCAACAGCCTATCCAGCCCGTCCAGATAATAGTTGGCGAAATATTGCGAGGTCAGCGAACCGATGGGCAGGCCGCATTGCGGGGTGGATTCGTGGCTGGCAATGATGCGCTGTAATTGCGCTGTGCATTCCGCCCCCTTGAAACGGCGCAATAAGACTTGCAACAAGCGGGCGTGGTCGATGGCGGCGAAATAGCCGCTGATGTCGATCTTGGCATAATAGGCATACTGGCGCAGGTGTTGCTGCACTTGTTGCGCGGCTTTGTGGACACCCATGTTGGGGCGGCAGGCGTAGCTGGTGGGCATCATGGCGCGTTCCAACACGTCCCCGGCAAGGTTCATCAGCGCATGGTGAAAAATGCGGTCTTCAAAACAGGCAGCGTGGATCAGGCGCTTTTTGGGGTCGTGGATTTGGAAGGCGCGGAATTTGCCGTAAGGCAGGCGTGCAGTGCGGATGTCGTCGCCGAGGCGGTTGAGGTTGATGTCGAAGTGTTGCAGAAAGGCTTGTACGTCGCGGCGGTGGCGTTTGCCTTTAGCGGCTTTGTGGAATGCCTCGACCAGATTTTTGCGTTCGGCGATGGCTTCAAGGGTGATCAGGGTGCGTTTCATTGGCGGGGTTCGGCACGACAAGCGTTTGCAGGCATTCAATGAAAGCATCGCCGTATTTGTCGGCGCGGGTTTGCCCGATGCCATCCACTTCCATCAAGGCTGTTTTGCTGCTGATACGGCGTTGCACAATGGCGGCAAGTTGTTCATTGGTGAAGACGTTGTAGGCGGCGATGCCGTCACGCTCGGCAGTAGCCTTGCGTAATTCACGCAGGCGCGAAAACACAATGAAATCGTCGTCGTTCAGCACTTCCTTGTAGTCGATCTTGCCGGTTTTGGGGTTGGTGGTGCGCTTGAAGCTGCTGCCCGCGAGGGAGCCTTCGTTGTCTGACCAAGTGACGCAGACTGCCCAGAAGCTGTTGGCGGCATCCGCGACAAACTGTTTATCGACGTTGGAAACGCGGTGCTGGTCACAGAAGGCGTTGAGGTCGGCTTCGATGCCTTCCGGGTTGGCTACCGGAATTCTGAAAAATTTTTGTTTCATGTGTTCTTCCTGAACTTGTCAAACAATCCTTTGATAAATTTTCCTGCTTTGTCCACCGCTCCCGGCGCTGACCCGGCCTGTCGCGGCGTCCCGCTCGCGTCTGTCCGTGTCCCCGCCGTCCGCTCTTTCTTGTTTTGCGGCTCCGCCGCCCCGCTAGCTGGCTGTAGCTCAAGACCTAGGGCAAGACGAAAGCCAATGGGGCTGCGACGGTTAGCAGGATCGAACCCGTAACGGAAGGCAGAACGCACGAGCCTGCCGACGTAGTGCCACGAACCGCCGCGAACGACGCGCCCGACGCCTGCTTTTTTGTCGCCTCCGGCGACACCCTCCGGGTCTGTAACCGGCGAAGCCGGTAATTTTTCTTGCCACACATCCTGACACCATTCCCACACATTGCCGTGCATTTCATACAAACCCCACGGGTTGGCTGGAAGCGATTTGACGGGAACAGTCTTTTCTCTATATAGACCTTTTTTGCCATTTGCGTAGGGATTATTTCCGTCGTAATTGACCTGTTCTGGGGTGATGTTCTCGCCGAAGGAAAACGGGGTGGTGGTTCCGGCACGGCAAGCGTATTCCCATTGGGCTTCGGTGGGGAGTTTGGCCTGCAGACCGGGAAGCAGGCCATTTAGTTTTTTAATGAATTCCTGACTGTCATTCCAGCTTACTTGTTCTACCGGGTTATTGGGGTTGTCGGTAAAACTGCTGGGATTGTTGCCCATGACGGCTTGCCATAGGGATTGGGTAACGGTGGTATCTGCCAGCCAGAAGCCTTGGGTTAGGGTGACTTGGTGCTGGGTTTCGTCATCGTCAGCGTTCCCGCTGTTCGGATTCGGGTGAACCCATGAGGAATGTGCCGGGTTCGATCCAGCGGAAGCGTTGGGTGATGCCGGTGAGGTTGAGGTCGGCGTATAAGCCGTAGTCGTCTGTGCCGATGTCGCCGGGTGGGAAGCCTTGCCAATGCCCTGCCCCGGCGGTGGTTGGGGCTTGCCAATAGGAACGGTAGTGGTTGCCTAGGCAATGGTGTTCGATGAATAAGCCTTGGGTGTCGCGCCCGATGCTGTCTGCCCATGTTGGCAAAGTCATTTCTGACAGCGTGTAAACCTTGCCATTGGCATGAAACCTGCGTTTGCCCTGCAATAGCGGCAACCATAACCCGTTATGCGGGTCAAGCTGGGTATCAAAAGCGATCCATTGCCCCTGCTCATCCAGCCGTTCTTCCACCAGCAATGAGGCTGGGGAAATAAAGGAAAACAGGGGCGTCCTGTTTACCCGCAAACCATTGGCTAGTGCCTTGTCCTGTATCGCGGATGTTGCCAGCATGAGTTGTTCACCTTGCTGGATAACCTGCCAGTTGACGGCGGGTAACAAATCACTCAAAAAAGGCGCTGCGATTGCCGCATTCAACCAACTTGGCCTTGCCTCTCCTTGCCCACGGTGTTTTTCGCAAAATGGCCCACAGTGCCGACAAATCTTCTTGCTGCACTTTGTCCTGTTGAGTCTGACGTTGCAGAAAGTGGTGGCTATAGTGGCGCAAGGCATGATTGTCCGCCTGACTTTGCAACATTTTAACCAGTTGCTTGATGTGCCTGTCAGCCGCCGCCGCTATCGCATCTTTTTCAATGCCCCCGGTATTCACCAACACCCGGACTTCTTCCGCAAACTCCGACGGGTACTTGTGGGCATGATGCTGCTTGAACAGCTCATACACCTGTTGCGCCAGTTGGGGCTGGCTACGCGCCCGGTTGCCCAGTTCATTGCGGTAATGCTCCAGCCTGTCATGCCGGATATGAAAGCCAAAACTAGACAGCTCCACATCGGCATGTGTCCAGCAAAGTGCCTCAACACCTGCATCGAAGGCTTCACCCTCATGCCATGACAGCAGACGACAAACCGAACGTAACAACTCTGGCTCAATCAATAAAGCAGGTGACAACCACGGCAACAAAATTTGTGTGACCTTGCTGCGATCTGCCTGTAACGCTACTTTAGCACTGTCATCGTCATGGGTTGTGGTAATGACTTGCAGATTACTGCCCTTGTCCCAGTGGATGCACTGGAACAGGCTGACAACTTCCTCCGTCAGATAACGGGCAGGCAATGGGGTCAATAGATGGGCAGTACACCCTGCGGCCTTCAATTTTCGACCAAATTCCAGCCAGTCGATATACACGTTTGATGCTGTATCCAGCAAACCTGCATCACCCAAAATAAGTACCGGCGTACCAACGGCGGGCATTTGCCAAGGCTGGCTGCGCTTGCGCCTTCCCGTACCGATTGATACATTGCCACCCGGCGCATCCTTCACCTGTTGCACCAACAGCCCTGTTTCACCCCGCAATTTTTTCAAGGGGGCTAACAACGCCTGATAGTCGCTGCCAAACAATTGCAACCGCACCGGAAAATCAAGCAACACGTAAGCGTTAGCTGCCCAGCCCGTTTGCTGCAAGTACGGAATCTTGATTGGGAAATAACCATCCGCCACAGTTTTCACCAAGCGGGGAATGTCCGGGCGTTTCTTACAGCGGGTTTCACTGAGAATTTGGTGTAAAGCAGGCCATAGCTTTTCCCAAACCACCAACGCCTGTTGTTCCGGGGGTTGGGCATCAGCATCTGTGAGGGTTGCCATATCCAGTGGTGGCAAATCCTGAAACCATTGTGGGAGTTTTAGCACCTGCCCTTCCGTCACTTCCGGGACAAGCTCGCTGGGTTGGATAGCAGCAAGGCACAAGAACCGTTCCAGCGGACGTAGCGTCAGTGGCTTGGCAGCTTGCCCCGTGGTGTTAGCCATCTGTCTTGGCACTTGGTGGGGATCAGGTTGCAGCGCATCCGCAGCAACAACCCCCCGCTTACGCGGTGCAGCCAAACCAAAACCAAAGCAATCGACAATGCTGTCAAGGTCAGCATCGTCATGATCGGCAAGATAGGCCAGCAAATCTGCCCGACTGACCAAGCCTGTCACGCTACATCATCCTCCACTTGCCTGCCTTCTGGCTGCTCCTGCTGCTTCATCCCCGGATATTTACGCAATGCAAACTGCTGTATATCTTTGAGCCGCTTCAACTGTTCGCCCTTGTCGGCTGACAGCCTGCACAGGACACGCAACATATCCAGATATTCCGCCTGCCCCGGTGGCATCACCCCCAGTTCCTTGGCTTTTTGCCGATCCTTGTGCAGTTCACTGGCAGCTTCTACCAACACCTCCGGCTCAAAAAATGGCGTGCCTTGTTCATTGGAAAAGTGCTGTTCCCCCCGCTTGACCAGATACTCAATCAGGTCTTTACGCTTATCAGGCAATTCAAGGTTCAGCACCAGACAACGGCGCACAAAAGCAGGTGGCAATTGACGGTCTTCATTGGTAGTAATAATGACCAATGGGCGAATACCCGTACCATCCGCTTTTTGGCAACCTACCGTGCGGTTGATCCAAGGGATACGGAATCTGCCCATGTCCAGTGTTTCCAGCAAACTATTGGGCAAGTCGGCATCTGCCTTGTCAATTTCGTCAATCAATAGCACCACACCCTGCGGTAACTGACTATGGTCACAATCCGGGTCAGGATGATAATGCTGAAAATGGCTGTCATCGTAATAGCCGCGTGCAGTATCCCAATCGTATGCCCACCACAACACGCCGGGGCTGAGGAATTTTTTCGGGTTAAGTGCGGCGGGAACTTTGCCTTCCGTGAGGCTTTCCTTAGGGATAATAGCACTGAGGATTTGCGCCTGCCCCAAACGGCTGACGGCATCAAAACGATACCAGAGGTCTTGTATTTCAGTATGGGCATTGATCACTTCGGAAATGAACTGCCATCCGGTTGCTGCCGCCACTGCCCGCGCCAACTGGCTTTTGCCCGTGCCGGGGTCGCCGCGCACCAGCAAAGGCCGCCCTGATAACCATGCGGCTTCGATAGCATTACGGGTTCTTTCATCGAAGACATGCACGGTTTCTGGCAGGCTGTTACGGGCTTCCAAGGTATAGCGGTGGTTGACCTGAATAGTGGGTACGTTCATGGCTTGGCACTTCATGCGGCTGCTTGCTCCTGTCGTTTTTCGTGTTTATTGACTGCGCGGTAAAAACCATTGATAGCAGCAATCACACGCTGTTCATCCAAAATCAATACTTTGCTGCCCTCACAAGAACCTAACTCCACCACAGTCATTTCATTGAGCTTATCCTTAGCAAGCAGCTTGCTGTATATCGCTTTCACCCTGTCCGGTTCAATGGCTTCCAACTTGAAAGCGATATAATAATGTTCAGTATCTTTTTTTCGCTCACGCAAATCACGCAGTGTTTCATTCAATAGTTTGACGTTATCAGGGTTAAGCTTCTCATGTGATTTTTTGCGCTCTTGAGGACTATCAAAAACGGTATTCCAGATTTCCAATAATAACTTTCTGACCACTTCATCGTCACTTTCACTAAAGAAAGCAGGGTCAACAGCGATATGATGCGGGCAATGCTGGGAAGAGCTTTCCCTTCCCGTCCAACTGGACTTACGCTGAAAACGGCGGGATAGCACCAGTTCCACACCACCCAAGGTGTTGACGTGTCCCAACACAAAATACAGGGAGTCACCATCTACACCACTGGGAAAAAGTCTGGCTATCTCTTTCTCATCAGCACTCGACAATACCAGCCAACCCATGATTTCTTCTGCGATTTTTTTGATATTGGCAATCCGGTCATGACTACTCTCATAACGAAAGCCGTCAGGGTGGATGCAACCCGTCGTTGCTGGGGTCAGATAGTCACGGATAGCTTTATCAACTTCTTGTGATAACAATTTATCCGCCACACCTGACAAAGCCTCTTTTCCAGTCAATTCCTCAAGCCAGAGTTCCTCCTGCAAACTTTCCAACAAAGGTCGCGCATCTGCATGGCGTAACTCATTGAAAATCCGCCGGGCAAGCTCTTTCTTGAAATTGCCCGTCTCCAATGGAAGTTTACGGGTAACGGTGTAGCCCACTGCTTTCTGGAAATCTTGGTTTTCCCGTAACAGCCACGGGATGGAAACGGCTTTGAAGTAACGTTCTAGCGTCAGATAATCATGCGTAATCACAGCCACCAGTTGCTGACCAATAAATACCGGAGCGCCTGAAAAGCCCGCCCAACCATTGGCTTCCGTTGCATCAACCTCTGTCGTCAACTCCACCACATGCTTTTTCAAACCTGCCACTTTACCCGGCACGCCCAAATCATCACGGGTCGTTAGCTCTTTACCCGCTCGCGGAAAACCACGGCTTGCCCACGCCGCATTCAACATGGGGTCGGTCAGAAGCCATTCGATTTTAGGCGGTTTAAACGGCGTTTCTTGGGAACAGCGGATAACGGCAATATCAAGGTCTTTACCGCCATCGAACACAATGTCCGCATCAGCAAACGGCATCTCATGTTTGTCTTGTTCAGGCCATACCAGCTTCAATTGGGGATTGTCTGCACGGTTTTTAGAACGCACCACATGGCTGGCGGTCAGAACCAGCCCATTTCCAATGGAATACCCAGTGCCAATACAAGGATCACCGTCTTTATCATGTGCATAGACCTGCACCAACCAATCGGCGTTCAGCATAATGCTTCCTCATTGGTCAGGCTTTGTCATTGATTTGCAAAGCGTTGGAGCCAGTTATGGCAATCTCTTCCGGTGTTTTTTTAGCATCCACTGGTGTCAAATTCAGCTTGACCTTATGCGTAACGGCATTCTTATACTTTCCGCTAAGTTTAGCTTCAAGATCCAGCACCAAAAATTTGATTTTTCCAACCAAATCAGCTCCAACTTCCATTTCAACGACAGTCTGGAATTCCACTTCCAAATTGTTAACGTTGAAACGGATGTCATGCCCCTCACCTGCCAGCTTCGCGGTGTTCAATTCTTCACGCAACGCCTTGATGACCGCTGCCAGTTCCAATTTCTGCCCCATTTTCATTTCTCCAGCCCGTAAAAATTATTTTTATTTATAGCGGCTGGACAAAGGATACGCAAGCAATAATAACTTGAACTTGACAATCCCCACCACCAAACTTATCCGCAACACCACACCAGTCTGGAGCATCCCATGCAAGTCGTTACCTTTACCGAAGCCCGCAATAACCTGAAAACCATCCTGAACCGAGCCGTCGAAGACGCTGATTGCATCCTTATCACCCGTCATAATGCCGAAGATACCGTCGTAATGTCGCTCGCTTACTACAACAGCTTGATGGAAACCCTGCACCTGCTAAAAACCCCAGCCAATGCAGCACACTTACAAAAATCCATTAAACAATTCCGCCAAGGCAAGGCGATGAATACCTAACCATCATCGCCTGCCGCTACCACTACGACTAACCCCCACCTCTTAACTCCCTTCACCCCTTGCGGGGGAAGGGCTGGGGATGGGGGTCTTCTCCGGCTTAGCCTGCCACAACCCACCATGTCCCAACGCAGCCCACCCCCAACGCAACCACCCCAGCAACGCCACCGCCAGCCACAATGCCCACGCCAGCATCAGCAAGCGGTAATACAACACCGGCACGCTAATCACATCCGCTTGCGGCAATACCCCCGCCACCCGGTCTTGATACCACTGCAACTGTTGCGCCCACGAACTATTGCCCACGATCTGCATATCCGGCGAACCCAGCAGCCCCTTAGCCACTGCCCCGACCAGCGTTGCCAAGGCAACCAACGTCAGCAGCACCAAACCCACCTGCATCAGGTTGAATTGCCAATAAGGCCGTTCCAGCGAATATTTGCTGCGCAATGCCAAGGCAATCAGCCAGAATGCCATCAACACCATCAAAAACGGCGTGGACTGGCTCAAACCAACCCCCAGCAAGAACCATTGCCAACTTTTCAGCGGGGTAATGCCCGAACGCCCCAGCAATACCGCAAACACCGCCAATACCAGCAACATTCCCCAGAACAATACCGCAGGCCCTAGCAAGGGGCCATCGACCCACAGCACCCAACGGTCTTCCGGCACTGCCAAGTGCGCTTCGGCATTCACACTCGGCAAGCCCAAATCCACCACCGGGAAGGTGTAATGCAGCGGCATTGCGCCGGTTTCCTGCCATTCCAGCAGCGCCTCCTGTTTGCGTGGCAGCAAGGGCAACACCACCTTGCCCCCCTGTTGCTGGATCGCCTGTTTAATGCCATCCATGCTCAAGCTTTTCAGGCTGACATCGGCGGGCAAGGTAATGGTGTGTTGCGAGCCACGGCTGCTTTGCAAACTCAGGCGCAAACTGACATCCCGCGCCCGCTTGCCCACTTCCACTTTGGTTTGGCTAGCGAGGATGGTGACAGTCTGGCCTTGCGTGCCTTGTGGGCGGTTAATCGCCAGCGTCAGGGTTTCCTTGCCCCACGGTTTCCATACCGATGTGCCTTGCGCTCGCATCTTCGCTATAAGCATTGATGGGCAAACCTTTAGCTTCCACATGCCACACTGGGCTGGCGGCAATGTGCCATTCTTCCAGCCATGCGCTGTTATCGCTGGCGGTCAGTTGCAATTGCTCGCTTTGCGGCAGGCGCGATGTCCATTCCAGCGTGTCCTGCTGCGGTTTGAGGTTGAGGTTAATGAAGTTGTCTTTGATGGTGAATTGCTCACTCAACGGCTGTTCGCCCGCCAGCAATGGCACTGCCAAACTGATCGGCACGGCACTGTCGGACACGCGCCGTACCGTGGTGGTCACATACCAATCCAGCCCCAAATCCAGCCGCCGCTCCAAGGTCACAAACGCGGGCAGGTTAGGCATTTCTTGCCCGGTGGCAGCTTCGACAGTGGCGGTACGGTTGATTTGCAACTGGTCTTCGGGGATGCCGTTGTCGCGGATACCATCCACTTGCCAGCCTTCCCCTGCCCATGTAACGCGGTGCGGTTTGAGCGGCAAGGGCAAAGCGATGCTGCTGCGGCTGGGTAATGCGCCTTGCAACACCACGTCGTGCTGGCCTTGCGCTACTACTACCCACAATTGCTGTTCGCCATCGCGGCGCAAGGCTTGGGTGGGCTTGCCGTCAAGCGTGACGCTGTTGCGGCAACCAACCCGCTTGGCTGCCCGGTAACGGCAAGGCAACTTGGCGTAGCGGCGTGGAGGCGCAATTGTATTTGCAGCCCATCCGCTTGCAGGTTGAGGTGCATGGATTCGGCTTGCGCACAAGTCGGGCAAACAATCCGGGGCGCGGAGCAAGCGTTCCTGCAAGGTTTGCAGCACTTCCGGCGTGGGGGTCTCAGGGGCTGGTTCTGCCATGACGGGCGGCGGCACACACCACAGCAGCGGTAAAGCCGCCAGTAACCACGCGCTAGTTTGCCACCAATGGGGTTTGCGCCACATTTTCCAGTCCGCGCGCAGTTTGCCGGATACCACCGCCAAGCGTGCCGCCAATACCAGCAGGATCAACACCCCAAGGACTTTCAGCAGGGAATGGACCGACAGGGGGCAATCAACCACAAGCCCATGCGCTCATCCGGCTGGATCACGCCCGACCATTGCAACTGCACTTGTTGCCAGTGCCAATTGGGCAAGCCGGGGCCGGTCTGGATCATGCTATTGGGGTCAATGTCGTGCAGGTTGGCTTGCTGCTTAGCATTGCGTGCCGAGCCGTAAGAACTGATGGCAGACAATTTGTCGGCTTCCTTCGCCTCATACTCGCCGCTGGATTTCATCATGGGAGCCATATTGCGGGCAGGCGCTTCGGCGACAGGGCAGCGGGGGCTGCTTGGCCTGCCTGATCGGCAACCATTTCCGGGGTCATCATTTCGATTGCGGGTGCTGCGGGCGCGGGGGCTGCCACTGGCATAGCGGCCTGTTCAAAACCGCTGCTGCCACCATTGCCTTGCAATTGCGGGTAAAGCGCAATCCGCACCGTGTCGATAGTGTAAGGCAACACGATCAATACCAACACCAACAGGCTGAGCCAGCGGTAATAGCCCAACAGCCGTTGGATCATGCCCGCTGGCACGGCACGCAACAAGGCCGTGACCGCCAACAAATTGAGCCAGATCAGGTGGGGCGAAGCAGCTTGATGCCAAGTCAGCGCCAACGCCATACCTGCCACCGCGCCCCAACGCCAACCGTACAAGTAACCCGTTGCCACCGTGACCAGCAGCACCAGAAATAAGTCGAGCAAACTCCATTGTTGCAACCAAGTATTCGGCAAGTTATCCGTGCCACTGGCAGCAAGCAACAGCCAACCGGGTGGCAAATGCAGGTTGGTGGTGACTTGCTGCAATTCCTGTTGCCAGCCGCTGACGGGCGGGTTGCTGATGGATGCTTGGTAGCGGCTGTCGGCTTCGAGTGCAAGGGCGCGTTGGCGCACTTCCACGCCATCGGCTTGCGCTTCCCCCTGACGGGTAATCAGTTGCGGCTGGCCGTTGATGCTGACCCGCCCCAGATGGATGTCAGGCAACACTTCTAAACGTGATTGTTGTGCCAACGTGCCATTGAGGCTGTCCTGCATGGTGTAGCCGCTGCCGTCGAAGTCTAGCCACAGTTGGCGGGTCAGGCTGAGTTGCGCGGGGCTATCTGCCATGCCACGGTGCTGTTCTGCCAAGGTCATGCTGTTGCCGGTGGCCATCAGGTAGGCGGGGAAGCTTGCCCATTCTGCCGGCAAGCGGGTTTGGTTGGGGTCGATGCTGTTAACGCCTTCCACCTGCACTTGGCGGGTACTGGGGTCGGCTTCAAATACCCAGACTTCTTGGTTAGGCCACGGGGCAGCTGCTGGCGGGCAAAGCTAACTTTGCTAGGGTGGTTGGGGCGCGTCCGGTGAGTTTGATTGTCCATTCGCCGGGGCGGACTTGCACTTGCAACTTGCCATCCTGCCCCATGCGCGTCGGCAAGGGGCTATCGAGGTGCAGTGGGATAAAACCGTCCAGCAACACCGGGGTAAGTTCCACATTGCGCTGCTTGCCGGAGACCCGTAGCTGGATGCTGGTGGTGACTTCCAGCGGGTGGGAATCCAGCACTTTGCGGAATACTTGCACGTCGAGGTTGTCTTCGCTGGCGGCATCGTTGCTGTGGCTTAGCCACAAACTGCCTGCGGCGTTGAACTCAGGGTTGGGTATCGGCGTGCCATTGACACTGAGTTGCACAAGGCCGGTAGCGGGGGCGACGAACAGGGCTTCGGGCAATTTATCCCAGACGAATTGCCCGCTGATGTCGTGGCTGCCAGCGGGCAAGGTGACGGACGGGGTAGCCTTCCTGTTCGGTTACGGCCATGCCGGTGTTTTCGCCGCTTTTCACCTGTTGAGGCCAATGTTGCGCATCACCGGGTAGGCGCACGGCGGTTTCGCCGTACACTTCCCAGTGCTGGGTGAATGTGCCGCCCTTATCGCTCAATTGCAAATCTAAACGCCCCGGCCATGCGCACTGGCGCTCTTCGGCGTTGTAGAGGTAGGGGCAGGCTAAGTCTTTATGCCCATCCAGCACCCAACCGACCCACGGCTTGAGGGGGTCGGGTACTTGGTCGGGCGATAAGGGATTGGCGTATGCGGTGGTTAGCAGTAACAGCCAAAGCGACAGGAGGCGCAGAAAATGTAACATGGCAGTACCTTTAGATTTTTATTGTTTTGAATTATACCCATATCACATTAACTTCACCACTGCTACGCTTACGCCCTCTTCCCTCCCCCTATTGCGCCAACTTCACCATATATTCCACCACCGCCGCCAATGGTGTCATATCCGCCGACGCCTTAAGCGCCGCTGCCCGCCAGCTATCCGGCATCGGTTTCCCAGCAGCCCACGCCCCCGTTGCCAGCGCCTCAAAGCGGCTTACTGCCCGCCCGCCTTTCGGTGGTGTCCACAGGAAATCAGGGTGTGAATTGCTGTACCATTCCCCGCCGATAATCTTGCCCGCCGCATCCAGTTCCAGATCGTAGTAGTAATCGACCGTGGCGATGGAATCATTCTCAGGCGTATCGGTATGCTCCTGACTATTGCCGTTTTCACCCATGTAGGTAACCCGCATCACGATACCCACAAACGACACTGCTTTGGGGCTGCGGTATTTTTTGAAAATATCCGAGGTGAACGCCGCTTTGGTGGTGGTGGCTTCCGCCAGCTTTTCGGTTTGCTTGAGGGTTTGCGGGTTGAAATAGGTGTATTTGTAGCCCAACAACGGCTGGTTCCACACCTGAAAGTCGAAACTGGCATCCATGATCATGCCGCGTTTGGACACGCCAATTTGGTTGACCACCGCCAGATGCCATGCACCGGGGTTGGTGTCGAAACACTGGCTTTCCGTCGGGCGTCCACCTTCCCTGCCCTCCACACCATTATCGCTCCACGTCGGGGTGGAAAGTGACACATCCTCTTCCCCCGGTCGGCGTGCGCCGGGTTCGGGTGGCGGTGCGTCTGGGCCATAATCTGCTGCTATATACGGGTTATACAAGGTGACCACCCGCCCGGTAGCTGGGTCAATAGTCGGTTTCTCGGTATTGCAGCGCCCGCCGATAAAACGGGTTTCCGGCTTGGAACGCGCCCATAGCAAAGATGCCAGCGCCTTGATTTCACAAGGGAAGAAGGTCAGGGTCTGTTTATTCGGGGTGAGCAGTTTCACGCTTTTGACCGGGCGCGGGAACATGAAGGACGCCGGAGACCAGCCGTGGCAGATACCAAACCAGCCCGGTACTTCCTTATGCACATCGAAATACGCCTTGCCATCCAGCCACGACATACGGGTGAGGGTTTCGGTGGTATCCCCCACCAGCGCGTCGTATTTTTCGGCAGGGGAAAGCTCGTTTACCCACACTTCGCTGCCGCTGTTGAGGATGACTTTGGAAGGATGGGTGCGCACGTATTCGTAATTCTTGTCCCATCCGCCGCCCATGCCGCCACAACCGGCATAACGGTTGCCCAAGCCACCGCTGAGCGGTTGCCCAGTAATCACCGCTCCACGGCTGCACCGCCAGTTGTGCGGTACGCAAACCAGCCGCTTCAATCGCTGGCAAGGCATCGTATTTGAAAGTATCCGCCAATTTGCGCGGGTCATCGTTGGGTTCAATCGCCGCGCGGCTGGTTCCGCCTTTTTGGAGCATGTCGGTGCGTAATTTGTCGCGCCCTTCGCTATAACTGTGGGTCGCTGCATCCTCTGCCGAGAACGGGCTGGTGGAAACCACTTCGCCGTTGGCATCCTGCTTCGGCGGAATTTGCTGCATGGTTGCAACGGGATCGGCACGGAATGCCCGTAAGTGGGCATTGACCTGATTCATGTCAAAAGTAGGCATAGATAAAACCCTCGCATGGCTGATGAATGGATATTCTTCTTCGACAGACGGTATAACACCGCCACTTGAATCTAGCCCATCAACAGATTCTTTGCTGGCGTTATTGTAGCCTTATTTCGGCCTCATCAATAGGGTTTCCCCTATCGGCACATAGCGCGTTGCCGCTTGAATCAGCGAGTTAGCCGTCAGGTGGGGGACGCCATACACCTCAGTTTCCACCCCATAACGCGCATGTGCTTTGCGTAGCAACAGGTCAAAATCACCATCGCCGGAAGCCAGCACAATAATGTCGGTCGTGGCGGCGGCTTCGATCACATCCAAGGTAATACCCACATCCCAATCGCCCTTCGCCGAACCATCGCTGCGCTGGATGTAGGGCTTGAGCTTTACCTCAAACCCAATGGCACGCAGAATATTCTGGAACTGTATCTGCTTTTCGTCGCCGCGCCCGATGGCATAAGCGCACGCTTGCACCACTTGCCGCCCGGCAGTCGCCTGCGCCCAGAAACGGTTGTAGTCGAAACTGCGCCCGTAGGCGTCGCGGGTGGTGTAGTAAATATTCTGCACATCCACAAACAGGCTGACTTTTTTCATAAACACGCTCGGATCAGTTGGGTGATGTCGGCATCCGTCAACGCAATCGGGTTAGTTTTCATGCTGGAACCGCGTGAATGAGCGACGATTTTCGGGATGTCAGCTTCCGTGACACCGAAGGCAGTCAAGCGCGGCAAGCTGAGTTGCTTTGCCCACGTTTCGAGGGTGTGGATGATAGATACTCCATGAAGCAGCTTGCCGATAGCGGTGTATTTCGCCAGCGCCGGGTTATCAGGTTCGCGGGCTTCCATCAGCGCGATATTCAGGCGCGTGGCTTCCGTGACCAGCATCCCGCAACCAACGCCGTGCCCAATGGGGTGAAATGCGCCCAACGGGGCGACAATGCCATGCACTGACCCCAAGCCGGTTTGCGCCAAGCAGATGCCAGAGAGTAGCGAGGCGTAAGCCATTTTGCTGCGGGCGGCACTATCGGTCGGGTCGGCGTAGAAAGCCAGCAAGCTATCACGCACCGCTTCCATGCCGGATAGTGCCAGCGCGTCGGTCAGCGGATTAGCGCGGGTGGAAACATAGGCTTCCATCAATTGGGTGAAAGCATCCATGCCATTGGCAGCAATCTGTGCGGGTGGGCAAGTGGCAAGCAAGTCCGGGTCGATGATGGCGTATTCTGCCACCAGCTTGTCGTCACGGAAGGATTTTTTGAAACCGTGTTCGCCCTGCACCGAGAGGACTGCGTTTTTGGTGGCTTCCGAGCCAGTTCCGGCAGTGGTGGGGATGGCGATGAAGGGGGTTGATGGGCCGTGGTAGGGACATTCTGGGCCAACACCTTCCAGATGATCCATGACCGAATTGCCGGGTTTGAGGAGTCCGGCAACCGCTTTGGCGGCATCCAATGGGCTGCCTCCGCCGATGCCGATCACCGCGTCGAACCCGATGTCAGGCAAGGCGGCAACGGATGCAACCGTTGCATCCACCCATTGCGGCGAAGGTTCGGCGCTAACCCGGCGGATTTCCCAACTGAAACCGGCGGCTTGCAGCTCTTGGAACAGGGTTTCACCTGCGGCAGAATCGGTGAAGGAACTAGCACCCGTGATGATCAGCAGGCGCTTGCCGTACTGTGCAGCGATGGCGGGGAGTTTGCGGATTGAGCCTGCGCCGAATTCAATGCGCGGCAGGCGGGCGATGGAAAAGGGAGGGAAAGTGGTTGGCATCGGGGCATCTCTGGCGTGGGACATGCCCGCATCATAACAGGATTCAGCCCGGTGATTCTTAACCCAGACTCTCGGCCAGCCCACGCATTTTCTTCATGTCCATAATTTGGATGGCTTGGCTCTTTTCTTCCACCACCCCTTCGCGTTTCCACTGGGCGAACAGGCGGCTGACCGTTTCGATGGTTAGCCCCAATAGCTGGGCGATTTCGAGGCGGGAAAGTACCAGCGGCGTCCATTTATCTGCTGGGGTGGCATTGCACCATGACAACAGGAAACCTGCGAGGCGTTCCTGCGAACGTTTGGCACCGAGTTCCAGCAGGCGTTCGTCGGCGTGCTGCAATTCCTTGATGCATCGCACCATAATTAGGCGCTCAACTTCGGGGCGGCACTCGCCCAAGGCGTGTAACTTTTCGACTGAAATGCGGCAGACATTGGCGTGTTTAAGGGGAACCGCGCTGTGGTTATAAAGTGTGTCAACCAGCCCGTCGAAGCCGAAGATTTCACCGGGTTTGACGATGCGGATGATCTGGTCTTTGCCGTTGGAGGTGGTTTTGAATAATTTTACATAGCCATCGCGCACAATGTACAAATGTTGGGCATTCGTACCGGCTGCATAGATAGTTTCAGCCGCAGAATAACCGACTGCCTCGCTTTCCACACCTTTCAAGGCATCGCCAACGTTTCCCCCCAACTCAGCGAATACGGCAAGCTCATGCACCGGGCATTGATTCAGTTGCCCACTGGTTTCCTGATAGTCCATCATTCACATCCTTCCAATACCAACTTACAGTATTAGAGACTGCTGATGAAGCTGCATTGCGATTTATCAATCCATTCAGGATTTGATGGCGCTTTTTCCTCATTATGTTACGCAAATGTTCATCTCATGTTGGCTTAGCTGGACTATGCTGATAACACCAAATAAACAGGGGTGAAACATGAAAAATACTAAACAACAAACCACCATCGCTTCTTTGCTGACCATCCTGCTATTCAGCACTGGCGTTGCCGCCAACCAGCCAGCCGCAGACCCAGATTTCAGACGGCTGGATACCAACAGCGATGGGCTAATCTCCTGGCCTGAATATGCCGCCAAAAATCCAGTATCCGGCAGGCTTAACCCACGCCGCATTTTCGACAATGTGGATACAAACCGCGATGGCTACATCGACACCTCGGAATTTGCTGCGATGAAACAACGCCGCAAAAAGATAGGGAATCGCCACAGGGCTAGCTCCTACTATTCCTCATGGAATCTGGCGTTTATTTATTTCAGGCAACAGGTAGAATGTAACCATCATGAATCAACTAACGAGGATTATCCGAATGAGTGCATTAGACCGTATTGACCAGGCAGTAAAAAGCAACCCTGTGATCATTTTCATGAAAGGTACACCGCAAATGCCGCAATGTGGCTTTTCCAGCCGTGCTTCACAAGCCTTGATGGCGTGTGGCGAAGAATTTGCGTACGTCAACGTATTGGGCGACCCGGAAATCTTTCAAGACTTGCCACAATACGCCAACTGGCCCACGTTTCCCACAGGTTTACATCAACGGTGAATTGATCGGTGGCTGTGACATTACGCTGGAAATGTACCAGAACGGTGAATTGCAGAAGATGGTGAAAGAAGCCATCAAAAGCAGCGCTGCACCCGAAGCAGGCGATGCCGCCTAAACAATGCCAGCAGACCTACGGGGCTTGATTATTCAAGCCCCTAACCTTATTCAAGCAGCCGCTGCTTTCTTTTGCTCTGCCGCTGCATGTAAAGCGTCATTGATCGCGTAGCCGTAGGCGCAATCCACCTCTATTCTGACGCGCATCAAGCCATCAACCCCCTCATCCAACATCACCGCCAATGGCTCACGGCGCTGAAAACGACGGTGCGGCTTGCGTAACCACATCACCCGCATCTGGCTGCTAAACGGGAAGGTAGTGCGTAACGCATCCGCAATGCCCACGATGTGATCAATCCGATCCATCATCTCCGCCGTTTGCGGGAACGCCTTATCGCCTTGGCGGTACTGTTGCAAGTGGCGCGGGCGGACTTCCTCATCCAAACCCAAAATCGTCAGCATCTCTTCCGCACTGATTTTCCACTCATCCATGTGACGGATCACGGCGCGTGGTCAGCGCGTTCATTTCTTCGGCTGAAAAGGTTTGCATGATTAATCCCTCTTTTTCAGACCAGCAATCGACACCACTTTGGTGGCACTGACTTCATCAATAAAATGCGGACGCTCTTCACGCACACCAGCGGCCTGCGCCAATTCACGTTCACGCGCTGCAATCAGGTCGAAACATTTTTTCACATCTTCAACCGTCGCATCGGACAAAGGATAACTGCGTCGCCGAATCGGAAGGTGTCAAATCACGGATAATACCGCCAAGCGTTTTGCGCATCGCCATCAGGATGCGTTTTTCTGTGGAGAAATGTTCTTCAGACATGATAGTAGCGCCTTTAACCCTGAAAAATAATGACATTATCCTAACATTTAAGCCAATACCATACCACTAAGGTGGGGATTCAGCTATCAAGCAGCCAGTGCCGCCACAAATAACCCACCGCTTCCAGCAACACAATCGTTGCCCCGATCGCCTCCCACGTCAGCCCGCCGCACATCTGTTTCATGCGGAAACGGATCAGCAATCAGCATGACAAACATCGCAAACATCGGAATGCCCACCACCAGCGCACCCGGCAATGCCATCAGCAACCAGATAAACAAGGCAATGTAGGGAAATTCAATGCGGAACTCGTGGGCAAGGGTTTCACTCGGTGCAATCGGCGTAAACCCAATCAAAGCCACCACCAACAAGCGGGCAGCGACCGGAGCCATCATGATATACGGCCAGAGCTTGTATTCAATCAACACGGATAGGGCGGCAAACTTGATCATCATGATCAATGCCATCACCCCCATCACCCCTAAATGTGGGGAACGGGTAGTGGCATCTCATCCGTCTTAGTCACCCGCCGGACAGCGCCCACCAAAAAGCCAAGCATTGATACTGCGAGCCAAGTGCATCCAAATGATGCAATTCACTGATAAACATCCAAACCGTCAGCAAAATAACCGATGCCAGCATTGGCTCAATACTTTCCAGTTTCCATGCTGCCAGCGCCAACAGGATGCCCATTAACGCCCCAATCACCGGAAACCAGATCAAGCCACGGCCTTTTTCTTCCGCAGAAAAACTAGTCAACGGCGGGCACAGGCAATAGCGTCAAGCACTGTCAACGCTACCAGAAAAGAACGGTAGCAATGCTGTCAACATATCAGCAACCGTGAGCAATCAGGCTCGCCCACTCACCGCCACGGTCACGTAGGACACGCAAGCGCGTCAACGCGCCATATTCGATATTCAAAGCCAGCAAACGCTCATCAGACATTTGCAACACATGCGCCAGAATCACCCGGATAACGCCCAGCATGTGTCACCACCAGCACCCGTTCACCCCGGTAAGCACGCGCCAATTCTGTCCAAGCATCCAACACACGGGCACGGAAATCACCAAAACTCTCGCCACCCGCCGGAATAACTTGTGCAGGATTCACCCACCATGCGGCTAACTGCTCAGGGTCGGTTGCCATGACTTCTTGCGGGGTACGCCCTTCCCATTCACCGAAATGGATTTCCCGCAAGCGTTCATCACGCACCAGCGGCAAATCGTGCTTTTGGGCAAACCATTCGGCAAAGGCAGCGCATTGCATCCGAGGCGAGGTAATGACTGCATCCCAATCAGAACCTGCCGCCCGAATGCCTGCTTAAGCTGTTTCCAGCCTGCTTTGCTTAACGGGGTTTCCAGTTCACCGCAGAATACGTCTCCAGCTTCCACCGCACCGTGTTGCAGCAAGCCGATGTGGGTAAAGTTATTAGCCACTACTGGTAAGCTGACCGCAACGATTTCGTATTCACGCACACCGCCCGGTGCTTGCACCACCGCGACATCGCCCTCTTCCTTACCAATCATGGCACGCGCAATCGGCGAAGAAATCGCAATACGGTTGTGCTTAATGTCCGCTTCAATGTCACCGACGATCTGGTAGGTAATGGTTTCACCGGATTCGACATCTTCCAGCTCAACCGTTGCACCAAACACCACTTTGCCGGGGTTGGCAGCACCAACAACAGCCACATCAATGATTTGCGCCATCGACAAGTTGCTTTCCAGCTCCTTGATGCGCCCTTCGCAGAAACTTTGCTGCTCACGCGCCGCATGGTATTCGGCATTTTCTTTCAAATCGCCATGTTCACGCGCGGTGGCAATCGCCTGAATAATTTGCGGACGGTCTTCCGTTTTTAGACGCTGCAATTCAGCCTTCAAACGCTCCGAACCTTTTAATGTCAGCGGTGGTCTAGATCATCGCTTCAAACCCCTTGTTCTGTTATTTCCTGATGTAAATCTTGCAAGCAATAAACCTGCTCACTGTCAGTGTAGGCCATCGCTTTGCACAATGCCCGCGCACCTTCAATCGTGGTGGTGTAGGTAATTTTGTGCTGCAAGGCTTCACGGCGAATCTCAAACGAATCGCGGGTGGACTGTTCGCCTTCGGTCGTGTTCACGATCAGGTCGATTTCCTCGTTCTTGATCATGTCGACGATGTTGGGGCGACCTTCGCGCATCTTGTTAACGATTTCGCAGGTCACACCGACGTTCTGCAATTCGCGTGCCGTACCACGGGTGGCAACGATCTTGAAGCCTTGCCCGATCAACATATCGCCCACTTCTTTCAAGTGACGGCGGTCTGCTTCGCGCACACTGATGAACGCCACGCCAGAGGTTGGGTAAACTTCACCCGCTGCGTATTGCGCTTTACCGAAGGCTTCGGCAAAGGTTCTGCCCACGCCCATGACTTCGCCCGTGGATTTCATTTCCGGGCTAAGGATTGGGTCAACGCCGGGGAATTTGATGAACGGGAATACCGCTTCTTTCACCGCGTAGTAGGACGGGATGATTTCGTTCAGCGCATTCTGGACTTGCCAAACTTTGACCTGCCATGCAACGTGCCGCCACTTTTGCCAGCGGACGACCAATCGCTTTGGAGACGAATGGCACGGTACGTGAGGCACGCGGGTTCACTTCCAGCACGTACACGTCGTCGCCTTTGATCGCAAATTGCGCGTTCATCAAGCCGATAACGTTGAGGGCTTTGCCCATACGCACCATTTGCTCGCGCAATTGGTCTTGAATGTCAGCACGCAAGGAATACGGTGGCAAGGAACACGCCGAGTCACCGGAGTGGATACCCGCCTGTTCGATGTGCTGCATAATGCCGCCAATCAGCACGTTTTCACCGTCGCAAATCGCATCAACGTCCACTTCAATCGCATCATCCAGATAACGGTCGAGCAATACCGGGGAATCGTTGGACACGGACACCGCCGTGGTCATGTAACGGCGCAATTCGTTTTCGTGGTAAACGATTTCCATCGCCCGCCCACCCAGCACGTAAGACGGACGCACCACCAAGCGGGTAGCCGATTTCGTCTGCCAAACGTACCGCTTCGTCGATGCTTCTGGCGGTGCGGTTCGGCGGCTGTTTCAAGCCGAGTTTGTGGATCAATTGCTGGAAACGTTCGCGGTCTTCCGCCAAGTCGATGGAATCCGGCGATGTACCAATGATCGGTGCACCCAAGGCTTCCAAATCACGTGCCAGTTTCAGCGGGGTTTGCCCACCGTATTGCACGATCACGCCGTAAGGTTTTTCCAGATCGACGATTTCCATCACGTCTTCGAGCGTCAGTGGCTCGAAATACAGACGGTCGGAAGTGTCGTAGTCGGTGGAAACGGTTTCAGGGTTGCAGTTGACCATGATGGTTTCAAAGCCATCATCGCGCAACGCCAACGCCGCGTGGACGCAGCAGTAGTCGAATTCGATCCCTTGCCCGATACGGTTGGGCCGCCACCCAACACCATGATTTTCTTGCGGTCGGTCGGGTTGGATTCGCACTCTTCTTCGTAAGTGGAATACATGTACGCGGTATTGGTGGCAAATTCCGCCGCGCAGGTATCGACGCGCTTGTAAACCGGGCGCACATTGAGCTTGTGACGTGCCGCACGTACTGTTTTTTCGGTTTCGTGCAACAGTTTAGCCAAACGGCGGTCAGAGAAGCCTTTGCGCTTCAAGTTGCGCATTTCATCGACGCTCATGCTATTCAGCAAACGGTCTTTCAAACCATTTTCAAGATCGACCAGTTCTTTGATTTGCACCAAGAACCACGGGTCAATGCTGGTTTGCGCGAACAGCTCTTCAATGCTCATGCCCAAACGGAAGGCATCCGCGACGTACAAAATACGTTCGGAACTGGCTTCGGTCAGTTGGCGGCGCAAGCGTGTCTTTGGCATCCGGGTCTTGCGGATCAATGCGTTCGTTCAAGCCGTCAATGCCGGTTTCCAAACCGCGCAGGGCTTTCTGGAACGACTCTTGGAAAGTGCGTCCCATCGCCATGACTTCGCCCACGGACTTCATTTGCGTGGTCAAACGCGAGTCAGCTTGCGGGAATTTCTCGAAGGTGAAACGCGGGATTTTGGTCACAACGTAGTCGATGGATGGCTCGAATGACGCAGGCGTTGCCCCGCCCGTGATTTCGTTGCGCAATTCATCCAGCGTGTAGCCGACCGCCAGTTTCGCCGCGACTTTCGCAATCGGGAAGCCGGTCGCTTTGGAGGCGAGCGCGGAAGAGCGCGACACACGCGGGTTCATTTCGATAACGATAATGCGCCCGTTTTTCGGGTTGACCGAGAACTGGACGTTAGAACCGCCAGTATCGACGCCGATTTTGCGCAATACCGCAATCGAAGCGTTACGCAGCAATTGGTATTCCTTGTCGGTCAGGGTTTGCGCAGGCGCTACCGTGATCGAGTCGCCGGTGTGGATACCCATCGGGTCAAGGTTTTCGATGGAACAGATAATGATGCAGTTGTCGTTGCGGTCACGCACGACTTCCATTTCATACTCTTTCCAGCCGAGCAGGGATTCTTCCAGCAGGACTTCGGTGGTCGGCGACATATCCAAGCCACGCGCCACGATGGTTTCAAATTCCTGCTTGTTGTAAGCGATACCGCCGCCGCTGCCGCCCATCGTGAATGAGGGGCGGATAACCACCGGGAAACCGAGGGTGGCTTGCACCGCACGGGCTTCGTCCATCGAATGCGCCACGCCGGAACGCGCCGATTCGAGACCGATTTCATCCATTGCCACTTTGAATTTCTGGCGGTCTTCTGCCATGTCGATGGAAACTTCGTTCGCACCGATCATGTCCACGCCGAACTTTTCCAGCACGCCGTGGCGGGAAAGGTCGAGGGCACAGTTGAGCGCGGTTTGCCCACCCATGGTCGGCAACAGTGCGTCAGGGCGTTCTTTTTCAATGATTTTGGCAACCGTTTCCCAGCGGATTGGCTCGATGTAAATCGCATCCGCCATTTCGGGTCGGTCATAATGGTCGCGGGGTTGGAATTGACCAGAATGACGCGGTAGCCTTCCTCACGCAACGCTTTACACGCTTGCGCACCGGAATAGTCGAATTCGCACGCCTGACCGATAATGATCGGGCCTGCACCAATAATCAGAATACTTTTAATGTCAGTGCGTTTAGGCATGTGCGGCTCTCATCATCTCAATGAAACGGTCGAATACAGGGGCTACGTCGTGCGGGCCGGGGCTGGCTTCGGGGTGTCCTTGGAAACTCAATGCCGGGCAGTCGGTGCGTTCGATACCTTGCAATGTGCCATCAAACAACGAGCGGTGCGTGGCACGGACGTTGGCAGGCAAGCGTGGTTTCATCGACCGCAAAACCGTGGTTCTGGCTGCTGATCATGACGCGCTTGCTGTCCAAATCTTGCACCGGATGGTTTGCGCCGTGATGCCCGAATTTCATCTTGACGGTTTTCGCACCACTGGCAAGACCGAGCAATTGATGACCTAAGCAAATGCCGAACGTGGGGACTTTTTGCTCCAGCACTTCGCGGATCGCGGTAATCGCGTAATCGCACGGCTCTGGGTCGCCGGGGCCGTTGGAGAGGAATACGCCATCGGGTTTCATTGCCAGTACATCTGCTGCGGGGGTTTGCGCAGGCACGACAGTAACGCGGCAACCACGATCCACCAACATGCGCAAAATATTGGTTTTGATGCCGTAATCGTAAGCGACGATATTGAATTCAGCCGTTGTCGCGGTGGAGGGGCGTGGGGTGGCGGGGTTTAATTGCCAACTGCCTTCTGTCCACACATAGCTAGACTTGACGGTGACTTCTTTCGCCAAATCCATGCCTTTCAAGCCGGGGAAAGAACGTGCTGCGTCCAGTGCTACGTCCACGGACAGGTTTTCACCTGCCATAATGCAGCCGCGTTGTGCGCCTTTTTCACGCAAGATACGCGTCAAACGGCGCGTGTCGATGTCAGCAATCGCGACAACGTTATTGCGGGCTAAATAGTCCGGCAGGGATTCTTCCGCACGCCAGCTACTGTAAACCGCTGGCACATCGCGCACGATCAAGCCAGCCGCGTGGACTTGGGTGGATTCGCAATCTTCCTGATTGACACCGACGTTACCGATGTGGGGGTAAGTCAAGGTAACGATTTGGCGTGAATACGACGGGTCAGTCAGGATTTCCTGATAGCCTGTCAATGCGGTATTAAAGACCACTTCACCCGTGGTTTGGCCATCACAGCCGATGGAACGCCCGTGGAAAACACTCCCGTCTTCCAGCACCAGCAGTGCTTGCTTGTTCAAAAGAACCTCCGAAGTCTACATACGAAACGGGATGAGGCTCGCTCATCCCGTGAAATTCAGTAGGGTGGCATTTTACTCTCTGCCTGTCAGAGTGTCCATGCACGCTTGCGTTGAAACTTAATGCTTGCAGGCTGATCTATTGTTTACAGGGTGAATGACTTATGTTTATCCAAATTCATTCATAACCATGCAAATTATATTTTTTTATGTATAATTAAGCGACTCAGGGCTAATGGGGGATCGGTTGGTATGACTACGCAAGAATTGCTGCCCAAAAGGCAGGCAACATTTTCACCGGAAGGCGGTTTTGTACAAGTGCCTGCTTTCGAGACGGGCGACACCTCGCTTGCAGAAGAATTGCGCAAATTACATATTGTTTTTAAACGCCGGGAAAAGACTGTCCTCGGCGTCTATCTCGCGGTTTTGCTGCTTACGCTTGTTTGCTACCGAAGCCCTGCAACCCAATCTTGTCCGCAACTTCGCGCTGAGCTTCATTCTGGGGCTGTGTGCCGGAATCATTGCCGGATTCATCCGCGAAGGCACTGATGCCACCATCAAAAACCGCGAGATGCTGGCGCGGGTATTACCGCTCCCGCTGTTGGGCATTGCACCTGTGATTGGCAAAAAAGCCGGGAACTATGCCTTCCAGAGCTGCCACAGCAACCGGATTCCACGCGTCGCCGAGGCATTCCGTTCCTTGCGCAACAACCTGTTGGTGGTGACCCAGCAAAATATCCCCAAAGTCATCAATATTACCAGCACCGATGCCTCTGAGGGCAAAAGCAGCACCAGCATCAACTTGGCGACTGCATTTGCACAAGCAGGCAGCAAAGTATTGCTGATTGATGCCGATTTGCGCCGCCCTACCCTGCACAAGCATTTCGGCTTGGACAATACCAAAGGCTTGGGCAATTACCTTGCGGGGCTGGATGAGCTGGAAAGCTTGATCCGCCCAACGTTCATCCCCGAATTGCAGATCATTTCCTCCGGGCCGATTACCCCGCATCCGGTGGAACTGCTGTCAGGCGAACGCCTCAACCAATTGATTACCAACGCAGAAAATGGCAAGGCCGGTTTTGACTTGATAATCATTGACTCACCGCCGGTGATGGGGCTGGCGGATGCCTTGCTGATCGGCAACCGGGTTCATGCCACCTTGTTGGTGGTCGCCTGTAACCAAACCCGCCGCCGCCCGCTTGCTGGTAGCGTTTGACCGGCTGCGGCAGTCGCGTACCAATATCATCGGCGTGGTGATGACCAAGGTACGTTAGAACATCAGGCAACATTTTCCTTACCCAGCAGCTGGCGCAATTGGCCTCAAACCTGCATCATCCAGCGGTAACGTCCATTGCCCTGCGAGCCGCACTTCTGCTTGCGCTTGAGGCATTGCGGTATTCGACGGCAATTGGGAAAGCTCGCCGCTGACGCTGGTTTAAGGCAGGTGCGTAAATTCTGCAATATGCCATGCTGCACCTGCCCCGCATCCACCCGCAGCACCAGCTTGCGCAAGAAATTCTCCCGCACCGATTGCATATTGTGGATTTTTTCTACCCGCAAGCGCGTCTTGCCAGTGCGCTGGTCGGTGTCGAGCGTGCCTTCCAATACCACACAGGCTTCTTTTTCCAACAAATGCCCCGTACTGCGCTGAAGGTATCGGTGAAAATCATCACTTCGTAATAAGCAGTATTATCATCAAGCTGCACAAAGGCACGTTTGCCGTTGTCGGTATGCTGGGTACGCACGCTGCTGACTAACCCCGCCAGCATCACCGGCTCGCGGCGGTATTTGGTGCCGTCATCTTCGGCAATATCCGCCAACTTTTTGCGGCTGCCTAACCCCGCAATCTCTTCCTTGTATTCATCCAGCGGATGCCCCGTCAAGTACAGCCCCAAGGTTTCTTTTTCGAGCTGCAAACGTTCTTTTTCGGCAAATTCCGCCCGGACAGGCATGGTGGCTTCGGGGGTCGATTCAGCCACGCCACCACCAAACAGCCCGCCGAACAGGTCGGTTTGCCCCGTGCCTTGGTTGCGGTTGTATTGCTCCGCCATGCGCATCGCTTCGGGCAAGAATTCGAGCATGGCGCGGCGTGTGCCGCCTAAGGAGTCGAATGCACCGGATTTGATCAGCGTTTCCAACACGCGGCGGTTCACCTTTTGCGAACCGGAACGTCGGCACAAATCAGTCAAGGATTGGAATGCACCGTCCTTGTTGCGGATGTCGACCAGCACACTGAGTGCCGCCTCGCCTGCCCCTTTGACCGCGCCGAGACCGTAGATAATGCGGTTTTGGTCATCCACCGTGAACTGGTATTCGGAACGGTTAATGTCGGGTGGCAATACCTGCAAATTCAATTGGCGGCAATCGTCCAGCAACGTGACCACTTTTTCGGTGTTGTCCATATCCGCCGACATCACCGCTGCCATGAACGCGGCGGGGTGATGGGCTTTTAGCCATGCGGTTTGGAAGGCGACGAGGGCGTAGGCGGCGCGAGTGTGATTTATTGAAACCATATTCCGCGAATTTTTCCATCAAATCGAAGATGTAGCCGCCTGATTTTCATCGACATTATTGTTGCGCGAGCCTTCCATGAAAATGGAACGCTGTTTCGCCATTTCCTCCGGTTTCTTTTTACCCATTGCGCGGCGCAGCATGTCCGCCCCACCCAGCGTGTACTGGGCGAGGACTTGCGCAATCTGCATAACCTGTTCTTGGTAAACGATAACCCCGTAGGTCGGTTTGAGGATTTGCTCTAGGCTGGGATGCGGGTATTCGACCTTGGCAATGCCTTTTTTACGGTTGATGAAATCGTCCACCATGCCCGACTGCAAGGGGCCGGGGCGGAACAGTGCCACCAATGCCACCACGTCCTCGAACACGTCCGGTTGCAGGCGGCGGATCAGGTCTTTCATGCCGCGTGATTCAAGCTGGAATACCGCCGTGGTTTTTTGCGCCTTGAGCAAGTCGAAACTGGCTTTGTCGTCCAGCGGAATGCGGTTGATGTCCACGGGCGGCAAGCCTTTCGCCGCTTGTTTGCGGTTAATGGTCTGCAACGCCCAGTCGATGATGGTGAGGTTGCGCAAACCCAAAAAGTCGAACTTGACCAGCCCGATGTCTTCCACGTCGTTCTTGTCGAACTGCGAGACCACGCCTTCGCCGTTTTCTTCGCAGCAAATCGCGGTGAAATCGGTCAAGTCGGTCGGGTGAAATCAACACCCCACCCGCGTGTTTGCCGGTGTTGCGTGACAAACCTTCCAGTGAAATCGCCAAGTCCAACAAGGATTTAACTTCTTCATCGCGCTCAGACAATTCAATCAAATCGGGGGAAATCAGTTCGGAGTCTTTTTTCGATTTCTCACTAATCCCCAACGCATCTTGCAGGGTGATGCCGATGGTGAACGGGATCAGTTTGGCGATGCGATCCACGAAACCGTAGGGATGCCCCAGCACCCGCCCCACGTCACGCACCACCGCTTTTGCCGCCATCGAACCGTAGGTGATGATCTGCGAAACCTGATTGCGCCCGTAAGTCCGGGCAACGTAATCAATCACTTTGTCGCGCCCATCCATGCAGAAGTCGATGTCGAAGTCGGGCATCGACACCCGTTCCGGGTTGAGGAAACGTTCAAACAGCAGGTCGTAGGCCAGCGGGTCAAGGTCGGTGATTTTCAGCGCATACGCCACCAATGAACCTGCACCGGAACCACGCCCAGGGCCTACCGGAATACGCGTTATCTTTTGCCCACTGGATGAAGTCGGCAACGATCAGGAAGTAGCCGGGGAAACCCATTTCATTGATAACGTCGAGTTCGATTTTCAGGCGTTCGTCGTAAACTTTGCGCTTTTCGGCGAAGGCGGCTGTGCCGCGTGGAAACTTGTCGCCGAGCAGGAAATCGAGGCGTTCTTCCAAACCTTTTTCGCTGACTTGGCAGAAGTATTCGGCTTCGGTAAGCCCTTCGGGGATGGGGAATTGCGGCAGGTAGTTTTTACCCAAAGTCAGCGAGACATTGCAGCGTTTGGCGATTTCGACCGTGTTGCTGATAGCAGCTGGGGATGTCGGCAAACAGTTCCGCCATTTCCTCACCCGTGCGCAAATATTGCTGCGGGCTGTAACGTTTCGGGCGTTTGGGATCAGCCAGCACGTAGCCGTCACGGATGCACACCCGCGCTTCGTGGGACGCAAAATCAGATTCGGCGATAAAACGCACGTCATTGGTGGCAACCACGGGGATGTCGTGGGCAATGGCAAGGTCAATGGCGGCGTGGATGTAGTCTTCTTCGCCATCGCGCCCGGTGCGTTGCAGTTCCAGATAGTAACGGTCGGGGAAGGTTTCCAGCCATTCGTGCAGGCGTTTGTCGGCAAGTTCTTGGTTGCCGGAGAGCATCGCTTGCCCGACGTCGCCATCGCGTCCGCCGGAGAGCATGATCACGCCTTCGCTGAATTCTTTGATCCACTCGCGTTGCACACGCGGCACGCCCAGCACTTGCCCTTGTTGGTAGGCGCGGGAAACCAGTTTGGTGAGGTTGCGGTAGCCGGTGTTGTTTTGGCACAGCAGGATGGCGTGGAACAAGGTATCCGTGCCTTGCTCGTCTGCTAGCAATAGGTCAAGGCCGAAGATGGGTTTGATGCCTGCGCCCATCGCGGCTTTGTAGAATTTCACCAAGCCGAAGAAATTGTTTTGGTCGGTGATGGCAAGTGCGGGCAAGCCTTTGCTCGCGGCAACTTTCATCAGCGGCTTGATGCGGATGGTGCTGTCGACCAGCGAGTATTCGGTGTGGAGGCGGAGGTGGACGAATGGGGTCATGCATCCCCCTGCAATTCGGTATATTTCTTCGCCGACACCTTTGCACAATGCCACCGGGTACTTCTGGCGATTTTGCTCCAGTCTTCTGGCGTACTGCTGCTTCCAGATCAATCCCCAAATCCATGCACAAGTAGCGTCAGGTAGACGGCCACATCCGCCACTTCGTCACGCAAGCGCGGCATGACTTTTTCCAGCGCCTCGCCTTGGCGGTCTTCCCACTGGAACAGTTCCAGCACTTCGCCCGCCTCCAGCGACAGCGAAATGGCAAGATTTTTCGGGGTGTGGAACTGCTGCCCAGTCACGTTCGGCGCGGAACTGGAGTAACTCATTCTGGAGATCATTTGCCAGCATAATGCTATTGTCCTATGGAAACCTGAAACCATTATAATGCCTGTCACCCAAGCTGACAGAATAAAAGGACACGAACCGTGCTGAAATTTTTACCCGGCATTTTGCTGCTACAAGCCATTACGGTGGCATTGGTACTGATTGCACCCGTGGATTTGGTGGAGTGGGGCTGGCTGCGGCTAGCCATTCCGGTGCTAATCGTGGGCTTGCTGACGGCCTTCTGGTTTGGTCGCAGCAGCGGCACACCAGCGCAAAGATGAAATCAGCCGCTTGCGGGAAAATCATGCCAAAGAACGCGAAACCATCCGCGTCAATGCCGAACGCGCCAAAGCCCGTGTCGTGAAACAGGCGCATCAGGAAACCATGCAAGAAGTACGCCGCACTTCCACGCAAGCCAATATCAAGGTGGGGCTGGCGTTTGCGGGTGCTGCGGGACTCGGCGGGCTATTGCTGCTGACACAGTTCATGACGCTGGGCTTGCTGACGCTGACCACGGCGGGCGGGGCATTAGGTGGGTATGTAATGCGCATCCGTCAGGAAAAAGGCAAGCCATTACTGCCACGCAACGACACCACCTCGCCACGGATGATTAATGCACCGCCCAAGAAGTAACTCCGACTACCGCCCGCTGAACAGCACCGTACCCCACAGGCGCGGGTCATCCGCCGCATGGTTTGTCATCTGCAATCCAGCCGATGCGCTTGTCCCGCGTGCCGCCGTCGTCATCGTCGTTAATTTCGACTTCCACACCGATACTGCTGCCGATGTTGGGTTTGATGCCCAACACTTGCCACGGAATCCATGCTTCCAGCAAGTAACCGTCCTGCACCGCCCGCATGTCAACACTGATGCTGTTGCAAGGCGGCGGCGGATAGGGGGGCAGAATTTTTTCCCAACACCACCTGCTCCTGATCACAGGCAAATATCAGGTGGAAATCATTTTTGCCATCCATGTGGTCAGTGCGGCTATTGTCAGCATCCAGAAATAGCTCGATGGAATCATCATCCAGCGGATCGGCTGAATCATGCACCCGCTTGCTGTCGTACACGCGGACGCTCAGGTAGAGGGCATCGTCATCCCACTTGCCCTGCCACTTGCCGTACAGGTCTTTTTTGTCCCAGCCATTGCCTTCCAGCACATAATCGAGGGTTTGGGGGTTTTCCAGTGTAAATACTTTTTCGGGGTCATCCGCAGGCCGCCAGACAATCGCGGGCTTGGAAAGATCGCGGGGTGCTGGGGGTGGCATGGGATTGTGGGCAGGTTTCGGCGGGGTCTGTTCCACCCACCATTGCGGGTGTGCAGCAATGAAATTCAGGGTTGCATCATACTTGGGGGCTTGGTCGCGGGGCTGCCCGATGTGTTCCTTCAAGCCCCAACAGCCGTACCACTGGCAAGACACGCGGGGCGGAAAACAGCATCATCAGCTTGCCACCTGCCTTGCCCCAACCCGTCGAGGAACTCGGTGTACAGTTGCCCCATGCGCGGGTCACGGTTAGCCGCGAAAAACAAGGGGTTGGGGTGCTGGTCGGGCTTGCGGGTTGCCCAGTCCACCAGCCCCTGCCCGCCTTCGTAGCCGAGCAAATCCACCCCAAACTGCTGGGTCAGCTTGGCATGTTTTTCCACTTCCGTCAGGACAGCAGGCAGCGAGCGGAACGAGCTTGCCTCGGTGGTCAGGCGGAAAATATCGTCCACCGTGGTGGATTCGCGGAAGCCTTTGATATTGCCGCCGAAATACGGGGCAATCGCCAGCGCATCCACCTGCTGGTAGGTGTCGTCGTAGGCTAGGAGGGTGGCAGCAAAATCCGGGCGCGTATCCCAGCCGCCCAGCACCCGCACCAAGCGTTGCCGCCCGCCGAAAACTTGTTCCCAGAGGGCAAACACTTCACGGGCGCGGACAGTGTAATAGCGGTAGCCCGCCTCGATGGCATTGCGGCTTAAGCCCAGCTCGATACCTTTTTTCTGGGTGTATTCGCCGTGGGTGAAGGTTGAATTCCAGATTTCGTTGGAATATTCGAGGTAGATTTTCAGGTCTGGGTTGAGGTGGTCACGCACGTAGGCGGCGTATTCGCGCACGAATTCGTCATCGGCAGCGTGGGGGAGGTTGAACCAAGCGTCTTTATGCAGGCGGTTGGCGAGTTCCACCATGACTTCTAGCGGTGCGCCGCGTGTGCCGTATGCCCCGCCCCATGTGGCTTCTTCCATGCGTGGGCGATCTTGTCCAGTGTGCCAGCGGGCTGCGGGTGATACCGGACATGGGCATAAAGCGGATGGCTTTGAAATCCTTCATGAAATTCAGGTAAGCGGGGTTGAAAATGATGCTGGCGTAGTAGTCCGCGAAAGGCAAATACATGCCTGTTGCGGCGGTACAGGCAGAGGCATCATCCACCCGTTGGAGCGGCTGGTTTTGGCAAATGCCGCCCGGTAATAGGATGCGGATATTGCGTAGGTAATTGTCCGGGTTGCTGCTGGCAATGGTGAGGCTAGCATCCAAACGCCCGTTGCTTCCGGCTTCCAAGGTGATGGTGTCGCGTCCCGGTGTGTGGGTGACGAGCTTGGCGTCGTTGCCGTAGCGTAGTTCGCCATCACCGTCATACAGCACGGTGTATTCACCTTTGGGGATGGCATCGGGCGGCAATTCACCGAGGAAACGGGTTCCCGCCTGCCCGCCGTTGAGCTTGGTCGGCCAGCCGTTAGCGTCGTAGCTGACATTTTCCGCCTTCAGGTGCAAAACATTTTCCTGCAAGGGGTTGGCAGAACGGAACAGGTCAACGAAGGGAATGCTGGCATCGGTGTAGCCGATTTCGTTGGTGTTGATGCCGAGGGAGGATGCTTGCTGGATGACGGGCAGTTGCACCTGCCCAGTGTGCGGGGGTTGGGGAGGTGGAACGGCAGGTTCCACTTTGCCTTGCCATGTGCGGTATAGGTATAGGCCGACTTGCAGCAGGAACAGCAACAGGGCGAGGATGATTAGGGTTTTGAGGGTTTTTCGTAGCATCCCGCAAGTTTAGGTTATTTTTATTCTCCCAACAGGGCTTTCCTGACTGGCGCAAAACTACGCCGATGAATGGGCGTTGCCCCAAACTCCCGCAACGCCGCCAAATGCGCCGCCGTCCCATAGCCCTTATGCTTAGCAAACCCATACTGCGGATACACCGCATCCAACGCCACCAGCTCCGCATCCCGCACCACTTTCGCCAAGATCGACGCGGCGCTGATTTCCGCGACCAACGCATCCCCGCCCACAATCGCTTCCATGTTATAAGCCAGCTTCGGGCAACTGGTTGCCATCAATCTTTACCAAATCGGGCTGGATCGTGTAGCCCTTCCAACGCCCGTTGCATCGCCAGAAACGTCGCTTGCAGGATATTGATGCTATCAATTTCCTCCACTTCCGCCCGCCCCAGACTCCACGCCAGCGCCTTCTCGCGGATTTCCACCGCCAATTGCTCGCGGCGTTTCGCGGTCAACTTCTTGGAATCATTCAAGCCCACAATCGGGCGCTGCGGATCAAGGATAACTGCCGCCGCCACCACCGCTCCCGCCAATGGCCCACGCCCAACCTCATCCACCCCCGCAATCAACATCACGCTTTCCTCAGCACAAACACCGAGGCAGGCGGAATATTGAAAAACACCGTGCTAACCCGCTGCATCTTGAAGCCCTCGCGTTGCAAACGCTCAAACAAGCGGATTTGCTTAATAAACGGCGTGTAACTCATCTGCACAATCGTCGAACCGCTGTTGAGTGAATCGCGGAATTGTTCCACCAGCTTCTCGGAATAAAACATCCCCGTCACCGGCATACACGACACCATAATGCAATTCGCCAGCCCTTCCTCGCTTTGATCTATCGGCAGGGTAAAAAAGTCCTTTGCCAACAACGGGTATGCCCGCGCCGAAACGTTCGTGGAACTGGCGTACAAATGACGGGTGTTTTTCCACAAACGAGAACGGTACGGGCGTTTGCATGAAATATTGCGCCACCACCCCGCTGCCCGTGCCAATAAAGATGCCACGTACATACTGGGAAAAATAACGCGCAGCGACTTCAAACATTTTCGCCCCAAACTTATCGCTGGAACTGATGACGGAGCCGGTGTGTTTGAGTTTGGTAAGGTAGACCATGGTGTGCTGTCTCTAAGATTTCTTGGTCGAAAAGTGGGTAAGAATAGCATTAGCGGCACTATCACTGGCACTTTTTCGCAGTTGCCCATGCAATGCTTGAAAACGTTGCAGGATATAGTCGCGACGTTCTGCTGATAGGGTAAACAGGTTTTCCACTGCTTGCACCAGATGCTCAGGTGTCACCTGTTCTTGCAGGAGTTCGGTCACTAGCTCCTCGCCCGCCAGATTATTAGGCAAAGTCACGAAACGGACTTTCAGCAATTTGAAGGTACGTAGCAGCCACGCCGTCAACGGTGCAACCCGATAAGCCGCCACCATCAACCGGCCTGCCAGCATCCCTTCCAACACTGCCGTGCCGCTTGCCAGCAGGATGTAATCCGCCGCTTGCATTAAGGTGCGTGACTGACCATCCAATATCGATCGAGCGGTAAATCGGGCGTAGTGCTATGGCGGATAGTTTCCAGTTCCTGCCGCAAGCGTGGGTTGACGGCGGGCGTGACCACCAGCAAATCCGGGTATTTTTGTTGCAATTGCAGGGCTGCTTGCAAGAAATCGGCGGCAAGGCGACGCACTTCCCCGCTGCGGCTTCCCGGCAAGATGCGCAAGGATGCGCTTGTCCTGTGGCAAACCAAGCTGCTCACGGGCGGTTGCGCGGCTGGCATCGAATGCCACTTCATCTGCCAGCGGATGCCCAACAAATTCGGCGGTAATGCCATGCTGGCGGTAAAAATCCACCTCAAACGGGAACAGGGTCAGCATCAAGTCGATATTGCCACGCATCTTGCGTACCCGTTTTGCCCGCCATGCCCACACCGAGGGGCTGACGTAATGCACCGTAGGAATGCCTGCTGGCGTGCAATTTTGCGGCAAGTGGCAAGTTGAAATCGGGCGCATCCACGCCAATAAATAGATCAGGTGGGTTAGCTTGCCAACGTTCCAATAACTGTTTGCGGATGGAAAGCAACTCAGGCAAATGCGGCAACACCTCTACCAAGCCCCATAACCGAAAATTTTTCCAGCGGAAACAGGCTGATGCAACCCGCCGCCTGCATTTCAGCCCCCGCAATACCCTCAAACTCAAGCTCAGGGCAACGTTCACGTAACGCAAGGATGAGGCGTGCCGCCAGCAAATCACCTGATGCTTCCCCGGCAATGATGGCAATACGCTTCATGCCTTAACGGATCAGCCCCCGCTGGCTGTTGTGACAAAAATCGAGCAGCAAACGAATATCGGCATATTCACCATAATCCACGTCAATTTTTGCCAAGGCTTCTTGAGTGGTCAGATTTTGGCGGTAGAGGATGCGGTGCGCTTCCTTAATACGATGCAGGGCTTCCTTACTGAAACCGCGCCGCTTCAAGCCTTCCGCATTAATGCTATGCGGCTCGGCGGGTGCGCCCGTCACCATTGCGTAAGGCGGCACATCTTTGCTGATCGCCGACCCCATGCCGGTAAAAGCGTGTTCGCCCAGCACACAAAACTGGTGGACCAAGGTGAAACCACCGAGAATCACCCAGTCGCGGATTTCGACATGCCCCGCCAGCGTGGCGTTATTGGCAAAAATCGTGTTATTGCCAATAATGCAATCGTGTGCAATATGCACATACGCCATGATCCAGTTGTCATCACCGATCACGGTTTTACCCTTATCCTGCGCCGTGCCCCGGTTCAAGGTGCAACATTCGCGGATCACATTGCGGTCACCAATGATCAGTTCAGTGGGTTCACCGTTGAATTTTTTATCCTGCGGGGCAGCACCGATGGAAGCAAACGGGTAAATCTGGTTTTCCACCCCAATACGGGTCGGCCCCTCGATCACCACATGCGGGTAAATACGGCTACCGCGCCCGATGCTGACATCCGCGCCGATGATGGCATACGCCCCCACTTCCACGCCTTCCGCCAGTTGCGCTGACGGATGCACGATAGCGGTTGGGTGAATCAGACTGCTCAAGCAGCCACCTCTTTTTTCGCCGCACACATGAGTTCAGCCGAGACAGCCAATTTGCCATCCACCCGTGCTTCGGCATTGAATACCCACATAATGCCTTTGCGCTTGACCAGTTCAACCTTCATCACCAATTGGTCGCCGGGGACAACGGCTTGCTTGAAACGCGCTTTATCCACCGCCACCAACAGGTACAAGGTATCGGTTTGTGGCTCTTCGCCCATGGTGCGGAAACCCAATAAACCCGTCGCCTGCGCCAAGGCTTCAATAATGAGGACGCCCGGCATAATAGGCTGGTGTGGGAAATGCCCGTTGACCCACGGCTCATTGACCGTAACGTTTTTAATCGCCGTCAGTGATTTGCCGACTTCGTATTCCACCACACGATCCACCAACAAAAATGGGTAACGGTGTGGCAGGTAATTTCTAATTTGTTCAACGTTCATCGTGCCCATAGCGGTTTAACTACTCCCTTTATTCTGTAAAGCCGCAAGCTGTTTTTCCAACTCCTGCAAGCGGCGGGCTAATTTGTCTAATTGGTTAAAACGCACTGCGTTCTTACGCCAGAGCGCATTTTCCTCTATTGTCGTACCAGAAGAATATACCCCTGGTTTGGTAATTGAATGCGAAACCATACTTGTGCCGGTCACCACCACATGGTCAGTAATACTCAAATGTCCAGCAATTGCGCACATCCCCGCAATCTGGCAATGCCGCCCGATGTGGACACTGCCCGCCACCGCCGTACAGCCCGCCATCGCAGTATGCTCCCCAATCTGGACGTTATGACCGATCTGGATCAGGTTATCCAGTTTTACGCCATTGCCAATCAGGGTTGAACCCATCGCAGCGCGGTCAATGCAGGTGTTTGCGCCGATTTCGACATCATCGCCCACCACCACATTACCAACCTGCGGAATCTTGAACCATGTTTGCTGATCCGGGGCAAAACCGAAGCCATCCGCCCCCAGCACCGCGCCAGAATGGATAATGCAACGCTTGCCGATTTCAGTGCCGGAATAGAGGGTAACATTGGCATGAAGCCAGCTATTTTCACCGATGAAGCAATCCTGCCCAATGACGCAACCCGCCTCAATCACCACACCGGGGGCAACACTTGTACCCGATTCGATGACTACATTAGCGCCAATGCTGCACGTTGTTGTCAGCACTACGCCACTGCCAATAACCGCTGTCGGGTGAATGCCCGCCGCAGGGCGTGGTATAGGGTGCAACAACGTGACGGCTTTGGCGTAAGCGAGGTAGGGGTTGTGATTGACCAAACAATCCCCTGCATAGGTTTGCGCCATATCGGGGGGCAGTATTAGCGCACTGGCAGCGCAGGATTCCAAGTAATGGCGGTATTTGGCATCGCGGATGTAACTGATGTCACCTGCCCGCGCCTTGTCGATGGACGCCACCGACACCAGCCGTAACAGCCCATTGCCTTGCACACTGGAACCGGTGTAAGCCGCCAGTTCCTGTAATGAATACCCTGCATCCATCGCTTATTCCTGCTTCCCTGAGGCGGGTTTTGCCGCTTGCCCTTGGAATTTGTCTTCCAAATGCTGCATGACTTTGGCGGTAATGTCGATCCTGTCACTGGCAACAATGTAATTGCTTTCACGCAACACAATGTCGAGCTTTTCCTGCTCACGTACCTCACCAATCGCTTGGATAATGCCTGCTTGCAGGGTATCAATCGCCGTCTCGCGGGCAACCCGGACTTCTTCACGGAAATCGTCCATATCCCGTGCATACTTGCGCTGGCGGTCACGCAGCTCACGCTGGCGCTGTACTTTTGCTTCCTCCCGCAAGGAACCATCATCAATACGGGTGGCAATCTCTTCTTCCAATTGCTTGATGGCCTTCTGCTCAGCCGCCAGCTTTTGCTCACGGGGCACGAAGTTTGCCTTCAACTGCGCATCTGCGGCCTTCGACTGCGGCGCGTTATCCAGCAAGGTAGTGAAATTGACAATCGCAATGCGCACCGGCTCGGCCGCTGGAGCGTCTGCCAGTGCCATCACTCGGCCCTAGCAGCACCAGTACCCACAGCAGCCATACCATCCGTTTCATCATCACCACCTTAGAAAGAGGCCCCGATGCTGAATTGCACCTTTTGCTCCTTATCGCCGGTTTCGGCATTCAATGGCTTAGCGTAGCTAACTTCAAACGGGCCAATCGGCGACAACCAGACCGCGCCGACACCTGCCGAATAACGGATCTCATCCGCCTTGACATCGCCCGCTTCGGGGAAAACATTGCCCCCATCGACAAAGGCACTCATTTTCAGACCTTTCACGTCTTCCGCAAAGGGTACGGGAAACTGGACTTCAGCCGTACCCGCGACCATCACATCACCACCGGTTGGGTCATCTTTCTCATCACGTGCGCCCAGACTGCTGTCCTCGAAACCACGCACACTATTGATACCACCGGCATAGTATTTGTCGAAGAACGGTGTTTCATCCAACTTACCAGAAGTATTGCTGGTTCCCACCTTACCCTTAACCGCAAAGGTAACATTATCCGTAATGGGCTGGTAAACCGCGCCGTCATAACTCAATTTCTGGTATTGCAAGTCACTGCCCGGTGCTGCCGCTTGCAGGGAAACCCGATGGCGTTGCCCCTCAGACGGGAACACCGTGCGGTTGCGGGTATCGTGTACGTAACTGACCGTCACCGGCACTTGGGTGTATTCACTCCCATTGGTGGCAACGAAATCCTTGATACGCTGTGCAGGCTCTGCCCCCAACACAATTTCACGCTTCTCCGCGCCCACACTGGCATAAACTGAATCATGCTCACTCAATGGCACGGTGTAGTTGACGCTGCCACCGTAACGGTTGGAAGCATAGCTGGAAATATCTTGCGCCTCGGCGTCGTATTCCTTGTAATAGCCGCTGAAACCACGGCTGATGCCGTCTGGGGTGTAATAAGGGTCGGTATAGCCCACGCTATAGTTTTTGTTGACCTTGCTGTTGTCAACGTTCACGTCGAGCTTTTTGCCTGTCCCCATGAAGTTGTCTTGGTTCAGGTTGACATTGAACAACACACCTTGGGACTGGGAATAGCCTGCCCCGACGCGGAACTGGTTGGAAGAGCGTTCTTTAACCGTCACAATCAAGTCGATTTGGTCTTCCGTACCCGCGACAGGTTCGGCTTCGATGCTGGCTTCTTCAACATAAGGCAAACGTTGCAAACGGGTTTTGGAACGTTCCACCTGTTCTTTCGAGAACCACGAGCTTTCTACCTGACGCAATTCACGGCGGTATACTTCATCCTTGGTGCGGTTGTTGCCACGGATGTCAATGCGGCGCACGTAAGTACGCTTGCCTTGGTCTACCGACAAGGTGATGCCGACCTGTTGGTTAGCTTCATCAAATTCGGGGGTAGCAACAACTTTGGTGAAGGCATAACCTTGTGAACCCAGCTTGCTGGAAAGGTTTTTGCGGGTTTCTTCCAAGGCTTTTTGGGAGAAAACATCGCCTTTATGCAGCTTGATGGCCTCACCCAGTTGCTGCTGTGACAGCCCCGGATTGCCCGCCAAGCTGACATCACCAATACGGTACTGATTGCCTTCGTTGACGCTGACATTGAGGAAAATATCCTTCTTGTCCGGCGACATCGACACATCAGCCGAGGTGATTTCAAAATTGATGTAACCACGGTCGCGGTAAAAACTGTTGAGCTTATCCAAATCACCCATCAGCTTTTCTTTGGAATACTTGTCGCTGTCACTGAGGAAGGGGATAGAAAACGCCCCGCTAGGGCCAGAATCCAGTTGCTTCAACAATACCGATTCAGGGAATGCTTTATTGCCAACGATCTTCACTTTCTGGATACGGGCGACATTGCCTTCATTGATATTGATGTTGACCGCCACCCGGTTGCGCGGCAGGGCGTCAATCGTGGTCTTGATGTCAACACCGTAATGCCCCATGCCTTGGTACTGCTCGGCGAACTCACGCTGGATCGTCGCCAGTGCCTCCTTGTCGAGGGTATCGCCCTTGCTGATATTGCGCAGTTTCAGGGCTTCCATCAGCTTATCAGTGGGAATCTTGCGGTTGCCCTTGATGTTTAACTCACCAATAGCGGGGCGTTCAACCACCGTCACCACCAGCACATCGCCCCGGCGACCGAGTTGCACATCCTCAAACAAGCCTGTCTGGAACAAGGAACGGATCGCATCCGCTGACTTGGCATCGTTAAACTGTTCACCAACACGGGCAGGCAGGTAATTCAGCACCGTGCCTGCGGCAACGCGCTCCAAACCGTTCACTTCAATGTCCCGGACTACAAATGCAGCCGCCCATGCAACCTGTGAAACTGCCAGCAAACAGCTCACCGCAGAGATTTTAAGTATCTGTTTTTTCATAATTAATTTAATAACCGCGTGAAATCGTTATACAAAGCAAGCACCATTAATCCACCAATGATTGCTACCCCGACCCGGAAACCGACAGCTTCGGTTTCTTCCGAAACAGGGCTGCCCTTCACCAGCTCAATCAAGTAATACAACAAATGCCCACCATCCAACATCGGAATAGGCAGGAGATTCAACACCCCAAGGCTAACACTCACAATCGCAAGGAACCCTAGGTAAACTGTCAGGCCAATGGATGCCGTGATGCCTGCGTATTGGGCTATTGTCACCGGGCCACTGACATTCTTCAATGAAATTTCACCAGTGAGCATACGCCCCATGAATTTCAAGGTCATCGAGGAAGCTTGCCACGTTTTACCGGCCCCGCGCTGCAACGACTCCACTACACCATAAGATTGGGTGAAATAGACCTTATCCAAAACCGACTGCGGCGGACGCGCCAATTGCGCCCCGATAGTTGCCACAGGCTGTCCACCGTCTTTGGAGGTAACATGCGGCGTCACCTTGATAACCTGAGCAGTACCCGCCCGCTCAATGACCAGGGCGATCGGCTTATCGGCATGTGCCTGAATATAATCAATAAAGGTACGCCCACCGCTGGGCTTGACGCTATCCATCGACACGATTTTATCCTGTGCCTGTAAACCTGCCAGTGCCGCTGGGGTGTTAGGTATAACCGCCGCGACAATCACCTCGTAGGGCGGGAACCACGGTGTCATGCCTATTTTATCGAAAGTATCACCCTTATCCTTGAACAAGGTTACACCTTGCAGGTTTAATTGCCGCTGTACCGTGCCGCCGTCCTGCGTGTTAACAGTCATCAGCATATCGGGTGACTTCAAATATTCTTCGAGCAGCAACATGCGCATGTCTTCCCATGATGCCGTTTCCTTGCCATTAATCGCAGTCACCTGATCACCGGGTTGGAATCCGGCGCTGGCTGCGGGGGTATCTTTCAGCACATCGACATAAGGGCGCATCGCGTCCTGACCGATCATGAAGACCAAGGCGTAAATGGCAATCGCCAGCAGGAAATTCGCCACCGGCCCCGCTACCACAATCGCGGCACGTTTCCACAGTTTTTGGCGGTTAAAGGCACGCGGCAGATCCTGTTCGGGAATCTGGCAGCCTTCCTCGCACTCGCGCTCATCCAGCATCTTGACGTAGCCACCGAATGGCAGTGCCGCCAACACATATTCCACCTTGTCCGCATCACGGGAAACGCGCCGCAGGAGTGGTTTGCCGAAGCCAATGGAAAAACGCAGGACTTTTACACCCAGCTTGCGGGCGACCCAGAAATGCCCGAATTCATGCACTGTCACCAGCACACCAATTGCGACAAGAAACGCAGGAATGATAAGCAATAAATTATTGGGCAAGTTCATGATTTAGTGTGTTTTGTTATTTTTTATCCAAGATAGTGAACGCGCACGGCTTTCCTCATCCTGAACAAGTATATCATCAAGGTTCATCGGTGTACCCGCAGAGGCTTGGCGCATGACCTCCCCCACCAGCGTGGGAATATCGGTAAACCCGATTTCCCGCCCAAGGAAAGCTTTCACCGCCACTTCATTAGCAGCATTCAAGGCAATAGTGGCATAACCACCACGCTCATGCGCCTCATAAGCCAGTTGCAGGCACGGGAAACGTTCCACATCGGGACGTTCAAAATCCAACCGTCGCTGTTGTAAATAAATCCAACGGTGCAACGCCCGACACCAGCCGCTCAGGCCAGCCTAGCGCGTAAGCAATCGGGGTACGCATATCCGGGTTGCCCAATTGGGCCAACACCGAACCATCATTATAGGACACCATCGAATGAATGGTACTTTGTGGGTGTACCACCACTTCCACCCGTGAGGCAGGCAGGTCAAACAACCAGCAAGCCTCAATCACTTCCAGCCCCTTATTCATCAAGGTAGCAGAATCCACCGAAATCTTTTGCCCCATCGACCAGTTGGGGTGCGCCACCGCCTGTTCCGGGGTTACTGCCCTGCAAATCACTCGCAGGCCATAGACGGAACGGGCCACCGGAAGCCGTCAGCAAAATCTTTTCCACCCCGTTTCTTGCCATCCGCAGGGAGACACTGGAAAACCGCATTGTGTTCACTGTCAATCGGCAACAATTCCGCGCCATGTTCACGTACCGCATCAATGAACAACTGCCCGGACATCACCAAAGCTTCCTTGTTCGCCAGCATACCCGCTTGCCTGCCCGCGCCGCCGCCAAGGCAGGCAACAAACCCGCCGCGCCCACAATCGCCGCCATCACATAATCCGTTTCCGGGCTGCTGGCAACGGTTTCCAACGCCTCCGCCCCTGCCAACACCACCACCTCACTGCCCACCGCCTGCAAACGCTTTTCCAGCAAGGCGGCAGCGGCAACATCAGCCATGCACCGCATAACGTGGCTGGAATTGCATACATTGCTCAAACAGCCGCCCAACATTGCCATTGGCAGTCAGCGCAAACACATGGAAACGCTCCGGGTGACGCGCCAGCACATCCAGCGTACTGACACCAATGCTACCGCTAGAACCCAGAATGGTGATGCCAATGGATCTCATATTACTGTCTCAACACCCATAGCAGGCCAAGGGTAAAAATCGGCGCAGCAGCCAGCAAGCTGTCAATACGGTCTAATATGCCACCATGACCGGGCAAGATTTTGCCGCTATCTTTCACGCCCGCTTCGCGTTTGAGCAGGCTCTCGAACAAGTCACCGGCTACTGACATAAACACCACCAGCATCGACAATATGATGAAAATAATGTTTTTGTCTGCTGGAATATCCAGCCAGAAAGTCCCCAGTGCCGCCCAGATAGCAGTAGCCAGCACCGCACCCGATAACCCCTCTTTGGTTTTGCCGGGGCTTAAATCAGGTGCTAACTTGGTTTTGCCGAACTTACGCCCGACAAAATAAGCCGCGCTATCCGCCAAAGCGATCAACATAATCAGGTAAATAACATAGGTGTAGTGCATCAAATGCAACTGCATCAGCGCATACCAAGCAGGCAACAACACCAGAATGCCCGACAGGCGCATCGCCATCGCATGTTTCTTGTAGAACCCGGCATTACGCGGATAGACCTTCAACGCCACCAGCACCGCCAGCCACACCGGAACGCTGATCGCCAGCACCAATACCGCATCCGGCTTAACAAACACCAGCGGAACCGAGGCCAGCAAAATCATCATGGTTCCCGCCATGCGTTTTTCCGGCAAATAACAGCCGGTCAGCCCTGCCCACTCCCAAGCACCCAGCCCCACAATAAACATCAGTGAAAACAAGCCGAACAACTCTGTCGGCAAAAATCGGATACCGGCAAATACCAGTAACAGCAACACCAATCCTGTGATAATCCGTTGTTTAAGCACGTTTTCCTCCTGATACCTGCTCACCCGTCATCCCGAAACGCCGCTGCCGCCGCGCAAAATCCGCGAAGGCATCATGCAGGCATTTAGCGTCGAATTCAGGCCATAAAACATCTGTGAAATACAATTCCGCATACGCCAGTTGCCACATCAGAAAATTACTGATGCGCTTCTCCCCACCCGTGCGGATAAACAGGTCGGGTTCAGGCACGCCATCCGTTGACAGTAACCCGCCGAAAGTCGCCTCATCCAGCCTTGCCGCATCCAGCTCACCCGCCGCAATCCGGCTGGCAAGCGTGCGTACCGCTTGCAAAATATCCCAGCGCCCGCCGTAATTCGCCGCAATCAGCAACTGCATCCCATCACAACTGGCAGTCAGGGATTCGACCTGATGGATTTTCTCCTGCAAACTGGCAGGAAACCCACTGCGGTCACCAATAAAACGCATCCTGACATTGTGGCGCATTAACGCCACTGACTCACGTTCCAGCGCGGACATAAACAGTGACATTAAGCCACTGACTTCCTCTTCCGGGCGACGCCAGTTTTCACTGCTGAACGCGAACAGGGTCAAGCATTCCACCCCGGCATCACTGCACGCACGGATAACTTTGCGTACCGCCTCCACGCCCCGGTGATGCCCCATCAGGCGGGGAAGGAAGCGGGCTTTTGCCCAGCGTCCGTTCCCATCCATCACGATGGCGACATGCCGGGGAACGGCATCCTTTGATATTGTATTTGTCATTCTAGCCCCGTACCACAGCCACTTTTCACCAAGCAGCAACCATCATCAAACCACCATCAGTTCCTTTTCTTTATTATCCAGCACCGTTTCCACTTCCTTGATGAAATGGTCGGTCAGCTTCTGGATGTCGTCGGTGGCACGGCGCTCGTCATCTTCAGAGATTTCTTTCTCTTTCAGCAGTGCCTTGAAATCAGAATTGGCATCACGGCGGATATTGCGGATCGCTACCCGCGCCCCTTCTGCTTCGCTTTTCACCACTTTCACCAAATCGCGGCGACGCTCTTCGGTCAATGCCGGTAAGGGCACACGGATAACATTGCCATCACTGGAAGGGTTCAAACCCAGATTGGAGGTCAGGATAGCTTTTTCGATCTTGGCTGCCATCGGCTTTTCCCACGGCACGACCTTCAGGGTACGCGCATCTTCGGTACTGACGTTAGCCACCTGACTGAGGGGAACTTCCGCACCGTAATAATCCACCGTAATCTGATCCAGCAAGCTGGGATGGGCACGACCTGTGCGGATTTTTGTCAAATCATTACGCAAAGCCTCAATACTTTTCTGCATCCGCTGCTCTGCATCTTTTTTAATGTCTGCAATCATTACCTTAAACCTCAACCAAAGTTCCAACAATCTCACCGCGCACCATCGCGGCAAGCGCCCCCGGTGCGAACATATCGAACACACCAAGGGGAAGTTTATTATCACGGCACATCACCATTGCCGTTAAGTCCATCACGCCCAACTGGCGCTGGATCGCGTCCTCGAAGGATAACCGATCAAAGCGTTTTGCCGCAGGATTTTTTTTCGGGTCAGCATCATAAATGCCGTCCACCTTAGTTGCCTTCAACAACAGGTCACATTGTAGTTCAACCCCGCGCAGGCTGGCAGCGGTATCGGTGGTAAAAAACGGGTTACCACTGCCTGCTGCACAGATCACGATGTCGCCCTGCTCCAGATAGCGGCGGGCTTGATGCGCGGAATAGCGTTCGCCAACCTGATCAATCCCCAGCGCAGTCAATACGCGGCACTGCCCACCGAGTTTTTCGATGGCATCTTGCATGGCAAGCGAATTCATCACCGTTGCCAACATCCCCATCTGGTCACCACGCACCCGATCCATGCCTTTTTCCGCCAGCCCTGCCCCACGGAACAAGTTGCCACCGCCAATCACGATAGCCACTTGCACGCCGGAACGTTGCACTGCCAGCGTCTTCGCCCGCCACACGGTAGAGGATTTCAGGGTCGATACCGGAATCTTGCTTGCCTAGCAGGGCTTCACCACTGAGTTTTAGCAGGATGCGGCGGAAACGGGGTTCGGGGCTGGAAGGAGTCGATGACATGGGTACGCCTACGGTGATTGAAATTGGCTGCATTTATACAGGGGTGACGTGGACTGGGCAAGCGGCAAAAATCGGACAGACCGCAAGATAAACGCTATTATTTCGCCATTACCATTAGGGGACGGACAGGGTTATGCCCAAGGTTTTCATCAGCTACAGCCACGATTCGGACGCACACCGGGATTTTGTCCGGGGTGTGTCTGACCGTTTGCGTACGGATGGGCTGGAGTGCCTGATAGACCAGTACATCAACGGCTTTCCACCCGAAGGTTGGCAATGCTGGATGGAAAACCAGATCGAAGCGGCTGATTTTGTGCTGCTGGTTTGCACCGAAACCTATTTGCGGCGCTATCGCAAACAGGAAACGGAGGGTGGACGTGGCGTGACATTTGAAGGCGTGGTTATTTCACAAACGCTTTACGACCACTATTACCGCAACACCAAGTTCATCCCGCTAATTCCGACGCATGGCAGTCTGGAGCATGTACCGCTAACACTGAAACCTTATTCGACGTATTGCCTGCCTAGTGATTACGACAAGTTGTACCGTGTGCTGACGGGGCAGGCTGAATACATTGCGCCGCCGTTGGGAGAAATCCGTTCCATGCCAGCGGCGAATGGATATGCGCCAACCACCATCCACTCCGACCGCCTCCCCACCGTCAAAGGCGGCTTCTTCGGACGCGCCGCCGAACTGCAACTCCTCAACGACGCATGGGCAAACACCACCACCCGCATCATCCAATTCATCGCCCCCGGCGGCACAGGCAAAACCAAACTGCTGCGCCACTGGCTTGACCACACCGCTGGTATCGACGCACTGATCGCGTGGTCGTTCTACTCGCAAGGTGCAAGCGAAGACAAACAGACTTCCGCCACGCCGTTTTTCAGCCATGCGTTTGCCAAGCTGGGTTCGACCCGCGAGCGGTTTGCATCGGAGGAGGACAAGGGCGACCACCTCGCCGAGTTGCTGCACGGCAAACGCTACGTGCTGGTGTTGGATGGTTTAGAGCCATTGCAACATGGCAGGCGCGGCAATGCGCGGCGAACTCAAGGACAAAGCCATCCGCCAGTTGCTGCGCCAGCTTGCCCGCCATCCGTGCGGCTTGTGCATTATCACCACGCGGATTGCGCTGCATGAACTCAGTGACCGCGACGCGCCCACCGTCATCCGCCACGATCTGCAAAACCTGACAGCGGCGGATGGCATCCAGTTGCTGCAATCGCTGGGGGTAACGGGCAGCGCGGCGGAACTGGGCAAGGCGGTGCGTGAATACGGTGGTCATGCACTGGCGTTGAGTTTGCTGGGGAATGTGTTGCGGCTGCGGCATCAGGGCGATGTACGCAAGCGCGATACGCTCAAAGCACTGGTGAAAGCCACGGGCAACCGCGACAGCCGCCACGCCTTCAAGGTGATGCAGGCTTACGCAGAATGGTTTGCGGGCGAGCCGGAACTGGCGTTGCTGCACTTGTTGGGGCTGTTCGACCACCCCATCGGGCAAGACGTGCTGCAAATGCTGTGGGATGCGCAGATTCCGCACCTGACCGCAGGCATTGATGAAGATGAATGGCTGGAAGCTATCGCCAGTTTGCGCGAAGAACACCACCTGTTGTCGCAGCATGACAGTGGCGGCGATCTCGACTGCCACCCGCTGATCCGCGAATACTTCGGCGGGCAACTGCAAACCCAGCAACCGCAAGCGTGGCAGCAGGCGCATGAACGGCTGTACGAATACTACAAAGCCCTGCCGGAGAAGGAGTTTCCCGATACGCTGGAAGAAATGCAGCCGTTGTTCAGTGCGGTGGCGCATGGGTGTGCGGCGGGGTTGCATCAGCAGGCGTTGGATGAGGTTTATTGGCCACGTATTCAACGTGAGGAAGAACAAATTATCTATCTGCAAAAACTCGGTGCTTTCAGCGATGACCTCGCTACCGTGGCGCATTTCTTCACGACCTCCGTGGCACACCCCCGCAGCGGGTTTGCAGGAAATGTGGCAAGCCAGATTGCTGAATTGGGCAGGCTTCCGCTTACGCGCCTTGGGGCGGCTGCATGAGGCACTGGAACCAATGCAGGCAGCGGTTGATTTATTCGTACAGCAAGAAAATTGGGAAAGTGCAGTATCCAACGCTAGTAACCTCAGCGAACTGCAACTCACCCTCGGTGAAGTGGTGCAAGCGGTGTACGATCAGCGCACTCAGCAACAGCTACGCTGACCAGTCCGGGGATATGGTCTGCCGCATGTGACATGTCGCACTACCCACGCCGATGCCCTGCATCAGGCAGGGGATACCGTCTCAGCTCTTGCCCTGTTCCGGGAATGCGGAGCAACTCCAGCAGGAACACCAGCCTAGGTATCCTCGCCTGTATTCGCTGCGAGGTTTCCGCTACTGCGACCTGCTGCTGGCGCAGGGCAGCACGGCGGAGGTGCTGGAGCGGGCGGAACAGACTTTGGAATGGGCAAAGCAAGTATTCTAGTTTGCTAGATATTGCTCTGGATCAACTCACCCTCGGACGCGCCCATCTGCAACAGGCTGTCGAAGAAACCCCTCCCAACCTCCCCTTGTCAGGGGAGGTGCAAGAGCAAGCGACCACTGGCTAGAGCAGGCTGTCGCTGGTTTGCGTGCAGCAGGAGAGCAGCAGTATTTGCCACTCGGTCTGCTCGCCCGCGCTGCGCTGCACCGCCACACCCGCGACTTCGCCCGCGCCCGGCAGGACTTGCAGGAAGTGTTCGACATCGCCGACGGCAGCGGGATGCGGCTGCATTTGACGGATTATCATTTGGAGATGGCGCGGTTGTTGGTGGCGGAGGCTTGGACTCCGCTCAGCCTCCGCACGGTGGCAGACGTTGGCGGAACGGAGTCGAATGCAGCACCGGCTGGCAGAACCACATCGTCGCCGCCGCCAAACTCATCGACGAAACTGGTTACCACCGCCGCGACAAAGAACTGACCGAATTGCAGGCCACACTGGCCCGAATCCAACCCCCGCGAACGCAAGACACCATCCGCCGCACGCTTCACGGCCCTGACCGGTCAAATTAATACACCAACTCCGCCCAACGCCCATCCGCCACCAGCCGGTTCTTCAACGCCTGCCAGTTCGCCGCCGAACCCGCCAGTTCACCCATCACCTTATCCAGCACCGCCACCTGTTTCTTCAACCCGGCGAGGTAAACGTAAGTGTTCGGCATCTGCATCATCACCCAGGTTTTCGCGCCGTTTTCCGCCAGACTCTTGCCCAGATTGCCGGACGCATCGCGCCACGACTGCGGGTCAATCGCCTGATACGCCTCAAAGGTGGCCTGATCGTAATAGTTGGTAAGGTCATTGTTCTGGTCGTTCATGTACAACGCATCCAGCCCGCTTTTCGCGCCGTAGAACAAGCCGCACTTGCCCATTCCAGCCCTGTTGCTGCGCGTATACCGACTTGATCAAAGTGCGGAAAGGTGCAATCCCCGTCCCCGTCCCAATCATCAGCAAGTTGCTGGTGTTATCCGCAGGCACTTTGAACGCCGCCTTGTAAGGCCCGGTCAGGGTAATCTGCTTGCCCGGTGCAGCATCGCACAAGTAGTGCGACGCAATGCCGGGGTATTCTTCGCCCGACACCTCGTCGATGTAGGAACAACGCCGCACCAGAATCTCAATGTCCGAGCCTTCGCCATGTCGGCTGTGCCGCTAACATGCTGTAATAGCGGTGATGGAAGCGGTTGCCGAACGGATGCTTGCCTTCCACCAGCACGCCAATATTTTGCCCCGGCATCGCCCGGAACGCAGGGTCATGGATGGTCAACACCAGCTCACGCACCTCATCCGTTTTGGTATCGGTAATGCGCTTGCTGGAGCGAACGATCGCGTCGCAGGTATTGCTGTAAGTCTGTTCGTTGGTATCAGTCATAAAATCCTCTCTCATTAATGATGGTGGTGGTCATGGTTGTCGCGGTTCTTGCACGCCTTTTTGCCGCTGCACCCGCACGACGACCCGCAGCCGCCGCCTTCCTCCCGTGGTGGGCCCAATTCCGGGTGGCGCAAGGCAAATTCCTTCACGATGCGTTGCACCACAATCCACGCCCCGAACAACACCGGAATCACCAGCATTGCAATCAGATAATCCCGCATCATTCCGCTCCCAGTCCTGCAAATCCCATAAACGCCATTGACAGCAACGCCCCGATCATCAGGCTCAAGGCTGCCCCTTGCGTCACGCTCGGCACTTTTGCCAGTGCCAGCCGCTCACGCAAACCTGCCATCAGCACCAGTGCGAGGATGAACCCCGTACCCGCGCCCCCGGCAAACGCCACCGATTGCACGAAATCGTATTCACGGGAAGTCTGGAACAACGCCACGCCCAGCACCGCGCAGTTGGTGGTAATCAGTGGCAGGAAAATCCCCAGTGCGCGGAACAGCGCCGGGCTGAGTTTCTTCATCGCCATTTCCACCAGTTGCACGGAGGACGCAATCACCACGATGTAACTGATCAGGCGCAGGTATTCGATATTGAACGCGACCAGCAATTCATTGATGAAATACGCACAGATCGAACTCACCAGCATAACGAAGGTGGTTGCCAAGCCCATCGGCACAGCAGTATTCAGCTTGCCGGATACGCCAAGGAACGGGCACAGACCGAGAAACATCGCCAGCACGAAGTTGTTCGCCAGCACCGAGTTGAAAAAAATAAAGGTAACGCTATCAGTGTTCATGCGCTGACACCTCCGACTTGTTGTGCTTGCCCCTGCTTGCGCATTTTCAGCCACTCAAACAGTATCAGCCAGCCCGCCAGCACCAGGAAGCCGCCGGCTGGCAACACCATGATGACCCACGGCTGGAAATGTTCCCCGAACAGCGGCAAGCCAAACAGCGAACCATTGCCGAGGATTTCGCGCACCCCACCCAGACACAGCAGCGCGAGGGTGAAACCCAGCCCCATGCCCGCCGCATTCACCATTGACTTGAGCGGTTTGTTGCGTGAGGCACAGGCTTCCGCCCGCCCCAGAATAATGCAGTTGACCACGATCAGCTGGATGAACGCCCCCAGCGCGTTATACAAGGCTCTGGCTGTACGCCTGCATGATGTAATCCACCAGCGTCACGAAGGTGGAAATGATCACGATGTAGGTGGCAATCCGCACCCCCGCCGGAATCAGGTTGCGGAACAGCGATACCAGCATACTGGACGCAATCAGCACGAACGTGGTTGCCACCCCCATGCCCAGCGCGTTAATGGCGGAGGTGGTAACCGCCAGGGTCGGGCACATCCCCAGCATCATCACGAACACCGGATTTTCGCGCCAGATGCCTTCCATGAAGGTATCGAAGCGTAATGGTGTCATCCTGTTTGAGCAGGCTCATGGCTTGGCTCCTTCAATTTGTCGATAGCAGTGGCACGACTTTGGGCAGCACGTTCTTGCGCACTGCCGTTCAGCCCCTTGGCAATGGCGCTTGGAAGAAATGGTCGCACCACTGATCGCGTCGATTTCCCACGGGTTCTTTTTCGAGCCGTGTTTGACCGCGACAATGGCGTTGGCCAGTGCATCGCCTGCGGCATTCACCTTGGCATCCAGCTTTTCGAAGTTGGCAACGAAATCCTTGTTGGTAATCACCTTGTCACCCAGCCCCGGTGTTTCGGTCTGCTTGATGACCTTGACTCCGGTAATGCACTCACAGGACGGGCGTGTAGGCGTAAATGGTTTCCACCGAACCGGAATAACCCTGCGCCCGACCTTCCGCCGCCAAGCCCATCAGCTTGCCTTGCGCATCGTAACCGGCGTACACATTCGTGCCTTTCAAGTCAGGGGTGGCTTCCAGCAAGTTCGCCTTGTCGATTGATGACGAAATGCTTGTAGGCGGTCGCACCCTTGATGACTTCCAGCACCGTTTGCTGGATACGCTAGCGTTTGTTTTCCTCAATCGCCGGTTTGGTGGCCTGATACGCCGTCACGATCAGGAAACCGGACAGCGCAGTGACAAACCCCAAGGTGACAATCATTGACTTACTGGTATTCCCACTCATGCGGATTTCCCCTTTTTCGGTTGCGCACCAAACAGGCGTGGTTGTGTCCACGTATCAATCAGCGGTGTCATCGCATTGCCCAGCAAAATGGCGTACATAATGCCTTCCGACAAACTACCGAACTGGCGGATCAGCACGGTGAGGAAACCGATCAGCAAGCCGTAGATCATCACGCCCTTGGGTGTCAGCGGCGAACCCACCATGTCGGAAGCCATGAACATCGCCCCCAACATCAAGCCACCGGAGAACAGCATGAACATCGGGTCAGCGTATTTGTCCGGGTTAATCAGGTACAACACGCCAGAGGTGATAATCACCCCGACGAAAATCCACGCCGGAATCTGCCAGTTCATCATCTTGCGCACCATCAGATACGCCCCACACAGCAGAATCAGCAGCGCGGACGTTTCCCCCGCCGAACCCGCTACCGTCCCGAGTAACAAATCCACGCTGTCGGTGCTGATATGCTGGAATTTCTGCAAACCCAACGGTGTCGCCCCGCTGAAACCATCCACCGCGACCTGTTTCACCCATTCCGCCGTTTCCGGCGGCATCATGAACGGCGCAGTCAGGGTGGAAGGCACAAACTCGGTAAAACGCCCGCTGAAAAACGCTGGTGTCCACGTGGTAATCGCTACCGGAAACGCCGCTTGCACGAATGCCCGCCCCGCCAGTGCCGGATTGAACACGTTGTAACCAATCCCGCCGAATACCACTTTGGCAATGGCAATACCGGCGAACGCCGCCACCGCCCCCATCCACAGCGGGAAACCGGGCGGCAGGGTCAATGCCAGCAACAAGCCGGTAATGGTGGACGACCAGTCGTTCAAACTGCTGGGCTTGTCGCTCATCCAGTTGAAAAAGCGTTCCGTGCCAAGGCAACTGAGTACCACCACAATGATCAGCATCAACACGCTAATACCGAACTGGTACACCGCAAACGCCACAATCGGCAGCAGCGCATACACCACATGGCGCATGATCATCGGCACATCCTGCGGCTTTTTTACGTGCGGCGCAGTGTGCAGAACAATAGGTTTCTTGCTCATGCTTTCCCCTTCAGTTCACGGTTAACGCTCTTGGCAATGCGGAAATATTGCACCAGCGGGATATTCGACGGGCACACAAAGCTGCAACAGCCGCATTCAAAGCAACTGTTGAGGTGGAAATCGCTTTCCATCTGCGCGTACTCGCGGTTGCCCGCCAGCCAGCCCATTTGCGCCGGGTTGAGGTACATCGGGCAAGCATCCACGCAGCGCCCGCACTTGATGCAAGGGAATACCGTGCCGCTCTGTTCGCCCTGCTTTCAATGAAGGTGCGTTCCTTAAAGATCAGCAAACCGGACGTGCCTTTGGTAATCGGTACATCCAGCGACGCCAGCGCCATGCCCATCATCGGGCCACCGAGGATAATCTCGTCATGATCCGCCGTAATGCCGAGCTGTTCGAGGATGAAGCGTACCGGTGTGCCAATCGGCATGAGGTAATTCCCCGCTTTTTCGATATTAGAACCGGTGACGGTGACGACGCGCTCAATCAGGCCTTCGCCTTGCGGTAACAGTTTGCCGAGTTGCGCCACCGTGCCGACGTTGTTGACCACAATGCCGAGGTCGATGGGCAAGCCGCCAGCGGGAACTTCGATGCCCAACAGCGATTTCAGCAGCATCTTTTCCGCACCTTGGGGGTACTTGGTTTCCACCAGTTCCACCGTGATCGGGTCGTCGGGTTTGAGCTTGGCTTTGATCGCGGCGGCAGCATCGGCTTTGTTGTCTTCAATGCCGACAATGGCTTTGCTTGCGCCCAAAATGCTGCAGGACGTAGCGGATGCCTTGCAGCAAGGCTTCCGGGTCTTCCAGCATCACCCGATGGTCGCAGGTGAGGTAAGGCTCGCATTCGCAGCCGTTGATCACCAGCGTGTGCGCGGTTTTGCCTTCGGGAACGTTCAGTTTGACGTGCGAGGGGAAAGCCGCCCCGCCCAGACCCGACCATGCCGGTGGCTTGCACGCGCTGGAGCAGTTCGTCACGTGACAGTTTTTCCAGTATCACCGGATCGCCGTAGCGCACTTGCTGCGAATCACCTTTGTACACATCAATCACGATCGACAGCGTTTTAGGGCCTGCCGCACTCGGCATTAGCCCAATGTCACTGACCACACCCGTGGCAGGCGCGTGGACGGGGACGGACATAAACCCGTTTGCCTCGGCAATCATTTGCCCGCGCAGCACTTCCTCACCCACCTTGACCACGGGTTTGGCGGGTGCGCCGATGTGCTGCGACACCGGCACGATCAGGCGCGGCGCGAAAGGTAGCCGCTTGATGGCTTTCCCTTGCGTCGTTTCCTTGTGGTAGTGCGGATGCACACCGTGTGCAAAGTGACCTTTGCGGAATTTATCAAACAGAGCAAGCATGGTTGTCACCTGTTACGTTACGGTTGGCCGATGTAGGGGCAATCCCCCGTGATTGCCCTTCTTGGAAGAGGGCAGACACGGGGGTCTGCCCCTACATATGACCACGACATCACATTATTGGTATTTCGCCGCCCGCGCTACCAGCTTATCCACGCCCGCTTCGTTCGGGTTGGACGGCGTACCGGGGTGGATGCAACCTGCCGTGCATTTTTCCGCTGCCTTCACGATGTCCTTGAAAGGGCCGCCTGCTGGGTTGAGGACAATCACCTTTCTTGGCATCGTTGTAGCCGAAAATGCCTGCATTGATATTGATGCACTCGTCACAGGCGGTACATTCCGGGGTATCGACCCACACTGGTTCGTAACTGCCCGCGTTAGCCGCGCGCCAGCACCTGCCGGAGCCAGTGCGCCATTACCACCACTTGCCAGCAAACCCGCAGGTACGCTGCCCACTGCCATGCCCATCAGGGTAGCCGTCAATTGTTGCGCCACTTCGGCTTTGGCTTGCAGCTTGATGGCATCCAGATCGACGACTTGATCCACGCCCGTCAGGGACTTGAGTTGATGCCAGAAACGACGGCGTTCTTCGGTGGAAGTCACCAGTTCTTGGCTACCAGACCCGCATCAGGCGGTTTTTGCTATCGACTGCCCAGATGTACGGGAACATGCCGTCGCGTGCATCCATCATCCAGTCGATGAAGTCGTGCAACTGCACCATATTGTCGTTCCAGGTTTCCGGCGGGGCTTTGCGGAAGCTCTTGCGGAAACGGCCTTCGGTCAGGGCGAAGTCGGCGAAGGTCATTGGCACTTTCATGCTGGCGGTTTTGCCTTTTTCGTCGGTGTATTCCAGCGTGTAAGTCGGCCAGTCGGTGTCGATGGACGGGTTGCCTTCGAGGCTGGTGCAATCTTTCAAGGTTTCGCCTGCATCCGGGTCGAAGCGGAACAAGCGGGTAAGCGCGGGATTCGACCGCCAGCTTGCTTTGCTGTTCGGCAGCGTCATCGGCCACACCGTGTTCGGGCTGGCATACCGCGTAGATGTTGAACAGTGCTGGGCGGCGGCTGTTCAGACCGTCGATGAAGCCTTCGATCATGTGCGTCATATTGGAAATGGAGCTTTGCAGCACGAAGGAGGTGCGGTGCGCCATCCCGATCAGGCTCATTTCCTTGCGGATTTCGGTCTTGCCTTTCCATGCCTTGCCGTAAGGAGCCATGTCGGATACCTGACCGATAAAGCCGGAGGTACACGCCTGACCACCGGTGTTGGAATACACCTGCGTATCCAGCACCAGCACCTTGATCGGCATCGCCGGACATCAGCGCACGCGACAGGTTCTGGAAGCCGATGTCATACATCGCGCCATCACCACCGACGGCGACGACAGGCGGGCACAAATGCCATTCTTCATCGTTGAACTGTTTCCAGTCGAAGTAGGTCGAAGAAATCGTGTTCACGCTGGCGGATCGTATTTGTCGGCTAGGATCAGCTCGGCTTTGCGGATGGCTTTGAAACCGTCCGCCATTTTCGCCATGTGACCTTCAAAAATACCCATCGCCATTGACGGCGCGTCCTGGAACAAATGGTTTGCCCACGGGAACGGGTAAGGGTTGAACGGGAAGGTGGATGCCCACACCGACGTACAGCCAGTGGCAGTTGATAATGCCCATTGCGGCACGGCCTTGCTTGGTCTGACCGTCGGTGTATTTCCACTTCAGGTTGCGCAAAGCATCCAGCAGCTTGGTGATATCTTTCAGCCATTGCTGATCGAGCGGGTTGGTTTTGCTGTTGGCTTCCAGTGAATGCGACAGGATGCCCAGCGTCAGGTCGTTTTCCTTGATTGCCGTCGATGGCGCGCGGAAGGCAGCGGTGTTGCCGAGGTCGATGTTGCTCGCCGAGGTCATGCGTACCTTGGTTTCCAGCTTGGTTGATCAGGTCGTCGATCTTTTCCAGATGCGTTTTGCACCCGTGGTTGCAGCAGGCCGTTACGGTGCGGTGAACAGGTGGATACTGGTCTTTTCGCCGCAACCCAGACACGCGCCGTCGCCGGACACCATGCCTTGGTAGTTATGCTTGTCGAGCAACAAGGTTTCGAGTGCGCCGACTTTTTCATCCAGACTGTCGATGCGGCTGAATTCTGGGGCGGTGGTAGGCAAGTCGAGCCAGAATTTCCATTCCTTGCGCATCCGCTCGACGCTGATTTCGGTTTGTGGGACGGCAACCAATGCACCGTCTTCACACACCTTGATGCATTCCATACAGCCTTTACAGGTGTTGGGGTTGAGGGTGACGGAGAACAAGCCGCCGCTGCCTGTCTGCCTTTTTCTCGCGGGTGGAGTAGTAAGGCTTGGTAATGGCAAAACGGAAATCGCCGATGGTGGCGAGCAAGCGGCTGAATTCGCGTTCCAGACTCTCTTTCTCTTTGCCTTCCAGTGGGGATTCTGCCAGCGTTTCCAGTACCGCATGGTCGATCAGCTGGCTGACGTTGGCGGCTTCGCCGTTTTGGTCGATCAGGTCACGCAGTTTCTTTTCGACAGTACGCACTTCACGGCGCAGGAAACGGGTCGGGTTGCCGCCGCGTTCAATCGTCATAATGGCGGAGTTGAACACGTCGCTGAAGGAATTGACCAGACCCGGAATCGCGCTATCCGGGCACACGCTGTAGCAGTTGCCGCAAGCGGTGCAGTTTTCCGGCTTGTATTCAGGGTACTCGAAGCGGATCTGGGTCATGTCGCGGTAGAACACCGGTTGCCACTGGCATCAGGCTCGACGCCATGTACGGGTCAGCGAGGTTGCCGTTGCCTTTGCCCTCGATGTAGAAGTTGCCGGTCTGTTCCCAGAAACGGTGGATGTCGGAAATGCGTCCGTCGCCTTCTGGCAATTGCTTGAGCATGAGCGGCAAGGAACTGGCTTGTTTGCGCACCGCTTCCGGGGTCAAACCGACGGTCTTGTCGGTGATTTCAATGATTTCATCGAAACCACGGCGTACCACTTTGAGGTTGTCTTCAACGACCCGTGCGCCTTTTTTGCCGAACTTGTCGCAGCAACTGCTTTTCGATGGCAGCAGAACAGCGTGTCGCGGGTCATATTGTTGCGTGCCATCAACGGGGATGCGGCGAAGAATGCACCTTGGAAAGCGTTACCCTGCATACGGAATTGCAGTTCAGCGTTGGAGGCTTCTTCCCGCGCAATCTTGAAACCGTCGAGGTAGAAGATGCGGATGTCGTGGTCAACGATGTATTTCTGTGCCTGACGCGGGATTTGCGCCCAGACTTCCGCTGCGTTCCGAGGCTGCTTTGGATAATGAACACACCACCTTTGTCCAGCCCGTGCAGTGGGTTGGAGTGCAGGAATACGTTCGGGTCGGGGACAGCACCACGTCAACGTAATGGTATTCGCAGCTCAAACGGATGGGTTCAGGGGCAGCGGACAGGTAGTAGGTGGTCGGCTGACCTTTCTTTTCCGAACCGTATTTGGGGTTGGCTTTGATGTCGAAACCGAGCAGGTCGTACAGCGTCATCGCCAGGTTTTTACCCGTGGTGATTGCGCCCCAGCCGCCGACCGAGTGCATCCGCACGGTGATTGAACCTTTCGGCATCAGGTTGGGGTTTTCGCTGCCATACACCGACAAATCCTTGATTTGCGGGTAACGGCTCAACAGGTCGTTGAAATACACTTCCTGACGCGGAGTGGATGCGGCATTGCGGTAGAAGTCGATGCCGAGATAGAAGAAACGCTTGTTCTTGCCGTTGGGCAGCATGTTTTCGATAGCACCGATAATGCCTTCCGGTTGCAAGTCGCGGCTTCCCAAGCCCGTAGCAGCCGGAGTACAGGGCAGGTGCTTCGCCGCTTTTGTAGCTGGCATACAGCGGGTAAGGCAGTTCGCCACGGGCAGCAAAACCGTTTTCCATGCTCTTGGTGAGGGCGGCGCGGACTTCACGCATGACGGGCAAATCTTCTGCCAGCGGTTGGTCGGTACGTTCCAGCACCACGCAGCCTTTTTTGCCTTGCAGTGCTTTGCTGATCAGATCGCCGGGGAACGGGCGGTACATGGTGAGGTTAATCACGCCCACTTTGAGCTTGCGGGTATCACGCAGGTAATCGGCAACCGCTTCCGCCTGCACGATCATGCTGCCTTGACCCAGAATCACGTAATCGGCATCGTCGCAACGGTATTCGGCAATGCGCCCGTAGTAGCGCCCGGTGAGGCTGGCGTATTCCGCCATCACTTTTTCGGACAGGTCGCGGATGTGGTCGAAGAAGTACGGGCGTTGCGCGGCAGTCGCTTGCATGTAGGCGTCTTGGTTTTGCACCGTACCTGCCACCATTGGGTTATCCACGCTCCACACTTCGGGGACGCGGCGGCGTTTCGGGCCGTAAATCATTTCCTGCGCAGGGGTGGGGCAGTCGATCATGTCGGCGGGGTTGCCGAGGAATTCTGCAATCAGTTCGCGTTCCGGCACTTGCAGCGGTTCGATCAAATGGGTGGTGAGGAAGCCGTCTTGCGCCACTGCCGCAGGGGTCAGGGAGAGTTCGGCAATCTTGCGCCCGATCAGGTTGAGGTCAGCCGCTTCCTGTGCGTTCTTGGCAAAAATCTGGAAGAAACCGGTGTCGTCGATGCAGTGGTAGTCATCATGCCCGCAATGCACGTTGAGGCTGGCTTTGGTAATGGCGCGGCAACCGATGTTCAGCACGTAAGGCAGGCGTTTACCGACGGCGGCGTACAAGGATTCGTGCATGAATGCCACGCCTTGCGCGGAGGAAAAGTTGGTGGCCCGCAAGCCCGTCATCGACATACCCGCAGTGACGGCTGCGGCAGCGTGTTCGGATTCCGGTTCAACGAAAATCAGCGGCTGACCGGCATTATTGATGTGACCTTTGGCGACTTCTTCCGCCCAGTATTCGCCCATCTGGGTGGAAGGGGTAATCGGGTATGCACCTGCTGCATCCGATGCCTCGCGTTCGCACATAATGACAGCGGCGTTGCCGTCCATTGCCATGCGTGTACCGGGGTACTTGACGGTAGGGGTAACAGGTTTCTTGATTCCGAACATGGTTTGACTGCCTCTACGAGTGAGATTTAAAGGATTATGCGTGGCCTAACGGGCAATGCCTGTTTTCTGATGACAGGCTTTGCTTTTGAGCCTTTTTCGATCTTCCCTTTGTCGTTCAGCCATACGATTGCACCGGTAGGGCAACGCTGGATGCTGACGCGGAGGCTAGGGAATTCTTACTGTAATCAATGATCGCCAGGTTATCCCTGATCGTTATTAATCCCTCTGGGGAATCGTTGGCGCAACGCTCACAGGCGGTGCAGGCGACTTCGCATTCGGCTTCTGCCGCTCCGCGAAGTGCAAATTTTTGCAGGCCACCCACAATTGATGGCTGACGGGGTGCAGTTCAAACAGGTGTTTGGGGCAAACATCGACGCAATCGCCACAGGCGGTGCATTTGGCGGCATCGACCACGGGCAGGCCGTGTTTATCCATCGTAATCGCGTCGAAATCGCAGACATCGGCGCAATCCGCCATGCCGAGGCAACCCCACGTACAGCCTTTGCCACCGCCGCCGATCAGCGCGGCAGCGCGGCAGGAATGGATGCCCTCGTATTGGGCGCGGGTGTAGGCAACGTGCGTACCGCCTGCGCACGCGAGTCGGGCGATGCGCTTTTCTGTGACTGCCCAAGATCCACGCCGAGGAATTCGGCAATGGCAACATTGTTGGCAGGCGCGTTAACGGTGCATTGACCGGGCTGTGACTTCACCAGCAATCAGCTTTTCGGCAAACTGACGGCAACCCGCCTGCCCACATGCACCACAATTGGCGTGCGGTAGGGCTGAATCCACTTCGTCGATGCGCGGATCTTCGTACACAAACAGGAAACGGTTGGCGATTGCCAGCAAAATGGCGAGTGAAACCCCCAAGGCCAGCATGTAACCTAGGGCAACTACGGTGTCTGCGGAGAAAATGCTGGCGTCAATCACGATAAAATGTCCTATTATGGGGAAATATGACATTCAAGTTACCCAAAATTGTGCGTCGCAACAGTGATATTTATCAAGTTTTACATTGCACCGCACAAGACAAAAGAGATAGGGTGTGCTAGCCGAGAGGAGTAGATGACATGGATGCCGCAGTATGATAAGGCGTCAGCGAAGGGGTTTTTTATCACGAAATCCCAGCCAAAAAAAAGGGGCAACTAGCTAGTTGCCCCTTCCTTACTGAAAAACCCGAAGGTTTTTTAGTTCCCTGCCGCTATCGCAGCCGCTTGCGCCGCTACTTCATCAGCAAAGTTTTCCTGTTTCTTCTCAATGCCTTCGCCCACTTCCAGACGCACGAAATGGGTAATGCTAGCACTTTTGGATGCCAACAAATCGCCCACCGTCTGGTCAGGGTTCATGACGAATGGCTGACCAACCAAGGTGATTTCGCCCAAGAATTTCTTCATGCGCCCAACCACCATCTTTTCAGCGATTTCGCGTGGCTTGCCGCTTTGCATGGCGATGTCGATCTGGATTTCGCGCTCACGCTCCACCATCTCAGCCGGTACACCGGATTCGTCCACACAAGCAGGACGGCTGGCAGCAATGTGCATCGCAATGTGCTTGCCCATATCGCCATCATTACCGTCAATGCACACCACGACCCCGATACGGGTTCCGTGCAGGTAGGATGCAATCTGACCACATTCACCGGCATCAACCAGTTGGAAGCGGCGTACTTGAATATTTTCACCAATTTTGGCGATCAACGCAGTACGGTTTTCTTCCACGGTTTGACCGTTTGGCAGCATCAGCGCAGACAGTGCCGCGATGTCAGCCGGTTGCGCTTTCAGCGTCGCCAGACCCACTGCATCGGCAAATTCGACGAAGTTGCTGTCGTTGGCAACGAAGTCAGTTTCGCTATTGATTTCAACGATAGCAGCACTTTTCGCATCGTCAGCAAGGGCAACGATAACGCGCCCTTCTGCTGCTACCCGACCGGCTTTCTTGTCAGCTTTCGCTGCACCGGATTTGCGCATCAGGTCGATTGCCGCTTCCATGTCGCCATTGGTTTCGGTCAGGGCCTTTTTGCATTCCATCATGCCTGCGCCGGTACGTTCGCGCAGTTCTTTCACCATTCCAGCAGTAATTGCCATTTGGGTAACTCCTTGTTTGAACGGGCTGGCTTATTCGCCAGCAGCGTCAGTGGTAGGTGCTGCATCATCAGCAGCCACTTCTTCAGTGCTTGCTGCGGCTTCAGGCTCTGGTGCAATCGCAGCAGCCGTATGGCCTTCAGTGATCGCATCAGCAGCGGCGGAAACGTACAGTTGGATAGCGCGGATCGCGTCATCGTTGCCCGGAATCACATAGTCAATACCTTGCAGCGAGTTGTTGGTATCCACTACGCCAATGACGGGGATGCCCAGTTTGTTCGCTTCCAGTACTGCAATTTTTTCGTAGCCTACGTCGATAACGAAAATCGCATCTGGCAAGCCGCGCATATCTTTGATACCGCCCAAGCTGCGTTCCAGCTTTTCAGCTTCACGGGTACGCATCAGGACTTCTTTTTTGCCCAATTTCTGGAAAGTGCCGTCTTCAGCCATTTTTTCCAGATCTTTCAAACGCTTGATGGATTGCTTAACTGTTTTGAAGTTAGTCAGCATCCCACCCAACCAGCGATGGTTGACGTAAGGCATTTTGCAAGCAGCGGCAGCTTCGCTAACTGCATCACGCGCAGAACGCTTGGTGCCGACGAACATGATTTTGCCGCCTTTAGCAGCCAACTTGCCGATAAAGTTGGTGGCATCATTGAACATTGGCAGAGTCTGCTCAAGGTTGATGATGTGGATTTTGTTACGCTCACCGAAGATGAACTGACCCATTTTTGGGTTCCAGTAACGGGTCTGGTGACCGAAGTGGACGCCAGCTTCGAGCATTTGGCGCATAGTAACTTTTGGCATGATAAGCTCCTGTATGGGTTATGCCTCCATACATCCCGGCAAACGCAACCTGTTTTTTTGGTCAGGCACCCTGCGTGTCGTGTCGATGTATGTGTGGATTTAAAATAAACAGTCCAACAAAATGTAAAACTATTTGCGGAATTCGCGGGCGCTTTATACCATGAAACGCTTTTGAGTGCTACCGGGAACAACTACAAATGGCAAAGACACAACGAGATCAAGCAATAACAATCAAAACGGCGGACGAAATCGCCAAAATGCGGGTAGCAGGCAAGCTGGCAGCCGACGTGCTGGATATGATTGAGGAACACGTCAAACCGGGCGTGACCACCGATGAACTGGACAAACTTTGCCATGACTACATTGTTAATGTACAGCAAGCTATCCCCGCGCCCTTAAACTATGGAACCCCCCCCTTCCCCAAATCCATCTGCACCTCGCTCAACCATGTCGTTTGTCATGGCATTCCAGGAGACAAGAAACTGAAAAGCGGCGATGCCCTGAACATTGACATTACTGTCATCAAGGATGGCTACCACGGGGACACCAGCAAAATGTTCCACGTCGGCGAACCGACCATTGCAGGCAAACGCCTGAGCCATCATCACCCAGCAATGCATGTACCTTGGCATCCTGCAAGTACGCCCCGGTGCAACGTTTGGTGATATTGGCAAAGCCATCCAGCGTCACGCCCATGCGCACAACTTACAGCGTGGTGGAAGAGTTCTGCGGGCATGGCATCGGCAGCCGCTTTCACGAAGCGCCGCAAATCCTGCATTATTACAGCAAAGACAGTGACAAAATCATCATGCAAGCAGGCATGATTTTCACCATTGAACCAATGATTAACCAAGGCAAACGCCACCTGAAAATCCTGCCCGACAAATGGACGGCAGTGACCAAAGACCACAAACTCTCCGCCCAATGGGAACATACCATTCTGGTGACCGATGACGGTTTTGAAATCCTCACCCTGCGTGATGAAGAGGCTAACTGGCGCTCTACCCTATGATACAGACCAATCCCCTGCTGGACGTTTACCACCACCTGATGGCACGCGATGGGCTGCAAATTGCCGATTACGCCCAAGCCATCCGTGACGCCCGCAAGCTGCTGGGGGAGGAGTTCCATGCGGGGAAGGACATCCGCACCCTGCTCTCCGACCATGCTGAATTCATTGACATGCTGTTGCGGCATTTGTGGGAAATGAAAGGCATTCCCCAGCATCACCGCGCCACCCTGATTGCGGTGGGCGGCTATGGCAGACGCGAATTGCACCCTGCTTCCGACATTGACCTGCTGATCCTGCTGACCGAAACCCCCGGCGCAGGAATGCTGCGAACGCCTCTCCGCCTTCATTACCCTGCTGTGGGACATCGGGCTGGATGTAGGCCACAGCGTGCGCACCCTCGACGAATGCTTGGAAACCGCCCGTGCTGACCAGACCGTCATCACCAACCTGATCGAATCACGCTACCTGAGCGGCAATGAAAAGCTGTTTCTGGCCTTACGTGAAGCCATCGCCCCCTCACAGATGTGGAACAGCCGCGAATTTTTCCAAGCCAAACTGGAAGAACAGCAAAAACGCTACCTCAAACTCGGCGACACCTCCCACCGCGTCGAACCCAACCTCAAGGAAGGGCGCGGTGGTTTGCGTGACATCCAAACCATCAGTTGGGTCACGCACCGCGAATACGGCACGCTTTCACTGCAAGAACTCTACGAAAAGCGCCTGCTGGAATACGACGAATTTGAAACCTTGCGCGAAGGCCGTTTGTTCCTGTGGCGCATCCGTTTTGCCCTGCACGAACTGGCGAAACGCAAGGAAGACCGGCTGCTGTTTGATTACCAGCGCAGCCTTGCCCACTTATTTGGCTACACCGACGACACCAATAATGCCGCGGTGGAAGCCTTCATGCAGCGTTACTACCGCACCATCACCGCGCTGGAACGCCTCAGCGATATGCTGATGGGGATTTTCCGCGAACGCATCCTCACCCAGCATCCGCCACTGCCGGAAATGCTGGGCGAGTGGTATGAGAAGCGTGGCAACCTGATTTCGGTGAATTCGCCGGATGTGTTCGTGCTGTACCCCACGGCGCTGCTGGAAATTTTCCTGTTGCTGCAAATGACGCCGGGGGTCACCGGGTTGACGCCGGATACCACCCGCTTGATCCGCCACAACTTGCACCGGATTGATGCCAGTTTCCGCCAGCAAGCACGCCACCGCCAACTGTTCATCCAGATTTTGCGCCAGCCCAAAGGCATCACCTTTGTGATGCGTTTGATGAACCGTTACGGCATCCTCGCGGCCTACATCCCCGCCTTCGCCAATATCGTCGGGCGGATGCAATACGACCTGTTCCACATGTATACGGTGGATGAACACACCCTGTTCGTGGTGCGCAACCTGCGGCGTTACAGCACCGCCATTGGCGCACAGGAACTGCCCTTGTGTGCCGAAGTGTTCAAGACCTTGCGTGACCCAGAATTGCTGTATCTGGCAGGGCTGTTCCATGACATTGCCAAAGGGCGCAATGGCGACCATTCCGAACTGGGGTCACACGATGCCTATGCATTTTGCCGCGAACACAGCCTCAACCTGCACGATGCCTCGCTGGTAAGCTGGCTGGTGCGCCATCACTTGCTGATGAGCATGACCGCGCAGCGCAAGGACATCAGCGACCCGGCGGTGATCCACGAATTTGCTGGCATTGTCGCCTCGCAAAGCCGTCTGGATTGCCTGTTCCTGCTGACGGTTGCCGATATTCGTGGCACGAACCCCAAGCTGTGGAACGGCTGGAAACAGGCATTGCTGCACGAGCTGTACCATTCCACCCGCAAACTGTTGAGCAACCGTACTTTGCAGTCCCACGAAAGCACCTTGCTGATTGAGGAAAAACGCAACGCGGTGCTGGAACAACTGCTGCTGGAAGGTTTTTCTGAGGCCGAATGCAACGCACTGTGGAATCAGTTTGGGGCTGACTACCACCTCCAGCATTCGGTGGAATCGGTACTGTGGCATACCCGCCATATCCTCACCGAAGCACTCGCGCAAACCGACGCTGATCCACATCCGCCGCACCGTATCTGGCAGCAGCAATGTGCTGTTCGTCTACAGCAAAGACCGCGATGACCTGTTTTCGCGCGTGGTATCCTCACTGGAACAGCTTAACCTCAACGTGGTACAAGCGCGGATTGTATCCGCCACCAACGGTTTCGACCTGTATACCTTGCACATTCTAGGCCCTGACAACCAACTCATTATCAGCGACGCTGACCAGCAGCACATTGTTGATACCATGACAGACAATCTGGAGCGCGAAAAACCTTACCACCCGACCCACCGCAAACCGCGCATTTTGCGCAATTTCGACGTGCCGACCCGCATATCCTTCAACCAGCAGCCAGAGAAAAACCTGACATTGCTGGAAATCAACGCGGGGGATATGCCGGGGCTGCTGTCACGGCTGGGGGAAGCGATGGATGGGCTGGGTATCCGGGTGCATAACGCCCGCATCAATACGCTGGGGGAACAGGCGCAGGATATTTTCTACGTGACCACGCGGGATGGCGGGATGATCGTGGATGAGGCGCAACAGGCACATATCCGCCAGACCTTGGAGCAGGCGCTGCGGGCGGGTTAACGGAAAATTTTCGCCATGATGTCTGGCGCGAATTTACTTTGCTCAAGCTGCCCGGTATACGTAAACATTTCCATGCGGTTGTTTTCGTATACGACCCACACTTCTTGCGCTCCTTTGGCGAGGTAAAGATCCACTTTCTCGGCGATTTCTACCTTGGAATTGGAGGGGAACACGATCTCAACACACAATTCAGGTGCTTTAGGATACGGGGTGGCATAACCAAATTCGGCAATGAAAGCGGCGGATGCCCACGCCACATCCGCCACTTTCACGCCTTCAGAGGTTTGGACAGAACATTCGGTAATGACTTCACCTTCTGGCTGACGTTGGGACAACGCACCCGCGATACGCCCCTGAAACCTGCCGTGACTGTTAGAGGCTGGACTCATCAGCAGTTTGCCAAACTTGTTCAGCTCAATCTTGAACGGCAAGTTTTGCAGCAGGGGGTTGTCGATAACTTCTGACCATTCCATTGTGATGCCCTAACGTTATGGATTACCCAGACAGTCTAGCATGGTTTATCCGGCGTTTTGAGCTTGTATCGTTAACCCATCCGTCGTATGCTTTTGTCATACATGATTAGAGGATTAGCATGATGACAACTTCGATACTGAGTGTGCGTGTCAGCGAAACAGAACGAAATTTGCTGGAAACGGCTGCCAAATACGCCCATACCAGCCTTAGCGATTTTGTCCGGCGCAAAGCTTTGGAATCTGCCGAAATTGAAATGATGGGGCGGGCAGTGGTCGAAATATCTGCTAAACATTGGCAGGATTTCGAGGCATGGCTCAATACGCCACCACAAGCGATACCTGCCTTACAGCGCATTGCCGGGATGAAGCCTGCATGGGAATAAGCAAGCCGCGTCCGTTGAGTGAAGATGACAACCGTTCTGAATTTGATTGTGGCAGGGCTTCGTTGAATGAGTGGTTTCAACGCCACGCATGGAAAAATCACAAAGCCGATATATCGCGTACCAATATCGTGTGTGATACCGAAACAGGAAAGATAGCGGGTTATGTCACGCTGCTTGCCGCAGAAATCCGCCGTGAGTTTTTGATCAAAGCGCAGCAACGTAATAAACCAGAAGCGATTCCGGTCATTTTGCTGGGGCAATTGGCAGTGGATACACAATACCAAGGGCAGGGCTTGTCAACGTCGTTATTGTTTTTTGCTTTTAAAACGGTGTTGCGTATTGCGGATGTGGCGGGTTGTTATGGTTTGATCACTCATCCGTTGGATGAATCGGTACGGGCTTTCTATCAATACCACGGCTTTCAGGATATTCCGTATGACCCGGAACGCGCCATGATGGTTCGGATTGCGGATTTGCGGGCGAGTGGGTTTTGATCTGTGCAGAGGTTCACACTTTGTTCCAGTCTCTCTCGCGGTAGCGACCTGTTTGGTAATAGTTGGAAACGAGTTCGATGTAATCCTTAAAGTCTTCATTTTCAACCAGAATCCGATTGACTGATTGCCAGTCGACTTCGGGGCGTGTTCGGGCGGGTAGCATCATTTCGCTTTCACTGGGATTTTCAGGGTTTAGCAGGATGACACCGATACCATGTAGTGCAGATAGCATTCTCAGTTCTTGTTCCACGGCACTGTCAGAGATAGCGGTAGCTACCAAATAGCCTTCATTCGCCCAACTTGAATTGCTCACCGCTTGGAAAAAGCTTTTACGGACATTGGTGCTATTGAGGACTTTTTTGACTTCAAATGACCAAAGACGAACACTTTGCCCACCGCCTTGTTTGACACAAGTACGAATCAAATCATTCCACTGTTTATCAACGGGTTGCATGGCTACAATGTCTGGATGTAGCCACTGATTACCACCGCTGCCGCGTGTATTGCGTGAACGTTTTTCGTCAATACGCTGGCAGAGTAGCTTAAGTTCAGATTTTAGGTAGTCAATCAGAATCGGGTAAAGCGCATGTTCTGAAAGATTTTCCTGAGAAACATCAGCAATCACTTCTTCAGGATCATCTGTTTCGTCGTCCACTATTGAATCCGAAAACGGCTGTCCAGCAACCGTTTCGGGGTCATACCAATAAACGCGAGGGCGAGGTTTGTCCTGCCAGAAAACGTGTGCATCATTTTTGATAATCTGCTCTTTTTGCGAGCCGATTTCAGCAACCAATTGCTGTATAAAGGCTTTTTCATCGTGAAAACGCGGATTGTCGCGTTTATCACGATAGTCTTCTGGATACTTAGCCGCAATCTGTTCGGCTATTTGTCGTGCATTAAACTTTTGGTACGGCGACGACTTTAATAGCTCAACCACTTTTTGAGATTGCGACAGTTTCGACATGCTGATTTACGCCTCATACCCCAACACCGGAGCCAACCACCGTTCCGCTTCCACCAACGTCATCCCCTTACGCTTGGCATAATCCTCCACCTGATCCCGCGCAATCCGCCCAATGCCGAAATACCGCGAATCCGGGTGGCTGAAATACCAGCCCGACACCGACGCCGCCGGATACATCGCAAACGATTCGGTAATAACCATCCCCGTATTCGCCTCGACATCCAGCAACGTCCACAACGTGCCTTTTTCGGTATGGTCAGGGCAAGCCGGGTAGCCTGGGGCAGGGCGAATCCCCTGATATTTCTCGGCAATCATTGCGTTGTTATCCAACGTTTCATCCGCCGCATAGCCCCAGAACTCCTTACGCACACGCTCGTGCATCCGCTCTGCCAAGGCTTCCGCCAGACGGTCACACAAGGCTTCCAGCATAATCGCGCTGTAATCGTCGTGCTTTTCGCGGAAGGCTTTCAAGTGTGACTCAATGCCAAAGCCCGTACTCACCGCAAACACGCCCATCCAATCCGTCTTGCCGGATTCAACCGGAGCAACGAAATCACCCAAACAGAAGTTCGGCTGTTGCCCATTCCGCTCCATCTGCATCCGCAAATTGTGCAACACGCTCAAGGTTTGCGTGCGGCTCTCGTCGGTATACAGCACCACATCATCGCCTTGCGCATTCGCAGGGAAGAACCCAACCACCGCTTTAGCCTGCACCCACTTTTCCGCCACCATCTGCTGCAACATCGCCTGCGCATCCGCATACAGCTTGGTGCATTCCTCACCCACCACTTCATCCGTCAGAATGGCAGGGAACTTACCCGCCAATTCCCAACTACGGAAAAACGGCGTCCAGTCAATCCGCTCCACCAATTCCGCCAACGGATAATTCCCAAACACAATCTTATCCCCCTCGCCCCTTGAGGGAGAGGGGTTAGGGGTGAGGGGTTCTTCCAACAGCTTCGGCTTAGGCGGCGTATACCCCGCCCAATCCACCTGAAACTTATTCGCCCGCGCCGCCGCAATGCTCACCAACTTACGCTCAGTCTGGTTCGCCGCCCGCTTCACGCGCACCTGCTCATATTCCGCCCGAATGCTCGCCACATAATCCGGCTTTTGCTCTTTCGACAGCAACGCGCTCGCCACACCCACCGCCCGTGACGCATCCGGCACATACACCACGATGTCATTCTTAAACTGCGGCTCGATCTTCACCGCCGTATGAATTTTGGAGGTCGTCGCCCCGCCAATCAGCAACGGCACATGGAAATCCTGACGCTGCATTTCCTTCGCTACATGCACCATTTCATCCAGCGACGGCGTGATCAAACCAGACAAGCCGATAATATCCACCTTCTGCTCCCGCGCCACTTGCAGGATTTTTTCGGCGGAAACCATCACCCCAAGGTCGATCACTTCGTAGCTATTGCACTGCAACACCACGCCGACGATGTTCTTGCCGATGTCATGCACGTCGCCTTTGACGGTTGCCATGAGGATTTTGCCGTTGGCTTGCACTTCGCACCCGGCCTTTTCCAGTTCCATGAACGGGTCGAGGTACGCTACCGATTTTTTCATCACGCGGGCGGATTTGACCACTTGCGGCAGGAACATTTTGCCCGCCCCAAACAAGTCGCCAACCACGTTCATGCCGTCCATCAATGGGCCTTCGATGACCAACAACGGACGACCGAGTTTCACCCGCGCTTCTTCGGTGTCTTCGTTGACGAAGGCATCAATGCCCTTGACCAGCGCGTGTTCGAGACGTTTTTCGACCGGCCATGAACGCCATTCGAGGTCTTCCTTCTTAACTTCGGTCGAACCATCGCCCTTGTATTTCGCGGCAATATCCAGCAAGCGTTCGGTCGCACCCGCGTCCTTGTTCTGGATCACGTCTTCGACCGCATCGCGCAATTCCGCCGGAATATCGTCGTAAACCGCCATTTGCGCCGCGTTCACAATCCCCATATCCATGCCCGCTTTGATCGCATGGTAGAGGAACACGCTGTGGATGGCTTCGCGCACCGGATTATTGCCCCGGAACGAGAACGATACGTTGGAAACCCCGCCGGAAATGTGCGCGTGCGGTAGGTTCTGGCGAATCCAGCGCGTGGCTTCGATAAAGTCCACAGCGTAATTATTGTGTTCGTCGATGCCCGTCGCCACCGCGAAGATGTTCGGGTCGAAAATAATGTCTTCGGGCGGGAAGCCGACTTGTTCGGTCAAAATCTTGTAAGCGCGTGAACAGATTTCAATTTTCCGCGCTTGCGTATCCGCTTGGCCTTGCTCGTCAAACGCCATCACGATGACCGCCGCACCGTAACGGCGTACCAGTTTGGCTTGGTGGATGAATTTTTCCTCGCCTTCCTTCATCGAAATTGAGTTGACGATGCCTTTACCCTGAATGCATTTCAACCCGGCTTCGATAACGTCCCACTTGGAGGAATCCACCATGATCGGCACGCGAGCAATATCCGGTTCAGAGGCGATCAGGTTGAGGAAGCGGGTCATTTCTTTTTCCGCATCTAGCAAGCCTTCGTCCATGTTAATGTCGATGACGGGTGCGCCGCTTTCGACCTGTTCCAACGCGACTTGCAGGGCTTCGGTGTAGTTGCCTTCCTTGATCAGGCGCTTGAATTTGAGTGATCCGGTGACGTTGGTGCGTTCGCCCACGTTCACAAACAGGCTGTTTGCACCGATATTGAACGGCTCAAGACCGGAAAGGCGGCATTCTTTGGCAAGTTGTGGCGCTTTGCGTGGTGCAATCCCAGCTACTGCGTCGGCAATGGATTTGATGTGTGCAGGCGATGTGCCGCAGCAGCCACCGACGATATTCAGGAAGCCACTTTGCGCCCATTCACGGATGTGCACCGCCATTTCCGCACCATCCATGTCGTACTCGCCCATTTCATTCGGCAAACCGGCATTGGGGTGGGCAGAAACGCCTGTGGCGCACACGCGGGACATTTCTTCGACATACTGGCGCAGCAAGTCGGGGCCGAGAGCACAGTTTAGCCCGAAGGAAATCGCATCGGCATGTGCCAGTGCGTTGTAGAACGCTTCGGTGGTTTGCCCGGACAAAGTACGCCCAGACGCATCAGCAATCGTGCCGGAAATCATGATTGGCAGTTCGACCCCATCTTCGTCGAACACCTGCTTGACCGCAAAGACGGCTGCTTTGGCATTGAGGGTGTCGAAAATGGTTTCGATCAGGATAATGTCTGCGCCACCTTCTATCAGACCACGGGTGGATTCCATGTAAGCTACGACGAGCGCATCGAAGGTGATGTTGCGGGAACCGGGGTCGTTGACGTCGGGGGAAATGCTGCAAGTGCGGCTAGTCGGCCCCAACACGCCTGCGACGAAGCGCGGCTTGTCGGGCGTGCTGTATTCGTCGGCAACGGAACGCGCCAGTTTCGCCGCTGCCACGTTAATTTCATACGACAGGTCTTGCATGTCGTAGTCGTGCATCGAAATCGTGGTGGCGTTGAAGGTGCAGGTTTCGAGAATGTCTGCCCCCACTTCCAAGTATTGCGCGTGAATACCACGGATTACTTCCGGCTTGGTCAATACCAGCAAGTCGTTATTGCCTTTGACATCTTTGTGCCAAGCGGCAAAACGTGTGCCGCGATAATCGGTTTCTTCCAACTTGTGGCGTTGGATCATTGTGCCCATCGCGCCGTCAAGGATCAGGATGCGGGCGGCAAGGGCTTGCTGGAGTTGTGCAGTTCGGGTCATAGTTCAGCCAGTTATACATTCAATCAAGGCGGGTATCGTAACAGAATGTACAGGTGCTATGCTCCACTTCACCACGTTTTTTAGGAGGAGCATTCATGTCAGCAAAACATCCTATCGTTGCGATTACCGGCGCTATGGAATCAGGCTCTGTGTCTGTTATCAAGGCATTGGAGCGGATTTTTTACCGTGAACGGGTCAAAGCCGTCTACATTGACGGCAGTGCATTCCGGCGTTATGACCGTCAAGCCATGCGGGAAGAAGTGCGTAAAGCCAAAGATGAGGGCCGCAGCCTTGGGCATTTTGGTCCCGAAGGTAATCTGCTGGATAAGCTGGACAGCCTGTTTTTTGAGTATGCGGCGGTAGGTAGAGGCTTGTATCGGCACTACTTGCATACGACTGGGCAGGCGGCGAAGTTCAAGCAGGAACAAGGGACATTTACACCATGGGAACGGATGGATCCTGATAGCGATTTGTTGTTGTATCGTGGGCTACACGGTGGCGCAGTAGTGGGCGATATAGACATTGCGCACTACCCGGATTTGTCGATTGGTATTGCCCCCAATGCTAATCTGGAATGGATGGCTAAAATTCAACATGAGATAAATGTCCGTGGGACGAGCCGTGAGGATGTTCAAGCTTCCATTTTGAAGGGGCTGCCTGATTACGTGCATCATATTACCCCACAATTCATGCGCACCCATATTAATTTCCAACTTATCCCCTTGGTGGATACTTCTGACCCCTTTGGCATAGAAACAGTGCCTTCAGCGGATGAATGTTATTTGGTGATCCGCTTTGCACCCAAATTTTTACCCGATTTTACCCCTCTGCTGGCGGACATTCCGGGGGCATTTATGTCGCGGCGTAATACGCTGGTGGTGCCGAGCAGCAAGATGCTGATGGCAATTGAATTGGTGTTGATGCCGATTATTCATGACTTGATTGACAATAGCCGCCAGTTGCGCGGCATTACCGATGTGCCAGAAGACCGAGGCGCAGGATTATTGGGCTTAATGGACTAAGCGGACGGATTGTTGTGATTTACAGAAAAGAAATTGATGGGCTACGTGCCCTTGCGGTACTCCCCGTGATCCTCTTCCATGCAGGGTTCGGTATTTTTAGTGGCGGCTTTGTCGGCGTAGATGTCTTTTTCGTCATCAGCGGTTACCTGATCACCTCCATCATCATGGATGAACTGGAAACTGGGCGTTTTACCTTGGCAGGTTTCTATGAACGCCGCGCCCGCCGCATCTTGCCTGCCTTGTTTTTCGTCATGCTGGCGTGTTTGCCGTTTGCTTGGTGGCTACTGCTGCCGCATGAGCTGGAGGCGTTCGGGCAAAGTCTGATGGCGGTGGCGGTGTTTGCCTCCAATATCCTGTTCTGGTTGCAAACCGATTATTTCGCCGCCACCTCAGAACAGATTCCGCTGTTGCATACGTGGAGCCTGGCGGTGGAAGAACAGTATTACGTGCTGTTCCCGCTGTTGATGATGCTGGCTTGGGGCTTGGGGAAACGCTGGTTGGTAGGCTTGATTGCACTGGTTGCCCTGCTGAGTTTGGGCTGGTCGGAATGGTTATGGCGCGGGTCGGTTGAAGCTAATTTCTACCTGATCCCTAGCCGTGCGTGGGAATTGATGTTGGGGGCATTGACCGCGTTCTACCTGCAAAAAAACCTGCCACCCCAAGGCATGATGGCGCAAATTGCCAGCCTGTTGGGTATCGCCCTGCTGGCTTATGCGGTGTTTTGGTTTGATGAAGGCATTCCGTTTCCGAGTGTGTATGCGCTAGTACCAACGCTGGGCGCGGTGTTGCTGATCCTGTTTGCCACGCCTGCCACATGGGTAGGCAAGTTGCTGGCCAGCCCGCCGTTGGTGGGGGTTGGGCTGGTTTCCTACAGTGCGTATTTGTGGCATCAGCCGCTGTTCGTGTTTGCGCGGATGCAGGCGTTGGATGAGCCAAGTGTCGGCATGATGGCGGGTCTAAGTGTTATTGCATTGGTGTTGGCGTGGTTTAGCTGGCGCTTTGTGGAAAAGCCATTCCGTGACCGTCGCCGCTTTACCCGTAGGCAGATATTCATCGGGGCAGTAATCGGTAGCCTGCTATTCCTTGCGTTTGGTGGCTGGCTGGTGTGGGCGGAAGGGCTCGAAAGCCGCTTTGCTGGATGAAGAAGACAGGAAAACAAACATGATGAAAATCTACCTATCGTTATTGATCAGCACGCTGTTGCTGACGGGCATGCCCCCGCATCAGCGGACGCAACCCGCGATGCCTTGCTGCAAGCTGCCGATACCACCGCCAGCGGCGAATACACCCGCCAGCGTTTTCTGGCCATCCAAAAAACCCCGTTCGACAAGGCGGATGCGCGGAAAAAGGCGTTGATCATCGGTGACAGCCACGCGCAGGACTTCCTCAATGGGGTGCTGGAAAACGGCTATTTGGCGAATTACCAGATTCGTACCCGCTATATCCCGACCCGCTGCCAGCTATTTCTGAGTGCCAAGGGCGATGCCTTTATTGAGCCGAAAGACGCCGCATTGTGTGCCGAGTCCGATAATTTGCAACAGGCGCAAACACAAATTGCCGAGGCTGACTTGGTAATTTTGTCATCACGTTGGAAAGAATGGGCAGCAACCTTACTCCCGGAAACCATCCAGAATCTAGCCCTACGCCCAGCACAGCATCTGGTGGTGATTGGCGCAAAAGATTTCGGCAAGCTGTCAGTCAGGTCTTACCTGAAAATGAGCGATGACGAATTGCGTGCCTTGCGCAACAAGCCAGACCCCGTGCCCGCTACCGTCAACGCGCTGCTGCGGAAGGCCGTGGGGGATGCAATATTCGTTGACCCGCAGCAACTGCTATGCGCTGACGGGACATGCCGCCTGTTTACCGATGACCTCAAGCTGATCTCCTACGACGGCGGGCATTTGACGCCAGATGGCGCGAAATATGTCGGTAAGCTGCTGTTTGCAGTGTCGGTTCTAGGAAAGTTGTGAGCTTACTGTTCCAGTGGCTTCAATAAGTCCATCAAATCGTCGGAACTGAAACGCACCCCTTCTGCCGCGCCGCTGTCGGAATACAAGCCATTGGCCAGCATCTGCTTCTTTTCCTGCAACTTGAGGATTTTTTCTTCCACCGTGTCTTCGGTAATCAGCTTGTAGACGAATACCGGTTTGTCCTGCCCGATGCGGTAGGCGCGGTCAGTCGCCTGTTGTTCCACTGCCGGGTTCCACCACGGGTCGTAGTGGATCACGGTGTCGGCAGCCGTCAGGTTCAGCCCCGTGCCGCCTGCCTTCAGGCTGATCAGGAACACTTTCGCGTCACCTTCCTGAAATTGGGCAATGGCTTCATCGCGGTTTTTGGTCTGCCCGGTCAGTTTGGTGTAAACGATATTGGCGGCGATGCAGTTCTTCCTCAATCAGTGCCAGCATCGAGGTGAATTGCGAGAACAGCAATACTTTGCGCCCTTCTTCCAGCATTTCCGGCAGCAGGGTCATGAGCAGTTCGAGTTTGGCGGACTGGTTGACTTTTTTGGCTTTGTCGAGCTTAACCAGACGCGGGTCACAGCACACTTGGCGCAGTTTGAGCAGCGCGTCGAGGATCATGATCTGGCTGCGGGCAAAGCCTTTTTTGCCGATTTCTTCCTGTAACTTGGCATCCATTGCCAGCCGCACGGTTTCGTACAGGTCACGCTGTTTACCATCCAGCGCGACGCTGCGGATGATTTCGCTTTTGGGCGGCAATTCGCTGGCAACCAGTTCCTTGGTACGGCGCAACATGAACGGCAATACCCGGTGGCGCAATTGCTGTTGCCTGCCTGACATCGCCCTGTTTTTCAATCGGGGTGCGGAACAGGCGGGTGAATTTGTCGTGCGCCCCGAGAAAACCGGGCATCAGGAAATGGTACATCGACCACAATTCGCCGAGGTGGTTTTCCAGCGGTGTCCCCGTCAGGCACAGGCGATGGCGGGCTTTGAGGGTGTAAATGATTTGGGTGGTGCGCGATGCGGCATTCTTGATCGCTTGCGCTTCATCCAGAATCAGGTAGTGGAAAATGTGGCGCAGGTAATGTTCTTCATCCCGCACGATCAGCGGGTAGGTGGTGAGGATCAGGTCGTATTCGCCAAGATTATCGAAGTGCTTGTGGCGGTCAGTGCCGTGGATGATTTGTACCCGCAAATCGGGGGTGAAACGTGCCGCTTCGCGCCGCCAGTTACCCATCAAGCTGGTGGGGGCAATGACAATGGCGGGTTGATCCAGCCGTCCCGCCTGCTTTTCGATCAGCAAATGCGCGAGGGTTTGCAGGGTTTTGCCCAAGCCCATGTCATCGGCGAGGATGCCGTTGAATTGGTATTCGCGCAGGAATTGCAGCCAGTTCAAGCCTTCGTGCTGGTAATGGCGCAGTTCGGCATTCAAGCCTTCCGGCAGCGCAATCGGCTGGATGCCTTGGAAATCGCGCAGTTTTTCGGTCAGGGCAAGCAGTTCTTCCGCGCCTTTCCACTTCATGCCGGGGGCATTGAGCAGTGCGCCAAGACCTGTGCCTTGGTATTTGCTCAGTTCCAGATTGCCGTTGGCATTGAGCGGTTGGTGGTCATAGAGTTCCACCAGCGTGTCGAGGATACCGGACAGGCGTTGCGATTCCAGCTTGGCCCAGCGATTGCCCGCGAGCGGTACGAAGATGTAGGGCTGGCGTTCCAACAGTTCACGCAAGGCTTGCGGGCTTTCCATTTGCCCCAGCATATCGACCAGGATCGGCAGCAGGTTGATGCGTTGCCCTTCGATTTCAAAGCCGAGGCTGATTTCAAACCAGTCGTTGCCTGTGGCACTTTCTTCCCATGCGGCATCGAGGTCGCCGACCACATCGAAATGCAGGTCGAAGGCGGTATCCAGCGTGACGTTCCAGCCATCTTGTCGCAGCGCTTCTACCCCGTGGTCGAGAAAGTCATTCCAGCGCAACGCGGTCAGCGCGGGGGAGTCGGGGTGCATCAGCAATTCGAGGCGGTGCAGGTCGGTAAAGCGGGTGCTGGCGGTTTCAAAGCCGTAATCGGACAGGGTGTCGAGGGCTTGCTGTTCGCCTGCCAAGATCGCGGTGGATGCGGTAGCGTTTGCTTGCCCGTTTTCAGCAAGGTACTGGCGCTTGGGCTTGGGCGGGTTGCAACAGTTTGCCGCCGTAATTGAAGCGCAGGCTGGCAATGTGGGTGTTGAGCCCCGGTTTCTGCGCAGGGTTACCGTGCGCAAGTAAAGGTCGGGGACGAGTTCGGCGTGCAGGTCTTCGATTTGCTGGAGTACTTTGGGCGATGGCGCGGGAACTTCGGCATCCGGGAAGGCTTCCAGCAGGCGTTCACTGACCGCTTTCGGCTTGTTCAGCAGGAATCGGTGGGGCATTGAGGAATTTTTCGACCTGTGCGGCGCTGAGGTCAGGGTGTTGCAACAAGCCGCAGCTCAGGGTGTGGGTGTCGATGTACCAGAGCTTGCCATTGAGCCAGAAATGCTGGGTGATGGGCTGGTCGGGAATCATTTCAACCGTGTATTCGCATTGGTCGTTTTGTTGCCACTCAAATTGGAACGCAACGGGCTTCCGGCTTGCAAGGGTTTGGCGTCCCGTTGCCATGTGTCGATGTTTGCCCAAAAAGCCCGCCCAGTTTTCAGCACTTCTCAACAGGCCTGTTCGCCAGTTATTGCCGCTCAACGTGCCTTTGTTCCAGTGATGCAGAAAGCGCATTCCGGGCATGGCAAGCAATTGCGCAATCATCAAGTCGTGGGGTTCGTAACTGGAATTGCGGGCGCGGTAAGGGGTGAGCAGGCTTTCGAGTTGGACGTGCGAAGGTTTGCCATAACCGCCTTTTTTCAGACAGTTGGCTTTGTAAAGGCTTAGGGTGGGCTGATCGTGCAGGTCGGTATCCAGTAAGTACAGCAGATGCGCATTTTGTGGTTCTACCTCGCCTACAAACGGTGATGACAGCGGCGGCTTGTCGGCATTGCCTAAGTGCTTGCAACCACAGATCTACCGGGGAGCGGGTTAGCCGCTTTGGCGGTCGGCATGGTGGCAGCCATGAAACGCGGGGACGGCTTTGCGTTGCGGTTCGCTGGCTTTTTGCTTGCGGGCATAGTCGAGGTATTCAAACAGGGCGGCGACGGTATGTTTGCACGCCATCGTGACCGGGCAGGTACACACGCCCGTGATCCAGCGGGGTGATTGTTCATTGTAGTTGACCACGGTGACGTAAGGCTCTGACCCACTACCTTGCACTTTGGCAGTGATGGAGACATTGCCATTGCCGCTTTTTTCAGCCCTGAAACTGGTGACTTTACCCTCTTCGTAGTAGTCGATGCCGCGCTGGATGGTGGTGGTATCGAAGACATTAAACAAAACAGACTGGGGAAGATTATTGTCAGCGAGCAAGTCGAGGTGTTTGGGTTTTAAGTGCATTTTATTCCGTTGTCTACCGGACTGGATTTTCAGTCGGGTCACATTGTGCAACGATGCAGGCAGTTTGTCACGGCAAGATGTCGGACTAAAGTCCGACCTACGACAATTGGCTAGCAGGTGATGAGGTCGGACTTCAGTCCGACAAGCGCACATAATCGTTTATTTATGCTTCAACAGGTCGCGGATTTCGCCCAGCAGCACAGTCTTCACTGGAGGGTGCAGCCGGGGCTTCTGGTGCTGCGGCTTCCTTGCGCTTCATCTTGTTCATGGCTTTGACAGCAATGAAAATCGCCAAGGCGACAATAAGAAAGTCAAAAATGGTCTGGACAAATGCACCGTATGCCAAAATCAAGGTCGGGTACGAGGCGGAACCTGCACTGGGGTCGCCTGCCTTGAGGGTCATAGCCCATTTCGCTGAAATTGACGCCGCCGTTACCAATACCCAATAGCGGCATAACAATGCCATCCACGAAAGATGAGACAATCTTGCCGAATGCCGCGCCAATGATCACACCCACGGCGAGATCCACGACGTTACCTTTCATTGCAAATTCTTTGAATTCACTCATGAAACTCATACATACCTCCAGTTTTTTCAAAATAAACCCGTCTGTTTGACGGGGTGATGTGATTTTGGTTCACCTTTATCAGCTTATATTTAGCAGCGGCAATAGAACCAGCTTTTTCAGACAATGATCAAAGTTTTCGGTATGAGTGCGCGTGTCCCGCCTTCTCATTGACAAATATCAAGCGGTAATCGGTCAGAGATGAGTATCCTGAGAAAAATAAATCAGCACATACACCACAGGAGAAAATAATGGTTTCATTTGAAGAGTTGAATCGTCAGAACGACAAAATTACCGAGCTTTCCAATGTCTTGGCTTATCTCATTAACGACCGTTCCATTTGTGATACACAGGTCACTTGCGAGCTGTTTTTTGAGTATGTAGACAAGGTGAAACAACATCTGGAGCTGGAAGAAAAGGAGCTGTACCAAACCTTGCTGGCACACAAGGAAGGCAATGTGCGCAACACCGCCAAGATGTTTTTGTCAGGGTCGAGTGAGATCAAACGGGTATTCAGCCAGTACCTGAAACGTTGGTGCAAAAACAAGGAACTGCGCATCAAAGATCACGAACAGTTCGTCAGTGAAACCCGCGAAATGTTTGAATTGGTCTTGCGCCGGATTGAGGATGAGGTCGAACACCTTTACCCAACGGTGCGTGAAGTTAATGCAGGTTGGGCGTGAGCGGCACAAACCGGACAGGTGGGGTCTTGCCTTAAACGCATTTCCCGCCATTGCATGTATTTTGCATCCAACAGCAGCAACCGTCCGCTTAAGGTGGGTAAGCCCAACAGCACTTTCAAGGTTTCGGTTGCCTGCATACTGCCAATGATGCCCGCAACTGGGGCGAGGATGCCGGTGGTGCTGCATGTGTCGGTGGTTTCCCCTTCCTCCCCGTAGAGGCAGCGGTAACACGCCACATCTGGCTGGCGGAAGTCGAAGGTAGTGATTTGCCCTTCCAAGCGGATCACCGCCCCTGAAATCAGGGGTTTACCTGCTGTTTTGCACGCCAGATTCAGGTTGAAACGGGTCGGGAAGTTATCGCTGCAATCCACCACGGCATCGTGTGAAGATACCGCTGCAAGTAGTTCTGTATAATCAAGTTTTTGCTGAATGGTGCGGATGTGGATGTGCGGGTTCAACGCTTGTGCTGCCTGCGCGGCGGATACCACTTTCAGTTGCCCGATGCTGGCAGTGGTGTGGATCACTTGGCGTTGCAAATTGCTCAAGTCCACCGTATCGAAATCGACCAGCGTCAATTGCCCAACCCCAGCGGCGGCAAGGTAAAGCGTTACCGGCGCACCTAGCCCACCCATGCCGATGACCAGCACTTTCGAGGCTTGCAAACGTTCCTGCCCGTGGATGTCAACGTCGGGAAGCAGGATTTGGCGGCTGTAGCGTAACAAGAGTTCATCATTCATGTGCTTAGTCTAAGCGAGTTATCGGAAAAAAGGGAATATTCATCCACGGTTAGGCTTACTAACCGTATAAATAGCGTTAGTCATTCCATAATGAATAACCATAATTTGATGAACTTCGGGGCTGCCATGACAACCACACAAGTGCCACACCGGCCATTTTGCCTGTTCGCTTCCCAAACACTGCTGCTCAGTATTGCCTGTGTGCTGCTGCCTGCCTTTGCGGTCGCCAACCAAGATGTTGCCCCCGCAGTACCAATCAATATGAATGAAGCCCCGCCACCGTGGGGCGCAACCCCTGCGGCAGCGGAACAGCAGCCCACCCCAGCAGCGACGCAAGCTGAACCTGCCGCGTTCAAGCGTGGAAGACTGGTATCGCAACCGCCGCAAAGCCGCCGCAGTCACCCCCGGTAACGAGCTTGCCACCCTGCAAGCCGCCGCCAGCAGTGGTGATGCCAAGGCGCAATACAAACTGGCAATGCGCTTCCGCAGCGACGACAACCCGCAGGCTGACATCAAACAATCGCTTGACTGGCAACAAAAGGCGGCGCAATCCGGTCATGCCGAAGCGCAATACGGCTTGGGTTTGCTGTATGCCAACGGTCAGTATGTCCCGCAGGATAATGCCCAAGCACGCACATGGTTCCAGCAAGCCGCTGATCAGGGGCACGTTGCCGCCCGTTTGGCTCTGCTGTCCTTAGGTAATGGCGTGGCTGCCCAAGCCGTTGCAGCATCCAGCAAGCTTCAGGAGATGGAACCCGAACCCACCCAAATAGCCATGCAGGAACCCGTTGCAGAAGCAGCACCACCGCCCAAACTAACCCCCAAGACCCCGGTCGTTGACCCAGCAAGCCGCCCAGAACCCGTGACCGCCAAGGTTTCCATGCAGACGCCCGCAGCAGATAATGGCACTGACAAGCTAGATTTGACTGGCATCGACCCCGCCGTATTGCGCCAATCGGCAGAAGACGGTGACAAGCAAGCGCAACTGATGTTAGGAACCATGTATGAAGACGGCTTGGGTGGCCTGCCCTCTGACCTGCGTGAAGCCGCTTACTGGTACGAACAATCTGCCCAGCAGAATTACCCCAAAGCCCAATACAACCTCGGTCTGTTGTATGAAGATGGGCGCGGGGTGAAACAGAATGACAATCAAGCCGCTTACTGGTACGACAGGGCCGCCAAAGCCGGTTTCACCGAAGCCCAAAATAATCTCGGCGTCCTCTATGTGCTGGGCAAAGGGGTCAAGAAAGACAGTAAGCGTGCCGAGAAGCTGTTCAGCGAGTCTGCCAGCCGGGGTAATGCTGACGCCCAACGCAATCTGGACATGTTGCGCAAAGGTTAATACTTCGGTTTTTACGAAGTTTATCCGTATTAAATTCGACTTTTTCTTATGTTTTTATGATCGTATAGTGCTTGTCAAGGATTCAGCTAAAAGAATTTCAGGAGGTAAGCATGAAACTATCCACACAAGGCCAACACGCCATCATGGCGATGCTGGCATTAGCGATTCACGATGACGAGCGGCGCATTGCGCTTGGGTGATCTGGCGACACAGCAGGGAATTTCATTGTCCTATCTGGAGCAGATATTCGCCCGGTTACGTAGTGAAGGTTTGGTCGAAGGCATCCGTGGCCCCGGTGGTGGCTACCGGCTGAGCCGCCATGCCGATGAAATTACCCTTGCGGACATTGTATTGGCAGCAGAAGATGCGCCTGAGCGGCAGCCGAGTCAGGGTGCTGCCACGGCGGAACAACATCTGGTCCAACAAATGTGGGCGGACTTGAGCGGTCAGTTCTACCGCTTTATGGAAGACATCACGCTGGATAACCTGATGGAAGGGCACGAATTGCCGCGTAAAACCTACCAAATGGGTGCAACGGCGAGCTTGATTGCCCGCATGTTTCCGGCACGGGAACTAAAACCCGGTATGACACACCAAATGGCAATATAACACTAAACGTTTGCTTTAAAATGCTGCCCATGACTCCTCCGAACAGGGCAGCTTCTCCTAAGCGGGGTTGTTTGAGCCGCAACCCCGCTTTTTTTTGCCTTAAATATACTCAATCATACCCGGCAGCGGTTACTCGAACTCGACGACCAAATCGCCCTGCTCGACCAACTCACCAGCGTGCAAATGCAGCTTTTTAACCTTGCCTGCCTCTGGCGCAGTAATCGTAGTTTCCATCTTCATCGCTTCGATCACGAACAGTGGCGCATTCTGCTCCACTTCATCCCCCGCCTTGACCATGATAGCGGACAGCTTGCCTTGCAAGGATGTACCGATTTCGTTCGGCCTCAACCGCTTTCCGGTTGGTGGCACGGGTCGGCTTCACCGACAAATCACGGATTTGTACCGCACGGATTTGCCCGTTGAAGTCGAAAGTCACGCCACACATGCCGTTCTCATCCGTTGGTGAACGGTACAGCAAGCGGATAATCAGCACCTTGCCGCGCCCCAGTTCAACCAGCACTTCCTCGTTCAGCTTGAGGCCGTAGAAGAACAGCGAAGTCGGCAAATGGCTGATCTCACCGTATTCCTGCTGATGCTTGTAGAACTCGCGGAACACCGCCGGGTACATCTTGAACGACAGGAAATCGAGGAAGGTCTGTTCCGGGTCAAACTCTTGCTTGAATGCCTCAAACTCCGCATCCAAATCCACTGGCTTGAGGTGATCATTCGGACGCCCTGTGTACGGCTTTTCGCCCTTGAGGATGATGTCACTCAAGTCTTTCGGGAAACCGCCCGGCACTTGCCCCAAGCCGCCTTTGAACAGGTCGATCACGGAATCAGGGAACGCCAACGTGCGCCCACGTTCCATCACATCCTGCTCAGTCAAGCCGTTGGAAGTCATGTAAATCGCCATATCGCCCACGACTTTGGACGACGGGGTAACTTTCACGATGTCGCCGAACATGCGGTTGACCACCGCGTAGTTTTCCTTCACTTCCTCAAACTTGTGTTCCAAACCCAGCGCCACGGCTTGCGGACGCAGGTTGGAATACTGCCCACCCGGAATTTCGTGGTTGTACACTTCCGCCGTCCCCGCCTTCAAGCCGGACTCGAACGGGTAGTACATTTCGCGCACATCTTCCCAGTAATTCGCGTAAGCATTCAACGACTTGAGGTTGAACGGCTGTTCACGCGGCTGACCTTCCATCGCGGCAATCAGCGAGTTCAGGTTGACCTGTGAAGTCAAGCCCGACATGGAACTCATGCAGCCATCAACCACATCCACACCGCATTCAATCGCTTTCAGCAAGGTGGCGGCCTGAATGGAAGCGGTGTCGTGAGTATGCAAGTGAATCGGGATGCTGACCGCTTGCTTCAACGCCGGAATCAGGGCTGTCGGCGGCATACGGCTTAAGCAAACCCGCCATATCCTTGACCGCCAGCATGTGCGCCCCGGCATCTTCCAGTTGCTTCGCCAGATCGAGGTAATATTGCAGGTTGAACTTGTTGGATGGATCTTTGTTCAACACGTCGCCGGTGTAGCAAATCGTGCCTTCCGCAATCCCGCCGGTACGTTCACGCACCACTTGGATGGACTTGCGCATCCCTTCGATCCAGTTCAACGAGTCGAAAATGCGGAATACGTCGATGCCATTTTCCCACGACTTTTCGATGAAGGCTTCCACCACATTGTCCGGGTACGCGGTATAACCGACCGCATTGGAGCCACGGAACAGCATCTGGAACAGGATGTTGGGAATGGCTTCACGCAATTGGCGCAAACGATCCCACGGGCATTCGTGCAGGAAGCGCATTGCCACGTCAAACGTTGCCCCACCCCACAGTTCCAGCGAGAACATTTGTGAATGGTTTTTGGCGAAACCTTCCGCAATTTTCATCATATCATCGGTACGCACGCGGGTAGCCAGCAAGGACTGGTGCGCGTCACGCAGCGTGGTGTCGGTATAGAAAATATTCGGCTGTTCTTTCACCCACTGGCAGAACTTTTCCGCACCCATCTCGTCCAGCAAGTTTTTGCTGCCTTTCGGGTATGCGCCTAACTTGTCGAAAGCAGGCACAATCGGCTTGCGGAAATGCTTGTTGCGGGTCGACGTATTTCACGTCCGGGTTGCCGTTGACGGTCACATTGCCGATGAATTTCAGCGTCTTGGTGCCACGGTCAAAGCGCAACGCGGTGTGGAACAGTTCCGGGTGGTTGTCGATGAACGTAACCGCGCATTTACCCGTGGTAAACACTTCGTGTTGCAGCACGTTTTCGAGGAAACCGATATTGGTTTTCACCCCACGGATACGGAATTCCTGCAAAGCACGTAAGTTGCGGTTGGCAGCACCTTCCAGCGTGCGCCCCCACGTCGTCACTTTGACCAGCATGGAGTCGAAGAACGGCGATACTTTCGCACCGGGGTAAGCCGCGCCCGCATCCAGACGCACGCCGAAACCGCCACTGCTGCGGTAAGCGATAATCGTGCCGTAATCCGGTTTGAAGCCGTTTTCAGGGTCTTCGGTGGTGATGCGGCACTGCACCGCGTAACCGTTGCATTCGACCGATTCTTGGTTGGGAATACCGATTTCAGGGTCATCCAGCCGTGCGCCGCCTGCAATCAAAATCTGGCTACGCACAATGTCGATGCCGGTGATTTCTTCGGTGATGGTGTGTTCCACCTGCACACGCGGGTTCACTTCGATGAAGTAAATGCGCTCGTCTTTGTCGACCAGGAATTCAACCGTACCGGCGCAGGAATAATCCACGTGACGGGTGATGGCCAGGGCGTATTTGTACAGATTTTCGCGGGTTTCATCTTTCAGGCTGGTGCTGGGCGCAACTTCCACCACTTTCTGGAAGCGGCGTTGCACCGAGCAATCACGCTCGTACAGGTGGACAATATTGCCGTAGGTGTCACCGAGGATCTGGATTTCGATGTGCTTGGGCGAGTCGATGTATTTTTCGAGGAAAACGGTATTGTCGCCGAACGCTTTCAGGGCTTCGTTACGCGCATCGTTGTACGCACCTTCCAACTGCGACGGGTCACGCAACACGCGCATCCCACGTCCACCACCACCGGCAGCGGCTTTCAGCATCAGCGGGTAGCCAATACGGTCAGCCTCACTGCGGGCAATTTCCACCGTGTCCAGTGACTGGTGGCTGTCTTCGATGACCGGCAGACCAGCGGCGATGGCGTTTTCTTTGGCGGCAACTTTGTCACCGAGACGTTGCATCGCTTCGGGGGTCGGCCCCACAAAAATAATGCCTTCTTCGCGGCAACGCCGGGCGAAAGTGCACGTTTTCTGACAGGAAGCCGTAACCGGGGTGGATCGCATCCACATGGTGACGCTTGGCGGTTTCAATAATGGCTTCAATATCGAGATAGGGCTTGAGCGGCTCGTCGTCCTTGCCGATCTGGTAGGCTTCGTCAGCCTTGTAGCGGTGCGGTGAGAAACGGTCTTCATAGGTGTAGACGGAAACCGTACACAGCTTGAGTTCGGCTGCTGCACGCAGGATACGGATCGCAATTTCGCCACGGTTGGCGACCAGGAGTTTCTTGATTGGCCGGGTCATTGGACTACCTTCGATAATAGTGGAACGGGTTGCCGCTAACTGTGGGCTAGCGTGTGGAAAAGACCACACTTTTATTATGCCGATAGTGTGCGTGAGTGACAGCCGCTAGTCAAACCGCTATTGGTGCTTTGATGAGCGGATGATGTTCGTAACCCAGCAATTCAAAGTCGTCGTAGGTGAAATCAAACAAATCGGTCACCGCCGGATTCAGTTTCATCTGCGGTAATGGGTAAGGTTCGCGGCTCAAGTTGCAATTCCACCTGTTCCAGATGGTTGGAATACAAGTGTGCATCCCCCAGCGTGTGGATGAATTCACCGGGTTGCAGCCCCGTGACCTGCGCCACCATCATGGTCAGCAAGGCGTAGGAGGCAATATTGAACGGTACACCGAGGAAAATATCCGCACTGCGCTGGTACAACTGGCAAGACAGCTTGCCATCCGCCACATAAAACTGGAAAAAGGCGTGGCACGGCGGCAGCGCCATATTATCCACATCCGCCACATTCCACGCGCTGACGATGATGCGGCGCGAATCCGGGTTGGTTTTCAATTGCTGGATCACTTGGGCAATCTGGTCAATATGCCGCCCATCAGGGGTAGGCCAGTTGCGCCACTGGTAGCCGTAAACCGGCCCCAGCTCACCGCTTTCATCCGCCCATTCATCCCAAATGCTAACGCCATTTTCCTTCAGGTAACGGATATTGGTATCGCCTTTGAGAAACCACAGCAGCTCATGGATGATCGAGCGCAAATGCAGCTTTTTGGTGGTGACCACCGGAAAACCTGCGCTCAAATCAAAACGCATCTGGTAACCGAACACCGACACCGTACCCGTGCCGGTGCGGTCAGCTTTGGTCACACCGTGATCACGCACATGGCGCATCAAATCGAGGTACTGCTTCATCGCTTACCCGCTTTGTATGCCCAGCCCATAAACAACAGACCCAGCAACACCATCGGCAAGCTCAATACTTGCCCTTGCGTGACCCAGCCCCATGCCACGTAGCCAAGTTGCGCATCCGGCTCACGCACAAATTCCACCATAATCCGTGCAATGCCGTAACCGACCAGGAACAAGCCTGAAATCGCCCCCACTGGCGGCGAACGCTTCCTAAACCAGTTCAGCACGAGAAACAACACCAAGCCTTCCAGAAACGCCTGATAAAGCTGTGACGGGTGGCGCGGCAATATTATCAACCGCGCGGGAATACCATGCCCCACGGCACATCCGTTGCCCTGCCCCACAATTCACCATTGATGAAATTGCCGATACGCCCTGCCCCCAAACCGATGGGCACAAGTGGCGCAACAAAATCACTGACCTGAAAGAAATTCAGCTTCCAACGCCGCGCCAGCAGAAACATCGCCAGGATCACCCCCAGCAAGCCACCGTGGAAACTCATGCCGCCATCCCACACCTGAAACAACGACAGCGGGTCAGACAGGAAACCTTTCAGGTTGTAAAACAGCATGTAACCGACGCGCCCACCCGCAACCACGCCGATTGCGCCCCAAAACATCATGTCATCCACCCGGTCGGGTTCATAACGCTATTGGGTTCTTTGGAACGCATTTTGCCGATAAACAAGAAGCCGAGGAAACCGATCACATACATCAGCCCGTACCAATGAATTTTCAACGGGCCAAGCGATAAGGCAATCGGGTCAAATTGAGGGTGTACCAGCATAGGTTGTGTCTACTCGCTTGCTAGAAAAATAATTTTTTCAGTTCTGAGCCGGGGTCATCCGCCCGCATGAAGGCTTCCCCGACCAGAAAGGCATGGACGCCATGTTCACGCATCAGCTTGACATCGGCTTGGGTGTGGATGCTGCTTTCAGTCACCAATAGCACCTCTTCCGGCACGTCAGGCAACAGCTCAATGGTCGTTTGCAGGGAAGTCTCGAAGGTACGCAAATTGCGGTTATTGATGCCGATCAGTGGGGCATTGAGACGCAAGGCACGCCCAAGTTCATCCTTGTCATGCACCTCAATCAGTGCATCCATGCCCAGTTCCGTTGCTAGCGCGTACAGATCCATCATCTGTGCGTCAGCCAATGCCGCCACGATCAGCAGGATGCAGTCTGCACCAATCGCACGTGCTTCGTACACCTGATACGGATCAACGATGAAGTCTTTACGGATAACCGGTAGCTGACAAGCTGCACGCGCCGCTTGCAGGTAGCTTTCGCTGCCCTGAAAGTATTGCGCATCGGTCAACACCGACAAGCACGCCGCCCCACCACGTTCGTAACTCGCTGCAATCGCAGGTGGATCAAAATCGGCGCGGATCAGCCCTTTGCTCGGCGACGCCTTTTTGATTTCAGCAATAATCGCCGAATCACCCGCCGCAATGCGCTTACGCATGGATTGCTAGGAAACCACGCACGGGTGAGGCACTCGCCGCTGCTTCCTGCAATTGTGCCAGAGCTGCGGATGGCAGAACGTGCCGCAATTTCTTCCTGCTTAGTGCGCAGGATTTTTTGCAAAATATCAGGTGTACTCATCAGGTATTGAAACTATTGGTTAGGTCAATCAGTTGTTGCAGACGCTCGGCGGCTACACCGGAATCAATGGCTTGCTGGGCTTTGGCAACACCTGCGGCATGGCTATCCGCCAAACCTGCAACGTAAATCGCAGCACCCGCATTCAGGCACACGATGTCACGCGCCGTGCCCGGTTCACCTGCCAACACCCGCTGGATCAGTTGCAGGCTTTCCTGCTGCCGTTTCCACCCGGATACTGTCGAGGCTGGATTGGTGCAAGCCAAAATCTTCCGGCTGGATGGTGTATTCAGTCATCACGCCATCTTTCAGCTCTGCCACGAAGGTCAGTGCCGCCGTACTGATTTCATCCAGCCCATCGGCAGCGTGTACCACCATGACGTGGCGGCTACCCAGGGTTTTCAGCACTTCAGCCATCGGGCGTACCCAATGTTGGCTCAAACACGCCTAGCACTTGGTTGGGCGCATTCGCCGGATTTGCCATCGGCCCCAGCAGGTTGAAAATAGTGCGCACCCCCAGTTCCCGCCGTGGCGCACTGGCGTGACCCATCGCGCTGTGATGCTTTTGCGCAAACAGGAAACCCACCCCCAAGGTATTGATGCAATGGGCAACCTGTTCCGGGGTAATATTCAGGTTCACGCCCGCCGCTTCCAACACATCGGCACTGCCGGACTTGCTGGAAATCGAACGGTTGCCGTGTTTGGCAACCCGCGCCCCCGCCGCTGCTGCCACAAAAGCACTGGCAGTGGAAATATTAAACGTGCCGGAAGAATCCCCGCCCGTACCGCAAGTATCCACCAAATGTTCCGGGCTTACATCCACACGGGTCGACAATTCGCGCATCACACTGGCGGCGGCGCTGATTTCAGTCACGGTTTCGCCACGCATCCGCAAACCAATCAGAAACCCGCCGATTTGTGCGGGAGTGGCTTGACCTGTCATGATGATGCGCATGGCATACGTCATTTCTTCGGTAGAAAATGAGCCATTTTCCGTGATTTTGCGTATAAAGTTTTGCAATTCCATGAAATCCGCTTAATTCTTGCTAAGCTATGAATGGACGAATGCTAACATGAAATTGTATTTTTGTGTTCACTACTGAAAGAGGTCTCTTATGGAAAAGAACGTTGGTGGTATGGATAGAAATATCCGTTTTGGTGCAGGCGCTGTCCTGTTGATTTGGGGCTTGGTCTTCAAGGGCGGCATTTTGCTGACCCTGATCGGGATTGTGCTATTGGCAACTGCCTACCTGAACTTCTGCCCAGCCTACAAGCTGATTGGCATGAATACCAACAAGATAACACGCTGATTTCTACTGGTCTGGCTAGCGTCATTTGCCGCTAGCTAGTCAGTATGCGATATTGCCGTCCATTCTTTCTGGAAGGACACGTCATGATCATCAAGCCCAGTGAACACCCCGGTTCACACGAGCGTCATTTGCTGCGCAAAGCCAGCAACCCACTATTCCCATTTGCCCCCACCTTAGACGATGACAACCTGATCGATGCACAACGCCTTGATCATGAAGCGATGCAAGCCTTCAACACTGAATTCCGCCACATTGCTGGAAGAAACCACCCAGCTTGCGGGAAATGTTGACAGCGACATCATCCTAAAGCTCAAAGACCGGCTGGATCGTGCTTATGAAAATGCCTGCCAGCATTGGCAACGATGTGAGCAAGGCCAAGGAGGCCATCCGCAAGTTGCTCAGTTTTATCATGGCAAGTGTGCGACGCGGTGCAGGCAATGATGCCCAAGCGCACATGGAACTGGATCAAGAAGAAGCTGCCCGTGAAGCCCATTTTGCCTTGCTAGATGCGCCCTTAGTGGCCGATTTGCTGCACCCCGAATCCCCGATTCACCCCGATGAACTCGTGCCCACCCTGCTTTCTGCCGACAAGGACGAGCTGCAATTAGCCCTGCAAATGTTCGACGAAGTGCAATTGCTGGCAATGTTAAGCCAAGGTGCGGCACTGCTTGAACAGTTGCAGGGCGAAGGCGTGAATGTCAGTACCCCGCAGGAAAAGCTGGCGTTTATTCAAGGCTACGCAGAATTTGCTGGTAGTTTATAAGCCAAACACTTTAGCCATTTCAGACTAGTGTCAATGCTCAGACCTTGAAAATAGCCTCTAGGGTCTGGCGCATCACCGCTGCATCAACCTCACATGAATAATCAACCTCACCCCACACTCGCTGACCCACTTTGCCCCAACATCGCCGGTGTCACCAAGGTAATCCCTTTTTCCGTCACCCGAAACCGCTGCCGCATCCGCCACTCGCGGTCTTCCCCAATCACCGTGCCTTCCGGCAACTGGCAACCGCGATCAATCACTGCACGACTAATCCGGCAATGCCGCCCGATGCTGACTTCGGGCAAGATTACCGAATCTGTCACCGTGCTATACGAATGCACTTTTACATTGGAAAACAGCAGCGAATTGATCACCGCCGCCCCCGAAATCACACAGCCCGCAGACACCACCGAATCCAGCGCCTTACCTTCCCGCCCCGGCTCTTGAAACACGAACTTGGCAGAAGGTAACTGGCGGTGATAGGTCAAAATAGGCCACGTCTCATCATACAAATTCAACTCCGGCTCGACTGACACCAGTTCCATATTGGCTTCCCAGAAGGCATCAATCGTCCCCACGTCGCGCCAATACGGTTGCTTGCCCGTCACCGGATCGCGGAATGGATGCGCATAAACCGCGTGGTTGGCAATGATGGAAGGAATAATATCCTTACCAAAATCACGGCTGGATTCAGGGTTCGCCGCATCCTTATGCAACTGCTCGAACAGAAATGCAGTGTTAAAAATGTAATTGCCCATCGACGCCAGCGCAGTATCCGTCGACCCCGGCAGCGGTTGCGGATTGGCGGGTTTCTCATCGAATGCCATCACGCGATGCTGATCATCTACCGTCATCACGCCGAAACCTTTGGCATCTTCCAACGACACGCCCACACACGCCACGGTCATATCCGCTCCCGTTGCCACGTGTTGTGCCAGCATTTCGCCGTAGTCCATTTTGTAAATGTGGTCGCCCGACAGCACCAGCACATACTTGGGGTTAAGGGTTTCCACGATATCGAGGTTTTGGTAAAGCGCATCGGCAGTGCCTGCGTACCAGTTGTTGCTGGCAGTACGTTGGGAAGCGGGCAACACTTCCACAAACTCGCCCAGATCGGTGCGGAAATTCGACCAGCCGTGTACTAAATGGCGAATCAATGAATGCGCCTTGTACTGGGTCAACACCCCAATTTTGCGGATACCGGAATTAACACAGTTAGACAGCGGAAAGTCGATAATGCGAAATTTTCCACCAAAAAATACCGCAGGTTTGGCACGCCGGTCGGTGAGTTCATACAAGCGCGAACCGCGCCCCCCAGCCAGCACCAAAGCCAAGGTATCGCGGGTCAGCAAACTGACAAAACGCGGATTATGGGTTGACATACTGCCTCCTAGCATTTACGTGTATCTTTTCATTGTTTACTAAAACTAACCTCACACTTGATTTTTTCTCTCTTGCTGCAATGCAGCATAAACGTTACAGTAAGGCCATGAACAATATTAACGGAGAAAAAATCATGTTTAGCATCCTTAAAATTTTTAGCGATCTTTTGGACGTGTTTCGCAAAGAAATCATGATCCACAAGGCAACCAATGCTTTGTACAAATTCAGTGACCGCGATCTGGAAGATATGGGCTTGTCACGTCATAACCTAAGAAAAACAGTACGATACGGTCGTCGTGGCATTGACCGTTTCGCTGCTTAATTCGGTCACATACCTCCCCGGAAATATACCCGCTCCAAGGCATACGACGCCGTAATTGCTAAATTGCCAAGCCCGTATCAGGGTCAAACAACACCGCTTTTGCCGTATTGAAATACAACGGCATTTTGTCGATGCTGTGCTGCAATGCCGTTTCCGGCGTGACCCGACACACCACTTTGACCTTGTTCAAGGTGATGAACAGCAAGGTATCTGGCCCGGTCGGTTCGAGAATATCCACCTTGCAGGGAATCGCTTCCTGCATCCCCACCTGCTCCGCGTAATCGGTAATGTGTTCGGGGCGAATGCCAAACATGACGTTCTTGCCCAACCAACGCGAATAATCCTTACCCGCTTGCGAGAGTCGGACAAAGAAACGGGTGGTATGCCCTTGCAAATACACGCCCACGTCCCCGCCCACTTCGGTCAATTGGCACGGGATGAAATTCATCGACGGCGACCCCATGAACCCCGCCACAAACATATTATTGGGGTGGTTGTAGATTTCGCTGGGTGTGCCGAATTGCTGGATAATCCCATCCTTCATCACCGCGATGTAATCACCCAAGGTCATGGCTTCCACCTGATCGTGGGTCACGTAGACCACGGTGGTTTTCATGCGCTGGTGCAATTCCTTAATCTCGGTACGCATGTCCACGCGCAATTTCGCATCAAGGTTGGAAAGCGGTTCGTCGAACAGGAAAATCGCGGGGTCACGCGCCAAGGCTCGCCCCATCGCGACCCGCTGACGTTGCCCGCCGGAGAGTTGCGCAGGTTTGCGATCCAGCAAGTCTTCAATGCGTAGCATTTTGGCAACACGATCCACAATCTGTTGCTGTTCGGCTTTCGGCACTTTGCGGATATTCAAACCAAACGCAATATTGCCGCGCACCGTCATGGTCGGGTACAGCGCATATGATTGAAACACCATCGCAATATTGCGGTCTTTCGGGTCGCGGGAAATCACATCTTCCCCAGCAATTTCGATACTGCCCGTGGTCGCGGTTTCCAATCCGGCAATAATGTTCAGCAAGGTGGATTTACCACAGCCCGAAGGCCCGACCAGAATCAGGAATTTCCCATCAGCAATTTCCACATTAATGTCTTTGAGGACATTGGTTTTGCCAAAGGTTTTACTGACATTCGTAATTTTTAAACCATTCATAATCCATCACCTTATCAAAGGTCAGCCTTTCACTGAGCCTGCGGTCAAACCACGTACAAAATATTTACCGGCAACCACGTAGACAAACAAGGTCGGCAACGCAGCAATAATCGCACCCGCCATATCCACGTTGTAACGTTTCACACCCGTACTGGTATTCACCAGATTATTCAGTGCCACCGTAATCGGCTGTTGTTCACCCGATGAATAAATCACCCCGAACAGGAAATCATTCCAAATCTGGGTAAATTGCCAAATCGTCGATACCACAATAATCGGCGTAGACAGCGGCAAAATGATTTTGAAAAAGGTTGTCCAGAAACTTGCACCATCAATTCGTGCCGCATTAATCAATTCATCAGGAATCGTGATGTAGTAATTGCGGAAAAACAGCGTGGTAAACGCCAAACCATAAATCACATGCACCATCACCAACCCCGGTAATGATCCTGCCAAACCAATCATGCCCAACACTTTTGCCATCGGCAGCAAAATCACCTGAAACGGGATAAAGCAGCCCACCAGCAACATGCTAAACACCACATTAGAACCGGGAAACTTCCACTTGGTCAGCACATAACCGTTCATTGCGCCCAACAAGGTGGAAATCAGCATGGCGGGAATCACCATGATCATGGAATTGTAGAAATAACCTTGCAAGCCATTGCATTGCACACCCGTACACGCACTATTCCATGCAATGCCCCACGCTTCAAACGTCGGCTGCATCGGCAACGAGAGTAAATTCCCGCTACGAATTTCATCCAATGGCTTGAGTGAAGTCACCACCATCACAAACAACGGAATCAGGTAATACAGCGCAAATGCACCCAGCATCAGGTAAATAAACGCCCGACCCAACACATGATTCCAACGAATCGTTCCTGAATTAAGCATGACGTTGACTCCTCAATTCGGAATACAAATAAGGCACGATCACTGCCATCACAGTCATCAGCATCATCATGGCACTCGCCGCACCAATGCCGATTTGCCCACGGGTAAACGCAAACGTATACATAAACGTCGCGGGTAAATCCGAGGAATAACCGGGGCCACCGCCCGTCAAGGCCATTACCAAGTCAAAACTCTTAATCGCAATGTGCGCCAGAATAATGAAGGCACTGAAAAATACCGGACGCATTCCCGGAATAATGATTTTGCGGTAAATCGTGGGCAGGGATGCACCATCAATTTGCGCCGCTTTAATAATGGACTCATCAATACCACGCAAACCGGCTAAAAACAATGCCATCACGAAACCGGAGGATTGCCACACACCCGCAATCACCACCGTATAAATCGCCATCTCGGAATTGACCAACCAATCAAACTGGAAGGTTTCAAAGCCAATATCATGCATGAGCTTTTCAAAACCCAAGCCCGGATTCAAAATCCACTTCCACGCTGTGCCTGTCACAATAAACGATAATGCCATTGGATACAGGTAAATCGTGCGAATCACGCCTTCGCCCCGAATACGTTGATCCAGCAAAATCGCCATCAACAAACCGAGGAATAAGCAAATCAAGATAAACAGTGTTGCAAAAATGAATAGATTGGTCGCAGCGACCGCAGTACGTTCATTCGCAAATAAACGTTCGTATTGAATAAAACCTGCCCAGTCATATTTAGGCATTAAATTAGAACTGGAAAAAGACAACCACGCATTCAGCAAAATAAACCCGTGGATAAACACCAATGCAATCACAAAGGTGGGTGCAAGCACCAGCCGAGGCATGATGCGCTCTAGCCATTTCGTTACCATAAGACACCTCAATAGAAGGGGAAGGCAGAGGAACATGCCCTCCCCCCGTTTCAACACACCAGTAGGTTAGTGGTTTACTTGGTTTGCGCCGCTTTAACCGCACTGGCTAAGGCTTTTGCCGCATCTTTGGAACTCATCGCATCATCGTTATAGAACTTGGTAACGGTATCGTATACCGCGCCCTGCACCGCCGAGAACATTGCCATACCGTGCGCCATACTCGGCACTAAGGTTTTATCCGCCGCGCTTTTCACGAATTCCGCACTGGAATCTTTCGCGCAGGTATCAAACTTCGCCATATCCATGTTCAAACGGGCAGGGATTGAACCTTTATTCAGGTTAAACACTTCTTGGAAACCCGGTTCCATAATGGTTTTTGCCAAATCGACTTGCGCGGCTTTGTTCTTTTCATCCTTCAATTCAAACATCGCAAAGCTGTCGATATTGAAGGTAAACATTCCCGCTGTACCCGGTGCTGGCAGACACAGGAAATCCTTGCCCGCTTCTTTTTTCGCAGCGGTAAATTCGCCTTTTGCCCAGTCGCCCATGAATTGAATCGCAGCTTTGTCGTTAATCAACATCGCTGTTGCCATGTTCCATTCACGACCCGGCGCATCTTTGTCAGTGTAACCTTTGGTTTTGCGCAGCATATCGAAGGCTTTAACCATCGCTTCGCTGTCCAAACTTGCCGGATCAAGATCGACAAAGGCTTTACGGTAGAAATCTGCACCTGCCGTACCCAACACAATGGATTCAAACGTGGTGGAATCCTGCCAAGGCTGACCGCCGTGCGCAATCGCAGTTAAACCCGCCGCTTTGATTTTATCAGCCGCCGCAAATAATTCATCCCATGTTTTGGGAATTTCTGCACCGGCTTTTTTGAAGACCGCAGGATTTAACCACATCCAGTTAACCCGATGCACATTAACGGGTGCAGCAACGTAATTGCCTTTGTATTTCATGGCATCAGCCACCACACTGGGCAATAAATCATTCCATTTTTCGGATTCGGCAACGCTATTTAAATTGGTTAATACGCCTTCATCACCCCATTCCTGAATGGTTGGCCCTTTGATTTGCGCAGCAGCAGGCGGATTACCGGAAACCACGCGGGATTTCAGTACCGTCATGGCATTTTCACCGCCACCACCGGCTACCGCAAAATCTTTCCAGGTATGCCCTTTGGCTTCGAGCATTTTTTTCAATTCGGCAGCCGATTTCGCTTCACCACCGGATGTCCAGAAATGCAGAACTTCCACTTCGCCTGCGAATACCGCGCTGGCACTCAGGGATAACAAGGCAATCGCAATGGATTTGCTTAAGATTTTCTTCAACATGTTCCTATCCTCCAATAACACAATTAACACCCAGCTTGCTAAAGCGGCTGTCCAATGAATGGGCTGCTCCTCTCAATGCAGCCTGATCCGCGTGGATCACGTAAACCGGCACGGCTTCTAAATACGCACGGAAACGTCCGTGGGCTTCAAAGGCTTGCCGAAAAGTCGAATTCACAAAGAAATCACCCAATTGGGGAATAATGCCACCGCCGATATACAAACCGCCGGTTGCCCCCAAACTCAATACTAAATTGCCTGCGACGACACCGAGGCATTCACAAAATAACGCCATGACTTCTGCGCAGACAACGCAGCGTTGTGTCATGGCTCGCTGCGAAATCGCCGCAGCATCCAAGGCTTCCGCAGGCACACCATCCAGCGCACACACCACTTGGTAAACTTCCACCAAGCCCGTGCCGGACAGCAGACGTTCTGCTGACATATGCCCATACTTCGCCCAAAAATGACTGAAAATCGCTAATTCACGGGCATTTCGCGCCCCCAAGGTGACATGACCACCTTCACCCGACAGCGGATATAAACCTTCTGGCGTTGCCACTAAACCGGAAACACCCAAACCCGTACCTGCACCTAATAAGGCAATCGTTCCATCAGCCTCTGCTTTACCGCCACCAATAGCCTGCAATTCATCCGCTTTTAATAACGGCAGGGATAACGCCAAGGCAGTAAAATCATTCACCACTTTTAAACGTTGCCAACCAAATTGCTGACGCACCGCTTCAATACTGAATTCCCAGCGGTGATTGGTCAGTTTAATTTGATCACCCATCACGGGTGTTGCTACCGCAATCGCCGCTTCTTGCACATGATGGTCTAGGCGCATCAGCAAAAAATAAAGCAATCACATCCGCCAAATGTGCAAAAGTATTAATCTTGAAACTTTTAATGTAAGTGGGTATATACTCGCCTTGCTTTAACAGCCCCAAACGAATATTTGTCCCGCCTATATCCATGACCAATGCGACAAACACGTTATTCTCCTTGAATAAGCGTAAAACGCCCTCCTTTATAAAAATTCCTCCCCCATCACGAGGGAGGCAATACTTGAGGAGTTGCGTGAAAACTTTAAAAAGACCCTTCTCCTACGCATGACTCAACGTAAAAGAAGGGCTAACCGAAGCATTAATTACTACAACTGAAATCAATGCTCCGATGTCCAGAAAAGTAAAGGAGTCGACTCAATACTTCGCCGGGGACATTCTACATCACTGCGCTTTAACCAATTCCCTGTTAAAACGCGCAATCGCTTCAATACCTGCCCAATCCTGAGCAGTCACTTTATCGGCGGGGGTTAACCACGAGCCGCCCACACACAATACATTCGGTAATGCCAAATAATCGCGGAAGGTTTGCTCGCTAATCCCACCTGTTGGGCAAAAACGCACATCCGGTAACGGGCCGTGGATGGATTTCAACATCTTCACCCCACCCGCTGCTTCGGCGGGGAAGAATTTCAAGGTATCGAAACCGCGTTCCACCAACTTCATCACCTCGGATACCGTGGCAACACCGGGCAACAACGCCAAACCTTCATCTTCAGCAGCCGCTAACAAACGCTCGGTTGCACCGGGGGAAACCGCAAATGCTGCACCCGCCGCTTTCACCGCTTTCACATCGGCAGGCGTCAACACCGTACCTGCACCAACAATGCTACCGGGGACTTCGCTCATGCGGCGGATCACTTCCAACGCTACTGAAGTACGCAACGTGACTTCCAACACATGCAAACCGCCGTTCACCAAGGCTTGCGCCAAGGGTTGGGCAATCGCTACATCATTGACGACCAACACTGGAATGATTGGAACTTGCTGACAAATGCTTCTGACTGACATGGTTATGCCCTCCCTGTATCTAAAAACAGGGCACTTGCCCCACTCGCCGCTGCACTGACATGCGTGCGGAACACATCGAATAATTCCCGCCCGCCGCCGATGGCATTCGCGCTTAAATCAGCCGTAGCAGGTTCGCGTTCGGCAAAGCCTTCCGCCAACACTTCCAGATACCCCTTATGCGCATCTAAAAGGATCAAATCGCCATCGCGGATTTTGGCAATCGCGCCGCCATCCATCGCTTCGGGGCTGACATGAATCGCGGCAGGAACTTTGCCACTCGCGCCGGACATTCTGCCATCTGTGACCAATGCCACGGTTTGCCCACGGTCTTGCAACAGCCCCAGAATCGGGGTTAAGCCGTGCAGTTCGGGCATCCCATTGGCTTTAGGCCCTTGGAAACGCACCACGCACACAAAATCCCCTTCCAATTCCCCGGCTGCAAACGCGGCTTTGACCGCTGCCTGATCGTGGAACACCTTCGCAGGCGCTTCAATCAGGCATTTTTCCGGCTGCACTGCCGACACCTTGATAACAGAATCGCCCAAGTTGCCCACTAACCGCACCACACCACCGGAAGGCTGGAACGGATGAACAACTGGGCGTAAAACGTCAGCGTCATGGCTGGTGCTAACACCTTCGCGCCATGCCGCCGTGCCATCGGCTGCCAAATACGCTTCTTGCGTGTAGTGATGCAAACCCGTCCCCGCGACGGTTTCCACATCCTCATGCAATAAACCAGCAGCCAACAACTCACGGATAACAAATTGCAAACCACCCGCCGCATGGAAATGGTTCACGTCCGCCACTCCATTGGGGTAAACATGCGCCATCAGCGGGGTAATCGCAGATATATCCGCAAAATCTTCTGGGGCGATGAGAATGCCAGCAGCTCGCGCCATTGCCACCAGATGCAGCAATAAATTGGTCGAACCGCCCGTGGCATTCAGCCCGACAATGCCATTCACAAACGCTTTCACGCTGAGGATGCTGGCCGTCGGGGTATAATGCTTGCCCCTTTCGCCGTCATCGCCAAAGCACGTTGCGCCCCCGCAACCGTCAAGGCTTCGCGCAACGGCGTACCCGGATTCACAAAACTGCTGCCCGGCAATTGCAAGCCCATGAATTCCATCAGCATCTGGTTGCTGTTTGCCGTGCCATAGAAGGTGCAAGTGCCAACCCCGTGGTAGGACTGCATTTCGGCTTGCAGCAACTCATCGCGCCCGACTTTGCCCTCCGCGTATTGCTGGCGCACTTTGGATTTCGCATCATTCGCCAAGCCGGACACCATCGGGCCTGCGGGCAGGAAAATGCACGGTAAATGCCCAAAACTGGCGGCAGCAATCACCAATCCGGGCACAATTTTGTCACAGACGCCCAAAAAAGCAGCGGCATCAAACACGTTGTGCGACAAGGCAATGCCCGCACTCATCGCAATCACATCGCGGGAAAACAAGGATAATTCCATGCCCGTCTGACCTTGCGTCACGCCATCACACATCGCCGGAACGCCGCCCGCCACTTGTGCCGTACCACCGACTTCACGCGCTGCCGCTTTGATCACATCGGGGTAATACACAAACGGTTGATGCGCGGAAAGCATGTCGTTGTAAGCAGTCACAATGCCGATATTGCCTGCCGTCCATTCCACCAGTTTCAGCTTATCGGCGTTGGGAACAGCGGCAACCGCGTGTGCCAGATTGCCGCAACTCAGCTTGCTGCGTGGCGTCACCGGGTTGGCGGCGGCGATTTGTGCAAGGTAAGCGTTGCGGGTTGCCGTACTTCGCGCTTCGATACGCTGGGTGACAGCGACTAATTGGGGGTGAAGAATGTTAGTGTTCATGCTTCAATCTCCCGCCAGCGGCGTCCGTCTCGTGCCATCATTTCAATCGCGGAAATCGGCCCCGAACTGTTGGGTTCATAGCCCTCCGGCTTGCTGCCGGATAACTTCCACGCGTCGATAATCGGGTCGATCCATTGCCATGCAGCTTCGACTTCATCGCCGCGCATGAACAGGGTTTGGTCGCCGCGTACCACATCCATCAGCAGCCGTTCGTAAGCATCCGGCATCCGCCAGCCCGCATCCTGACGTTCCGCGAACGCCATATCCAGCGGGATGTCGTGCAAACGGAAACCACCAGGCCCCGGCTCTTTGGTCATGATGTGCAGGCGCAAACCTTCATCCGGCTGCAAACGCATACTCAACACATTCGGGAAAATCGGCGTGGGTAAATCGCCAAACATGAGGTGCGAAGGCTTCTTGAAAACAATGGCAATTTCAGCCGATTGTGCTTTCAAACGTTTGCCAGTACGCAAATAAAAGGGCACGCCTGACCACCGCCAACTATCAATCTCGACTTTCAGCGCAACATACGATTCGGTCATACTGGCAGGATTCCCCACTTCTTCGGTGTAAGCAGGGGATGAGGAACTCGCCAAATATTGTCCACGTACCGTATGGTCGAGAACTTTACGCCCGGAGAGAGGGCGTAGGGAACGCAGTACCTTCAACTTTTCGTCGCGGACTGCATCCGCCTCAAAACGATAGGGCGGTTCGATAGCGATCAGGCAGAGCAACTGTAACAGATGGTTTTGCACCATATCGCGGATAGCACCCGCAGTGTCGTAATAACCACCACGCGAACCCACGCCGAGTGATTCCGCAGCGGTAATTTGCACATGATCAATGCATTGCGCATTCCAAATCGGCTCAAACAAGGCATTGGCAAAGCGCAACGCCATGAGGTTTTGCACCGTTTCCTTGCCGAGGTAATGGTCGATGCGGTAAATCGCGTGTTCGTCAAACACATTGCCGACCAGTGCATTCAAACGTGCGGCACTGGCGTAGTCATGCCCCAAAGGTTTTTCCATCACCAAGCGGGCATTGTTACCGGCTAAACCAGCAGTCGCTAGACCGTGGGAAATCGGGTCGAATAAAGCAGGCGCTACCGCCAGATAATAGACGCGCACCCGTTCTGGGTATTCATCCAACACGCTGGCTAAGGCTTGAAAACTGGCAATATCCGCTACATCAGTCGGGCGGTATTCCAAACGCCCCAGAAAACGCTCCAGGGCGTCTGACTGTAATTCACTGGCTTCCAAATGGCTTTGCAGGGCATCAGCAACCTGATAGCGATACTCTGCGGAGGTTTGCTGGTTCAATGCCAGCCCAATAATGCGGGCTTGGGCGGGAATTTGCCCCGCCGCATCCCGTCGAAATAATGCCGGTAATAGCTTGCGTAACGCCAAATCACCTGTACCACCAAAGATGACCAGATCGAACGCGGCTACCGGAATAATGATATGACTCATACCCTTAACTCCGTCAGCGCCCGCTGAACCTCATCACCCGTCGGCAAATCTGCACCCTGGCGTGAACAGGTAATCGCTGCGGCGCATACCGCTGTTTGCCCGATACGCTGCAAGGTTGATTCTGTTAACGCTGATACCCAATCAGCCGTATTGGCTTGTAAATCCAGCAGGCTATTTAATAAGGACGCTTGGAACGTATCCCCCGCGCCCACGGTATCCACCACGTTCACACGCGGGGTTGGCAAGTTAACGTGCGCCTGCTGACTCCACAGCGACGCACCTTCACTGCCACGGGTTAACGACGCAAGTTTTACGCCACTGGCTAACCAATCGGCGATAATGCTTTCGGGTTCAACATCCGGGTATAAGGCCGCTAAATCTTCATCGCTGACTTTGACGACATCCATGAAGGGCAGCAATTTGGCGATACGCACCCGCCATTGGTGTACATCTGGCTCGACATTCAGACGGATATTCGGGTCAAGTGACAGCAAACACTTACCCGCTTGCTGACGCGCCAAGTTCCAGCAAGGTATCCGCCGTGGGTGATACCACCAGCGAATACGACCCCATGTGAATGCCTTTCACAGTCGGCACAATCAAAGGCAATATCCGCCGGTGCTAACAGCCGATCGGCTGCACCTTCGCCGTAAAACGCATAGCTGGGCACGCCCACCGCATTTTTCTGGATAAAACCCAAGGTGGTCGGGGCGGATTTACGCGCAATCAAATGCGCAGACACCTGTTCTGCCTGCAATACCGCCATCAAGCGTTCGCCCAAAAAGTCTGTGGAAACCCCTGTCAGTAACGCCACCGGCTGACCCAGACGGCGTAAACCAATCGCCACATTGAATGGCGAACCGCCCGCCCGCGCCGCAAACGGCACGGCGAATGCTGATTTACTCACCCCTTCCGGGACGAACACATCAAACAGGGCTTCACCACAGACAATAAACATGAGCTAGATTCCTTTGGAGTAACGGAGGTACGTTAGAAGGCGTAGTTAAAGCGGACACGTACTGCGTTCAAGGATTCGTCTTTGGCAACGTTATCCGCACGCGAAGCATTGGCTGCGAACGTGACACTGGCATCCTTACTGCCAAACAACGGAACCGTGTAAGTCGCGTAGACGGTGTTCACTTTGGGTTTAGTCGCCGAACCATTGTCGGTAGTGGAATTGATTAAGCCTCCGCCCACACGCCCACGCTGCATGTTCAGACCGATGGAAGTCACATCCACATTTGCTTTGCCCGTTGCTTCTTCGCTCAATTTGGAGATGCTGGCATTTACATCAGCCGAACCAAGTTTGAAACCTGCACCAATTGCAGCCCCAGATTGGGTGAGTTTGGTTCCATCTGTCGCTTTGTCTACAACGTTTTCAAAGCCTGCGTGAAGGAGAGTATTGCCTACCTTGTACTCCACCGCCGGACGAATCCCAGTGAAACTGTCACTATCGGCTTTATTACCCATCAACCCCAGTTCCAACTTGAGCTTGTCGGAAGGGGTAGAATGCAGGGCTACGTGCAGGACATCATCTTTGCGACCCCGCACCTTGTTGGCTTCATAGACTTTGGCTTCGCCAGCACCGGCATGAGTAATCAGGGTATCTTTGCCCAGCGGGAACAGGTTGATGGCTTCAAACCGCCCAATCTGCGCATCCCACTTGTCACGCCCCATCTGAAAATAAACATCATCGTAAAGCATACTGCTGCCTTTGAATGGCACCATTGGCTGGGCAACCCCTTTGATGAAATAGTCTTCACCCTTGATTTCACCAACGGCATTCAGCTTGATACGCCCACCGTGGGTGAAATTGCTGCCGTGCATCTGCCACCATCATCCGCCGTGATGTCCAGCTCCACATCACCACCGAAATTAAACGTCTTGGCTGGGTCTGCCGCCATCGCACCCGCACTCAGGGACAAGATAGCTACACTACTAATCACACTCAACCGAACACTTGTTTTCATCGCACTTACCTACTGTGTTAACATAAGTGCGCTCATTACTGAGCGCTAAGGGTGCAGTTCGCCTCGGTCAAGTGGTGGGGAGTACCAGTCCCTTACACTTGGTTCAACGCCGGGGCGAACTGCCATTTTCTAAAACCGGACTACACTGCCCCTTCAGGCACTGCATACGCACCGGCTGGGTGATCATTCGGGTCCATTGCCCCGGTCATGATCGCCACACCTTCTGACATCGTGTGAGTCGCGGGTTTGATCACCGCGTGACGCTTCCCCAAACGATGCACATGAATACGATCCGCCACTTCCCACACATGCGGCATGTTATGGCTGATCAGTACAACCGGCATTCCCCGGTCGCGGACATCCTTGATTAACTCCAGTACCCTGCGTGATTCCTTCACACCTAAAGCAGCCGTAGGCTCATCCATAATGACGACCTTGCTGCCAAATGCAGCGGCGCGAGCCACCGCAACCGCTTGACGTTGCCCACCGGACAAGGTTTCCACGGCTTGATTGATCGACTGAATGGTCAGTAAACCCAGTTCGGACAGTTTGTCGCGGGCAATCTGCTTCCATTTTCTTGTGATCCAGCATCCGCAACCATTTACCGAGGAAACCGGGTTTCAACAGCTCACGCCCTAGAAACAGGTTGTCGGCAATGTTCAGCGAGGGCGAAACCGCCAAGTTCTGGTAAACCGTTTCGATACCAGCAAGACGGCCTTCCATTGGATTTTTGAAATTCACCAATTGGCCTGCCAGATACACATCACCAATGTCGGGTGGTGCTGCACCGGTCAGGGCTTTGATCAGGGAGGATTTCCCCGCGCCGTTATCGCCAATCACCGCCAGCACTTCGCCGGGGTAAAGGTCGAAATCGGAGTGGTCGAGTGCGGTGACACGCCCGTAGCGTTTCACCATATTGCGGCCTTTGAGGATGGGTTCGAGTTGGTAACAGCATTCATGATTACGCCCTCCTGATCCACTGGTCGACGGCAACCGCCACGATGATCAGCAAGCCAATCGAGAACTCTTGCCACAACACATCCACACCTGCCAAGGCCAGACCGTTGCGGAACACACCGACGACTAACGCCCCCAGCAATGTGCCGACAATCGCACCGCGCCCACCAAACAAGCTCGTGCCACCGATTACCACCGCTGTGATGCTGTCGAGGTTGGCGGATTGCCCGGCTTGCGGGCTGACGGAGCCGATACGCCCGATCAATGTCCATGCAGCAAAGGCACAGATCACCCCAGCGACGATGTAGACGGATAGCAACACTTTTTCGGTATTGATGCCTGCCAATTGCGCAGCTTGCGGGTCATCACCCGTGGCGTACACATGCCGCCCCCACGGGGTATGGTTCAGTGCGTACCACATGCCTGCAAACAGGGCGAACAATGCCAGCGTGCCAGTCGTAAACCGCGCCCCGAAGATTTCAAACGAAATGCCCATGAATTGCAGCAACGGTGCATTCGTCGCGATGTCTTGCGAGCGGATGGTTTCGCTTTCGGAATACCACAGGTTCAAAGCAAAAAAGATGCTCCAAGTCCCCAGCGTGGTAATGAATGGCGGTAAACGTAGGCGGGTAATCAAAAACCCGTTGATAGCACCACACACCGCACCCGCCGTTAACCCCAGCAATAACGCCAGTTCAGCAGGCAAGCCCATAGTGAATCGCCGTGCGCCCCATCACCACGGAACACAACACCATGATTGCGCCCACAGAAAGGTCGATCCCCGCCGTCAAGAATCACGAGGGTTTGCGCCACCCCGATCATGCCGATAATGGTGACTTGCTGGAAAACCAGCGACAGGTTAAACGGGTCTAAAAACTTACCGCCGATAATGGCGTAAAAGAACGTGACCGCCATCAGCAGCACAAAAGCTGGGGCAGCAGTCGGGTAGTTATGCAAAAAACGTTGGATACGTTCACCCAGCGTTACGTGTTCAGGCTCAAAGGAAGCGACACTTCCCCCCGCGCTCGCGGCAACGGCTTCAAAATTATCTGTGGCCATGTCAGTCTCTCCTTCTCACAAAGCCCAGCCTTTTAATTGTGTCCGAGGTTGCGCCCCCGGACACCCGATCTCATCAACTTAATGCCGGTTTAACCCCAGCACTTTTTCAAACCGTCTTCGGACGTGATGGATTCAATACCATCAGCAGGTTTGTCAGTAATCAACTCAACGCCAGTATTGAAGAAATCCAAGCCTTCGCTGTTAGCAGGCTTTTTGCCGGATTTAGCAAATTCAGCAATCGCTTCGATACCTTTGGATGCCATCAGCAGTGGGAACTGCATGGAAGTTGCGCCGATGACGCTATCCTTGACGTTTTTCACGCCGGGGCAACCGCCGTCAACCGACACGATCAGCACGTCTTTTTCTTTACCGACCGCTTTCAGGGCTTCATACGCACCCGCAGCAGCAGGTTCGTTGATGGTGTACACCACGTTCACGCCAGAATCTTTTTGCATGCAGGTTTTCCATCGCTTTACGACCGCCCTCTTCTGAGCCTTGGGTCACGTCGTTGCCCACAATGCGCTTGTCGTCTTCGTCACCCATTTTCTTGGCGTCTTTCAGGTCAATACCGAAACCTTTCAGGAAGCCTTGGTCACGCGCTACGTCAACCGAAATTTGGTTTGCGTTCAAATCCAGCAGGGCAATTTTGGCATCTGCGGCTTTATCACCTAGTGTCTTGGCTGCCCACTGACCGATCAGTTCGCCCGCCTTGAAGTTGTCAGTAGCGAACGTTGCATCCGCTGCACTCGCAGGGTCTAACGGGGTATCCAGCGCAATCACCAGCAAACCTGCCGTACGCGCTTTCTCAATCGCAGGGACAATCGCTTTGGAATCGCTGGGGGTGATCAGAATACCTTTTGCACCGGCAGAAATCAGGTTCTCAACCGCTTGTACTTGGGAGTCGTTATCGCCATCCACTTTACCGGCGAAACTGCGTAATTCGATGCCCATTTCCTTGGCTTTCGCTTCCGCGCCTTCCTTCATCTTGACGAAAAACGGGTTGGTATTGGTCTTGGTAATCAGACCAACAATCATGTCTTCTGCATGTACTGCAGCAGGCAACATGAAGCTGGCTGTCAACGCTAACACCAATGCACTTTTCTTGAACATCTCAATATCCTCCACAACTCGACACGTTAAATTTGTTTCAAAAGAAACAAGTACTTGTGTACCTGTTTAATCACTTCAGCTCTCTTCCTATGCCTAAAATAGTAATAGCTCAAACCATGCCTGTCAATAATTAATTCAAGTTGATTTATTAATTGCTTCGGGCTAATCTAACGACAAAATCGACCACGCCAGCACTCGATTGGATACAATGCCGCCAGCATTGCCAACCATTGATAAACATTGAGGTCAAGATCAAGCCAATGAAGAACAAAGCCAGTCAGTCAGTTGGAGGCAGCAACCTCTCAGGCATCGCTCAATATAATGAGCGGCTTGTTCTGCAACTCATCCGCCGTGCGGGTAGCCTCACCAAAGCCGAAATCGCCCGCATCACCAATTTGAGCGCCCAAACCGCCTCGGTGATCATTAACCGCTTGCTGGATGAGAAGCTATTGCGCAAACAGGAACGGCGGCATGAAACCGGCAAAGTCGGGCAACCTGCCGTACCGATTGCCCTCAACCCTACTGGGGCGTATTCATTAGGAGTGAAGATTGGGCGCAGCGGTCTGGATGTGGTGTTGATCAACTTTACCGGGCAAATCATCCAGCGATGTGGTTACTCCTACCCCTACCCTGACCCGGATTTCATTTTTCCAGCGATTCGTGACGCGATTACCACGCTCACCGAGAACTTCAGCCCCGCGCAAGAAAAGCGTCTGATGGGCATTGGGGTCGCAGCACCCTATGGACTCGGCGGCTGGCAGCAAGAAGCCGACATCCCGGATCACATCACCACCCGATGGAACAGCATCGACATCAAGGAAACCATCCAGCAAGATCAAACGCTACCCGTGTGGTTGGTCAACGATGCCACGGCAGCCTGTATCGCCTCGCTGGAGTTCGACAATAGCGAGAAATTCAACAATTACTTGCACATCTTCGTGGGGACATTCATTGGGGGCGGCATCATCATGAACCGTACCCTGTACTGCGGCAGTTTCAACAATGCGGGTGCAGTTGGCTCGATGCCGGTTCCAAGCAGTTATGCCGCCGAAAACATGCGCAACGGTGCAACCGTACAACTCATTAACTGTGCTTCACGCTACCTGTTGAACAAACGCTTCAAAGCACTCGGCTTAGAAACGGACACGATGCTGAAAGGCTTGGCAAACAATCAAACCGAAGCACCGTTTGATCAGGCGCAAGTGGTGTTCGACCAATGGTTAAATCAGGCTGCCCCAGCCATTGCCTATGCGATTGTGGCAGCCGTCAGCGTCATCGACTTTGAAGGCGTCATTATTGATGGTTTGTTGCCACCCGCGTTAACCAAAAAACTGACGGATGCGGTGCAAATAGCCATGAAGCAATTGGATCTGGAGGGTTTGACATTGCCTAAATTGACAGCGGGTACTATCGGCAACGATGCGCGGGCGCTGGGTGGGGCATTCCTGTCGTTCTACACCAACTTCACCCCCGACCGGAATATTTTAATCAGCGGGGAACAGAACGTTTCCCATGCGTTTTAGGAATACCCATGCTTATTGATGTGATTGGCTCGCTAGCCGGGTTGTTAACCACTGTTTCCTTTGTACCACAGGCTTACCAAACCTTACGGACACGGGAAACCCACGCGATTTCCCTGCCGATGTATATTATTTTTACATCGGGGGTATTTTGCTGGTTACTGTACGGGCTGGCGCTGAATGCGTGGCCTATCGTGGCTGCCAATATTGTTACCTTTCTACTGTCAGCCAGCATTTTGGTGATGAAAATCCGTTACAGTTGAACCGGTTCCATCACCATCCGCCCGACCTCGCTTTCCACCGCGACGATCACACCGCGCAGGGAATTGGGCTGGGCTTCGGTGATGCGCACGTCCACAAACTTGCCGATCAAGCCCGAATGCCCGTCGAAATTCACCACCCGGTTGTTTTCAG
>CAWFRV010000014.1:0-82725 GCA_963818325.1 uncultured Gammaproteobacteria bacterium | reverse complement strand
TGCGTCCCGCCATTTGCTCATGTTTGCGGGAAGGGCGTTCCACCAACACCCGTTGCACCGTCCCCACCATTGCCGCGCTGATGGCATTGGCTTGTGCCAGAATCCGGGTTTGCAAGTGTTGCAAGCGGTCTTTTTTCACCGACTGCGACACATCATCCGGCAAGCTCGCGGCAGGTGTGCCGGGGCGCTGGCTGTAAATAAAGCTGAAACTGTGGTCGAAACCCATTTCTTCAATCAGCTTCATGGTATCGGCAAAATCCTGTTCGGTTTCGCCGGGGAAGCCAATAATGAAGTCAGATGACATGCTCAAAGTCGGGCGAATTTTGCGTAACTTGCGGATTTTGGCTTTGTATTCAATCGCCATGTGATTACGCTTCATCGCCGCCAGAATACGGTCGGAACCGCTTTGTACCGGCAAATGCAAATGGCTGACCAATTCCGGCACATCCGCATACACCTCAATCAAGCTGTCGCTGAATTCATTCGGGTGCGAGGTGGTGTAACGGATACGGTCAATGCCATCCACCGCTGCCACCAAAGTGATCAGCATGGCCAGATCAGCAATCGAACCATCGTACATTTTGCCGCGATAGGCATTGACGTTCTGCCCCAGCAAATTGACTTCGCGCACGCCTTGCGCCGCCAATTGCGCCACTTCGGTAATCACATCATCGAAGGGGCGGGAAATTTCTTCGCCACGGGTGTAAGGCACGACGCAGAACGTACAGTATTTGCTGCAGCCTTCCATCATGGAAACAAATGCCGTCGGGCCTTCGGCACGCGGTTCGGGCAGATTGTCGAACTTTTCGATTTCGGGGAAGGAAATATCCACCACCGCGTGGTGTTCAGTACGCACCCGGCGGATCATGTCGGGCAAGCGGTGCAAGGTTTGCGGGCCAAACACCACATCCACCACCGGTGCGCGTTCGCGCAAGGCTTCGCCTTCCTGGCTGGCGACACAACCACCCACGCCGATGACAATATGCGGGCGGCGATCCTTGATTTTTTTCCAACGCCCCAATTGCGAAAACACTTTTTCCTGCGCCTTTTCGCGGATCGAGCAGGTGTTCATCAGCAACACATCGGCTTGTTCGGGGTCGTCGGTGAGTTCCAGGCCCTGCGCATGGTGCAGCACGTCCAGCATCTTGGCTGAATCGTACTCGTTCATTTGGCATCCGTGGGTTTCGATAAAAATTTTGCCTGCCATTGTGTCCGTTCTATCCGTCGTGTCAGCGTTTGGAAAACGGGCTATTATCCGCGCTCTCCCGAATCCAAACAACTTTTCACGAAAACAGACTAAAATTGTGGGTGTACAAAATCCGCGAGGGATAAACTAAAGCATGGCTACAAGGAGCTTGAGCATGAAAAAACATCCATTTACCGCAGCGTTGGCATTGCTTATCGCATTGATGGCAAACGCAATGTGGGCATCCACGGTGCAGGCCGCTGACACCAGTATTCATGTCGTCACTGGGGTCAAATCAGGCGAATTCCTCAATATGCGCTCCGGGGCAGGAACCAGCAATGCCGTGGTCGGTAGGATTCCGCATAACGGGCAAGACATCGTGCCAACCGGCGAAGAGAAGAATCGTCAGCGGCACGACGTGGGCAAAAATATACTGGCACGGCGTGGGCGGCTGGGTCAGCAAGCGTTACCTGATACCGGAAGGGCAAGCAGGCAGCGCCGCCCCCACAACGCCCACCAAACCTAGCGTACCACCCAAGGCTACGCCCCCCAAAGGCAATGCCCAAGGCCCGGTATTGGGTTGCGTGGGGACTGAACCGTTCTGGAGCATCACCATCACCGCCACCAATTTAGGCGTCAATATGGCGGATGGCCCGCAATACAACGTTCCCGTCACCTTCCGCCAAACCTCGGCAAACGATACCCGGATCGCGGTGATTGCCGGGGCAACGGGCGGCAATGTGACGCAGGCATTCATGCAAAAAGTGGATAGTTGCAGTGACGGCATGTCGGATGTGAGCTACCCCTACGCGATGACGGCAGTGCTGAATAATAAGCAGGTTATTTCGGGGTGCTGCAAGGTTCAGTAGTAAGGAGAAAGAAAATCCCCCCTGCCCCCCTTTTGCAAAGGGGGGTAAGAGTGTGACAACTATCATTCACAGCCCGCAGCCATTTGCTGCATAATCCGCTATAATTTCGGGCATTCCTGATACATGGGCGGGCTTATGGTTTCATCTTCCAGCGTTTTCATCAGTTACAGCCATGATTCGGATGCTCACCGGGCGTTCGTGCTGGCGCTTGCCAACCGTTTGCGGGGCAATGGGCTGGATTGCCAAATCGACCAGTATGTGAATGGTTTCCCACCGGAAAACTGGCAACGTTGGATGGAAACCAACATCGAACAAGCGGGTTTTGTGCTGATCGTGTGTACGCCGTTGTACCTGCAACGCTATAAGGGGCAAGACCCGGCGGGCGGGCGCGGGGTGAATTTTGAGGGTGTGGTGATTTCGCAAACCTTGTATGACGCTTATTACCGCAATACCAAATTCATCCCGGTGATTCCCGAAGGCGGCAGTTTGGACGATGTGCCGTTGCCGTTGAAGGGGTATACGACTTACACCCTGCCACGGGATTACACCAAGCTTTATCGGTTGCTGACGGATCAGCACGCGACGCCTGCGCCCCCCATCGGTAATATGCTCTACCTCCCGCCTGAATCCCCCGGCGGGCTGGCACTGAACGTCAACATTGCAGAAGGCTCGGTTCAAGCCGCATCTTATACTGGCATTCCTGAAGCGGCGGTCAAGTTTCTGTTGGAACAGTTGCAAGAGCAATTACAGGATCAAAAGCGTAACAACCGTAACCTCAGCGACTTGCTCGATAAATACCGCAAAGAAGTTAGCGACTGGGAACGGAAATATAAAGATGCACTCGACCCAGAATGCTGCCGACCTGAAAAAACGCCCTAATGACCCTCTGCTGGAAGCTGAACAGGCGGCATTGCAGGCTGGTGAACTGCAAAAAGCGGCTGAAATCCGTGATGCGTACTACCAAAACTTGAAGCGGGAAAAAACCACGGAATTGGCAAAAGAAGCCGTTACTGCCGCCGAACGCTGGGAAGGTGTTTTCAATATGCCCAAGGCGCTGGAATTGTATCAGGAAGCCGTCATGTTCAAACGTGATTACCCTTCCGCATGGCGTAATATTGGCCTCATTGCTAAAAAGTTAGGGAAAACCCAGTTGGCATTGGACGCAGCACAAAACCTGAAAAAGCAGCTAGACCCGGAAAAAGATAAGCGTTGGCTCTCAATAGCCCTTGATGACGAAGGCGATGCCTTGGCTATACTGGGCGACAACGTGTCCGCCCTCAAGGCGTTTCAGGATGGCCTTGCCATCGCCAAAAAGCTGGCGGAACTCGACCCCAACCACACCGAGTGGCAGCGCGACCTTTCCGTCAGCTACGATCGGGTCGGCGACATGCACAAGGCCAACGGCGACAACGTGTCCGCCCTCAAGGCGTTTCAGGATCGCCTTGCCATCGCCAAAAAGCTGGCGGAACTCGACCCCAACCACACCGAGTGGCAGCGCGACCTTTCCGTCAGTCATAACAAAGTCGGCGACATGCACAAGGCCAACGGCGACAACGTGTCCGCCCTCAAGGCGTTTCAGGAATCGCTCGCGATTCGCAAAAAGCTGGCGGAACTCGACCCCAACCACACCGAGTGGCAGCGCGACCTTTCCGTCAGCTACGATCGGGTCGGCGACATGCACAAGGCCAACGGCGACAACGTGTCCGCCCTCAAGGCGTTTCAGGAATCGCTCACGATTCGCAAAAAGCTGGCGGAACTCGACCCCAACCACACCGAGTGGCAGCGCGACCTTTCCGTCAGCTACGATCGGGTCGGCGACATGCACAAGGCCAACGGCGACAACGTGTCCGCCCTCAAGGCGTTTCAGGAATCGCTCACGATTCGCAAAAAGCTGGCGGAACTCGACCCCAACCACACCGAGTGGCAGCGCGACCTTTCCGTCAGTCATAACAAAGTCGGCGACATGCACAAGGCCAACGGCGACAACGTGTCCGCCCTCAAGGCGTTTCAGGAATCGCTCACGATTCGCAAAAAGCTGGCGGAACTCGACCCCAACCACACCGAGTGGCAGCGCGACCTTTCCGTCAGTCATAACAAAGTCGGCGACATGCACAAGGCCAACGGCGACAACGTGTCCGCCCTCAAGGCGTTTCAGGATGGCCTTGCCATCGCCAAAAAGCTGGCGGAACTCGACCCCAACCACACCGAGTGGCAGCGCGACCTTTCCGTCAGCTACGATCGGGTCGGCGACATGCACAAGGCCAACGACGACAACGTGTCCGCCCTCAAGGCGTTTCAGGAATCGCTCGCGATTCGTAAAAAGCTGGCGGAACTCGACCCTAACATTGTGGAGTGGCAAACTGATTTGGTAGTGAGCTATTACAAGCTCGCCCAGATTCAGAAAGATAAGCAAAAGGAATTGCTGGGTGATGCGTTGAAAATCCTGCAAAATCTCCACTGCGAAAACAAGCTGGATCACGAAAAGCAAGGCTGGATTCCTATTCTCGAAGAAGCTCTGAAATAACCCAAACCGTTAATCGCTTGCACGGCAAGCTCCTACAGGCACACACATCTTCCCCTGACAAGGGGAGGCCGGGAGGGGTTTCTTTCCCCCCCTTTGCAAAAGGGGGGTTAGGGGGGATTTCTCTTGCCACCCCAAGCAGGTAAACTCCTCACCCTGCGGATTTGCGCCCCACCAAAAGGAACCCCCATGTCCCACATGCAGTTCGACCTGCTCACCACCGACGGCAACGCCCGACGCGGACGCCTCACCTTCCCGCGTGGCACGGTAGAAACCCCCGCCTTCATGCCGGTCGGCACGTACGGCACGGTCAAAGCCATGACCCCGGAAGAACTGCAAGGCTTAGGCGCTGAAATTATCCTCGGCAACACCTTCCACCTGATGCTGCGCCCCGGCACTGACATCGTGAAACTGCACGGTGACTTGCACAATTTCATGCACTGGGAAAAACCCATCCTCACCGATTCCGGCGGCTTCCAAGTATTCTCACTGGCAGAAATGCGCAAGATTTCGGAAGAAGGCGTGCGTTTCCAATCCCCGGTGAATGGCAACAAAGTGCTGATGACGCCCGAATCGTCGATGCAAGTGCAGCGCGACCTCGGCTCTGACATCGTGATGATTTTCGACGAATGCACCCCCTTCCCCGCCACCCACGATGAAGCCCGCCATTCGATGGAGCTTTCGTTGCGCTGGGCAAAACGCAGCAAGGATGCGCATGAGGGCAACCCTTCCGCCCTATTCGGCATCGTGCAAGGCGGCATGTACGAGGAATTGCGCAAGGTTTCTGCCCACGGCTTGCTGGACATTGGCTTCGATGGCTATGCCATTGGCGGTTTATCGGTCGGCGAACCCAAGGACGAACGCGACAAAGTGCTGGAATGCACCCTGCCCGAACTGCCCAGCGACCGCCCGCGTTACCTGATGGGCGTCGGCAAACCCGAAGACATCGTGGAAGCGGTCAAGCGCGGCGTGGATATGTTCGATTGCGTGATTCCTACCCGCAACGCCCGTAACGGTTTCCTATTCACCCGCCACGGCACGCTGAAAATCCGCAATAGCCAGTACCAGCACGACACCCGCCCGATTGATGAAGCTTGTGGCTGTTACACCTGCCAGAACTATTCGCGCAGCTACTTGCGCCATCTGGACAAGTGCGGGGAAATCCTCAGCGCCCGCCTCAATACCATCCACAACCTGTATTACTATCAGGAATTGATGCGCGGTATCCGTGCAGCGATTGCTGAAGGGACGTTTGATGAATTTGTGCGTGAGTTTTACGCGCTACGGGAGCAGGAAACCGCTTAACCCCTGCTGCTCCACCTTGCGCCCTGCCATCTTGACCGCATAGTGCAGGGCTTCTTCCAGCAATTGCCCGGTTGCCAGCGCATGCACCAACCCGGCATTGAACACATCCCCCGCCCCCACGGTATCCACCACCTTAGCGACTGGCAAGGCGGGGGCATGGAACACCACCCCAAGCTGGTCAATCGCCCACGCCCCTGCGTCACCCCACGTACAAGTCATCCACACCTTGCCCATGCCGTGCCTGCCGGTCACGCAGGAAACTTTCCGCATCCGTAAAGCCTTGCGCCTGCGCATAAGCACGCGGAAACATCACCAAATCAACCTGCGGAATCAGTTCTTCCAAACCATCACGGACTTTTTCAATTTCCAGTGAAACAGGCTGGTCAACGATAGTTTCACGCACATAAGCCAGCATTTTCGCCAGCTCCGCCACATTGCGCCCCTCAAAGTGCAGCCAGTCATAGCGTTCCACCGGGATGCGGCAAAAATCTTCCGCCGACAATTCCGCCAGATCACGGTAATGCACAATGGTGCGGCTGCCATTTTGTTGGTTTAGGGTGATATAGGAAACCGGGGAAATTCCCGGCTGGCGGCTGGCATGATCCAAGCCCACGGACTTTTCCGCTAGACGGGCGGCAATGCGTGCGCCATTGGCATCTTCTGCCATTACCCCGACGAAATCACAGCGGTGCAGATGGGCAGCCAACACTTGCGCCATATTGGCGGCATTACCGCCGGTATCCGTCCACTGGCGCAAAGCACGCATTTCTTCATCCTCATGTGGGTAATGATCAACCACATTGACAATATCCAAGGTGGCGTTTCCCGTTACCAAAATAAAACTCATAAAAATTTTCTCGTCTGGGTGCAGTATTTTGTGAAATTTGGTGGTCGTAATCGTTGGGCTAAATGATAACTTCATGGGGGATTTATAATGTACAAATTATTGGGGCTAATTTTCCTACTGCTGTTGCCAGTGCAGCAGGCATCCGCTGACGAAATGATGATGCGGATTGTAGGGGGGAACCCGGTTGGGCAAAACGCTTGGCCTTCGGTGGTAGCCATCAAAACCGCCAGAGATGGGCAATTGCTGTGTGGCGGCAACCTGATCCACCCAATGTGGGTGCTGACCGCCGCGCATTGCATCTTGGGTGAAGCGGAAGGCTTGTATTATGAATATGGCCCCCCCGACCTGACCATCTTTTCAGGGGCAACCGGGCTGGACTCCCCCAATGGCAGGCAGATGCGTATCCAACGCATTGTGGTTCACCCCAACTACAACATCAGCAATGGCGCAAATGACCTTGCCCTGCTGATGCTGGAAGCACCACTGGAAGGCGCTACCATGCCGGTTTATGCGGATAATCCACCACCTGGCACGGCAGCCACGGTGGTTGGTTGGGGCGCACGCACTGCCAAAGCAGCAGGCGGTTATCCCGGCAATTATCCCAGCCAAATGCAGCAAGTGACCATTGCCTATCGTCCCTAATGAAGTCTGCAACCTACCCACCGCCTACGGCGGCAAAATCCAGTCCAGCATGTTGTGTGCCGGATACCCGCAAGGTGGGCGCGATGCTTGTGTCGGTGACAGTGGTGGCCCATTGATGGTGCGCCAGAACGGGGTTTACCGTCAGGTAGGCATCGTCAGCCAGGGTGAAGGCTGCGCCATGCCGGGGAAATACGGCATTTACACCCGTGTCGCCAGCTACGCCAACTGGATCCAGCAGTTTGCGCCGCCACCGTATGCACAAGCGTCCATCTCCCCTCCCGGTGATCCGCGCATGAAATATCCGGGTGGCGCAGGTTCAGCTTGATCTATGGTGGCTGGGGCTGAATGCCCTCAGTCCTGCTGCTGGCATTCAGGAAGAAGGCTGTAACAGGCTCGCGGTATTATCCAATTCCACCTGCTTGTGCAACAGCTTGTTCATCCCCCAAGGGACGAACTGGAACAGCGTGACGCCGGTTGCCCCCAGCAGCAACATGCCGCCCAACAGGTTGCTGACCAGCGCATCCGCATTCAGCAAGTTCCCGATCCCCAACAGGTCAAGCACAAAGCGCAGCAGGTAGAACATCAGCGACGCCAGCAACAGGATGGTGGATACATGGATCAAGATGCCCCGCCGTCTGGTTTACCCATGACCAGCGCTACCGCTCCTGTTCGGCGACCTGTTCGTAATGGCGTGAACGCAACCGGACTTCACGCAAAATACGCTTGTGGGAAGCATCCAGAATCCGGTCACCGATTTGCTTTTCACGCTGGCTGAGGATCACATACGGCAAATGTGACATCACCCGCACATGCTGCTGGAAAACCTGCTTGAACAATGCGCCAGAATCAATCTGATCCGGCAATGGCAAACTGGCCATAGCATCCTGCTTCCAGTTGGCGTGGACGTAGTGCTGAATCCGCTTGACCCGAATGCCACGCAAATCCGCAACACCCCGAATACTTCATCCTTGCCTGCAAAATCCGGTTCCGCCTTCGCTAACACATAATGCAGCGGCGAACGCCCCACCACTTGCGCCAAATGCTCTGCGGCGGCCTGATTGTCGCCTGCTGCTGCCAAATAGCGCGAAGCCTCATAACGGATTTCCAAATCGCTGGGGTCAGCGTCCTGTAACATACCGAGGGATAGCTCGGCTGCCTTATCAAAATGCTGCAAACCATACCAAGCATCGGCCAGATGGCGGCGGGCAAACCCGGCAAATACCGGGTCAACCGGATGGCTTGCTGCGCGGCTGCTTTCAAATGAAACACCGCTTCCGGCAAGCGTTGCAGCATAGAACAAGTAAATCCAGCCCAGCTCAAAATGCGCCCGGTAGTTCTGGTCATTGGCAAGCAAGGCATTTTTGAGCATACGTTCTGCCAGCAACACTCGCTGTTTGCGCATCCGCATCGCGGGGCACAGCAGTGATTCGGACAGCTTTTTGCTGGCAAAATCTGCCCCCATACCGGCACGGTACGGTGGAAAAATTGGTCTTGCTGCTTTCCAGCAACTGACGGCGCAACTGTTCCTTGCCTTGCAACAAGTGCGCACTTTGTATCGTCATTGTCGCAGCAAGCAACGCTAGCTGCGGGCGCAAACGGGGCATGATGTCGGTATTGCCCCCAGCCTGCCGCAGGTTGTGCGACAATGCCGCTCTCCAGCAATACCTGCACATCCTGCTGCTGCATGGAGCGCAATGGCACAAGGTATTCCAAGTTGATACGGTGAAAGGTATGGTGCTGATGGGCAGGAAAAAACACGCCCTTGCATCTGGCGCACCTTTAATTCGTCAGACATAGTTGTAGTATCCATAGGGTACTTGGGGTTGTGATGGCGGATATTATAGCTATCTAACGATCTTTGCTATGATACCCATCACATTTCACCCCCATTTTTCGGGGGCAGTTGAATACAGGCACGCTGAATCTGTTATGCTTCGCGTTCAAAACATTTAGGAGCAGATATATGCCCTGGAACGAACCGGGTGATAATCAACAAGACCCATGGACTGGCAAAAAACGTGGCTCAGGCAACAATGATCCCGAAGAGCTGATCCGCAAACTCAACCAGAAACTCGGTAAACTGTTTGGCGGTTTCGGCGGTGGTGACGGCTCTGGACAATAATGGCAATAAAGGCATTCTTCTTACTGATGCTAGTGCTGGTTGCTGGCTGGCTGCTGTCTGGCTTTTATACTGTTGATGCGCGTCAGCAAGGCTTGGTATTGCGCTTTGGTGCTTATCAGCAAACCACCGGGGCTGGTCTGCACTGGCGTTTGCCCTATCCTATTGAAACGGTTGAAATCATTGATGTTGAACAAAACCGTAGCTCCCAAGACCGCAGCATCATGCTGACCAAAGACGAAAACATCGTCGAAATTGCGGTGTCTGCACAATACAAAGTCCGCAGCCCGGAAGATTATGCCTTCAATGTCCTGAACCCGGATTCCCTGACCGACCAAGCCCAAGGCACGCTCTATCAAGTGATGCGTGGCACAACCCGTGAAGTCATCGGGCGCAACGACATGGACTTCATCCTCAAGGAAGGCCGGGAACAAATTGCCGTCAATATCCAGAAGCCAAATGCAGCAGGTACTGGATAGCTACAAAGCCGGTTTGCAAGTCATCACCGTCAACCTGACCTATGCTGAAGCTCCGCCCGAAATCAAGGCAGCCTTTGACGACGCCAACAAGGCACGGGAAGACGCCAACCGTTACAAAAACGAAGCTGACACCTACTCCAACCGGATTCTCCCTGAAGCCCGTGGGGAAGCTGCCCGTGTAAAAGCCAAGGCTGAAGCTTACCGTCAGGAAACCGTCGCCGAAGCCGAAGGTGATGCCGCACGTTTCACCCAACTGGTGGGCGAATACCGCAAAGCACCTGAAATCACCCGTGAACGCCTTTACTTGGATACGATGGAAAAAGTGATGTCGGCAAGCCGCAAAGTCATGATTGATAGCACCAACAGCAAAAACATGATGTATTTGCCGCTGGATCAGCTTGGCGTACCCGCCGGTTCTGCTGCTGGTGCTGCCAGCCCTGCGGCTGCGGCAGCGACTGCCCAAGCAGCGCAGGATGCCAGCAGCGAAACAGCAGCACCTGCCACCAGCAGCACTACTGCCAGCCCCGCCGCTACCGCCAATCCCGGTACGGCTAATCCCAGCAGCAGCGATAGCGTGCGCCAATCGCGTGAAACCAGTGTCAGGGAGGGTCGCTAATGGACATTAAAAACATGATCGCAGGCATTGTTGGCCTGCTGCGTAGTGCTGTTCTACACCTCGGTTTACACTGTTGACCAGCGTGAAAAGGCTATCCTGTTCAAATTCCGCGAAATTGTGAATGCCGACATTGGGCCGGGATTGCACTTCCGCCTGCCATTCGTGAATAGCGTCAGCAAATTTCCGGCACGCATCCAGACCCTCACCTCCAAACCGGAGCAATTCCTGACAGGTGAGAAAAAGTATGTGACCGTGGATTTCTTCGTCAAATGGCGCATTCAGGATGTCTCAGCGTTCTACCGTTCCACGGGCGGCGGGAAGATTGCCGATGCTGAAAACCGTCTGGAACAGCTCATGAAAGATGGTCTGCGTAACGAGTTCAGCCGCCGCACCATCGAACAGGCGCTTGTCCGCCGAGCGTGGCAATATCATGCAGGGCCTGGAAACCAAATCCAACGAAGTCGCCAAGCAACTGGGCATCGAAATTGTCGACGTGCGCGTTAGCCGGATCGACTTCCCGGATACGGTCAGCGACTCGGTTTACGACCGGATGCGTTCCGACCGCCAGCGGGTAGCACAGGATTTCCGTTCACGCGGTAAGGAAGAAGCAGCCAAGATCGAAGCAACGGCTGACCGTGAAGCCACCATCCTCAAGGCTGAAGCCTACAAGGAATCGGAAACGATCCGTGGTGAAGGCGATGCCAAAGCAGCGGACATTTATGCCCGCGCTTACCAGCAAGATGCTGAATTCTACGCCTTCTACCGCAGCTCTGAGTGCTTACCGCAATTCCATCGGCAAGAATGGCGATGTCATGGTACTCGAACCCAATTCCGAGTTCTTCCGCTACTTCAAACAGCAAACTACCCAGTAAGTACGCTGTGGACTTGAACTGGAACGATTTGCTCAACGCTATCGCCCTCCTGCTCATACTGGAGGGGCTTATGCCATTCTTAAGCCCCTCGCGTCTCAAACAAACCTACGCCCAATTGCTCGCATTACCGGACAAAACCTTACGAACCATTGGTCTGGTGAGTGTAATTGCTGGTATCCTACTGCTCTTTTTGACTGATTAGCCGAACACATGCTGAATACTGACCACTATTGGGCGCTTCCTGACGGAATCAGCGAAGCCCTGCCTGATGAAGCCGAAGCGTCTGGAACAACTGCGCCGCAGCCTGCTTGACCTGTACGCCACGTGGGGCTACCGCTTGGTAATGCCGCCGTTGGTGGAATTCATGGAATCCCTGCGTACTGGGCATGGCACGCACCTTGATGTACAAACCTTCAAGCTGACCGACCAGTTGAGCGGGCGCATGATGGGTGTACGGGCGGACATGACGCCGCAAATTGCCCGGATTGATGCGCACAAACTGCAAACCGAACAGCCCAACCGCCTGTGCTATATCGGCACAGTATTGCGCACCCGCAGTTTCCACGACGGTTCACGCTCCCCTCTGCAAGTCGGTGCGGAACTGTTTGGTCATGCGGGCTTGGACAGCGATTTCGAGGTCATTTCCCTGTTGCTGGAAACCCTGAGCCACTGCCAGATACCTGAACTGCTGCTGGACATTGGTCACGTCGGCATTTTCCGCACCCTTGCACGTGAAGCAGGTTTGAATGCGCAACAGGAAAGCGCATTTCTACGACATGCTGGTGCGCAAATCCCTGCCCGAAATTGATGCATGGCTGGCAACTGCCAAGCTGCCCGCCGACATTGAGTGCGTGCTTGCAACAATTGCCACGCCTGAATGGCTCGGTCGACGTATTGGATCAGGCAGCAGTATTATTTGCCAATGCCCACCCTGATATTCAGGCTGCACTGGCGTATTTGCGCACTTTGACCGCACGGATTGCCGCACAGCTTCCCGGACTGCAACATTCATGTTGATCTGGCTGAATTGAGCGGTTACGACTACCATACAGGGATTGTGTATGGTATTTATACACCCGGCATTGGGGCGTGAAGTGGCACGCGGCGGGCGTTATGACGGCATTGGCGAAGCCTTCGGGCGGACCCGGCCTGCCACGGGTTTCAGCACCGACCTGCGCACCTTGGCAACATTTGCCCTGCCACAGCAGCAAGCGGGTGGGCAAAGCAGCATTTTTGCCCCAGCGGTACAGGATGCGGCACTGGAACAACTGATCCGGACCTTGCGCAGTCAACAGCAACGGGTGATCCGCGGCACTGGACGGGCAAGCAAATGACCCAGCAGCACTGGGTTGCAAGCAACAAATTACACAGCGAGACGGTCAATGGGTCGTCGTCGCTGTTTGAGATCTAGATTTACTCACACATTTACATTTGGCATATTTGAGCGAGACTGACATGGGAAAATTCGTCGTTGTATTGGGCACTCAGTGGGGTGATGAAGGCAAAGGCAAGATCGTTGATCTGCTGACTGAAAATGCCTCCGCCGTAGTACGTTTTCAAGGTGGGCATAATGCCGGTCACACATTGGTCATCAACGGTGAAAAAACCGTTCTGCATCTTAGTGCCTTCCGGCATCCTGCGCGAAGGCGTGGAATGCATGATCGGCAACGGCGTGGTACTCGCTCCTGATGCCCTGCTCAAGGAAATCGAGATGCTGGAAGCGCGTGGCGTTCCTGCGCGTGACCGCCTGAAAATTTCGGCAAGCTGCCAATTGATCCTGCCTTACCACGTTGCCCTGGATGCGGCGCGTGAAAAAGCCCGTGGCAAGCAAGCCATCGGCACCACTGGGCGCGGCATTGGCCCAGCTTACGAAGACAAAATTTCCCGCCGTGGTCTGCGCGTCGGCGACTTGCTGAATCCAGAACAGTTTGAAACCAAGCTGCGCGGCATCATGGAATACCATAATTTCATGCTGGAACATTACTTCAAATGCGACACGGTTAACCCTGACGCAGTACTGGCAGAAGCCATGCAAATGGCAGAAGTCATCAAGCCGATGATTACTCGACATTCCTAACCGTTTGGCTGAACTGCGTAAAGCAGGCAAAGACGTGATGCTGGAAGGCGCACAAGGCACCTTGCTGGATATTGACCACGGCACTTACCCGTTTGTGACTTCCTCCAGCACTACCGCTGGCGGTGCTTGTACCGGTTCGGGTATTGGCCCGCGCAACCTTGATTACATCCTCGGTATCACCAAAGCCTACACCACCCGCGTTGGTTCTGGGCCATTCCCGACCGAATTGTTTGATGACGTGGGTGCGTACATTGCCAAGCAAGGTAACGAGTTTGGTTCCACCACTGGGTCGTCCGCGCCGTTGTGGTTGGTACGATGCGGTTTCTTTGCGCCGTGCCATGCACATCAACTCCATCAGCGGGCTGTGCATTACCAAGCTGGACGTGTTGGACGGTTTGGAAACCGTGCGCATGTGTACCGGCTTACAAACTGGATGGCAAGATTCTCGATGTGCCACCCGTGGATACCGATGAATTTGCCCGTTGCGAACCTGTCTACGAAGACATGCCGGGTTGGAGCAGAATCCACCTTTGGCGTAACCAGCTATGACGCGCTGCCAGCGAATGCCAAGGCATATCTCGACGCGTCTGGAAGAAGTGGTCGAAACGCCTATCGACATCATTTCGACTGGCCCTGACCGTGACCAGACCATTATTCTGCGTGATCCTTACGCGGCGTAATGGATGAGATGGATGTTAGCCGTCGGTTTGGCGGCATCATCCGCACTTACGGTGAAGCGGCATTTGACCGCTTCACCGCTGCGCATGTTTGCGTCATTGGCGTGGGTGGCGTAGGTTCGTGGGCAGTGGAAGCCTTGGCGCGTAGCGGCATTGGCACACTCACCCTGATCGACCTCGATAACGTTGCCGAATCCAACATCAACCGCCAATTGCCCGCCCTCGGCAGCACCATTGGCGTGCGCAAAAGTCGAAGTATTGCAGGAACGTTGCCTCGACATTAATCCTGCTTGCCAGATTCATACTCATTGAAGATTTCATCGACAAGGATAACCTTGCCACCCTGATCGCCCCGAATTCGATTACGTGCTGGATTGCATCGACAATGCCCGCACCAAAGCGGCACTGATTGCTTATTGCCGCCGCAACAAAATCCGCCTGATTACCGCTAGGTGGTGCGGGTGGGCAAAAAGACCCGACCAAAATCCGCCTGACTGACCTGACCAAAACCTTGCAAGACCCGTTGCTATCCAAGGTACGTAAGGAATTACGCCAGCATTATGGTTTCAGCAGCAACCCCAAACGCCGTTTTGACGTGCCTGCCGTGTGGTCGGAAGAAGCCATGACCTTGCCAGAACGGGCAGAAGGGTGCAAGCGCGTGTGATTTGAGTTGCGCGGGTGGCATTGGTTCGGTGACGACGGTGACGGCGAGTTTTGCCTTAATCGCCGTCAGCCATGTGTTGGGAAAATTGGCAGTTACGTCTTCGGCAAGGTGACGCCGGTTTGCCCTTGGTACTTGCCGCCACGGTCTTTGTAGGACGTATGAACAGACTTCATCCGACTCGAAGAACAGCATTTGCGCCACGCCTTCGTTGGCGTAGATTTTTGCAGGTAGCGTCGTGGTGTTGGAAAATTCCAACGTAACGTGACCTTCCCATTCCGGTTCTAAAGGCGTTACATTCACAATTATTCCGCAACGCGCATACGTCGATTTCCCCAAGCAAACCACCAACGTGCTGCGTGGAATGCGGAAATACTCCACCGTCCGCGCCAGTGCAAACGAGTTGGGCGGGATAATGCAAACATCGCCTTTGAAATCCACAAAGCTCTTTTCGTCAAAGTTTTTCGGGTCAACGATCGTGCTATTGATATTGGTGAAAATCTTGAATTCGTTGGCGCAACGCACGTCGTAGCCGTAGCTGGATGTGCCGTAGGATACGATTTTTTCACCATTCACCGAACGTACTTGCCCCGGCTCAAACGGTTCAATCATGTTCGTTTCGTGCTGCCATGCGGCGAATCCAATGGTCGGATTTGATACTCATTGATGTACCCCTACCCCGCCTTGGCGCTGGAACGGCACACTGATAAACGGCAATTTTACCGCACCGGTCAGATCGTATTGCAGGCTACGGGTCTTCATCGCTTCCGGGCGCAAGTTGCAGCAATTGCATGAAATCCAACTTGACCGGGATATTGATCGGCATTTCCTGACGTGCGCCAATGCTCATGCCTTGCGTTTTGATCACCGCTGGCAACCGGATGTCCGTTCAAGCTCAAACCGTATTGGATGCCTTGCAACGGAATCGGGAAAGCGTTGGGGTTGGCAACATTCAATGTCACCAATGCAGTGCCTTGCGTCAGGGAAATGTCCTGCAAGGAAATGTTTTGGATGGAAATTTTCGGTTGTTCGATAACACCGGGAACACCACTGGCGCAGGCTTGCAGCAGTAAGGCGGCGGATAACAGCGTTGGAATTCGTTTCAGCATGGATTGTTCTTCATGTGAAAAGGATGCTGAATACTAAAACAAAAAAGCCGTGGCAGTAGAAACCACGGCCTTAATTACGAACTCAAACTCAACAACGTTCTTACACGTTCATGATCTTGATGGTCGGGAACTTGGTGCTGTAGTCCTTGGCTTTCTGTGCCAGACGCGCACTGCCGCCTTGCGGGAAATGTCTTTGTAGATTTTCGCCACTGTACCATCAGGGTCAGCCACCACGGTTGGGATGCCGTTGTCCACTTGCTCGCGGATTTTGATGTCCAGTGGCAGACCACCGAGGTAGGTCACGCCGTATTGTTCTGCCATGCGCTGACCGCCGCCTTCGCCGAAGATATGCTCAACCGTGCCGCAGTTGCTGCAAATGTGCATACTCATGTTTTCGACGATGCCGAGGATAGGCACTTCGACCTTCTCGAACATTTTCAGACCCTTACGCGCATCCAGCAAGGCAATGTCTTGCGGGGTGGTGACGATGATTGCGCCAGACACCGGGATTTTCTGGGAAAGCGTCAATTGGATGTCGCCTGTGCCGGGTGGCAGGTCGATAACGAGGTAATCCAAATCGCCCCAGTTGGTGTCACCGAGCAACTGTTCCAAGGCTTGTGTGACCATCGGGCCGCGCCAGATCATCGGGGTATCTTCTTCGATCAGGAAACCGATGGACATGGCTTTGATGCCGTGGTTTTGCATCGGCTCTAGGCTCTTGCCGTCAGAGGATTCAGGTTGCCCCTTGATGCCTAACATGCGCGGCTGGCTGGGGCCGTAGATGTCAGCATCCAGCATACCGACCGTTGCGCCATCGGCTTTGAGTGCCAGCGCGAGGTTGACAGCGGTAGTGGATTTGCCGACGCCACCTTTGCCGGAAGCGACTGCGATAATGTTTTTGATGCCGTCTTTGCGCTTGACGCTTTTTTGCACCGCAGTGGGCAGCGACTTGGGTGGTCACGCTTACGTCGGCATCGGCTACGCCTGCGCTTGCCAGGGCTGCTTTGATTTCAGCCGCCAGTTCATCGCGATAGTTGCCCGCCGGATAGCCTTGTACGATGCGCACGGCTACCTTGCCATTGTCGACGGTAATGTCCTTGACTTGGTGCAGGCTTACGATGTCCTGTTCCAGATAACGGTCTTTGATACCTTTCAGTAGTGTTTCAACTTGTTCGCGTGTCATGTCTGCCATTCGGGGTTTCCTCAATAAACGTGAAAATCTGGGCGGGATTCTACACCATCTAGTGCCAGTCCCGAAATATGCACCCATTCAGGGATGGGAATTACCAAGCTAGATACTCAGGAATAGATAGATATGCCGACTAACTTGAACCCGTTATTGGAACATCATGACCACGCCAGAAAAAATTAAGCTGCTAGCTGACCAATATGCAGACCGCCTGAAACAAGCCATAGACAGCCGGGTTGTCGATATGCAAGCGGATGATGTTTCTCACTATTTGATCTACCGTGTGCTAGGTATTCCAGAAGCCGAAGGGCATCTGATAGATGTTTACCAAAATAAGGGACGATTTCTTTACAAATATGCAGGTTCATTTCTTGAGCAAGCCACCAAACTCTGCTTCCAAGAAGCCTTTCCCGATTCGGGATCATTACGAATCCCCAATACCCGTGGGCAACGCCCCAAAACCTTTGAGATCGACTGTTTGGTTGGCAACGATGCCATTGAAATCAAATGGAAAGATGCGACCACTGACGGTGATCACATCACTAAGGAACATACTCGCATCCAAGTCATTTCCGATGCGGGTTACACCCCTGTCAGGGTTATGTTTTACTACCCAAACCGTACTCAGGCGATCCGCATTCAAGAAACACTAAAAACACTTTACGAAGGTATCGGCGGCGAATATTACAGCGGTGATGCGGCATGGGACTATGTGAATACAAAAACTGCCATCAATCTTAAGGAAGTGCTTGAAAACATTGTTGTTGAACGTATCGGGGCAGCACAATGACTCCAGCGGACAGTAATGTAATTCTCGGCGATTCCCTTGATGCAATGGAACGGATGGAAAGCGCCTCAATCGACATGGTGTACCTTGACCCCCCATTTTTCACCAACCGACACCACTCAGCTATTAGCCGTGACCGGACTAAAAAATTCAGTTTTAGTGATGTTTGGAGTGGGCTAAGTGAATATGCCGAATTTATGGAACAGCGACTAAGGCAAATTCACCGACTATTAAAACCCTCTGGCTCGGTGTTTGTCCACTGTGACAAAAGTGCCAATTTTCTGCTGCGTGCCTTATTGGATGAAGTGTTTGGTGCAGAGCAATTCAGGTCTGAAATCATTTGGACATACCGCCGCTGGTCGAATTCTGCCAAAGGATTGATGCCTGCACACCAAACCATTTTCTTTTACTCCAAAACCAATCAGTTCAAATTTAAGCGCATTTATTGCCCTTACTCTGAAACCACCAATGTAGACCAAATCCTACAATTACGCGCCAGAGATGAACATGGCGTCTCTTCTTATGCCATTGACAGCAATGGTGACAACATATACGGGGGCGAAAAAAAGGGGGTTCCACTCAGTGACGTTTGGGAAATTCCGTTCCTCAACCCCAAAGCCAAAGAAAGGACGGGTTACCCTACCCAAAAACCCGTCCTGCTCCTTGAACGCATCGTAGAGATTTCTACCGACCCCGGTGATTTGATATTAGACCCATTCTGCGGCAGCGGCACGACACTAGTAGCGGCAAAAATTCTTGGCAGACGGTCTATTGGGATAGATTGCTCAGCAGAAGCGGTAAATTTGACGCAACACAGATTAGTTTCTCCCGATAAAACAGAATCTGCCTTATTAAAAAAGGGACGTGCTGCCTACCTAAATGCTGATACAGAGGCACTGGCACTTCTCAATGGATTAGACGTAGTACCCGTCCAACGCAATGCGGGGATTGATGCCTTCCTAACTATTTCGCTCAAAAACACCCCTGTCCCCATCAGAGTGCAACGGCAAGGTGAACCTCTGTTAGATGCCGCCAATAAATTAGCTAAAGCGGCGCAATCCAAAAACGCCATCCACGCTATCCTTGTGCGCACCCATGAAGATGCCACCTTATTTTCTACCTCCACCTTGCCAGAGATTATCGTACTGGTCGATGCAACAGCACTGCTCGTTAAACAAACAATAGCCAAATTAATAGCAGGATTCGCAGAAACACCCGATAATACGCTGACTATTCGTGGACGAACCACACCACAACAAACGGTTGATACCCATGCAAACTAAACCCACCATCGGCTGGATCGGCCCCGGCATTATGGGCAAGCCCATGTGCAAACACCTGATGAATGCAGGCTTCCCGCTTGCCGTCTACGCCCGCCGCCCCGAATCCGCGCAAGAACTGACCGATCTCGGCGCAGCCTTCTACCCCACCCCCGCTGAACTGGCAGCCAACGTAGACATCGTAATCTCGATGGTTTCCGACACCCCAGACGTGGAAGCGGTATTACTCGGCAAAGATGGTGTCATTGAAGGCGGCAAACCGGGCTTGCTGGTGGTCGACATGAGCACCATTTCCCCCGTTGCCACCCGTGAAATTGCCGCCAAACTGGCAGCAAAAGGCATCCGAATGCTCGACGCCCCGGTATCCGGCGGTGATGTCGGCGCAATCGCAGCCACGCTCACCATTATGGTCGGCGGCAACCGCAGACGATCTGGCATACGCCCGCCCTGCCCTTGCAGCCATGGGCAAAACCATCACCCACATCGGCGACCACGGCGCAGGGCAACTGACAAAAGCCTGCAACCAGTTGATTGCCGCGCAAAGCGTCATTGCCGTCACCGAAGCCTTTGAACTGGCCAAAGCCGCAGGTGTTGACCCCGCGAAAGTCCGCGCTGCCCTGCTCGGTGGCTTTGCCTACTCCAAAGTATTGGAACTGCACGGGCAACGGATTCTGGACGAAAACTACCAGCCCGGTTTCAAAGCACACCTGCACAACAAAGACATGCACATTGTCACCGACACCACTCGCGGCTTTCGGGCTGGACTTACCGGGAACAGCAACGCGCCGCCGCCTACATGCAGGCGTTAGTGGATACAGGGCGATGGCGAACTCGATTCGTCCGCACTTGCCAAAATCGTGCAGCAAAACGTGCTACGGTTTGATGGCTTGCAAGCGTAACAGCAGCAGCCGCACCGCTTCGCGGCGCAGCTCTTCCTTAATGACAGCCTCTTCCTCAGCCGTACCGAGCACGTATTGACCGTCATAAACTTGGGAACGTTCGGCATTCACCGAACGTTCCACCGCCTTCGCCATGTCCCGGGTCTTGACCCGGAAATCCACCGTCACCGAGTGGTTGAATTCACGTACCTGCCGGGTAGAAGAATAGCCAGACACCGAACGGTTTTCACGCAAACTGGTAATGGTCAAGGTGGTGGCTGCGTCTTTCTCATCCTGCTTGATGCTTAGCACCTGCATCTTCCAGCCCGTCACGCAAGGCCAATCCCGAAATCACTGCGTGGATCAATCCCTTGCAGGTAAATGCCTTGGCGCATCAACTCGGGCAACGGTTTGCTGCCACGCAGGTGGAACGGTTCGCCACCACAGCCGGACAACAACAGCAACAGACTCAAGGTGAAAGCAACAGCGTTTTCATCAGCTTGCCACGATATTAACCAGACGCCCTTTGACGACAATGACCTTTTGCACCGTCAAGCCTTCCAGGAACTTCTGTACGTTTTCATTCGCCAGCGCAGTAGCTTTAATGTCTGCCTCGCCGGTGCTGGCACTGACTTGTATTTTGCCACGTACTTTGCCATTCACTTGCACGATCAGTTCCAACGTGTTTTGCACCAAGGCACTGTCATCAACGCTAGGCCAACGCGTGTCGATAACCGCATCAGCATGCCCCAATGCCTGCCACAATGCATGGCAAATATGCGGGGTAATCGGCGCAAGCATCAGCACGACTTTTTCCAATGCCTCCTGACGCACCGCACGCCCTTGCGCCGTTTCATCGGTAAAGCGGGCAATGTCGTTCAGCAGTTCCATATTGGCGGCAACGGCGGTGTTGAAGGTATGGCGACGTGCCATGTCATCCCCGACCTTTTGCACCGTTTGGTGTACCTTGCGGCGCAAGGCTTGCTGGGCATCATCCAACGCTAGCCGTATCCAACGTTTCGGTGACTACCTGAAGAAACATGGTCAAATACCTGTTTCCACAAGCGGCGCAAGAAACGTTGTGCACCTTCCACCCCGGAATCCGACCATTCCATGCTTTGGTCTGGCGGGGCAGCAAACATCGAGAACAAACGCAAGGTATCCGCGCCGTAACGTCTCAATCATTTCCTGCGGATCAACGCCATTGTTCTTGGACTTGGACATTTTGGTAATGCCACCCGACTGCACCGGCAGCCCATCTGCCAGCAAGGTTGCCCCGATGCACACGGCCTTTTTCGTCACGCTCCACATTGACGGCCGTCGGCTGGAACCAATCCTGCCCGCCCGTCTCTTTTTCACGGTAGAAGGTATCCGCCAATACCATGCCCTGTGTCAACAGGTTGGTAAATGGCTCATCCGAATCCACCAGCCCATTGTCACGCATCAATTTGTGGAAAAAGCGTGAATACAACAAGTGCAAAATGGCGTGTTCGATCCCGCCGATATACTGGTCAACCGGCAACCAGTAATTGGCGCGTGAATCCAGCATCGCCTCATTGCTATCCGGGCAAGTATAGCGGGCGTAATACCACGAAGACTCGAAGAAGGTATCAAACGTATCGGTTTCACGGGTCGCCGGTTTGCCGCAGCATGGGCAAGTGGTTTGGTAGAATTCTGGCATTCGCTTGATCGGTGAACCGCCGGTTTCATCAAAGGTGACATCTTCCGGCAATACCACCGGCAAATCTTTTTCCGGCACGGGCACTGCACCACAATCATCGCAGTAAATGATCGGAATCGGGCAACCCCAGTAACGCTGACGGGAAACACCCCAGTCACGCAAACGGAAATTCACCCGCCGCCGCCCTTTGCCCTTTTCAGACAAGTAGTTGGCAATAGCATCAAACGCCGCGTCTGAAGTCAGCCCGGTAAATTCGCCCGAATGCCACCAGCACACCTTTTTCAGTGAAAGCCGCAACACTTAGGTCAACTTCACGCCCATCCGCTGGCGCAATGACTTGGTTAATCGGCAAGCCATACACTTGGGCAAACTCCCAGTCACGCTGGTCGTGCGCAGGCACAGCCATCACCGCCCCAGAACCGTAAGACATCAACACGAAGTTGGCGACCATGACCGGCACAGTTTTGCCCGTAATCGGGTGGATCGCCATAACGCCGGTCGCCATGCCTTTCTTTTCCATCGTCGCCATGTCGGCTTCGGCAACCTTGACCAGCTTGCATTCTTCGATGAAAGCCGCTAATTCAGGGTTGGTTGCAGCAGCTTTCAATGCCAGCGGATGTTGGGCAGCAACAGCGACATAGGTCACCCCCATCAAGGTATCCGGGCGGGTGGTGAAAACGCTCAGCTTGCTCTGTTCAGTAGCGGCATGTCGCAAGCCAAATTCGAGTTCCACCCCTTCAGAACGCCCGATCCAGTTTTCCTGCATGGTACGCACTTGCTGAGGCCAACCGGGCATTTTGCCGATTTCTTCCAGCAATTCATCGGCATAAGCGGTAATTTTGAGGAACCACTGGTCGATTTCACGTTGCTCAATCAACGCACCGGAACGCCAGCCGCGCCCATCAATCACCTGTTCGTTGGCCAATACGGTCTGGTCAACCGGATCCCAGTTGACGGTGGATTTTTTGCGGTAAACCAAGCCTTTTTCATACAACTGGGTGAAAAACCATTGTTCCCAGCGATAATATTCCGGCGTGCAGGTAGCAATTTCGCGTGACCAGTCAATGCCCAGCCCCATTGATTTCAGCTGGGTGCGCATGTAGTCGATGTTTTTGTACGTCCACGCAGCCGGAGCAGTGTTGTTCTTGATCGCAGCATTTTCAGCAGGCAAACCGAACGCATCCCAGCCCATCGGTTGCAGCACATTTTTGCCCTGCATCCGCTGGAAACGTGCAATCACGTCGCCGATGGTGTAGTTGCGCACATGCCCCATGTGCAGCACGCCGCTGGGGTAGGGGAACATGGAGAGGCAGTAATATTTTTCCTTGTGCGGATCTTCCGTGACTTCAAAAGTACGGCTCTGTTCCCAGAATTGCTGAACTTCCGGTTCCAAGGTCTTGTGGTAGTACTGTTCCTGCATGGCACTCATCAGTCGGCTACTTCATGTCATGGTACTAAAGCGGCGGATTATAGCCTAACGTGCGGGGCAATTCTGCACACAAAATTGATACGGCTTCACCGCACCGCCACAACTGGTGTAACACTGGCGATATTGGTCATCACATTTGCATTCATTACTGCATATCAAGTCACGGATACGCGCCGTTTCGCTGGCAAGTGTCGGTTTTTCCGGGGCTTTGTCGGGGCGATTCGGCTCATTGCAGCAATGGCATCCCGTGCAACAAGGCATGGTGATGCAAGCAGCTTGCCGACTCTTTGCCATCTTTTTCACAAGTCAGGCGATGCAAATCATGCTGCAATTCACGTTGGTGCAATTCCATTTCATAGAAACGCCGATCGGTTTCGTAACGATCCATCGTCCGTTGCCAGCTCGCCAGTTGGGTGTCGTAGTCTGCTAGCTTGCGCGGGAAGTCCGGTTTGCGCTTGCTGTTCGGCTTTGGCACTGCATTGACGCGTATTGCTGGCTGCATTGCAGGTTGCAAGTGCGGGTTTGCGCCTCGCAGCCGTTGAGGCAACTCAGCCCGCCGGTGCTGGTGGGTGGGGTGAATGCGTAGCGGGTCTCATATTGCGGCGCACAGCCGGACAAGAACAAGACACCCCAGTAATAAAAGCCACCACTTATTCATCACCACCACTCCCCATTGATTACTGTTTACTTACGCATTTTCGCCAAGGCTGCTGCCAATGCATCACCCATTGCTGAGTTTGCCGCTGGCGCTGCTTCTTTGACAGGCTTTTTATTGCCCGCAAACTTGCCTTCCGACCGGCGGTCATGCTGCTCAGGTCTGCCATGCTGCGGCTTGACGCTCTTCGCGATTGCCAAACTTCTGCGCGTGCTTTTGCACCGCACTTTGCTCGGGGCTTGATGCGATTGGTAATTCGAGGCGTTCGGTTTTGCGGCGGGTTCGAGGCGCATGGTCAAGGCAATGCGCTTGCGTTGCACATCGACTTCTTCCACCCGCACTTTGACCACATCGCCAGTACGCACCACTTCACGCGGGTCTTTGATGAATTTATTGGTCAGTTGCGAAATATGTACCAAACCATCCTGATGCACGCCAATGTCCACGAATGCACCGAAATTTGCCACGTTGGTGACAACGCCTTCGAGGATCATCCCCGGTTGCAAGTCCTTGAGTTCATTCACGCCTTCGCGGAAGGTGGCGGTCACGAATTCAGGGCGCGGGTCACGACCGGGTTTTTCCAGTTCCGCCAGAATGTCGCGGATGGTCGGCAAACCAAACTGCTCCGTCACGTAATCCGCAGGCTTGAGGGTTTGGACAAATTCGCTATTGCCCACCATCTCCGCCAAGGGCTGACGATGAACGGCGGCAATCTGTTCCACCAACGTGTAGGCTTCCGGGTGGACGGCGGAGGCATCCAGCGGGTATTCGCCATCACGGATACGCAAGAAACCCGCCGCTTGTTCAAAGGTTTTTGCCCCCAGCCGTGAGACTTTTTTCAACTGGTTACGGTTGCGGAATGCGCCGTTGTCATTGCGGAATTCGACGATATTTTCCGCAATGCCGTGATTCAGGCCAGAAACCCGCGCCAGCAAGGATGCAGATGCCATATTCACATCCACCCCGACCGCGTTTACGCAGTCTTCCACCACGGTATCCAGCGAACGTGCCAGTTCTGGCTGGTTCAGGTCGTGCTGGTATTGACCCACGCCGATGGATTTAGGGTCGATTTTCACCAGTTCCGCCAACGGGTCTTGCAAGCGGCGGGCGATGGAAACCGCACCACGGATGGAAACATCCAAACCGGGGAATTCTTTCGCCGCCAGTTCGGAAGCGGAATACACCGATGCACCCGCTTCCGATACCACCACTTTCGACAAGTTCAGTTCAGGGTGGCGGCTGATCAAGTCACCTGCCAACTGGTCGGTTTCGCGGGAAGCCGTGCCGTTACCGATGCTGATCAAATCAACTTTGTGTTTGGCGCACATTTCAGCCAGCGTAGCAATGGACTGATCCCATTGGTGTTTCGGTACATGCGGGTAAATGGTGGCAAAATCCAGCAGCTTGCCGGTGGCATCGACCACCGCGACTTTCACCCCAGTACGCAAACCGGGGTCAAGCCCCATCGTAGCACGTGCGCCTGCGGGTGCTGCCAGCAGCAAATCTTTGAGGTTGGCGGCAAAAACCCGGATCGCTTCGGCTTCTGCCTGTTCGCGCAAGCGCAGGTTGAGGTCAGTACTCAAGCGGCTGTGCAATTTCACTTTCCACGTCCAACGCACCGTATCCAGCAACCAGCGGTCTGCCGCCCTGCCCTGATCGCGGATATTGAAGGCCTGGGCAATCTTGTCTTCGCACGGGTGGCTTGCACCTTCCGCTACCGGCACATCCAGCTTGAGGTCGAGGATGCCTTCGTTACGCCCCCGGAACAGTGCCAACGCACGGTGGGATGGAATCTTGCTGAAGGCTTCGCCATAGGCAAAGTAATCGGCAAACTTCTGCCCTTCCGCTTCCTTGCCCGGAATCACGCTGGCTTCAAAGCCACCTTGCGTCCACACGTATTCGCGCAATTCGCCGCTGAGTTCGGGGTTTTCCGCGAAATCTTCCATCAGGATTTGGCGTGCGCCATCCAGCACCGCTTTGGTGTCGGCAAATTCCATATCAGGGTTGAGGTACTTGCGCCGCTTCGGTTTCGGGGTCGAGTTGCGGGTTGGCAAGCAAGGCTTCCGCTAAAGGCTGGATACCGGCTTCACGGGCAATCATCGCCTTGGTGCGGCGCTTAGGCTTGTAGGGCAGGTAAATGTCTTCGAGTTCGGTGCGGGTAGCCGCGTTTAACACCTGCTGTTCGAGTTCCGCGCGTCAGCTTGCCTTGCTCACGGATGGAATTCAGCACGGTTTCGCGGCGCTTTTCGAGTTCACGCAGGCTACCCAGACGGGTTTCGAGGTAACGCAGTTGGGTGTCATCCAACCCGCCGGTTTTTTCCTTACGGTAACGGGCGATGAAGGGGACAGTGGAACCTTCGTCGAGCAAGGCAACAGCAGTAGCCACTTGCTGTTCTTGAACCGCCAATTCGGTGGCGATGCGTGAAACAATACTTTGCATACAAAACTCGTTGTTGTGATCAATGGGGGCATCATAGCAAAGTCGCGGGTAGCCTCAAAACAAAGCGAATTAATCGCATTGGTGATCACTATCACAGCAAAAGTGCTTGATGGCAGGGATAATACGCTCACTAAGTAATCAAATGAACTAACAGAGCTTCCTCAACCTATTGATTTATAAAACAGGGAATGGTGGGAAGCATCTGCGTATTAACCAAGTTTACAGGTATTTTTTGGCTTTGCCAGTTTTCAAAAAGGGTCTACTATCATGGGTGTACATCTACATCTTGCGGCAATTTCTGATTCCAATATCAGTCGCTTAATGACGAATCCAACGCTGATTTGGACGCTGGTTTTTGCCGACCAATTCAATGCCGAGCGTCCGCAACACTGGGCGACCACCGTCACGTTATGCGTTGGAACCAGAGCCAGTGCAATTGCGTGAAACCTTGGGCGAATACTGGCATGGCATCCATTACCTCATGTGTGGGGAAGTGTGGAGCGGCAATTTCCCGATGCATTCCTGATTGACGGCGGCAGTTATGTCGGTGACGTGGACGTAGGTTATGGCCCTGCCCGTATTTTTGAGTCGTGTGAAGTCAAGAAAATCACCCAGACAGTGGTCAACAAAAAACCGGCTGATTTAGCAAAACACTTCGATGCCAACCAAATGCTGGATGACGACATTTACCCGCAAATTTGGGATGCAGACGAACATGCGCTGGATGCTTGCCTGAGCCGCTTTAAAGCAATGCAGCATTTCATGGGGCATGTAGCCGAGAATAATCTGGGTATGGCGTTGTATCTGGCCCGCACACCAGAGCCAATCGAATGCTTATAATACCGCCGTAGGGGCGGTTCACGAACCGCCCCTACACAATTATGCCGCCAATCGTTGCTAAGCGGTTCCGCGCATACATGTAATACATCAGCGGGATCAGCACCAACGTCAGCACGGTCGATACCAGAATCCCGAAGATCAGCGATACCGCCAACCCGCCAAAGATCGGGTCATCAATGATGAAAAACGCCCCGACCATTGCAGCCAAAGCCGTCAAGGCAATCGGCTTGGCACGTACTGCGCTGGAGTTGATCACCGCTTCTTTCAGCGCCATGCCACTCGCGCACTTGCTCATTGATGAAATCCACCAGCAAGATGGAGTTGCGCACAATAATCCCCGCCAACGCAATCATGCCGATCATCGACGTTGCGGTAAATTGCATCCCCAGCAAGGCATGACCCGGCATGACCCCGATAATGGTCAATGGAATCGGCGACATAATCACCAGCGGAACCATATACGACTTGAACTGCGCCACGATCAGCAGGAAGATCAGGATCATCCCCACCCCATAGGCAATGCCCATGTCGCGGAAAGTTTCATAGGTCACCTGCCATTCGCCATCCCACTTCATCCCGTACAAATACGGGTCATCCGGCTGGGCTACAAAGAATTGGTTAATCGGGTTGTCATACACCGACAAATCCTTGACCCCCGAAAAGATGCTGAACATGCCGTACAACGGGCTATCGGTTGCCCCCGCCATATCACCCGTCACGTAAACCACCGGCAGTAAGTCCTTGTGATAAATGGAATGTTCACGGGTAGTTTCCTGCACACTGACCAGCTCGGACATTGGCACCAGTTCCCCGGCTTGGCTGCGTACCCGCAACGCCAATACCGAATCCATCTTATCCTTGAGCGCCAGCGGGAATTCCACCCGGATAGGCACGGCATACTTGATGCCCTTGCCATGCAGGAACACCACGTCTTCACCGCGCAACACCGTATCCACTGCGGAGGCAATCGTATCCTGCGACACGCCCAGCAAAGCTGCCTTGCTGCGGTCAACTTGCACCACCAGACGCTTCTGCGGGTATTCCACGCTGTCGTCAATGTCCACAATGTCAGGCTGTTTGCTCGAAAACGCCGCGAATTTGCTTGGCCACCGCAATCTGCCCCGGATAATCCAGCCCGTACACTTCTGCCACAATCGGCGACATCACCGGCGGCCCGGCGGCACTTCGACCACTTTCACGTTGGCGTTGTACTTCTTGGCAATGTCCTGCAACGGCGGACGTACTGACAAGGAAATCTGCATGGCTTTGACGCTCTCGCCCATGCGCATCCGTCAGGTTGACCTGAATATCGCCCACGTTGGAACCTTCACGCAAATAGTACTGGCGCACCAAACCGTTGAAGTTAATCGGCGCGGCTGTCCCGGCGTAAATCTGGTAATCGGTCACATCATCCACCGTCCCCAGATAATCCGCCATCTCATTGAGGACACGGGAGGTTTGCTCCAATGACGTGCCTTCCGGCATATCCAATATCACTTGGAATTCAGACTTATTGTCAAACGGCAGCATTTTCAACACCACCAGCTTGAACACCGCCAAGGATGCCGACAACACGATCAGCAAGGTGATCACCGCAAACAAGCCCATGCGGCGCTTGCCACCCTTTTTCTCATCCAAAAACGGCGACATAATGCGGCTGAAAAAGCCGAACAATTTGCTGTTATCTTCGTGATGGTGGCTGAAATCGACCTTACCCAGCATCTTGCCGGTCATCCACGGCGTCACCACATAAGCCACTGCCAAGGAAACCAGCATCCCCATACTCGCATTGATCGGGATAGGCGACATATAAGGCCCCATCAGCCCGGAAACAAACGCCATCGGCAATAACGCCGCGATAACGGTAAAGGTTGCCAAAATCGTCGGGCCACCGACTTCATCCACCGCCAGCGGAATCACTTCCAGCAATTTCTTGCCGCCTTTTTGCATGTGGCGGTGAATGTTTTCCACCACCACAATGGCATCATCGACCAGAATCCCGATGGAGAAAATCAGTGCAAACAGCGACACCCGGTTGAGGGTAAAACCATACGCCCACGAGGCAAACAGCGTGACTGCCAGCGTAATCACCACCGCTGCGCCCACGATCAAGGCTTCCCGCCAACCCAATGCCAGCCAGATCAGGATCGCCACCGCAATGGTTTCAATGATCAGCTTGTGGATCAGCTTTTCGGACTTGGCTTGCGCGGTTTCGCCGTAGTTACGGGTCACGGTGACATTCACCCCTTCCGGCACGAAGGTCCCGCGTAATTTTTCAAAGCGGTCGATCACATTATTGGCAATATCCACCGCATTCGTACCGGGCTGCTTGGCAACCGCAATCGTCACCGCTGGGGTATGGATTCCCGGCTGCAAGCCTTTGTGTTCCGCCGCCGCCCCCGTGCCAAAACTGACATAGGCTTGCGGTGAATCAGCAGTCCGTTTGACTTCCGCCACATCGCTGAGGAACACCGGCTTGCCGTCGAATACGCCCACCATCAGTTCACCGACTTCCGAGGCATCCATCAGGAAAGTACCGGCTTGCACCTGAATTTCCTCATTATGGTTGACGAGGGATACCGCATCCCGCGCTGAATTGCTGGCCTGCAACGCATTGCGCAAGTCGGCTAAGGAGATGCCATGCCCTGCAAGCTTTTCCGCATCCAGCAACACATGCACCACCTGTTGCGGCCCGCCAATGGTGTAAATGTCACGCGAACCGGGGACACGCTTGAGTTCCGATTCAATCGCGTGCGCCACCTGATTCAGCTCGTAAGCACCGCGTTTCTCATCTTCTGTCCACAAGGTCAGCGCCACAATCGGCACGTCATCAATGCCTTTGGGCTTGATCAACGGCGTGCCGACCCCAAGTTTTTGCGGCAACCAGTCTTGGTTGGATGCCACCTTATTGTACAAGCGCACCAATGCCGCCGTATTGTCTTCGCCAACCTTATACTGCACGGTCACCACCGACATACCGGGCATCGAGGTGGAATAAACATGCTCCAGCCCTTCGATTTCCGACAGCACCTGTTCGGCGGGGGTACTGACGAGGCTTTCCACCTGTTCGGCACTCGCGCCGGGGAACGGGATGAAAACATTGGCAAAGGTCACGTTAATCTGCGGGTCTTCCTCACGCGGCGTCACCATCACCGCGAACATCCCCAGCAGCAAACCGACCAGTGCCAGCAGTGGCGTGATTTCCGTGGTAAGGAATTTCTTCGCAATCCCACCGGAAATGCCTAGCTTTGGCTCATTCATCGTGTTTCGCCCCCGCTGCGTGCTGCTTGAGGAAAATCGCTGCCTGCACCGGGTCGACCGCGATGGTTTCACCTGCATCTACCCCTGCCAGCACGCTGATGGTGTTGTCATCCAGCTTTTTGCCCAAACGGATTTGGCGCAAGGATGGCTTGCCCTCGGCATTGATGACATACACGCCAATGACTTCGCTGCGGGCAACCACCGCACTTTCTGGCACGCTCACCACACCTTCCTGCTGACCGATAACGAAAGCGACTTTGACGAACATGCCGGGGAACAGGTCTTGCGCCCCTTCCGCCAGCTCAATCCGCACTTTAAAGGCATTGGTTTTGGGGTCAGCATAGGGGAAAAACGTCAGCGACTTGACCGCCAACGACTTGTTGGAACCGTCTTGGAACACAAAGGCTTTCTTTTGCTCACGGATCTGACCAATCAAGCGTTGCGGCACTTCCACCACCACCCGCATCTGGTCGAGTGAAATCCCAGTCATGACGGGTGTGCCGGGGTTGACCGCTTCGCCCAATTCCACATGGCGCTTGGTGACAATACCGCCGTAAGGGGCAATCAAGGTGGTGTAACCCAGTTGTTCGCCCGCTTGGGTGACTTGCGCTTTAGCCGCTTCCAGCCGCGCTTCGGTCGCTTTCAGGCCCGCTTGGGCAGCATCATAGTCTGCCTTGGGAACCAGCCGTTTGGCGTAAATGTCGCTGATGCGTTTGAAGTCGGCTTGCGCTTCGGTGTAGCGTGCTTGCGCCTCATCCAATGAGGCTTGCGCTTGCTGGACACCGGCTTGCTGGTTTTTTGATTTGATGCGGGCAATCACCTTACCCGGCTCGACATAATCATCCACATCGTAGAACAGTTTTTCGATGACACCGCTGGTCTGGGCGGAAATGGTGCTTTGGTTAACCGCTTCCACATGCCCATCCAGATAATGCAATTCCGGTGTACCGACTGCACTGACCTTAACCGTCTGCAACGCAGACTTTGCTTGCCCATCCGCTGGCTGTGCCGCTGGTTCTGGCTGATTTCCCACAGGCAGACAACGCCGACAATCCGACAATCAGTACCCACTTTGGTAACATTTTCATGGCATACTTTACCCTAAACAAAACTAAAAGTTGACGCATCCTAACAGAGTATATTAGAAAAAACTAATATGTAGTCAAACCCTCATATAACAAGGTGACTTATGAACAAAGCAATCCTTATGCCCGTTGTACTGCTGTCAGCCGCATTTATTGCCCAGACAGCTTCCGCCGAAATGTATAAATGGACAGACAAAAGCGGCGAAACCCACTACACCCAAACCCCACCGCCCCCCGATGCCAAAGGTAAGGACATTGAGGATGAAATACGCCTGTCCACCGGCAAGCTGGGCAACACCATCCCAGCAGCAAGCAACGACACCCCCAAAGACGAGATGGATAAAGCCCGTAAAGATGGCGAAAAAAGCGATCAAAAACACCGTGATTTTTGCGCCCAACAAGACGCCGCCCTGAAACAAATGACCGCCAACGCCTTGATCAAATGGAAAGACGGCGACAGGTGAACACTTCCTCACTGCCGAAGAAAAAACCGCCAAAATGGCTGAGATGCAAAAAAACATCGACAGCATGTGCAAGCCGGAAATGTTCAGCAAAAAAGCGGGGGAAGCCGGGAGCAAAACCGAAAAAGCCACGGATGCACGCTTGTCGGCTGACAAGGGTGACAGCAAAGCAATCACCGCCGACACCCCGGCATCAGGAAACACCACGCCGCGCTGGTGCAAGTGGTGCAAGTGCCACAACTGGCAATAGCGCCCCCCCGGCTGGCTCGATGCTCCCTGCTGCTGACTGACTGTTGACTTAAGTCAAGAAATTGTGGTGTAACCTAGTGAAAACCCTTGAGAAACCACCCGTTTTCCCACGGTAAAACGTATTGGTTTATTAGCAAATACTAATTACAATTCTCCCCAGTACTTGCACACATTACAGCGTTGGTCGCAAAGCTAGGAGAAAACGCGAGTACCGTACAATAGACTGAACGAAACGATAATAAAGCCTTATATGGGGAGTCAGAGCGATCTGGCTCCCCAATTTTTTTGGATGAAGCCATGACAACCGATACTGACCCCAATCAAGCTGACCACAAAGACGACGATAACCGCTTGGTGATCGTCGGTATTGGCGCATCCGCCGGGGGGCTGGAAGCACTCCGGGCGCTGGTTCCCAACTTACCGATTGATGACCGGGTGGTTTACATCCTTGCGCAACATTTAGACCCCAAGCACAGCAGCATGATGGTGCCGATACTGGCACGCGAAACCAAGCTGCCCATTGCTGAATTGCAACACAACCAAGCACTCAAACCGGGGACGCTGTACATCATTCCACCTGCGATGGACGCTTTCTACGCCAGCGGACGCTTCCACTTGGAAAAAGCCACCGGCATTGGCCCCAAACCCTCGGTTGACCGCCTGTTTGCGTCACTGGCAGAAAATCATGGCAGGCATTCGGTCGGCATTATCCTCTCCGGCACCGGAACCGATGGCACGCACGGTATCCGCGCCATCAAAGCCGAAGGCGGCATTACCATTGCGCAACTCGAATCCACTGCCCGCTTCGACAGTATGCCGCATTCCGCTATTGGCACCGGGCATGTCGATCTGGCACTCCCCCCCGAAGACATCGCCCAGCAAATCCATGACATGCTGGCGCAACCGGATATTTCCTTCCTGTTTGCCAATAAACCGGAGCCAAGCGAAGACGAAATCCAAGATATTCTGCGGATGCTGATTGACCAAACCGGCACCGACTTCCGCGATTACAAGCGCAATACCCTGCTGCGCCGCATCGAACGGCGCATGACGGTACACAAGTGCAAACAACTCAGCGAATACGCCGCCTTCCTGAAACAAAAGCCGGAAGAACTGTACGAGCTGCATAATGACATTTTGATTTCAGTCACCAGTTTTTTCCGTGATACCGATGCGTTTCAGGCATTGCGCCGGGTACTGGAAGATGTTGTGCCACAAGGCGGTCATGAAATCCGCGTGTGGATTGCCGGGTGTGCAACTGGCGAAGAAGCCTATTCGGTTGCCATCATGTTGTCGGAATACCTCGGCAACCGCATCGCCCGCTATAAAGTGCAAATTTTTGGTACCGACCTGTATGACGGGGTGCTGACCATTGCCCGCCAAGCCCGCTATTCCAAAGCAGCAGTGGCTGGCATTGATCAGCGCATCCTCGACAAGTATTTCATCCAGAAAGATGGCGAATTCCAGCTCACCCAAACGATCCGTAATATGGTGCTGTTTGCCCGCCACGATTTGGTGCGTGACCCGCCATTCTCACATTTAAACTTAGTGTCATGCCGCAACGTATTGATTTATTTCAACCAAACCTTGCAGCGCAATGTATTGGAATCCTTCCACTACGGTTTGGAACCGGATGGCATCATGTTCCTCGGCAAATCCGAAGCCATCGGCGGCAGTGACCGTTTGTTTGTGGCGGTTGACCGCAAATCACGCATTTACCGGCGGCGTAGCGATGTCAAAGGCCACCTGCCCTATTTGCTGCAAAACCGCCCATTACGCGAACAACGCAACCATTACAACGGCACTGGACGCGACAAACCCCGCGCCAAATTGCAGGATGCCATCGACAAACTGCTGGTCAATATCTACCAGCCCGCCTGCATTATGCTGGATGACCGGCAAGAAATTGCCTATGTACGCGGTCATGTTGACCCCTTCCTAGGCTTTGCTGAAGGGCGTACCGCCTTAGGGGTGCTGGATCTGATCCGCCCCGAATTGCGGCAGGATTTACGCGGCCTGCTCTACAAGGCACGGCGTACCGATGAAACCATCAGCAGCCGCCGCATCAATTTCAAGCTGGAAGGTAATCCAGTGCGGGTAGTCATGCGTACCCGCTATTTCCCTGCTGGGAAAATGACCGAGAGCGAAGTCAGCGTGATCATTTTTGAGGTATTGCCGCCCAACGACTACCCCAACACTGCCGAGCAGGATGCCTTGCAGATCAGCGACGCCTTGCGCCTCAAAGAACTCGAAGAAGAGTTGCGCGAAGTCCGCGAAAGCCTGCAAACCACCATTGAAGAGCTGGAAACCTCCAACGAGGAACTGCAATCCACTTACGAAGAAGCCCAGTCCACCAACGAAGAACTCTACACCTCCAGCGAGGAATTACAGACTTCCAACGAAGAACTGCAATCCACCAACGAAGAACTGCGCACCGTCAACCAAGAAGTCAGCGTCAAAAGCAGCGAACTCGAAACCGCCAACCTGCAACTCAAAACCACCAATGAGCAGTTGCTGCACGAAATTGAAGAACGTAAATGGGCAGAAGCCCGCTTGGAAATCGAACGCGCCAAACTCGACACCATTTTCCAAAGCCAACCCAACTGGATCAATATCTGTGCGCTGGATGGCACGATTATGGAAGTCAACCCAGCAGGCCCGATCATCATGGAAGCGAATAACCCGCAACAGTTGGTGGGGCATTCACTCAAAGAGTTTGTCTTCCCTGAATATCTTCACCGACATTGAAGCCTGCATCGCCAGTATTAGCATGGCAGGTGAATTCCATGTACGCGAAGTCAAAGTCAAAACCCTCAAAGGCAATATCCGCTGGTTGGAAATACGCCCGGTACTGATTCATCTAGACAACGATGAATTACGCCTCATGTCGATTATTGTTGACCACACTGAGCGGATGATTGCCCAAAACCTGCTTGCCGAACGCCAGCAGGAACTCGCCCATATCATGCGCCTCAATACCTTGGGGGAAATGGCATCGGGCATTGCCCACGAACTCAACCAGCCACTTTCCGCCATTGCCAATTACATCCGGGGTTGTGAATTGCGCATGAAAAGCGACGAATGCAGCCTGAAAGACATTAGCGATGTCATGCAATTGGTCAGCACCCAAGTACGCCGTGCAGGTGAAATCCTCCGCTACGCCAAAGACTTCACCCGCAAGGATCAGGATGTCGAATGGCATGCAACAGGACATCAACGATATTATTGAGGAAACCCTGCACCTGCTGGACACCACCGAACAGTTCAAACAAATCAAGCTGGTCAGGCAACTACACCCGACACTTGCCCCGATCACGGTGAATAAAATCCAGATTGAACAAGTGTTGGTCAACATGATCCTGAATGCGGTGGATTCCATGCAGGAAGCTTCCTCCAAGGCAACGGTACGCTCGATCATACGTCACCGAACCACTGGGTAACCAAGCCCTGCGGGTTGCCGTCATCGACGAAGGCGTAGGGCTACCCGAAGATTACGCCAGCAAGATTTTCCGCCCCTTTTATACCAGCAAAAAGAACGGCATGGGCATGGGGTTGCCGATCAGTAGTTCCATTATCGAGGCACATGGTGGTAAGCTTGAAGCCAGCAATAACAATACTAAAGGCGCAACGTTCAGTTTCACGCTGCCATTGAAAGGAACTACCCGTTAATGAATTATCAGCCAACCGTTTTCATTGTTGACGATGACCCCGCTGTGCGCGATTCGCTGCGCTGGTTATTGGAGTCGATGCGTTTGAAAGTCGCCACTTTTGCCTCCGCCGAAGATTTCCTCAAGTTCTACACCATGCACATGGTCGGTTGCCTGATTCTGGATGTGCGGATGCCCGGCATGAGTGGCTTGCAATTACAGCAATTCCTCACCAAGCAAAAGTATTCGCTGCCCATCATTTTCATCACCGGGCACGGCGACATTCCAATGGCAGTACGCGCCATGCAAGCGGGCGCAATGTACTTTTTGGAAAAGCCGTTTGAAGACCAAGTGCTGCTCGACTACGTGCATGAAGCATTGGCGCTGGATAATGATAACCAGCAATCCCGTATCCGCCTGACCATGATACAGGCGCGTATCGCCAACCTGACCGAGCGTGAACGCGAAGTGATGGAATCTGGTGATCGACAACCATTCCAACAAGGAAATTGCCACCACACTGGGGGTCAGCGTCAAAACGGTCGAATTTCACCGCAGCCACATGATGGACAAAATGCACGCCACATCCTTGATCGAACTGGTGAATATGGCGCGGGAAGCGGCAACTTCCAGCGAGTAGCCCCCTACCCCAGCAAGGCATGTAATTCGGGGATGCACGAGCCGCAGTTCGTCCCCGCATTCAAGCAACGCCCAATGCTTGCCACCGAATCCAACCCCTGTTCGGCTATCGCTTTACGGATAGTCTTTTCCCCGACGTTAAAACACGCACACACGGTACGCCCCTTGTCTTCACTTGCCACCGCTGGCTTGCCTGCCAATAGGCTGATGCGGTCGGTCGGTTGCAGGGTTGCGTGCGCAAACAAGCTCACCAGCCAATCACGGGCAGGCAAACGTTCGGCGGTGGCGCTAATGAACAGGCAGCTTTCCAATTGCCCCCCGGTAAAGCGGGCAGCGCGGTAGGTTTGGCGGGCGGTATCGAGGTATTCCGTCCAGTTCACGTTGTCTGCGTGTTGGCAGAGCAAGTCGCGGGCGAAGGCTGCCCAGTTATCGGCGGTTTCGCTGCCAGCCAGTTCGTAACGCCATGCGTGTTCGGCTTTGATGGCAGTCCAGTAGGAAGAAAATCCTCCCCCAGCCCCTCCTTTTTCAAAGGAGGGGAGCCAAGTCGTGGCTCCGTTTAACTTTGTGGAGAATGACTCTGCTTCCCCCTTTGAAAAGGGGGACTGAGGGGGATTTTTCTTCGTGAAATCAAAAACCCGTGCCACGTCGGCATATACGGCGCAACCGCTACCGTGGCATGTTTGGCTTCCGGCTGCCCCGAAATCGGGTCAACCACCGCCGGAATCAATGCCCCCACGCCCGCTGCACCGCTGAATTGCCCGCTCCAGTGCATCGGCACGAACAGGCTGCCGCGTTGCTGGTCACGGCTGGTTTTGACCCGCACCAGTATTTCACCCAAAGCGTTGTGGATACGCGCCAGACCAGCGTCCTGCAAGCCTTGGTCACGGGCATCACAAGGGTGGATTTCCAGCGTCGGTTCTGCGGCGTGCGCCGACAAGCGCGGGGAAATGCCGGTACGGGTCAGCGTATGCCAATGGTCACGCACCCGCCCGGTATTCATCACGAACGGGAATTCTGGAGTGCGTACTGCTTGCGGCAACCGTGGCGTAACGGCAATGAATTGCGCCTTGCCGGATGGGGTGAAAAACTTGCCATCCGTAAACAAACGCAGCGTTCCCCTGCCCTGCTCCAACACAGGCCATTGGGTTGGCTGCAAGTCGGCGTATTCTTGCGCGGAAATGTCACGCCATGCACTCAGGTTGAAGCAACGCCCGCCGTCATTCTCAAACGCCGACAGTGCCGCATGTTCGCGGAAGATTTCATGTGCGGATTGGTAAGGGAAATGCTCGGCAAAACCCATTGCCCGCGCCACTGTCAGTGACGATTTCCCAATCCTGCTTGGCTTCGCCGGGTGCGGGGAGGAAGGGATGCTGGCGGGAAATGGTGCGGTCGCTGTTCGTCACAGTGCCATCACGTTCGCCCCACGTCAGCGCAGGCAAACGGATATGCGCCAAGTCAACCGTGTCGGTATTGCGCACACAATCCGACACCACCACCAGTTCACACTGTTGCAGGGCGCGGCGCACTTGGGCGGAATCGGGCAAACTCACCGCCGGGTTGGTTGCCATAATCCATACCGCTTTGACCTTGCCCGCCTCAATCGCTTGGAACAAATCGACCGCTTTCAACCCCGCCTGTTGCGCCATGACCGGGGATTGCCAGAAACGTTGCACCAAATCGCGGTGCTGCGGGTTGTCGATGTCCAGATGCGCTGCCAACTGGTTGGCAAGCCCGCCGACTTCGCGCCCGCCCATCGCATTCGGTTGCCCGGTGAAAGAAAACGGCCCCGCGCCGGGTTTGCCAATCCGCCCAGTCAGCAGGTGGCAATTGATCAGCGCATTGCCCTTATCCACCCCGCTGGAGGATTGGTTGATGCCTTGCGAAAACACCGTGACCACTTTTTCCGTCGCGGCAAACAGCTCGAAAAACCGCTGCACCTCTTCAACTGGCAAGTTGCACTGCCCGGCGGTTGACTGCACGTTCGGCGCACTGTGGCTTGCCATGGCTAATGCGCCTTCCACCCCGCTGGTGGATTGCGCGACGAACTCAGCCGCTGTATAGCCATTGCTCGCCAGATAAGCCAACAAGCCGTTGAACAGGATGGCATCGGTTCCCGGCGCAAGCCCCAAATGCAGGTCGGCAAGGTCGGCGGTTTGGGTGCGGCGCGGGTCAATGGTGACGACTTTCAGTGCCGGATTGAGCTTTTTTCGCCCTGACCATGCGCTGGTAAAGCACCGGGTGACACCATGCGGCATTGCTGCCCACCAGCACGATGAGTTCGGCCTGTTCCAAATCGTCGTAGCTGCACGGCACGAGGTCTTCGCCGAAAGCGCGTTTGTGTGCCGCCACCGCCGAAGACATGCACAGGCGTGAATTGGTGTCGATATTCGCCGAGCCGATGAAACCTTTCATCAGCTTATTGGCAACGTAATAGTCTTCGGTCAGCAGTTGCCCGGAGACGTAGAACGCCACCGCATCCGCGCCGTGTTCCGCGATGATTTGCTGGAAACGGCTGGCGATGGTGGAGGTTGCCTCGTTCCACGACACGCGCTGCCCGTTGATTTCGGGGTGTAAGCAGGCGTTGCGGATGGGTCAGCGTTTCCGCCAATGCCGTGCCTTTGGAACACAACCTGCCGAGGTTGGCGGGGTGTTCTTTGTCGGGGCGCACCTTGAATGCGCCCGCTGCATCTTGTTCGACGATGACCCCGCAGCCTACGCCGCAGTAGGGGCAGGTGGTTTTGGTGGTTGTTTGCATGATTTCTCCTTGAAGAACCCCTCACCCCAACCCCTCTCCCTCAAGGGGAGAGGGGCTAAAGATCATTTCTTAATTCTTGCTCCCCCTCGCCCCTTGAGGGAGAGGGGGCTGGGGGGTGAGGGGTAATTCCAGATACACCCTGCCCCCTTCCACCTTCACCGCAAACACATTGCTACACCCTTCGTCCGGCGCGAGCGCATTGACCGCTGGTGAGGTCGATCTTCCAATTGTGCAGCGGGCAAGTCACGGTTGTGCCGTGCATAATGCCTTGCGACAAGGGGCCACCTTTGTGCGGGCAAGCGTCACGGATGGCGTAAACCTGATCGTCGCTGCCGCGAAATACCGCGATACTTTGGTCACGGGTTTTGATCAGGCGCGAACCGAGTACCGGAATTTTGTTCAGTTCAACCACTTCAATCCATTTGCTCATTGTTGTTGCTCCTTATTGTGCGAGGGTAATCGGGGTGAATTCGAGGGCTTCCGCACCATTGGCACGCGCTTTCCACGGGTCGATCTGGGCGGGCTGTTGCGAAATCAGGAAACGGGCGTGCAAGGCTTGGCGTTGCGCCGCATCGTCCACCACCGCTGCCTTGATTTTAGCAAGGCCGACACGCTCCACCCACGGGGCGGTACGTTCCAGATAATGCGCGTCTTCGCGGTAGAATTGGCAGAATGCGCCGGTGTATTCCAGCACTTCTTCTTCGGTAGCGACTTTGCACAGCAAGTCGGTGACGCGCACTTTGATGCCGCCGTTGCCGCCGATGTGCAACTCGTAACCGGAATCGACGCACACCACGCCGATGTCCTTGATGGTCGCTTCCGCACAATTGCGCGGGCAACCGGAAACTGCCAGCTTGAACTTGTGCGGCATCCACGAACCCCACGTCAGTTCTTCCAGCTTCACCCCCAGCCCGGTGGAATCTTGCGTACCGAAACGGCACCATTCGCTGCCCACACAAGTTTTCACCGTGCGCATGGCTTTGCCGTAAGCATGACCGGAAACGAAACCCGCCGCGGAAAGGTCTTTCCACATCGCAGGCAACTGCTCTTTTTGGATGCCGAACATATCAATGCGCTGCCCACCCGTGACTTTCATGGTCGGCACTTGGTATTTGTCGGCAACATCGGCAATGGCGCGTAATTGGTCGGAAGTACACATGCCGCCGAACATGCGCGGCACGACCGAATACGTGCCGTCTTTCTGGATATTGCCGTGGGCGCGTTCGTTGATGTAGCGCGATTGCGGCTCATCCTCGATACTCGGTCGGGTAGGCGCACAGCAAGTAATAATTGAGCGCATTGCGGCAAGCGGGGCAACCATCCGGGGTTCTCCACTCGAAATGCTTGCGTACCGCAGGCATGGTTTTCAGGCCGTGTTGCAGGATTCCGTGCGCGGATGTCGTCGTGGGTATGGTCGGTGCATTTGCACAGCGGCTTGGTTTTAGGCGTGGCGGAATAATCGCCGCCAACCGTGTGCGCCAACAGCGATTCGACCAAGCCCGTACACGAGCCGCACGACGCCGAAGCCTTGGTGTGGGCACGCACTTCATCCAGCGTGAACAGTTTCTTTTCGGTGATGGCTTTTACGATGTCGCCTTTGCATACGCCGTTACAGCCGCAAATTTCGGCAGAATCCGGCAAGCTGGCAACGCGGGTTTCGGGGTTATGCCCAGAATCGCCCAGATGGTGCTTGCCCAAACAGCAGGCTGTCGCGGAAGGCGGACAACGTCTGTGCCGTCTTTCATCATCTGGAAATACCAGCTTCCATCCACGGTGTCGCCGTACAGCACCGCGCCTTTGATCTGGTTGCCTTCCAGCACGATCTTTTTGTACGTGCCGGAAGCCGCATCCTTGAACACGATGTCTTCGGTCTTGTCATTGCCGATGAAATCGCCTGCGGAAAATAACTCGATCCCGGTCACTTTCAGCTTGGTGGAAGTCACCGTGCCGATGTAGCGGGCGATGCCGTATTTTGCCAGATGGTTGGCGGCAACTTTGGCTTGCTCGAACAGCGGCGCAACCAAACCGTAAGCCGTGCCACGGTGTTGCACGCATTCGCCAATGGCGTAGATTTTCGGGTCGGTAATGGTTTGCATGGTGTCGCTGACCACAATACCGCGTTCGCAGTACAAACCCGTTGCCTTGCCTAATTCGATATTGGGTTTGATGCCGACTGCCATCACCACGAGGTCGGCGGCGACTTCTGTACCATCCTTGAAGCGCACGCCCGGTAACGCGCTCATTGCCGAGGATTTCGGCGGTACTGGCCTGCATCAGGAAGGTCATGCCGCGTGCTTCCAGCGATTTTTGCAACATCTGCGCAGCGGGTTTGTCGAGCTGGCGTTCCATCAGGGTGTCGAGCAAATGCACGACAGTGACTTGCATCCCTTGTTTCATCAAGCCGTTTGCCGCTTCCAGACCGAGCAAGCCGCCGCCGATGACCACCGCGTGTTGGTACTGGCTGGACGGCTGCCAGCATGGTATCCACGTCTTTGATGTCGCGGAAACCGATCACGCCCTGCTTTGTCTGCCCCCGGAATCGGCAGCATGAACGGCACCGAACCCGTGGCAATAATCAAACGGTCGTAGTGGGCAACCGTGCCGTCAGTGGCGATCACTTCGCGGCGGGCGCGGTTGATTTCCTCAACCTTTTTGCCTTTGTGCAGGGTAATGCCATTGTCGGTGTACCACGATTCATCGTTGAGCATGATCTGCTCGATGGTCTTTTCGCTGGCAAGCACTGGCGACAGCATAATGCGGTTGTAGTTGCCGTAAGGCTCTTCGCCGAACACCGTGATGTTGTATTGGTCGGGGGCAAGTTTGAGCAGTTCTTCGAGGGTGCGTACCCCTGCCATGCCATTGCCGATCAGTACCAGATTTTCTTTCAGCATTGTTGCTTCTCCTGAAAACAAAAAAGCCCTGAACCTCAAGGCCAGAAATAGACCAGAAGGTTCAGGGCTTCGTTACCCGAATAGGTTGTCGTCACGCAACGGTGCGTGGTGGGCTGCGGTACGGTCGCCGTTGACCGGGGGCAGCTTGTTGCAGGGAGTTATGCAAGGGTTGTGCCAGAAGATGAAATCCCCCCTAACCCCCCCTTCCCTGCAAAGGGGAAGGGGGTAAGAGACAGTGGTGCATTAGGGTGCGCTAATTTAGGGAGTGGGTGGGGAGGTTTGCACTGGAATGGGGAATTTCAGGAGCGTTAGTATTCCCACGGATTCAGGATATTAACGCCTGTTGGTTTGAAATCATCTACATTGCGGGTCACAACTGTCATGCCGTGAACCATCGCGGTTGCCGCAATCAGTGCATCCCGATCTGAGCGCGGGTCTGGCACATGCAGGCTGGCACATTGCCGCGCAACGGCGGTATCCACTGCCAACACACGTTCAGCAAAGCTGGGCAACACTTGGGTTTCCAACCACTGGCGCAACATTGCACCTTGGGTAGGATCACGCCGTTCCAGCAATAAGATGCCGGTTTCCAGCTCCAAAATGCTGATTGCCGACACAAATAAGCCGGTGGCAGGCACACTCTGCGCCCAAGCGACGACGTGCAGGTCTGCCTTGCCGGTTTTGGCTTTGCGTAGTTCGGAAACCACGTTGGTATCCAAGACGTACATCAGAGTAACTCCGCAGGTCGGTACAGTTTGCCACTCAAACGCGGTGGCTCGAATTCGATGTCAGCCGCTGCTGGCATTGCCAATAAGTCAACGATACTCACCTGCTGCCCGGTGATGCGCAAGTATTCTCCAATACTGAGTAACACATGGGCGGGTTTGCCCCTGTCGGTGATGAATACTGGGCCATTGAGCGCCGCTTTCTTGGCGCGGCTGGCATCCTGATTGAATTCGCGGCTGGAAAGGGTCGTGATCATGACAACACCTCTTGCATTAAGTCATTGTAGAAACAATACTACAAAAGTTCGATCAATAGTAGCCATTAGGCTTACGTTTTCGCGGTTGATTCTGCCCAAAATACGCGCATGTCTGCGTTGTCCACGCGCTCGTAAATGGCTTCGACCGCGACCGTTAAGCCGATGGATTCCAGCGTGACGGTTGAGCCGGGGTAGTAATAGGTGGAACGCCATGCCTCGCTGCGCCGTTGTACCACCACTTCGGCAATGTCTTGCTCGATTAGCACGTATTCCAACAAGCTGGGCAAGGCGAGGTATTCGGCGCGTTTTTCGGTTTTATCCTTGCGGTGCGTGCTGCCAGATAGCACCTCCACAATCAGAATCGGGCTTTCGCGGACATAGGTATCTTGCGAGGGGTCATCGTCACACACCACCATCAAGTCGGGGTAGCGAAAACGCTTGGCGGTGGTTTTTACCAGCATGTCACTGGTCATCGGGAAACAGGATTTACCGCGCTGGTGATTCCAGATCAACGCATATAAATTGCCTGAAATACGGTTATGGTTGGTGCTTGCTGCCGCCCTTGCGTACACCTTTCCCTCGACGTATTCGTATCGCTGTTCACTCTCGCGTTCGCCTGCGAGGTAATCTTCGACGCTGAGGTAATCGTGTGGGTGTGCTGGTGGCATCGGGCTTTCTCCTAAACGAGTTCTTCGTTTGAGGTTAGCACACGCACCAAAATGGCGGTATTTTGCTGCGGATGTGTGCTTGATTCGTGGGTATTTTTCGTCAGCTTATGGTAGAGTTTCAGGCAATTCGTCAAACGATGGCGACAACCCAATACATGCCATACCAATTATAACAACACGCGACTGACCCTATGCCGGTTTCGACGTGGCAGGGCGGTAGCGTGTTTACGATTCGTATGACGCTTTGGAAGACGGCGATGACAATCCCAGAATATGCGGAACGCTTGACGAACTAAATGGGCAGTCGCTGCTTATTGGTTGAGCAGAGGCTGGCTATTCTGATATTCCTGAACGCCGTCCAACGAACCGGTTATGCCATACTATCCATAGGACTAATATGAATTACGATGTATTCATAAGCCATGCAAGTGAAGATAAAGATTCTATAGCCCGTCCTTTGGCTGAGAGATTAGAATCACTAGGAGTACGAGTATGGTTTGATGAATGTCAATTAACTCTCGGAGATAGTCTTCGTCGCAATATTGACCACGGCCTTATTCAATCTCGCTTCGGTGTCGTAATTCTTAGTCCTGCTTTCTTTTCAAAAGAATGGCCACTTAAAGAATTAGATGGCCTTGTTGCACGCGAAGATGGACAAGGAAAAGTTATTCTTCCGGTTTGGCATAACATTAATGCAAGTGATATCACCCGATTTTCACCGATACTTGCCAGTAAGATTTCAATTTCCACAAACCGAGGAGTTAATGTTGTTGCTAATGCAATAGCAGAGGTAATATCAAAGAATGGAAACAATAGCATTCAAAAAAACGTAAAAAATCATGAAGAAGAATATTTTTCCAAAGTTAGAAGTCAAATATTTGTTGCTTCATCTTCATGGGAGCTTAAACGACTTGAATATGAATTAGACGAACACCTAACAAGATACCCTCACTCACCAGATGGGAGACTCCTTAAAGATCAGTTACATTTAGCCAGAGTCAGAACTGAACAAAAAGAACAACGACAGAGTTCTCCTCCTTGTTATGCTCCATCACGCGAACAACAAGCATCTCAACCCAAGTCCATAAGATGGTTGATATATTTGATAACTGGTTTATTACTGCTCGGATTATTGATTTTAAATTTACTTACGTTCTGATCTCCCTATATACTATTTGTTGCATAACGAGAACATCGACGACGGACGCGGTGACAGCCCGCGACTTCGTTCAATCTGACTCCCCGCCGCGCCCGTCAGACTGACGTTGAGGCTGTAGAAAAACCTCCAAACCACTTTTTCAATTTTTGGAAATTGAACGAAAAACAAACAAACGTGCAATTCTACGTAAATCTTTGAGGAGTTTTCAGTGAAAAGTGTTCAAAGATTTACGTACATCACGCCACTTTTGAGATTTTGTTAGAGAGACCTAGGTTTTTCTACACCCTCGTTAGGCAAAAAATTAAAATACTCTACAATTTACTAGGGAACAATGAAAAACATTGAAACATTAACAGTTGAAGAATTATTTAGCGATCAAGCAATTCAATTTATAATACCCGATTTTCAACGATCATTCGTATGGAGAAACGAAGAATTTGAAGATCTATGGAACACATTCATAAGTAGTTATGAACGATCATCGTATATAGGTTCTATAGTTATCTCTCATCAAGAAGATAGGGATGGTTGCAGTAAATATAATATCATTGATGGTCAGCAAAGATTAATTAGCATTTTAATCATACTCATAATATGCCACAAGTTACAAATAGATAAAAATCCAAAAGAAAAATTATTTTATTCAAGCTGCCTAAGAAACAATTTAAAAATCAAACCTCAAAATCATGATGACATTACAAATATAATAAATGGAAGCATTCTTAAAACAAATAAATTTGCACCTGTGTATGATTATATGCACACAAAAGTATTATCGCTTGAGAAATGCCTGCGAGATAATTTCTACACAATGACCATTAGCAATATAAAGCTTACAGCGATAATTGCTTCACATAATGACTCTGAAGCATATTTATTTGAAATAATAAACAAACACGGTCATGCTCTTACACCAAAAGAAATAAGCAAAGCCCAAAATACAAATTTTAACTTAGAAGAAAGTGAATATATCGAATTCAAAGAAGGGGCTATATACAACCCGCACACTAGGGAAAAAGATGGGAACATGATCAACAAAGTATTAATTGCTATTGCATCTTTTATGAATTCAGAAGAAGGTGGCACTGTTTATATAGGAATAGAAGATAAGAGCAGGCTCATCAAAGGAGTGAACAGAGAGTATGAATTGGCAAATAAAGGAAAAAGCAACTGGGATGGTTATGAATTGTTTATTGCCGACTCTATTGAAAAAAACCTAGAGTCGATAATAATATTTAAATACTATAAAATCAAAAAAGAGATCATTGGCAATAAAGACATATGCATAATTGAAGTTAAACCATCTTTAAAGCCAGTATTTTTTTCTAATGAATTCCATGTTAAAACAAATAATCGAAAAAAGAAGCTAACTGGATTGGAAATGGCTGAATATATTTTAAACCGCTGGGGAAAATAATGCCTAATAATTACATCCATGACGGATACGGTGACTGCCCACGACTCCGATCAATCTACTCCCCGTTGTGCCCGTCACGCGAGACGTTGAGGCTGTAGAAAAACCTCAAAACCACTTTTTCAATTTTTGGAAATTGAACGAAAAAATAAACAAACGCGCAATTCTACGTAAATCTTTGAGGGGTTTTCAGTGAAAAATGTTCAAAGATTTACGCACATCATGCCACTTTTGAGATTTTGAGAGAGAGACATAGGTTTTTCTACACCTTCGTTAGGCTATAAAGAAAATCATGGGTTCATATACTGAATTAGCTATTGAAGACTATCCAGTCGTTCAATCAAAGAGTTATGCTGTTCCAGAAGTTATGACTATTTTTTCTGAGAAAGATAAATTAGTTTATAAACGGAAGATGTCGGAACGAAACTATTTAGCATGGGGAATTAAAGATGATGATAGTGAAGAGATTGCGTACACATACACAACTACTGTAAGTAAAACTATAGATAGACTTAACGTTATGGGTTTCACACTGAAGGAGTCTGAAAATGATCTTCAGCTATCAATACAAGGAGAAATAGAAAGCTTAAAAATTCAAGATGATATTTTTGGGAGAAGCGGAAAAGAAAATAAAACAATAAATTTATTAAAATCATCTGATATTTATGATTTTATAAGTGCTTTTTCGGAAATCAAGGAAAAACAAGTACCAACATATTTAAGGAGTTTTGAAGAGTATAAACTCTCAAGACTTGCATTACACCTAGTAAATAATAGTAATTTTACTTTAAATTATCCATGCAGCGATTATAGGTTCTATATCAGAGTTTTTCTTGAGGCATGTAATAAGGACTCCTTAGTTACACAAGATATAACCGAGGTAACACATGCAGGGTATTATTCCGAAGAAGAGCATGTTCGCGATAGTTCAGATTTAATATTAACGCATGGCTTTTCAACAAATTCAAAGATCATTATTTTAACCGAAGGAGACTCCGATAAAAACATAATTGAACGCTCTTTGAAATTATTATACCCCCACTTATATGATTATTATTCATTTATGAATTTTGGTTTATCTAATGCTTCAGGTGGGGCTAGCTCTTTAGTAGCACAAATAAAAGGGTTTGTAGGTGTGGGTATAAAAAATAAAATTATCGCAGTGCTTGATAATGATACCGCCGCTCTATGATACTCCCCATATTCTAGACCACTTACTAAGATAAGAGGATAGCAGCGAAAGGAGGCAAGACATGGCAAACGTGCGCAAACATTACCCAGCGGAATTCAAGGCGAAAGTGGCACTGGAGGCGATCCGGCAACAGAAGACCACCAACGAACTGATCACCGCCTATGCCATCCAAGCGGCCCAAATCAGCACTTGGAAAAAACAGGCACTAGCCGCCATCCCGCTGGCTTTTTCCAGTAAAAAAGACCGTGGGCAACATAACCAGCAAGCGGAGATTGACGAGTTATACCGCCAACTGGGGCAAGTCGTTGCCGAGCGTGATTGGCTGAAAAAAAAGTCATCGGGTATCCGTTAACCATCAGGAAAGCGTTGGTTGAACCCGCAAATGCGGCGTTTAGCTTACGGCAGCAGTGTGGATTGCTGGGCATCAACCGCTCCAGTTTGTACTACCAGCCGCAGGGCGAAAGCGAGGAAAACCTATTGTTGATGCGCTTATTGGATGAGCAATACACCCAAACGCCGTACTACGGGGTACTCAAAATGACAGCGTATTTGCGTACCTTGGGGCATGTGGTGAACGAAAAACGGGTGAGACGGTTATTGCGCACGATGGGGCTGGAGGCGGTTTACCAAAAGCCCAACACCAGCAAACCCAACCCTGAACATGAGATTTTCCCTTACTTGCTGCGGGGTTTGGTGATTGACCGCTGCGATCAAGTGTGGAGTACTGACATCACGTACATCAGGCTGGCACACGGCTTTGTCTACCTGATGGCAGTGATTGACTGGTATAGCCGTTATGTATGGGTTGGGCAATCAGTACCACGTTGGAAGCTGATTTTTGCATTGAAGCAGTTGGTGAGTTGCTGGACAGCGGGTCGTGTGAAATCTTCAATACCGACCAAGGCGCACAGTTCACGACACCACGTTTCACTGCGCCGCTACTCAACAAAGGCATCCGTATCAGTATGGATGGGCGGGGACGCGCACTGGATAATATTTTTATTGAACGGCTGTGGCGGACAGTCAAATATGAACATGTTTATTTGCAGGATATACAAACGGTACAGGAGGCAAGAACAGGCTTGCGGGACTACTTCCAGTTCTACAACCACCAACGCTTGCATCAGTCCCTCGACTACCGCACACCGGCTACTGTGTATTTTGCAGGACGGCAGGATGGGCAAAGGAAGACAGATTTTTATCAACCAGCCGTTATCTGTGTTCTTGAGATTGTGGTCTTGACAATGGGGAGTACCTTGCTCATGTAGCAAAAAAAGGATTAAATAAGACAGAAATTCCAGATAATATATCTATAATTCATTATCCGTATTTTGATAAATTAGAGAATTACCCAACTATTGGCCTAACAGGAGAACAATGCATAAATATAAATGAGGTGGCTGGTAGTATTGAGGTATATTTAGGATTTGACGTTCTAAAAATAAATGAAAAGTTAATTCCTGTCCAATGGCGGGGATATGATCAAAGCATAGGAAAATATCAAGGAGAAATTCTAAATAAAATTTTGGTACAAGAAAAATTTTATGAGAAGCTTAGCAAATGCGAGCAAAATCAAACTCAAATTGAGCTATATGATTGGCTTGGAATCAAATTAATTTTGAATTCAATTTTTAATGCTTTTGATCAATAAGCCTAACAATTATGTCGACGACGGACGCGGTGACAGCCTGCGTCTTCGTCCAATCTACTCCCCGCCGCGCCCATCACATGAGACGTTGGGCGTTGACGTTATGACCGAGGAGAAATTTAATGAGACTATTAACGTGTGTACTGGTTACCACCATGCTCCTTGCAGGATGCGCGAGCACATCAACTATCGGCACAGGGCAGAGCGCATCAGGTGCAAATGGGGGTTCTGACAAACCTGCTGTTCCCGCGACCGCAGAAGAATGCGTTGCACGAAATGGCAATTGGATACAGGCTTCTCAGGGCACTGTCGTCAATTTTGGCCGTTTCGATGTTTAAACTACAAAAGCACCGACGGCGGAAAATCATGCCAAGATGATGCTGAATGTCAAGGTGGCTGCGGGCCTACCTATGATAAAAAAGAAAAATTAACGGGCGGGGTATGTTACAGTCGCGTGAGCGATTATTGCCTCCAGAAGCATTACGAGCATGGCGTTGTCTCAAGCTGCGTGTATTGACGCCCAACTCAACGTTGAAGCTGTAGAAAAACCCTGAAAAAAAATAGGAACACCCATGACCCCAGAAGAAAACAAACGCTACCTCGCCCCCGTCTATTACGTTTTGGCTGGCGAAATGACAAGGCATTAGCCTTTTCAGCTAACCGTTGACACCTACCCCATCACCATCCACGCCAACACCCCATACCGCCCCCCCTTCGCCACTGCCACCACCAGCACAAACGGCAGCAACGGCATCCGCATCACCCCCGCCACCACCGTCAGCGGATCACCGATGACCGGCAACCAACTCAACAACAACACCCCCCACCCATAACGCTGAAACCACTGTTGCGCCTGTGCCAAGCTTGCCGCCTTCACCGGAAACCAGCGTTTATCCTGAAAGTGTTCCAGATAACGCCCCAGCCACCAGTTAATCACCGAACCCAGCGTATTGCCCAACGTCGCCACCGCAATCAACAGCCAAAACGCACTCTGCCCGTTGAGCAATAACCCAACGAGCACGGCTTCCGATTGCGCGGGAATCAAGGTAGCGGCGAGTAACGCCGAAGTGAACAAGCAGCAGATAATCCATCGCGGCATTATCTGCCAAACAGACGGATTATGCCGCCTCTTTGGCAGGCAATTTTTTCAGCTCAACGATATTATCCACCGCTGGTGTAGGCGTTACCCCCGCCTCCTTGTGCGCGTGTTTCTCATACAAGAAACGCAACACGTCGGCACGGTAATGGTTGTACTGTGCATTATCCGCCAATGCCAACCGATTGCGCGGGCGCGGCAACTCCACTTTCAGGATTTCCCCCACCGTCGCTGACGGCCCATTGGTCATCATCACAATCCGATCCGACAGCAACACCGCCTCATCCACATCATGCGTCACCATGATCACCGTCTTGTGGGTTGCCGCCGTAATCTTCATCAGCTCATCCTGCAAATGAGCACGGGTCAAGGCATCCAACGCCCCAAACGGCTCATCCATCAGCAACACTTTCGGATCCATCGCCAACGCACGCGCAATCCCCACCCGCTGCTTCATCCCGCCGGAAATCTCATTCGGAAACTTATGTTCCGCATGAGTCAAGCCCACCATTGCCAAGGCTTCGTGAGTACGCTGCTTAAGCTGTGCCTTCTTTTCCGTCGCGCCAAACACCCGATCCACCGCAAGGTATACATTGTCAAAGCACGTCAGCCACGGCAGCAACGAATGGTTTTGGAACACCACCGCCCGATCCGGCCCCGGCCCTTTGATTTCGCGGTCAGCACACAACGCCACCCCACTAGTATGGTTCAGCAACCCCGCCACGATATTCAACACGGTCGATTTACCGCAGCCAGAATGCCCAATCAGGGTAACAAACTCGCCTTCCGCGATGTTCAAATTGACCTCTTGCAGTGCCTGAAACGGGCCTTTCTTGGTGTTAAACACCATATCGACGTGTTCAAGCTGCACGTATTTGCTGGAGTCCATAACCACCTCACTCAGTTCTCAAACGGCTGGCAAGCAGCAGCAATAATTGTTCTAACAGCAGGCCAATCAGCCCCACCACGAAAATCGCAATAATGATGTGTTCAACGTTCAGGTTGTTCCACTCATCCCACACCCAGAAACCCAAACCGACCCCGCCAGTCAGCATTTCCGCCGCCACAATCACCAACCACGCCACGCCGATAGCAAGCGCACCCCTGTCATCACATACGGCAAGGTCGCAGGCAACAAAATCTTGGTAAACATCTTCCACGACGACAGATTCAACACCCGCGCCACGTTCAGGTAATCCTGCGGAATACGCGACACACCAACCGCCGTATTAATAATCATCGGCCAAATCGACGAGATGAAAATCACCCAAATTGCCGCCGGTTCAGCCTTCTGAAACACCAGCAAGCCAATCGGCAACCATGCCAACGGCGACACCGGACGCAACAAGCTAATGATCGGCGCGAGCATGTCGTTGAAAAACTTCACCCGCCCGATAATGAAACCCACCGGAATCCCAATCACTGCCGCCATCCCAAACCCAATCCCTACCCGCGCCAACGAGTTGAGGATATTCCAGCCAATGCCCTGATCATTCGGGCCATTCTGGTAAAACGGGTCTTTGAACAACTCCACGGCGGATGCCCATGTTGACACCGGCCCCGGCAATTGCGGGTTGGTGGCAGATACCAGTGACCACAGCAGCACGAAGCCGAGCAGTCCTAGGAACGGGGCGAGTAGCCCTAGTGCACGTTCTTTCCACATACGTTAACTCCTTGAAGATTACCCCTCACCCCAACCCTCCCCCGCAAGGGGTGAGGGAGCAAGAGGCTCTCTCTTCTTACTCTTTGCTCCCTTCACCCCTTGCGGGGGAAGGGCTGGGGATGAGGGGTATTCCCCGTTACACCTTAACCGCAAACCCATCCGCATACGCTTTCGGGTCTTTGCCATCCCACTTCACGCCGTCGATCAGCGTGGATTCGCGCATATCGCTGGCAGGGATGCTGACTTTCGCCAATTCCGCCGCTTGCTTGTAGATGTCGATCTGGTTGACCTTTTTCGCGGTTTCCAGATAGTCAGGGTGATCTTTGAGCAAGCCCCAACGTTTGTGCTGGGTCAAGAACCACATGCCGTCGGACAGGTACGGGAAGTTCACCGCGCCGTCGTTGCAGAACTTCATGTAGTTGTCGTCTTTCCAGGTTTTGCCGATACCGTTGTCGTATTCGCCTTTCATGCGCCCTTCGATCACGCTGGCTTCGGTATTGACGTAGGCTTTGGCAGCAATCGCGCTGGCAACTTCGCCACGGTTTGCCATGTCGTCGATGTATTTGGAGGCTTCCAGCACCGCAGCGGTCAACGCACGCGCTGTATTCGGGTTGGCTTTCACCCACTCAGCGGTGGTGCCGAGGATTTTTTCCGGGTGATCTTTCCAGATGTCTTGGGTGGTCACGGCGGTGAAACCGATCTTGTCGGCAATCGCCCGTGCATTCCACGGTTCACCGACGCAGTAGCCGTCCATATTGCCGATGCGCATATTCGCAACCATTTGCGGTGGCGGGACGGTGATGGTTTTTACGTCCTTCATCGGGTTCACGCCTAAGCTGCCCAACCAGTAGTAGAGCCACATGGCGTGCGTGCCGGTCGGGAAGGTTTGCGCAAAGGTGTATTCACGCGGATTGTCTTTCATGAATTTGGCAAGGGATGCGCCATCGGTCACGCCCTTGTCGTGCAACTGGCTGGACAGCGTAATCGCCTGCCCGTTGTTGTTGAGGGTCATCAGGTTTGCCATGTCTTTTTGTGGCCCACCGATGCCCATTTGCACGCCGTAGATCAAGCCGTACAGCACATGCGCTGCATCCAATTCGCCATTGGTGAGTTTGTCGCGTACCGCTGCCCATGACGCTTCTTTGGTCGGGGTAATGGTTAAACCGTACTTTTTGTCGAAGCCTTTCAAATTCGCCATCACCACGCTGGCGCAGTCGGTGAGCGGGATGAAACCGACATTGATATTGGGTTTTTCCGGTGCATCCGAACCCGCTGCCCATGCGGCATTGCGCACGCCTGCCGGAACCATGGTCATGATTGAACCCGCAGCCATCAGTAAGCCACCTTTCAGCAGGAAATCGCGGCGGCTAGGGTTGGTGACGGATGTATCTGGTTTTTTCGTGTTGCTCATAAGAACCTCAAAATCTTTTTTCGTAGACAAAAAAAAGCCCTGACGCGCCTGTTGGGGAGGAGGAACCAACAGGAGGGTCAGGGCAGCTTTACCCAAATACCGTGCGACAGCGCACGGTTAGGAGGAGGAGTCACTTCAAATCAATGCAGTCGCCGTTGACTGCTTGAGTGATTACAATGCAAGGGGTGTGCCAAGTATTAGGAAAGCTAGGATTTTTGCGGGGTTGGGTGGGAAATGGTGGGTTTCGCGGGCGCTCTACCCACCCTACGGTTCATTAGAATGCACTTATGTTGTGCTTTTTTGGCTTGAATCGGGCGCAATTGGTGCAACATCAGCATCATTCCTCTACAATCATCCTATCTAATCATCCTAGGAAAGATAGGCATGAAAACCGTTAACGTCAGCAGCCTAAAAAACAATCCCAGCGAAGCCTTGCGCTACGCCCACGAGGACATGGTGTTAGTCATGAACCGCGACCAACCCGACGCACTGATGATCGGGCTGAACCAAACCGGCGGAATGCTGGATATGCCCGGTGTACGCACCGCGTTAGCCACCTCGTTGTTCAAAGACAGCGCATTATCACTGGCACGTTCTGCACGGCTGGCAAACATGGTGCTGGCAGATTTCATCGCGCACGTTTCGCGGCTGGGCATTCCCGTCATTAACCAAACTGCCGCCGAAGCCAACCAAGACATGGATACACTGGAACAATGGCTCGCGTCGTAATTGCCGATGCCAGCCCACTGATTGGGTTAGCCATTGTCGATGGCTTGCAATGGTTGCCACACCTGTTTGGCGAAGTCTGGTTGCCTGCAATCGTGCGCAACGAAGTATTACCGGGCAAACAAGCGCGTGGTGAAACCGCCATACAAGCAGCTTTATCCGCTAGCTGGTTGCGAGTCTGGGAACACCCCTTCCCGACCCTCACCGGGCTTGACCTTGACGAGGGGGAAAGCGCCTGCATCAGCCTTGCTTTGCACTACCCCGACCCTGTACTGCTGATCATGGATGAACGTGCCGGACGCGCAGTCGCACTGGAAAAAGGGCTAACCATCACCGGCACTGCTGCCATCATTGGCATGGCAAAACAGCGCGGCTTAATCCCTACCGCCCGCCCAGTATTTGAAACCCTGCACCAAGCGGACTTTCGGATTGCCGCCGCCGTTATCCGCCAAATCTTGACGCGGATTGGAGAATAAACACGCGATGAAACTGTTCTACTCCCCCACCTCCCCCTACGCCCGCAAAGTGCGCATGGTTGCGATTGAAACTGGCTTAGCCACGCAAATCGACGTGGTATCGGTCAACGTAGCGCAGGAACAACCCGAACTCTTCGCCGCCAACCCGCTCGGCAAAGTCCCCGCGTTAGTGCTGAAAAACGGCGAAGCCTTGTTCGATAGCCCGGTGATTTGCCGCTATCTCGACAGCCTCAGCGGAAACACCCTACTCCCCTTATCCGGCTGGCAACATTGGGAAATAGTGCGTTGGGAAGCCCTCGCCGACGGCGTGATGGATGCCGCCTACAATCGCGTGATGGAAGAACGCAGCCGCCCCGAACACGAGCGTTCCCCCGCCGCCATGACCCGCTGGGAAACGGAGATCACCCGCACCTTGCAACACATCGAAACCCGACTCGACACCTTGGGCGAAAACCTCACACTGGCACATCTGGCGTTGGGCGCGGCGATTGGCTATCTGGAATTCCGCTTGCCGCACCTGTTGCAAGCCGCCGCTTGCCCGCAAATATTGGCGTGGTATGCGTCATTCCGTGAACGTCCTGCGATGCAAGCTACCCAACCCGCTTAACCGCCATTTGCTGGCGTTGGAGGCTAATACTTAGCCAGATGTCTTGCCATTAATGCTGCCACCCCGCGCTCGTTTTCCCCGCTGCTGGCTTCAAGGGCTTGCATGACGTTGTGCTGATCCGCTGCGCTGCGATTCTGGCTGAGTTTGTATTTGGCTTGCAGCGATTCGATGGTGATTTCAAAGCCAACAATGGCTTCCAGCATTTTGGCGGGGTAACGGGGAATCCATGCGTTAGGGGTATCGCCTTCGTAGTGATGGCTGAGGCGTTCCACTTGTGCTTGCAACCATGCGGTATCGTGGATGACGCGGACAGTGCCATAAACATGCACGGCGGTGTAATTCCAAGTGGGTACGCCTGCGCCTTCGTACCATGTGGGTGAAACGTAGGCGTGTGCGCCTTGGAACATTGCCAACACCTGCGGGTTTGCGGTCAAGTGCTGCCATTGCGGGTTGGCTTTGGCAAGATGACCAGACAGCGTGAGCGTGTCGCCCTGTTCCAACAGAAACGGGATGTGGCTGGCAAAGGGAACGCCATTCTCCACCGTGACCAGCGTGCCGAAAGCGTTGGCGGCGATGAAACGCAAGATTTCGGCTTGGTCGTGTTCGGCAAAGTGTTTTGGGATGTACATCAGAACTCCAATATCGCTAGAGCAATGTTTTCAACTTACGCCCGCCAGTGATGGCAAAGCCTTCGCGCTCATAAAATGCGAGGGTACGTTCAAACGCAGGCAATGGCGGCGTGGTTACTTCCAAGCGTGTCCAGCCTTTGCTTGCACCGAATGCGCGGGCGGCTGCCAGCAATTGTTTGCCCGTGCCGTGCGAGCGGTAAGCCGGGCGTACATACAATTCGGGAATCGTGCCGAAACTGCCTTCGGCGTACAGCGCGTAACTCTGATATAGGGTCAGGAAACCTGCGGCTGCGCCGGATTCATCCGTTGCCACGAAAGCATGGTAATGCCCGTCACGTATGAAGGTTTGCAAACGTTCAGTGGTCGCTTGCAGGTCGAAATTGAATGCCTGTTCGCCAATGGCGTGCATGATTTCCTGCAACAGTTCGCCGACCATCACGGCAATGGTGGGCGCATCAGCGGGTGTGGCGGGGTGGATGTGCATGGTTAGTCCTTCTGCTTATTGTGTTAGCCAATGGTAGCGGATGCACACCGTCGCGCCTACATCGCCAGAATCCGCACGCAGGTAAACAGAAATACTGCATGGCACATTCACTGGCGGTATAATCTTGGAGAATTACTTGCCGATCAGGAAAATCTACAATGATGACAATAGCTTATCGAGCAACACTTCTCTTCACGACATGACTCAAAACACCATTATCCCAACTCTCTACATCTTTTCTGGACTACCGGGTGTTGGGAAAAGTACCTTAGCCCAAAAGCTAGCCTCTCACATTGGTGCAGTCTTTTTGCGGGTCGATACCGTCGAACAGGCATTGCGTGATTTGTGTCATCTTCGAGTCCAAGGCGAAGGCTATCGGCTATGCTATCGGATTGCTCGTGACAATTTACTAATTGGATCGAATGTTGTGGCTGACTCATGCAATCCGATAGAACTGACTAGGAACGAATGGGTAAGTGTCGCCAAAGAAACCAACTCAAGGCATGTGAATATTGAGATTATCTGTTCAAACCTTAACGAGCATAGGCAGCGCGTGGAAACCCGCATTGCTGACATCTCTGGACTCCAACTTCCTTCTTGGGATGAGATTCAAAAACGTGAATACCATCCGTGGTCATGTATTCCAATTACCATTGACACAGCAGGAAAATCAATTGAATCCTGTCTGCAAGAACTGTTGGACGCCATACCAATGAGTAGCTGCCCCCAACAATGCGCTCACCTGACGACGCAGCACGCCGTAGGTGATCGTCACGACATTAGGAATTTATAGCTATGGGCAAACGTATTCTTTTAATCCTTGGTCATCCCCAGCGCGACAGTTTCTGCGGTGCCATTGCCAATTCCTACGTGGAGGGCGCTAAAGCAGCCGGGAATGAAGTCCAACTAATTGCGCTTGGCAATCTGTCGTTCGACCCGCTGCTTCACGACGGCTATGCCACGATTCAGGAGCTTGAGCCTGATTTGGTGGCTGGGCAGGCGGCTATTACGTGGGCACAACACATCGTTTTCGTATATCCCATCTGGTGGGGCGCAATGCCAGCTTTGCTCAAAGGCTTCATTGACCGAATTTTCCTACCGGGTTTTGCCTTCAAGTACCGTGAAGGCTCCCAGTTTTGGGATCGCCTGCTTTCGGGGCGTTCAGCTCACCTTCTCGTCACGATGGATACGCCACCTTGGTATTTTCGCTGGGTATATCGTATGCCGGGTCACAATCAGATGAAGCGCACCATTCTTGAATTCAGCGGCATAAAACCAGTGACCATTTCGAGTTTTGGCCCCATCAAAGGTAGCAACCTGCAAAAGCGGGAGAAGTGGCTTGCCCAAGCAAATGCCTATGGACGCCATGTCTAACTCACCCACGGAACATCCTCTGGAAAACTCTTGGGATTACGCGATGCCAGTAAGACTCGTTACTGGATTCATGCGGTAATATCAACAGTGTTTGTTGAGGGTAGCACCCATCAGAACACGCCACTCCCATCCACTTCAAGTTCGCTGATGGCGACATCCCGATACTTCGAGCCTTTATACACGCTGAGGATTTCAAACCGAAGTACGGTCTTTTTTGCCTGTAGGGGGATTTTGCCCAGCGGGACAGTTTGGTAGTTGTATGCATCCTGTAAATGGACGGTGGCGTAGGGTTTGCCATTCACTAAAACCCGCATATCGCGCACACGGGCATTTGCCTTCCATAACGCTTGGGATTTCCGATAGCCGTTGAATACGATGAGTGAGGTAATGGTTTCTTGCCCGGTAAACTTCCCGTAAGTGTACTCCAGCCATTCGCCCACGCCGTCGTTTTGGCTTTTGGGAACCCATGCGGTCGACAAATTCCAGTCGTAGGCATTGTTGGCGCTATAGGTAATCCCGTTGTCCGGCTTATGTACCGAAGAAGCGGTTTTGTGGGTAGCCTCAACGATGATGTCGAAACTGTCCATTCCTGTGCCGACTTTGCCATCACTTCCAACAAAATCTTTATCTTCGGGATCAACCACTTGCCCCGTGAAGGTGGGTAGGTCTGATTGTGCGAAAGCATTCATATTCGCCAACAGGGCGATGGAAGCGAAGAACGTGGTGATGATGCGCATGGTTACTCCTCCTCAAATAAATTCTACATCGGGCAGGTTGGCGTACACCTGTTCGACCGTTTCACAAGTTTCCAACACATTCACCACGACAGGCAACGGTTCGGCAAAAATTCCCGGTAAATCCTGTTCATGCGGATTCAGCAGCGGAAACGCCAGTTGTTCGGTGGGCGGGCAGAATTCGGCAGCCACGCCCGGCTTATTGCCCCGCGCATCGACCCGATACCAACCGTAGTCGGGCAAGTAGAGCGCATTCAAACCATGCAAGCAAAACGGTGGTTCATCGGTAATGGTCAAACGCTGGTAACACAAGCCCGCCGGAATGCCATTCGCCCGCAACAATGCAGCCAGCAAATGGCTTTTGGCGTAGCAATAGCCCGTGCCGTGTTGCAACACCTCCGACGCTTGGCACGTCACCGGATTGCAGGCGGTAATCCCAACTGTGTTTGATGTGGTCACGCACGAATTCAAAGCAGGCTTTGGCAACGGCTTCCGCGGAGTGCACCTGCCGCCAATGCCGCGCTTGGCCAAATTGCCATACCATTGCGCCCATTATCGTGCTGTGGTAAACCGTGCAGTGCCGTACAAACGCAGATCAGCGGATTGCCTAACGAAAACATCAGCGTCATCGCCCGTTTCCCGCATGCCGCTGCCCGTCACGTTCAACCATGCGAGGTATATCCAGCCAAATCATGCCTTTGGGAAAGGTTCACATGCCCCTCCGCTGGTGCGGTACTGACAAAGAAGATTTTCTGTGCGGGAGAAGCGGGTCAGCCGTTCGTTCAGTGTCGAAGCGTTGTGCCATGAGGAATCCGTCAGTAAGAATCAGCACTCTACTTGCACTTTACCGATCGGTCAACTACGATAATAACCATGAAAGCATCCACCGATACCCGCCAACGCCTGCTCGACAGCGCCCGTGAACTGCTCTACTCGCGCAGCTACGGTAACGTGGGCGTGAAGGAAATCTGTGACATGGCAGGGGTACAAAAAGGCAGCTTCTACCACTTTTTCCCTTCCAAGCAAGAGCTGACGTTGGCAGTGCTGGATGAGTTCTTCATTATTTCAAAACAGGAGATTTTCTCCCGTTCGTTCCGCCCTGAATGGTCGGGAATGAAGCAACTGAATGCCCTACTGGAAAATATTTATGTATTCCAGAAAGGCACTAAGGAACAAATCGGCAAAACGCTGGGTTGCCCTTACGGAAATATGTCGTCGGAAATGAGTACGCAGGATGAAGTCATCCGCCAGCGTCTCAATGGTCTGTTGCAGCAAATGGAAATGTCACTGAAAACCGCGCTGGATAAAGCCTTACACGAGGGGGAAATTTCCCCGTGCAATACGGCTGCCACGGCTGCGGCGATGTTTGCCTTCATAGAAGGGCTAATGCTGTTGGCAAAAACCCGCAATGATCCCGAATTGATACGTGAAATCGGTGCTGCCATGTTGACTATCCGCATTGGAGAGACAGCGATTAGCTGAAAAAATTTTATACTAAAACTTGACTGACCAGTCGGTAAAATTCCGCCCATTTTTAACCACATCCGTAAATCGTAAGGAGTTGCACGATGACAGCCACCGCAGAAACCAGCCCGATGGGTTTTGATAAAGCCTTGTTTGACCAATGGTTCGATGAACGTTTTCAGCACAAAATGGATGAACGCGAAGCCAACCACATACCCTCCATGACCATCATTTCTACCAAGGGGACGTTGGATATGGCTTACCCGCCGTTCATCCTTGCCTCCACCGCCGCTGCCTTGGGCTGGGACGTAACGGTATTTTTCACGTTCTACGGTCTGGATTTGCTGAAAAAGAAGCTGGATTTGAAAGTCAGCCCACTCGGCAATCCCGCCATGCCAATGAAAATGCCGATGGGGCCGGAGTGGTTACGCAAGACCAATTTGCCCATTCCCAATGTGTTGATGGCGGGCATTCCCGGTTTCGAGTCTGCCGCTACCGGCATGATGAAGGAAACCATGAAACAGAAAGGTGTCGCCTCCATTGAGGAGCTGCGTGAGTTGGCATTGGAAGCCGAGGTGAAAATGGTGGCGTGTCAGATGACAGTGGATTTGTTCGGTCATGAAAAATCCGACTTCATTGACGGCATCAGCGAATGGGTGGGTGCGGCGAGTTTCCTACCGATTGCACAGAAAGCGGATGTAAACCTGTTTATTTAATTTCGCCATTCATCAAACCTATAAGACTATTGCCATGTTAGAAAACAACACCGTCTCAACGCGATCTATCGCGTTAATGCCAGATACGCTTGCGGGTATCATTGACTGGGATACCCTCGATCAGATTTGGTATGCCATACAGCATTCGGAGAATACCCAATGGTATCTTCACAATAATGATGCCTCTACCGCTGGTTATAATCGGCTCAATGATGTCAATACCAGTGGTGACATTAGCTCTGCTTTAACAGCACTTAAAGACTACCTTCGACAATCACATCCACGCGATTACTGCGGACTCGCATTCACCGACTCATTAACAGAACCAACATTAATTCGTGTTTTTGACCCAAAATATCTCACCTCCATGTGCAATATCTATGGCAATACGCCCGCGCCCAGTTGGGTCATCTCAACAATGGATGCTGCACAGCTTGCATCTAATAAAATGACATCATCAAAATTGCAAAATCATAGCTTAGGCAAGGCACTCCCCAACGCACCAAAACACCCACAGATAGCAGATTCCCTTGATGCTAGACGCATGGGATGCCCGCTTCCGTTAGTGCATACTGCCCGCTCACTGCGTCGCTTAGCCGTGGGGGAAATACTCGAAATCGTTACGATTGAGCCGGGTTCTGTCAACGATATTGAATTTTTATGCAAATCCACAGGCTCAAAACACATAGCCCTAGCGGAAGGGGAATACGGTTATTCATTCTATTTAGAGCGCGGTCTCGATATGAAAACCAACAATGAATCACGGCATCCGCTTGATTGAGGAGCTGCGTGAGTTGGCATTAGGGGTGAAAAATTTTTGCCCTACGGGACTCGATCCGTTAACGTTTATTGGGAATCACTAAAGATGAAATACGCGCAAATCTTTCAGTACACATTGACACTTTCGCCAGAACAGTATGATACGCATTGGGTAAAGCCCTATGCCACTGCAATCGCTGATGTGCCGGGGCTGATTAGTAAAACATGGATGGCGGATTTTGAGGGTGGTGTCTTCGCGAGCTTCTACCTTTGGAATGACAAGGAATCTATGGACTCCTTTATGGCATCTCCTGCTATTGCACAGGTGGCTGCTGAACCTTTCTTGAAAGATCTGGTAATAACCGCTATTCCGGTTCAGGAAGAGGCATCTTCGATCACACGGGGGATTTAAGGGTGTAACCCCCTTTCATTGTTACTGACCACACCAACCAAGGAGAAGCCACATGAGTTATCTGAAAACCGTTGCTACCAGCGAAGCCACTGGCGATGTTGCTGACGTTTACCAAGAAGTGACCGCCAGCTTTGGCGGCGTACCGGGCATTATGCAAGTGCACAGTGCCGTGCCTTTCCATTTGCGCCAGAAATGGGAATTCATCAAGCACAGTATGCAGAACCCGAATTTGTCGGGCGCATTCCAAGCCACGGTACGCATGACGGTTTCACAGAATACCGCTTGTGCTTACTGCATCGACATGAACGCCGGAATGCTGATCAATATGTTCGGCTGGACAGCGGAGCAAGTGGCAGCAACCCAAGCCGACCCCGCCAACGCCAACCTCGATGAGCGCGAAACCGCCCTGCTGCTGTTCATCCTCAAAGCGGTGAAAAATTCCAACAGCACCACGCTGGCGGATGTCGATGCACTGCGGGCATTGGGCTACAGCGACGAAGACATTTACGAAGGCTTGGCACTGGGCGCATGGATGGTGGCAGGCGACATTGTGTCGAATGCGCTGCACGTCGAACGCGACTTTTAACCCACTACCCCAACCGTAACCGTTCCAACGCCACGTAACTATTCCCCATCGCTATCGGCTGGCTGGCATCGCGCAACACCCACGGCGCAAGGCAATGCTTCGACGGCAAATAATCCACCGTCGGGTATGGCAAGCTCAAGGTTTCGGCAGCCAAGCGGTACAACGGCGTACAATACACCTTCGCCAACAATGCCGCAGGGTCGGCAGGCAAGGTTGCCAATTGCCCCGTTGCCTGCATTTGCGCCAAAAAGTACGCACCGTGCGAATGCCAAGGGAAATTGGCGGCATACCGCGCAAAAGCGTTGAAATCCGGCAGCAAACGTTCCGGCTCATCCGGCGCATAGCGGTAACGCCCCAACAATGGCGGCTGGATCAAGGCAAGCGGCACATCCAAATATTCCGGGCGGGTCAGTAATTCGGCAATACGCACGCGGTTGTGTGGCTCTTCCAGCCAGTGCGCGGCTTCGAGCAAGGCACACAGCAAGGCTTGATGCGTTTCGGGGTTGGCTTCTGCCCACGCTTGGGTCACGCCCAGCACCTTTTCAGGGCCATTGTTCCACAAATCGTAACTGGTAACGGCAACCTGCCCGATGCCTCGGCTGACGGCTTGCTGATTCCACGGCTCACCCGCGCAATAGCCGTCAATCTGCCCTTGCGCCAAGGATTCAACCATTTGCGGCGGGGGAATGACGCGGATTTCCACATCCTGCCCCAACACCAAACCGCCATCCTGCAACCATGCCTGCAACAGGTAATGGTGTTGTGAAAAGGGATAAACGCAGCCGAACACCAGTTTACGTGGGGATTGCGCACCTAAAAGCTGCTTAAGACCGTGCGCACGCACTGGCGCAGTGCATAGTTCTTGCGGGAAATGTTGCCGAATCGCCTCCATCAGCGGGCTGGCAACGGTAATTGCGCTGCCATTCAAGCCAAGGCTGAAGGCCGCTTGCATGGGAATACCTAAACCGTCAATCCCCAAACGTTGCCGCCAAGGGCATGGGGGCAAGCATGTGCGCCGCATCCAGTTCGCCAAACGCCACGCGATCACGGATGTTTGCCCACGACACTTCGCGTTGCAAGGTGACGTGCAAGCCGTATTTTTCAAAGAAACCGCGCTCCAATGCCGCTACCAGCACGGCGCAATCGGTGAGGGGCAAAAAGCCGATGCGTAACTCTTGTTTCATCAGAATTTCCCCCCAGCAAAGCCATTGCCGCGACGAAATTGCGGGCAGCTTCACCGATTTTCATATTGCGATCCATCGCCATTTTGCGCAGGAGCTGGTATGCCTCTTCTTCGGACAAATTACGGTGCTGCATGAGAATGCCTTTGGCTTTATCCACGTCTTTGCGGTCTTGCAGGCGCGATTTGTAGTCTTCGAGTTCGTCTTTGAGCTTTTGGTGTTCCTGAAAGCGGGCAATCGCCACTTCCAACACCGATTTCAGGCGTTTTCCCGGCAAATCATCGACGATGTAGGCACTTACCCCGGCACTAATGGCAGCACGGGTGGTGTCAAGGTCGCTTTGTTCGGCGAAAAACACGATGGGTTTGGGCATCTCACGGCTGACATTGCGCAGTGATTCCAACGTGTCGCGGTCGGGGCTTTGCATGTCGATGAGGATAATGTCGGGCTGGTGGGTACGCACGGCGGCGAGCAGGTTTTCACCTTGCCCGACGCGGATAATGTGGGTATAACCCGCCGCCAGCAGCGCCGTTTCAAGGCTGCCGGAACGTTCCGGGTCATGATCGACCAGCATCAGTTTGTACATAACCACCTTTTGTGAGTAAACATCAAGAGGTGAATATGCAAGAAATACGCCACACTAGCTGATTAAATTGGTGCCCGGAGCCGGAATCGAACCGGCACGCCCTCACGAGCGAGAGATTTTAAGATTTCATCCATGCCAAATCCATATCTTAATGATTTTCAAGGAAAACACGATTTTCCACTGAAAAATCATTAGGTTAAACTGATAGCTTTCGATAACTTTTACCTACTGTTGTTGTCATTAAATACCGTTGTATAACCTTACGCGGTAGCACATTGGTAGCACGGGAGTAGATGAATGAGTACAGAACGGAGATTATTGTTTGGACAACGCACGGTGGCGGCACTGCCTATTCCAACAGATGGCAAACTGGTTACCTACTACGACACGCAGGCTAAGGGGCTTTGTATCAGAGTGTACCCAAGCGGGAAAAAAGTCTTTTATGTATACCGAAAAGTATATGGACGCCCCGAAAGGGTTAAATTGGACACATTCGGAACAATCAGCGTGCAACAAGCGCGAGAACTTGCCCAATCCGTAAATGTACAAGTTGCCCAAGGACTCAGCCCAACAGCCCTCCGGCAAGAAGCCCGCAATGAACTGACCCTTGGGGAATTGTTTGAGATTTATCTTGAACGCCATGCCAAGGTTCACAAGCGCAGTTGGGCAGGAGATGAACGGCGCTTCAAGTACCATCTAGCGCAGTGGAAGCGGCGGTTATTATCTGAAATCCAACGTAACGACATCCTTGCTTGGCACGCCAAAATTGGTAAGAAACGCGGCATTTATGCCGCTAACCATGCTTTAGCCGTACTACGGATACTGTTCAATAAAGCTATCGAATGGGAATTTTTTGAAGGGGTCAACCCCTGTGTCGGCGTCAAGAAATTCCGCGAAACCTCACGGGACAGATTTCTCCAGCCTGATGAGATGCAAAAATTTTTCGACACACTCAATGGTTTATCCGAACCCACCACACGGGACTTTTTCCTGATGTGCCTGTACACAGGTGCGCGTAAAAGCAATGTGCTATCTATGCGTTGGGAAGAGATTAGCCTTGAGCGCAGCGAGTGGCGCATCCCAATGACCAAAAACGGCACATCACAAGTACTTCCCTTGGTCGATCTGGCAATATCCCTGCTCAAAGAACGGCGGCAAACCGCAACAGGCGATTGGGTATTCCCTTCCAGCCTGAACAGTACCGGGCATCTGGTTGAACCCAGAGGCAGTTGGGAAACTGTACGTAAAACAGCCGGACTAGGGGATTTGCGAATGCATGACCTCCGCCGTAGCCTTGGCAGTTGGCAAGCACGCACTGGGGCAAGCCTAGTCATCATCGGCAAAACCCTGAACCACCACAGTCCTCAAAGCACCCAAGTTTATGCCCGTTTGGATAGCGATCCGGTGCGGCAGGCAATGGAGACAGCGGTGGCTGCGATGAAACAAGCCGCCACCCAACACAAGAATTAATCACCATTGATAGGCAGGGCAAGCACATTAAAACATTGCTTTCCCTGCCTTCAACACTTCCAACTTTTGGTAATAGTCGGTTTTCTTGGTTTCTATTTGCCTGCCATACAGTACCCACTGCCCAGACCCTTCTGGTTCTAATTTCTGGAAACTTTGCAATGTCTGTATCTGGCGGTCGAGTTCACGCAGCTCACCCGCCGCCATCTTAGTTTGTGCTAATTGAACAGCCTGCTGGCGCTTGCGCCATTCCAGTGCCGGGGTGTGATCGAACGTGCCATTCCTCGCTTCGTTCGACAGCCAGAACAGCAGCCCGATATTGGATTTCTTCACCTTGCCGTTAGCCATCTTCCATGCCAGTGCATCTAACACGTCCTGTGCGACAGCAGGATGCAGACCATCCAGTTTTTTAGGGGCTTCTGCCAACTCCGCTACTGACAAGCCCGTAGGATATTGCAAGGCATCAGGCCAATGCTCAGGCATTGCCCCAATATCAGGGTTTAGGGGTGTAGTGGTTTTAATCTGTTGAGGTTTATTTATGTCTGTTACCCAATTCTGGTTGGCGTTTAACCGAGTTTCGGTCAGTTGCTCACCCAAACTGGGTAAGGTGTTTACCAAAATCCGGTTGGTTTCCACCAAGTTTTGGTGGGCGCTTACCAAAACTTGGTGGGAATCGAGCAATTGCTGATGTTCATTGACCAAATTCTGGTAAGTCGCGGTTAAATCTGTCGCAGTGTTGTGTTCTGGGACTTCAGCATACTCTGTGTAAGCGTCTGTCTCACTCTGCCCAATAGCGGGCAAGGAAAAGCCAATATAACCGCCCTCCCCTAAGAATTGGGCCGGGATACGGTATAGCGTGCCGTATTTGCCCTTACCCGCCATTTCAAACAAGCCCATCCCCACGATCTCCCGCACCGCAGCGCGGGCACGGTCACGCCGCAACCCTGAGAGTTGTTCCAACCGGGAGTCCGAAAGGTCATCTTCAACCTTGCCATAGCCTGCTGTTTGCATCAGTAGCGTTAGGCTCATCGTCAAATTGGATTTGCTCAGGTCAGCATCAAGGAGCGCCCGGAGCAAAGTAATCATGCTCATGGTAGCCTCCGTTGATAACCTGTTAGTTTTGTTAGCAGTGTCAGTGCTTCCTGCTGGGTCAGCTTGTTTTCAATGATTTGGTATTTGCCTACTGGATAGCCTGCGGGCGACATTTGCCCTTCAGTGAACTTGATAAGCAGAAACGAACGGCTATTCACCTCAGCTCCTTGGGTAATGGCATAGGCAGGGATTTGGGTTCGCTGGCTCATGTTGTCGTCCTGTTCAAATACGTGTTGTTGTGATGATTATGGTAACTAAATAGTTACTTTGTCAACATGCAGATAACAGAAAAATTACCATCAATCTACGTTTGAACGACATGCGGGGAATTGAGAAAGCCCATTTTAGTGGACTTTTTTTCGCATTACCCCCTCTCCCTCTCAAGATTTGCAGCAAGACTAACTATCTCAGCAAGCAGACGCTGATATGAACTGGCATCACCAAAATCACCTAACAATTTCATTTGTGCGCTGGTCATTTCAACACCAACTGTCCTTACGCCTGTAACGATATAGCCAATATCCGCGCCTACTGCGGCGATGCTTGCAAGATACCCTGCGCGAGGCTGGGTTGTGTCTTTTTCATAGTCAATTTGGCTTTTCTTTGTAGTCCCAGTCAGTTCCGCGAACTCCACCTGAGTAAAGCCGAGTCTCTCTCTTTCTTCCCGTAGACGTAGACCAATGGTCATTTTTTTGTTATCTCCATATTGACAAGGTAACTATTTAGTTACCATAATCATCACAACAACACGTATTTGAACGGAGGAGAACCCGGCACTATGGATACCAAAATACCCAACCATTCGACCTTGCGTACCCCAGCAGATGTACTGAAATACTTTCACGCCAACGGCATCACCGTTACAGGGTGGAGTCGTGAGCATGGTTTTAGTCGCAGTATCGTCAATGCACTGTTACATCGCGGCACTCCCGGCCTCCGTGGACAGGCACACCGTGCAGCCATTGCGCTTGGCCTCAAGGCCGCGCCACAACAAGGCTATGATCATGAATGCTAACACAAACGCACTAAATCGCACCCCAGATTTTCCCGTACTGGCACGAGCCTTCGGTATTTCCGAAGCGGAATTACTGAACTATCTCCGGCACTGTTTCAGGTTTCTGCCAGCAGCTTTTAAACGCACCCTGACGGACATTCAAGCGTAATCGGCTTAAAGAACAGGGAATACCAAATGAAGCTGCCACTCAACAACCAAACCTTATTCTATGGTGCTGGCCTGATAAGCACGGTTGCCAGTGCCTATGGCGTGTTTAGCTACCTCATGATAGAGAACAACGCCGTAGGCAACCTGCTATCCACTGGCGGGTTTATGTCTGCTGCGGGTGCAATGGGGTTAGGTCTCGCCATCTACTTTGGCTGGGAAGTAGCCCTCAATCACCAAGGCAATGCCAAGCGCATGACCGCTGGGCTGATCGCCCTCAGTGCCGCCACTTTGAGTGGCTACACCCTCTACCAAAATACTGCCCACCCGATAGTGGAACGGGAACGCACTGCACAGATAGAGCAGATCAAACGCACCCAGCAGCAGCAAGACGCAACAGCAGTAACGCTGAAACAGCAACAAACCGACTTGCGCACCCAGATCGGAGACCTGCGCCAGCAAAATGCTACTGATACAGCCAGCATTGCAACGCTGGAAGCAGACGGCAAGAAAGGTGCAGCTTGGCAAGTTGTCCAACTGCGCAAAGCCATTGATGGGCGTATTAACGAAATCGGCAAATTGTCAGGGCGTGTAGAGAACTACACCCAACGCCTGACGGCTGCACCAACAGGGCAGAGTAATCAACAGACGCAACCCGTACCACCAACGGTAATTTCATGGGCGATGCTGGCACGCGCCAGTTCCTACGAAGTGATGACAGCGTTGTTCCTGTTGTTTGGGAGCTGGTACAGAACCGAGCGCCTCGCAACAGCGAACGAACAGATTATCAGCTTGACCGCAGCTACCCATGCTGCTGAACGCGCTAACCAAGACCTGCAAAACATAGTCATTACCTGCAATAGGGCTATTGCTGGTGCGAAAGAAGTTATTGCACCTGCAATAGGAACTGCAATGGACGGAACGCAGCAATTAAGTAGGGATGCAGCAGAAAATCTTCTGCAAACGAAAAGCATTATTCCGGCCTCGGACGGAACTGTGACACTAGAAGTCATTATGCAGGCAACGGGATGGGGCTGAACCAAAGCGACTGAGTTGCGTGAGACGGCTTACCAATACGGTTATCTAAGCCGTGCAAGCCGTGGCAAAGGATTCACTTATTCCTACCGCAACGGAAAACAGGAACCCCAAAAACCAGACCTGAACAACGTCATCCAACTGCCCACCCGGAACGCATAAGGAGTACCCGACATGACGACTGTTACTGCTACCGACCCCTCGAACATTATCCCACTGGTACGCCCGGAAGTGGCGATTGCCGTCGTCCCTTCGACCACCACGGGACACGTATTTTTGAGGGAAAACGAGAAAAATGAGCAATCGGGGACTGATCGGGAGGTAATCGGGGGCTTCTTGGGAGCGGATTTAATTAGTGTTCTGGCAGATATTGAAGTTCAACAGAAGGCAACCAACCACCTCTGCCGGACACTCATTAAAAGTATTCTGTGCCATCCAGAGGCCGTAAAAAACTTACGGGTAGTGATTTTGGAGGCCAACGGAGATAAAGCACGTTACATTGCAGGCTTGGAAGCCATGCTGGGGTTCTTTGATGCAGGCCAGAACCTCCAAGTGACTTCATTGTGCAAACAATCCAGCGCAAAGAACGGCTTGCTGTCGGAAGAGTTTCAAACAAAAAAAATAAAGCCATTCATTGAAGATAAAAAAATTCTACTCAAAAAAGAGGACAACTCTTTCCGCTGGGCAACCCTAGAAGAGCTGAAGGAACTGGCGAAAACCACCAATGACCTGCCATTGGAAACCACCGGCCTGCCATTGACCTGCAATAGCCCTGCGATTGCAAGCAGCAAACCTACAATTGGGCTGCGATTGATATGCAAACGTATCGCAGTGAACCCACTGGCAAAGGTGCGCAACTGGCAGCGCCAACAATACCGAAAATCAGCCATGTCGAATGCGTGGGTAAAATACGACGAGACCACTAACACGGTGGTGGAACAGTTTGGCAACGAATACGACCCAAAGGCTCAATGCCCCCGCAGCGAGAAAGCCAAGGAGATGATCCGCAAAGCAGCCATTGCCGAATCCAAAGCAAGGCTGGAAGAGAAGATCGCCGCAGCCACTGACAAAACCAACCAGCAACAACTCCGTCAACTGCAACACGAAGCCGCGCTGAAAGTACACAGCACTTACGCAACCACCCAGCAGCAAGTAGCAGAAATGCAGGCACGGCGGATGCTACAACGCGAACGGCTGGCAACCTACAAACCCGTGTTCATCGCCGCTGGTATCGCCGCCGCCGTGTTGGCTATCTACATCAACGGCGATACCGGCATGGGCAATCCAGACAACTACCCAGTAGAAATGGCAACCATGCCCGTACCGGCATTAGGGCAAGGGGAATAATAATGGCATTCGGCATCATCCCCACTGCCAGCGCGTTTGTGCCGACCAACACGAACAGCCAAATTGCAGTATTTGGCGGAACCATCAGCAGCATGGTGGTATTGGACTTCCTGACTGTGGGCAACGGCATCCTAACCGTGGCTGGTACGGTGGCACTGCTGGCAGCAGGTTGGATTCACCACCGTTGGGAAACCCGCCATGAACGCCATAATTACCTCGGTGACGAACCGTACACCTTCGTAGACGTAGACAGTGCCGCCGTGAAAAAACCGGAAGGCAATGCCAACTGGGAACTCACCGAATTTTTGCGCACCTTGGGCGTGATAAAACCAGAAGCCATCGTTACCCAATCCCGTAGCGAACAATTCAGGATTTTCAAAATCCCCAGCTACCACCCCAGCAAAATAAAAGGCTGCTTAGAATCCATCGCCTCACTGCTGGCGGTAAATCCCGACGAACTGTTTTTTCAGCCCGTCATCGCCTCCGGCACTTGTGCCGTCATGACCCTATTGCCGGAATCAGAGTGGACAGATGTTCACTTCGCCCCTGACCAACTGACCAAGGGCCAACTGGTCGGATACGTCGGCAAAGGCATCATGGGCAACCACCTGACCTATAACCGCAAAAGTGCCAATCATGTATTGGTTTCCGGCATGACAGACTCAGGAAAAACGGCATGGATGGTATGCGACATGGAAGCCATGCGCCTCAGTGGCGTACCGGTAGAAATCTATATTTTTGACCCAAAAGGAACGGCGCAACTGTTGCGGGTGCCATGTACCCGTTACATAGATGACATCGGCGAATCCGTCCACGTGCTGGAAAACCTGCGGGACATCACCATGAAAGCACGGCGCAAAAAGTACGCCGCCGCCAACTGCGACGACTGGTTCGAGTACCGCGACAGCGTTGACCCCAATGAACCCGCCATCATGATCTACATCGACGAGTTAGCGCGGTATCTCTCCAAACACCTGACTGAGCAACTCGAAAAAGGCGAACACCCACGCCACAAACGCGCCTATGCAGTGCTGGAAGACATCATCCAGATGGAGCGTTCCGGTGGGGTATTTATGACAGTTGGCCTACAGCACCCCAGTGCTGACACCCTACCAACCGAAACCCGCAACCAATTTGGTGCATCCGTCACGTTAACCGTTAAGGACGAAATCGCCAGCCGCGTAGCAGGCGTAGACGGCGCAAGCCACCTGCCCATGTGGGGCGGACTCATTTTCAACTACCAAAAGCGCACCGTGATCGGACGCGGCCCTTACCTCAAAGCAGCTTAACCAACGAGTCAAACAATCTTTTTAAGGAGCTACAACCATGCACATGCCAAACATGCCCATCGCCCATTACGGGCAACGTGCCACAGGAATGCTTGGTGATCTGGTCACCTACGCAAGCTGGGCAACCGTCGCCGCGTGTGCCGCCGAAGGCTATTACATTTTCCAGCACCGTCAAGACTTGCTGGCAGGGTTCGGGCTGGTACACACTCACCACGACGCCATCGACCTGCTCAAGTTTTACGGGATCACTGGGGCAATCGCATGGAGCTTGGCAACACACAAATGGCTGAAAGTGACGGCAGCGGGTCTAGCGGTCGTCACTTTGGCGGGCATGTACGGCACACAATTTCACCTGAAAGCTGAACGTGCGTTTGATACTAACAGCCTGCCCAAAGTGACCAGCCCCAGCCTGCGGGATGTCTCCAGCACCCGTGATACCCCCGATACAGCCGTCAAGCCAGCCAAAGCAGACCCGAAAGCAGGTGAATACTTCACGACTAGCACGCCCGATGAATTAGCCGCATGGGCAGCCGAGAAAGGCTACACCAAAGACCGGAAGCAGACCAAAGAAGGGCAGGACTGGTGCAAGGAAATCAACCCAGCCACGGGGAAAGCCAATGCCAATGACAGTGAACATGCCCTGATCAATTGCAGCACTGGCTACGTCTGGGAACCCAAGCAATGAAAATCCTCAGCGCCGTGCTGATCCTACACACTGCGTTGAATGGCATTCTCCCCGCTGCCTTCGCAGCAGCGATGGATGACGCACATCGCGCCCAAATTGAACAGGCGTGGGAGCAACTCAAGGGATTGCTGAAATGAATGACGCAGCTACCCTGTCCCTGTTGTGGGAAATTCTGTTACGGCTGCAAGCAACCGAAGAAAACACCCGCCCAAGGGCTGGGTGGGTTACGGCTATCGTCGTCTCTATCATCATCAACCTGTTCGCCGTGCCGTACCTGCAAAAGTACGACGTGCCATACCTCACTGCGGGGTTGAATACCGCCCTCGAATACGAAGCCGAACTTGCCATCGACTTCGGTATTTTTGCGGCGGATATGCTCACAGGTGCAGACCGTACCACACCCAGTCTTCCCCAAGGCATGGCAATCATTGGGCTAAACGCCCAAGAAGCCCTAGCACTGATGGATAGCATCAGAAAAAGTGAAGCGCCCGATTACACCACCATAAACTGGGCGGGTTATGGCGGACAATGGCAATTAGGTGCAGAAGCATTGGTGACGGTGGGGCTGATAAAACGCCAGCATTTTGAAGCCGCCAAACGCGCTGGGGTACTGCGTGGCAATGGTGGCTGGATAGGGCAAAAACAATGGCTGAAAAATCCCATCCACTGGACAATCACGGGCGGCTTAGCAACCTTCCTTGCTAGTAAAACCATTCAAGACGCCGCCTTCATCCGGCTATGTAACCTCAACATCCAAGACGGTTTCAGGATGCGTGTTTTAAGCAAACGGACACCCGCACACAAAATCGCAGGCTGGGTTAAAGCATCCCACCTCAAAGGCACGGGTGCAGCTAAACGTTGGTACAAGTACAAACGGGATAGCCAAGACGGTAACGCAACACGGGTCAGCACTTATGCCCTGCAAGCTGAACGCGCCGTGTTGGGCATCCAGACAACAGGGTAAACCACACAATCATTAAGTTAAAGAATTTATGTTTACCCCCTATTAATATAAATAATTAATCTGCTATTATTACAAACACTTCTTTGATCTGATTTTTATGTGTTACCCTTCGAGTAGCACAACGGGCTGCTATATTTTTGTCTTCGATCAACTCCTCAAACGGGGCAAGAAATATATTGGGCCTTATTTCTCATGAATTTCATGAACCCTGCGTAATATGGAAGTTAATAGACAATGGCAGATACCCCCCTGTACTTGGACATGGCATCCACCACACCTGTTGCTCCAGAAGCAATAACGGCGATGCTACGTTATCTGGGTGCTGACGGCTGCTACTACAATCCCTCTTCTGCTGGGCATCGTTCAGGGCAAGTGGCTGCGGATGCCATGAATGGATACCGCGCAACTATCGCTGGTATTCTCGGTTGCGAACCGCAAGAAATCATCTTTACCTCTGGTGCTACCGAATCCAATAACTTGGCATTACGTGGTATCGCTCACGCACATGCGAGTCATGGGCGTCACTTGATCACTTCTCAGATTGAACACAAGGCAGTCCTAGAAACCTGCCATGCATTAGAGCAAGAAGGGTTTGAAGTCACCTATTTAAAGCCCACCGCTGGCGGCTGGATTGAACCCGAAGCCGTCAAAGCGGCACTGCGTCCCGACACACTCCTTACCTCATTGCTCCACACCAATAACGAAACGGGCGTTTGTCAGCCCATTGACGAAATCGCGGCTGTATTGGCGGATGCTGGCGTGTTGTTCCACGTTGATGCCGCCCAAGCAGCAGGAAAATTCCCGCTCAATCTGAACGAAACCCCCATTGATTTGCTTTCGCTCTCTGCCCACAAGTTTCATGGGCCAAAGGGCATCGGCTGTTTGGTTATCCGTAATCGGCGGCAGTTGCGCTTACAACCGATGTTGACGGGTGGTGGACAGGAATTTGGTCTGCGTTCTGGCACGTTGGCTACGCACCAAATTGCTGGCATGACAGCCGCTTTGCAGCTTGCGGCACATTCTCAATCACAAGATTACGCGCATGTTAGCGCACTCAAAAAGCAATTTGTTAAGCAACTCGAACAAAATTCTGCTATAAAAATAAACGGTGATACGGAACGAAGTTCACCTTACATTGTCAACTTTTACATCACTGGCATTAGCAGTGATGCACTGCTCAACCAACTTGCAACAACAGTAGCCTTGTCTTCCGGCTCTGCGTGTTCATCAGGGACAATCGCCCCCTCCTATGTATTACGGGCAATGGGAGTGGAAGGCGATGCCTTATACGGGGCTGTCAGGGCAAGTTTTAGCCGTTACCACACAAGGACAGATATTTCACAGGCGGTAGAACACATCGTTGCCGCTGTACGCCGGATGCAGGAACTGGACTGAATGAAATTGAATAAGAACAAAACGACTTTTGGGCGTCATGAAACCTTCCCCTTGCGGTATGGCTGGCTAACTAAAGGCGTGGAAGTGGTGGGCGAACACAGGAATATTTTTCATGAGCGTGAACATGAAAAAGCCATGACCAAGCTGGGTATCGGTCGCAATATGGTCAATGCCTTGCATTACTGGTTGCGTGTCACAGGTCTGGTAACGTTTGAGGATGGCAACGTCGGGGAAGTTTCACCTTTAGGCAATGCTTTGCTTGGCAAAGACGGCGACCTCTATCTGGAGGATGAAGCAACCATTTGGATTATCCATTGGCTGATAGCCTCCAATGCTGAACTAGCAACCGGCTTTTTTTGGTTCTTCAACTACTATTCTGCACCCCGTTTCCGTGACAAGGATGCTTTGCAGTCGCTGGAAGATTTTGTAGAACAGGAACTGGGCATCAAGCGGGCGCATACCACCCTCAAATCCGACCTCTCGACCCTGTTACGTATGTATTCACCGGTTGCTAGCCGTGGGGGGGAAGATCACCTTGATTCGCCCTTAGCGTCTTTGCAATTGGTTAATGCGGAAGAAGGCTATGGTTACAGCAGTTTAAGGACTCTACGCCCATTTTTACCGCCAGTTGCCATGCACTTTGCTTTGCAACAACGTTTTGCTGATCAAATCGGGCAACAGGGTAACAAACAGGAAGCAGCGATTCCTGTGCGTGAGCTGCTCTACGGCGGAACGGGTTGGGCAGCACCCGGTGCTGTTTTTCGTCTGACCGAAGAAGGGTTAATGACCTGTTTGACCCAAGTAATGGAACGCTACCCGCGTATGTATGAGTTGAGTGATACGGCAGGTTTAAACCAGCTATACCGCTTAACCCCCCCTCAGCAGCCTGAAGATGTGTTGAACGATTACTACAAGGGGAACGCCGTATGAGTGGTTTGAGCGAACAAGTCCGCATTCGGGCAGGGTATACCCGTTCTGTCAATTTACAGCGTGATGTTGGCAATCTGGAATTGGTAAAGGCTTACTTGCCGACTGCCAAATCATTGCAAGCACTGGAGCAAGTCGCCGTCAGTCTAGGCGAAGCGCCAGCCGAACGCGCCTTGGCTTTGGTTGGCCCATACGGCTCCGGCAAATCAGCTTTTGCTTTATTCCTTTCTGCGTTACTGGCAGCAGCAAATGACCCCATGCACAAGGCAGCGATGGCGGTGCTGGGGCAACATGAACCTGCCAAAGCCTTACTGCCACATTTTTCTCAAGCAACGGCTGGCAAGCGCGGCTTTCTGCGTGTCGTGGTTAACGGCATTCCAGCATCGCTGAGCAAGCAATTGCTGGCAGCTTTTGCCCTTGCGATGGAACAGCAAGGCATGGAAGAAAAGCTTTGCCAAAAAATCCATAAGGTCTCCCAAGAAGTCACCCCGCCCGCGATGGATCGTGTCATGGCGCTGATCGAAGAAATCCAGTTGGAATGGGCTGTGCTGGATGGCAGCGGGGTATTGCTCGAAATTGACGAATTAGGCAAGTTCCTAGAATACGAAGCCTATCACCCGCAAAACCGTGAAATCCATTTACTGCAATTGTTGGCGGAACATGCTCACCAAGGCGGTGATGCCCCACTGCATATCATGGTCATGTTGCACCAATCGTTTGAGCATTACACCCAGCGTTTGGGCAAACACCTGCGGGATGAATGGCAGAAAATACAAGGGCGTTTCAATACGCTGGCTTTCCTCGAACCCGCCGAACAATCTTTACGGCTTGTTGCCGCCGCGTTTGATAGCCGTTGCCAATTACCGGCGACCACGCAGGTGCAGTTGGATGCGTGGATTGCGGTGCTTACACAGAAGGGGCGCTCCCGCATGGCATGGATAAGCACAATGCCCAAGACTTGTTTACGCAATGTTACCCGCTGCACCCCCTGACAACGCTGATATTGCCAGTGCTGTGCCAAAAGGTTGCCCAAAACGAACGCACCCTTTTTTCCTACCTCAGTAGCCAAGAACCGTTTGGGTTACGTTTCCGGCTTGCCCACACGCTTTTGGGTGAGTGGGTGATGCCTGCTGATCTGCACGATTACTTCATGCTGAACCATCCCGGTGGTTTCTCTGATCCCCTGACTTATCACCGTTGGGTGGAAGTAGTGACAGCATTAGAACGTTTTGACGTTGCCCCTGATGACCCCGCTGTTAGTTTGCTGAAAACCATTGGCTTGCTCAATCTGGTGGGCGGGCAACGTGGCTTGAAAGCCAGTCAAGCGATGTTGCAGTTGGCCTTTGACGAAACCTTTGCGCCACACAGCCAGCGTTTGGCGGATGCTTCCATTATCCATTTCCGCAGTTTCAACCAAGAATACCGCGTCTGGCAGGGCAGCGATTTTGATTTGGCGGGCAGTCTGCAACAAGCAGTGGTGGAATTTGAAAACCTGCCACTGGCTGACAAATTGAATGCACTTGCACCGTTCAAGTCGATAGTGGCACGTCGCGCTACGATTGAAACCGGCACATTGCGTAGCTTTACACCTTATTTTGCTTCTCATCTGACCCGCACCAAAACCAAGTCGGGGCAAACATCCCCCCGCATCGTGTTTTACCTTGCGGAAGAAGGCGAAGTATTGCCGGATGTGAATACGTTTGGTGACTATGATGTGGTCGCGCTGTGTACTTCCACTGAACGCTTGCGGGAAGCGGTGATCACCCAATTGGCCTTACAGGAATTACCCAAACATCACGCGGCATTGCATCAAGACCCGGTGGCACAGCGCGAGTACCGTGATTGGTTACACAATGCCGAGCTGGAAACTGGCAAGCTGTTGCGTGGCTTCTTGGAAGAGCCAGAAGCGTTGCAATGGTCTGCTAGAGATGACGTGTGGCAGGTGTGTAACCGCCGTGGTTTGCAAGAAAAGCTATCGGAATGGATGACAACGGATTGCTACCACAAAGCGCCGTTGATTCGTAATGAATTGGCTAACTGGGATAAACCGTCTGCCAGTGCCAATACGGGACGCAAGCGGCTAATCAACGCCATGCTGACCTCGGCTGATCAACCTTACCTTGGCATTGAGAAAACCCCAGCAGAAATGAGTTTGTACTTGTCCTTGCTGCAAGCAACGGATTTACATCGGCAAGAAAAGGGAGTTTGGGGATTCTATGGTTTGTCTCCGGTCTCCTTTACCCGACAAGCGAATGGAACAATAGGTGTTCAGTCACTCGGTAGTAATGACCCCTGTAAGTTGTTGCCCATATGGGACGCGATCACCAAAACCTTGGGTGATGCTGGCGCAAGGCAAGTGCCGCTGACGGAAATTTACAACACCCTGCGTCAACCACCCTTTGGTATCAAGTTGGGTGTTTTGCCGATTATTTTGATTGCGTATTTCCTGACGTATCGCCGTGAAGTGGCTTTATACCAAGAAGGCGTGTTTTCTGACGAGATGTCGTTGGCGCAAGCAGAACTCTTGTGTCGTCGACCAGAGTTGTTTGCGCTGGAACGCTTTGAGCTGAAAGGTGTGCGCGGCGACTTGTTTGACCAGTACATGGGCACTGTGGTGGGTAAGGTGCGTGCTGATGCTTCCTTGCTGGATATTGTGGGGCCTTTGGTGCGCTTTATGTCCAACTTGCCGCCTTACACGAAGCGTTGTTCGGGGTTGAGTGCGGATGCGGAACGGGTCAGAAAGATTTTCTCACAGGCGAAAAGTCCGGGCGCGTTGTTATTTCAGGAATTGCCACAGGCTTGTGGGGTGGCAGCGGATGCGTTCGAGTCTGGTGATGCGGCTGTCGTTGAGATCTTTATTCAGCGTTTGGTGGCGGTGTTACGTGAGTTGAATGCGGCTTATGGGCAGTTGTTGGATCACTGGCAGGCAACCTTGAATCAGGTATTGCTGGATGAGGTTATTCCTGATTTGCCGTCATTGCGGGTGGAACTGGCAAGGCGGTATGAGGGCTTGGATAAGTACGCGACTGACCAGAAAGTGTTGGGGGCATTTATCCGCCGCCTTGGGGATGCGGGGTATGACTCTGATCAGGCTTGGCTGGAGTCGATAGCTACGTTGGTTGAGGGGATTCCGCCGAAGAAATGGACGGATGAAAACCGCCTACAGGCAGCGTTGCGTTTGGAAGAGCGCGGGCAGCAATTGCGTGATTTGATGAAATTGCGCTTGGCTGTGCCTAACCCTGACAAGGCGCAAGATGCGGTATTGATCCGTTGGGTGGATACCACGCATGGGGAAAGAAGTCGGGTGGTGCAATTATCGGATTCCCAGCGCCAAGCCGTGGAAGTGCGGGTCGGGGAAATTGCCAAAGGTTTGGATGATCTGAATGAATCAGAGCAATTGGCGATTATTGCAAGTTTGCTTGGGCGTTTATCACAGAAAGAACAAAATGGAGAAGTTCAATCATGAATGATGTAACTGAAAAGAAACCTGTGCGGCATTTGCTGGGTTTGTCGGGGGGCAAAGACAGCTCGGCTTTGGCTATTTACATTCGTGATAAATACCCTGAAATCCACGAAAAGATGGAATACTTTTTCTCGGATACGGGTGCAGAACTCCCCGAAACACTAGAATTTGTGGATCAACTTGAGGCGTACTTTGGAAAAAAAATCACCCGTCTTAATTCGGAGAAAGGGTTTGAACACTACTTTAAACTGAATGGGAATATATTACCGACTGCTAAAATGCGCTGGTGTACAACCAATTTAAAGCTGAGACCATTTGAGGAGTTTGTTGGTAATGATGAAGCAATTACTTACGTTGGAATACGTGCGGATGAACCTCAGCGCCAAGGTTACATATCAACAAAACCCAATATTTCAGCACGCTATCCATTTGTAGAAGATGGCAAAGATATAAATGATATTCGTGATATTTTAGAAAGTTCCGGCTTGGGTCTTCCCGCTTATTATGAGTGGCGTAGTCGTTCAGGTTGTTATTTTTGCTTTTTCCAAAGAAAAGAAGAATGGATTAGTTTGCATGAAAGGTATCCCGATCTTTACAGGAAAGCCATGTCTTATGAAGAGTTCCATAAAGCACATGGACGTGATCATACTTGGTCTGAAGGTGGGAGTTTAGAGGATTTGTTAAAGCGAGCTGATGAAATAAAGAAGAACAAACAGCTTGGAAAAGAGCTAGAAAAGCTAAAGCCAAAAAAGAAGCTTATAGACAGGGATTCTGATGATTCTGATGACTTGGGTTGTTTAATGTGTAGGTTGTGATGAGTTATGATTTTAAGTCTTTTTGATGGATTAAGAGTTAAGAAAACAGGAGAATTCTTTTCTGTGCATAAGCCATTACTGCTGTTAGTGGCATTGGCTAGATGTTTTCATAAGAAAGAACGATTGATTTCTTTTCTTTCTTATGAGAATGAGCTTGCGGTTTTTAGAGATTATTTTGGTGATTTCCCTGTTCAGTATCCTTTTGGGCGATTAGTTAATGATGGATTGTGGGAAGTTGAAGATTATGACGGACTTTTCAAAAGTTCATCTGGTGATATATTAAGAAGTGAATTAATTAAGCGAAGTATTAAAGGTGGATTTACTCTTGATGTTTATCAAGGTTTATCAAGTGATGCTGACCTTACTTTAAGAATGGCGGATTTGCTATTGTGGCGTTATTTTGCGCCTGAACAACATCAGGAGCTGCGTGCAGCGGTAGGGCTACCGAACGCAGGTCATACAACGACTCACAATACATTGTATGGAGTGAAACAAGATATGGGGACTGTATCTGACTTACCAGAGCCAGTGATGGCAAAATGGGATGATGGAATTAATGACGGCAATCGCATAGGGATAAATTTAAATTTATCTGATTTCATTGCTGTGTTAAAACCAAAAAATAAGGATCACCAAAACGGTTTCATTGGCTATCTGAATTCATTGCATAACCTCTCCGCTGATGGCTCGAATGCCTTGGCAGAATCACAAGCTTTGAGTCCTTATTTTAATGATTTGTACGTCCCATTCCCCTTAGCCAAAACGGTACAAGACGCGCTGACCTCCGGTGAGGATAAGGTGATTATCCTGACGGGTCATGCCGGTGATGGTAAATCGACAGTCGCCTTGGATGTCTTCAAGCATTTGCACGATTACGAACCTAACCAGCAGCTTCAGCACAAGCTGAAAGAGCGGGAAGTGGTACGTTCTGGCAATCGTGAGATTTCTATCGTCAAAGACATGAGCGAGTTGAGTGCCCCCAATCGCTTACAATGGTTAGATGATGCTTTTGATAAACCGGGGAGTTGGTTGATTATCAGCAATACTGGGCCGCTGCTAGACAGTTTGTCTGAGTTCGTCAAAAATCATGGTATCGCAGATGTTGCTTGGGTTGAGAATGAAGTGCTGAAAAAGCTGGATACTCCCTATAAAGAAGCCGAGCTTGCTGCCCATACCTTGCAGTTAGGCGATACTACCAAACCCTTGGTGATTCTCAATATGACGCGCCTGAACAATGTGGATTCCGGTGCAAGGGTGTTGGAGAGAATGCTGCTACACCCCGGTTGCTGTCAGAGTGCCAAGGGTGTGATGTGGAGGATAGCTGCCCATTACGCAAGAACCGCCAAGCCTTGCAACAACAGGATGTGATTGATCGGGTACGTTGGATTTATCAGCGGCTCACCGCTTACTTAGCAACGCCTGACACTGCGCCATATTGTTGCCCATTTAGCCTATTCTGTGACGGGTGGTTTGGATTGCAGCAAAGCCCGCAATTACGCCTATGACACCCAAGCCAGTAACGGCGATGTGAATGCTGGGCTGGAAGGCATCTTATTCAGCGAAAGCTTTTTTGGGTACAAAGGCGGCGAAGTCGTTGAGAAAGCGGGTACTTTGAAAGCTATCGAACTGATGCGCCGCTTAGAGTTTGGTAGCCCGTTTGCAGTTGATTTCGAGCGGAAATTGATTGCGGATGATGATACCACTTGGGTGAGTTTACCCTCCGCCTTAGCACCTGTTGCTAAACGTTGGCGGGGTTATGCGCGTGAATCAACGGGAGTGCGCTTTCGCTTTGCGTTGCGGCGTATGGCTTACTTGTATGGTCAGCCTGTTGAGCAGAGTGAAAAAGCAGGCTTGAATGCGTTTCTGGATAACTTCTTGCAAGCGCCCAAATTACGCGAATTTGATCGCTGGCAACGTAGCCGCTCTTTAGAATTGTCGTCATCAGAACAACGGGCATTTAAGACCAATATTCTTAATGTGCTGTTGGAAGTTTATTCGGGGTTTAGTGCAGGGCAATTTAAAGATGCTAATAATAAATTGTATCTGACTTTGCGCCGCCCGGATAAAGCCGTGGTGCAACCGACACAAATGGTGATTGCCAGCTTTAATACGAATGATTTTTCGGTAGGCTATGACAAAGACCAACAACTGCCATTTTTGCGTTATCGAAATGCCAAATTGATGTTGAGCTTACCGTTATTGGATTACATCCAAACATGCAGTATTGGCAGCCTTGGCAATCAACTTGTGCCTATTCATCTGGCACAACTGGAATGGTTTCGCTCCAAGTTGTTGAAAATCGCACAGCAAGAAACCTCAAATAACGATGAGTTTATCGTACTTAGTGCTGGAGTTGATGGAACGGTGAAAACCAATGAGTTCTATATCGACAGAGAAAAAAATAGACTGGAATTTGCATAAGGACTGGAGATTGGGCTATGAACGATAAACACCTAGTATTTCAACGCTTCCCAGAAAATGCAGAGGTTGGTGGCGTACTCAAGGCTGATAAGGCTAATCCTGCTATCCGTCTTTATGGTCGCAGATTCTATAAGGATCAAACCCCGACAGAATACCTTGCGGAGTTTCTACTGGCTTTTTCATCACCAAAGTTAAGAAATGGTGATGGTGCATTTCAATTTTCCATCCCTCTTGAAGAACGGCAAGACTGAACCTTGTTATTATCCTGAAGATAGAATTGCTCTTAAGCTATTTTCATTTTTTCCGACTTCAAGATTGGAAACACGTCACGTTGTACATCGTGCCTCGTATATAGATTCCTTGAAGAAATTTGAATCTGTTTTTAATAATAATGGTGAAAAGCAAGAAGCAGTGCAACTTCTACAAAGTTTGCTGAATGGCTTTGTAGGTGCATCCAGTAATAGGACTTGGGGTAACTAATTGCTTTTTACCTGCATCTGCTGCTTTATTGTCAAGAGAAGTCAACTGGGAGCATGTGAAAGCGGGGCGTGC
>CAWFRV010000013.1:0-121182 GCA_963818325.1 uncultured Gammaproteobacteria bacterium | reverse complement strand
GGGTCGGTGCCCTTGGCGAGCGAGTAATTCACCATGCCATGTCGGGGATGCAAAATCAGCGTTCTTCTGCGTCAGACTTTCCCACACTCGTTCAATCAGCGCCAATTTATCCGCCAGCGTCATGCGCTCCAGTGGTAATGTATCCAGCGACCATGCAGTCATGTTACTTTCCAGAATTATCCAAAAATGATCGGTTGTAGCTTACCCCAAAGCACAACACTCATGCAAAATAGCTGCTTGAACGGAAAAGTTTGCCGCTACATGTTTTTCCGTGTTTTGGAGTTCTTTATGACACAGGTAGTCTGCCAGTTTTCCCAATTAACCCAACAGTTTGATACCAAAACGGTATTTGCGGGGCTTTCCTCCACCCTGACCGACGGATTGACCGGGCTAGTCGGACGCAACGGGCAAGGCAAATCAGTCTTGCTTGCCCTACTCGCGCAAGATTTCCCACCCACCAGCGGCAGCATCCGCTGGCTTGTGCCGTTCTATTGGGTGCGGCAACTGCAACGCCTGCAAGGTTTGAATCTGGCGGATGCCCTCGGCGTTGGCGCGTTGTATGACAGTTTCGAGCGCATCCAGTCCGGTGAAGCCAGCGCGGAAGATTTTGCACAGGTCGAAGACCGTTGGCATCTACCCGCCTTGTGGGAACAGGAACTGCATGAAGCGGGTCTGGATTTGCCCCTGTCGACGCCCGTCCAACATCTCAGCGGCGGCGAACAAACCCGGCTGGCACTGTGCCGAGCGTTCCTGCAACCTGACCACTACCTGCTGCTGGATGAACCCAGCAACCATCTGGATACCGCAGGTCGGCACTGGCTACTGGCAAAACTGACCCAACACCCGGCGGGCGCATTGGTTGCCACCCATGACCGCGAATTGCTGCAACAGGTGGAACGGATTCTGGAACTGGATCAGCACGGCCTGAACGAATACGGCGGCAATTACGCCATCTACCACACCATCCGCGATGCCCAGGTTGCCGCCACCGAACAGCAACTGGCGACGCTCAAACGCAACCGCCAGCAACAAAAACTCGAACAACAAGCTGCGTTGGAAAAATCAGCCCATCGCCGCAAACAGGGTGAACGCCACCGCCATTCCGGTTCGCAAAGCAAACTGCTGATGGACGCGCAACAGGATCGCTCAGAAAACACGCTATCCAAACTCAAGCAGCAACACCAGCAACGCGCCGAACAATTGGCAACCGAATTGGGCGCAACCCAGACCCGGCTGGAAATTATCAAACCGCAAACCTTACGCTCTGCCCCCGAAGCCGCACATCACAGCCTGTGCCTGCATCTGTCCGAACTGGTGTTGCCTTACGTACACCATGCGCCGCTGACCCTCACCGTACAGCAAGGCGAACGCTGGCATATCCAAGGCAGGAATGGTTCTGGCAAATCCACCCTGCTGCGCGTCATTGCCGGGCTGGAACAGCCCATTGTCAGGTGTTTGCGAAGTGCATGGACGTTGCGTGTATCTCGATCAGCACTTCAGCCTGCTGGATGAAACACGAATCCGCGCTAACCAACCTGCAACGCCTGCACCCTGACAGCAGCGAAACCCTACTACGTACCGAACTGGCGGGGTTACGGATGCGCGGCGACAAGGCATTGCAACCGCTGAAAGAACTGAGCGGTGGCGAACGCCTGAAAGTAGCCTTACTGGCTGTGCTGGTGGGTGAGAATGCCCCGACCTTGCTATTGCTGGATGAACCCGACAACCATCTGGATTTGGATTCCCGCCTATTGCTGGAACAAACGCTGGCAGATTACCCCGGTGCATTGCTGGTGGTGTCGCACGATCCGGCGTTTATTGCCGCCCTGAATATCTCGGCAAGCCTCACATTAACCGCTTGACCTTGCGCGTAGCAATCGCCTGCAACGGATCATCCGGCCACGGATGTTTGGGGTAACGCCCTTTCATATCCTTTTTCACCTCATGGTAAGACGTGCGCCAGAACCCCGCCAAATCCTGCGTAATCTGCAACGGCCTGCCCGCCGGAGACAGCAGATGCACCAGCAGCGCCACCCTGCCATTGGCAATGGTCGGGGTTTGTTGGCAACCAAACATTTCCTGCAATTTCACCGCGAGTACCGGCGGCGACTGGCTGTAGTCGATAGCGATGGAATGCCCGGAAGGCACTTCAAGCGATTTAGGGGCAAGCTGTTCGAGACGTTGTTGCATGTCCCACGGCAATAGACTGCTGAGAATGGTGGTCAAATCGAGCTTTTTGAAATCACCCAGCACATTAACTGCATTCAGATACGGGGCAAGCCAGTCTTCCAGTGTTGCCAGCAAGTTGGCGCGGCTGACATCAGGCCAGTGCTCGTTCCGGCTCGACGCTGCGTAACAGATTGATCCGTGCGCACCATTGTTCCTGTTCCGCCTGCCACGGCAATACATCCAGCCCTTGCTTGCGGATGAAACCGATCAGGGCGGCACTTTTGGCTTCACCCGGCACGGCTTGCAGGGCTTTGCGCTGTAATACCAACGCGCCGATTTTGTGCTGTGCTTCGGCGATGAAACGCCCCGCTTTGTTATCCCATTCCACCACGGTTTGCTCGCGCACCTGATCCGCCAATGCGCTGGCAAACAGCTTGTCATCCAGTGCGGCGGCGGAGCGGATGGTGTCGCTGCTTTTGCCCACCATGCTGCTGACTTCCGCAATCGCCAGCCACTGCCTGATTGCCGAGCGCGTGTTTGTCGGGCAAGTCAGCACTGCGTCCGTTGGCAAGCTGGTAGCCGCCGGAATGCCGCCGCCGTGCAATACGATCGGGGTAGGCACAGGCCAGTAAATAGCCATTGATTTGCGTGGCGGGAAGCAAAAAGCTCACACCACTTTCTGGCAGTTTCTGGCTGCGGATTTGTTCCACAAACTGGTTTGCCAGTTGGCGGGTGCGCTGTAACCAGCCCTGCTGCGGGTACGGACAATTGGCTTGTGCCTGCCAGTATTTCCAGCGGTTGGCTAATGTCGGGATTGTCTTGGCTGAACGGATTGCGCTCGGAAAGCAGGCTGGCAAGGTTGGCGGCGGCGTTCAGGTGTCCGGCTTGTGCGCCGCAAATCAGCAGGTGGGCAAGGCGCGGATGCACGGGCAGATTGCACATCACTTGCCCGTGTGCAGTCAGCACCGTGGCTTTGCCCTTGCGTTGAATCGCGCCGAGCGTTTCCAGCAAGTCCAGTGCTTGTTGCCAAAGGCCGGAAGGCGGCACATCCAGCCAGCGCAATTCCGTCGGGTCATCCACGCCCCATTGCAGCAATTGCAGGGCGAGTGGGGCGAGATCGGCACGTAAGATTTCCGGGGTATTGTGCGCGGCAAGTTGTTCTTGCTGGCTTTCCGTCCAAAGTCGGTAGCACACACCGGGGGCAAGCCGCCCTGCCCGTCCGGCACGTTGGGTGCTGGAGGCGCGGGAAATGCGCGTGGTGTGCAAGCCAGTCATGCCAGTGCCGGGGTCGAAACGGGCTTCGCGCACCAGCCCGGAATCGACCACCACATCCACGCCTTCGATGGTCAGGCTGGTTTCGGCGATATTGGTTGCCAGCACGACTTTGCGTTCGCCAGCACTCGCGCCAGTGAGCGGGGCAATCGCTTGTTGCTGTTCGTCCAGCGTGAGGTTGCCGTACATGGGGCGCAAATGCACGCCACGGATGCGGCGTTCCACCAGCCATTCGCCGAGGGCTTCGGTGGTGCGGTGAATTTCGCCCTGACCGGGCAGGAAAGCGAGGATGCTGCTGTCGGGGTTGTCGCTCAAGGCTTGCCGCAAGGTGGCAACCATGCGCTCGACAATGCGCTCATTGGGTTTGGCAGCTTGCCCGTAGCGGATGTTTACCGGGTAAGTGCGGCCTTCGCTGCGTACCACTGGCGCATCATCCAGCAGGCTGGCAATCGCAACGCTATCCAAGGTGGCGGACATCACCAGCAGTTTCAGCGGATTGCTGTCATCGCGGAACAGTTCGCGCCCTTTCAAACACAAGCTGAGGGCGAGGTCGGAATCGAGATTGCGTTCGTGGAATTCGTCGAAAATGACCAAGCCAACGCCGTCCAGTGACGGGTCTTGCTGCAACTGGCGGGTGAGGATGCCTTCGGTAATGACTTCGATGCGGGTCTGGCGGCTGATTTTGTTGTCGAGGCGCATCCGGTAGCCGACGGTTTGGCCTGCACTCTCGTTCAGCAGGCTTGCCATGCGGTAAGCGGCATTTTTGGCGGCAATGCGGCGCGGTTCGAGCATGAGGATTTTGTTACCGGCAAGCCACGGCTCATCCAGCAAGGCCAAGGGAACACGGGTGGTTTTGCCCGCGCCCGGTGGGGCTTCCAGCACGACTTCGTGACGTTCACGCAGGGCTTGCTTGAGGTCGTCGAGGACGGCATCAATGGGGAGAATTTGTTCGGCAAAGGGCGTTTTCATGCACGGCATAATAGCCAGTTTATGCGCCAAGCCAAACAGGAATTCTTACGGGGTGGATGCTGTTTCGCGGCGGTGTTTCACCTTTTTCACCAGCTTGCGGGCAATGTAGGCGGCAAATTCGTCTACATTGTCGTAGTCCTGCTCGATAACGAAATCGCTTAACTCGTTCATCAGGAACACCGTCCGCGCCACTTCGGTGAGTTTGCGCCCACAAGTCAAACAACGCTCGCCGTCATCGCGGCAAGCGTCTTTGCCTTTGCAAGGGTTGAACTGGCGCACGTTTAAGCAGCCTTTGCCGCTGCAAAACCCGCCGCTTCCAGCAAATCAGCCACATCCGCCGCGATAATCTCAATCCCCATACGCGCACAGAAACGCACTTCCTTGTCAGTCGGTTGCGGAATCAATGCCCAGCCTTTGGGTTCAGCCGAGGCGTAGGTAATGTCCGACATCACCATGCGGTCGGTGTCGCGTTGCAAGCGCATCCCGATGAACAAATATTGCTTGCCCTTGCGGTATTCCTTGAGGAAATCGGGAATCGCAAACCCACCCATCAGTTCGGTGATGTAGTCCACATAGTCCGCGTCGGAGGCAATGTAATTCGCATCCGGGCGCGGGCTACCCATTGGCTTGAACAGGATCGGCAGTGCGGGATTCACCTCTTCCTGCGTAATCTCGCGGTAGCCGCCGCTGCCCACGTATTCGTTCAGCACGAAACGGTAATTCGTCCCCACAATCCGCGCCGTACCCCGAATCAGCGTATGCGGCTGGTCGGCGTAAGTATCCTGCAACTGGGTGTCGCGGTTGCTGTCGATCACGTAATGCGGCTCAATGCTGGCAAGCCAATCGTGCAGCGGGGCGCGTGTCCACTTGCGCTTGCCGTAGGTGTCTTCGAGGAAGTTGTGCACGGCTTTGCGCCCGCGTTTCAGCTCCACATCCATCGCCGCACGCGGGAATTCCCACATCAGGCGTTGCGACATCGGCTTGCCGCCGTTCATCGCCAGAATCAGGCTGTCGCTGTCGGCAGGGATGGCAACGCCGCTCAGTTTATCGACCGAACCTTGCAGCGCACCTGCACCGAGGTAAGGGACAATCGTGTTGTTGGCGACCCCGGCGAGCAGGGTTTGGAGTGTGGTGTTTGGCATGGAGGTGTCCTTGGGTATTGCAATACATTGGGGATGTAATGCAATTTTGAGACCACTTATTTTTATTCTTATATATCAATACCATAAAAATAAAATTGTCACATTGCCAACAACGTAGGGTGGGTGGAGCGTAGCGATACCCACCATCTTCATCACCCTTTCCCACAAACACCCCAATATCAAAACGGTGGGTATCGCATTCGCTCCACCCACCCTACCGTTTGTCTCCGTGAATGGCAGGCAAGTGGACAGTCACATAAATTATGGTGTTTTGTTGTCATGGATAATGCCAATGCCCAATTACCGCCGTCATTTCGTCAAAGGTGGATGTTATTTTTTCACCGTAACGCTTGCCGATAGACGCTTATCGCTTTTAACCGAGTATGTTGACTTGTTGAGGAAGAGCTTCCAATACACCCAGCAGCGGCATCCGTTCCACATCAATGCGATTGTGATTCTCCCCGAACATTTGCATTGCATCTGGACATTGCCGGAAAACGACCACGATTACCCAACCCGTTGGCGGCTTATCAAGACTATGTTTTCACGAGGGAATTCCGTTTATGGGAGAGGATGAACACCGTTCTGCTAGCCGCTATTACAAGGGTGAACGCGGTATCTGGCAACGCCGCTATTGGGAACATACGCTGCGGGATGAAGAAGATTTCCGCCAACATGTGGATTACATCCACTACAACCCCGTGAAACACGGTTATGTATCACACCCATCAGAGTGGAACTATTCCTCCTTCTCACGTGCTGATGGGCACTCTCAACGACTGGCACAAACGTAGGGTGGGTGGAGCGGAACGCGATACCCACCGTCTTCACGATACCATTCGTTCAATGTAATGAACGGTGTAAATGGTGAAGATGGTGGGTATCGCTTCGCTCCACCCACCCTACGTGATCTCAACTTGTACACCCCACCCACCACCAAAAACTCCCCCTCCCCCCGCAACAACTTCGGCAACAAATCGTAATACGCCAACACCTTCACCAGCGGCACTCGCGCCTCAATCACATAATCCCCAAACTCATCCGCCCGCTCGCGGCTATGGGTAAAGGAACTGACATTATTCATCAGCACCACCGCCCGCTTGCCATCACGCTCCAGCACCCGGTACTCATCCAGCGCATTCACCCCGCGATACAGCGTCAGGTGCGATTGTTGCGAATGCGACAAAGCCAATTCGTACTGACAATACGTATAAACAAGGTCGAGCTGGCTTTCCAGCGCATTCGTGCCATACAGCCCCTTGCAACGGTCAAACGCGAAGTTGCCCTGATGGTATTGCACCGCCAGCCCAAAGCGCGATTCCACCCAACCCTTCAACACCGCGCCTTCACGCCCGCTGGAATCAAAGCCCCAGCCACGCAACACCCGCAAGTAATTGGCATTGGCACGCTTTTGCTTGCTGTCCGGCTTCCAAACCCGCCTCTTCCAACGCTTCCAGACAGAAATGTACCGTCATGTAATCCATAAAGCGTTGCGCACGCGCCGTCGCATCCGGCATGGCTTGCAGGTGTTTGAACAGGGAACGGTGCAAGGTTGCTACGCCATCAAGGGTTAATGGCACAGGATGTTGCTGGAAACTCAGGCTACCGAGCAGCTTGGCTGGCAGGTTACAACGGTTGAATGGCAGGAAAGCACTGTCTTTACCCATACAAAACGTGTCGGAATTGTCGGGAACACGACTGGAATCAGACACCTGCCATCTTCATTGCAAAAATATAATTTCTCTTTAAAATCAATAACATAAAAACAAAAGTGCCGCCTTGGCACGCAGCTTTGCAAAAACATCATCGTTACATTCAGTTATCACAACACACTCACACAAGGAGACCAAGATATGGCACTACGTCAATGTGCAATCTACGGCAAAGGCGGCATCGGCAAGTCTACCACAACCCAGAATCTGGTTGCAGGTCTGGCTGAAGCAGGTAAGAAAGTCATGATCGTTGGCTGTGACCCTAAAGCAGACTCCACACGCTTGATCCTGCACGCTAAAGCCCAAAACTCCATCATGGAAATGGCAGCAAACGCAGGCAGCGTGGAAGACCTCGAACTCGAAGACGTGCTGAAAGTCGGCTACCGCGACATCAAATGCGTTGAATCCGGCGGTCCAGAGCCAGGTGTTGGCTGTGCAGGTCGTGGGGTTATCACCGCCATCAACTTCCTGGAAGAAGAAGGCGCGTATGAAGAAGACCTCGACTTCGTATTCTACGACGTACTCGGTGACGTTGTGTGCGGTGGTTTCGCGATGCCTATCCGCGAAAACAAAGCGCAAGAAATCTACATCGTTTGCTCCGGCGAAATGATGGCGATGTACGCAGCGAACAACATCGCTAAAGGTATCGTGAAATACGCGAACTCCGGCGGCGTGCGTTTGGCTGGCCTGATCTGCAACTCACGTAACACTGCGCGTGAAGACGAGCTGATCATGGAACTGGCACGTCAGCTTGGCACCACCATGATCCACTTCGTCCCGCGTGACAACGTGGTACAACGTGCTGAAATCCGCCGTATGACCGTTATCGAATACGAGCCAACCGCAGCACAAGCACAACAGTACCGTGATTTGGCTAACAAAATCATCAACAACAAACACTTTGTGATCCCTACCCCGATCACGATGGATGCGTTGGAAGAACTGCTGATGCAATTCGGCCTGATGGATGAAGAAGACGAATCCATCGTCGGCAAAACTGCTGCTGAAGAAGTCGCCGCTTAATTCCGAACCGGGTATGTAGGGTGGGTGAGCGCATAGCGATACCCACCATCTTCCCCCCATTCTTCCCTCACCCGTCCACAGATTAGTGGCAGTGAATCAGGAGACTAGACATGACGAATCTGACCCGCGAAGAAACCGAAGCCCTCATTGCCGAGGTGCTGGAGATTTATCCCGAAAAGGCGAAAAAAGACCGCGCCAAGCATTTGACCGTCAATGACCAAAGCGTCGAACAGTCCAAAAAGTGCATTACCTCCAACCGTAAATCCCTGCCCGGCGTGATGACCGTGCGTGGTTGCGCTTACGCCGGTTCCAAAGGCGTAGTTTGGGGGCCGATCAAGGACATGATCCACATTTCCCACGGCCCGGTCGGTTGCGGACAATATTCCCGCGCTGGTCGCCGTAACTATTACGTTGGTACTACCGGTATCAACACCTTCGGCACGATGAACTTCACCTCTGACTTCCAAGAGAAAGACATCGTATTCGGCGGCGACAAAAAGCTCGCCAAAATCATGAACGAAATCGAAGGCTTGTTCCCACTGGCGAAAGGCATTTCCGTTCAGTCTGAATGCCCGATTGGTCTGATCGGTGACGACATCGAAGCGGTTTCCAAGAAAGCCTCCAAGGAACTCAACAAGCCAGTTGTGCCAGTACGTTGCGAAGGTTTCCGGGGCGTTTCCCAGTCCTTAGGCCACCACATCGCCAATGACGCGATCCGTGACTGGGTACTGGACAAGCGCGACGGCGACAACAGCTTCCAGACCACCCCGTATGACGTTTCCATCATCGGCGACTACAACATCGGTGGTGACGCTTGGTCTTCACGGACGTTGCTGGAAGAAATGGGTCTGCGCGTGGTTTCCCAATGGTCAGGTGACGGCACGCTGGCTGAAATGGAACTGACCCCGAAAGTGAAGCTGAACCTGCTGCACTGCTACCGTTCCATGAACTACATCAGCCGCCACATGGAAGAGAAGTACGGTATTCCTTGGGTTGAATACAACTTCTTTGGCCCGACCAAAATCGCCGAATCGCCTGCGTAAAATCGCAGGCTACTTCGACGACACCATCAAGGCCGGTGCTGAGCGCGTGATTGAGCGTTACAAAGCCCAATACGATGCAGTGATTGCCAAATACCGTCCACGTCTGGAAGGCAAGCGCGTCATGCTGTACGTCGGTGGTTTGCGCCCACGTCACGTTATCGGTGCGTATGAAGACCTCGGCATGGAAGTGGTCGGTACTGGTTACGAGTTCGCGCATAACGACGACTACGACCGTACTATCAAAGACATGGGCAACGCGACCCTGATCTATGACGACGTGACTGGCTACGAATTTGAAGAATTCGTCAAGAAGATCAAGCCAGACCTGATCGGCTCCGGGATCAAGGAAAAGTACATCTTCCAGAAAATGGGTATCCCATTCCGCCAGATGCACTCTTGGGACTACTCCGGCCCTTATCACGGCTATGACGGCTTCGCCATCTTCGCCCGTGACATGGACATGACGCTGAACAACCCTTGCTGGGGCAAGATGAAAGCGCCGTGGATCAAGGACGAAGCTGCACCAGCGATTGCTGCTGCTGCGTAAACCGTTGCTAGGGGCGAGGAACACCTCTTAGCCCCTCGGTGGGTAGCACCCAGATTGTAAATTTACTACCCGTTGTCCGCAGATTAGCGGCGCGGGAGGAGAAATGACATGAGCCAAGCTGTTGATAACATCCTACCCAGCTACCCCTTGTTCCGTAATGACGAGTACAAGGCCAACCTGAAAAACAAGCAGGATAACTACGAAGAACGTCACGCGGATGACAAGATTCAGGAAACTTTCCTGTGGTCTACCACGGAAGAATACCAGAAGTCTGAACTTTCGCCCGTGAAGCCCTGACCGTTAACCCGGCGAAAGCCTGCCAGCCCTTGGGTGCTGTGCTGTGCGCACTCGGCTTTGAGAAAACCTTGCCGTATGTGCATGGTTCACAAGGTTGCGTGGCGTACTTCCGCAGCTACTTCAACCGCCATTTTAAAGAGCCGATTTCTTGCGTATCCGACTCCATGACGGAAGATGCAGCGGTTTTCGGTGGTCAGAAGAACATGATCGACGGTCTGGAAAACGCCCGTGCCTTGTACAAGCCGGACATGATCGCGGTTTCCACCACCTGTATGGCGGAAGTTATCGGTGACGACCTGAATGCGTTCATCGGCAACACCAAAAAGGCGGGGAACATCCCGGAAGATTACCCCGTGCCATTCGCGCATACCCCAAGCTTCGTTGGTTCACACACCACCGGCTGGGACAATATGTTTGAAGGCATTGCCCGCTACTTCACCCTGAACCACATGGAAGGCAAGGAAGTCGGCAGCAACGGCAAGATCAACCTAGTGCCGGGCTTCGAGACTTACCTGGGCAACTTCCGCGTGATCAAGCGCATGATGGCGGACATGGGCGTGGACGCAACGCTGATGTCTGACCCGACTGAAGTGCTGGATACTCCGGCGGATGGCAAGTTCCGCATGTACTCCGGTGGCACGACGATGGATGAGGTGAAAGACGCGCCGAATGCGTATGACACCCTGTTGCTGCAACCGTGGCAGTTGGAAAAAACCAAAAAGCTGGTACAAGGTACGTGGAAACACACCGCGCCTAAAATCAACATCCCGATGGGGTCTGGACTGGACGGATGAGTTCCTGATGAAGGTCTCTGAAATCACTGGCAAGCCGATTGCTGACTCGCTGCTGGTTGAGCGCGGACGTTATGTCGACATGCTGACCGACTCCCACGCTTGGTTGCATGGCAAGAAATTCGGTGTCTACGGCGATGCGGATTTCGTGCTGGGCATGACCAAGTTCCTGCTGGAAGTCGGTGCAGAACCTACCCACATCCTCTGCGCCCACGCCAACAAGCGTTGGAAGAAGGAAGTCGAAGCCCTGCTGGCTACTTCCCCTTACGGCGCGAACAGCGAAGTGCACATCAGCAAAGACTTGTGGCACTTCCGTTCACTGATGTTCACCAACAAGCCGGACTTCATGATTGGTAACAGCTACGGCAAGTTCATCCAACGTGACACGCTGCACAAAGGCAAAGAGTTCGAGGTTCCGCTGATCCGCATCGGCTTCCCGATCTTCGACCGCCATCACATGCACCGTGACACCACGCTGGGTTATGAGGGTGCAATGTATATGCTGCGCACCTTGACTAACGCAGTGTTGGAACGCTTGGACGAGGAAACTCGTGGGATGGGGACTACGGATTATAACTACGATTTGATTCGTTAATATCCCCTCGAACCCCCCCTCCCTAACCCTCCCCCCGCAAGGGGTGGAGGGGACAAGAGGGCAACAAGGAGATTCCTATGCCTAACGTGATGATCCGCCGTAAGCCTGATGGCAACTTGCAATTTTATGTCGCCAAACAGGACATGGAAGAGACGGTTGCGACAGTCGAGAAGGATACGGCGGAAGAATGGGGCGGCACGGTTGAGTTGACCGATGGTTCGCAAGTGGTACATCGACCCGATTAGCCCACCGCCCGTTTTTCCGACTACGCTGCGTTTCAAACGCGGCTGAATGCTGAACAAAGTGAAAGGAGAATACTCATGGCTTTGAAAATTGACAGAAACATTTGTACCTCGTGCGGCGATTGCGAACCCAAATGCCCCACCAAATCCATCAAGCCATTCAAAGGCGCTTACAAAATTGTCGAAGACACCTGCACCGAGTGTGAAGGCGAATTCGACGAGCCACAGTGCCTGAAAGTCTGCATGGAAGATGGCTGCATTGAATACGTTTGATTAACAAAGAACCCCTCACCCCAACCCCTCTCCCTCAAGGGGAGAGGGGCTAAGAAAACAACCTCTTTGCTCCCCCTCGCCCCTTGAGGGAGAGGGGCTGGGGGGTGAGGGGTTCTCTTAGGAGCCGCACATGAGCAATATCCCGACTCCCCTGCCTTATACCGATGGCGAGATGCCTGATTCGATCCGCGTCGCTTGCGCGTCCAACAGCGGCGACCTGCTGAACGGGCATTTTGGTTCTTGCGAACGCTTTCTGGTGTATCAGGTATCACAAGCCGAATACCGCCTGATTGACGTGCGCGAAGTCGGCGACGATGAAGCCGAAGAAGACAAGAATGCCTACCGCGCTAGCCTGATTCTGGATTGCCAAGTCCTGTTCATCGCTTCGGTTGGTGGCCCTGCTGCTGCCAAGATCATCAAGAAAGGCATCCACCCGATCAAGCAACCGACGGTTGTGCCGACCAGCGAATTGCTGGAAAAGCTGCAACTGGCGCTGGCAAACCCGTCACCGTGGCTGGGCAAAGTCATGGGCAAAGATGCGCAAGCACGCGCCCGTTTCTCTGGCGATGACGAAGACGATGACTTGCTTGAGGCCGAAGGATGATGACCCCGGAACAGCTTGCCAGCGTGGTGGAACAGGTCGAACAACGCGGCTTGGCTGACAGCAATCTAGCCGACCTGCGGGGGCATTTCCCCGAACTGCATTTTACGTGGTGCATGGATGATGACGTGTGTGGCCCGCAACCTGCCGCACAGGGCAAGGGTTTCAACGTCTATCTGGTGGATAGCAGCAACCATTGCCTGTGCTTCACCCCCAGTCTGGAAGCCGCCAGCGGTGTGGTCATCGCTGAACTGGGTGAGGATGATGAGTGATTGCGCCACCTGCCCGCACCATGAGGATAGGCTGGAAAAAGGCCGCTGCAAACCGGGCGATGCTTGCGTACAGGCGATGAGCGGGCGGCAAATCGAACGTTTTTTCCGCGAAAACCCCGATCTGGCGCAAAGCTATACCGGGGATGATTTCTGGGAACGGCGGGCGATTGCCGCACGTTACATTTCCCAGCAACGCCTGCTGGAACTGATTGATGACCCGGATGAAGTGGTACGCCGCGTGTTGGCTTACCGCTTGCCAGTGGATGAGTTGTACCGGCTGATTGGCGACATTGACCGCGAAGTACGCATTACCGTGGCTGACCGTTTGCCTGCGGAACAGCTCGAAGCATTGGTCAATGACCACGATTATTTGGTGCGCAAATACGTGGCGCGGCGGATGCCTGCTGGGCGTTTGTTCCGCATGATTTGCGACACCGACCGCGAAGTGCGCATGAGCGTTGCCCGCCGTTTGCCGCCGGAAAGTCTGGGGCTGATGCTTAACGATGTTGAGCCGGAAATCCGCCGCATTGTGGCGGAACGCATCCAGCCGGAAGCCTTGAGTGCCTTGCTGGATGACCCCGACTGGGGCGTGCGTTTGCAAGCTGCCGAACGCGCTACCCGTGGGATGCTGGAAACGCTAGAACACGACACTGACCCCGATGTAAAGGAAGTCGCCCGTCAGCGGCTTCGGGAGATGGATACTAATGACTGAATTCGACTGGCAAGCCAAAAAACTCGCCGCCCTGTGCCCGGAACTGAGCGTCGGCGCAACGCACGAAGAACTGCTGCACACCATCAATACCCTGTTCGCCCCGCTCAACCTCAGCTTTGACAAGGTGCTGGAACGCGGCGGCTGGCATCATCTGGGTGGCGTGGTCGACATTGATATGCAGCCCGGTTGCTGGCAATTTGCGTTTGTGGGCAGAAACCGAATCCGGCGGTGACATTGAGACCTTGCTGGACAAATGCAGCGAGCAAATCCTGTTTGCCACCAAAATCAGCGGCACAACGCTGTATTTCACCGCGTCGACCGGCGACAAGCCGCAGGATTTCCTTCAGCTTGAGGTGGAAGTGTTGCAGGAAGTGCTGGATCGTCCGCTTTCCGACCCCGATTTCCTGCCGGATAGCGTGGAGGAATTCCTTGATCCGGTGGATTACCCGCGCCTCGAACCCAGAACCGGTGGGCAAGCCGCATTACCGTTTCCGCCGTTTGCAGGCGATGGCGGAGGTATTTGCCGACCAGAATTTCCACAGCCGCCATGTGCAGAACCTGCTGCGCTTTATGCAGGACTGGCAGAACAGCAGTGCTGGGCATAACGATGCCACTTTCTGTCGAGCACTGGGTGATGGTGTTGCAAGGCGTATCAGGGCAGCGACAAGGCGGAACATTACAACATCAAACCGACCGCGACGTTTACCGAAAAGGTTACCGATTTCCCTGAAGATCACCGCTTGCATGGCGTGGAATGGCAAAAGCCCTGCACAGTTTTGACCGTAAGGTGGGGTATCCGTTTGCGTGGTATTTCCTCATGTTGAACCGCAAGGGCGTGCCGACCACGGTGGCGGATGCGGTGCTGCGTGATCAGATGGAGGCTTATGCGTATTTGCCTGCGCGGGATTTGAAGATTCTGCGCGAGTGGGAACAGCGGTCTTATAGTGTATGAAGAAACCCCTCACCAGCCTCCCCTTATCAGGGCAGTGAGCAAGATAGCCGCACGCCGTGTTCAGCGCGATATGCCGGTATCCGCACGCCGTTGCTGGTGGATAGGGCAATATGCCAAGGGGCGGAAGGTTCGGTGGTGGTGGATGCCGAATTTGCGGAGGTTTGCAGGATGTGGCGGGGTTTTCGCACCTGATTTTGCTGTACCAGTTTCATCGGGCGGGCGAGGTGCAATTGGTGCGTACGCCGTTTCTGGATGATGTGCCGCGTGGCTTGTTTGCGATCCGCCATCCGGCACGGCCTAATCCGCTGGGGCTGACGGTGGTGGAATTGCTGGCGGTGGAAGGCAATGTGCTGACGGTGCGCGGCGTGGATATGCTGGATGGTACGCCGCTGCTGGACATCAAGCCGTATGTGAAACGCTTTGACTGTTTTCCGCAGGCAAGCGAAGGCTGGTTGGCGGACAAGGGCGAGCGGGCGAAGCCGGAAGGAGTAACCTCCCGCCCCCCCGAAGGGTAACGAAGGGGGTTTCGTTCTAACACAGGAGATTGACGATGCAAGAACTGGATTTTCACGAGGTCGCCGATGAATTCGTCAATCTGGCGAACAAGTTGAGCGAGGAATGGGCACCGAATTTCCTCAGTGCAGCGATCCTGTACGCAGCGGCGCGTTACAACGCTTTCCACTTCAGGGAAACCTTGGGTGATGAGGACAAGGAAGCGGCGGCAATCGAGTATTACACCGAGCAGTACCGCAAGATGTTGAAGGAAAACCTGCACGAGATGCGGCATGGAGTTCCGCATGAATAAGATCGGGATATTTTTTGGCACGAATTCCGGCACGACGCGGCTGATGGCGAAAAAGATGGCGAAGCTGCTGGGCGATGTCGCCGCCAAGCCGCTCAATATCAACCGCACCACGGCTGAAGAATTGTTGCAATACGATGCGCTGATTCTGGGGACTGCCACTTACGGCATCGACCAGCTTCCGGGCAAAAGCACCGATATTCAGGATGGCAGTTGGGAAGATTTCATGCCGCAACTGGCGGGCAAGGATTTGTCCGGCAAGGTGATTGCGCTGTACGGGCTGGGCGATCAGGAAAAATACCCCGACCGCTTTGCGCATTCGCTGATCCATTTGTACCGCTGGGGCGTGGCGGGTGGCGCGGAGGTGGTTGGGCAATGGTCTACTGAGGGTTATACCTTCAAGCAATCGCCTGCGGTGGTGGATGGGCAGTTTGTCGGGCTGGTGCTGGATCAGCAGTCACAGAGCTTGCTGACCGAGGCGCGGTTGAGTGCGTGGATTGAGGCGATTAAACCGGCGTTATTGGCGAAATTGGTTGGGTAAATAATATGAGTAATGAAAAGACCACTTGCCGTTATTTTACGACTTACAGTGGCGTGAAATTACCGTTTAAGCTAGTAGGAGAATTGGGGGAACATGAAATCCGTAATCGGAATACCTTTTTCCGGGGGTATTTCGATGCGGATGGCGTGTTATTGGGGTTTCAGAAAGTGGTTTATGGGGATGTGGAGCTGGAGCATCAATATTCTTATGGGGAAGATGGTAATCTCCGGCAGGCGGAGATTACGGATGTGGATGGGGAAGTGACTGTAGTAAAAGGGTAACACTTGAAAAATGGTGGGTATCGCTTGCGCTCCTCCCACCCTACGGCTAGGCTCTTGCTATTACGTCACGGGATACGCTGCCATGTTACAAGTCAAACTCACCGCCATTGGCGATTCTGTTGGCATAGTCCTACCCAAAGAGGTGCTGGAAAAACTGAACATAGGTAAAGGCGATAACCTGTATCTGCTGGAAAGTTCAGAAGGTTTCACCCTAACATCCTATCGGTGGGATTTTGATGAGCAGATGCACGCTGCGGAAAAAGTGCTGAATAAATATCGTAGTGCTTTCCTTGAGTTGTCAAAATGACCAAGCCACTGTTTTGGCATTGCTAAAAGTCATCCATGCATTAGCCACACCACTGGGATTCACACGGAACACCATCAGCGTCGCCATCCATTTGTGTACCGGGGCAATTGCGCAGGTAGTATGTCGCCTCGGCACAAGAATTCATTTGTGAGCAAAACTGTTTCCCCTGACACTGAAACGCTGGAGTCAGAGGTTCAACAAGCCGCTGTATGCCCACAGATTCCGTCACGGAAAAAGATCCAACAGATATTGATGCAGCATTCTGCCACGCATACAAACCGATACCGCCAGCCAACACAACCGTCAGCAACGGAGTCAAAATGCCGCGCCTTCCACGACACAAGCGTATGTAACCAGATCATCCACCGTTGGGCGTTTCCGACGGTCAGCAAACGCGCTGATATGGACAAACACCCTATTGCTTTGCTGGAACTATTCTGTGTAATGAACTGATGATGCCCCCGATTTTACCAGATTTTGGGAAATCGGGGGTTTTGCGACACCCTCATCTCCGAGTTGGGGCAGTGCATTGCGGAAATGTACGCCGCCCAGATTTTCAACCAGCAGGAAGGCAAGCCCCACGCCTGTATTTACGGCGCGGTCACCACAGGTGATGAATGGAAATTCCTCAAACTAGCGGGGAATGACGTGGCTATCGACCGGGATAGCTACTACATCAGCGAAGCTGACAAGATTATCGGGATTCTGGTGATGATGGCGGGGAGTTAGCCCGACATTGCAGGGAAGCACTCTTGCACATAGAATACGGCGTTTTCGCCCCAGAGATTCCACACGATGACAACTGCATCTAACCTGCCCGTCACCCGCGCCCTGTTCAGCGTTTCTGACAAATCCGGTGTACTCGAATTTGCCCAGTTCTTGCACAGTAGCGGCGTACACCTCTTATCCACGGGCGGCACTGCCAAGCTGCTGGCAGATAATGGCGTGCCCGTCACCGAAGTATCCGACCACACCGGCTTCCCCGAAATGATGGATGGGCGCGTCAAAACCTTGCACCCCAAAATTCATGGCGGCATTTTAGGGCGGCGTGGTGTGGATGATGCGGTGATGGCAGAACACAATATCGGGCGCATCGACCTGATCGTGGTCAACCTCTACCCGTTTGAAGCCACCGTTTCCAAACCGGGTTGCAGCTTCGACGATGCAGTGGAAAACATCGACATCGGCGGCCCTGCAATGGTACGTGCCAGTGCCAAAAACCACGCCCACGTTACCATCGTCACCGAACCGGGCGATTACGGGCGCATCCAAGCTGAAATGGAAGCCAGCGCAGGCTGCATCAGCCCTGCTACCCGTTTCGACCTCGCCATCAAAGCGTTTGAACACACCTCACGTTACGATGGGATGATTGCCAACTACTTCGGCGCACGGGTAGACGGTGGCACACACGAGCAGCCAGCGACTTTCCCGCGCACTTTCAGCCTGCAAGTCGAAAAGAAGCAAGATTGCCGCTACGGTGAAAATAGCCACCAAGCCGGGGCGTTCTACGCTGAATACAACGCGCCGCTGGGCTGCATTGCCACTGCCACCCAGATTCAGGGCAAGGAACTGTCTTACAATAATATCGCCGACACTGATGCCGCGCTGGAATGTGTCAAGCAATTCGACGGCGCACCTGCTTGTGTGATCGTCAAGCACGCCAACCCTTGCGGGGTAGCCGTGGGCGCAAACTTGCTGGAAGCCTATAACCGCGCTTACAGCACTGACCCGGAATCAGCCTTCGGTGGCATCATCGCCTTCAACCAGCCGCTGGATGGTGAAACCGCCAAAGTCATCGTAGACCGCCAATTCGTGGAAGTGATCATCGCCCCCGGCGTATCCCCCGAAGCTGTTGCCGTGGTTGCCGCCAAGAAAAACGTGCGCTTGTTGACCGTGGATATGTGGGGTTCTGAAGTTGCTAACCGCTTAGATTTCAAACGGGTAAATGGTGGCTTACTGGTACAAACGGCTGACCTTGCGCTACTGGATGAGTTGAAAGTGGTCACCACCCGCCAGCCAACTGCCGCTGAATTGCTCGACCTGCAATTTGCGTGGAAAGTTGCCAAGTTCGTCAAATCCAACGCGATTGTTTACGCCAAGGGCAATATGACGGTCGGGGTGGGCGCAGGCCAGATGAGCCGCATCAATTCAGCGCGGATCGCGGGTATCAAGGCCGAACATGCAGGGCTGGAAGTGCCGGGTTCGGTAATGGCTTCTGATGCATTTTTCCCGTTCCGGGATGGTATCGACAGTGCTGCCGCAGCGGGCATCAAAGCGGTAATCCAGCCGGGTGGTTCGATGCGTGATGAAGAAGTGATTGCCGCCGCCAATGAGCATGGCATGGCGATGGTGTTTACTGGGATGCGCCATTTCCGCCATTAACTAACAACGCCAAGGGGCTTGATTAATCAAGCCCTTAGGTATCACTGTGGCATATGGAAAAGCTGGCGGATGCTTGCTTTCATGCGGTTGCTGACTGGTGCGGATTTTTGGATACTGGCAAACGCTTCCCGTGGCGTGTAGCCGAAGGTTTCGTTGAACATGCTAAAGTCAATCCTGAAACTCTCCCCTTCCACGTAGTAAGACAGCAACTCAACCAACGGCATTTCGCGGTCATTATTCGGCTTAACTGTTTTAATGAAGCCTTGGCGGCTCAATTCAGTAATAGCCCTTACCGAACGCTTGCGATTGTTTTCATCCATTACATGCCATGTAATTAAACCACTCTCAGGAGTCTCCTGCTCATGGTCAATGGCATTCAGGGTAAATGTCTTGATCATCGTTATATGTTCCCGTTGCCCACCAACACAAGTAAGCTATCATAAATTCTATGAATGATACATATTTTTTATTAACGGGTCATGAACAAATATTAGCTAGTGGGATTTAACCTGACCCAACTGCCATTGACCAGTCCCTCAATCGGCTGGAAGCGGGTTTTGTAACGCATTTTAGGCGCTTCATTAATCCAGTAACCGGGGTAGACATACGCTAAACCGCGCTGGCGGGCTTGCTCAATCTGCCACAAGACGGCAAACGTCCCCAAACCGCGTTCCTCACCCTCATCGGGCGTCAAAGAAGGTGTAGACAGACGACAAACCACTGCTCAGCTCATCCACCGCTGCCACGCCTAGCAACCTGTCCTCCACACGAAATTCCACCAATGCGGTATTGCACCAGCGGGCCAGCAGGAAACTGGCAAAGGTATCGCTGCTATCGGTATCCATCCCCCCACCGGAATGGCGCTGGCTAATATACTGCCGGTACAATGTCATCGTATTCCGGTTTGAAATCCCCCCGGTTGATGATGACGTGCAAGTCTTGGTTGCGTTGCAGGTTACGCCGCTGGGAACGGTTGGGTTTGAATTCATTGACCGGGATACGGCTGGAAACGCAGGAACTGCATCCCTTGCAATGCGGGCGGTACACATCCGCACCACTGCGGCGGAAACCACTTTCCAGCAGGCGGGCATACAAGTCGGCGGTCATTTTATAACAAGGGTCAACCAGCAGGTTTATCGCCTGATGGTCAGCTAAATAGGGGCAAGGATGGACAGCAGTGATATACAGATTAAGGCTTGCCTCCGCCGACATCCGATTCATCGTTAGCAGCTCCCACTAGAACAGGCCGCCTTGCGTAATCCATCGACATTTTCAAGCTGGATACTGCCGCGTTGCTCGTTGAGAAAACCTTGCCGTTTCCAGTCTGACAGAAAACGGCTCACCGTTTCGATAGTCAAACCCAATAACTCGCCGATTTCCCCGCGTGATAAGGGTAAGGGTGACCCAATCCCCGTTGCTATTTTCACACCAGCGGATCAGGAAAGAAGCCAAGACGTTCAGACGCTTTTTTCGCGCCCAATTCCAACATCATGTCTTCGGCTTCGCGCAAATGCTGAATCCAGCGTTTCATCATGGTGTTTTCGATTTCGGGGTTCTGCTTTTTCAGTTCCGTCAATTCACCCAAGGGCAGGCGACAAACTTCGATTTCACTCAAGGGGATCGCAGTATGGTTGTAGGATTCCCCGGCAAAACCGTCGAAGCCAAACAAATCACCCGTGCGCAGCACCCGCACAATTTGAGTGCGTCCATTGGGCAGGGTTTTAATTAGTTTGACCAAACCTTTGCGCAAGGTAAAGGCATTCAGGGAAGCATCTCCCTGATAATAAACGGTTTCGTCAGCAGCATAGAGTACTACAGACGGCTGGAACGCTTGTATTTCAGCCAGACGATCTAATCGGCAATTGGGCAAAAATGCTCAAATGCCTGAATCTGGCACGATTGGCAGTGTCCCCTGCCTTTGATGTTTGACATACCCTCTCCTTAGTTTTGCGTCCGCCACTATACGCCTGAATAGGAATATTACTGCATTCAGCCTAGAAACAACAAAGACTAAGGTGTACGGAGAGGGTATGGCAAGCGATCCCTATTACTGAGCGAGATTTTTCACGACCACAAACGCACCGCGCAAGTCACCTTCTTTGTAACCCGTGGCTTTATCGTTCGGGTACAACTCGGTCAATTTCGCGGTTACTGCCGGGCTAAGATCCGTGCCGTGGCATTTCAGGCAGACTTCGCCAGTCGGGATGGCTTTCATGAAACGGAATTCATTGCCCACCACTTCCGCATAAGCGATGGTGGCTGGGTCTGTACCAGCGGCTTTTTTAGCTTCAAAGTCGTTAAGCACTTTGGTTTGCCACTCATTGGCAGCGCCCATTTCCGGGTTACGGTTTTTCAGGCTGACACGGCTGACTTGCACGCCTTTTTCAGCCGAAACGGCTTTGGCGATTTCAGGGGCTTTGTCCTTGCAGACATTCAGGGCTTCGACCGGGCCACCGGCTTTCATGGCGGCTTCCAGTTCGCCTTTGAGCTTGCCACCCATCGCTTGAACAGCACCTTTGGCTTCTTCTGCCAGTGCTGCTTTATCAACTGCCGGAGCAGCGGCTTGGGCTGCTTCAGCAGCCGGGGCGGCCTGTTGGGCTTGTTCAGCGGCTTTGGGTGCTTCTGCTGGTGCAGCAGCTTGCTCAGCTTTTTCGCCACACGCTGTCAGCAATGCTGCCAAACTCACCATTAATACATACTTATTCATCTCAATACCTCAAATACGCTAAACATTATCTAAAACAGGGGCAGGAAGTTGCCTAAAGCCAGCCACTACCGCATTGATACAAATCAAAAATTATCCACTAACGCCGCTTCATCCTTGATGAACAGGATTTTATTAATTTTGCCCGCCTTGACTCCAGAGCTGGCGCGGTTTCAATACTTTATGTTCAAACACAAAACTGCCGAAGGGGATGAAAGCGGCAAACAAACCCATGCCTAATTGTTGCAAGTTCAGGTGTTTGCCTGCAAAAAAAGCCATTAAGGTGACGACATAGACAATGAATGCTGCGCCGTGGATCGACCCCATCAGGGTGACAGCTTCGGGGTAACCGAACAAGCGTTTGGCGGGTACAGCCAAAAACAGCAGCAATAACAGCGTGATGCCTTCGAGGATGGCAATTTTACTCAACATGGGAATTCTCGGTAGCCTTGATTAAGTGGCTAGAATGGGGCTTTTCCGAGTGATTTGCTTTGATATTTTCAAAAATAGCGGGAATTCAACCGTATTCAGGGCTAATACCGACAGCTTCGCGCAATGGCGCAAAAGTAAGGGGAATAGCCCAACTGCGCTATAGTTAAAGGAAGGCGGGCGCTTAACCCGCTTTAACATCAGCGAGGGCAAAATCATGAAACGATTGTTAGCCAGTGCCGTACTGTGCGCAGCAACGGCGGGTGTGCAGGCCACGGTTTCCGAGTACACCGAATTTTTCATCCCTTACGAGCGGGCGCAAAGCGGCTATGTGTGTTTAGACGAGCAGATCATGGAAGCCGAATTCGGTATCCCCCTGGCGAGCCTGATGGAAGGCATTTTTTCCGAAACCAAAACCTTGCACCAAATATTAGGCGGCACGAGTACCTACAAAAACATCAACCTATTGGTCAATGGCACAACCACGATTCCCTACACCTACAACTTTGACCGTTACACCAGCAGCGGCGTGTTCGAATATTCCTTCACGCTGGATATGGCAGGGTTTAACACCTTGAATGGTTCGACCGTGGCCGGACGGCAAAAGACCAAAAACACGGCGAAACTGGCACTGATTGCGATGCTCAAGACGGCAGAAGCCATACACGGCGCGGGTAATTTCCGCTTGTGGGTGAAGTTCAATAACCTGCCATCACCAGCGGGGCTGAGTGGCAGCACAGTGTATAGCGGCGGGGTTGATTGGCCGACGTGGCCTTATACGGCTTCGAGCAGTGTTTACACGACGTACCGGACGGAGATGATTGCATCGGGGTGTTAATTCAAAGAATCAAAAAAACCTGCAACTAGTTTGCAATTTTTCAATGCGGGCTACCTCGTAACCCAGTAGTTTGCTCAGCTATCACCTGCAACAGGATTACTGGAGTCAATGATTCATGGCACAAACAGAAATCAACAAAGGCCGCCGCCGTCTGCTGATTGCTGCCACTTCCGTGGTTGGCGCAGCCGGTGCGGCGGCCGTCGCCGTCGCCATTCCTCGCCTCTTGGTCGCCGAGTGCGCGGGCGCTGGCAGCAGGCGCGCCCGTTGAAATCAATATCAGCAATGTCGAGCCGGGGCAATTGATTCGGGTCATCTGGCGCGGCAAGCCGGTGTGGGTCGTCAACCGTACTGATGAAATGCTGGCAAACCTGCCCAAAAACGACGGCAATCTGCGTGACCCGGCCTCGGCAGTGCTCGAACAGCAACCGACCTATGCGCAAAATGCCCACCGTTCCCGCAACCCAAAATACTTGGTACTGGTCGGGATTTGCACCCATCTGGGCTGTTCGCCGACTTACCGCCCGGAAGTCGCACCGGAAGATTTGGGCGCGGACTGGAAAGGCGGCTGGTATTGCCCCTGCCACGGTTCGCGCTTTGACCTTGGCGGGGCGGGTGTACAAAAACGTACCGGCTGCCACCAATCTGGTCGTGCCGCCGTATTACTTCAAGGATGATGCCACCCTGCTGATCGGCGAAGACGGTAACGTGGCTTAAACGAGGATTTCCCCATGAAAGTTGGTTCTTTGAAAATTGGCGTCAGCAGCCAGAATTTCCGCACCATTACCGGACATGCCGGTAAGGGGCGGCGTTTTATGGTGTACGAAACCTATGACGGCAACGAGGTACAGGAACTTGAGCGGCTGGATTTGCCCAAGGAAATGGCCTTGCACGAATGGAATGGTCAGGGTGAACACCCGCTGTTTGAACTGGACTATTTAATCACCAGCGGCTGTGGCGAAGGTTTCATGCGTAAAATGGGCAGCCGGGGTGTGATGGTGCGGGCAACGGCTGAAACCGACCCGGTGACGGCGGTGAAAGCCTTGTTGTCGAATACACTGCCACCGGCAGCGCCGCATGAACACGATCATGAGCATCATCACGATCACGGGCATCACCACCACTAATTCAGGACTTGTTTACATGGATGTATTAACCCGCTCAGCAACCCTTGCTTGCCTAAGCTTAGCCAGCATCGCCCCCGCCCACGCGCTGGAATTGCGCTACGGCAGCGGCGATTTCGACATGGGTGCAGCCGCCAAACCATTTGTCAGCATGGATACGTCGCTGGAAGTGGATACCTGGACGCTGGCAGAACCGCATCGCAATATCAACGCTTCGCCGCTGTATTACCAATTCCGCGCCGATTATTTCGACTCGGATACCGTGAACCAGATGACCGACCTTGCCAGCGTGCCGCTGACCACCAGCCTGCCCGTGATCGGTAGCAGCGTCACGGATTTGATTGCGGACAATACCGCGATTCCCGTCCCAGCCGATTACCGCATCCACGGCGTAAACCTTGATGTAGGCGTGGGTTACGATGTGCTGAAAACTGCGCGGGGGCATGTCGGTGTCGGCGTGAATACCGGTGTCAGCACGCCATTCATGAAAGTGCGCAATGCCCTGCCCGCCGCCAATCTCGCGCTGAAAATGCTGGATACCTTTGATACCGAAGTCACCACCTACAAAGCCGGTGTCGCGGTGCAAGGCAGCTATCAGGCAACCCCGTGGCTGGAAGTCGCGGGCAATGCCTCCCTCAACCACCAAACTGGCGAAATGGATAACGGCTGGGTCGGCTCCGGCATCGACATGGACGGCACGTACCGCACGCTGGAAGTCGAAGCCAAAATCAAACCCGCCAAACTGCTGAACCAGCCGCAACTGAAAAATGCCTTCGTCAGCATCGGGCATAGCCGCAGCGACTGGGATTACGACAGTGCGGCGATCAACACGCCCATCGGCAGCGCCAGTGTTCCGGGTATGTTTGATGCGGATTTTGCGCATGACAGTACGTGGATCGGGGCAGGCTACGACTTTTGACGCTGGTATTGCTGGTCATTGCGGGAATTATCGTCGGCGTAGTCGCGCTGTTCATGCTCGGCATCCACTGGGGCTTCCGCGCCCCGCGCCTGCCAGAGCAAGGCACGCCGCAAGACTTGGGATTTGCGTTTGCACAGGTGTGGATTCCAACCATTGCTAACAAACACCTGTTCGGCTGGTTTTTGCCCGCAGATGATGCCACGCAAACGCTGGTCATCCTGCACGGTTGGGGCGGCAATGCCGAACTGATGTTGCCACTGGCTGCGCCTTTCCGGCAGGCAGGTTTGAATGTGCTGCTGTTTGATGCCCGTAACCACGGGCAGAGTGATGCGCACAGTTTTTCCTCCATGCCACGCTTTGCTGAGGATTTGGGGTATGCCATCGACTGGTTACAAGCAAATCACCCTGCCGCCTGTGGGCGGCTCGCACTGCTGGGGCATTCGGTCGGTGCGGCTGCGGTGCTGCTGGCAGCTTCGCGCCGTTCCGATATTAGTGCTGCCATCAGCGTATCAGCGTTTGCCCACCCGGAATGGGTGATGCGACGCCATTTGCAGCGCATCAAACTGCCCCTCGCCATCATCCGTATCGTGAACCATTATGTGCAGTGGGTCATTGGTCATGCCTTTGCGGACATTGCCCCGCTACATACCGTGTGCAAGGTCAAATGCCCGGTGTTGCTGGTGCATGGCACAGCAGACAGTATTGTACCGCTGGCAGATGCCCACGCCATCGTCAGCCACTGCCCACGCCACCATTTGGAATTGCTGGAAATTGCCGATGCGGGACACGCCTCGGTAGACAAAATCGAGGCACATGCGGCTGCGCTGCTGGATTTTTTACGGCACAACGGATTTGCCCTGTAACAGCTTTATCACATTGAGGTTTGCCTAAATATCCTAGTAATATAGTTTGTTATTTCTCAATGCCGTTTCTGTGCCACCACCCTATAATTTCCCCATTTTTAGACCTCAGCCATTAAGAAGGAATCCCCATGAAACAAACCATGTTGATGGAAAAGTACCCCATTTATACCCTAGAAATCGGCAAGGATGAGATCACCCAGCCGACCATGCAAGACATCATGGCCTACTTCCAGGCAAAGATCGATGCGCACCCCATCGCCAAGTTTATTGCACTGTTTGACCATTACTCCCACACCAAGGCGCTGGCAGACGGGGAAATGAACCCCGCCATTCTGGATGCGCAGGACATTATTTTCTGCTTCGGCCAGAAACTGCCAACCCCACAAATGCTGGCAATCCGCCCACGTTCCATCGGGGTTGCGGAAATGGCGGACAAATTCGTGGTCAGCTTCTTGGAAACGCCCATGCCACACGCCAACGAGGCGATGGAAAACTGGACAAAAGGTCTGGTAGCCAACTAAGCAGCAGCCCCGTCATTGCGGTGGCGGGGTTTTCCCACATGCAACAAGGTAACACTGTTATGGATACAGCAACTGAAGCACACAGCCGTTTGGCTTACCTGCCCATTTCCTTTTTTGCCATGGTGATGGGGCTTTCCGGCCTGACAATTGCTTGGGAAAAAGCCCAACATGTGTTCGGGGTGGACTGGGGCATCAGCCTGCCGCTGACGATCCTGACCAGCAGCGTGTTTGCGTTCCTGTTGCTGTTGTACCTCAGTAAGCTTGCCCTGTACCGCCAGCAGGTCATGCAGGAACTGGCACACCCCATCAAGTTGAGCTTTTTCCCGACCATTTCCATCAGCCTGTTGCTGCTCGCCATTGTCTTCCTGCCGCTCAGCACAGGTATTGCGCAGCCATTATGGCTTGCCGGAGCCAGCCTGCATCTGGTGTTTACCCTGTTCGTGATCAATATCTGGATGCACCACGAGCATTTCCAGATTCAGCACAGCAACCCGGCGTGGTTCATTCCGGCGGTAGGCAATGTGCTGGTGCCGGTGGCGGGGATGCCGCTGGGCTATGTGGATGTATCGTGGTTCTTTTTCAGCATCGGCATGTTGTTCTGGATTGTGCTGATGACCATCGTGTTTTACCGCATCCTGTTCCATACGCCGATTGACGCACGTTTGATGCCAACGCTGTTCATCCTGATTGCACCACCTGCGGTGGGTTTCCTCGCTTATATGAAACTGACGGGCGGGGCGCTGGATGGCTTTGGGCGCTTCCTGTATTTCTCCGGGCTATTCCTGACGCTGTTGCTGTTCAGCCAGATCAACCGCTTTATGCGCTTGCAGTTCGCACTATCGTGGTGGGCGTATTCATTCCCGACCGCCGCCATCACCATTGCCAGCTTGGTGATGTATGAGAAAAGCGGCAATACTTTCTACCTCGGCCTTGGCACGGTGTTGCTGGCGATCCTCACTGGGGTGGTGAGCTTACTGCTGGTGCGTACTGCGATAGCAGCGGTGAAAGGTAAGATTTGCGTACCAGGGCATTGATTACTGCCCCGAATGGCTGACCACATCTTGCAGCAACGGCAGGTATTCTTCCCACGCCTGCGCTGCCCCGGTGATAGCAAACACCACCACCCCGTGCCTGTCCAGCACGTAGGTGGAGGGGAACACCTGCGCCAGCGTGCGGTCAGGCAGGGTGGAACCATCCGCCAGTTGCAAGGTTTCTTCCCCTAAGCTGGAAGCACCGCCATCAAACAGCGGCAAATCAAGCTGTTGTTCCTTTAACCAAGCCTGCGCTAAATCCAGCTCTTCCCGCACCGGAACCAGCACCACTTCCACCTCTAGCTTGTCCGCCAGCAGGCGTTGGCGCAGCTTCGCCAGATCAGGCAATTCGCGGGCGCAGGAAGGACACCAACTGCCCCACAAATGCAGCACCACCACCTTACCGCGCAACTTTGCTAATGAAGATGTATTGCCATCTCCCCCCTGCAACCGCAGGTCGGGGAAACGTTCGCCGCGCCGTGTCCCGGCCTTGGCCTTGTCGGCATCGGCAGCCTTGAGGTAAGGCCCCCACAACCCTGCCCAGCGTTTGGCGTCAAACACTACCGCCTCATCCACGGCGTAAGGGACACAGGTTTGTTCAGTGTAACCCGCGCACTCTTCCAAAGCGGTATCCTGCGCCATCTCGGCAGTGGATTGCTCGGCAGACCACGCCCACGTCCCGCCCGGTGCAATTACAAACGCCTTGTGTTCAGCAGCAGCGGTGAATTCCTGATACCCCGCCAGCCCTTTTGCGCCGAGATGGGGGATAGCAGGTTCCGCTAATCCCGCCCCGGAACCACACAGCACCGCAAGCGCAAGGACAGTTTGCCTCACTTATGCTCCTCTTCGATCTCTTCCCAGCCGGTGATCATGGTCTTGATGTGCGCAAACACGGTATGCCCTGTGGTGGTGAGGTAAACGTGGGCAATAATGAATACCAAAAACATGAACGCCCCTGCCGTGTGGAGAAAGGCCACCCATTCCAACGGCAAGAAATTCCCCAGCCAAGTTGGCTGCCACACACCATAAAACAGGTAAAATAACCCCGAACCCCAGACCAGCGGCGACATCAGCGACAGTACCGCCAAATAAGCCAAACGCTGTAGCGGGTTATGCTTATTTTGCGTGGTTTTATGGTACGGGTTAGGTGCATGGACAAAAATGCCATAAGCATAATATCTAATCATCTCATCCACCTTTTTCAGGCCGGGAATGTAATGCCGCCATTCCCCGGTCGTGAACTGCCAGAAGATGGTGAATGCCCATAACACCAGCAACGTCCAAGCCGCATAGATATGGTATTCAACCGCCCCCCTAAAGCCGAAAAATTCATACGTGCCATGAATCTCAAAGCCAGTAAGCAGCATGAAGAAAATCAGCGCAGCCTGTGACCAGTGCCAGAAACGTTCATAGCGTTTGTAAAGGTAAATGCGTGTTACTGACCCTGACATGGTTTCTCTCCGTTTTTCCTTTTGATGCAAATGGCGCGGACGCCGCCGTGGATCAGGACACCCAGCAAGGCAAGCAACGCTGCTCCCCAGCCGATCCAGTCAAGGTACTTGTTGCCACTCGCACCCGGCATGTAAACCCCGTCGATACCCTTCAGGCGGCTATCGGCTTGATGGCACTGGACGCAGGACAGCGCGTCACCCTTGGGCGCAACCATGTGGGCGATAGGCCAAAACATTTCGGTGCTGGCAAAATCATACTTGCCACTGTAAGGCATATTGACGCTCTTCATGCCTGCCTCAATCGCTTTCGGCCAGTCGTAGTTGTGCCACAGTGCGGCCTCATCCTCACCCGCCGTGTGGACAGTCAGCAAATAGTTGTTTTCCGTATCGTAAGCCTGTTTGCCCCGGTGGACTTTAAAAGGCCAGATGCGGGAATCTGCCGCTGCTGCCATACCTTTTGGCTTGTTGATATTGACTGTCTTGCTAGCGTCAATTTTGTCGCCGCGTACCAGATAGTCCATATCACCGTTGAACCACATGTATTCGGGGATCAAGTAGGAATCCCATACAAACGTGCCTTTCTTAGAATCGAAGGCACGCCTACCTGCACTGTCCTTAGTCGCTTGCGGCTTGCCATCCGCCCCCATTTTGGTGGCAGTTGACCAGTCCCAAGACATCTCAGTCCCTACCCCGCCGCGTGAATACTCTGGAATGTGGCAAGTCTGACAAGCCAACTTGCTGGTATGGGTATTGAGTTGCCCCATCAGCAGCGGGTTTTGCTGGTGCGGCTTGTCACTGTGGCAAGACTGGCAGGATGCTGCATTCTTATCATTTTTCTCGCCCTGCATATGCGCAGGCCCCGTCAACGCGGCACTCATTTCATAACGGCTGCCCGACACCTTATGTTCATCCGTTTTGTGGCAAGTGGTGCAACTGAAATTCAGCCCACCTGCATCCATGTGGACATCCAGATATTTGCCGGGCTTTTTCAGGGAACTGTCCAAATCGCCGTGCTTAGTGCCATCGCCACCCGCCCCGTAGAAGTGGCAAGTACCGCAATTGGCGCGGCTGGGTTTGGCAACCAGTTGCGCCACCATTTTCAAATCCACCGGGTCAATAAACTTGCCGGAATCTTTGGGGAATTCCTTGCGTTCGTACACCGGATGCCCCGCATCCCCCGGTAGCTTGCGGTAAGTCATGGTGCTGTCATGGCAAACAAGGCAGTCCACGTTCTTCTCATTCTTGAAATCGAAGGTATTATCCCGCCAACCGTAACCCGCGTGGCAAGCCATGCAGTCCGACTCATTACCTATCGCACTGGTGCAGTAGTTGTTAATGATGTTTTTCTTGCCGAGTTTTTTACCGGATTTGTCGATGTATTCCCACGTCCAGTGCTTGGTCTTCATGACGTGTTTGGCCGCTTCGGTATGGCAGCTCAGGCAGGCTTCCGTGACTTCCGGGCCGGATTTGAAATCTTTTTGCAGCACTTCAAATTTGCTGTGGTCAGCCGTGGTGTGGTCTTTGTTCGCCATCGCCGCCGTCAGGGGCGGTGTTGCGGGCTGTGCCGCAGGTGGCGCAGGCGGGACTGGGGCTGCGGGCGGCAGGGGCGCGGTTGCCGCCGCCGGAGGCGGGGCGATTATCGGCGTCGCTTTAGGGTCATCGGCAACTGCCACCGATGTTACCCAAACCAACAGTAGGGAAAGCAATAGTTCCCGTCTATATAACCACTGCATCATCATCTCCTCCTCACTCCGTTATGCCCAATCACGCAGCCACAGCCGCTTACGCTTAACATCCACCGCCAGCTTCTTTGCCAGCACCGCCGCTACCAGCGCCGGGCACACTTTTAATCAGGGGAGGGGCAGGTTTGGAGGCATCAAAGACAACAAAGCTGGCTTGGTCAGCCGCCAGCTCACTCAAGATTTCTGCCGTTTTACTGCCGAACATGTACCCCATCAACTTGGCGTTCATCAGGCCGATATAGGTCTTGCCGTCGTTCTTTTTGAAGACAGTGATACTGCAAGGCATCAGGATAGAGAGGATGCGTATGTTATCGTCTTTCAGGATGGGGCCGGAATAACGGGTGCTGCACGCCTCGATCAACAGTACCGGAAGGGCATTCTCACCAATGGCTTGGAGCGGTTTGACCGGCTCACGCAACCCTGAAAGCGACCAACCCTTATCTTTCTTAGCTTGGATATTGGCTTGTATCCTAGCCGCCGTTTCCTCCATGCCGAAAGGGCTTTCGACCTCTTGGAACATAAGGCCACTCATCATGGTTCCCACCAAAACGATGACCGACACCACACCTACGATAAAACCACCGATAAGTTTAAGCACAAGACCCCCTCCTCCAGACAGGTTTAGAAAGCAGCTACTCCACCAAGCTGTATTTTATAGTGAATGCCCTTTCAAGCATCATTGAGAAATATCAAGTTTCTAACTGGGCTGAATGAAAACCTTGCAACCCTATGACTTAAATCATGCAACACACTGGGCTGGACATCGGCGGTGCTTAATAGTCTAATTCCTGCATTGCAATAATTGACAAGAACTACCCCCATGAGCGAAGAAACCAGCAAACCACTCAACTTTATTGAACGCATCGTCAAGGAAGACGTTGAAAGCGGCAAAGTCACCAGCGTGCGCACCCGCTTCCCCCCCGAACCCAACGGCTACCTGCACATTGGTCATGCCAAATCCATCTGGCTGAACTTCGGTTTGGCACAGAAATTCGGCGGCAAGTGCAACCTGCGCATGGATGACACCAACCCCGAAAAAGAAGACGAAGAATACGTCGAATCCATCAAAGCCGACGTGCAATGGCTGGGCTACCAGTGGGATGGCGACGTGCATTACGCCTCCGACTATTTTGACCAGCTCTATGACTGGGCGGTATACCTGATCAAAGCGGGCAAAGCATTTGTCTGCGATCTTGACCGCCGAAGAAATGCGCGCATACCGGGGCAACGCTGACCGAAGCAGGCAAGGAAAGCCCGTTCCGCAACCGTTCCGTGGAAGAAAACCTCGAACTGTTCACGCAAATGCGTGACGGCGCATTCCCCGACGGTAGCCGTACCTTGCGCGTCAAGATTGACATGGCAGCGTCCAACATCAATTTGCGCGACCCGGTGATTTACCGCATCAAACGCGCAACCCATCACCAGACGGGCGACAAGTGGTGCATTTACCCGTCATACGACTACGCCCACGGGCAAAGTGACGCGATTGAAGGCATTTCGCATTCCGTTTGTACGCTGGAATTTGAAGTGCATCGCCCGTTGTACGACTGGTTTATCGACAATATTCCCGTGCCTGCGCAACCGCACCAGTACGAATTTTCGCGCCTCAACATCAACTACACCGTCACCAGCAAGCGCAAGCTCAAGCAACTGGTCGACGAAAAGCACGTTGACGGCTGGAATGACCCGCGTATGCCCACCGTTTCCGGGCTGCGCCGCCGGGGCTTTACCCCCAAAGCCATCAACGATTTCTGCGAAATGGCAGGCGTCACCAAGGTCGAAGGCGTGGTTGACCTTGGAATGCTGGAATTCGCCATCCGCGAAGATTTGAACAACATTTCCCCGCGTGCCATGTGCGTATTGCGTCCGCTGAAAGTCACCCTGACCAACTACCCGGAAGACAAGGTGGAAATCATGACTGCTGCGCGTACATCCGCAAAATGAGGCGATGGGAACCCGCGAAATGCCGTTCTGCCGCGAAATCCTGATTGATCAGGACGATTTCCGCGAAGAAGCCAACAAGCAATACAAGCGGCTGGTGCTGGGCAAACGGGTACGCCTGCGCAACAGCTACGTGATCGAAGCCGAAGAAGCGGTCAAGGATGCGGATGGCAATATCATCGAAGTCCGCGCCCGCGTGCTGGAAGAAACCTTGGGCAATAACCCGGACGACGGGGTAAAACCGAAAGGCGTAATCCATTGGGTATCAGCCCGCGACAATGTGGATTGTGAAGTGCGCTTGTATGACCGGCTGTTCAGCGACCCTGCACCGGATGCAGGCGGCAAAAACTTCCTCGAATTCATGAACCCGCACAGTCTGGAAATCCTCAACGGCTGCAAGGGCGAAATCGGGCTGGCGAAAGCCACGCTGGAAGACCGCTACCAGTTTGAGCGCGAAGGGTATTTTGTGCTGGATTCCAAGTATTCGACGACTGAGAAGCTGGTGTTTAACCGGGTGATTGGGTTGAAGGATACTTGGGAAAAAGCCGGGACTTAATGCTCCCCATCCACGTAATACCACTTCCCGCCTTCCTTCACAAACCGGCTAGTTTCATGCAACTCGCCGGTTTGCTCCCCATCCCGATAGCGGGCGATGAATTCCACGATACCGCTGCTATCCCGCTCCCCGCCCTGCTCCGTGCGCACGATTTCCAACCCCAGCCATTCCATCGGCGGCACAGTTGCATCAAGCTTTTCTTGTTGGGGCGCGTGCTGCTGTGCCAGCTTCGGTGTAAGTATGCGCCATTACGCAGCACATAGGCGCTGTAACGCGAACGCATCAGTGTCTCCGCCGTTGGCGCGGCTTTACCGTCGTGGTACTGGCGACAGCACTGGTTATAGGTTTTTTCTGAGCCGCAAAGACACGGATTGAGCATAAGTTAAAGAAGTTATGAGTTGGAGGCCGAACTCAGAATCGAACTGAGGTACTCGGATTTGCAATCCGGTGCATTACCACTATGCTATTCGGCCTTGAGTTGTGGGTAAACCACTGTGCAGAAGAAATTGGAGCGGGAAACGAGGCTCGAACTCGCGACCCCAACCTTGGCAAGGTTGTGCTCTACCACTGAGCTATTCCCGCATTTGACTTGTTACAAAAAGCACGGATGGTATGCGTACTTTCTTTGAATTTGGAGCGGGAAACGAGGCTCGAACTCGCGACCCCAACCTTGGCAAGGTTGTGCTCTACCACTGAGCTATTCCCGCTGAACAGGTTGCGAATAATAAAGATCAGCGGCTGTTGCTGTCAACCTGCTGAAGCTGTTTTTTTTACAATCACACTTCATGAGTGGTTCAATAAGGCCGATAAAGCGGCCTCATCCAGCACCTCCACCCCTAAGGCTCTGCGCTTTATCCAACTTTGAACCCGCATTTTCCCCCGCAATCAAGCGCAGTGGTTTTCTTGGAAACACTGCCGGACACTTTCGCCCCTAATGCTTCCAGATCGGCTTTGATGTCCTCACGCGCACGGCTGAGTGTGCCGGTAATCACGTAAGTCTTGCCCGCTAATGGCAAAGCTTCGGCAGGTTTGGCTTCGTAGTTCGGCCAATGTACACCCAAATCACGCAAGTGCTGGATCGTATCGCGGTTATGCGCTTCTGCGAAAAATTGGGCAACATTCGCCGCGACGATCACGCCAATGTCAGGCACGAGCTTCAGGGTTTCTTCGTTGGCGGCTTGAATCGCTTCCAGTGAGCCGAAATAACGTGCCAAGCCTTTAGCAGTGCCTTCGCCTGCATTGCGGATGCCTAGCCCGTAAATAAAGCGTTCCAGCGTGGTGGATTTGCTGCTTTCGAGCGCGGCAATGAGGTTTTCGGCGGATTTCTTGCCCATGCGTTCCAACGCAGCAACCGCTTCAACATCCAGACTGTAGAGGTCGTCAACGTGGCGGATCAAACCCGCATCAAACAATTGCTCCACCATTTTGTCGCCTAAACCGTCGATGTTCAGGGCTTTGCGTGAGGCGAAGTGTTTGATGGCTTCTTTGACTTGCGCGGGGCAATACAAACCACCGCTACAGCGGGCGACGGCTTCACCTTCGGGGCGTTGCACCTCTGAACCGCACACGGGGCAATGCGTGGGCATGACAATCGGTGCAGCACCTGCGGGGCGGCGGTCGAGGATGACGCTGGCAACTTCGGGAATCACGTCCCCTGCCCTGCGCACGATCACGAAATCGCCGATACGCACGTCTTTGCGCTCGATTTCATCCATATTGTGCAGGGTGGCATTGCTGACGGTCACGCCACCGACGAATACGGGTTTGAGACGGGCAACGGGCGTGAGTGCGCCCGTGCGCCCGACTTGGAAATCGACCCCTTCGAGTTCGGTGATTTCTTCTTGTGCAGGAAATTTGTGCGCAACTGCCCAACGCGGCGCACGGCTGATAAAACCGAGTTCCTGCTGGGTGGCAATGCTGTTGACTTTATAGACCACGCCGTCGATGTCATAGGGCAAGCTGTTACGCCGTGCGCCAATCTCGCGGAAATAGTCCAGACAACCTTGCTGCACCTTGCACAATGCGAATGTCAGGGCAAACCCGCAAACCCCATGCGCGGAATTGTTGCAGGATGGCGTAATGCGTATCCGGCACTGTGCCGCCTTCCACCAAGCCTACCGCGTAGCAAAAAATATCCAACGGACGTTGTGCAGTCAGGCGCGGATCGAGTTGGCGCAAACTGCCCGCTGCCGCATTGCGCGGGTTAACGAAGGTTTTTTCACCCAATGCCCGCATTTTGGCGTTGAAGGCTTCAAACCCCGCTTTGGGCATGTAGATTTCGCCGCGCACTTCCAACACCGCCGGATAACCTTCGCCCAGCAAACGCAACGGCACGGAAGCAATGGTACGCACATTGTGGGTCACATCTTCGCCGGTTTCGCCATCGCCACGGGTCGCAGCGCGGGTGAATACGCCGTTTTCGTAGAGGATGCTGATCGCCAAACCGTCGAGTTTGGGTTCGGCAACGAATTCGGTTTCCGCGTCGGACTTGAGGCGGTCGTGAATGCGTTTGTCGAAGGCCAGCAATTCTTCATCGCTGAACACGTTGCCCAAGGACAGCATCGGGATGGCGTGCTTGATTTCGCCGAATTCGGTGAGCGGTGCTGCCCCGACACGCTGAGTGGGCGAATCGGGGGTTATCAGTTCCGGGTGTGCGGCTTCAAGGCTTTGTAACTCGCGGAACAGGCGGTCGTATTCCGCATCGGGGATTTGCGGGTCGTCCAGCACGTAGTAACGGTGGTTGTGATAGCGCAGTTGTTCGCGCAGGGTTTCAAGCTGTTGTTGTAATTCTTGCATGGGATTTCCCTTGTTATTTCTCTTATTTTTCAAACACCGCAATCGACTCAACGTGTGAGGTATGCGGGAACATATCCATCACCCCCGCCCCAACCAAGCGGTAGCCGTGTTCATGCACCAGCTCGTAAGTATCCCGCGCCAGCGTTGCCGGGTCACACGACACATACACAATCCGCCCCGCGTTGAGCTTGCCGAAATGGGCAATGATTTCTTTCGCGCCCGCACGCGGTGGGTCGAGCAAAATCTTGTCGTAACGGTTTTTCTTCAACCACGGTTCGTGCTGCAATTTGTCGCCCATCAGGTTACAAACGTGGTAATCGGTATTCATGATGCCATTGGCATGAGCGGCCGCACGGGCGCGTTCCACCATCGTTTGCTCGCCTTCCACGCCGATCACTTGCGCCGCCATCACGCGCTAATGGCAGGGTGAAATTGCCTAAGCCGCAGAACAAGTCCAGCACGGTATCGGTCGGTTCGGGGGCAAGCAATTCGAGCGCACGCGCCACCATTGCACGGTTCAGCGGCTGGTTGACTTGGATAAAGTCCAGCGGCATGAAATTAACCCGTGTGTTGAATTGCGGGTGTTCGTAATACAGCTCTGGGTTTTCAGGGTAAATGCAATGGACCGTTTCGGGGCCTTTCGGCTGCAAGTAAATTTGATAGTTGAATTGCTTGCCAAACGCCAACAACTTTTCGGTATCACCCTCAGAAAGTTCTTCCATGTGGCGAAAAATCAGCGCAGTGGCGTTGTCACCATCACCGACGGCAGTTTCGATTTGCGGGATAGATTCGCGGGCATCCATGCTGGCAATCAGGGCTTGGAAGTCGGTCAGGTGTTCGCCAATGCTGGGGTGCAAAATTTCGCAGCGGTTGAGTTCGGCGAGGAAACCACCTTCTTTTTCGCGGAAACCTACCAGAGCTTTGTCTTTTTTGCGTACCCATTTTGCGCCGAGGCGGGCTTTGCGGCGGTATGCCCAGCCGTCAGCAGTGAGTGGCGCAAACACAGTTTCTGGCTCGGCTTTGCCAATGTGCTTGAGGTTGTCGAGCATGGCGCGTTGTTTGTAGCGGAATTTGTGCTTCGAGGGAGATGTGTTGCCAGCTACATGCGCCGCACACGCCGAAATGTGCGCAACGCGGTTCGACCCGATCCGGTGAAGGTGTGAGGATGGTTTCGACTTTGCCGATGTCATGCTTTTGCTTGTGGGAGGTGTAGCGGAATGCCACCGTTTCACCCGGCAATGCGCCGTCGATGAATACGGTTTTACCGTCAATGTGCGTGACACCCTGCCCTTCGAGGGTGAGCGATTCGATGGTGGTTTCGATCAGTGGGCTATTTTGGATACCCTTGGGTTTTCTGTTTCTATGTCGGCTCATGCGCCCGCCTCCCATGCGGCTTCAAATGCTAGTAAATGTTCCTTGCCCGATGCTTTCAGGTGTTTGCGCACCAGTTCACATTCGCTATTGTATTTGTCGATGAGGATGTGACCGCGTAGCAGTTGGAAGCGCAGGTAAACCAGCCACGTATTCAGCACATCGGTTTCACAATAGTTGCGGATGTCGGCGAGTTTGCCTTCTTGATACGCATCCCAGACTTTCGCACCGCTCATGCCCATTTTGCCGGGGAAGCCGAATAGCGAAGCCAGTTCGTCCAATGGCGCATTGGCACGTCCACTGTAGAGTGCGAGTAAATCCATCAGGTCGGTGTGGCGGGTGTGGTAGCGGCTGATGTAGTTGTTCCACTTGAAGCTGCTGTCATCTTCGCCCATGTCCCAGTAACGCGGGGCGCAGATTTTGTGCTTCATGGCGCGATAGTGGATCACGGGCAGGTCAAAACCGCTGCCGTTCCACGACACGATGGTGGGGGTGTAGCGGTCGATGCCGTCGAAGAAACGTTGCAGGATTTCTTTTTCGTCGGCGGATTCGTCGCCTAACGTCCAGACTTTGAAATCGTCGCCTTTGCCACGAAATGTCACTGAAATCGCAACGATTTTGTGCAGGTGATGCGCCAGAAATTCCGTGCCGGTTTTTTGGAAACGCAGGTGGTACATGGCTTTGGCGATGCCGTCAGCGTCGAGGTCGCCAAGGTCGTAGAGTTTGCGCCCGCCTTCAATGTCGGGGATGGTTTCGATGTCGAAGACTAAAGTGTTCATGTCTGGAAATTCCTTGTTGTTAATTGCTCCCTGACAGTCGCCATCGGGATGCGTTCCTGTTCCAGCCGCTGGTGGGTTTGTTGCAAGTGCTGGTAAACGGCGGCTTCTTCCGGCTGCAAATGCTGGAGTATATCAGTACAGCGGGCGTTTTCCGGCTCTTCGACGCATAAATGCGCGTATTGCTGCAAGGTTGGCGCATCCATCAGCAGGGATTGGGTGCGCGGAAAATGGCGGCGCATCCGCGACAGGATCGAGAAACCGTGGGTGTCGAGGTCGCCCCAGTAAATCAGCGGGCGATTATGCAGCCAAGGGATTTCTGCCAAAGCATCCACGCCGTAGCCAAGACCAAAGATTACGATGGCGTGCGCCGTGGCGGGAAAACTCAGGCCGTTGGTTTTGTTTTCGGTGACAAACACGCGCTGGCAGGGGATTTCCCATTGCGCCAGTTGCGATAGCGGCAGGCTGACATCGGTTATGCCTGCCACTGGGCTGAGGGCGGTATCCAGCAAGCGCAGGCGTAGCAGCGGCTCGTCGTATTTCAAGCCATAGCGGCGCTCGAAACCGTATTGGCGCAGGCCGGTGCTATCGGGGTCAATGGCTGATTCCGGCAGCACGGCATCCAGCAATTCGCTCAGAATGGCTTTGTGTTGCCCGATGAATTTGCTGTCTACGCCGGGAATATCGAGTTCGCGCAGGTAACGTTCCGGGCGCGGCTGGTGCAGGAAATAGCGGCATACTGCCAGTAAGGCAGACCAGACTGATGCGTGTTCCATCAGTTTGGTGGGGTATTTCAGCAACCATGCACGTAGCACCGGGAATTCGGTGGCGGTTTCCAGCCCGGTTTGGTACAGGGCGGGGAATGCCTGTTTTTTCTGGATAAAGCGTAGCAAGTCATCGCGGGTGTCGAAGCTGATTGTGTCCGGCAGCAGTTGTGTGCCAAGTTGGCGGTGCTGCACTTCGCGGTAGCCGATGCGGTAGCCGTAGCCTTTTGCCTCAAAGCTGGCTTGTTTGAGGGTGGTGATCCAGCCGCGCACTTGGGTGAACTGTTCCATCTGTGCGCTGGCGTTCGGCTTGCGGAAGGGGATTTCCCACGGGAACAGCTCGCCCGCTTCCCATGCGTCTTGCAGGATGCGCCCGCTGTCCCAGAGTTTTTGGGCTTTGGTGCGGATGTCGGCGGGGGTGATCATGTCAGGAACAGCGTTTGTTTAAGCGGTCATCGAAGCTGAACACTTCCAGCCCGTAGAGTTTGCTTTTCACGCACAATAGCGCGTCCACAAAGTCGATGTTTTTGTAGAGGACGAGGTTGAGCGTTTCGATGATCTGGAACTTGTCGTCATTGATCACGCCTGCGAAGGCGAGGATGGTCTTGAGGTCGTCAATCACTTCCGCCTTGGGCAGTTGGTAGAACTTGGTCAGGACAAAAAACGCCTCCATCACTACGCTGTCGAGGATGATGATGTCTTGCTCGCCGCGTTCAACCTGTACAAACAGTTCGGTGGATTTCGCCAGAAATTCGGCATGGTCGCCCACGAGGTAACGGATGATGATGTTGGTATCAATTAGCAACGTCATATTTTTCCTTCATCACCGCTAACAGGGCAGCTTCGCGGGCTTCTTCAAACGAGGCTGCGCGTAAGGCGGTTGGAATGCGCTGGCGGTATTTGCCAGCCAGCCGTTGGGCATTGTGGGTAGCAAGGCGCGGGTAAACCGTGGCAATGATTTGCTTACGGCGTTTATCCACGATCTGCAACGGCTCGGTGAGCGTGGTGAGGATGGCGATGTTTTTCTGGATTTCGGCGAGTCCTGCTTGCATGGGGCGCACTCCTATATACAATGGTTACATTATATATAGATAACATGGCATTTACCAAGGGGGGAAATTGCTGTTAGGGACTTTTCTTGGGAGAAAACTCCACGGTCACATTGACCGAGCCTTCGGCTTTGCCACTGGTGATAAAGGGAATGCCTGCTTCCCCACCGAGCGTGATGCCAAACTCCAGCGTTACCTTGTCCACATTGCCGAAGGCGGAATCTTGCAGGGCTTTGGCGGCAGTGTCGGACATGGCGCGGATTACGTCGCCGAGTTTGTCCACGGCTTTGTGGGCTTGGGTTGCCAAACCTCTGGTGGTGTCGCCTTTGCGTTCAAAACCGCCACCGCGTGTGACGGGTTGTGTATCTGACGGAGTATCGGCAAAGGTGATGTTTTCATTGACCTGTACGTATACCCATTGCCCGTTTTCCAGTTCCATTGCTTTCAGCGTTGCCATTCGGTTTACCTTTTGTCGTGTGGAGTTTTCATACTACCATAGGGGTGTTTGCTGCTACAGAGAACCCGCTTATGTCGCGCTGTATCGCTCTGATTGTTGGTGTTAGCCAGCATGACAAAACCCGTACTGGATTGGATAGCCTTGCCGCACCCGTCAATGATGCGCAGGCGGTGTATTAGGTGCTGGCGAAATACGGCGGTTTTGACATGGTTCTGTGTTATATTTGATCATAATTGGGGTTTTGGCGAGTAGTTATGACTATTGGGAATACATTTGGGCAACACGAGCCTCTGACAACACGCTTGCACAACCTTGTGCGAAGTTATCCCAAGGGCTTGGGGATACTGAAAGAATTCATTCAGAATGCAGATGATGCTGAAGCTAATGAGATTGTCTTCCACATTGATGAGCAAAAATACGATGTCGCTGGTTTGCCTGATTCTATGCAGTGGTTACACACTACCCCAGCGTTACTCGTCTACAACAATAAAGCTTTTAGTGATACTGATATTGAAGGGATACAGAGAATCGGTGAAAGTGGAAAGTCATTTTCTGTGGGTAAAACAGGACGATTTGGATTAGGTTTCAATGCCTGTTACAACGTGACGGATGTTCCGTGTTTCTTCACGAACGGTAAGCTTTATTTCTTTGACCCTCACTTCACAACCGTACCAGAAGCATCTGTGGCAAGCCCAGGACGTAGTTTTGATGCCACCGAACTTATTGAGGCGGGATGGTCACTTCTTGATGCTTTCACTCAGTTCGTCGAAAACGACGACGATTTCACTGGGACTGTATTTCGACTACCATTCCGCATGGATGAGCAGGCAAACCAAAGTAAAATCAAGCCTGAAGCATATACGGTTGATGATGCTCTTGATGCTGTTCAGCAGCTTCAGAATATGAGTTCGGCAATACTTTTATTTCTGAAATATGTAAGAAAGATAAAAGTTACACATAGAAAGCCCAATGGCTCGATTGAAACACTGCTATCTATACAAGCTGTCAATTATCAAGAAATCATTGAATCACGCATAGAAGTAAACTCACTACTGAGTACATCTGATTCAGAAAATATTCTAGCAGTTTTATCTAAACAGGGAGATTTATTTTCTAATTGCCTCCACAGATACGACATTGAGATTAATGGGGAAAAACTCTCTGAAATATGGCGCGTTATTGATGGTTTTTTCATTGATACAGGGCGCACATCAATAAATTCTTGCCAGAATATGATCGAAAGTGGAGAAAAAGCTCTACCCTATGCAGGAGCAGCTTGGTTGATTAATTCAGATCGAGTTTCACAAGGTAGAGTTTCATGCTTTTTGCCCGTGCCGATACAAACAAGTATGCCGATACAAATAAATGGCTACTTTGATTTGGATGACTCTAGGCAAAACATGTTCTTAGATCGTTCTACATACGGGTCTGCACGTTTACGGTTTGAGTGGAATAAAACGCTGTTAGAAACATCCGTGGTAAAAGCTTATATTCATCTTCTTGAGAATTTATGTTTCGATATTGATGCAGATAAGATTGATTCTTACTATAACGCATTCCCTAAAACTGTCAATAATGAAGAAAGCTGGGAAGGATGGCTAACATCCTCATTCTATAGACAAGCCGCTACTGTTGATCTATTCAGATGTTCTGGGGATATTCATTGGTGCAAACTATCTAGCACACGAACCTTGCTTGATAAATTATCGAGTATTGGCAGTTTACTAATTGCAGAGAACTTTCTTCCTCTTCCAAGTCCGGCATTGCCTTCATACGTAAAAGAGGGTTTTATCGTCAACAAGATAAATGTTCCTGAATTAACACCAAACGATTTACGAATTGCGCTAAAGGAACAGTATGATGTCAACTGTCTTATCGTTGATGCTCCAAAAGCGTATCTTCGGAAACAGGATCATGTTTTGCAGCTCCTAGACTTTTGCCTTAGTGATAGTCCAAAAAATGATATTAGTGGTCTTCCTTTACTCATTGACTGCCATGGACATCTTCGGACTTTAGGACTAACTAGCAAACCGCTTTACTTAAAAGAATCGTTATTCGATGGAGATGTATTTGGGGAGCACCCCGATTGGTTCTTAGAGCCAATATGTGCGAATAAGTTATTTAAATTTACAGGTGAAAGGTTACGCTTACGTAACATGACTAGTAAGTACTTTATAGATGAACTCGCTGAATATGTCTCTTCAAAAACTGAAAACGAAAAAGCTCAGTTAAATAAAAATGGTTTGAGCGAATCTTGGCTAAAATCAGTATTCAGTCGACTATTGGATAATGATATAAGCTTTTCGATAGATAGACTCAAGAAAATTTCACTTATCCCAGATCAAGCTCAAACGCTTCATAAAATGGATTCTTACGTTACGCCATTACTATTTAATGGTTCACGGGAGTTAAAGAGCGCACTTATTGAAATATCCATCCCACTCGTTTTCGATGTAAATAATGAGTTAAGAAGCTTGTTTGACAGCTTTTCAGAAAGGTATCACAAGTATAATTGTATCCACCCTATTGCCATTCAAAACCTAATTGATGCATTATTTAATCAATGCATTGATATATTAGATAATTATGAATCAATAACCGAAGTGCAGCGAGCTTTGCTTGATTATTTGAGCAAAGAAAATAGCTTATTAATACTAAAAAAATCACGCGAGCAACAAATTAGACTTAAAAAGCTCAGGCTTTTCCCTACAGCCAAAGGAAGTCTTGTAAATATTAGTGATGCAACGGCATATATTTCTCAGGATTTTAATTTTCCTTGTATTGATTTTGATGTCATTTTTTTAGATGACGGAGCAAATCATAAGTGGCGTGAACTTTACCGATTACTTGGTGTACCTGAATTATCGCGTTCTCGTCTGATTCGAGAATTCCTCCTGCCAGAATTTGAAAGATTTGATGGCGATGAACGAATTAAGGCTACTGCATGGTTACGTGATCATATAGCGATTGCGCAAAGTGATGAAAATCAAAATGCGGTCAAGTTGTTTGAAGAGGTTCGCAATGCCTGCATTATTGTCTGTGAAGATGGCAAGCTGAGAGCACCAATAAAAACCTATCAGCCGGGTAGTAAGTTAGCGAAAGCAATACTTGGGGATCAAGCTTCACTTCCAGATATGAATACGACTTACGCACGTGAGAGTAGACGATGGGAAGAGTTTTTCCGCCAACTCGACATGCCTGTTGAGCCGCAGATAGAAGATGTAGTGGAGTATGTGAAAACTCTGGTTGCACATGAACCTACTCAAGAAAAGCTCCAAAGTATTCAGTCCGCGTATAAGTTTATCAAAGAACGTGCAGATGCAGAAACTCAGGAACATAGACGCGTTTCTACTGAACTTACTACAGCATTGAATACACTCGCTGAAATTCAGTGGGTTCCTCTCCGTCAGGATGCGGGTGATCTTCTATGTTTTTCAAATTCAGACAAAATATATGGGTATCCTAAAGATGTTTATTTCCCCAGATTCGGTCAATTAGTTGCCAGTCAGGCTTATGTCACTACTCTACACCCGGAACCGAATCAGCAATTACTAAAGGTCATGGGATTCCCTGTTAAACCCCCAGTTGATTTGGTAGTGGCACATTTCCGTGAACTGCTTGTAACCTGCTCAGATTCAGAAACGATACCAGATGAGAGAGTGCTGACTTCTGCACTTGGTCAGATTTATCGCTTCTTCGGCGGTAAAGCTCCAAAAGAGTCTGGCGATGTTGATGATGACGTAGAAGAGAAAAATATTGAAGGTACAATAAACTTAAAAGATACTTTTGCTGATATTCCCTGCATCTGGGAGCAGAGTAATAAGCGTTTCTGGAAACCCAGTCATGTGTTTACCGATAACGTAAAATATATGAAACCTTGGAGATGTACAATCCGTAATAAAGATGCTGCTATTGAGAGAGGATATGGAGTCCTTGGTACAAAACAAGAACCAACAATTGATGATTGGACGACTGTATTGATGGAGATTCGTGGTAGCAGTTACTCAACAACAGATCAACAAACCTCTAAAGTTATCAAGGAAGTTATTCAACGTATTGTGAGTGATTTAAATAATAGGGAGGAGTTTAATGATGAAATATTGGTTCCAACTTCTGATGGCAGGATGATTGAAGCAAAAGAGGTGTTTATGGGTGATGCACCATGGTACGAATCCATACTTAATTCTTCTGACGTTCCCATTTTATCATCTACTGTATCAGGTATTGTTGGAATTCAAACCGCACTCAAAATTTCTAGTCTCGCAAAATCTATAAAGGAACGTCTCACTGAATATCCTATTGCTAGTGAATTGGAAACTGAAAAAGAAGAATGTATACGCCTAGAAGAACTTTTACATTCAAATGAATTCATATATGGACTGCGGAGATTGTTACGACATGAAGAATTCGAGGTGTCGGAAGCCTCATTGACTTACTTACAAAGAGTTAATGTACAATGCGTAAAGTCCATTCACATATCTCTCTATTTAAAAACGAATGGAACTAAACGCTTTCTTGGTGATGATGAAGCAAGTTTTTACTGGGATCACGAGACTGCGATGTTGGCAGATAATCGCCGACGTTACTTTTGCAACGATCTTGCAGAACTATTGAATCGCTCATTATCCGATAAATCATTGAAAAATCTTGCTCCATTAGTACAAATACTTCAATGTAAACCATCTGAGATTTCAGAGGTTTTGGATGATCTAAAAATACGTCAGTATCAGTTTGAAGAAGAAAATAGAGCAGAAGAGAATAGTGCCGAAATTAAGCCTCAAGATTTTGATGTTATTGATAGCGAATCTGCCTTTGGATTTGATAATACCATCCAAGTAGATCAGCCTAATGAACTTTCTGCAATACCAAAATCAGAAGAAGACAATGATTTAATAAAGACGACGAATTCAGTCTCTCAACATCGGAATAAATCAACAGCGACATCCTTGCAGGGAGATGAGGATAAAATAAACGTCAATATTCAAGCTAATCAGCCCGAATCTGACTCACACAATGGTGCGGCAAAAAATCCAGCAACCAGATCAGATATAGAAAAAGGTGAATCATCAGGAAATGGATACCCTATTTCAAAATCTACAATTAGTCAGAGCAAACCCGCAACACAACATCGTCAAGTTACTACTGTTATTTATGTTTCCAATAAAACTGAAGCTGATGAGGCAGAAGTATCATTATCAAGAGACAATAGTAAACGTTTGCGTATAGGAAATGAGGCCGTAAAAATTGTCATAGAACATGAACACAATGAAGGGCGTAATGCGCGTTCTATGGCACATTCCAATCCAGGGTATGATGTTATTTCTGAGGGTAATGGTGGAACCCGATATATTGAAGTTAAAGGTACAGAAGCCGCGTGGGGAGAGCGAGGTGTTGCGATGACATCCACGCAGTTTTTCTACGCAAGAGAAAATCCTGACCGTGATTACTGGTTGTATGTCGTGGAAGATGTTTTCTCGCAAACCCCACAAATCCACAAAATTCAGAACCCTTGCGTCCAAGTCGACCGATTTGTCTTTGATGGCGGTTGGAGACAACTTGCTAAAAGCTCTCAAGTAGTAGGAATCAAACTATCAATTCCATCGGCTGGGGATGCAGTGTTAATAGATGATCAGGTCGTCGGGGTTGTCGAGTCCATTCGGGAATGTGGGAGATTCCCGCTTATTATTTATCGAGATTTAAATGGTGAACAACAAAAAAAGCGGCTAGTAGAACTGACTATTAAAACGAAGGAATCATGATGGCTAGATTGTACCCAATGTTAAGTGATGCTCAGTTAGGCGAATTGCCTTCACAAGCAGAAGCAAGTGTTTATCGAAGTCTCCGCGATTCTCTGGATAACACTTATGTTGTTATTCATGGTAAATCGTATATAGCCTCACGTAAAGATGGAGGGCATAAAGATGGAGAAGCCGATTTTATTATCTTCTCTGCAAAATATGGCCTTCTTATAGTTGAAGTGAAGGGAGGCGGAGTTACGTATGATCCTGCGAGGGGATGGAAATCTATCGACCGGCGAGGGCAAACGCATGAGATCAAAGACCCTGTGGCTCAAGCAAAGAGTCAAAAGTATGCGATTTTTGCTCAACTCCAAGCTAATCATATGTGGACAGCATTACACCGCCGAATTTCTCTCGGTCATGCGGTTATTTTCCCGGATATAAGCTCTATTCCTCGACTAGGGTTGCCAGAGTGTCCGAATGAAATTATTGGCGACAAAGCAGCACTAGGGGATATGGCAAACTGGCTGGATCGTGTTTTTCAACACTGGGCTGGGCAAGAGGATGCCCCGCTTGGTCATGATGGATTACAAGCAGTAGAACGCATACTCTGCCGCCCTATTGAGGTTCGTCTTTTGCTTCGAGACATTCTTGCCAGTGATGATCAGCTTCGTATCAGGCTTACCAATGAACAAGCATCCGTCCTTCGCACTTTGGGTAGGCACAAACGAGCTGCTATTGTTGGAGCTGCGGGTACAGGCAAGACCGTGCTAGCTGTTGAAAAAGCGCGAATGTTAGCTGAGCTTGGCATCAATGTTTTATTACTATGCTACAACAAGGCACTAGGAGCTACTTTGGAGCGTCAATTTTCAGAGTCGGGTCAAGTTCTAGCTTGCACGTTCCACCAGTTTTGCCAGCACTGTATACGTAAATGTGTTGAAAGTGGTAAACCAAATCCGATGGAAAAAGTGAAAGCGGAAGAGCCTCATAGCGATGAATTTGATATTCAAATGCCTTTAGCCGCTTTTTATGCCATTGAGGAGATGGATGAAGCATTGAAATTTGACGCTATTATAGTTGACGAAGGACAAGATTTCGGAGATGAGTATTGGCTACCGATAGAAATGGCTTTGCGAAACTCGGATCAATCTTGGCTGTATGTATTTTATGATGAAAATCAACGTTTATATACCCGTGCCTCGTCATTTCCTATACTAGAATCTGATACATTTCCACTGACCAAAAATTGTCGCAACTCGAAACCAGTGCATGATTTTGCATACCAATACTACAAGGGTGAGCCTGTTGATGATTCAGGAATTGACGGATTAGCTCCTATTCCGTTTATAGATCGTACACCTGAAACTCAAGCAAAACAGATTGCACGGCAAATAACTAAAATCATCCATGATGAGGGAGTCAATCCTGAGTCCATTGCTGTTCTTGTGGCTGGGCAATCAAAGGAATCTTTCTACAATTTGCTTCTGCGTGAGCCTCTGCCTCGACCAGTTCGTTGGTCAAGAGAAGAACATTTCCAGAATAGTAGCGTATTGATGGATACAGTGAAGCGGTTCAAGGGCTTAGAGCGTGACGTAATTTTCCTATGGGTTGATCAGGTGTCCTTGTCTAACGATACATTGATGTATGTAGGAATTTCTAGAGCGAAGTCCGTACTGTATGTTGTTGGGAGTAATGAATCACTAAGGCTTCTTCAGTTGGTCTGATACGGAGGCTGCAAATTTATGATCAGCGATGATGTAGATAACACTCTGCGCTTATGGGACGCAGACCCCGAAAGCTGGGCAAAAAAAGTCTGCTCCATCGTCAACCGCACAACAACCTTGCCGAATGGCAACGCTTCATCGGCGATGCCTTACCCTACGAAAAAACCTGCCCGGATTTACCCGCCCCCGGCGAAGAAGGCTGGGTAGAGCCGTATGCGGGAGGGTGAGGCAACTCTACAAACTGCTGACAATCCGCGCAAAGATTGCCTGCAATGGCGCAAGATCAGCAAAATACCCCCGGATGTTGGCATCCAGCCATTCATCCCGGTTCACTTGTGACCAATCCACCTCATACCCGGCATTGAGGGCAATCGCCTCGAAAAACAGGCGCTGGGTACGCCCATTGCCTTCCCTGAACGGATGGATCACATTCAGTTCGCAATAATAATCCGCAATCCTGGCAACAAACTCAGGCAACGCCAGCCCTTCCAGCCATTTCTCAGACTGCAAACGGGCAAGCAAGCGGTCAGCTTCTTTCTGGATGTATTGGGCAGAACAAAAACGGGTATTGCCTTTGCTGATGTCCACCGTGCGGAGTTGCCCCGCCCACGGTAAATGTCCTGAAACAAATGCTGATGAATCGCCGCCAACGCGCCCAAATCAAACGCGGCAAAATCAGGCTCAAAGGATTCGCTGCGAAGCTGGGTCAACTCAGCTTCAACAGCCTCCAACTCCTGCGCATCACGGATATTGAGCTTGTTGAACTATTGGGGTAACAATCCGGGTCTTGGCTGACACCGTACTTATCCGACATACCTTGCTTTGATTTGGGCAATGCGGCTTTCAATATCTTGTGGGGAAAGCAATGGGGCTTGTTCGTCCAAATGCGTTTGGCTTGATGGCGCAAACCCTTCCAAGCGCAAACTGGCGCGGTAATTACGGCGGCGGATTTGCCGGAAACGGGCGAGTTTTTTAGCCTGTGTCAGCATGAATGTGTATCCTTTGATATGGTGGATACATTGTAGCAAATTGCGGAATATTACCCTACCGGAAACCTCCGAACTGAGGACACTACGCTTTCCATGCTAGAATTATCCCATACCGTCCGCAGGAGTTTAGTATGCGCAAACAACGGATAACTTACACCTCACCGCTGGATGCCCTAATCGCCGTCAGCAAACGCCTGAGCCTGTACGAAAATCAGCAACGGATGGACTCCGAAGCCTTCATTGACCGCTACCGCAAAGGGCTACTGCCAGACGATACCACCTTTGTAGAATGGTCAAACGACTACCAGCATTACCTCGCACTCCGCCAACAACTGGAGGGGTTACTCGTAACCTCAACATCGCCCAAACTGAAAACACTGCTGGAACGCCTACGCACCGTCGAAAAGATCAATGCAGCCCCCGACTTATCCGAAAACCACGCTGCCTATCTGGAATCCCATTCGGAAGAGCTTGCCGCAAAATTCATACGGGAAATGTCCAATGGGCATTGGATGGCAAGCACTGATTCAGTCATCCTGCCCATCCTTAAATCCTGCGAATCCCAAAAACAAGCCAATGCAAGCACCCCAAGGGCTATACTCCCGACAATGGTTTGGCATAACATCCCCATACCTGAACTTGAGGATAAACCGCATGTTGTTGTTAAAACACTGGTATTTCGAGGCTGACATTTTCTGAATGTTTAACATTTGGAGAATGTGCATGTCTGTACGCAACAAAAGCCAAGACCGCGATGCCCAAGGCAAGATCAAAGCCCAGTATCGTGGCAAACCCCGTTATTACACCATGAGTACACCAAGCTGGTGGACGCGCCTGCATATGACCCGCCCCCGCCGCCAGCAAAACCACCGTTTGTGCCATGCGGTGAAAAGGGGCGCAGATGCCGATGCCTTGGTATTCCCACTCGGCAACCACAAACCACACGAGTACTACTGGTAGAAAAACGTAGGGCGGGTGGAGTTACGCTCCACTCACCCTACCAGCCTTCTCCCGCCGATACTCCTCAATACTCAAATTCCTTACCAGCGATTTTTGCCCCGCCTCGTTATGCACGAAATGCACCGAGTTGATGTAATCCTCAATCACGTGGATTTTCTGCAGGGGTGTGACGATCAACAGTTGCAAATTGAGCTTGCGGAACAGTTCCAGCCCGTAGCGGGTGGACTCATCCGACCCACGCCCGAACGCCTCATCAATCACCACAAAGCGGAACGAGCGCGAACGCACTTGCCCCCATTCCAGCCCGAACTGGTAAGCCAGCGCGGAAGCCAGCACCGTATACGCCAGCTTTTCCTTTTGCCCGCCCGATTTTCCGGCGGAATCGCTGTAAAACTCGCGTTCGGTGTCGTCTTCGCGCCAACGTTCACTCGCCGAAAACAGATACCAGTTGCGCACATCGCTGACTTTGCGCATCCACTTGCGGTCAATCTCGCTGAAGCCTTCGCGCCCATTGAGGCGGTCAATGATGTGCTTGACTTGCAGGAAACGGGTTTCGGTGTACATCTCGTCATCGTCGAGGCTGTGGCTCAGGCATTGGCGCAAATCCGCCCGGAAATCGCGCACTTCCGCGTCCTGTGTGGGGGTCGGCAACAACAGGATGTATGTCCCCGCGTTGTATTCGATGCCCTGCAAGGAACGGTTGATCGCGTCGAGTTTGTCGTCAATGGCGCGGCGTTCCTTTTCCAACTGGTTTTGCAGCATCACAATACCTTGAATGGTTTGCTCATTCAGCATCGCCTTGAATTTCTGTTCGTGGCGCGGCAGGTCTTCACTTTGCAGCACCGCCAACATGCGCTGGAATTCGCCCGCCGATTCGAGGTTGGCATCCACTTCGCTGGTGTCGGCGGGGTAATCGCGCTTGTAATCCTGCATTTGCTGGACGATTTTCTGTGACAAGCGCCGGTTTTTGCCTTCATCGCTGTCGAGTTGCGCCTGCATCGCGCTGCGGATGTCGCTTTGCTGCTTGCCCAGACTGCGCAAATTGAACGCGGTATCGCCCAACACTTGTTGCCGCCAGTGTTCCAGCAAGCCGTGGTGTTGCGCCAAAGCGGGTGCGGGCAACAAGGCAGCTTGTTCGGTAGCGCGTGCCTGTTCGTCTTCTGCGTTGGCGATTTTATTGTTCAGCGTGCCTTGTTCCAGCAACACTTCGCTGTGCTTGCGCTCGGCTTCCACCCGTTGCTGGCGGCTGGTTTGCAATTGCGCTTGCAGGCTTTGCAGAATGTCGGAACTGTTTTCGATGCGCTGCTGTTCTTCGCGCAGTTGCTGGATGGCGCGTGCCGGGGTGTGCCAGTCAATCTCGCTGAAATCGCGCACCTTTTGCACATCACGCAGCGCATTTTGCTGTTGGCGCAAACCTTGGCGTTGGCGTTCGACCTGTGACAATACATCCGCTGTCTGGTGAATCTGCTGAATCAGGGTTTCGGCTTGCGCTTCCAGTGCCTGCAATTTGTCGCGGTTGCTCCAGCCCAGCACGTAGCGGGAACGGTCGTGCAAATTGTGGCGGTCGTCTTTTTCGTGGCGTTGCCCACCGCCCTTGATCTGCCCGTTCTGGCTCAGGGCTTGGTGGTGGCGGCGAAAATCGGGCATATCGGTGGCGCAATGGTAGTCAAAGCGTTCGTGCAGCGCGTGTTCCAGCCAAGGGTAAAATTCGCTGTCGGCTTTGATGCGCAGCTTGCGTACCAGCGATTGCGGGTCGAGTTCGCCACGGCGCGACGTGCTGGGGGCTTGCACGCGGTAATACACCAGCCGCCCGTGCAAATGGGTCTGTTCGACGTAGTGGCTGACGCGCTCGTAATGGCGTTCCGGCACTAATAGGCTCAAGCCGAAATTGTGCAACACGCGCTCGGTAGCCCCTTCCCACAGCCGTTCGGTTTCGTCCACTTGTAGCAACTCGCCCGCAAACGGCAGGTCTTCTTCGGGCAGGTTCAGCACTTCCAGCATGGTCTGGCGCATGGCAAGGTTTTGGCGCGGAATATTGCTTTTGCGTTGGCGCAGCGAGTCAATGTCAGCCTGTAACTGTTGCTGCTGGTCGTTTTGCTGGCGGAAGCGGATAGCGTGGTCATCGCGTTCGGGTTTGTAACTGCTGATTCCTGCTGCTGGATGTCGGCTTCCAGCACTTCGACGCGCTGGCGGTTGTGGTAAAAGTTGTCTTCACTCAAGTCAGCCGTCAAACCGAGTTGGGTAATGTTGGTCTGCCAGTTATCGTACTGGCGTTGGCAGCGGATGCGGTCTTTTTCCAGCGTCGCCATTTCTTTTTCGAGTTCACGCAAACGCCGCCCGCCCTGATCTTCGATGCTGCGGTGCAAATCGTCCTCTTGGGTGCGCAAGGTCTGGATGCTGGTTTCAAGCTGGGTGCGCCGATGGCTGAGGCGTTCGGCATCGTGGCGCAGGTTTTGCAGGCGTTCAGTGAGCAAGCCCACTTCCTGAACGGCAAACCAGCAGCCCAAGGCTTCGCGGGCGGCACGCAGGGCGTGGATACTGCTGCTGAGTTGGGTGTAATCGGCAAGGTTGCTGTCCAGCGGTTGCAACAGGCTGATTTGCCGCCGCGCTTTCAATACTGCTTCGTGCAAACGGTTGAGGTTGTCGAAATCGCGGCACAGGCTGTGGATTTGCTGTTCTACGCCCGTGTCTTCGAGCATGTGGGTACGCACGAAATCGGTCAGATTGCCGACCGATTTCATTGACACGGTTTGGTAAAACAGATCGAGTGCCTGTTCGGACTGGATGCCGAAATAGCGGCGGAAGCGGGCAGCGTATTCCTTGAAGGTGTCGATGACCGTCACGCCGGGTAGTTTCGCCAAGCGTTTGCGCAATTGGCTGATGTCATTGCCGAAGTTGGCGAAGTGTTCGCGGATGGTCAGCAGGTTTTCGGCGGTGACGTAAAAACGTTCCGGCTGGCGGCTGCCTTCCTTGAGCCAGAACACTTGTGCCAGCGTCATGCCTTGGGCAAAACCGGGGTTGTAGAACCAGCCGAGTAATACGCTGTAGTGTTTTTCATCGCGCAGGGCAACGGCTTTTGCACCCTGCCCCAGTTCGTTTTTTTCGCTTTTGTATTCGCCGCGCACGTAAGAACCGAGGGAACGTTCCTTGCCTTCCGCGCCCGCCGCCTTGTTGTAGGTGATGCGCTGGGTGGGGACGAGCAGGGTGGTGATTGCGTCCACCAGTGTGGATTTGCCGGAACCGATGTCGCCGGTCAGCAGCGCGTTGTGGCCTTGCGGGGCAATTTTCCACACGTGCTGGTCGAAGGTTCCCCAGTTGTAGACTTCGAGGTGGTGCAGGCGAAAGCCGGTTTGGGTGTCGTCGCTGGCGAAATCGAGGGAAAGGGCTTGCGGGTCATTCATCCGTGGCACTCGCGTATTGCTGGTAGGTTTTGAGTTTGGTGTCGAGTTCGCCCAGCCATTGCGCATCGACGAAGGCTTTGAGGATGCGGCGGATTTCGAGCATATCGTCCTGCTGTTTGAGGGTGCGCAAAAAGCCGTATTCGATCACTTTGTTGATGGCGATGTTGATCTGGTCGATGGTTTTGGCTTCGTTGCTGTGTTCGGGCATGAACACACGCATCATTTCGACAACTTGGGTGCGTTCCAGCACCACGCGGCTGTCACCGCCCGTGGCATCCTGTTCGGCAAGGCGTTTGCGCAGCAAAGCCAGCAACAGGCTGACGGGGTACGTGAGGGTGCGTTTGGCGACCAGACGCGGGGTGTCGGGGCTGTCTTCGTCGTCCGTTTCGGTGTCTTGCTGGCGCAGGAAAGCGTAGCCTTCGGCTTCATCGAGGTACAGGGTCAGGCCGAGGATGCGGATGTAATCACGCACGGCGGCTTGCAATTCCAGCAGGGCTTGCCACAAACGCGGGTGCTGGTCGGCGTAGACCACGCCTTTGAAAAGCTGGATGAGGACAGGGGCGAGGTTGGGGGCTTGGGTTTCAGTCATGGTTTCACTCTAACGGGTAAACAGGATGCGCGGCAAGCGCACCGTGCGCCCCGCCTCACTCAACGGCAGCACCTCTTCGACGGACTCATCCACCGCCGCTTTGGCATCCTTGCTGGCAAGGTTCAGGTAGGCGACCAGTTCCGCCAAGCCCTGTTGGCAGCGGATACTGTTGCAACACTTCCGCCAAACTGACCTGCGAATACTCGTGCAACAGGCGGCGGATATTGCCGCGCAAGCGGGCTTCATCCACCCAATGCTGGTTGTAAAGTGCTTGCACATCGACGGATTCATCGGCTTCTTCCAGCTTCACCGCTGCCAGTGCGATCTTGGTTTTCGGCTCAAACAGGCTGCGTTCCATCACCAAATCAATTGCCAGACGCGGCTGATCCAGCGTGGCAAACTGGCGAAAGTATCCGTCCCGGCGGGGAATTGCGCATAGCGACGGCAGACTTTTCAATACCCCGAATCAATTGCAGGATGCGCTTGTCCTCCATCCACGCCTGATCCGCGAGGTATTTGCGTAATTGTTCTGCCAGTTGCGCATTGGTGCGGAACACTTTTTCGCCCGCTTCCAGCAAAAAATAGCCAATGCGCGGCAAAAACTGGCGGTCATCGACTTCACGCAAAGCCTCTTGCTGCAAGGCTGCGGTCGTCATGTTTTCGAGTGCTTGCTGGCGTTGCGGCGACATCAGGAATTCCCAGAAGGCATTGAAGCTGCGCCCCTGTTCGGAATCGCGGATGTAGTCCTGCTGCTCGAAAATCTCATCCAGCAATTCGCCTTTGCGCTTGTCGCTGGTGGCAATCAGTTCGCGCACTTCCTGATCGAGGGTGCGGAAGTTGTATTCGACCTGGCGGAAATCTGCCAGCAATTTACGCGCCGTGTCTTCGGCTTCAAACCAGCGTTCCTTGATGCGGGTCGGGTCAGCCGCCTCCACCAGCCCGGAACGGATGCGGGTAATCTGGCGTTCCAGTTCGGCTTGTTGCTTTTCCAGTTCGGCGATTTTGCGGGCGGGGTCTTGCTCGGCTTCCTGCACGATTTCCTGCAACAGGCGGTAGAGCGTCATCAGCCGCGATTCGGTGCCGACAAACTGACGTGGTTGCAAGCCTTGCAGCCATTCCACCGCTTTTTCCGCCCCCGGTGTCAAATCCAGTTGCGGGATGTCGCGGCCTTGCACGTAATATTTGCGCAGGTAGGGGCTGGTTCCGTTTGCCCAATCATCGAGATATTGCCGGGCGGTTTTGGGGAATGCGCCCTCCCCTTCGCGGTCACGCAGGTGGAACAGGTAGTCGTCCAGTTGGGTACTCACCTGATCAAACGGCAGCGAACGTTCGTTGGGTTTGATGAAAGTGGCGTACAAGAAACTGACGATCAGCGGGGCATGGCTTGCAGTCAGCAATCGCCAAGTGGTGTCGTGCTTGCGCAGGTAGTCGAGGGTTGAATAATCCATCGTGCTTATGCGGGGAAAACGCCGGTAGAAATATAACGATCACCCCGGTCACAAATAATCGCCACGATGGTGGCATTCTCGACTTCCTTGGATAAGCGCAACGCCGCCGCCACCGCCCCACCCGACGACACCCCACAGAAAATGCCCTCTTCCGAAGCAAGGCGGCGCATGGTGTCTTCCGCCTCCGGCTGGCTCATGTCGATTTCGCGGTCAACTTCATCACGGTGGAAAATTTCCGGCAAATACTCCGGTGTCCAACGGCGAATCCCCGGAATCTGGTCGGTTTGCGTCGCCGGTTGCACCCCCACGATTTGCACGTCCGGGTTCTTGGATTTGAGGAAACGCCCCGTCCCCATGATCGTGCCCGTCGTACCCATGCTGCTGACAAAATGCGTCACCTGCCCGTGGGTATCGCGCCAGATTTCCGGCCCAGTGGAATGAAAATGTGCATAGCGGATTATCTTCGTTGGCAAACTGGTTCAGCACCTTGCCCTTGCCGTCACGATCCATTTGCAGGGCAAGGTCACGCGCCCCTTCCATGCTGGCGGCTTTGCTGACAATGATCAGTTCCGCGCCGTAGGCTTTCATGGAAGCGCGGCGTTCGGCACTCATGGTTTCGGGCATGATCAAGACCATTTTGTAGCCCTTGATCGCGGCTGCCATTGCCAGCGCAATGCCGGTATTGCCGCTGGTGGCTTCGATCAGGGTGTCGCCGGGCTTGATGTCACCGCGCTCTTCGGCTCGCTGAATCATGCTCAACGCAGGGCGGTCTTTCACCGAACCGGCCGGGTTATTGCCTTCCAGTTTGACCAGAATGGTGTTGGTGGTTTGCACCCGGCAAGCGTTGCAAACGTACTAGCGGGGTGTTGCCGATGAAGTCTTCGATGGTGGGGTAATGCATATCCGGCGCTCTTGATTTTGGTGTCGATGCGAAGAGCTTAGCAGCCATCCCACGGATTCGCTACCTACTGGCGGATTTGACTTGACGTTAAGCGGCAATGCGGTAACGTCACTACCATTCATCATAAAAATAACCGGAAGTCGCGTGAATTCTGTATCCGTAGGAAACGTCCCCGTCTCTGCTGCCATGCGCATCCAAAGCGACTACGACCTGAGCCGCCGCTCGATCAATGGCGTGTTCCCTTACATGATTAGTTGGGTTGTGGTGGTGTTGGGGACAGATATTGTTCAGCACAACCCTACCCTCGTCTACGGTATTGGTCTGTTAATGCTGGTTCTTAGGCAGCATACGCTTTGTTATTGTTGAAACAGTTTCCTGTCCACTACAAGACACAGCCCGATAGGGCGCGACTTCTGCTCGGCATCAACCTGATAATCTCCGCTCAGTGTCTGGGCGCTATTCACCGCGTGGGGACTCGTGCATATCGGGCTGGCGGAACAAGGGAACGATCATGTTAATGCCTCTGTTAATGCTGTGTGTCGGCACGACCACCAGCCTTGCGCCCCACAACCCGCTGTTTATCGCCTACGTCAATATCATGATTTTGCCGCAGATCATTGTGCTGTTGAACATGGGTACTACCAGTGCTTATACCATCGCCCTGTCGTTACTCCTGTTCAGCATTGTCACCCAAACCTTTGGCAGGAGTCTCCATCGTGACTACTACCAGCTCCTGTACAAAAATGATTTGCTGGAACAACAGGCTGCCAAACTGGCAACCGCCAAGGAAGCCGCCGAAGTCGCCAATCAAGCCAAAAGCCAGTTTCTGGCGAACATGAGCCATGAATTGCGCACGCCGATGAACGGCATTCTGGGTGCAAGCGAATTGCTGACCCCGTTGGTCAACACGGCTGAACAGCAGCAATACGTTTCCCTGATCCATCGCAGTGGCAAAACGCTGCTGGCATTGCTGAATGACTTGCTGGATTTTTCCAAGATCGAGGCAGGCAAAATGGCGTTGGAACAGACCAGCTACCCGCTACGCGACATGGTGGCGCATTTACAGCATTTGCTGGAAATCCGCGCCAAAGAAAAGGGGCTGGCGTTTACCATCAACATCAGTGCTGACATTGCGCCTTATTTGCTCGGCGATGAAATCCGCACGCAACAAATCTTGCTCAACCTACTCGGCAATGCCATTAAGTTTACCGAAGCGGGCGCGATCACGCTGACGATCAAACGGGCGGAACAGGGCGAACGGCTGCGCTTTGAAATTACCGATACTGGCATTGGCATCCCCGTTGAAAAACAGCGTTTGTTGTTCAACAGTTTCCAGCAAATGGAATCGTCAACCGCACGGAAATACGGTGGGACAGGGCTTGGGCTTGGCGATTTCCAAGCAGTTGGTCAGCCTGATGCAGGGTGACATTGGAATGCAAAGCGAAGAGGGGCATGGTTCGTGTTTCTGGTTCGAAATTCCTTATCAAGTAGCAACACCAACGCCCACCACTGCACCTGCCGAAGCCCTGCCGCCGATGATGCACCACTCGCCCCTGCTTGCCGTATCTTGCTGGCAGAAGACAACCCCATCAATCAGATTATCGCGCAAGCCATGCTGGAAACCTTGGGGCTAAACCATGTGGATTTGGTGGAGAATGGCAAGCAAGCCATCCAACACTTGATTGAAGCAGACTACGATTTAGTACTAATGGATGTGCAAATGCCCGAATGTGACGGTCTGGAAGCCAGCCGCCATATACGCGGGCGCAGCGTTCACGCGGGCATGGCAGCAGTACGCAACCCGTTGATTCCGGTAATTGCCTTAACCGCCAATACGATGTCGGCTGACATTGCCGAATGCTTGAAAGCGGGCATGAACGGGCATCTGGGTAAACCGCTGGATACGCCAACCTTGGCGGCAGAATTGCACAAGTGGTGTACAAAACCGTCAACTAGCATCGCGCCGAAACCTTAGAATATGCCCCTTGAACGGCTGCTCAAGGTAAGCGGTGTCGTGCAATCCTTCTGGCAGATTTGGCTTGACCTGAAGCATCAATAAGGTAATGTCATAGACCTGCAAATAAATATAATGTACAGGACGTAGTGTGAATCGCGATTGTAATGACATGTCAGCATCCATGCTCAGCCAACGTGATTATGATCTGGCTAAGCGCTCCATTTCAGGAACACTCGCCTATCTGGTTAGTTGGATTGTGCTGACCCTAGGGACTAATCTTACACCCTATAACCCGACTCTCGTTTATGCCACCGGATTGACCCTATTCTTACTCACCTTGTGGCGCATTTTATTAATCAAGCTACAGGTCAGCATGTGCCAAGCAAACCCGCACCGCTGGCGTCTGCTTTTCAGTGTCAATGTATTTTCATCCGGTAGCGTTTGGGGGCTGTTTACTGCCTGGGGGGTATCACAAGTGGGGTTGGGCGCTCACGGTACTGTCATGCTTTTACCGCTGCTCATGATCAGTGCCGGATCCGTTTCCCATCTGTCTCCTGACAGAAACCTGTTCATACTTTTCAACAATATGATGCTCGGACCAAGCATCATTATCATGCTAAATATTGCAACAACCGACGCTTATATCATTGCGCTGGGCCTGTTCATATTGGGCATTTTTACCCTATCGGTTGGCAGTCATATTCACCGGGATTATTTCCAACTGTTATACAAAAATGATTTGCTAGAACAGCAAACTGCCAAACTCGAAGCTGCCAAAGAAGCATCAGAAACCGCCAATCTGGCTAAAAGCCGTTTTCTTGCCAATATGAGCCACGAACTGCGCACGCCGATGAACGGTATTCTGGGCGCGAGTGAATTGCTAGTGCCATTGGTCAGCACCGCTGAACAAAAACGATACGTTGCTATGATTCACCGCAGTGGCAAGGCGCTGCTTTCCCTGCTGAACGACCTGCTCGACTTTTCCAAGATTGAAGCAGGCAAAATGGAACTGGAATCAGCAGCCTACCCCCTACACGACATGGTGGTGCATTTGCACCATCTGCTCGACATTCGTGCCAAAGAAAAAGGGCTGGCGTTCACCACTACCATTGATGAAACCGTAGCCCCTTACCTACTGGGCGATGAAATCCGTACCCAGCAAATACTGCTCAATCTGCTCGGCAACGCGATCAAATTCACCGAAACAGGCACTATCTCCCTTACCATCCGGCTGGCTGACAATGGGCAAAGGCTACGTTTCGAGGTCAGGGATAGCGGGATTGGCATTCCTGCTGACAAACAGCGTTTATTGTTTACCAGCTTCCAGCAAATGGAATCATCAACGGCGCGAAAATACGGCGGTACAGGGTTAGGTCTGGCAATTTCCAAGCAGTTGGTCAGCCTGATGCAAGGCGAGATTGGGGTGCAAAGCGAGGCGGGGCAAGGCTCGTGTTTCTGGTTTGAGATTTCCTATCAGGTTGCAGTACACACACCCAGTACCGCGCCAACCGAGGCAACGCCACCGGATGTACTGCTCAACCCTGCCTGCCGTATCTTGCTGGCAGAAGACAACCCCATCAACCAGATCATCGCGCAAGCCATGCTGGAAACCTTGGGGCTAAGCCACGTTGAGGTGGTGGAGAACGGCAAACAGGCCATCCAACGCCTGATTGACGCAGACTACGATCTGGTGCTGATGGATGTGCAAATGCCGGAATGTGATGGTCTGGAGGCCAGCCGCCATATACGGGGTAGCAGCGTTCATGCGGGTATGGCAGCGGTACGCAACCCGGCGATTCCGGTGATTGCCTTGACGGCGAACACGATGTCCGCTGACATTGCCGAATGCTTGAAAGCGGGGATGAACAGCCATCTGGGCAAGCCGCTGGATACGCCAACCTTGGCTGCGGAATTGCACAAGTGGCTAAAGCCTTCAGCCGCCCACCAGAATAACGAAGGCGACTGCGTGGGTGCGCTCGTCAGCGACGGAAAGTTGGCACGAGTCACGCCCAGTGCTGTGGCTGTTGCCAGTGTTACCCCGTGCAATTGCAGCTGCGGTTTGCCGCGTGAGTCGTGGGTGGTTTCGATTTCTTGAAAGCGCATTTCTTTGCCGATACCCGTACCGAGGGCTTTGGCAACCGCTTCTTTGGTGGCGAAGCGTTTTGCCAGCCATGCGGCTGGGTTGGCTTGGCTGGCAAAGCGTTCGAGTTCATTGGGGTGCAGGATGCGTTCGGGAAAGCGTTCAGGGTGGCGTTGCAGGGTTGCTGCAAGGCGGGCAATTTCCACGATGTCCGTGCCGATGCCGATGATTTTCATGCACCCGCACGCGCTGCTTGCATCAACTCCAGCATTTCCACCGTCGCTTGACGGATACCGACGAAAATTGCCCGCGCTACCATCGAATGCCCGATATTGAGTTCGCGGATGAGTGGGATGGCAGCAATGGCTTGGGTATTGTGGTAATCCAGCCCATGCCCCGCGTTCACCTGAATGCCGAGGCTGTGGGCAAATTCAGTGGCTTCACGGATACGCTTCAGTTCGCGCTGTTTGGCCTCGCCCGTAGCATTCGCATACGTGCCAGTATGCAATTCGATCACGGGTGCGCCAATGTCCGGCACGCGGCGAATTTGCTCAATATCCGGCTCGATGAACAGCGATACGCGGATATTCGCCGCATTCAACCGCTGGGTCACGCTGCGCACGCGCTCGAATTGCCCGATAATGTCCAAACCGCCTTCGGTGGTGAGTTCTTCGCGCTTTTCGGGGACGACACAAGCATCATTCGGCAATACGTCGCAGGCAATACCGACCATTTCATCGGTGGCTGCCAGTTCCAGATTCAGGCGGCGGGTACACATTTGGCGAATCGCGTACACATCCGCATCCTGAATGTGGCGGCGGTCTTCGCGCAAATGGATGGTGATGGCGTGTGCGCCTGCGTCTTCCACCAAGCGTACCGCTTCCAGCAAATCGGGGTAAGCCGTGCCGCGTGCTTGGCGCAAGGTGGCAATGTGGTCAATATTGACACCGAGTTCGATCTTATTCATGGAGTAATCTTCTCGCATTCAGGGTTTTGCCTTTCAGCAACATCTGGATCAGGTAATCAAGGGTATGGCGCAATTCCAGCCGCTGTTCGGCGTTCATTGCCTCGGGTTCGCGCAAGGCAATCAGCAAGTTACCGGAAACCGGCACGCCCTTGCCCTCCGCCTGCATCCGCGCATAAACCGTGGTCGGGGCGGAAACGGTAACGCACCGCGGGTTCAATGTCATGCCCTTCTGCGTCATCGTGCCACAGATTCAGAACATAGCCTGCCCTTGCCAGCACGTCCAGTTCAAACAACGGCAAGTGCCAGTACGTCGGCGGGATTTTCGAGGCGAAACAGCGTTTGTTGGTACTGGGCGAATAATTCCGGCTGCGGCTGGTGTTGCCACAAGGCACGCAGCAGCAATTCGTTGGCGTAAACCGCACGAACCAATCCGGCAGCTTTCAGCGGGAAACGGCGTTTTTCTTCGGCATTAAACAGGGTGAAAACTTCGCCCCTGCCCGTCCAACTGGCTTCGAGTTGGCGGAAAGGTTCGAGCATTCCCTTGGAACGCGAATTTTTGCCTTGACCGAACTTGGCAACACAGGTGATTTTGCCTGCGTCAAGGGTGAACATATCCAGCAACAGACTGGTATCGCGGTAGGGGTTACGCCGCAGGATGAAGGCGGGGGAAAGTTCCGGCAACACTCAGGATGAAATCCCCAAACTTTGCAAATGCCGGGGGCTATTTTCCCAATTTTCTTCCACCCGCACCCACAATTTCAGCATCACCTTGCGTTCAAGGAAGGCTTCCAGCGCAATCCGTGCCGAGCTGCCAATGCGCTTGAGGGTGTCGCCCCGGTTCCCAATCACGATGCCTTTCTGATTTTCACGGCTTACCCAAATCACGGCATTAATTTCCGTCAACTTCGGTTTTTCCTCGAAGGTTTCGATCTCGACGGCGGTGGAATACGGCATTTCCTGATGCAAATACGTCATCAGTTGTTCGCGGATCAATTCGCCGCAAATGAAACGGGTGGATTGGTCGGTCACGTCATCCTCGGCGTAAATCCAGTCCTGTTGCGGCATCACCTTGGCAAGTGCCGCTTTAAGCTGTTCGGTATTCGTCCCCTTGGTGGCGGACAGCGGGAAGATTTCCTTGAACGGGTATTTAGCCAACACTCCCGGCAACCAGCCAAACAGCTTCTTCTTTCTGCTCGACCTTATCGACCTTGTTTGCCACCAGAAACACCGGGCAAGTGACATGCGCAAGGCGCTGTAGCACCAGATCATCTTCATCCTCCAGCGCATTGCTTCCACGATCATCACCACCGCATCCACACCTTCCAGCGCGGCAACCGCGTCAAGGTTAATGGTCTTGTTCAGCAAGCTTTTGGAAGTACGGTGAATCCCCGGCGTATCCACAAAACCATCTGGTAATCATCTTGCGGTCAGGATGCCCCGAATATTGTGGCGCGTGGTCTGCGGTTTGTTGGCGATGGCGGAAACCTTAAACCCGATCAACAAGTTCATCAACGTGGACTTGCCGACATTGGGACGCCCGACAATGGCGACGTAGCCACAACGCTGGGTAGAAGTCGTGTCTGTCATTTGGCTGTTACCTGTTGGAATGCGAGTCCGGCGGCTTCCTGCTCGGCCTTACGGCGGCTGGCGGAAGTGCCGACGGTGCGGATATTGAGTTTGGGGACAATGCATTCTGCCGTAAAGGTCTGGCGGTGGGCTTCGCCCTGCACCTCGATCAGATTGTATTCCGGCAGGTCATAGCCGCGTGACTGGAGGAATTCCTGCAAGCGGCTTTTGGGGTCTTTGAGGGTATCTTCCGCAGGCAAGTTATCCAGCCGCTCACCGTATGCCGTCAGCACAAACTTTTTCGCCGCCTCCATGCCCTGCTCCAGATAAATGCAGCCGATTAGGGCTTCCAACGCATCCGCAATAATCGACTTGCGCCGGAAACCACCGCTTTTCAGCTCGCCAGACCCCAAACGCAAAAAATCACCGATAGCCAGTTCCACCGCAATCCCCGCGAGGGCGTTTTCATTCACCAGTGAGGCACGCAAACGGCTCAAGTAGCCTTCGCTTGCCCGTGGAATCCGCTGATAAAGCTCCGTGGTGATAATTAGCCCAAGCACGCTATCACCAAGGAACTCCATGCGTTCGTTATGCTTCCCTTCCGCGCTGCGGTGGGTGATGGCACGGACAAATGTATCCGTCGCCATCAATTCGCTACCCAGTAGCTTGGTCAATTTGTTCAAGTATCGCTAGCCGCTCCCAGCTCTTTGGAATATTGAAAGGTCATCAGGAAATCAATGTTTGCCACCCAATGTTTGCGCACCTCGTAGTATACCTCAAGTGCCCGCACATTGTTCTTGCCTTCGACTTGCGCCACACTAAAACTATCAGCGGCTAGAATCCAGACTGTTCACCGTCATGTAATCATCTACTTTGCGGCGGATTTGTTGGGTGGTGGTCTTATCGGAAGACTCTTGCGCCACCCTGTCCACCAGTGAACGTACCGAGTAAAATTCCATATACACCGGGCCAAGCTTAATCACGGCGTGATGAAAACGAAAATCACCACACCTGCACCTGCCACCCATGTCAAAAAAGTCGCGCCTTTTTGCTTACGCATAAGAAATCACCTTTATTGTTATTAATTAATTAAGAATTCCGTTGGCTGAGCGAAGTCGAAGCCTACTGCATTTTATTACCAATCCGCGACAGATTGAAGCCATCACCGCCCCAATTCATGTGCATCCACACATAGGTTGCCTTCCCAACCACATTGGCTTCAGGAACCAGCCCCCACATCCGGCTATCATTACTGTTGTCGCGGTTGTCACCCATCATGAAATAATGGCCCGCTGGCACAGTCAGCGAATCCGTGGGCGCAACCCTGCCGGGTGTCACCAATATATCATGCGGAACACCCAGCAAATCCTCTTTCAGACGAATTGACTGGGGGGTTTTCTGATCAGGGCGGCATGTAGTCACCCAGCAATTCACGGTTCAATTCAACACCATTGACTGTCAGGGTTTTGTCATTCCATTGCAACTACATCACCCGGCACGCCAATCAAGCGTTTGATGTAATCAACTTTCGGATTTTCAGGGTAACGGAACACCACCACATCGCCACGCTGCGGCTGACCAATATCCAGAATTTTGGTATGCAACACTGGCAAACGCAGCCCGTAAGCAAATTTATTGACCAGAATAAAGTCACCAATTTCCAGCGTAGGCAACATCGAACCGGAAGGAATGCGGAAAGGTTCCGCCACAAACGAGCGCAGCAACAACACCGCCAGCAACACCGGGAAAAATGAGCGGGCATACTCCACCAGCACCGGCTCTTCACCCTCCGCTTTTTTCCCGGCAAACAGCGCATACAGCAACCAGATAACGCCCGTCACAGCCGTTGCGGTGACTAACCAGAATTCCAGATCAAAATCCATGTCTTGTCCTTATCAGTTGTTATTTGTCGCTAACTTTCAGTACGGCAAGGAAGGCTTCTTGTGGAATTTCCACGCTGCCGACCTGCTTCATGCGTTTTTTGCCTTCTTTTTGCTTTTCCAGCAACTTGCGCTTACGGCTTACGTCACCGCCATAGCATTTCGCGGTAACATCTTTGCGCATCGCTTTGACGGTGCTGCGGGCAATAATATTGCTGCCAATCGCCGCCTGAATCGCCACTTCATACATCTGGCGCGGAATCAGGTCTTTCATCTTTTCCACCAATTGCCGCCCGCGTGACTGGGCAAAATCACGGTGGATCATCAGCGCCAGTGCATCGACTTTTTCGCCATTCACCAACACATCGACCCGCACCATTGGCGCGGCCTCAAAGCGATTCCATCGCGTAGTCGAAAGACGCATAACCACGGCTGCACGATTTCAGGCGGTCAAAAAAGTCCATCACCACTTCTGCCAGTGGCAATTCAAACGTCAGCGATACTTGGTTGCCCATGTACTGCATGTTCTTCTGCACACCGCGTTTTTCAATGCACAAGCGTAATCACATTGCCCAAATATTCTTGCGGGACAAGAATCGTGCCACGAATGATCGGCTCGCGGATTTCCGCCAACTTATTGATCGGTGGCAATTCAGACGGGCTATGGATGAAGCTTTTCTCACCATTGGTCAGCACCACTTCGTAGATAACCGTGGGCGCGGTGGAAATCAGGTCGAGGTTGTATTCACGTTCCAGCCGCTCTTGCACAATTTCCATGTGCAACATGCCGAGGAAGCCGCAGCGGAAACCAAAGCCCAAGGCTTGCGAGGTTTCTGGCTCATAAAACAGCGCGGAATCATTCAATTTCAGCTTGGAGAGGGCATCACGCAAGTTTTCGTATTGGTCTGATTCAATCGGGAACAAGCCGGCGAAAACACGCGGTTGGATTTCCTTAAAGCCTTGCAACGGGGTTGTGGCTGGCTTTTGCGCATCCGTGAGCGTGTCACCCACTTTTGCCACCGCGATTTCCTTGATACCGGAAATCATGAAACCCACTTCACCCGCCCGCAATACATCCAAATCTTTCATTTTCGGGGTATACACACCGACGCGCTCGACTTGGAAGTCACGCCCACTGGACATGAAGCGGATTTTCATTTTCTTGCGGATTTCACCGTCGATCACCCGCACCAACACCACCACACCCAAGTAATTGTCGAACCACGAGTCAATGATCAAGGCTTTTAGCGGTGCATCGGGGTCACCCACGGGTGGCGGAATACGTTGCACCAACTGTTCCAGCAGGTCTTCAATCCCGATACCGCTCTTGGCACTGACGTGAATCGCTTCAGATGCATCAATGCCGATAATGTCTTCAATTTCCTGACACACGCGGTCAGGGTCAGCCGCTGGCAGGTCAATTTTGTTGAGGACGGGGACGACTTCCAGATTCAGGTCAATCGCGGTGTAGCAGTTGGCAACGCTTTGCGCTTCCACGCCTTGCGACGCATCCACGACCAGCAATGCGCCATCACAAGCGGCCAAGGAACGCGACACTTCGTAGGAAAAGTCCACATGCCCCGGCGTGTCGATGAAGTTTAAATGGTAGGTTTCGCCATTACGCGCTTTGTAATCCAGCGAGACGCTTTGCGCCTTGATCGTAATGCCGCGCTCGCGCTCCAGATCCATTGAATCCAGCACTTGTGCTTCCATTTCCGCGCCGTTCCAAACCGCCGCAATACTGGATAAAACGGTCAGACAAAGTCGATTTGCCGTGGTCAATATGCGCAATGATCGAAAAGTTGCGGATATTCTTGTTCGCCTCACCCATGCTGTAATGCTTGCCTCAAAATCGCTTCATCGAAGAAATGCCGGAATAAAATCCGCTCTCCCCATGCCACCACTGGGACATCTGCATTAAAACGCGCTTTCAAAACAGCGTCTGCATCAATGTCTACCAGCACGAATGTAAAATCCAGCTCATCCTGAAATTCAGTCAAAAGGGCTGTCATCTCGTCACAAAGATGACAGCCCACGCGATAATACACGGTCAGATGGTTTTTTGCTTCACTCTCTTGCATTTGCCTCGATCTTCATGGCCAGAAAACGTGCGGAACCCTCACGTTGCACCAACACTGCCACCGTTTTACCAGCGCCTAACCCGGCCGCAATGGTTTGTAACTGCAGCGGTGGAATCCACTGGCTGACCATCCAGTTGGGTGATAATGTCGCCTGTCCACAATGCCAGCACTGCGGGCGGGTTCACCAATGACTTCTTCCACCATCACACCACCCGCTTGCCACTCCGATGACTCACGGTTGCTGCATCCACCGCCAGCCACTTGCATTCCGAGTATGCCTGCTACGGGTGCAGGCTGGGTAGCAGGCTTGGCAGATTCCTGTTTGGCCTCACCTTCTGTTGGCAATTCGGTCACCGTCATCGCCACGGTTTCATGCTTGCCTGCACGTAAAATCTTCAATGTTCACTGGCTTTACCCAGCGGCGTGCTGGCAACGATAGGGGGCAAGGCCGCCGCATTTTCCACCGGCTTGCCATCAAATGCCAAGATAACATCACCCGGATTCAATACCCGCGCGGCGGGGCCATTCATCACCACTTGCGCCACCAATGCACCTTCGGGCTTGAGTCATATTGAACGATTGCGCCAGATTCGCGTCAATTTCCTGCACGTAAACCCCGATCCAGCCACGGGAAACCGCCCCCTTGCTTTTCAACTGCTCAATCACATCCCGCGCAACATCAATCGGGATGGCAAAGGAAACCCCCATGAAACCACCGGAACGGCTGTAAATCTGTGAATTGATACCAACCACTTCACCCGCCAGATTAAACAGCGGGCCACCAGAGTTACCGGGGTTAATCGCCACATCGGTCTGAATAAATGGCACATAATTTTCATCAGGCAAGCTACGCCCTTTGGCACTCACAATCCCCGCCGTAGCACTATGGTCGAAGCCGAAAGGTGAACCAATCGCCAACACCCACTCCCCGACTTCCAAGTTTTGCGGATGTACCCATTTTCAGTACTGGCAAACCGCTGGCTGCCACTTTCAACACCGCAATGTCAGTGCGTTCATCACTGCCAACAATCTGGGCAGGCAATTCACGCCCATCACTCAACTTGACCTTGATTTCATCTGCCCCATGCACCACATGGTGATTGGTGACGATATAGCCATCGTGAGAATAGATAAAACCAGAACCACGTGACTTACTGTCGAAATCAAACGGCTGCCCACCATGCCACCGCCATCATGCTCAAAAAACCGCTTCATCAATTCATCAAACAGCTCTTCGGTTTCGGGGGATTGCAACTCTTCAGGCAGCATTTTTTGCGGCGAAATGCTTTGTTTGGTACTGATATTGACGACTGCAGGGCTATTTTGCTTTCACCAGCCCAGTAAATTGAGGCAAATCACGGCAAACGCGTTGCACGCGATAAGCACACACGCGAGCAACACCGCCCACGCGAAGCACCAGCATCAACATGCGAACAAGCGCATTAAGCATGGAACGTAGCTACAAACGCTGGTTGCCCCATCACCCGCAAAATGACTGGCTGAAAATCGGTGGAATTGAGGGAACGGGAACCAATCAGATTCGCCAAGCGCAAACCACCCAACAAACCTACCAGCCCGCTTAATACGGTTGCCAACTCGCTGGTCACCCCTAGCAGGGCAAAGGCTTCGCGCCCCAGATACGGCAGCAATAATCAACCCCAACAGTGGCAACAAATAAGCCAACAGTGAATACACCACCAGTGCCTCACCTTGCATACCCACCACCACGGTGTCGCCGGGGCGGGCATACAAGGGATTCACTACCCGCATTTTCTCGGCGGCTCCTTGCGCAAGAAATCAAACGGTGAGGCAGAAGAAGAACAGGCTGTTTTCGACGCACAAGCACCACATCCACCTGCCTTTTGCTGCGGCAGAACCCATGCATAACCCGGATTCCACACTGACCACCAATGCTGTTTGCTCAATCATTCCCTTGTCCCCATTTTTCACTGTTATGTTGCCATCATAACGAGGGGAGCTTGCCTTAAACTTAATCAAGTCAGGATTGCGTTCAGCGGACATGCTGTAAACCTTCACTGATGCTTTGCAGCGTTGCCACCGGCACTTCACCGACCAAGGTAATCTGATGCTGATCCACTTCGGCAGCTGTAAATATTCATCGCACCGGCTGACAGCCCCATGCTATCCAACATACTGGGCGCACCCGGAGGTGCTATGAAAACCGACACTGAGGTCATGCCATCCGACAGGATAATTTGCCGCACTGGCGCTTGCCCATTAACGCCCTCTTGATGCAAATCCTGAACTTGCTGGAAACCGGCAGGCAATGATGCAAACACCCAATCCGTCGCTCGGCATAGCTGCGGCGGTGCAACGCTGCAGGAGCTAACTGGCGCAGGTGCATAGCCGCCTGCGCTGAGCGGTGCAATATCCAATGCCGTAAACATCAACTGCTCAACTGACTGGTGGGAACGGTCAACCAGAGAATATTTCAGCAACATGCCACTGGCAGGGTCAATACAATAACGTTGCAAGTAACGCATTTTGTCACGCGGACGTGCCACCACAATCTGGCAATTACGGTTAGCGACAAACTCTTGCCCGCCCAGATCCAAGGCATAGACCTCTTCCATCTGCGGTTGCACTTGCTGGAATTTTGCCAGCGAGAAACTTTCCACGTTCTCACGCAGCAGAACCCTGTACTTTGCGCCAAGGCTGCACCACGCTTTCCTTTTCCGCCCCATTTTCCAGCGCATGGCTAATCTGGTAGTTGGAAAGCTCATTGCCCTGCGAATACACCAAGGTGCCGGAATAATTGAGCGTATGCACTGCATTGCGCATTTTGGCCAGCAAATCCAGCGCCTCATCCGCCATACCCGGCGCTGACCATGCCAGCATAGCCGCCAGCACTGCCAGAGAAACCGTGTACTTAGCGTTCATTGGCATAAGAAACCGCCCGGATTGAAGGTGCAATAACGGTGGTAGACGCATATTTGACATGCTGCGCCACATACTGTTTCAGAATGTCACGGGTTTGCGGGTCAATACGCCCAACTTGCTGGATACGCACATCAGTTGCCTCCGGCACCATGGCTACTACCGTCGCTGGTACTGCTGTGCGACCGCAGCGGAGCTAGTAGCGCTGCTGCCATCTGCGCCTGTGGCGCTGGCTGGTTCATAAACAGCAAACCACCCACCGCCACTGCCGCTACGGTTGCCGCCATACCCATCCCCAACCAGCGGTACGAACGCACCTGGTAACTGTGGTAGTCGCAGTGACCGTCGCACGCACTGGCATTTGCACCACATTGCTCTGCTCGTACGCTGGTTCATCCGCCAATTCATCCTGAATACGCGACAACAGGGAAACGCCCGCCCCATTGGCTGACCTTTACCTGCACGCATGGCTTCGCCAATAAAGGCATAACGTGACAAGGTTTGCACCTAATTCATCGTCTTTTTTCAGTTCGATCAGCAACCGACGCCGCTCAAACTCACCAGCCTCGTCGTCAAGGAATGCCGACAAGAGTTCTTCTTTTACTCGTATTCATTTCATTTCACCTGCACCTGAGACACTACTCTCGGGGGTTTAGCCAAGTAGTGGCCTCAATACTTTGTCAATCGACTCACGCGCCCGGAAAATCCGCGAGCGTACAGTACCTATTGGACAATCCATTGTCACTGCAATTTCTTCGTAACTCATGCCTTCCAGTTCCCGCAACATGATGGCAGTACGCAAATCTTCAGGCAAATCATCAATCGCTTGCGCGACTGTTGTCTGAATCTCTGCCGTCAACAACTCATGCTCGGGAGTGGCATATTCCTTTAGAGCAGACTCACCCTCAAATTGTTCCGCTTCGTGTGCATCAATATCGGTATCAGGCAAACGGCGGTTTTGTGACACCAAGATAATTTTTCGCAGTATTGATCGCAATCCGGTAAAGCCAGGTGTAAAAAGCACTCTCACCACGAAAGTTTTTTAACCCCTTGTACGCCTTGATAAAGGCTTCCTGTGCGACATCTTGTGCGGTATCGTGGTCATGAACATAGCGCAACACCAAGTTGATAACCTTGTGCTGGTACTTCAAAACCAGAACATCAAATGATCTTTTATCCCCCGACTGAATGCGCTGCACCAGTTCGAGATCGGTATGGCTCAGTGCCCATCAGGGCCTTACTCCTTGGTTATTATCTCACTAAGACTATATGCTACATGCCGTAGGGCAATATTAGAATAGTTAAACTTGATGAATTCCGCACAGGAACTAAGAGAGTGCAATATGTACGATGTACTAATCATCGGTAGCGGTGCTGCTGGTTTGACCCTAGCACTAAGCCTGCCCGACGACTGCAAAATTGCCGTATTGAGCAAGGATGTCATCACCGAAGGCAGCACAGTCTATGCCCAAGGCGGTATTTCTGCGGTGCTGGATGCCACCGACAGCGTGGATTCGCACATCGAAGACACCCTCAATGCTGGGGCAGGCTTATGCGATGAAGAAGCGGTGCGTTTCACCGTAGAAAATGGCGCAAACTCCATAAACTGGTTGCTGGATGCAGGTGTTCCCTTCACCCGCGAAGAACACGATGCCAACCGCCTGCACCTGACCCGCGAAGGTGGGCACAGCCACCGGCGCATTGCCCATGCTGCCGATGCCAGTGGTGCGGCCATCGAACACACCTTGGTCGGGCAAGTACGCCAACGCAACAATATTACCCTGCTGGAACACCACATTGCGGTGGATCTGATTACCGCCCGCAAGCTAGGGCATCGCAGCAACCGCTGCATCGGCGCGTATGTCCTCAACCGTAAAGCCAAACGCATCACCACCATCCAATCACGTTTCACCGTGCTGGCAACGGGCGGCGCAAGCAAAGTTTACCTCTACACCAGCAACCCGGATGGTGCGAGTGGCGACGGCATTGCGATGGCATGGCGTGCCGGATGCCGCGTTGCCAATATGGAATTCATGCAATTCCACCCCACTTGCCTGTACCATCCCCACGCCAAATCCAGCCTGATCACCGAAGCGGTGCGTGGCGAAGGCGGGCGTTTATTGTTACCGGATGGCACGCGCTTCATGCCACGTTTCGACCCGCGTGCTGAACTTGCCCCGCGTGACATCGTAGCCCGCGCCATTGACCACGAAATGAAACGGCTGGGGCTGGATTGCGTCTACCTCGACATCAGCCACAAACCGCGTGAATTCATCCTCAACCATTTCCCCAATGTGTACGCCACTTGCGAAAAGTTTGGCTACGACATGAGCAAACAACCTGTGCCGGTCGTACCCGCTGCGCACTACACCTGCGGCGGCGTGATGGTGGATCAGGATGGGCATACCGACGTGGACGCGCTGTATTGCATCGGCGAAGCCTCCTACACCGGGCTGCACGGCGCGAACCGCATGGCAAGCAACTCCCTGCTGGAATGCATTGTCTACGGCAAGGCTGCCGCCCAAGACATCATCGCCCGTTTGGATGAAGCAGCCACTCGACCTGCCTATTCCCCAACTGGGATGAAAGCCGCGTCACCGATTCCGATGAGCGCGTGGTCATTACCCACAACTGGGATGAAATCCGCCGCTTCATGTGGGATTACGTCGGCATCGTGCGCACCACCAAACGCCTGCAACGCGCCCGCAACCGCATGGAACTGCTGCTGCATGAAATCGACGAATATTACGCCAACTTCCGCGTCACCAGTGACTTGATCGAATTGCGTAACCTTGCGCTGGTCGCATGGCTGATTATCCGCTCGGCGATGAACCGACCGGAAAGCCGTGGGCTGCATTACACCCTCGATTTTCCCAAGACAGATCATAAACTGGATGGGATTCCGACGGTTTTTGACCCGATTACCACCTACCATCCGCGTTAGGGTACATTGCCGCCGAAGAACCTCACCCCCCGCCCCCTCTCCTTGACAGGCGAGGGGGAGGAAGAGGTGGATAGGGTTTAATCAATATTGCATTCCACGCCTATATCCGTTATTAAATGAGCAGCCTCCGCCATCAAACAGGTTTGCCCCATGCCGATTGCCCGCAACCCCGCGCAGCACAACTACCATTGGATTCCGCGTGAAGCCGAAACCGAATTCCAAAACCTGCTGAAAGACGGCAAAGCCTACGTGTTGCCGTTGGTAGGTGTCGGTGGTGCAGGCAAAACCAGCCTGTTACGGCGTTTTTTCAGTTATTGCGAACGCAATGAAATCCCCGCGCTTTACATTGATTTGCCGCGCTTGATCGTGTCGGGCGCATTGGATATGTGGCTGCGGGTTGAGACTGTCCATACCAAAGCCTTTGACGAACACCGCAAGAAGCTGAATACCAGTTACGAAACCTTGAGCGCGATGCTGCAACCCTACGGCGACAATGCCAGCGGCGCGGCGGAATTGTTACAAAAAGGCGTGGGCAAGGATGAAAATTACGGGCTGGCGGTGGGCGCAATCCGCGATGTAGGCAAGTTGGCATACGAGTTTTGGCAGCGCAGGGAAAACCAACAACAGCAAGAATTGCTGCAAAAACCGGAAGAAACCTTGTTACGTGCCTTAGCTAAAGACTTCCAAAAACACGGTGTCATCCTGATCGACACGTTGGAACAGGCGGGCAAACAAAATCTCTCAACCCGTTTGCGCTTCCGTGATGATGGCGAGTTGGAAACACCTGCCGCCGAGCATCCGCGCACTGCCAACCTGATTGAGTATTGCGCGGGTATGGCGCATTTCCTGTTCGATAAGCCTGTCATTACTGGTGTTGGCAGGTCGTCCGCCAGCCATCCGAGAATTGGGAGCGTTGCCCTTGGATTATTTTGCCCCGACGGTGGATGTCCCCGCGTTTACTGCCGACGAAATCCGCACCTATCTGGAAAGCAGTTTACCGCGCCAGATTGCGCCCCCGCAAGACAGCGACATTAGCAAGCTGCAACAATTGACCCTCGGCAATCCGTTCTTGCTGGAGCGGGTGGTACGCCTGTTGGCAGACTGGCAACCGACGTGGGAATGGAAGGCGGAGCAATGGCAACCATTGCTCAACAGCTTCCAACAGGACGAACGCCACGGGCTGCTGCTGTACGTCACCCAACGCCTGCTCACGCATGTGCTGCCCGACGACCACGCCTTCTGGCGGTTGGCATTGCCACGTCAATACATCCACCGCGACATGGCAGAACTGCTGTTCCCCAAAGACGAATTCGGCGAACAATCCGGCTTGCAACGCCTGAAAACCTACGAAGAAAAAGGCACGGTTTACCGTGAACAAGACCCCGACCGCTACTTCCTGCACGATGAAACCCACGCAGCCTTCACCGCATGGGCGAAGCGCGAAAAGGTTTGGCTGGATAAAGCTGCTTGGAAATCCACGCCCACCTCGCTGCGTGGTTCGACCAACAAAGCGGCTGGCCTGATGGATACCCTAATCCCAAAGCCAAAACACCCCAGAACAGCAATTCGCTATTACTGGAAGGTGCATATCACACGTTTATGGCAGACTCCGGCTTTGAACAACGGGAGCAAGGCCAAGATAAAGAAGAATTCTGGAAAATGCTGGCGGGGTCTTTATACCGTCCTAACGCATGGAAACGGCAACGTGTTGATCTGCTTCCCAATGAAGAACCACGTAAAACCTCCGAACTACTGCTTTCTGACAGGGAAAAATGTTCAACCCGCTTCCAGAGCCATACCAGCCAATACTTGACCCAAAAAGCCAGTCGAGGGGACTTGCCTGCTGATTGGCAGGATAATGAATTCACTCTCCACGAACTACTAAAAATCACACCTAATGATCCTGAAGTTTGGGGGTTACTAGCAGAGATTGAATCCCTTTCCGCCGATGAGCGTGAGCAACACCATCGAAAAGCACTTGAACTTGCACCCAATAATCCAGACAGATTGTGGCGTTTTGCTGTATTCATGCAACTACACCCGCAAGGACTTTGACCGCGCCGAAGCCCTCTACCAGCAGGCCATCGACGCCGACCCCAACCATGCCCGCAACCTCGGCTGGCTTCGCCCGCTTTATGCAATACACCCGCAAGGACTTCGACCGCGCCGAAGCCCTCTACCAGCAGGCCATCGACGCTGACCCCGGTCATGCCCACAACCTCGGTAACTTCGCCGTCTTCATGCAATACACCCGCAAGGACTTCGACCGCGCTGAAGCACTCTACCAGCAAGCCATCGACGCTACCCCAACCATGCCCGCAACCTCGGCTGGCTTCGCCGTCTTCATGGAAAACACCCGCAAGGACTTCGACCGCGCCGAAACCCTCTTCCAGCAAGCCATCGACGCTGACCCCAAGCACGCCGACAACCTCGGCAACTTCGCCGACTTCATGGAAAACATCCGCAAGGACTTCGACCGCGCCGAAGCACTCTACCAGCAAGCCATCGACGCTGACCCCAACCATGCCCGCAACCTCGGTAACTTCGCCGTCTTCATGCAATACACCCGCAAGGATTTCGACCGCGCCGAAGCCCTCTACCAGCAAGCCATCGACGCTGACCCCAACCATGCCCGCAACCTCGGCAACTTCGCCGTCTTCATGGAAAACATCCGCAAGGACTTCGACCGCGCCGAAACACTCTACCAGCAAGCCATCGACGCTGACCCCAACCATGCCCACAACCTCGGTAACTTCGCCGTCTTCATGCAATACACCCGCAAGGACTTCGACCGCGCTGAAGCCCTCTTCCAGCAAGCCGTCGACGCTGACCCCAACCATGCCCGCAACCTCGGCAACTTCGCCGTCTTCATGCAATACACCCGCAAGGACTTCGACCGCGCCGAAGCCCTCTACCAGCAGGCCATCGACGCTGACCCCAAGCATGCCCGACAACCTCGGCAACTTCGCCCGCTTCATGCAATACACCCGCAAGGACTTCGACCGCGCCGAATGCCCTCTACCAGCAAGCCATCGACGCTGACCCCAATCATGCCCGCAATCTCGGCAACTTCGCCGTTTTCCTGCATCATGTACCGCAAAGATTACCCGCAAGCCAAACAGCTTTATCACCGAGCATTGGAAATTGAACCGACGATGCCAACTACAATGGCAAAACTAGCTCAGATTTACTTGATCGAATGCGACAAAACCCAAGGCAAAAAACTAATTGACCAAGCCTTTTCCCCGATCTTCAAATGAATTCCAAGCATCAGACCTTAAACTCGAACTCTGGTTCTACCGTCTCGCCCATTTCCCGCAAGACTACCCACAAGCCCAAGCAGAAATCATGGCGTTGCTGGAAAGTGGTGACACGTTATCGGAAGATTCCGACTTTTCCGGCAACATCGCGCAAGCGGAGAAAGACGGGCATCCCAACATCGCCTTGCTGCAAGCACTGGTCAGATGTCATTACCGGTAAAGCCGAACTAGACTCATTGGGTAACATGCAACATGAAAAACCGTGGCAGATCACCCCAATGGCTGACGCACTCGACCAACAGCTGCGCGACATTCTGGCAAATTACCCGCAAATCGAACTCGCCATCCTGTTCGGTTCGATGGCGAACGGTCGAGCAACCCCACAAAGCGACATCGACCTTGCCGTGCAAGCCGACAAACCGCTGGATGCCACCTTGAAAATGGCGTTGATTGGCGACTTGGCAGAAGCCTTCGGAAAGAACGGAGGGACGCATGGATCAACAAGTAATCGCCCAAAAACTCGAATCCCTGCGCCGATAACCACCTACCATCCGCACTAATTTGCGGTAAACTCCACCCTCTTGGACACACAACCCCTAGGATACGGCATGGAACTTTCTGCACTCACCGCCCTTTCGCCCACTGATGGGCGCTACGCCAGCAAAACAGCGGCATTACGCCCGTGGTTCAGCGAATACGGCTTAATCTACCACCGCGTCTTGGTCGAAATCCGCTGGCTGCAAATGTTGGCAGCACACCCACAAATTACCGAAGTGCCCGCCTTTTCTGCTGAAACTAACGCCTTTCTGGAAAGCATCCTCACGGGTTTTGCTGAAGCCGACGCGCTGCGTGTCAAAGCCATCGAACGCACCACCAACCATGACGTGAAAGCGGTCGAGTATTACCTCAAGGAAAAAATTGCCGGGCAAGCCGAGCTGGAAGCCGTCAGCGAATTCATCCACTTCGCCTGCACCTCCGAAGACATCAATAACCTCTCCTACGCCCTGATGCTCAAAGGCGGCATGGAAAAGGTCATCCAGCCGGAACTGGCGACGACCATTGCCGCCATCCGCCAGCTTGCGCACGCTTATGCCGAAATTCCACTGCTGTCACGCACCCACGGGCAACCTGCCATCCCCCACCACCTTGGGCAAGGAAATGGCAAACGTGGTGTACCGCTTGGAGCGCCAACAAACACAAATCCTTGCCGCGCAATACTTTGGCAAAACCAACGGTGCAGTCGGCAATTACAACGCCCACATCAGCGCCTACCCCGACATTGACTGGCAAGCCACCGCCGAACAGTTCGTCACCTCACTGGGTTTGAGTTGGAACCCGTACACCACCCAGATTGAGCCGCACGATTACATTGCTGAAACCTTCGATGCGGTGGCACGTTTCAACACCATCCTGATCGACTTCTGCCGCGACGTGTGGAGCTACATCTCACTGGGGTATTTCAAACAGAAAGTCGTGGCGGGCGAAGTCGGTTCTTCCACCATGCCTCACAAAGTCAACCCCATTGACTTCGAAAATGCCGAAGGCAACCTCGGCATTGCCAATGCCCTGATGACCCATTTGGCGCAGAAACTGCCGATTTCGCGCTGGCAACGTGACCTGACCGACTCCACGGTATTGCGTACCCTCGGCGTCGGTTTGGGGCATTCCTTAATTGCCTACCAATCCGCCCTAAAAGGCATCAGCAAGTTGGAAGTCAATCCTCGCCAGCACTGCCGCCGATTTGGATGCCAACTGGGAAGTGCTTGCCGAACCGATCCAAACCGTCATGCGCCGCTACAATATCGAACAGCCTTACGAAAAGCTCAAAGCACTCACCCGTGGGCAACGCATTACCCCAGAAGGCTTACGTGAATTCGTCAATACACTGGAGATGCCGCAAGAAGCCAAAGACGCGCTGATTGCCATGACCCCAGCGACCTATATTGGCAATGCCATCCACAAGCAAAGGCGATTTAATGGATGTTTGGTGATATTTCGGTTGAAGAATTTCTGCGGGATTACTGGCAAAAAAAGCCACTGCTGATCCGGCAAGCTTTCCCCAACTTTCAACCGCCGATTACGCAAGACGAATTGGCAGGGTCTGGCGTGTGAAACCGACACGGCACGTATTGTCATCGAAAAAGGCGGCGAACACCCGTGGGAAGTGCGCCACGGTGCATTTGACGACGACGATTTCAGCAACTTGCCCGAAACCCATTGGACATTACTGGTCAACGACACCGACCAGCATTTGCCAGAACTGAAAGCGGTGATGGAACCCTTCCGCTTTATCCCCGACTGGCGCATCGACGACCTGATGATCAGTTTTGCGGTAGAAGGCGGCTCGGTTGGCCCGCATGTGGATGAATACGACGTATTTCTGATCCAAGCACAAGGGCAACGCCGCTGGCAGATCACCACCCAAGCGGCTCACCCTGACAATTTCCTGCCGGATTTGGAATTGCGCATCATGCGCGACTTCCAGTCAGAACAGGAATGGGTGGTGAACCCCGGCGACATGCTCTACCTGCCCCCCAATGTGCCGCATTACGGCGTGGCATTGAACGAGTGCATGACCTATTCCGTCGGTTTCCGCGCCCCCTCACAAGCCGACATGCTGGAGAAGCTGATGGAAGAATTGCTGGAAGAACCACGCCTCAAACAACGTTTCAACGATACACGAACGCGTCCTGCAAAGCAATCCGGGCGAATTGACCGCCGCCGACATGGATCGGCTTGGTCGATTTCGTGGTCGATGCGCTACCGCAGGATGAACAGTCGCTGCAACGTTGGTTAGGCAAATACCTGACAGCTCCCAAAGCCAGCACTCTCCAAACCGATGCTGATGCTGACCTCGACACCCCCATCAGCCGTGCAGAACTGCACCAAGCTGATCAAGCAAAAAAGCAAATTTGAGAAAGCTCTCGACGCACGTCTGCTGTATTTTATCTCTGGTGACGATTTGCATTTATTCGTGAATGGCAATAACCACACCATTTCCGCAGCCAAATATTCAATTTGTGCAATATCTATGTGACACTCCCAAGCTCTTCCACAAGGATTACCATCCATTCCTTAACGAAGGCGAGTGCTTTGATCTGTTGCAGGAACTGCTTAGCGGTAATGTTTTTATATCGACAAAATAATAAATGAGGTTATTTTTTACGCTTGGTAATTATTATATTTATCATCACGATAAATCACGATTAATCAAAAACATTCATCGCTCATTCAGTTTTGATTGATTAATATACATAGCAATAATCTTTTATATCTCTACAGAGATAATTTTCGGCTTTTTGTTCGTTTTTTGTATAACAGGGGAAAAACTATGGATTTCAAACGATCCATGCTTGCTGCTTTATGCAGCGTAATGGTTGCGGGTGCTGCTATCACCGCGCTACCCAATGTTGCGAGTGCCGCCGACAGTGAAAAGAAAATTTCACTGAAACGCAGTAATCCCAATGAGGCAATAGGACGGGATGCTGTCCTGTCGAAAGTCAAAGCAACCTACAAAGGGCGCGTACTATCTGTTCAGGAAAAGCCCTTACCCGGCTACCCGGACTGTCATGTAGTACGGATGCTTTCGTTGGAAGGTGAATACCTGACCATCAAAGTTGCTTGTAGTGACTGAATAATCAGCTAAAAGCTGTTGAAAATAGAAAAGATTTTACTTGAATACCCGGAATTCTGCCCGAATCTCCGGGTATTTTTTTATAATTTTTATTAATAATAGCACTTGCTTGTTTTTTATTGCCCGCATATTGGTGTATGATTAGCCGTCCAAATAAACAAGAGTTTTGTCATGCGCGTACTTGTAATAGAAGACGAAAACATCATCCGCGAACAAATAGCCGAAGACCTGAAAAAAAGTGGCTTTACCATCGACCTCGCGGCTGACGGTTCTCAAGGGCTTTATGTAGCACTGGAATACCCCATTGACATCGCAGTCATCGACTTAGGGCTACCGCCTTCAAAAGGTGGCGCGGTCAACAATGATCTGGGCTTGGATATTATCCGCGCAGTCCGGGCGAAAGGGCTTGGATTATCCCATCATCATCCTGACAGCGCGTGACCGTTGGCAGAGCAAGGTCGAAGGGCTGGAAGCCGGTGCCGACGATTACGTGACCAAACCCTTCCATACCGAAGAACTCATTGCCCGCCTGCGCGTCCAGTTACGCCGTACCGGGCGCTGGACACAAGCCGAATTCAGTTGCGGCCCGATCCGCCTGAACACCTCTGAACAGCGGGTGTATGTCAACGAATCGGAAGTCACCCTGACCGCTTATGAATACCGGGTACTGGAACACCTGATGTTGCACGCTGGCGAAGTCATCTCCAAAACTCGCTTGACTGACAGCCTGTATGAAGAAGATGCCGACCGCGACAGCAATGTCATTGAGGTATTCATCCGCCGCTTGCGCATCAAGCTTGACCCGAACGATACCCTTAAGCCTATCGAAACCTTGCGCGGTCGTGGCTATCGTTTCACCCTTACACGTACTTGATACGGCATCCCGGCTAATCCCATGATCAGTTCATTACGCAGTCGCCAGCTTATTAGTGGTTTCGGGGTCATCATGGTCGGCATTTTAATGCTCGGCAGCATGTTGCACTACTTTTCCTACCGCTACAAAATCGAACAGGTAAAAAGCGGGCTTGAGCAAATTTCCTATAATCTACTGGGTTTTCTGAATTTTCAGGACGGCAAGTTCGACGTTATCGACGACCCTGACATCAAAGCGCAAGCCAAACAGAAGATTGAGGAATATAACCTCAATGATGTGGAGCAGAACCGTTTTGCCTATGTCATCGACACCAAAAGTGGCAAAATCATCTGGAACGCCGCCAATTTCGGCAAACCCAGTGAGATGATTGACCCAGATTACTACCTGTTGTTTGACTTGGGCAAAGAGCGGGCAGCCAGCTACAAGCCTTTCTTTGACCAAGCCAAGCCACTCCCACCCAAAAATGCGCTCAAAGCTGACGCTGACCCCACTATCAAGCAGAAATATAATCAAGAATACCTGCTAGCTGCCCAGAACTTTTTCCAAGAACCTTACGGGCATTTCCAATTTATCGTCGGGGTATCCATCGCCGATATAGACAAGGAAATGCAAGACATGCGGCAAAAATTTGCCATCCTGCTATTCCTGTCGGCCGTGCTGGTGCTGATTGCCCAACTTGCCCTGAGTTTCTGGGTCGTCGCCCCCATCAAGGAATTTGAAAATGAAGTCAAATCCATCGAAGCAGGCGAAAGGGAAACCATCAACGACCACTATCCTGAAGAGCTGATTCCGGTCAAGAATGCCCTAAATGGCTTGCTTAGCTACGAAAAAGGCCAAAAACAACGCTACAAAGACACCCTAGACGACTTGGCGCATAGCATCAAGACACCGCTGACGGCGATGCAAAACCAGCTTGACCATTTAAACCGTGAATTCGGGCAAGATCCACAGCTCAATGCTGGCCTCAAAGTATTCGAGAGCCAAATTGCGCGGATGCGTGAAATCGTTGGTCACCAATTGCGCCGTGCGATGGTCACCAATCAAGGGGCAATGATCCTGTCCCAGCCGGTACGCCCCGTACTGTTCCGCTTGCGTGATACCTTGCAAAAAGTTTACCGTGACAAACCGTTTGAATTCCGCCTCAAGGCTGGACGAATACGCCAAATGCCGCATGGACTCCGAAGACATGATGGAACTGTTCGGCAACCTGCTGAACAATGCCAGCCGCTTCTGCAAGGATGTGGTGGAAGTTTCCGCCCATCATGACAACAATATGCTGGTCGTGGATATTGATGACGATGGCATGGGCTTTCCCAGCGACAACCCCGCCAAACTACTGCAACGCGGCATCCGCGAAGACAGCAAAAGCGACGGGCAAGGCATCGGCATGGCGGTCAGCACCGAGATTGTCTCCGCCATTGGTGGCAAAATCGAATTGCTGGTTTCACCCTATGTCGGGGCGCGGGTACGCTTGCACCTGCCAGTCTAGGGGCGAAAAATTTCTCTCCCCTACGGCTGGCTGATAACCCGGATTGGCACTTTATCGACTGCCCCAGCGGCATCAAACACCGTCAGTTCGTAATCACCCGCCTGCACAAAGGTATAACGCAAGCCCTTACTGCTCGGCATCCACGCCTGCCGGTTCACCATTGACTAACCAGAAATACTGCCCTTCCCCACCTTCTGCCAACAAGTCGAGCGTAACACCTCCCCCTTCCTGCCCAGCACCAGCCTTAGGCAGGTACAGCCGGGTGCTGGCATCCAGATGACGGATAGACAATTCCACCTCATCCCGATACTCAATACCGGCGGGGCAACTGCCATCAAATGCAGGCAAGCGCATTTTTTCCAGCAAAGCACTGCTCAGCCACGGCTGCAATTCCAACGGCCATTGCGCCACCTGCCGGGAAACCCGCTGCGGTGCGTCACAGGCTGCCGTCACCCGCAAGCCCGTCAGCGGATTGACCCAATATGTCTGCAAACCTGCCGACCATGAATGTTGCTGCACATTGGCTAAAGTAGGCGGAATACGCCCATCCACTATCCATGCCTGTTGGCGCACATGACAGTGTTCCGGCGCGGTACGTGGCGGCACTTTCCCCCAGTGGCCAACAAATATCAGTACGGGTGACCTCAGCCGGACGCCTCCGCGCATTGCCCGCCACCCGCTGGGGCAAGGCACGGAACACATCGAACAGGATAGGCCCTGCCGCATACGCCCCAAAACTGCCCGGTAACGGTGTACCATCCGGGCGACCTGTCCACACCCCCACGGTATAACTATCACTCACCCCCACCGCCCAAGCATCCCGAAAACCATAACTAGTCCCCGTCTTCCACGCCACACCCGCATGGTTCACACTGCCTTCCGGTGGGGGAATAGCACGCAATATGTCCTGAATCACCCAAGCAGCCCCCGCAGACAACATCCGCCGCTCCACCACTGGCTCCTGCGCCAAGAAACGCGGCTTAATGCTAACCCCTTCCCGCGCAAACGCCGTAAATCCCCGTACCAAATCTTCCAGCGTCGTCCCTGCCCCACCCAAAATCACGCTCAAATTCGGCTCGGCCTGTTCAGGGAAGGTAATCACTACCCCACCATTGCGTAACCTTGCCACAAAATTGGCAGGCGTCACCCGCTGCAACACCCCCACCGCCGGAACGTTCAGTGACTGCTGCAATGCCTGAGTCACACTCACCGCCCCCGAAAAGTGCCGGAAAAAGTTCTGCGGCGCATAATCTTCCAGCTTCAGCGGCACATCACTCAGCAAGCTGGCAGAATGCAGCAAGCCATCCTCCAATGCCATACCATACAAAAACGGCTTCAACGTGGAACCGGGGGAACGCAGCGCCTGCACCATATCCACATGCCCAAAGCGTCCGTCCGCGTAAAAATCGGCTGAACCCGCATACGCCCGCACATACCCAGTACGGTTTTCCACCACCAGCACCCCGATAGATGCAGCGGGTCGGCAAGCTGCCCACACGGGTACGCAGCACATTGTCCACTGCCCATTGCATATTGGCATCCAGCGTGGTTTGCAAGCGGGCGGTATTGTCGGCAAATGCGCGTGCCTTCATGCGCTGGGCAAACAGTGGCGCTTTCATTGGTTGGCGAAAACGTGACCTCACCACTGGCTCTTGCATCGCCTCCGTCACCGTGTCTTGCGCCCAAATACCTTGGGCAGCCATACGGCGCAATACCTTGTCACGGTATTGCTGCGCCAATTCAGGATGCCGGTCAGGGCGTAGCCGCGAAGGGGCTTGCGGCAACACCGCCAGCAAGGCCGCTTCGGCATGGCTCAAGCTTAGCGCCGGTTTGTGCAGCCACGCAAAACTGGCCGTCTGCACGCCCTCAATTGGCCCGCCAAACGGCGCAAGGTTAAGGTAAAAGGTGAGGATTTCGTCCTTGCAGTAATGCCATTCCAATTGCAAGGCACGGAACATCTGCTGCAATTTCCCGCCAACGGTGCGCTGATGCGGTGCCAGAATACGCGCCACCTGCATGGTCAAAGTAGACCCCCCAGAGACCACTCCCCCGCTTTTCAGCCACTGCCATCCAGCACGTGCTAACGCCAGCGGATTAATACCGGGATGTTGGTAAAACCAGCGGTCTTCGTATTCCAGCAAGGCTTCGACATACAGCGGGGAAACTTCATCCAGCGTCACCGGGTAACGCCACACCCCCTCACTGTCGGCAAATGCCCGCAACGGGGTACGGTCTTCCGCCAGAATCAGCACACTGCGCACCCGGTCGGGGTCTGGTAAAGGCCATAGCCGGTCTGCCAGCAGAAACGACAGGAACAGCAGCAGACCAAGCAACGCCGCACCTGCCGCCTTCCACCTCACGGGGCGGGAATCACCAACAAACCTGGCGTCGCCCCTACCCCGTTCATCTCAGGGCGGTACATATCCTCAGCATAAGGCGGCGGAACCACAAATTGCCCGGTAGATACCACCCGCACCAAATAGAACAAGTGGTGACGGGTCTTCGCTGCCAACGGCAAGGCTGCCACATAACGGTCATCGCGGAACTCTTGGGTACGCGGGGAACTGCTGCTGATCAATTCCATCACCGGCTTATCCATGCCCTCCAGTTGCAAGCCCTCCAACGATTCATTGGCTTGCAAATTGGTATTTTCGATCTCGAAACCCGCAGGCAATAGGTCGACAACCAGCGCATCATTGATGTCAGCCTTGCTGCTCACGGTCAGGTGCGCCAACAGTAACGCCCCCGCTTTAATGTCTTGGGCCAGCACTTTCTTGCCATCCAGCCCAAACCAGCCACGTTGCACATCAATCGGGTCGTTATCAGGTGCAGGGGCAATATCCGGGTAGCCATCCAGCGTCAGCGCGGCGTACACAGGTTCCTTACCATTGGCGGTGATGCTCACCCCTTTCTGGAACTCATCCGTTGTCAGGGCACGGTGTAACGCCCCCTTGCCCGACAATTCCACACTATCGCCCCCCACTTTCAGCGCCGCCTTCCAACCCGCTGTGGCTTTTTCCTGCACTTTTAGGCCAGCCAAGAAGGTGAACAACTGCTCTTGGGTACTCAAATAGTTACGGTTGTGCAATAAGTCTGCCAATTTATTGATCTCAGCCGCCTGCTGCGGCATATCAACCTTGTAGCGCAACAGCAGGTAAAGCATCGCCGCCTGATCACGCAAACGGCTACCGTAATCGCCCAGATATTGCTGCTCGTCACGCACCAGTGCCACCCCTCGCTGGATCGCCGCATCACCCCGCTTGGGATCACCCGCCGCCCGCAATGCCAGCCCCAAATGTACCAATGGCAACCCTGCTGCCGCCTTGCCCGCATCCTTGTCATAGATGACCCGCAGCGTCCCTAAAGATGCCCGCTTCACCCGCGACAGCACATAAGCCGCATAGCTACGCGCCGCCAGATCAAGGTGTGCCGGGGCATCGGAAAACTCATAACGGCTCTCTGCATCCCCCTCGCCTTCCTGCAAATACTCTTCCAGATGTTGGAGCGAACGTTGCAACAGCCATTCAGGCACGCTGAAACCCTGATCTTTCGCATCCAGCAGGAAATCCACCACATAGGGTGTCAGCCAATATTCTTCCTGCCCATCGCCGCCCCACAGGGTGAAACCACCATTCGACAACTGCATCCCTGACAAGCGCAACAAGGCAGCATTGACCCGTTCGTTACGCTCCTTCATTGCCAACGGTTCCAGAGCCAATGCTTCAGAGACATTGGCATCCAAAAACAGGTAAGGCCACGCGCTGCTAGTGGTCTGTTCCAGACAACCATAGGGGTATTGCAACAAACCCTGCAAGGCACTGCGCAATGGCAGCGACGGTGTGGCGGAAAGGCTTAAGTTAGCTTTCACCCCCGCAGGCAGGAAGCCCTTTAGCGTGGTGGCATCCAACGCCATGGTTTCGCCCGGTTTCAATTCCCGGTTTTGGGACACATATTTGCTGGGGTAAGCAGGGCGCACTGCGAGCTGAAGCTGGCGATGGGCAGTAAAATTCTTCCCAGTCAGTTCCAGATTAACGCTCCCCGTGCCGAAGGCTTGTTTCGCAGCCAAAGGCAGGCGTAACGTTTCGCGCTTGCCTGCCGCCAGTGTCAATTCACGCTCATCGGCAACGCCATCCAACAGCGGATTTGCGGTAATCTTCAACTTCAGCGGCTGCGCGTCTGTGGTGGTATTGTTCAAATCCACCGTCAGGAAACTGCTGTCGCCTGCCGCCAAAAAGCGCGGTGCGGCGAGGCTGGCAACCACAGGGGATGCCACTTTGATTTCACGCTCAGCACTCCCAAAACGTTCCTTCGATGCTGCCACCGCCATCAGCCGTAACGTGCCATCAAAGCCCGGCAACGGCAGGTCAATTTTCGCCTTGCCATCCACACCGAAGGCCACCGCACCACTGAACAGCGAAACGATCCTCACATCAGCCTGCGCTAACGAACCACCCCGACGGCTACCCGCATCCCCACCGAAACGTTGCCGCAGGGCAGTACCCTCGGCATTTTCAATGATCTTGCCATAGGCGTCGTAGAGGCCAGCCTCGTATTTATGCTGCGAGAAATAGAAAGCAAACGGGTCAGGTGTCTTGAAATCGGTAATGCTCAACACCCCCGCATCCACCGCCGCCAAGGTGACAATAGCCGTTTCCCCGCTGAGGTTAGGCGCACTTACCGTGACACTCGCCGTCTGTTCCGGCAGGACTTTTTCCGCCGCCTCAATGCTCAAGTTCAAACGGCGATTTTCACGCTCAAGTGGCAGGAAAATGACGCCCAACGCCCGGTTCGGGGCGATTTTTTGCTGGCTGCTGGCGGGGCGGAATGCTGTCACCGTGGCATACAAATCGTGCCGTGACCATGCTTTATCCACCGGAATTTCCACTGTCATGCCGTCAGCGGGCAAAGTGACCCGCTTTGACCACAGCATGGATTCGCCCTCCACCGCCACAATCGCCTCGCCCGCAGCAGGCGGGGTAATTTTTAACTTCGCCACATCCCCAGCTTGATACGTTGCCTTGTCGAGTGCCAACTCAATCTGGTCAGGGCGGGCAGCCGTATTCTCGCCTTGCTCCCAGTCCCAGCCTGCATGGAAGGGGTAAACAGCTTTCAGCCCAGTGTCGGCATCTTCCACTTCCAAACGGTAGTAGCCCTGCTGCACCGCAAACGTAGCCTTACCACGTGCTTTAGCATCCAGCGTGATTTTTTGTTGCAAGGCCGGGTATTCATTGGAAATGTCTTTGCGCTGCCAGCCCTCGCTATTATTGTATTCCCAAAAATATTCCTTCTCTTCCCGTACTAAGGTCACGGCAAGTGCTTGGGTTGGTGCTGCGGGTTGCCCGTCGGCATTGATGCGGACTAGCTCGAAAGCCGCGTCAGTATTGCCTGCCACCGTGTCCGTGCTGAACAGCGGGCGGATCCCCACCAAATTCTGGTTGGGCCAGAACGGCACATCCAGTGTGCGCGTCACAGTGCGCCCGCCCGTTTCATGCAGGCTACCTGCCACACCCAAGGTCAACGGGGAACTGATTTTGCCCTCCAGCGGCGGAATTTCCACAAACCCGCCACCCGTTTCATTCAGCACCAATTCGGGCAAATCGTCATGGCTAACCAGTTTGTCATCTGCCGGGTCGCCGAAGTAATAATCTTTGAAGGCATCCAAGGGGTGACGGTTCACACTCACGGTGCGCACTGCCGTCAATTTATTGCCACTGGCAGGAGCGCCGTACAAGTAATCACCCTGCACCGCCACCACCAATTTTTCGCCGCTGGTCAACAACTTGTCTTCGGTAGTCAAGGCCAGCTTCATGCGTTCCGGCATGAATTCTTCGACATGAAAGGTAAAACTGCTGACCGGCGTGTCATCCTTGGCATTGATGCGGATTTCAGCCTTCCAACTGCCGGTGGGCGCATCCGCCGGGATAGGCAGACGGTAGGTAAAAAAACCCAAATCGGCATTGGCAGCCAGCAGGTTTTCTTCCAGCAACAGTTTGGTGTCAGGGCGCACAATCCGCAAATGCAGGTTTTTGCCGGGAACGGCCTTGCCATCCCTATCCCGCAACAGCACGGACAAATCCATCATCTCACCGGGGCGGAACAAATCACGGGTGCTGTAAACAAACGGCGCTATCGGCTTGTCGGACAAACCTTCCACCGGATATTCCGACAAATCCAAGGCCGCCTCTCGCAAATCCAGAAAGGCAAATTGCCCATCCAGATGTGCAGTGAGCAACAGCTCGCCTTGGGGACGGTGCGCAAAGCTGACATGCCCTGCCACATCCGTTGTCAACGCCAACGTTTCCTTTTCACCCTGCAACTTCAGTTGCACGCCCGGCATAGGCTTGCCACTATCGAGCGCATTGGCGAACACTTCCAGACCACGTGGATACAGGCGTACATGCAAGCCGATATTGGTCACTACAAACTGGGTAATGCGGTAGGCATCATCACCGAAACGCCCCGGTTCGCGCATGACGGCAAAATACAGCCCCGGCGTTTGCAGTTCCGCGATACCTTCTACTGGGATCAACATCGCCGTGCGGGCATTAGGCTTGGCATCGGTCACATAACGGCGGGAATAGACGCTCGTGGTCACTTGATGGATTTCTTCGAGCTGCCACTGCGCCAGCCGCCCACCCAAGGTGACAGTTTTGAGCATTTCCGGCAACTTTTCTGGCTGCACCCGCAAGAATTCAATGTCCAACTCCGGCACATTCACCACCCGGATCGGCAAGCCGCCGGTCAGTTTGGCAGGCAAGATACTGCCCGTGGTAGCGAAATCGAATGCAGGGGTTACATCACGGGTTTTAACCGGTCTGATCGAACTGGCTTTTGCAGTTGCTGATCGTGCTTGCTGGCAATACCCGGCCTGACCTGAATGCGGTATTCCGTTTGTGGCTTGATATTGGTGAAAAACAGGCGGCGGGTTTCGCTCGCCATAACCCAACTGCCCTCCACCCGCTTACCACCAGAGGTCAGGGTAATGAAGGCGTTGTAATCTGCTTTCGGGTCGAGTTCCTGCGAAAAAGTGATCGCCAGTGCGGGAAGGGTATCCAAGGAACGTTCCGAGACATCGACCGCCAGCATTTGTGTCAGCAATTCCTCATTGGTGTACTGGGGAATGGCGGCGGGCGCAGACGCAGGCGGCGCAGGTGTTTCGTCTGCCATGCTGACAGATGCAAGCTGCCACAGGCACAGTGACAACAACAACCACGCAAAGGGAAGTATACGGCGAACTTGATGACCCATTATTGTTCTCCATCTTGGCAAGATAAGATGTATAGCGACGCTGCCAGTATAGACTTTTTTGGTGAGGGGAAGTTACATCTAAACGAGGAAAGGCGGGAAAAAAGTGGCGACCCTATGGGGATTCGAACCCCAGTTACAACCGTGAAAGGGTCGTGTCCTAGGCCTCTAGACGATAGGGTCGCTGATGTGAAACGAGTTGTATGCTAACTTGTAGCATTGATTTGAAAAAGTGGCGACCCTATGGGGATTCGAACCCCAGTTACAACCGTGAAAGGGTCGTGTCCTAGGCCTCTAGACGATAGGGTCGCTGATACAAACTTTCAAACCTATTTGTCACTGTCTCGCGGGGAGAACAGGACGATGGTCGATAACCCGGCAAATCCTATCAGAAAACCGAGTGGCACAGCCATCAAAAACATTTGCGCCAGATCTTCATGACCGCCTGCAAACATAAAGCCAAATCCAAATACTAGACCGGCTACGGTAATAATCAGGCCAGCAATCAAACTGTATTGACCAAAGCGATCCATAAAAACCTCGCGTATCGGTCTATTGTGGTGGAGCTAAGCGGGATCGAACCGCTGACCTCTACAATGCCATTGTAGCGCTCTCCCAGCTGAGCTATAGCCCCACGGCTAAAGAGAGGCGAATTCTGAGGGAATCCGCCGTTGCTGTCAAGCGCCTTTTAAGGAATTTGCAAAGATTGCTTTGTGTACATCGCCCAAGCTGATAATGCCGACCAGCTTGCCGTTTTGGGTGACGGGAATACGGCGGATTTTTTGGACACACATGACTGAAACTGCTTTCATCAACGGCATATCCGGGCTGGCAGATGCCACCATTTTGGTCATGATGTCGCTAGTTTTTAACGACAGCGCGTCACCGTAGTCTTTTTCCATGCGCTCAAAATCAGGCAGGCCCTCTTCTTTGGCAACATCCGAGATGTCTGGGAACATTTTCCGCAACACATCTTTTTCTGAGACCACACCGACAACGTTGCCTGCATCATCCACAACCGGCAGGCCGCTGATTTTGTTAAAGCACATGACTTCAACAATATCCCGCACTGGTGTGGATGGCTTAGCTGTTTTGACGTTAGTATTCATGATGTCTTTAACTTTCATCTGCTTCCTCTACTCAATAGCTGTTCTTCTGAAATCCTAATTTGGGCACACAACCGCTGGCTATCAACACCCGACAGTTGACACATAAAATAACACGAAACGCCCCCTTTCCACACTAATCTTTAGGGATGCCCCATGACTCAGCGCATATCCGCCTCTGTACGGATTTTACACTGATTATTCATGTTTCAACTCCTCGCGGATGAACCCTATGGCCCGCAGAATACGCTCTAGGCTGCGCTCACGCCCAATCAATTCCAGCGTAATATCCAGTGAAGGTGAGGAAGCACCGCCAGTAGTAGCCACACGCAGCGGCGGGCCAACTTTACCCAACTTCAAACCCAGCTTTTCGCAAGCGGCGTGAATAGCGGCATGGATAGGTTCACCCGTCCATTCACCCAGTGCAACCAGTTCATCATGCACGGCTTGCAGGGTATCAGCCGTCTCAGGTTTGAACTGCTTTTGCACAGCCGTTGCATCAAACGCGGCAAAGTCTTCGTAGAAATAGCGGCTGATCGCCACCATTTCCACCAGTGTTTTGGCACGTTCACGCTGGGCATTGATGACATCTGCCAATGCCGGGCCGTTGGAGGTGTCCAATCGCTGCGCTTGTAAGTGCCACTGTAACTGCTTGGTCAATTCTTCCACCGGCAAAGTCTTGATGTAGTGTTGGTTCAACCACAGCAGTTTGTCGGGGCTGAGAAGCAGACGGGTGCGCGGTTGCGATGGCTTCCAGTGAGAACAACTCCACCATTTCCTCGCGGGAGAAAATTTCCTGATCACCATTCGACCAACCTAACCGTACCAAATAGTTGATCAACGCCTGTGAGGTGTAGCCGTCATCACGGTATTGCATCACCCCAACCGCACCATGCCGTTTGGAGAGGCGCTGCCCGTCCGATCCTAGAATCATCGGCACATGGGCAAATTTAGGTGGTTCAAACCCTAGCGCCCGCATGATGTTGATCTGGCGCGGGGTATTGTTGATATGGTCATCGCCACGAATAACGTGGGTAATGTTCATGTCGATGTCATCCACCACCACCGTCAGGTTATAGGTGGGCGTGCCATCCGAACGCGCAATGATCAGGTCATCTAGCTCGCGGTTACTGACGGTGATTTTACCACGCACCAAGTCCTCAAACTCCACCGCCCCGTCCTGCGGGTTGCGGAAGCGGATCACCGGCTCAATACCTGCTGGAATTTCCGTAATACCAAGGCAGCGCCCGTCGTAACGGGGTTTTTCCTTACGCGCCATCTGCCCTTCGCGCATTTGCTCCAGCTCTTCCCGGCTGCAATAGCAATGGTAAGCCTGCCCGCTGTCGAGCAATTGCTGGATCACGTCTTTATAGCGGTCAAAACGTTGGGTTTGGTAGAACGGGCCTTCATCGTAACCCAAGTCCAACCATTCCATGCCCTGCATAATCGCATCAACGGATTCCTGCGTAGAACGTTCGCGGTCGGTATCCTCAATGCGCAGGATGAAAGTGCCACCCATCTTGCGGGCATACAGCCAAGAGAACAGCGCAGTACGTGCGCCACCAATGTGCAGATAACCAGTCGGGCTAGGGGCAAAGCGGGTTCTGACGTTCATGGGATTCCAAGTGTTAATGTTAAAACAAACCTTAAGCGTAACTGAATGAAAAATAATCAAATTATTCAGTTACGATTCAGTGCATCCATTGCATACTGCAAGCGTTCCAGGGCTAATGGGGCAAACAGGGGCAAAGGGCTAACGAGGTGAAGACAATAATAATAGGGGCTTCAACCTCACTTTTCTTTTCAAGAGCCTTCCTTCGGGAAGGCTTTTTGCTGTTCAGGCGTTAAAGGCATAAGCGAGCAATTGTAACGCCAACAGGGCATAAATGCCTGCGAGGATGTCATCCAACATAATGCCCAAACCACCCGACACCTGACTATCAATAATATGTATCGGCCACGGCTTCCAGATGTCAAACAGCCGGAACAGCAGGAAACCCGCCAAAATCCATACCCAACCTTGTGGCGCAGCAATCATGGTAAGCAGGAAACCGGCGAATTCATCCCACACAATACCACCGTGGTCATGCACCCCCAAGCGGCGGGAAGATTCCCCACAAATCCAAATGCCGACTAAGGAAATTACCAGCAATACCAATAAATAGCCCGCTAGTGGTAACTGCATCAACAATAGGTAAAGTGGAATTGCTGCCAATGTCCCCGCCGTTCCCGGCGCTCGCGGCGACAAGCCACTACCAAACCCGAACGCCAGAAAATGTACTGGGGAAGAAAAAACCATTTTTGCCGTTACTACCATACGCATTTGCCTATAATTCCACAAAGCTAAGCCACAGGATTATACATGCACACAGCAAGACCGCTATAATCGCGCCTTCATTTCATCAGGAGGCCAGCATGTCGGGTTACACATTCATCTTTGATATTAATGGCATTGCCGATTTTGAGGAGCGTGTCCTCAAAGCATCGCTGCGCAACCCGGTATTGGTAGACTTCTGGGCAGACTGGTGTGGCCCCTGCTTGTTCCTCGACCCAGTGCTGAAGTCGGTGATCCCCGAATACCACGGCAAAGTGTTACTCGCCAAGATTGATACGGAAGAAGATGAAAACATGAAACTGGCAGGCCGTCATCAAGTACGCGGCTTCCCGACCGTGCTACTAATCGAAAATGGTGTAGAAGTGGCACGTTTCAGCAGCGCCCGTACCAAATCGTTTGTGCGTGAATTCATCGACACCAACAGCCACACGCTAGCAAGGGTAAATTCCGCTCATCCATAAGACTGGCGCACCGTGGCAAGCTGTGCCATTATTTCAACTAATATAATCATTAATAAAAATGACTTTCAGTTGAGGAAATGGTAGCAGCATGAAAATACAAACGCTCTCTTACACCACCCAAAACGGTTTCTCAGCGAAACTGCCGGATATTTTGTCACCACAACTACTGGTCTTGATTTTCGGGCATTCCAGTTTTCTGGACATTCCGCAGCCCTTCGATGCCCTGACAGCGCAATACCCACAGGCTACCTTCATGGGTTGCTCCAGTGCGGGCGAAATCCTTGGCAGCAGCATCCATGACAACAGCTTGGTCATTGCGCTGGTGCAATTTGAATCGTCCACCTTGCGCATGACACACATCACTATTCACGACCCACAGGAATCACGCAATATTGGGCGTCTCTTAGCTGACCGGCTAAGCGGTGCTGGGCTGAAAGGCATTTTTGTCCTCTCCGATGGGCTGAAAGTCAACGGCAGCGAACTGGCGCAAGGCTTTAATGATGTCACCGCGCCAGACACTACGGTAACCGGCGGACTAGCTGGTGATGGCGAAGCGTTTCGCCAAAACATGGGTGCTAAAAGATGGCAAACCCACCAGCGGCGTCATCGCCGCATTGGGTCTGTACGGCAATGCCCACATGGGTCATGGTTCCAGAGGCGGTTGGAAACCGTTTGGCCCCGCCCGCGAAGTTACCCGCGCTGAACATAACGTGCTGTATGAATTGGCGGGCAAACCGGCACTTGCCTTGTATAAAACCTACCTCGGCGATATGGCGGACGGTCTACCTGCCACTGGCTTGCGTTTCCCGCTGGCACTCAGCCAACCGGGTGAGGACAAGGAGTTGGTGCGTACCATCCTAGCCATTGACGAAGCCACCCAATCCCTCACCTTTGCGGGTGACATCCCCGTTGGCGCTTACGCCCAACTGATGCGTGCCAATCTGGAACAACTGGTCGAGGGCGCGGAAGATGCGGCATTGATGAGTACCACCGACACTGACAAAGACGTGCTGTGCATTGCCATCAGTTGTGTCGGACGCCGCATGGTCATGGGCGCAGATGCCGAAGAAGAAGTGGAAGCCGTGCTGGATAACTTGCCTGAAAACACCACCCAAATCGGCTTTTATTCCTATGGGGAAATTTCACCGTTCTCCAAAGGCACTTGCGACCTGCACAACCAAACCATGACTCTCACTACCATCCATGAGTGATTACGACCGCACCCTCAACCGGCAGCTACGCAGCCTAGGCGTGACGCCAGACGCAGCACCTGATGCAGCCGGTTGGCGGGCGTTTCTGGACAAGGTAAACCAGACCTACAACGACCACAAACACGACTACTACCTGCTGGAACGCTCGCTGGAAATGTCCTCAAAAGAGATGCTGGAACTCAACGCCTCCCTCAAACAGGAATCGCAAGAAAAAATCCACGCCTTACAGAAATCCAAAGAAAAGTCGCGCTTCCTCGCCAATATGAGCCACGAAATCCGCACGCCCATGAACGGTGTATTGGGGATGTTGGATATTCTGGCCAAAACCCCGCTTGACCCGCAACAGCGTGAATACCTACAAACCGCCTACAGTTCCTCGGAAATCCTGCTGGATGTCATCAACTCGGTGCTGGATCTATCCAAAATCGAATCCGGCAAGCTGGTACTGGAACGCATTCCTTTCAACCTGCGCAAACTGATGGATGACATGGTATTGCTGTTCAGTGGTTCCGCCACCAAAAAGCATTTAGTGCTTGCCAGCCATATCCCTGACGGTATCCCTGTATGGTTTTACGGCGACCCGACCCGCCTGAAACAAATACTCGGCAACCTGTTGGGCAATGCCGTCAAGTTCACTAATAGCGGCATGGTGACGTTACAGACCGAAATGCTGGAAGACCAGCCCAGTAAAACCCGCATCCGCCTGCTAGTAGCTGACACCGGCTCCGGCATTAGCCCCGCACAGCAAGACATATTATTCAACGCTTTCAGCCAAGCAGACGAGTCCACTACCCGTCTCTACGGCGGCACAGGGTTAGGGCTAACTATTGCGCAGGAATTGGTGCAACTCATGGGCGGGCACATCCGCATCAAATCCACCCTAGGGCAAGGCAGCAGCTTCTATTTCGACCTGACGCTCGACAAGCATATCCCGGCAACCACTCCGTCACCAGACCAAGCACGCCCAAGTGCCGGGGTAGCACTCGACGGGCATCTGCTGCTAGTAGAAGACAATATGGTCAACATCAAGGTGGCGCACGTCATGCTGAAAAAACTCGGTTTCAGCTTCGACATTGTGATGGACGGGCTTGAAGCTGTTGAGATGTTAGACAAAAACCGTTATGACTTGGTACTGATGGACTGCCAGTTACCGGGCATCGATGGCTACGAAGCCACCCGCCGCTTCCGTCAAATGGAACAGGCTAAGCACACACCACGCACCCCAGTCATTGCCCTGACGGCTAACGCCATGCAGGGTGACCGTGAAAACTGTTTGCAGGCGGGGATGGATGACTATATGACCAAACCCATCTCAATGGATGGCTTGAGGCACAAGCTGCAACAATGGTTAATGCAAGGTTGATGAAGCGACAAACGGATTAGTCGCCATTCAAACCTAATGCCTCACGTACCAACGCCTGCTGCTGGCGTTGGTGCATATACAATGACCCTACCGCCGGAGCCGCCATTGACGGGCGGCTGACACACACCACTTCGGCATAGTCATACGCCTCAAAGCGATGCTTGATACCATTCCACGCGCCTTGATTGATAGGCTCTTCCTGACACCAAATAACACTTTTGGTATTCGGGTAATACTCCATCACATCCACCAATTCCTGTGCGGGGAAAGGGTAAAGCTGTTCAAGGCGCACGATGGCAATGTTAGTTAATGCCTGTTTGCGGCGCTCTTCCAATAGGTCGTAGTAAACCTTGCCACTGCATAGGATGACCCGGTTGACCTGTTCTTTAGCGCCAACGTCGGTGATGTCCACATCATCCAGCACCACTTCAAACTTGCCGGAGGTGAATGCCTCCAGCTCACTGACTGCCAACGGATGCCGCAACAGGCTTTTGGGGGTAAACACGATCAACGGCTTGCGGTACTTGCGCAACATTTGCCGCCGCAGCATGTGGAATACCTGTGCCGGGGTGGATGGGATGCAAATGTGCATATTTTCCTGCGACGCCAGTTGCACGAAGCGTTCCAGCCGCGCCGAGGAGTGTTCCGGCCCCTGCCCCTCCAAACCATGCGGTAGGAACATCACCAAGCCGCACAGGCGCTGCCATTTCTGTTCGCCGGAACTGATGAACTGGTCAATCACCACCTGCGCCCCGTTCACGAAGTCACCGAACTGTGCCTCCCAGATCACCAGCGTATCCGGTTCAGCCGTGGCATAGCCGTATTCAAACGCCAACACCGCTTCTTCTGACAACACCGAATCAATCACGGTGAATTTGGCTTGAAAATCGGCGGTATGCTGGAGCGGAACCCACTGCTCACGGCGTTGCTGATGGTGCAACACCGAATGGCGGTGCGAAAACGTGCCACGCCCGCAATCCTGCCCCGACAGGCGCACATCAAAGCCCTCTTCCAGCAAGGTCGCGTAGGCCAGCGTTTCACCAAACCCCCAATCAGCGGGCTGTTCACCGCGCCCCATCGCTGCCCGTGCATCCAGCACCTTGAGGACACGCGGATGCACCACAAAATCTTCCGGGATATTACTGAGCCAGCGCCCGCTAATGTTCTGGATACGCTCCGCCGTACAAGTGGTATCAATGGCTTGCCGCCACGGCTGACCGACGAAGGCTTTCCAGTGGGTCTGCAATTCCGCAGGCAAACCGGAACGGGTCTGGCTATTGCAACAGGTGATGCCACCATTCGCCAGTTTGGTGCGGTAAGCTTCGACCAAGCCCTTTCGCGCCGCCTTCTGACACCACGCCTGCTTGCGCCAAACGCATGGCATATTTGGCGCGGGTGGTCGGTAGGCTGCGGATAATGCCGTACATCACCGGCTGGGTCATATTCGGCTCATCGGCCTCGTTATGCCCCAAACGGCGGTAGCAGACCAGATCAATCACCACATCTTTCTGGAAAAACTGGCGGTATTCCAACGCCACCTGCGTGGCATACACCACCGCTTCCGGGTCATCGCCATTGACGTGGAAGATCGGCGCATTGATCATTTTCGCCACATCAGTCGGGTAATAGGTCGAACGGCTGTCCGACACCGTGCTAGTGGTGAAACCAATCTGGTTATTGATGACGATATGGATCGTGCCACGGGTACGGTAGCCACGGGTTTGCGCCATGTTGAAAGTTTCCATCACCACGCCCTGCCCTGCAAACGCGGCATCGCCGTGGATGGAAACGCCCAGCACTTGATCGCCATCCTTGTCTTGACGCCGATCCTGACGCGCCCGCACCGAGCCTTCCACCACCGGGCTGACGATTTCCAGATGCGAGGGGTTGAACGCCAGCACCAAATGCATCGGGCCACCAGCGGTACTCACATCAGAGGAAAAACCTTTGTGGTATTTCACATCGCCGGTATAGGCTGCGTCGATCTTGCCTTCAAATTCGCCGAACAATTCCCCGCAGGTTTGCACAATACGTTGGTCAATACGTTGAGACGCCCACGGTGCGCCATGCCGATGACGATTTCCTGCAAACCCTGCTTGCCGCCTTCGTGGATCAAGGTTTGCAGCATCGGGATCAGGCTTTCGCCACCTTCCAGACCGAAACGTTTTTGCCCCACATAACGGCGGTGCAGGTATTGCTCGAAACCTTCCGCTGCCGTCAGTTGTTCCAGAATCTTGCGGCGTTCGGGGTGGGTGAGCTTGCCATACCCCATATCCGGTTCGATCCGGTGCTGGAGCCAGCGTTTTTCTTGCACGTCGAGGATATGCATGTACTCAAAACCAATCGCCCGGACGTAGGTTTCCCGCAAGGCATGGACAATATTGCCCAGCGTCGGTTTCGCCGTAATGTTGAACGTACCGGGGTCGAATAGGGTATCGGGATCAACATTTTCCAGCCCATGATGTTCCAGCATCAGTTGCGGCACGCCAACCTTGTAGGCGTAATCACCTAGTGGGTTGGTATCAGCTTCCAGATGCCCCAGGTAGCGGTAGGCGTTGATCAGGCGGGAAACATGCAGTTGTTGGCTGCGGTGTTCCATCACCACCCCGTTGCCGTTGCCTGAGGTGGGCTGGCGTCGTGATCGGGTCGGCATCCAAACGCTGGAAATACGCCTGCCAATGTTCCGCTACGCTATGCGGGTCTTGCTGGTATTGGGTGTAGAGTTGTTCGAGGAAGACGGCGTGTTCGCCGTCGAGGAAAGATTCATCCATCATATTTTGCTGACCGCTTATTTGCTTTTGTACCCGTTTTAGTTGCGCCGACTCTACCCTATTTCATGAAAACCAGCAAACCTACCATAAGCAATCATCCCTAGCGTGGCTCATGGTGTCGAGTCGTAGTCAAGCCGCTATCAGTCGCACGTCATCCAGATCATTACCCGCCGCCTGTTGCGCCTGCTTAAGGTCGTAATCCGCTTGCAGGTTCAACCAGTAACGCGGGGTTTGCCCCAATGCCTTACCCATGCGTAACGCCAGTTCAGCCGTAACAGGTCGGCTCCCGTTAATCAGGTGAGAAATACGCATAGCCGACACGTGTACCGCGCTGGCAAATTGCGCCTGTGTCATGCCTAAATCATCCAGTATTTCAGCAAGGAATTCACCGGGATGGATGGCAGGTAAGCCGTTATCACTTAGCATTTTTTCACCTCAATGGTAATCCACGATTTCAACGTCATAGGCGTTGCCCTGATCGAAGCGAAAGCACATGCGCCATTGCTGGTTAATGCGAATGCTCCACTGTTCTTCCCTATTCCCTGATAGCTTTTCCAGCCGATTGGATGGCGGTAGGCGCAAATCCTCCAAACTGGTGGCATTGTGCAATTGCAACAGCCGCATAGCCGCCCGTTTCAGGATGTCCGCCCCTATCTTGCGGGAACGTCCAGTCTCAAAGAAATGCGCGGTTTCGGGGTCACTGAATGTCTTGATCATGGCTTGAATCGTAAACTTTTTGTTTACGGCTGGCTATACACTTGCAGGCAATAGTACAGCCAATTGCATGAGCTTCAGTGAGCCAATGTGATACAACCTGACACACAAAAGCCCTTACAGATTGCGGCCTGTAAGGGCTTTTGGGTCATCATGATACAACATGAATCAATGAATTGGTCGGGACGATAGGATTTGAACCTACGACCCCCACACCCCCAGTGTGGTGCGCTACCAGGCTGCGCTACGCCCCGACTCGAAGGGAAGAGAGCTTACCCTAACAGGTGGCTAAGCTCAAGTTGAAATCAATATTTGAGGATAAACAGGATACGTTCCAGTTCTTCCACCATCGGTGCTACGTCATGCCCGTTCACCACGATGGGTTCCAGCGGAAGCTGGGCGGGCGGCGGATTATGCGCATCATCCAGCAATTTCTGCCGCGCACCATTGATGGTATAGCCCTGCTCATGCAGCAGCGCACGGATCTGGCGGATCAGCAATACATCTTCGCGCTGGTAATAACGCCGGTTGCCGCGCCGCTTCATCGGCTTGAGGGAAGGAAACTCCTGCTCCCAATAGCGCAGCACATGCGTTTTCACCCCGCACAAATCACTTACCTCACCAATGGTGAAGTAGCGTTTGCCCGGAATCGGTGGCAGTTGGCTGCTAGGCGTCGCTGCTTCCATATTCCTCTACCCGTTGTTTGAGCTTCTGACCGGGGCGGAACGTCACCACGCGCCGCGCCGTCACCGGAATTTCCTCACCTGTTTTCGGGTTACGCCCCGGACGCTGGGTCTTGTCACGCAACATGAAGTTGCCAAACCCCGACAATTTGACATTTTTGCCGGTTTCCAAAGCATCACGGACTTCTTCAAAGAACATCTCCACCAAATCCTTGGCTTCACGTTTATTCAAGCCCAGCTCTTCAAACAGATGTTCCACCATGTCTGCTTTGGTTAATGTTATTGTCATGCACTTTCTCCCTGTTTAACGCAATACCGCACCGACTTCTTCCTGAAGTGCAGTAACCACTGCATCTACGATCTGATTGATTTCCGCATCCTCAAGAGTGCGCGAAAAGTCCTGTAAAATCAAGCTTAAAGCAACACTTTTCTGACCTTCCGGTATTCCTTTACCCACATAGACATCAAATAAATAATAGGACACTAATTGCGGAATAGCCGCTTTTTTCACCGCATTTTCTAACGCCACCGCCAACACATCGTCCCTGACCAGCAACGCAAGGTCACGGCGAATGGCGGGGAATTTGGAAACCGCCTGATACTTCGGCAAAATCCGCTGCGCCAGCAACCCCATATCCAATTCAAACAGATATACCGGCTGTGCCAGACCCAGTTTTTCCTCAATACGCGGATGCAACATACCCATCCAGCCAACCACTGCATTCTCAGTCATAATCTCGGCAGACTGACCGGGGTGCAAGGCAGCGTGCGCAACCGGGGCAAAATAGAATGACGTGCCGGTCACTTGTTCCAGCAAGGCTTCCACGTCGCCTTTTAGGTCGTAGAAATCGGCTGGACGGTTCACCTGCCCCCACTGTTCGGGGTAAAGATTACCCGTCAACGCACCTGCCAGCATGGTTTTTTGCTGCGGCTTGCCATCCGCATCCTGATAAAATGCAGGCCCCACCTCAAACAAACGCACCCGATTCTGCTGACGGTTCAGATTATAGGACACCGAACGCAACAAGCCCGACCAAAGTGTGCTGCGCATGACAGCTAAATCAGCAGAAATCGGGTTCGCCAGCGTAATACCCTCAGCCGTTGGCGCTAAGGTCAGTTCCATTTTGGGGTCAACGAAGCTAAACGTCACTGCTTCCTGATAACCACGTGCCACCATTAGATTACGCAAACTATCACGCCCAACGGCGGTTTCACTCGGCTGGGTAATGCGCGGCGCAAGCGGGCGCAATTCCGCTGGAATCGAATCATAGCCACGTACCCGCGCCAGTTCTTCGATCAAGTCTTCTTCGATATTGAGGTCGAAACGTGCCAGGGGCGCTTGCACTTGCCAACCTGCATCGGTCTGGCTGAATGTCGCAGTTCAGACGTGACAGCACGCCTTCTACCGTTGCAGCATCCATCGTCACACCCAGCACCCGGCGAATGCGTTCAGGGCGTAGCAGAATAGATTTGCGTTGCAGTACACTGGTATCGGCCAAGTATCCACCAACACCCCTACTTCACCGCCGCAAATGCCCACGATCAATTGGGTAGCGCGTTCCATTGCCTTGGCAGGCATATCCGGGTCTACGCCACGCTCAAAACGGGCGGAAGAATCGGTTTGCAAGCCATAGCTACGCGCCTTGCCCATGATCTTGTCGGGGCGGAAATGGGCACTTTCCAAAAACACGTTGCGGGTAGCGTCAGTCACGGAAGTCGGTTCGCCGCCCATAATGCCCGCCATTGCCACGGGTTGTGCTGCATCGGCAATCACCAGCGTATCGCTACGCAAGGTTGCGGTCTGCCCATCGAGCATTTTCAGGGTTTCGCCCGCATTGGCATAGCGCACCACGATGCCACCTTGCAGCTTGTCGAGGTCGAAAGCGTGCATCGGCTGACCGAGTTCCAGCAACACGTAGTTAGTCACATCCACCGTGGCGGAAATGCTGCGGATACCGGCACGGCGCAATTTTTCCTGCATCCAGATCGGGGTTGCTGCTTGCGGGTTGATGTTGCGGATAATACGCCCAACGTAACGCGGGCAAGCATCTGCCGCTTGCAATTCAACCGGAAAGGTATCGTTGTGCTGGGCGGCTTGCGCGGGGATTTCAGGCACGTTGAGCGGCACATCCATCACCAGCGCGGTTTCACGCGCCACGCCGATCATGCTCATGCAATCGCCACGGTTGGCGGTGATTGCCAACTCCATCACTTCGTCATCCAGCTTCAAATACTCGCGGATATCCATGCCGACAGGTGCATCATCCGGCAATTCCAGCAAACCGTCGGACTTGTCGGACATGCCCAGTTCGGTAGACGAACACAACATGCCGAACGATTCCACACCGCGCAGCTTGCCTTTCTTGATCTTCAAATCCGTGCCATCCGGCAATGGCAATACCGCACCGATCAGTGCCAACGGCACTTTGATGCCTGCCCGCACATTGCTTGCACCACAGACGATTTGCAGGATTTCGCCACGCCCATTATCGACTTTGCACACACTCAGCTTGTCAGCATCGGGGTGTTTTTCACGTTCCAACACATGACCGACCACAATACTGGTGAACGCGGTTGCTACCGGATCACGCGCTTCCACTTCGCAGCCCGACATGGTGAGTTTGTCGGCTATTGCATCCAGCGCCAGCGGGGTATCAATCCACTCACGCAGCCATTTTTCACTGACTTTCATAAGGTTACTCCGCTTAACCGAACTGTTTCAAGAAACGCACGTCGTTATCAAACATCACGCGCAAGTCATTGATCTGGTAGCGTAACATCGCCAAACGCTCGACCCCGAAACCAAATGCGAAGCCGGTGTATTTTTCGCTGTCGATGCCGACGTTTTTCAGCACATTGGGGTGAACCATACCGCAACCCATGACTTCCAACCAGCCAGTGCCTTTGCACACCCGGCAACCCGTCACCGCCACAGTGTACGCACTGGATGTCGGTTTCCGCCGATGGCTCGGTGAACGGGAAGAATGTCGCCCGGAAACGGGTCGGCAGTTCATCCACTTCAAAGAATGCTTTAAAGAAGGCTTCGAGGATGCCTTTCAAGTCGGCAAAGGTGACATCTTCATCGACCATCAAGCCTTCCACTTGGTGGAACATCGGGCTGTGGGTCATATCCGAATCACAACGGTACACCCGACCCGGCGAAATGATCCGCAGCGGTGGAGGGTTGTTTTCCATGTAACGGACTTGCACCGATGAGGTATGCGTGCGCAGCAGCAAACCGCTATCCATGTAAAAAGTGTCGTGCATGGCACGCGCCGGATGTGACTCCGGGATGTTCAGCGCGGTAAAATTGTGGAAATCGTCCTCAATCTCCGGGCCTTCTGCCTGACTGAAACCCAATCTGTGCGAATATCTCGCTAATACGTTGAATTGTCAGCGTAACTGGATGCAAACTGCCCGTATCCATACGTCGCCCCGGCAAGGTCACATCGACCTTTTCGGCTTGCAAACGGGCATTCAGGGCTTCGGCTTGCAGGCTTTGCTTGCGGTCATCCAATGCCAGCGTCAGCGCCTGCTTGGCAGTATTGATTTCCGCACCCGCCGCTTTGCGCTCTTCATGCGGCAACTTACCCAGTTGCTTGAGCTGCTCGGTCAGCAAGCCAGTCTTGCCCAGATACTGCACACGTACCTGATCCAGCGCGGCAAGGCTGACGGCTTGCGAAATCTGCTCGTGGGCATGGCCCATCAGTTCCAGCAAACTTTGCACGACGATTTCCTTTTGTATGGGGTTTTCGGTAAAAAGCAAAAGGCGGGGAGAGGCATAAACCTTCCCCCGCCTTGCTTACCCACTGGGGCGCGATTTTCAGCGCACCCTACATCACTTAAGCAGCTAGGGCAGCTTTTGCCTTTTCTGCAACCGCACCAAATGCAGTGATGTCATGAACTGCCAAATCAGCCAGATACCTTGCGGTCAAGCGTAATATTAGCTTTCTTCAGACCATTCATCATGCGGCTGTAAGACAGACCGAACAGACGTGCACCGGCGTTGATACGCACAATCCACAAAGCGCGGAACTGGCGTTTTTTCTGACGGCGGTCACGGAATGCATATTGGCCTGCCTTGATGACTGCCTGATGTGCAACCCGATAGACCCGGCTCCGGGCACCGTAGTAACCTTTTGCCAGCTTGAGGATTTTCTTGTGACGGGCATGTGCCGTTACACCACGTTTAACTCTTGCCATGTTTCAAGTCCTCCTATTAAGCGTAAGGCAACATTTTTTGGACATTGGCGTGATCCGCCGCAACAACAAAGTTGTCGCCTGAACGCAAATGACGCTTACGCTTGGTGGACTTTTTGGTCAAGATATGACGCAGGTGTGATTGCTTGCGTTTGAACAAGCCACTGCCCGCTCTTCTTGAAACGTTTAGCCGCAGCACGGCTACTTTTCATTTTAGGCATCTTGGTCTCCTTTTCATAAGGTAGATAAAACATCCTGCAAGAGTGCCTTGCCTTAACAGGATGGTGTTTGGGGATTTAACTCCCCAATTTCGTTAGACTTTCTTTTTCGCGCCCATCATCATGACCATTTGACGGCCTTCAAGACGCGGGAAACTGCTCGACAACCGCAATTTCTTCCAGCTCTTTCTCGACGCGCTTCAGGACATCCATGCCCAATTCTTTGTGCGCCATTTCGCGGCCTTTGAAACGCAGGGTAACTTTAACCTTATCGCCATCTTCCAGAAACTCTTTCAGCTTGCGCAGCTTGATCTGGTAATCGCCTTCGTCCGTTGCGGGACGCATCTTGATTTCCTTGACCTGAACCTGTTTCTGGTTTTTGCGGGCTATAGCGGCTTTCTTGCTTTCGTCGAAACGGAACTTACCGTAATCCATGATACGGCACACTGGCGGTTTCGCATTGGGTACGATTTCCACCAGATCGAGTTCAGCATCGTATGCCATTTCCATGCATCCCGCAGGGAAACAACACCTCGGTTTTCACCTTCCGCGTCAATCAGACGAATCTTTGGAACGTTGATGTCGTCATTGATACGATGTTCTTTTTCGAGAGCGATAAGTTTAATCCTCTAGATAAAGATAAGCCGACGTGCCGCAATTTCGCTGGCAAGACGTTGCTGGACTTCTGCCAGTGGGAAAGTTCCCAAGTCTTTACCGGAGCGCGTGCGCATAGCCACAGATTGTGTTTCCACTTCACGGTCGCCCACTACCAACAGGTAAGGGACACGCTGCATAGTGTGTTCACGGATTTTAAAGCCAATTTTTTCATTTCTCAAGTCCGCAACAGCGCGGATACCTGCTTGAAGCAATTGCTTGGTTGCATCCTGCACGAAATCAGCCTGTTTGTCAGTGATATTCATCACGACAGCTTGAATCGGTGACTAACCACAGCGGGAATTTACCTTCGTAATGTTCAATGAGGATGCCAGTAAAACGCTCCAATGAACCAAATAAGGCACGGTGCAACATGACCGGACGTTTACGGCTATTGTCTTCCGCAACATAGGTCAAATCAAAGCGTTCTGGCAGGCTCATATCCACTTGTAACGTACCACACTGCCAATCCCGCCCGATGGCATCGCGTAACACGAATTCCAGTTTAGGGCCGTAAAATGCACCTTCGCCCGGAAACAGGGTATACGGCAACCCCATGCTTTCCAAGGCATCGCCCAGCGCGTGTTCGAGTATATCCCAGCTTTCATCAGAACCAATGCGGTTTTCAGGGCGGGTAGACAGCTTGATATGGACATTCTCAAAGCCAAATTCTTTGTAGATGTCGAGCACCAATGCCACAACGTCTTTGCACTCTTGCGCCATCTGGCCTTCAGTACAGAAGATGTGCGCGTCATCCTGGGTAAAGTGACGTACCCGCATCAGGCCGTGCAATGCACCAGAAGGCTCATAACGGTGTACCTTGCCGAATTCAGCCATACGCAACGGCAAATCACGGTAACTTTTCAACCCTTGGGAAAACATCAACATGCCACCGGGGCAGTTCATGGGTTTCAGGGCAAACACACGCTCATCTTCAGTCGTGGTGGTGAACATATTGTCACGGTAATTGAACCAGTGACCAGAAGTTTCCCACAGGCTGCGATCCATCACATCCGGGGTATTCACCTCAACATAACCCGCACGTTGCTGGCGTTGGCGCATGTAGCCAATCAGTTCCTGGAAGACTGTCCAGCCTTTCGGATGCCAGAATACTGCACCGGGTGCTTGCTTCATCGAAATGGAACAGATCAAGCTGGCGACCGAGTTTACGGTGGTCACGCTTTTCAGCCTCTTCCAACATGGTCAGGTAGGCTTGCAGATCTTTCTTGTTCGCCCACGCAGTACCGTAAATGCGTTGCAACATTTCATTTTTGGAATTGCCACGCCAGTATGCACCCGCCACTTTCATCACTTTGACGGCTGGAATCTTGCCAGTACTGGGGACGTGTGGCCCACGGCACAAGTCGATGAAATCGCCTTGGCGGTAAAGGGACAGCGTTTGGTCGGCGGGAATGCTTTCGATGATTTCAGCTTTGTACTTCTCACCCATATTCAGGAAGAAGCTGACGGCCTCATCGCGCGACAGGGTGCTGCGCTCGACGGGGATGTCTTGCTTGATCAAATCTTGCATCCGCGCATCAATCGCCTGCAAATCTTCCGGCGTGAACGGGCGTGGGGAAGCAAAATCGTAGTAGAAACCGTTTTCGACCGTAGGGCCGATGGTCACTTGCACATCCGGGAACAATTGTTTCACGGCTTGTGCCATCAGGTGCGCGGCAGAATGGCGGATAATATCCAGCCCTTCGGCATCTTTCGCGGTAATAATACTGAAGGGAAGCGTCTTGATCGATCATGTGACTGGCATCAACCAGTTGACCATCAACTTTACCTGCAAGGGTAGCTTTGGCAAGACCTGCGCCGATGTCGGCAGCAACCGCGAGTACAGATAAAGGGGCGTCGTAAGAACGTTGACTTGCGTCGGGGAGAGTAATGACTGGCATTTTTTGCTCCAGTGGTGACCTATACGAGGGATCACATGGTTATTGATTAAAAAGAAATTTGGTAGGCGTAATTGGACTCGAACCAACGACCCCCACCATGTCAAGGTGGTGCTCTAACCAACTGAGCTATACGCCTGTCGCTGAAGGAGGCAGATTATAGCGGGATTGCAAGCGAAGGCAAGATTTTTTTGCGGTGAAAGGGCTGTTACACTGTAAAAAATCACCAAGGATTTGCATCCCCATGTTCATCGCCCCCAACCTCCCCACCTTCAAAACCCGCTTCGCCACTGGCCTGAAACACATGCTCACCCCCGATGGGCTGGGCGCATTCATCCTAGTACTCGCCAACAGTATGCAAGACCAAGAACTGTTTGAACTGCTGCATGACGACCTGAACCACACCTTTGCCAGCTTGAAAGACCTTGATCCAACTGGCCCAGAAGACGACCTCAGCGTATTTGCCGCACTCGCTGCCACCGGCATCCAGCAATTTTCCGGCTGGCAACACCACACCATCGAACCTTGGGAACTGGTGGTCAACCCGCTACGCTCACTACGCCCTGCACGGGTTTCCAGCGAGGTTTTCAAGGAAATTCATCAGCCGTTTGACCCCAGCCAGGTTCCATTTCAACAAGCCGTTCCTGCGCCCGGAAATCTTGTGGGAAGGTGACTGGGAAGGTGTACCGATGCGGGTGCTGTACAACAAGTTTCCGTTTGCGCCGTGGCATTTGCTGGTAGTGCCGGAACCGGAACAGACCTTGCCGCAATTCCTGACCCAAACGCATCATGCCCGCATGATGGCACTGGTGACCGAACAGGCAGATGCACTCCCCGGACTGGGCATGGCGTTCAACAGCTTGGGGGCTTATGCCTCCATCAACCAGTTACACTTTCAGGGTTTTGTGCGGGAAGCGCCGTTCCCGGTTGAACTGCCGCGCTGGCGGCATAATGGCGGTGAAGATGAATACCCGCTGGAATGCTGGCACTACGGATTCCCTACAGGATTCGTGGCAGCGTATTGCAGCACTGCATCAGGCCAACCAGCCTTACAACCTGCTGTACCGGGCAAATGGCTGTTACATCCTGCCCCGCAAAGGACAAGGCATGGTAGAACTGCCTGCATGGGCGCAAGGTATCGCTTGGCATGAGATCTGTGGCGTCTTCACGCTTGGCTGACAAACGCATGGTGCAAACAGGAATGGGTGATGACATCGCGCTACAACTGGCAAAACTTCACCATTAACAGCGGGTGACCCGTCTCAACCGATATGGGAGAGGCGTAACAGCTTGCGGATGTCTTCCAGCATCAGTTTCGGTTCCAGTTCGGGGCTAAACTGCATCATCAGGTTTCCCAACGGATCAATCAGGTAGACAGAATCAGCCGGGTACTGTTGGGTAGCCGTATAAGCCCTGATTTGCGTATCCAGCGTATTGCCTGTTCCGGCACTGCCAAGAATGGTCATATCAGGGTGGGATGCCCACATTCTGGCATCCGTGGCAGCAAGCGCCGCCGGGGTCGCAATGGTGATGCGCTTGAGCCGGTCAATGTCCTTGTTCAAGGCAATGCGGAGTTGGCGGGTGTTGTAGAGTGTCTTGCTACAGGCTGCGTTGCAACCACGCTCCAACAGGTAGACCAGCGTCCAGCGCCGTTCCAGATCCTTGCCAACGTCCTGTAGCGGATAGACCGGCAGAATCAGCGTACCATGATTGGTAGTGCTGTCAGGCCGGTAGCCTTGCGGCAACAACCGGTACCACAGGGTAGCAGCCAGCAGTGGCAGCAAAAACAGGGCAACAATCAGCAGCAGTTTTTGGCGCGGGGCGGTTAGGCTTGCCATGCGTCAGAGCCAGTAAACAAAGATGAACAAACCCAGCCATACCACGTCCACAAAGTGCCAGTACCACGCAGCCGCTTCAAACGCAAAATGGTTTTCCGGGGTGAAATGCCCCTTCATGGCGCGGAACAGCACCACCGTCAGGATAATCGCCCCCAGCGTTACGTGCAGGCCGTGGAAGCCGGTCAGCATGAAAAAGGTGGAGCCGTAGATGCCGGAACCCAGTGTCAGGTTCATCTCCTGATAGGCATGGACGTATTCCACCGCTTGCAAGCCAACGAACAGGAAACCCAGCATCACGGTAGCCAGCAGGCCGATAATGACGTGACGGCGCTGCTGGTGTTTCAGGGAATAAAGTGCCCAAGTGACCGTAGCACCGGAACTCAGCAGGATCACGGTATTCAACGCGGGCAAACCCCATGCAGGCATTGGCTCAAATGCACCACCGACAGCCTGAGGGCCATTGGTAGGCCAGGTTGCCTGAAAGGTATTCCACAACCAGTTATGGGTTTCGGCTTCCTCCCCTGCCCCACCGAGCCACGGCACTGCCAATACCCGCGCATAAAACAAGGCACCAAAAAAGGCGGCAAAGAACATGACTTCAGAAAAAATGAACCAGCTCATGCCCAGACGGAAAGATTTGTCTTCCCAACCGCTATAGGTGCGGCTTTCAGTCTCACGGATGACCTCCCCAAACCAGCCAAACAGCATGACAATCAGGGCGACAGTGCCTGCCAGCATCAACCAGCGACCACTGCCGCCAGTCAGGGTATTGCTGAACCCCACAAACAATGCCGTCAGACCCATTGCGGCGAGGAAAGGCCAGTATGTCCCGCTGGGGACGTAATAATGGCGGTGTTCTGCTTTAGCCATGACGGGATACCTCGCCGTTCAATGTTTGGTAAACAGGGTGTAAGACAGCACAACCGTGTCAACATCCTGAGGCAATGCCGGGTTAATGACGAAGGTCAGGGGCATTTCCCTAGCTTCTGCGGCATTAAATCGCTGTTCGACAAAACAAAAGCACTCGGTTTTCTTGAAAAATGGGGCTGGCTTTAAGCGGCGCAACGCTGGGAATGGACTGGCTCACCATTGCCCTACCCTGCTGGTTGCGGGCGAAATAGCGGGTGGTGTAAGGCTTGCCCGGATGCACCATCATGCTGGTGACAGTCGGGTGGAACTCCCACGGGCCATTTTCATTCACACTGGCTACAAACTCTACTTTCACCAGCCGCTGCTTGTCTTCCACCAACAGGCTGGCTTCAGCCGCTGACAGTTCGCCGGTTTTGCCATTCAACCCCGTCACCTCGCAAAACACGTCATACAGCGGTACCAGCAAATAGCCAAACCCGAACATCAGTACCGGAATCGCCACCAGTTTCAGCAGTAAGGGGCGTAATGGCGGGCGTTGTTCCATACCAAGCTCACGACCTGATTTCAGGCTGTATGGAGAATGAGTGGTAGGGCGGTGGGGAACTCAGTGTCCACTCCAACCCTTGCGCCCCTTCCCAAACCTTGTCACTGGCCTTGCTCCCGCCGCGTACTGTCTTGATGACGATGTAGGCAAACAACAACTGGCTCATACCAAAGCCGAAAGCCCCCAGGGATGAAATCATATTGAAATCCGCAAACTGCACCGCGTAGTCAGGAATCCGGCGCGGCATCCCTGCCAGCCCGAGAAAATGCTGCGGGAAAAACACCAGATTCACAAAAATGGCCGACAGCCAGAAGTGGATTTTCCCCAGACGCTCGTCATACATGTGCCCCGTCCACTTGGGTAGCCAGTAATAGGTCGCAGCCATGATCGAGAACACCGCCCCCGGCACCAGCACATAATGGAAATGCGCCACCACGAAATAGCTATCCTGATACTGGAAGTCCGCTGGCACAATCGCCAGCATCAGCCCGGAAAAACCCCCGATGGTGAACAGGGCGACAAAACCAATGGCAAACAACATCGGGGTTTCAAAGGTCATCGCCCCCCGCCACATGGTTGATACCCAGTTGAACACCTTCACCCCCGTGGGTATCGCAATCAGCATGGTCGTTACCATGAAAAACACTTCCGCCGCCACTGGCAAGCCAACCGTAAACATGTGATGCGCCCACACCATGAAGGACAGGATGGCGATGGATGCGGTTGCATACACCATGGAGTGGTAGCCAAACAGCGGCTTGCGGGCAAAGGTTGGAATGATCTGGGACACAATCCCAAAGGCAGGCAGGATCAGGATATACACTTCAGGATGCCCAAAAAACCAGAAAATGTGCTGGAACATCACCGGATCGCCACCACCCGCCGCGCTAAAGAAACTGGTACCGAAATATTTATCCGTCAGCAGCATAGTCACTGCACCCGCCAGCACAGGCATGGTGGCAATCAGCAGGTAAGCGGTAATGAACCACGTCCACACAAACAGCGGCATTTTCATATACGTCATGCCCGGCGCACGCAGGTTCATGATGGTCGCAATAATATTGATCGACCCCATGATGGATGAAATGCCCAGCAAATGGACAGAAAAAATCAGCAGCGGAAACGCCGCCCCGGTCTGCAATACCAGTGGCGGATACATCGTCCAGCCCCCCGCCGGAGCGCCGCCATCCACGAACAGGGTTGAGAGCAACAAAGTCCCCGCAAACGGCAGTATCCAGAAACTCAGGTTATTCATGCGCGGCAAAGCCATGTCAGGTGCGCCGATCATCAGCGGGATCATCCAGTTAGCCAGCCCCACGAAAGCAGGCATGACTGCACCGAAAATCATGATCAGGGCGTGCATGGTAGTCATCTGGTTGAAAAACGCAGGCTCGACCAATTGCAGGCCGGGCTGGAACAATTCCACCCGGATCACCATCGCCATTGCCCCGCCAATAAAGAACATGAGCAAGGAAAACCACAGGTAAAGGCTACCAATGTCTTTGTGGTTGGTGGTAGTTATCCAGCGCAACAGCCCCTTCCGGGGGCCGTGGTGAATCTTGCTATCTGATTTGTTCATTGGCGTACCACCCTGATGGCAACGGGCTGGGCCATATCACCAACGCTGTTACCCAAAGCATTGCGTTCATACGTCACCACAGCGGCAATGTCTGCATCACTCAATTGTTTGCCGAATGCCTGCATTGCCGTTCCGGGCCTACCATTCAATACAGTGGCGATGTGTACGTTGATGTCCCCAGTAGCTGTGGGGCTGCCAGTCAATGCGGGAAATACACCGGGGATGCCCGCACCATTAGCCTGATGGCAGGCAACGCAGGTTGTCCGGTAAACCTTTTCACCCTGCACCATCAGTTCATCCTTACCCCATACCTTATCGCTGGCAGCGGCAGCACTCGCCGCCGCAGCCTGCTGAGCAGTGACCCATTGCTGATACTCAGGTTCTGCCAGCGCAATGACCTTGATCGGCATGAAGCCGTGATCCTTGCCGCACAGTTCCGCACATTGCCCACGGTAAACGCCGGGCTGGTTCACTTTTGCCCACATATCATTGACGAAACCGGGGATGGCGTCTTTCTTGACCGCCAGTTCAGGAACCCACCAAGAATGGATCACGTCATTGGCCGTAAACAGGAAGCGGATTTTTTTACCGACCGGAATGACCAGCGGGTTATCCACTTCCCGCAGGTAATGCTCAACGCTGGCAGGGTCGATACCGGAACCTAGGGCACTGGCTTCACGGCTGTTGGCATCAAGGCTGCTGAAAAAGCGGATGCCTGCTTCGGGGTATTCATACTCCCATTTCCACTGATGCCCGGTGACCTTGATGGTCATGTCGGCCTTGCTGGAATCTTCGATTTTCACCAGTGCCTCGGCAGCGGGAAATGCCAGTAATGTCAGGATAATGGCGGGGATAATAGTCCAGATGATTTCGGCGGTCGTGCTGGCGTGGAAGGTGGCAGCCACCACACCGCTGGATTTGCGGTGCCTGATCATGGCAATACTCATAGCCCCGAAAACGACTACCCCGATGCCGCTACAAACCCAGAAAACCAGCATATGCAAATCATGAATTTCATGGCTTAAATCGGTGACACCCTCTGTCATGTTGAGTTGCCAGTCAGCCACAGCCAGCAGCGGCATCAACCAGAATAATGCCAGCCATCCTCCAACAATGCTGATCTTCTTCATGCTGCGGCTCCTCGAATCCTGATCCAACAAAAATCAAAGAAATTTTTATCACCAGCCGGGAAGTTAACGTTATTTGCACTTTCCCATCCTACGCCAATTATTTCCAAAGCATGTAATAGCAGCTTTTTTTTCATGCTTATCATCCCCGGAACCACCGACGCAGGTAGCAGGTCAGAAATCTAGGTTCAAAATCCACTCATAATTTCAATGATAAATATCAAAAACTAGGATATATTACTTCCATCCTGTGTGAAATCACACACTTCCATTGCTTAAACCAAGACGGGTGAATGTTTTGGTAACGACAACAAGCAACCCAACCGCTGGCTGCCGTACTTTTGAAGTACGCCCCAACCGTTCATTATCCCGCGAGGGCATGATGGTGTTGTTCGCGGCTGTTGCTGTCCTTACCCTGCTCGTCGCGGTGCGTTTCTTATTATTGGGTGCATGGCTCGTACTGCCGTTCGCCCTGCTCGAAATAGTGGTGCTGGGTGTCAGCCTGTATCTGTTGGAACGTGCCTCGCGTTACTCCGAGACCATCCAGATAGCGCCTGACAGCATCCTGATTATTACCCGACATGGGGTAAAGACCTTGCGTGAGTACCGTTTTCAGCCGTACTGGGTGCAGATTGCGCTCCAGTTAGATCCGCATGATTGGTATCCCAGCAAGTTAGTCTTACGCTCGCACGGGGAATGCCTTGAAATCGGTGCGTGCTTGACCAATGCCGACAGAAAAACGCTCGCAAACACCATAACAACAGCTATGGAGAGTTGCCGCAAGACAACCGACTGATTACCCCGCTTCATGTTAGGAGGAAACATGCCGCAGAAACGTAGAAGAGAGAAACGCTTATCCGTGCTGCTAGTCACTGGTAGTGCTGGGCTATTCAGCGGCATGGCTCATGCTGATTACGAATACAACCTAAACCCACCCGCCGCGACGCTTACCCAAGAAATCTTCAACTTGCACATGCTGACCACCATCGTCGGCACGATCATCATGGCGATTGTCACCGGTTTGATCATTTATTCACTCATCTACCACCGCCAATCCAAAGGCGCTGTTGCTGATCAGGAATTCCACAACAGTTGGTTTGGACGCTGGGCGTGGGCGCTCGTCCCTGTCATCGTCTTGGGCATCGACCTCAGCATTGCCAGCTCTGCCTCTTCCACCCTTAGCTTCGGTGGAATCCCACGACAAAGCCGATGTCACCGTCAAAGTCATCGGTTCGCAGTGGAAGTGGACGTATGAATACATGGATGACGGCATCAAAATCGTCAGCAACCTGAAAAAACTCGAACCCACCGACCCCTTATACCTACGCGATGTGGATGAACCCTTGGTATTGCCCACCGGCAAGCGGGTACGTTTCCTGCTGACTGCCTCGGATGTGCTGCACAACTGGGGAATTGCGGAAATCGTGCCGAAAAAGATTTCCATCCCCGGCTACATCAACGAAACGTGGGCACACATCACCAAAGAAGGCACGTATCGCGGGCAATGCTACGAAAACTGCGGCACAGGTCACGCCTTCATGCCTGCGGTGGTAACAGCCGTCAGCCCCGAAAAATACGAACAGTGGAAAACCAGCAAAAAAGCCCAGCAAGCCCAAGCTACCGCCGAAGCCACCTCTGACAAGGTGTGGACAAAGGATGAATTGATGGCGAAAGGTCAAGAGGTTTACACCAAGAACTGCGTGGCTTGCCACCAAGCCACCGGCTTAGGTTTACCCGGCGTGTTCCCCGCCTTGGCAGGCAGCAAAATTGCCAATGGTGCAGTCGCGGCTGACCACATCAACATCGTGGTGAAAGGTAAAGCAGGCACAGCGATGGCGGCATGGGGGCCACAACTCAACGATTTGGATATTGCGGCTGTGATCAGTTACGAACGCAATTCATGGGGCAATGCCGCTGGCATCGTACAACCCAAAGACGTCAAAGCCGCCCGTTAATTTCTGAGGAGGAGTTACCCATGAGTGGAGCAGTAGCGCACGACAGTCATCATGATCACCACGGGCCACCCAAGGGTTGGCAGCGCTGGGTTTACAGCACCAACCACAAAGACATCGGCACGATGTACCTGTTCTTTGCCTTGTTCATGCTGTTTTTCGGCGGGGCAATGGCGATGTATATCCGCGCGGAATTGTTCATGCCGGGGGTGCAACTTGCCAGCCCGGACTTTTACAACAATATGGTGACTGACCATGCCTTGGTAATGATCTTCGGGATGGTGATGCCTGCGGCGGCGGGGATGGCGAACTGGATGATTCCGATGATGATCGGTGCACCGGATATGGCCTTGCCGCGCTTGAATAACCTGAGTTTCTGGTTGTTACCGGCAGCCGCCATTATGCTGATTCTGTCGATTCTTGCGCCGTATATTTTTCCGGGCAGCGGTACACCCGTGAATACGGGCTGGACGTTATTGCCGCCGTTGTCGATCCAGACCGGGATTGGGATGGATTTCACCATTTTTGCGATTCATACCCTTGGGGTGTCGTCGATTCTGGCATCCATCAATATTGTTACCACCATTTTGAACATGCGTGCGCCGACCATGACCATGATGAAAATGCCGCTGTTTGTGTGGGCGTGGTTGTTTACCGGCTTGTTGCTGATTGCGGTCATGCCGGTGTTGGCGGGTGGCGTTACCATGTTGTTGTTTGACCGTCACTTTGGCACGTCGTTCTTTGATGCGGCAGGTGGTGGCGACCCGATTCTGTTCCAGCATTTGTTCTGGTTCTTTGGGCATCCTGAAGTGTATGTGTTGTTGTTGCCGTCCATCGGCGTGCTGGGTTTGGTGATTCCGACCTTTGCGCGTAAGCCGTTGTTTGGTTACAAATCCTTGGTGTATGGCATGGGTGTGTTGGCGGCGCTGGGTATGGTGGTGTGGGCGCATCATCAGTACACCATCGGCATGTCGCTGGCGGCAACCAATTATTTCATGATTGGCACGATCCTGATTTCGATCCCGGTCGGTTTGATGTTGCTGAACTTCATTTTCACCATGTGGCGCGGTTCGATGACCTTTGAAACGCCGATGCTGTTCGGGATTGCGATCATCCTGATGTTCTCGTTTGCGGGGGTCACCGGGCGTTATGTTGGCGGTGGTTCCAGCGGATATGCAATACCATGACACCATGTTCGTGGTGGCGCATTTCCACTACGCGCTGATTCCGGGGGCGGTGTTTGGGCTTGTATGCAGGCGTGTTCTTCTGGTTGCCGAAATGGACAGGGCACATGTATGACGAACGGCTCGGCAAGATTTTCTTCTGGTGGACGACGATCTCCTTCAATATCACCTTCTTCCCGCAACACTTCTCTGGGTTGGCGGGAATGCCTCGGCGGATCGTGGATTACAGCATCCAGTACACCGAGTTCAACGTGATTTCGAGTATTGGCGGGTTTGCGTTTGGTTTGTCGCATTTGCTGTTCCTGTACATCATTTTCAAGACCATCCGGGGCGGCGCAAAAGCACCGGACAAGCCGTGGGAAGGTTCGCAAATCGGTACACCGGGGCTGGAATGGACGCTCTCTTCCCCACCGCCGTTCCACAGTTTTACTGAAGCACCAGTGGTGAAATGATGAACGACAAACAACAAAATCCGATGAAAACTGCGTAAAGCTAACCGGCGCGTCGCCATTATCCTCGGCTTGATTGCCTTGGCGGCGATGGCGTACCCGTTCTTTTTCCTGCCAGACATACTGGCGGGAGCGGGTAAATGAGTACGCCAGCAACCCACCCAGCGAAACCTTAGCCAGCAAGAACCGGCGCGTCACCCGCCGCCTGTTTCTGGTGGTGGGCGGCATGTTTGCGTTTGGGTTTGCGATGGTTCCGCTGTACCAACTGGCGTGTGACATCGGTGGCATCAATGGCGTGGCGGGTACACCGGGTGGGCGGATGACGGATACCTCCGCCATTACCCACGATCGACACCAGCCGCCTGATCACGGTGCAATTTGATGCCACGGTCAACACCGGGCTTGCCGTGGGAATTTCACCCGATGGTGAAGCAAGTGCAAGTGCATCCGGGCGAACAAGTGGCGGTCAGTTATTACGCCAAAAACAACTCGGACAAACCGATTACCGGGCAAGCCATTCCGGGCATTACCCCTTGGCAAGTGACCGAACACCTCAAGAAAATTGAGTGTTTCTGTTTCACCCAACAAGTGTTGCAGCCCGGTGAAGCCAAGGAAATGCCGGTGTATTTCACCATCGACCCGGCAGTGGATAAGCAGTACGCCACGGTCACACTGTCTTATACCTTCATGAATACCGACCGCGAACCAGCGTTAACACCAGAACAACATGCGGCACTGAACACCAGCCATTAAGGAGCCATCATGACAACACATGCGGATACACACACGGATACCGAAGCGTATTACATTCCCGAACCCAGCCGCTGGCCGATTATTGCGGTAGTCGGGTATCTTCATGCTGTTTTTTGGCTTGGTACTCAGCATCAATAAGATGGAGCTTGGCAGGCAGCTTGATCATGGTGACGGGCTTTGCGGTGATTGCACACCTGATGCACGGCTGGTTCGGTTCGGTGATCGACGAAAACCTGACGGGCAAATACAACGGGCAAGTGAGCCGTTCGTTCCGCCAAGGCATGTTCTGGTTCATTACCTCGGAAGCGGCGTTCTTTGTCACCTTTTTCGGCTGCTTGTATCTACTTGCGCAATATCACCTTGCCGTATCTGGGCGGTGAAGGGCAATTGGCAAACTCCAATCTGCTGTGGGAAGGCTTTAAATACAACTGGCCGTTGATCAACCTGCCTGATGCCGATACCACCAAATATGTGGCGGCAAAAGAGGCGATGGGGCCGTGGGGCATTCCCCTCATCAATACCATTTTATTGATGTCAAGCGGTGTTACCCTGACGTGGGCGCATTGGGGGCTGAAAAAAGCCAACAACCGCCAACTGGTATTAGGCTTGATCATGACCATCACCTTAGGGGCGTTGTTCTTTTGCCTGCAAGCCTATGAATACTGGCACGCCCATCATGAGATGGATTTGACGCTGAATGCCGGGGTGTATGGCTCGACGTTTTACATGCTGACCGGCTTCCACGGCCTGCATGTCACCATCGGGACGATCATGCTGACCGTGATTGCGGTACGCAGCGCCAGACACCATTTCACCGAACACAACCACTTCGCGTTTGAAGCGGTCGCGTGGTATTGGCACTTCGTCGATGTGGTGTGGATTGCGCTTGTTTATTTTCGTGTATTGGTTGTGAGGAGGTTCTTCTTCACGGCACAACGCCGTGGGGGACGATTTGCCCGGTGAAGTAACCGACCATCAGCAAGCACAGGAGGAACACCGACAGCGCAACCCGCGTAGTCAACGAAGTAACGACCCGATTGGATTTGCCGTCATCCTTGGCGAGAAAGAACACGCCGGAGATCAAACTAATCAGGATCAGAGCCAGATTGATGATAATCAGTACTTTAAACCACATAGGAGCCTCGGCTTGTTCACAGTAAAATGCCAGTATAACAGCACGTTACCGCTTTCAACCTAGCGTTTTTAGCACGCTGTTGACGGTGGTGATGGTGGGCATTTTTACCGCGTTAGTCGGTGTGGCAATACCAGCGGGCAAACTACAAGGAACAGGTAGCGCAAGCGGTTGCGCAACAATCCGCACAAGCCCCGCTCGACCTCAATCAGACCGCTGTGGATTGGCCTGCGCAACGCTTTCGCCCCGCCACGGTCAGCGGGCAGTGGGAAGCGAACAGCACGGTGCTGCTGGACAATATCGTGCAGCATGGCAAGGCAGGCTACCACGTCATTACCCCGTTACGCCTAGCCAACGGGCAACATCTGCTGGTTAACCGTGGCTGGATTGAAGTCGGTGCTGACCGCAAGCTATTACCCACCATCCCCACCCCGCAAGGTGACATCCAACTGAGCGGCACACTCGATACACCGCGTTCCAAACCCGTGTTCCTGTTTGGCGATATGGCAGCGGATACCGAAGGCAACGCCCGCTGGTTGTACCTTGATGTGGCACATTTCGCGCAGAAACTCGGCTACCCACTTGCGCCTTACCTGTTGCTGCAAACCTCCGAGGCAAGCGATGGCTTGCGGCGTGATTGGCCTGCTTACAGCAATAATGCCGGGATGCACATCGGTTACAGCATCCAATGGGCAGCTTTCGGGCTGATGGTGCTGGTTGCCTACCTCAAGATGAATTTTCGCAAAACCAATAAGGAAAGCCCATGACTTCAGCCACTGATACGGCCCTTGCCCCACACCCAAACGCAGCAACCGCACCTTGTGGATTTTGGTGGCGGTGTGTGCCTTCCCGTATTTGGGCGGGTGGTTGTACTACCAGTACATGGATAAATTGCCGCTCCCCAAGACCACCAATTACGGCACGCTGGTATCTCCCGTGCGGGCAGTAGGTGAATTACCCCTACAGGGGATGGATGGTGCTACGTTTAATACAGCCGACTTGCGTGGCAGTTGGGTATTGGTCACGGTAGCGGATTCGGCGTGTACGCGCACTTTGCCAGAAAAACCTGTATTTCCTGCGCCAAGTGCGTCAAGCGATGGGTAACGAACGCCGCCGCGTCGAGCGTTTGCTGGTCTTGACCGAAACTAGCCAATTAGCGGCATTACAACTACCCTTGAAAGAACACGCGGGAATGCGGGTGGCGATAGGGCCTACGGATTCCCTGCAACAATTACAGACGCAATTGCAACACCCTAACCCGGTGGCGCAAGACGGTCTTTACATCATCGACCCACTGGGCAATGTAATGATGTCGTATCCACCTGATTTCAATGGAGAATTGATTATCAAAGATTTACGCCGCCTGCTCCAAGTGTCGCAGGTGGGGTGAGCACAAGCCACACGGCTGCATTTAATAAAGTGAAGAGGAGAAGTGTTATGGCCACCATTAGCAGTACAAACCACAACGTTGTGATGACCGAAACCCCGCGTCTGCGCGTGCGGAAAGTCGATTCCGAAGCCTCCATGCGCTGGCTCAACGCGGGTATTAAGGATTTTAAAGCCGCCCCCGCTGCGAGTATTGCCTATGGCATGATCTACGTTGTCCTAGGGCTTATCCTAGCGTGGTTGTCGTGGGCAAACCCTATTTTCATCACCTCCCTCGCGGCAGGCTTTCTGATTATCGGCCCCATCGTCGCTGTCGGTTTTTACTGCATGAGCCGTACGCTTGGAACAAGGCGGCACACCGCACCTCGCCCAAGGCCTGGATGGTTTGCGTTTTAATGCGGTTAGTCTGGTCAGTTTTGCCCTGGTACTCGGTGTTTTGATGGGTATTTGGGCGCTGGTTTCATCTGTCACCGTGGCAATGTTCTTCAATAACCTCACCGTCACCGATAATGTGCTGGATACCTTGATCGGGCATGAACAATTTGCACCGTTCCTGTTTGCTTGGATGCTGAGTGGTGCAGTCGATTGCCGCAATCGCGTTTGCCATCAGCGTCGTATCCGTACCCTTGATCACCGACAAGAAAGTGGATGTCGTTACCGCCATGATGACCAGCGTAAAAGCCGTTATGGTGAACCCCGGCGTGATGTTGAGCTGGGCATTTATTCTGGCAACCTTGATGTTTTTGGGCTTTATTTTCTTCTTTGTCGGCTTGGCGATTGCGCTGCCGATTGCAGGTCATGCTAGCTGGCACGCTTACCGTGACCTGATTGCTGAAGAATAAGCCCCATCCACCCATGTGAGTAACGCCCTATGATAACTGTTGCCGCCTTTGACGCAGGAATAAACTGGAAAGCCTATCTCGGCTTGTGCAAACTCAAAGTAGTCAGCCTGATTGTGTTTACCGCTTTGGTCGGGATGTTGCTGGCTACTCCTGAAGCCGTGCCATTAACGACCCTGTTTTGGGGCTTGTTGGGCATTGGCTTGGGGGCTTCCTGCGGGGCGGCGATTAATCACATCGTTGATCAGAAAATTGATGCGGTGATGAAGCGCACCGAACACCGTCCCCTGCCCCAACACCAACTCAGCACGGCGCAAGCGCTGGTGTTTGCGGCGGGGCTGGGAGTTCTGTCGATGTTGGTATTGGGCGTAATGGTCAACTGGCTTACCGCAGCGTTGACCCTTGCGTCGATGGTGGGTTATGCGGTGATTTACACCATGTACCTGAAACGTTCTACCCCGCACAATATCGTGCTGGGTGGTGCGGCCGGTGCTGCACCGCCGGTATTGGGCTGGACAGCCGTTACCGGGGAATTGCATACCGACGCGCTGTTACTGTTTCTGATCATTTTCATCTGGACACCGCCACACTTCTGGCCGTTGGCGATCAAACGCTGCGACGATTACCGTAAGGCGGGCGTGCCGATGTTGCCAGTTACTCACGGGATTGCGTTTACCAAACTCAATATTGTGCTGTATACGCTGATGCTGATTGCGGTGACGCTGATGCCGTTTTTGACCCACATGAGCGGTGTGTTGTACCTGTTGGCTGCTTGCGGGCTAGGGGCTGGTTTTCTGTATCACGCCATTATCCTGTACCGTACCGAAGGTGATCAACACGCGATGAAAACCTTCGGCTATTCGATTTTCTACCTGAGTGCGCTGTTTATTGCGCTGCTGGTGGATCACTATGTGGTGGCATGGCTGTAGGTTTGGCAAGCATCGCCCGCAATACCACCACCACGAAAATACCCCCGCCAATAATGGCAATCAACCCGCCCAGCCCCATCATCCCCATGCCGAGGATTTGGGGCAGG
>CAWFRV010000012.1:0-28939 GCA_963818325.1 uncultured Gammaproteobacteria bacterium | reverse complement strand
CCACCCATTCCAGCCCCATCGCCTTGTCGGCGGATCATCAATTGGTCTGGAGTGTCAATCCCGGTGCCAATTCAGTGTCGGTAATCCGCACGGATAATGACACCAAGATCACCGACATCCCACTCGGCGATGACAAAGAGCCACAAAGCGTGGCACTGACACCCGATGGCCATTATGCCTACGTGGCCAACGCCGAGGGCAATTCGGTTTCAATCATTAAGATTAAAAATTCTGCCCCTGATGCATTTGAGGCCGAACTGGAAAGTGAATTGCCGACAGGCGCAGAGCCGTGGAATGTGGTGGTTTCACCGAATGGCAAACGGGTGTTCGTTGCCAATAGTGCCCAGGATACCCTTACGGTCATTGACACCCACTACAACCACATTATCGACACCGTGAACTTGCGCGACAGTGTCTGCAATGATCCAGACCGCACCCGCCACTACCAACCACGTGGTTTGGCAGTCACGCAGGACAGCAGCAAGCTCTATGTCACCCGCTTCTTCTCGTTCGTCAAAGAGGGTGGCAAGCAGGGTGAAGACGCTGGCAAGGAAGGCATAGTTTGCCGCCTGGATCTCAATGCCGACTCGAAGTACCAACCCGCGCAGGCCATTCCGCTGGCGGCACAAGTCACAGGCTTCAAGTTTCCGGGGCGTGATGCCGATACGCTGGCTTTCCCCAGCCAGATGCAAAGCATCGTGTTGCGGGGCGACCAGGCTTACCTGCCCAATATCGCCGCCTCGCCCACCGGGCCGCTGCGTTTCAATGTCGATACCCACGCCTTTGTGAATGTGATTGACGGTGTGAATGGTGACCACCAAACCGATGCTTCCCGGCAAGTTCATCAATTTGCATCTGGGGGCGCGTAACCCCGAAGCAGGCAAGGAACAGGCTGTTCTTCGCCAACGTCTGGGGGATCGGTTTCACTACAGCCAGCGGTGCAGGCAATGCTTACACTATTCCCGCAGGCAGTGATTAACTGGTGAAAGCCAGCGTAGCGGCTGATGGCAGCTCAGCAACACGGTCAATGCGGTGCTTACCGTTTACATCGACCTCAACGATACCAATGACCCGGCGACCAGTGGTGATGATGCCAGCGAAAACTCACGGGCATTGTGATCAAGGATGGAACCAAAGCCTATGTGGCGAACTTCGTCTCACGCAATGTTTCGGTGGTGGATCTGAACACGGATGCGGTGATGAAGACTATCCGCACGGCGGCACTGCCAGCGTCAGGTTCAACCGGTGAAGTGCTGACGGTAGATACAGGAACGAGTCTTTCCTCACGCGGGCATTACAACCCCATCGCCAGCAACGGTGTTGCCCACGGCCTCTCCATCAACAATCGGCTGTCTAGCGAAGGCTGGCAGGCTTGTGCAAGCTGCCACTCGAAGGGCTGACGGATGCGGTGGTGCGAAGTAGAGCTGGGCCACGCAAATCCATCCCGCTGAATGCCACTTGGAATCCGCAAAACCGGGGCACGCCGGGCTTGAGTGATGGTGACACCGCACGAATATTGAACTACTCGGCCAGTGCGTGACGAAGTGGAAGACTTTGAACTGAATGCCCGTAATATTTCGGGCCAGGGCAATCTGCCTGCGCTGCTGGACTGTAGCGAGCCACCGCCCGCGCAAAGCCTGTTCGATGCCAACCAGGGGCTGATTCGGGCGACGTAGACTCCAGCAAACCGCCCTGCACGATTGTCAATTTCAACAAGCCTAACACTGACCGCACCCAGATTACGGTCTCGCTTTTTGGCGCACTACCGCCGTGCCTGCCGAGACCGCACTGCGCGAATGGGTACGCTTTGCAGTCCGCACGCCCAGCAGCCCGCTGAGCGAAGCCGAGGTGCACGGTGGCGTATCTACCGACAGATTGCGGCGGGTCGGCTGCTGTTGAACAGGCCGGTTGCCAAAGCTGCCATGGCGGGGCAGCTGGACGATCAGCACTGCCCTGGGGCTTCCCAAGCCTCCGCTGGCAGCCCAGATACCAACCGAGCGTGATCCCGTGCCATTGCTAGGCAATCCGGTCGGTGCCCAGTTTGTCGCCGAATTCCTGCGGGATGTGCAGACCTGCAACCTCGGTGTCGTGGGTGATGAATCAGTTCCTGCCGAGCAACCCGTTCGGCAACAATATCGGGGCGGAAGAGAAGATCGGCGATATAGCCGCTGATGTCTTTCAGGATGCTCAGGCTTCGACTACAACGGTGATGGCAAAGGCAAGGATTGAATGTGCCGTCATTGCTGGGGGTTCATGCCAGCCCGCCTTATCTCCACAACGGCGCGTGTCGAGACCGTGGCCTGTATCCTGACGCATCTGCCACATCGCACAGCGGGTCAAAAACACGGGGGGATGTCCTGCAAGACTGGTCAGCCCAAGAAGCCGTGGCTGCCTTCGTAGAGTCTATCGACGAAAAGACGGAGCCTTTCACGCTAACGTCGTATTAAGGTTTGCAGGGATAGCGTCTGAAAAGAGTTGCCAGGGAGGGTAGTCGGCGTGGGTGAAAGCCTGCGCCGACTCCATTTATCGGGTACAGCGCATTTATTTAGCCTCGCTACGGGCATATAATGCCCCGTTTCGATTACCACAACGGGAACACTAAGACATGGCACAGTCAGTCAATAAAGTCGTGCTGGCCTACTCCGGCGGCTTGGATACCTCCATTATCGTCCGGTGGCTGCAAGAAAATTACGGGTGCGAAATCGTCACCTTCACCGCTGACATCGGTCAGGGCGAAGAAGTCGAGCCAGCCCGCTCCAAAGCCTTGGCAATGGGCATTAAGCCGGAAGAAATCTTTATCGAAGATTTGCGTGAAGAATTCGTGCGTGACTACGTGTTCCCGATGTTCCGCGCCAACACCATTTACGAAGGCGAATACCTGCTGGGCACATCCATTGCCCGCCCATTAATCGCTAAGCGTTTGATTGAAATCGCCAACGACACGGGTGCGGATGCCATTTCCCACGGCGCGACCGGCAAGGGCAACGACCAAGTGCGCTTTGAACTCGGTGCTTATGCGCTGAAACCGGGCGTAAAAGTGATTGCCCCGTGGCGCGAATGGGACATGAATTCCCGCGCTGATTTGATGGCGTATGCTGAAAAGCACAATATTCCGGTCGATTTCAAGAAAGCGGGCAAGAAATCCCCGTACTCAATGGATGCCAACCTGCTGCACATTTCTTACGAAGGCGGCCCGTTGGAAGATCCATGGTTTGAAGCCGAAGAAGACATGTGGCGCTGGAGCGTTTCCCCGGAAACTGCCCCTGACAAGCCTACCTACGTCGAAATCACCTTTGAAGGTGGCGATGCCGTAGCGCTGGATGGTCGAGCGTATGTCCGCTGCTACCATCCTCGAAACCCTGAACAAACTGGGTGGTGCAAACGGTATCGGTCGTCTGGACTTGGTGGAAAACCGCTACGTTGGCATGAAATCACGCGGCTGCTACGAAACCCCCGGCGGCACTATCCTGTTGCCTGCGCACCGTGCGATTGAATCCCTGACACTCGACCGCGAAGTGGCGCACCTGAAAGACAGCCTGATGCCCAAGTACGCCGAACTGGTCTACAACGGCTACTGGTGGAGTCCTGAGCGCAAGATGATGCAAACCATGATCGACGCATCGCAAGCCTTCGTGAACGGTACAGTACGCATGAAGTTGTACAAAGGTGCTGCTACCGTGGCAGGCCGTAAATCCGACGACAGCCTGTTTGACGCACGCATTGCGACGTTTGACGATGACGGCGGCGCGTACAACCAGAAAGACGCAGAAGGTTTCATCAAGCTGAATGCACTGCGGATGCGGATTGCTGCGGTCAAAGGTCGTTAATTCCGAGTGGAAGCACGCATAGAAAAACTGGAGCTCCTGTTCATGGAACAGGAGCAGATGCTGGAAACCCTGAGCCATCAGGTTTACCTGCAACAAAAGGAAATCCGTACGGCGTTGCTGGAAATCGAGCGGCTCAACGAAAAGCTCAAATCCATTACGCCGTCTGCTGTCGGTAGTCAGGCGGATGAAACGCCACCCCCGCATTATTGAATGTCTGATCGCTATCAATTGGTGCAAACTCCCGCACGGCTGGAACTGCACGACACCCACGACCCCAAAGTGGGTGCAGTTTACGTCGATTTCGTGGATGGCAAAGCCCAACACCGCCGTCTGTTCGGTGGTGGCAAAGGGCAGGACATTGCCAAAGCCATTGGTTTGCACAAGTTCAAACATCCCCATGTGATTGATGCTACCGCTGGGTTAGGGCGCGAATCCTTCGTGCTGGCCACCTTGGGTTGCAGCGTGACCTTGCTGGAACGTTCCCCGATTGTTCATGCCTTGTTGGCGGATGGCCTCAAACGCGCCCTTGCCAGCGATGACAGCGAAGCAGTCGACATTGCCAGCCGCATGACCTTGCATCTGGCGGATGCGCACGTATGGCTGAAAGCATTACCTGCCGATAGCCTGCCTGATGTAATTTACCTTGACCCAATGTTCCCTAGAGCGGCAGAAATCCGCTTTGGTGCAGAAAGAGATGCGCTTTTTCCACGAAGTGGTGGGCGCAGACCGAGGATAGCGATGCCTTGCTGGAGCTTGCCCGCCAGCATGTCAAACATCGGGTGGTGGTTAAACGCCCGCGCCATGCGCCCGAATTGCAAGGTTGTAAACCGGCTTTCGTGATTGGCGGGAAAGCGGTGCGCTACGATGTGTATCTAAGCAAAGCAACTGCGCAAGAACACGCCCAGTAATAGTAAAATACCGAACCATGCCATGATTTTGAGAATGATGCGGTATAATTGGCGTTTTTCATGTGTATTCATAAGGTCAACTAGTTGTGGAAAGAAATCATTTTCTGCTAATCGCCAGCGTGTCTGGAATGCTCGCAGTAATATTGGGGGCATTTGGCGCACACGGGCTGGAAAAGCTAGTGGATGCCAAGATGTTGCAACGTTTTCATACAGGTGTCGAGTACCAGTTCTATCATTCATTGGCATTATTATTGATAAGTATTTATATATAAACAAATAAATAATAAATATGTCAAGTATGCTGGTTATGCCTTTCTAGTGGGTATAGTATTGTTCTCAGGAAGCCTGTATGCCTATGTTCTGACAGGGATTAAGGGCTTTGCGATGGTCACGCCAATCGGTGGTGTCAGCTTCATTATTGGCTGGGCGCTGCTGTTTTTTTCTGCGAGAAATTTTACCGCATTCAGAAAAAATATAGGATAAAGTTATTTCTTATTGGTATTAGTTGAGGTTAAGCTTTTTTTAGAATGAATGCTGGTACAGTGGGTGTCACAACTAAATACATAATCAAGCCCTACGCTAACTGGCTAATTTTATTAGGTTGTCCCTGGAATATGACCATGAGTTATACACCTTTCAAATTTTTCGGTAAAAATTCAAGCGGACGGGATTTTGTCGTCGGCGACATCCACGGTTCTTTTGGCGCACTTGAGCAGCTTTTGCAGCGCCTCAATTTTGATCCTGACTGTGACCGTGTGTTTGCCGTTGGTGATTTGATCGACCGTGGCTCATGAATCCCATCGTGTCATTGAATTTCTGAACCATGAGTGGTTCCATTCGATTATGGGTAACCATGAGCGGATGTTGCTGGATTCAGAGTACAGCCCGCAAGTGTTGGAAAACTGGACACGTTACAACGGCGGTGGCTGGTGGAAACACGTCCCGGACAACATACGTCCGCGTATCCGCAAAGTATTGTAGCAATTGCCATTGGCGTTTGAAGTATCCACCGCAAATGGGCATATCGGGATTGTTCATGCGGATATTCCAACCGGGATCCCGTGGCATCAGTTTATTCGTTCACTCGAATCTGACCCTGATATGGAAGAGTATGCATTGTGGTCACGTAACCGCTACAAGCATTTCAAGATGCTGGGGCGCACAGTTCCGGTTGAAGGGATTGATTTGGTGGTGTTTGGGCATACCCCGGTGAGCAAGCCTTTGCAGACGGCAAACTTTTACTACATCGACACGGGTGCTTCATTGCTGGAAGACCGGGCTTGGGGAAACTGACCCTGTTACAAATTCACCCGGTAATGGAGTTGCATCAGTTTGATGTGCGCACCGAGACGGAAGCGCATCCGCCTGCTAACGATAGCAGGGGCGAATGGAGTATTCGTCCCTGACAAATAGAGCTTAGCAGCCGATGCTTGCGCCTACGTTTGCACCAATGGTGGGGCGGGGTGGGAACATGGTGGCAATCCGGCTGGCAATGGTATCCTGCCGACGTGATACTTCACGGATTTCTGGGCGGTTGATGAAGCTAGCCAGTGTCAAATTATCCAAGAATTCATACAAACGCGCACTCAAATCTTCCCACAATTGATGGGTCAGGCACTTCTCGCCGCCATGACAGTCTTTATTGCCCAAGCAACGGGTAACATCAATGTTTTCATCTACCGCATTGATGATTTCCGCAATACTGATCTGGCTGGAAGGACGCCCCAGACGATAACCGCCACCAGGCCCACGTACACCTTCTACCAAGCCGTACTTACGCAGTTTTGCAAATAACTGTTCGAGATAGGAAAGGGAAATGCCTTGGCATTGGGAAATATCTGCTAGTGTAACCGGCCCTTGATGATCATGAATCGCCAGATCCATCATGGCAGTGACCGCATACCGACCTTTTGTTGACAATTTCATGTGAGTACTCCTTGCAGCGTTGCTGCTTTTTAATTCCTGACTGAATTACTGGGTATTTTAGATAAACCCAGTGTTATAGTCAAGAATATTTGCAAGGCTATAATAGTTATATCAAGAAGTTATGCAATGTGACGTGTGCTTCTTGGAATGAATGGCCTTGACGCCGTAGATAATTTGTCCATTTGTACAAAAAACGGTTCATGCGCCAGCGGCACAGCAGCATGGTATCCAGTTCTTTGCCCCAGTATTGGACGGTTCCTCGGTTAGCCGACAGCGGTGGCTGATGACTTCAGCTTGACGCGAATCGTGGTAAACCCGGATCAGCATATCGGGGCGGTTATCCTTGACTCCGCTGCGTTCATGAAACAGGTAAGTCAGCATCAGGGTGGTGGTATGGCGTGAGTTTTCCGACAATACTCAGGGATACCGGAATGCCGCCGCTGATTCTGGAAACCGTCTCTTCCGGCAATATACGGATGTCGCCGCACAATAGACGCAGTTGCATGTAATTTATTTCGTACATTTCCATGAGTGCCGCGAAAGATTTTGGCTGCGGGGAGAAACTGGTGGGTTGTTCTTTGACTAACATAAATCCATAATGGGCTGGTATTTTGTACGGCTGCGATGCAGTGCAGAAGAACCTTGATCCTAACAAAAACCAACTGGTAAGCGTACCCTCATGACTATCCAGACTATCAAGACTACCCCTTTTGATGACCAGAAACCGGGCACTTCCGGTTTGCGCAAAAGCGTCAAACAATTTAAGAAACCCGATTACTTACAAACCTTTGTACAAGCCATTTTCAATACTCTGGAAAATGTGCAGGGCAGCACCCTGATTCTGGGTGGTGACGGGCGTTATTTTAACCGCGAAGCGATCCAGATCATCCTGCGGATGGCGGCAGCAGCCGGTGTTGGGCGCGTGATTTTGGGGCAGGGCGGGAATCCTGTCAACCCCGGCAGCCTCCAACCTGATCCGTCAGTACCAAGCCATTGGCGGCATTATCCTCTCAGCCAGCCATAATGCCGGTGGGCCAGAAGGTGATTTCGGCATCAAGTTTAACGGTGCTAACGGTGGCCCTGCACCAGAAAGCATGACGGAAGCCATTTTTGCCGCGTCCAAGCAAATTCACGAATACCACATTGCCCCGATCAACCCGATTCCGGTTGATAAGTTAGGCAAGTATACCCTCGCTGGGATGCAGGTTGAGGTGATGGATGCGGTCAGCGATTACCTTGACGCTTGATGGAAAGCATTTTCGACTTTGACAAGATTGCAGCGTTGCTGACATCGGGGCATTTCAAAATGCGTTTCGATGCGATGCACGCTGTGACAGGGCCTTACGCGCATCGGATTCTGGAAGAGCGTTTGGGTGCGCCAGCGGGGACAGTGATCCAAGGTGCAACCGCTGGCTGATTTTGGCGGTGGGCATCCTGACCCCAATCAGGCACACGCCAAGGAATTGATGGGGCTGCTGTATGCGCGTAATTCCGACATTGATTTCGGTGCAGCCTCCGACGGTGATGGCGACCGCAATATGATTCTGGGCAAGCGTTTCTTTGTCACCCCCAGCGACAGCCTTGCGGTATTGGCGGCGAATGCCCGCCTGATTCCGGGCTACCGTAACGGCATTGCCGGGGTGGCACGTTCCATGCCCACCAGCCAAGCACCTGACCGGGTAGCGGCAAAACTGGGCTATCCCTTGTTTTGAAACGCCGACCGGCTGGAAGTTTTTCGGCAATTTGCTGGATGCTGGCAAGATTACCCTGTGTGGCGAAGAGAGCTTTGGTACAGGTTCTGATCATGTGCGCGAAAAAGATGGTTTGTGGGCGGTGTTGTTCTGGCTGAACCTGCTGGCAGAAAAGCAAGATTCGGTGGAAAACATCGTGCGCAGCCATTGGGCAGAATACGGGCGCAACTACTATTCACGCCACGATTACGAAGAGATTGACCTGAAAGACGCGAATGCCTTGGTCGCTGCGTTGCAGGCACAGTTACCCAGCTTGGCTGGCAAGCAGTTTGGTAGTTTGACGGTGGCGGGCGGCGGATAACTTCACCTATACCGATCCGGTGGATGGTTCGGTGAGCCAGAATCAGGGTATCCGCATCCTGTTTACCGATGGTTCGCGGATTATTTTCCGCTTATCCGGCACGGGTACGCAAGGCGCAACCCTGCGGGTTTATCTGGAAAAGTACGAAGCCGACGCTCAGCAAGCATGATCAGGATGTGCAGGAAGCACTTGCCGACTTGCTCGCCATTGTCCAACAAGTGGCACAGATTGAGGCATTCACCGGGCGTGAAGCGGCAGACGTAATTACCTGATACCCTGAGCTGCCCAAGTAATCACGTACCTCGGCTGGTGTTCCTGTAAACACCAGCCGATCCTGTTTTTTGCTGATCTGGTAATCGTACATCGGGTCGTAGTAATCCAGCAGGATGAAACGCACCACATCATAATGTGCCTCAGTGTTGCCAGTGCGTTGCTTGGTGTGACAGTGCATCTTGCATCATCTTACGCGCTTGCTGATAACGTACCCCACCCAGCCGCCGCTGGATTTTATCCAAACTGCCGAGCAAGTAATGGCTGAATGCGGCAAATCCTGCCGCTTCATCACCGTTATGCAGTGCTGTGAACGCCGCAAATTATCCACCACATATTCCTGATAACTGATTTCCACCCGCTCTTCATCAGGTACTTGCATCAGCACCAACGGGGCTTGGGACAGAGCCTGTGAAAAAGGTTTCAGGCAAATGCAACGAGCCAATCATGCGGCTTTCATCTTCAAACAGCAGGGCAGTATTGCCCTTGGTGAACTTTGCGCAACAGTTCAATCGCCAGTGTATTTTCAAAGTTGATTTGGGTGGGTTGCTGGTGAGGCTGCGTCCCGAAAGCAGAACCACGGTGGTTGGCCATGCCTTCCAGATCAATCGCTTGCGGTAATGCTGCGCAGAAAATGGGTTTTGCCCGAACCCGTGCGGCCGCTGAGAATAATCGGCTGTAGCTGGCCGGGCAGGGTTTCCAGTTGTTGCAGCAGGAAACGGCGCATGAGCTTTATAGCCGCCTTTGACACGCGGGTACCGGATGCCGGTTTGCTCATACAGCAATTGCTGGGAAATGCGCGAACGCAACCCGCCCCGGAAGCAATACAGCACGCCATCGGGGTGTTCGCGGGCAAAGTCTGCCCATGCCGCTACCCGTGCATCCTTGATGTCGCCGCTGACCCGTTGCATCCCCAGTGCAATCGCTGCATCTTGGCCTTGCTGCTTGTAGCAAGTGCCGATGGCTTCCCGGTCAGCATCATCCATCAGCGGGCGGTTGGTGGCTGTTGGGGAACGCGCCTTCCATGGAATTCGACCGGGGCGCGGACATCCAGCAGCGGCATGTCCTGCAGGAACAGGCTGTGCAAATCTTCAACCAAGGGCAAATCTTTGCCGATTTCTTTCAAGTAGTGACATGTCATTATTCCACCGTAATCAGTGGGTTGCCTGCAACAGGTTCGCGTAAATAGCCGATGGGCTGCAAATCCAGCCCTGCCTGCACGGCATACGCTCAGGAAATCAGCTTCACCTGCCGGATCAAGCGCGACCAGCAAGCCGCCGCTGGTTTGTGGGTCACAAATAATTTGCCGTTGGCGTTCGCTCATTTCACCCAGCGCATAGCCGTAGCTGTCGAAATTGCGTTTTGCGCCACCCGGTGAGCAATCCAGTTCCAGATATTGCGGGATGTGCGGCAAGACAGGCACTTGGTCAAACTGGATGACGGCTTGTACGCCGCTGCCTTCGCACATTTCGCGCAAATGCCCGCCGAGGCCGAAGCCGGTGACATCGGTGAGGGCGTGTGACGGCTGCCATTTCACCGAATTGCGCCCCGATAGTATTCATGCGGCACATGGTGTCGATGGCAAGGTTGCTGTGTTCGGGCAACAGCACTTTGCGTTTTTGCGCGGTGGTGAGGATGCCGATACCCAGCGGTTTGGTCAGGTAAAGTTTGTTGCCAGCTTGGGCGGTGCTGTTTTGCTTGAGGTGGCGGGTTTGCACAATGCCGGTGACTGCCAAGCCGAAAATGGGTTCGGGGGCGTCAATGCTGTGCCCGCCTGCCAAGGGGAATACCCGCATCCTGACAGGCTTTGCGCCCGCCTTCGACCACTTCGCGCCCGACTTCTGGTGGCAGTTTGTCCAGCGGCCAGCCGAAAATCGCAATCGCCATAATGGGTTTGCCACCCATGGCGTACACATCGCTGATGGCGTTGGTGGCGGCAATGCGCCCAAAGGTGAACGGGTCATCCACAATCGGCATGAAAAAATCGGTGGTGCTGATGACCGCCGTGCCATTGCCTAGATCGTAAACGGCAGCATCATCGCGGGAACTGTTGCCGACCAGCAGGGCATCGCAGACATCGGGTGGCAGCTGGCTGTGTAAGATCACATCCAGTACGGCGGGGGCAATCTTGCAGCCACAACCGGAGCCGTGGCTGTATTCGGTCATGCGGATGATGCTGTCCATGCGTGGAAATCCTTGTCGGGGCAAAGGACAGCATGATACATTCTACACCCCCTGACCCGTCACCACGATGCGGATGGTACTCAGCAGAATTTTCACATCCATCCAGAAACTTTGGTGCTTGATGTAATAAATGTCGTGGCGGTGCTTGTGCATGGCGTCTTCCAAGGATGCGCCATAGGTATAGCGCACCTGTGCCAGCCCGGTCACCCCCGGCTTTACCATGTGGCGGAAGCGGTAGAATGGGATGTGTTGTTCCAAGTCATGGATGAATACTTCGCGTTCCGGGCGTGGGCCGATGAGTGGACATTTCGCCTTTCAGCACATTGAACAGTTGCGGCAACTCGTCGATGCGGGTTTTGCGGATGAATGCGCCTACCCGTGTGATACGGCTATCATGTTTGGATGCCCAACGTGCACCATCCTTTTCTGCATCCTGACACATGGAGCGGAATTTGAGGATGTCGAATTCCTGATTGAACAACCCGGTGCGGCGTTGGCGGAAAAATACCGGCCCTGGCGATTCCAGTTTGATCGCCAGCGCGGTCAGCAGCCAAACCGGCAAGGTCAGGGCTAACAGGAAAAATGACATGACCATATCCAGCGCACTTTTCTGCCATTTTTGTAGCCCTAGCCGCTGCTTGCTCACCTAATAGGTAATCATGGTGCAGCAATTCGACCTCGACAAAATGCAGGCGTTGGTCAAGGTAATCCAGCAAGGCTTCGACCCTGCGCACCGGCACTGGCGGCATCGACCAGAAAATCAAGCTGCCTGCTGTTCAGTTCAGAACGTTTGTAAAAACACAGCGTTTTGTCAGCTGGGTCACCGATGGCATAGTGGTTGATTGCATGGGGAATTTGGTGGCGTGTGAGGACATCGGCAATCCGGCGCACATCATGGTCTGCTGCATAAACATACAACGTATTGGCTGATGCCGTTTGACCATTGCTTTGGTTATCACGGATTTCTTCTTGGAAAAGCGCGGCGGATGTCACCCGGAACGCTAAGCTGGTATCTGACATAGTGCTTGCTCCACAAAGACCGCACATGGGGACACTGCAATTCCCATTGGTCATTATTTTTAATATTTGATAGAAAAAATTTTTGCTTGCTTGCGGATACTATGCGACGGGCGGGGGTGTGCCTCAATGCTGCGGTCTACGACCGAAGCTATTTAGCTGACGAAATGCAGAATCAGAAAAAATAATGACGATCAGTGCATGATCTGTGACATGCCGCCCATGACCGGGAGCATGATGGAGAGGACAATCAGGGTGACAATACCGCCCATCACCAGAATCAATCCGGGTTCGAGCAGGCTGAGCATGGTGGAAATTTTTGCTTGGACTTCGCGTTCTTGCTGGATGGCGGCACGTTCCAACATCTCATCCAGCTTGCCGCTGCCTTCGCCGCTGGCGATCAGGTAGACCATCATTGGCGGGAAATAACCGGAACGTTCCAGCGCCTTGTGGATTGGCATCCCTTCGCGTACTTTTTCGGCGGCTATCAGCACCGATTCGCGCATGGGGATATTGATGACCACTTCGGCAGAAATCTTCATTGCATCCAACACGGTGACACCGCTGCTGCTGAGGATGCTGAAAGTGCGGGCGAAGTTTTCAGTATTGATGCCGCGTGTGATCCGCCCGACGACCGGCAGGCGCAGCAACAAGCGGTGGTAACGGTGTTTCCACAGCGGGCGTTGCAATAGCCAGACGATCCCGGCAATCAATAGCAGGATGCCGATCAGCAAGGTTAAACCGTGATGTTGCAGGAATTCACTGGCGGAAATCAACATGCGGGTCAGCAGTGGCAGCTCAATATCCAAGGTGGCAAAGGCTTCCACCACTTTGGGGACAACGAAGCGTAACAGGGCAGATACTACCCCAATCGCCACCAGCAGCAGGATCATCGGGTAAGCCAGTGCAGCGGTGACTTTTTGCTGGTTGTGCTGGCGGTTTTCGGTGTAATCCGCCAGCCGTTCCAGCACTTCGGATAAATGCCCGGATTGTTCGCCCGCCCCGACCGTGGCGCGGTACAACACCGGAAACGCGCCGGGGAACAGCCCTAATGCGCCTGCCAGCGGATGGCCTTCCATCACCCGTGAGCGGATCGCGGAAAAAATGCGCCGTGAGGAATTGCGTTCGGTCTGGCGCACTACCGCGCCCAAGGCTTCTTCAATCGGTGAACCGGCGCGTACCAGTGTTGCCAGTTGGCGGGTCATCAGCGCAAGGTCAGCAGGGTTCAGGCGTCCGCCACCGAACAGCGAGCGGCTTTCGGATTTTTTCTGCTTTTGGGCGACTTCGTTGACTTCCAGCGGGATCAGGTCGCCATTGCGCAACAATTGGCGTATCTGGCGCGGGGTATCGGCTTCCATAATGCCGCGCTCTTCCTTACCGGCGGCATTGAGGGCGAGGTATTCAAACGCAGGCACTACTGGGCATCCTCGCGGGTGACGCGCAGCACTTCATCCAATGAGGTACGGCCTTCCAGCACCAGGCGGATACCGTCTTCGCGGATGCTGGGGCTGTAGCTTGCGGGCGTAGGCTTCCAGTTGCATCTCGCTCTTACGGTCGTGGATCATTTGGCGCAAGCCGTCATCCAGTGCCACCAGTTCGTAAATGCCCAGCCGCCCGACAAAGCCCCGGTGGTTACAGGCGGGGCAGCCCACCGGTTTGTAGAGGATAGGGCGGCTGGAACCGGTGTCAGCCAGCCGCAGGATTTGCATTTCGCCATCGTCGGCAGTGCTGGGGTGTTTGCATTCCGGGCAGAGCAGCCGCACCAGCCGTTGTGCAATGACGCCCAGTAAGCTGGATGCCAGCAGGTAAGGTTCCACGCCCATGTCCTGCAAGCGGGTAACTGCGCCGATGGCGGTATTGGTGTGCAGGGTGGAAAACACCAGATGCCCGGTCAAACTGGCTTGCACCGCGATTTCGGCGGTTTCGAGGTCGCGGATTTCGCCGACCATCACCACGTCCGGGTCTTGGCGCAAAATGGCACGCAAGCCCCGCGCAAAGGTCATGTCGACCTTGGTGTTGACTTGGGTTTGCCCGATGCCGTCGATGTAGTATTCGATCGGGTCTTCCACGGTGAGGATATTGCGGCGCTGGTCGTTCAAATGCGTGAGGCCAGCGTACAGCGTGGTGGTTTTGCCCGAACCGGTGGGGCCGGTGACCAGAATAATGCCGTGGGGCTTTTCGATCAGCATTTGCAGGCGGGCGTAGATGTGCGGATCCATGCCCAGATGCGACAGGTTCAAGCGTCCGGCTTGCTTGTCGAGTAAGCGCAATACCACCCGTTCGGTGTGACCGGAGGGCAGGGTGGAAACCCGCACATCCACGCCACGCCCCGCGACGCGCAGGGAAATGCGCCCGTCTTGCGGCAGGCGTTTTTCGGCAATGTCCAGCCGTGCCATGACCTTGATACGCGAAATGATGATGGGGGCAAGCTTGCGCGGTGGCTCGATGATTTCGCGCAGGATGCCATCGACCCGCATCCGCACCGACATGCGGGTTTCAAAGGTTTCGATGTGGATGTCGGATGCGCCTTCCTTGACCGCTTGCGTCAACAGCGCATTGATCAGGCGGATGATGGGGGCGTCGTCTTCCGATTCCAGCAAGTCTTCGGGTTCGGGCAGGGAACCGGCAATGTCTTGCAGGTCGGCATCATCACCGATGTCCTGCATCATGGATGCGCCCGACTTGGCTGCGGTCATAGTGCGCTGCCAGCAGGCGGTCGAAGGTTTCATTATCCACCGACTGGAAATGCAGGTCGGCGCTGCTCAGGCGCTGCACTTCTGCCAATGCCAGCGGTGTTACCCCGGTGCGGCACAAGACTTGCGGATGCTGCCCGCTGGTTTGCAACAATATGCCGTGGCGTTTGGCAAAGCTGTACGGCAGGTTCAGCGGTATGCTGACCGGCTCTTCGGGGATGGCGGCTATGGCGTCTGCCGTTCATAACGCCCCGCTACAGAAAGGGTCTGACTTATTGCACTTGCCGTGTGGTGACTTTTTTCACGGGTGGCGGCGGTGGCGGCGGGTTGTGCAGGTCATCCGCCGTGCCGTTAGTGACGCGGTTCATGTCAGGTGGCAGGGTGGATGCGCCTTCCGATCAAGCGGTCGCGTTGCAAGACCTTGCTGCGTTCTTGCTGCTGCTGCATGGTGTGGTATTTCATGCGGGTGTAGGCATCGGCTGATTGCCCATCCGGCATGATAATGGGGTGGATGAACACCATCAGGTTGTTCTTGGTTTTGTTGGTGGTATTGTTGCGGAAAGCACCACCAATCACGGGAATGTCACCCAGCAATGGTACTTTGCTTTCGGAATCGCGGTAATTGTCTTCGATCAAGCCACCCAGCACCAGAATTTGCCCGTCTTCCACCATCACATTGGTGGTAATGCGGCGTTTGTTGGTGATCAGGTCGGAAGCGCCCGCGCTGCTGGAGGCGACGTTGGAGGTTTCCTGATCAATTTTCAGGTTGACGGTTTCGCCCCGGTTGATTTGCGGGGTGATCTTGAATTTCAGGCCGACATCTTTGCGTTCAATGGTGGTGAACGGGTTGGTGGTGTCGTTGGCGGCATTGGTGGATTTGCCGGTAATGAAGGGCACTTCCTGACCGACGGTGATTTCGGCTTCCTCGTTATCCATCGTCACCAAGGTCGGGGTGGAAAGGATATTGGTGGCGGCATCGCCTTTCAGGGCTTCGACAATCGCGCCAAAGCTGCTGTTGCCACCGCCGAGCAGCAAGCCGTTGGGGACGGTGGGGATGGTGTTGGCAGTAATGCTGCCATACAGCCCTGCCAGTGTGCCAAGGCCACCAAAGTTGCTGTAACCGACCGCGCCGTTGCCGCCATTGGCTGCACCGTTGGACAGCAGTGCCGCGCCGATCTGGTTGGAAAGGTCGGTGGAAACTTCGGCAATCACCGCTTCCACCAGCACTTGGGCGCGGCGGCGGTCAAGCTGGTTGATGACCGCGATCATGTTTTTCTGCAAGGTCGGCGGGCCGCTGATAATGATGGAATTGCTGCTTTTGTCTGCCAGTACCTTGACGTTGCTGGTGGTGGAGCCGCCCGTTGCTGCCTGCGCCATTAGCACCGCTGGCATTGGCGGCAGGTTGGCCAACGTAGCCGCCACCGTAGTAAGTGCCCACCGCCGTATTGCTGGAGGTTGGCGGACAACGCCATTGAGGACATTCACCACGTCTTCGGCTTTGGCGTAACGCAGCTGGATAACGTTGGTATCGCCTTCGACAGCGCGTTTGACATCCAGCTTGGCAATGGCAGCTTTTCATGCGTTCGCGGGTGATGCTTGTCGCCTGAAATCAGCACGCTGTTGGTGCGTTCGTCAGCGGATACTTTGCCACCGCCCCGGTGGGCATGATGCCACCAGCGGCTGCGGCGGCTGCACCTGCACCACCAGCCATCAAGCCTTGTAAGGTGGTGGCGACTTGTGAGGCAACCGCGTAGTCGAGCGGAACCAGTTCAAAATCTTCGTTATTGGGTTTGTCGACGCTGGCGATGACATCCAGCAAGCGGGTCGACGTTTTGCGCCTTGCCTTTGATAACCAGTGAGTTGCTGGCCTGATTGGGCAGGATGCTGGTTTCGCCCTGACCACTCAGGGGCATCAGGGTCTGGATGGCGGTGGTGACCGGGATGTAATCCAGGTTGACGACTTGGGTGATGGTTTCATCCGCATCGCTTTCAGCGGCATTGGCTACCAGTGGGGCAACGTTGGAACGTGCTTTGCCTGCCGGGACAATCTTGATCAGGTCGCCGGATTCTACCGCTTCGTAGCCGTGTACTTGCAACACTGAGAGGAAGGCTTCGTACAGGCCGTCCTTGTCCAGCCCGCGCCCGGAAATGAAGGTGACTTTACCGCGTACTTGCTGGTCAACGATGAAATTCTTGCCGGTTGCTTTGGCTACAATGTCGATCAACTGGCGGATTTCGGTATCCTGCAAGTTGATGCGGGTAGCATCTTCAGCCTGCAAGCCAGCAGAGGCAGTCAGCAACCAGAGTGAACAAGCAATAGCACTGGTGGAAAGCAAGGATTTGAGACTGTTATGCGATTTCATTAAAAACCTGTTATCTGTTTTGTTGTCGGCTCATTGGCTCAGACAATAGTTGTTCGTGATGATGCATTAGATACTTTAGAATATCCAGCGTATTTAGAGTGATGGTAATGTCGAGATGTTCCACAAGCTGTCCTTCAGTGTTTATACTACAGCGGTTTTTTAGCTTTGTGGGAAGGTTTCCAGCATGAATCTGATTTCGCCGTTCAAAGGGCTACGCCCTGCACCGGGTCGGGCAGCGACGTAATTGCGCCGCCGTATGATGTTCTGAACTCTGCCGAAGCGCGGGAGCGGGCCAGCGGTAAGCCGTGGAGCTTTCTGCACATTTCCAAGCCGGAAATTGATTTGCCGGAAGATACCGACCCCTACAGTGCTGAAGTTTATGCCAAAGCGGCGGAAAATCTGGCGCGTACAGTTGAGGCGGGTTTGTTGGTGCGCGATGACGCAGCCGTGTTATTACGCTTACCGCTTGATCATGGATGGGCATAGCCAGACCGGGTTGGTGGCGGGCGCTTCGGTGGCGGATTACGACACCAACCGCATCCGCAAACATGAATTCACCCGCCCGGTGAAAGAAGATGACCGGGTGCGCCAGATTGATGCGGTGAATGCGCAGACTGGGCCGGTATTGCTGGCTTACCCGGATGCGCCGGCGGTGGATGCGATTTTGGCAGCAGCTTCGCAAACTGAAGCCGGCGCTGGATGTGACGGCTGATGATGGCATCCAACATACCTTGTGGGTGATTGAGGATGCGGACAGCATTGCGCAATTGACGGCGGCATTTAATGCGATGCACGCGCTGTATATTGCGGATGGGCATCACCGTTCGGCGGCGGCGTCACGGGTGGCGAAAATGCGTCATGCGCAGCAAGGTAGTGACGGTGCGCACCGTGGGATTTCTTCCTGTCGGTGATTTTCCCGGCGCATCAAATGAAAATCTTCGACTACAACCGGGTGATCAAGGATTTGCACGGGCTGGAACGCTCCGCAGTTTCTGGCAGCGGTTGAAGAGCATTTCGCGCTGGAACCTTCCGCCACGCCGGTCAAACCTACTGAACCGGGTACGTTCGGGATGTACATGGATAAGCAGTGGTTCAAACTGACCCTGAACCCAGAACTGATGCCGAATGATGACCCGGTAGCACGTTTGGATGTGAGCCGTCTGGCACGTTACCTGATTGAGCCGGTGTTGGGCATCAGCGACCCGCGTCGTGATGACCGCATCGACTTTGTGGGCGGTATTCGTGGGCTGGCGGGGCTGGAAAAGCGTGTGGATAGCGGCGAAATGGCGGTGGCTTTCTCGCTGTACGCCACCAGTATGCAAGACTTGATGTCGGTGGCCGACAATAACGATGTCATGCCGCCCAAATCGACTTGGTTTGAACCCAAGCTGGCGGATGGCGTGGTGTCCTACTTGCTGGATTAAGACGGAGAACCTCACCCCCTAGCCCCCTCTGCTTGACAGGCGAGGGGGACAAGAGGGAGTTGCGCCTTCGCCCCGTTGCTTGTTTGCATCAGTATTCACTTATATACTGCTCACATGAAACATACCTATACCAAGACTAAAACGAAACAAGCCCACAAGATTAACGTTGGGCTGGACTTGTTTGGCAACGCTATCCCTGAGGTGAAGTCCGGGCTGGTTGACGGCACGGGCAAAGCCTTGCGGGTCGTCAAACGTCATGAAATGGTTATTAAGCCTAGCCCCAAACGCGCCCGTGCTGCCTCGCGGGCAAAAACCTCCACCTCCAAAGCATTGGTAGCGGTTCCCCCGACAGTGTTAGGGCGCTTGATCGCATGGCGGGCGCAGCCGCAGCCTGCTTGCCAAACCGGTTGAAGCACCTGTCGATGGATGCGCCCGTTTGGAATACGCTTTCAAACGCTTGCATCAAGAATTCAACGAGCGCGAGCAAAAACTCGAAGCCAAAATGCATGAGCTGACGCAGGTACACCAACGCCTGTCAGCCACCAAGCGCAAAAAGCAGCTTTGGCTATTGCCGGTGGTGCTGGTGGGCAGTGCAGCGGCGGGTTATATGATGTACATCATGAGCAGTATGCAGACTTCGATGATTGCCATGTCCGGCAATATCAACACCATGAACAGTCACATCGGCACGATGGCAACGGATACCCAAGTGATGTCGCAGAGTACCCAAGCCATGAACCAGTCCATGTATTATATGAACAATAATGTGGCTTACATGAGCGGCAATGTGGCGCAGATGAACCAGAAAGTGGGCACATTAGCCCAAGCCGCTGCCCCGATGGGTGAAGCGGCTGCCACGGTCAGCCCGTTCATGAAGGTGTTCAAATCCTTCATGCCGTTTTAAGCTTATTGCAACACCCTCCCCATACGTTCCCAGCGGAAACTATCGCCTTTGGCTGACAGCCACACTTGCCGCGCTTTGCCGACCACATCCTGCAACGGGACTGTGCCGAAAAAGCGTGAGTCATTGCTGGCAGCACGGTTGTCACCCATCATAAATACCTGACCCGGCGGCACGATCAGTTCCGTTTGCGGCAGTTGCAGCTTGGTGTCGCCCCAGAATACTTGCCACCGCGCTTTGCCGTCGGTTTCGGTCACCAGCAGGCCGTTAGCGGCGGCAGCGGTTTGGAAGCGTAACGGCTTGCCATTGATGGAAACATCCGCCCCTTTGATTTTCACCCTTTCCCCCGGTAGCCCGATGACGCGCTTAATGAAATAGGTGGTGCGGTCGTTGGGGTAGACGAAAATCGCAATATCACCACGCTGCACCGCCTGTTTAAACCCGGTGCGGTTGTAACGTTTATCGGCAAATAATATGTCGCCAGTCAGCACGGTTGGCTCCATGCTCGCCGAGGGGACGCGGAACGATTCCACCAAATTATTGCGCACAAAATCGGTGAGCAAGGGCAGGGCGAGGACGCTGCATAACAGCAATACCAGCAGGTACATGCCGCTATTTTGCCAATTTTTTAGCTCATAATTCTGCTGGCGGCGGGCGGTAAAAAAAGCATCCACTAAGCCGTATAGCCATAGCACGATGAGTAGTATCAGGCTGCCCAGCATGGCGGGCAGTGTCCAGCTTACGGGCAGGTAGAGTGCAATCACCGCGATACCGGGCACGGTCAGCAGCGCAAAGCCGAGGAATAGCCAGATCGCCTTGTTTAATTCGCCATTATAAAGCTGCCCGTAACCGGGGAGGATGAAGGACATCAGTAATGCAAACAATGGTTTGCGGCGTTTGATGCGTGGTGGTGAATCGGTTTGCATGGGTTGCTCCTGTGTTTGCTTGTGAGTTTATACAGGTGGTAAGGGGGAAGGTTACAGGTTTTTGGTGGGCGGGGGTGGGGTGGTTAATTTTTGTTGTAAAGTGTGCTTATCTGCATAATAATCCAGTTCTTGGGGCGGTCTTGTGGGTTTACCATTGTGATAAATGGTAAGCCGCTGGTGGGTAATTATTTTGGGGAAGGGCTGGCAATATGGGTGATTCGCGTCCGATAGCGCATGTGCGTTTTGATGAACAGGGTCAAGCGATTGAGCATTGGCTGGATGAGCATTTACGGGATGTCGCTGCACTGGCAACACAGTATGCCAGCGCATTCAAAAGCACTGATTGGGCGCACGTTGCTGGAATCTGGCACGACATCGGCAAATACAATCCTGAATTTCAACGCTACATCAGTGATAAAACAGGTTACACCGCCGTCAATGCCCATATTGAAACCGACCTTGCTCCCGGCAAAGTCAATCACTCCGCCGCTGGTGCTTTGTATGCCGTACAGAAACATCCCGCGTTGGGCAGAATTCTTGCCTACCTGATTGCAGGCCATCACTCCGGTTTACCAGACTGGGTGAAAGATGACGCTGACGGGCGTTCACTGGAAGAAATCCTGCAAGACAGCTATCCATCTGGACAAAGCCCTGCAAGTTCCCGTCCCTGACAACATTCTGCAAACCAAAATGCCCACGTCTCCGCCTGTCGGTGGCATTGATAACGCAGCCTTGTGGATACGGATGCTGTTTTCCTGCCTCGTGGATGCGGATTTTCTCGATACCGAAGCCTTCATGCAGCCGGAAAAGCAGGATTTGCGCGGGCAATATCCTGACCTGGGAAGCTTGCTGGCTCGGTTTAACGACCACATGGCAGGCTTTGCGGCTAAAGCAGCAGATACCCCGGTCAACCGTTTGCGGACGCAAATCCTGCGTGATTGCCGGGAAGCGGCGACAAAACCATCGGGTATCTTTTCCCTGACTGTACCAACGGGTGGCGGCAAAACGCTTTCCGGCATGGCGTTTGCGCTGGAACATGCCATCCAGCACGGTAAGCAGCGCGTCATTTATGCCATCCCCTACACCAGCATCATTGAGCAAACCGCCAACATTTACCGCAACATTTTCGGTAATTGCGTCATTGAGCATCACAGTAACCTTGACCCCGACAAAGAAGATGCGCAAAGCCGCTTGGCGGCGGAAAACTGGGACGCGCCGATTATCGTCACCACCAATGTGCAACTGTTTGAATCGCTGTTTGCCAGCCGTACCAGCCGTTGCCGCAAGCTGCACAATCTGGCGAATAGCGTGATTGTGCTGGATGAGGCGCAACTGTTACCGCCGGAATTCCTGAACCCGATTCTGGGTGTGATGAAAGCCTTGGTGGAACATTACGGTGTGACGTTTGTGCTTTCCACCGCTACCCAACCTGCGTTGCACACCTATCACGATTCGTTTGGCAAGGCAGTAGTACAAGGATTTGATGCTGAACAAATTAACGAAATCATGCCTGATCCTGAAGCCTTGTTTGCTGCATTGGAGCGGGTGGAAATAGAGCTGCCAGCGGATTTAGTTGCAGAACGCTCGTGGGAAGATTTGGCGGAGGAAATTGCCGAACTGGATTCGGTGTTAGTTATCGTCAACACCAAGAAACAGGCGGCGGAACTCTGCCGCTTGTTGCCTGCCGATACCTTTTACCTGACGACTAATCTGTGCGGGGAACACCGTTCTGAGAAGCTGAAAGAAATTCGTCAGCGTTTACAAGATGGCGAACCCGTGCGGGTAGTCAGTACGCAGTTGATTGAAGCTGGGGTTGATGTGGATTTTCCAGTGGTTTACCGGGCATTGGCTGGGCTGGATTCGATTGCACAGGCCGCAGGACGTTGCAACCGTGAGGGCAAGCTGGCAGAAAAAGGGCGTGTGGTGGTGTTCGTGCCGCCACTCAATGCCAAACTGCCGGGGCATTTGGGGCGCTCGGCGACAGTGAGCCGTTCCTTGCTGCCGACCTTTACCCAAGCACCGCTGCACCATTCGCATTTTCAGACTTACTTTGAGCATTTCTATGCGCGGGCTGAATCGCGGGACAAACATGGCATTGTCGATTTGCTTGCCCAGAATGCGCGTGAACTGAAAATCCAGTTCCGCACCGCTGCTCTGCGTTTCCGCCTGATTGATGATGACGGTTCGGCGGTGCTGGTGACATACGGCGATGGTGCAAAACTGATTGCACAACTGAAAATCATCGGGCCGAAACGTAACCTGATGCGCAAGCTGCAACGCTACACCGTATCGGTGCGGGATAGAGATAAAACACGCTTGGAAAAGTTAGGTGACATCAAGGAGTTAAGCAACCTAGTGGGCGTATATGAATTGACTACGCCGGGTTTGTATGACCCCAAGTATGGGTTGCTGTTAGACCCTGTTCAGCTCAACCCAGCGGACACTATTTGGTGAAAATAATGGCAAGTACGACGATAGTGAGAGAAGCCAAGACTCCCCAAAATCTGCCTTCAGGCAAGGTGGTGAGTAATAGTCGAACTTCTTTAACAATTTTCCAATCCATAATTTTGTTCTTCACGAAAGTAGTAAATAGTGATATGGTATTTAAACCATGTGACAGATGGTATTTTAATCTTGCACAGATGGCAAGTGGATTGAAACACGAACGTCGTTACTCGTTGATTTTGGTAGTCGGGGCAGGGCTTAGGCTCTGCCCTTTGATCGGAGCTACTACATTATGAGGGCTGTTAATGAATAGTTTTTGTCTGGAAGTATCAGGTGATTTTGCCTGCTTTACCCGACCGGAAATGAAGGTGGAGCGTGTGTCTTACGATGTCATCACGCCTTCTGCCGCCCGCGCCATATTTGAGGCGATTTTGTGGAAGCCTGCGATTCGTTGGCATATCCGCAAAATTGAGGTGCTGAAGCCGATTCGCTGGATCAACTTGCGCCGTAACGAAGTATCAGGCGTTGTGCCTGCTGGGGCAGTTAAATCCGCGATGAAGCAGGGCAAAGGCAACCTCGGCATGTATGTCGAAGAAGACCGTCAACAACGAGCAGGTTTGTTCCTGCGGGATGTGCGTTATCGCCTCCACGCTGAGTTTGAAATGCTGGACAACAACCCGGAAAACAATCCGGTCAAGTTTGCTGAAATGTTCAAACGTCGCGCCAGCAAAGGGCAATGCTTCAATCAGCCGTACCTTGGTACACGCGAATTTTCCTGTGATTTCCGTTTGGTTGAAGCTGAAACAGTTCTCGCACAACCATTGGCAGAAACACGGGAACTGGGTTGGATGTTGTACGACATGGATTTTGCGGATACCAGCCAATCCGATGCCGCGCTTCTTTCAGGCAAAAATGCAAGACGGTGTGATTCACGTCCCCGCATGGGATAGCGAGGAGATACGCGGATGATTCTGCAAGCACTCTACGATTACTACCAACGCAAATCAGCCAATGCGGACTCAGCGTTAGCCCCCGCCGGATTTGAGTACAAAGAAATTCCCTTCATTCTGGAAATCACGGCCGATGGAAAGCTGGCACAGATTGAAGATACCCGCACAGGTGATGGCAAGAAAGAAGCGGGCAAAGTCTGAGCGTGTGCCGCAAGGAGTCAAGAAAACTTCTGGTGTTGCCGCCAACCTGCTGTGGGACAACGCCGAATACGTGCTGGGCATTGATACCAAAGGCAAGCCAGAACGGGTAAAGGAACAGCAAGCCGCTTTTGCCGAACGTATCCGCCAATTGAACATTACGGAACAGGATGAGGGCATCGCAGCGGTCTTGGCTTTTCTGGAAAATCTGGATACCGAAACCTTGCAGCAACAACCGCAGTGGGAAGAAATTGCTGCCACCAACCCTAATCTGACGTTTCGTTTACAAGGGCAACTGCATCTGGTTTGCCAAAGCCGCAAGGTTCAAGCAGCGTTGATGAATGCAGGCGGTGACGATAATGCCAAGGCCACTTGTCTATTGACGGGCGAACAAGCCGAAATTGAACGCCTGCACCCATCCATCAAAGGTGTGTGGGGGGCGCAAAGTTCTGGGGCAAACATCATTTCCTTTAACCTTGATGCGTTCACTTCTTACGGCAAGAGTCAGAGTTTCAATGCGCCTGTCAGTAAAGAGGCTGCGTTTGCCTATACCACGGCATTGAATCACTTGCTGAGTAAAGACTCTACGCAACGGATGCAGGTCGGTGATGCTTCAACCGTTTTCTGGGCAGAGAAAGAACATCCGCTGGAAGATGATTTCACAGCCCTGTGGGGTGCGGCGGATAACAAAAAAGATGATCCCGACCGCAATACCAATGCAGTGAAAGCCTTGTACAAAGCCGTGCAGGAATACGGGCGTAATCCGGCTTTGGGTGAAACAACCCGCTTTTTTATTCTGGGGCTTGCACCCAATGCAGCGCGTATCAGCATCCGCTTCTGGCATGTGGGAACGGTACGGGAAGTCAGCCAGCGCATCGTTGATCATTTTGACTATTTGCGCGATTGACCGCAGCGAACGTGAAGCGGAATTTCTGCCGCTGTGGTTGTTGTTACGTTCAACCGCATTGCTGGGCAAATCGGAAAATGTTCCGCCCAATCTGGCGGGTGATGTGATCCGCTGCATTTTGGAAGGCTTGCCTTACCCTCAAACATTGTTGGCTTCGGCTGTGCGGCGTATCCGTGCAGAACAGGAAGTCACTTACCCACGGGCGGCTTTGATCAAAGCCTATTTGAACCGACTTAACCCAACGGAGAATCTTGCCGTGTCACTTGATCTTGAAAATTCAAATACGGGCTACCGTTTAGGTCGTCTGTTTGCGGTGCTGGAAAAAATACAGGAAGAAGCCCAACCCGGTATCAATGCCACCATCCGTGACCGTTATTACGGGGCGGCTTCTGCCACACCTGTCACCGTGTTTTCCACGCTGTTGAAATTGAAAAACCATCATTTGAGCAAGCTGGATAACAAGGGGCGAGTCAGCAACTTTGAAAAGCTGTTGGGCGAGATTATGGGTGGCATTGTCGATTTCCCAGCCCATTTGCCATTGGCTGATCAAGGGCGTTTTGCGATTGGTTACTACCACCAGCGCCAAGATTTTTTCAAGAAACACACTAAAACCGAAACTACCCAACCTGAACCTGAAACCGGGGCACAAGGAGAATTGTTATGAGCCTGCAAAACCGTTATGACTTCGTACTGCTGTTTGATGTGAAAGACGGCAACCCCAATGGCGACCCGGATGCAGGCAATTTGCCGCGTGTCGATGCGGAAACCGGGCAAGGCTTGGTGACGGATGTCAGCCTGAAACGCAAAGTCCGCAATTTCATTGGATTGCTGAAAGAAGAACAGCCGCCGTATGAAATCTACGTGAAGGAAAAAGCCATTCTGAATAAGCAGCACGAACGTGCTTACCAAGCCATTCCCGGCGGTGCGGAAATGTTGGCGGGCGATGATAAGAAACGCAAAGGTGGCGACAAGGTGGAAGAAGCGCGGCAGTGGATGTGTCATAACTTCTTTGACGTGCGGACTTTCGGCGCGGTCGATGTCTACAGGGGTGAACTGTGGGCAGGTACGTGGGCCAGTACAAATTACGTTCGCCCGTTCGGTTGATCCGGTCATTGCGAGCGAACATTCGATTACCCGGATGGCAGTAGCGACGGAAAAAGAAGCGGAAAAACAGGATGGTGACAACCGCACAATGGGGCGCAAATTCACCGTACCTTACGGTTTGTACGTTGCGCACGGTTTCGTTTCTGCGCATTTAGCCGATCAAACAGGCTTTTCAGAGGGTGATTTGGAACTGTTGTGGCAAGCACTGGGCAATATGTTTGAGCATGACCGTTCCGCAGCGCGTGGCGAAATGGCTACCCGTGGGCTGTATGTGTTCAAGCATGAAAGCAAGTTGGGTAATGCGCAGGCATTTAGCCTGTTTGAGCGTATCAAGGCTGAATTGAAAGACAAAAACAGTGTGCCGCGTAGCTTCGGTGATTATGCCGTTACGGTGGATGCGGACAATCTGCCCAATGGTGTCGAACTGCTGACGTTGGTTGGGTAACGGTTACCGTATTTTCTAATTGAGAAATGAGCCTGAACGGGTGCGTGGATTTCAGGTATCAAGCCTGCTTCTGCGCCTGTTCATGAATCGTTTTAAACAATATCCTGCGGGCAGTGTTGAGCTGTTCCGCTGCTTCATTATCGGTCATTTCCTTGGCAAAGGTCTCCAGTTGTTGGAGGGAAATACCGGTTTTCAGGTACTTTTCGGCCTCTGTCCAATGAGGTAAATTTTTCAAACGGTGTCATCATCGTCTTGTAAGGGTAACGTTTGCGTTGCTTACCTTTGTCATCTGTTTCGATGACGGGGAAGTAGCAGGGACGGTGGAAGTTGATGTACCGGTAGACCTCCTGCTGGTTTACGGCATTGATTTTGCCAGCCCACTGTTTGGGGATATGGGCGTACCCGTAGAGTTTGCGCACGATGGCAGCATTCTTGCTTTCTGCCAGCGCATTGTCATTGGAGTGGCGGGAGCGGGATTTGGTGAATTCCGCCCGCAGTTTTTCCAGCAATTCCGCCACCCGTTTGTTGATATATTCCGAACCGTTATCAGAATGAAAGCCTTTGATGGTAAAGGGGAACTTATCCAATAGCTGTTCCAGTGCCGGGATCAGGAAGCGTTCACTGATGCCCACCACCGTCACCAGCACCTCAAACTGTGTCACCTCGTCCACGGCATTGATGTGGTAAACCCCTTTTTCCTTGTCCAAATCCCCTTGGTGGACAGTATCAATGCGGATGTAACCCGGTTGCCCATTGGGGGTTGGCTGGCGGCGTTCGCCAATCGCCACTTTGCTGGGGCTGGTTTTGGTGTGGGTCAGGTGTTGGCGTTGGTAGCTGACCGTTTTCCGCAGCAGGTACACTTGCGCCACGGAAATGCCTGATAACCTTGTGTATTCCGTTTGCTTGAACACCTGGAAGGCGCGTTCACACAGCTTTTTGCTGACTGCCCCACTGGGCGTGCCATGCAGGTGGTCAACCTGCGCCAACAACCGTGCATCGGCATCGGTGTACTGGCGTTTAAAACCGTTGCCTTTGGCGGGGCGATGCACCACTTTGCCAGTCTCACGCTGTTGCTTGACCAAGCGTTTGAGTTGGGCGCGGGAATAACCGCTGACCCGTTCCATCAGCCGCAACAGCACACCGCGTTCACGGCGGTTGCGGTTGTGGTAGTGCCATTTCACTAGCGTCTTTTGCAGCCATTGGTAACGTTCGCGCTTGCTACTGGCAACCGCAAAGGCCACCGCTTGCGTGCCTTCCAGAAAGGCTTCCACTTGTTCCAAAGTATCGAGGGTTTCGAGGTTCATGATCGTTTTCATCCTGTGGATCATGAACAGGTTTCGTCAGTCCGTCAGGCTCATTTTATGCTGGAATCACGCACCCGCTTCAGGCTCATTTTATCAATCCAAAACTGACCCGCCTTACGGGTTAAAATGACAATTTAAAATTGACCCACCCAAGCTGGTTTTCACTCACTTACTTGCGGGTCTTCTCCTCCCTGACAGGTACTGTCCCTGCCATCTTTTTGTCCTTGAGACGGTAGCTGTTACCGGCGATTTGCACGATATGGGCATGATGCAGCAGCCTGTCCAGCAAGGCTGCCGTGAGTGTCTGGTCATCGGCAAAGGCCGTTGCCCATTGAGAGAATGGCAGGTTGCTGGTGACAATGACACTACCGTGTTCATAGCGTTTGGCCACGACATTGAAGAACAAGTTGGCTTCTTCGCGCCCAAACGGCAGATAGCCGATTTCATCAATGACCAACAGGCGGGGAGAGAGGACACTGCGCTTGAGGTAGTTATCCAGCCGCCCTTGCTTTTTGGCAGCCGCCAGTTGCAGCATCAGGTCGGCAGCCGTGATAAAACGCACCTTGATGCCCCGGTTAACCGCCAGCGCAGCAGACTGATGGCCAGATGGCTTTTACCCACGCCGCTGGGGCCTAACAGCACGATGTTTTCCGCCCGTTCAATAAACGCCAGGCTGGTCAGTTCCTGCAACTGTTGGCGGGGTGCACCCGTGGCAAAGCGGAAGTCATAGTCTTCAAACCGCTTCAGGGCGGGCAGTCCCGCCAGCTTCAGCAAGGTCTCACGGGTACGCTGTGCCCTGGCTTCCTGTTCTGTCCGCAGCAATTGCTCGAGAAAGTCAGCAAACGAGGTTTCCCCATTGGCGGCCTGTTGTGCCAGCGCTGGCCATTCATTGGCAATGGCAGGCAGTTTCAGGCTGTCACAATAGTGACGGATACGTTCCATTTGCAAATTCATGGGCAGCCTCCCAGCAATTGGTCATAGGTGCTGAGCGGGGGCTGCAAGCTTTCTACCGGTAACGCCGGTTTTACTATCACGGGGCTAGCAGGGCTGCGGGAGGGTGTTGCCTGCACAGGTAAGGGCTGCAAACTCCAGCGT
>CAWFRV010000011.1:0-51149 GCA_963818325.1 uncultured Gammaproteobacteria bacterium | reverse complement strand
CCGCACCCACACTGTACTTGACCAGAAGCTTGTCGGTCTAGCGGTCACGCTGGGTGACGTAATCACACTAACGTTACTTCAAAACACTTACACAAGGCGCATCACAAGCCAGTCTGAAACCAATGGCATAACCAGATTCATCAGGAGGGTATGTATAACGCCTATATGTTGAGCTAATGGCAAACTGTTCATGCCCCCAAGATGCCCCCTCGAAAAGGGGGCTTATCATTATCGCCAGTGCTATTGGTTAACAGTGAAACCATGCTGCCATCTGTCCACTCTGCAACGTTGCCATACATGTCGTATAGCCCATAACTGTTTTTATCGAACTGCCCTACCGGAGCAGTGTGTGGATAATTATCTGAAAGCTTAAATTTAGAAGACCCACAACCTACTTCTTTAGCAACAGGAGAACTGGGAGAATCACATGCATTTGCATAATCGTGAGTTTTTTCATCCTCATCCCCCCAAGAATACCTTGCATCATTGCCTGCACGAGCCGCAAACTCCCACTCTTCTTCTTTTGGCAACCGATAATTTTTTCCTGTTTTATTACTCAGCCAATCAGCATACATCTTTGCATCATTCCAACTTACACAAACGACAGGATGATCCTCAGTTTGTGGAAAACCCGGTGCAGACCACATCAAGTGGCTATCAACTTTAGGGTTATGATTCTTATCCCACTTATGGCACTTACCTACATCTAATTGAGGATTGACTTCATTAACAAACTGATTAAATTGCCTAACAGTAACTTCATATTTAGCTAGATAAAAAGATACTATCTTTATATGCTTCTGCTCTTTTTCATCTATGAAATTATTTTTGTATTTATTATAATCTTTCTCTAGCCATTCTCTTTCTTTATCAGACAGTTTACCTATTGTAAAACTCCCACTAGGAATCTGAAGCATCTCCGGCTCTATTTTGGCAGCAGCTTTCTCATTGGCTTTACGTTTTGCCGCATCCACTTTTTCCTGATTTTCTTGGTCTATTTGCACTTGCAGTTTTTCTTCCATAGTTTCGCCATAGGCTGTGAAGCTCAGCAGTAGCCCTCCGATGAACAGCCAGCCCATCAATGTTGTAGGAAAATCTTGGCAATTAATGGCAGTTCGGTAATTTTGCATAAAGTTCCTTGGCTTTTGTATCGCCAGCATCAACGGCTTGTTTGTATAACTGACAACCCTTCTTCTGGTCTTTATCGACCCCCTGCCCCAAGTAGTAGCCTCCCCCCAATGCCTGCATCGCGGCTGTATCACCGGATGCTATCAATGTGGTTAAGCGGGCAACAGCATCAGGCCATGCAGTTTTGTCGTCTGCTTCCAGAATGGCTTTCGCTTGGTCGGAAGACAACTCTGGTTTTTTGTCAATGACGTAATAACCAATCCCCCCAAGGGCTGCGGTGGATAGGAATAGTGCAGGAATCCACAGGAATCTTTTATCGGGCAGAGGTGGATTGGTTTTAGGTTGCGATTCGGCTTCTTTATGTTCCGCTACATTGCGTGCCTGCTGCTCAGCAACTACTTTTTCCTCCGCAAGCCGCTTCTGCCCTACGGTTTCATCTGGTTTACACTGGGCTTGCAACGTAGCATTCTGCCCCAACAATTCCCGGACTTGATTCGTCAATCTGATGAATTCGGGATAATCAGCTTCTCCGTTCCAGCCGATGAAATTACCTGCCTGTGTTTCCCGGAAACCAAAGGGCGGTGACACATCATCTACACGGATCGGCAACAACACTTTGCGGTTGCCACCCTCCGTAGCCTCTTCTTTCACCCATCTGGATTTAACCGAGTCTTGAGACCATACCACGAGAACACAACGACATTGGCAAACGGCGGCTTCGATGAAATCCCGCCACTCCTGACCAATCGGCACGGAACGGTGAGCCCAAAACACTGACCAGCCTTGCTGCTCCAAAGCAGCAACTAGTGGCATAAGCCGCTTGCCGTCTTCCGTCGAATAACTGAGGAAAATGTCGTGCATACAATTTTACTGCTGGTACATTTCTGATTAACAGATAATAGCTCCAATCAGCCTATAACATAGACAAAATATCTATTGTACTGCACAAAGATTATTAATTAGATAATCGCCAGCAACCGCAACCCCAGCACAAACACCAACGCCGCCACCAGCCCGGTCACCGCGCCTTTGATGAACACACTCTGCGCCCCCGCACTGTACTTGACCACGCTCTTGTCGAGCTTGTCGATTTGGCGGTCACGCTGGGCAATGATCAAATCACGCTGGTGCAAGGCTTCATCACGGTTCTGCAACTGCTGGGCTTGCTCTTTCAGGGAATTTTCCAGATGTTGGGTACGCAAGGTCAGTTCTTGGAGGCGTTCATCGCGGCGGCGGATGTGCGCTTCCTTGGCAACAATCGTCTGGTCACGGTCGTGCAAGCTAGTATCACGCTTGTTGAGTTGCTCATCCCGCGCCTGAAGCTGGGTGTCACGAGCGCCAATAGTGGTGTCACGTTCATGTACCTGTGCATCGCGTTTTGCCACTTCCGTATCGCGGGTTTGGATCTGGGCATCACGATCCTGTAAGGCTTCTTCCTTTTTCTGGAGGTGCAGGTCACGCTGCTCAAGCTGGGCATCACGCTCGGCAACGGTAGCATCGCGTTCGGCAATAGTTTCCTCACGTTCTGAGAGGAATTCATCCCGGTCTTGCACGGTCTGGTCACGGAGCTGCAACTGCACATCGCGCTCAGCAATGCCCTGATCACGCAGATGAACTTCGAGTTGCAGGTTGCGTACCTGTTCATCGCGGGCAGACAACTTCGGTATCACGTACTTGCAGGCTGGTATCACGCGCCGTGATGAATTCGCCCAACGTCTGGATTTGCTGGTCACGCTCATTCAGTGCGGTGTCACGTTGCAGGATGGCTCTGGTCACGTTCGGTGAGCTGGTAGTCACGTTCACGCACCGTATCATCACGTTGCTGGATGGCAGCATTGCGCTCGGTCAGCAGCGAATCACGCGCATGGATAGTTTCATCGCGTTCCTGCATCTGCCCGTTGAACTTGGGCGATGTGCGCATCGCGTTGCTTAATGCCGTGGTCACGTTCGCCGATGGTGACATCGCGGCTTTGCAACTGGGAATCACGCAACTGCAACTGCTTGTCACGTTCCCGCAATTGCAAATCCTGCCCGCTGATACGGGTATCGCGTTCGCGCAACGAAACATCGCGTTCCTTGATGCGGCGGTCACGCTCAGTAACCTGCACATCGCGCTCTTCCACGGTGCGGTCACGGCTGGAAAGGCGGGTATCGCGGTCACGCAGGTCTTCATCCGCCTTGTTGATGCGTTCATCGCGCATCGTCAGTTGGCGGTCACGTTCGGTCAGTTGGGAATCACGTTCCTGCAAGTGGTCTTCGAGTTCGCGGATGGTTTGCAGGAAATCCAGCCCTTGCTGGTCACGGCTGCGGATGGCTTCTTCGCGCAAACGCAGCTCGTCATCGCGCTCACCAATGGTGCGGTCACGTTCGCTGAGTTCGCGGTCACGCTGGCTCAGGGTGGTGTCACGCTTTTCCACTTGCTGCTGCTGGATGCCGATACGCTGGTCACGTTCCTGAATCAGGCTGGCTTTTTCCTTGAGCAACAATTCACGCGACTGGATTTGCTGGTCACGCTCGGCAATGGTGCGGTCACGGGATTGCAAATGCTGGTTGGCAAGGTCGATATGCCCATCACGCGCCGCAAGCTGGCGGTCACGTTCCGAGCACTTGGTTATCACGCTCGCTCAGGTGCTTGTCGCGCTCCTTGAGCATTTTTTCCTGTTCCAGCGTCTGGCGCGTACGCTCCTGCAACAGGGTTTCGCGATCAACCAGTTGCTGGTCTTTCTTTGATGATGCTGTCATCACGGCTTTGCAGCAGCTTGTCTTTGCTTTGGATGGCTTGGTCGATGCGTGACAGCGAACGGTCTTTGTCTTCCAGACTGCGGTCACGCATCTGGATTTGCAGCTCTTTTTCCTGTAACAACTTTTCGTAGTGGGCGAGGTTCTTGTTCCAGGCTATTCAGGCGCGATTCGCGGTCTTCCAGCATGGTGTCACGCTGCTGTACCGCCCGGTCTCTGGCAATAATGTTTTCATCACGGTGGCGCAGTGACTTTTCTTTTTCTTCCAGTAACTGGTTTTGCTGGGTCAGCAACTTTTCTTTTTCAGCCAGCAACCGCGCCAAGGTTTCCATGCGCTTATCGCGTTCGTCAATCCGGGCATCACGCACCCGGATATGACCATCCTTTTCCAGCAATAAGCCGGACATTTCCTGCAAACGCCGGTCACGTTCCTGCAAGCGCAGCGCCAAGTTCATCCACACTGGTTTTCAACGCCTGCTTATCATTGAGGGTGAGATAAACATTTGAATCCAGTTTTTTGAAGATATCGAGATCCTTTTCTTCCAGCTTCATCTTTGATTCCTGACACACTACCAGCCTGTACTATAGGCGGAAAATCACCTTTTTAGTACGCAAACCCATTGGGAAATAATTTGGATTCTGGCATAAATAATAATGTTTCGCCACGTTACTTTTCATCGTAACGGTTCCAAATGTGTTGTTGTGCAGTGCGCCATGCTTGCATGTGCAGGTTTTCGCTTGAAGCTGGAAAATCCAAACGCAATTCCCCACTCTCTACCGTGTTCAGCAATTTTATGTCATCGGCAGCATAGCGTTGCGTCACGCTTGGATGCGGATGGTGGAAACGGTTACGGTAGCCGCTGGTGACTATGCCAAGCAAGGGCGACACGGCACTAATGAAAGCGGGGCTGGAGGAAGTCTTGCTGCCGTGATGCGGAATCAGTAATACTTCAGCATTCACTGCCTGCCCCTGTTTTAGCAGCCATTGCTCGGCGAGACGTTCAATATCGGCTGTCAATAACAAGCTGTGATAAGCATTTGCCACTTTTAATACACAGGAACGGTTGTTTTCCTTCGTGTCCGGGAAATCCACCGCAGGATGCAACACAGTGAATTCCACCCCATCCCATTGCCATGACTGCCCGCCCACACATAAATTGGGGTGATAGCCTTCCAATAGATCCGGCGTACTCACCAACACCTCAGCAACGGGCATTTCTGCCAGCAACGCCTTTGCCCCACCGCTGTGGTCATTATCCGCATGGGAAACCACCAAGCGGTCAACCTGCGCAATACCTTGCCCGCGCAACCACGGCAACAGCACCAGTTCCCCGGTATCGAAACTATCGGAGGTTTTCGGCCCAGTATCAAACACCAGCGTATGGTTAGCGGTCTGCACCACGCTTGCCAAGCCCTGCCCCACATCCAGCACATCCACTTGGAATGCCCCCAACGCGGGACGGGCAGGCTGGTAAAGTACCAACGGCAACATCAGCACCAAGCCCAACCAGCGCCCCGGCATCCTACGTGGTAACCACAGCAGGATAAACCCCACCACCGCCAACACCAACCACGGCAAGGGAATCAGCGGCATGTAAACCGCTGACAACGGCAAATCCGCCAACCATCCCAACACCCACATCAACCCTTCCAGCAATAGTGCCGCCGCGTGCCACACCAACGCCGCCCCAGCAGACCACCACCCCACCAACACAATCCCCAGCAATACCAGCGGCGTCACCACAAACGTCACCAGCGGAATCGCCAACAAATTAGCCAGCGGGGAACTCAGGGACACCATGCCGAAAAAGCCCGCCGCCAACGGGATAGTCCCCAGCGACAACACCAGTTGCATCCAAATGACGGCTGACTTGCCCACCTTGCGTTGCCGCCTCCCCAGAAAAGCCAGCAATGCCACCGTCAGGAATGACAACCAAAACCCCACAGACAACCCCGCCAAGGGGTCGAACAGCAACACCAGCAACAAGGCAAGGCTCAAAATAGTGCTGAACGGGATTTGCCGCCGCCACACCAGCCCCAGCAACACCACCAACAACATGATCAACGTCCGCTGGGTCGGGATATTCAAACCCTGCCAACAACGAATACCCCGTTGCCAACACCCCACCCGTAATGCCACCCGCTATCCGCAGCGGCAACCACAAATACAGGCTAGGGAACAAGCGCCACAGCAACCATACCGGCACAATCCCCAACCCCGCCACCATCGTAATATGCAAGCCTGAAATCGCCAGCAAATGGATCGTGCCGGTTTTGCGCAACACCTCCCACTGTTCCTGCGGTAATGGCTTGGGTATAGGCAACTGCCAAGCCCTGCACCAACCCCGTCATCGCCGCACCTTGCAAGGCAACGCTCAATCTTTTCCTTCAACTGTTGGCGCAAATTATCCGGCTTGCCACCAAGGTGCTGCCGCCAATCGCTGGTTATCGTCAGACTTGCGCACATAGCCGCTGCCGCCAATGCGTTGCGCAAACAACCATTGCTCATAATCGAAACCATTGGGATTCATGAAACCGTTAGGACGCTTGCCGCGTACCCGTAATTGCCAGCGTTCGCCCGCACGGATTTCAGGCAAATCATCCTCATACCACGCCACCCGCAAGCGCCCCGCTATACGCTGGCATATCGGCATCCAGCAGAAAATGTAGCCCATCCACCCGCCGCTCCGGCACATCGGCAATGGTTCCGGTCAACAGAATATCTTCCCCCTCCCACGCTTCCGGCAACCAAGTGGCTTTCACACCGCTCGCCACCCACACAGCATAGCAAGCCACCTAACAACACCCCCAACAGCACCCGCCCCACCGACCACCGCCGTAGGGGCGTATTGCATACGCCCAATCCCACCACCAATACATGCGCACGAATCCCCCCCAAAACAGTGCATCCAACACAGGCAGGCGTGGCAAAGCCAGCAGCACCAACGTGCCGATAAAAAAACTCACTGAAAAGGTGCGCATTAGGAGGAAACCATAGATACTATCGCCTTCTTATTGTTCTTACATTGGACTTCATGCCACGCAAATTTTTACGGAAATGGTCGCCAGATCCCGCCAAACTCAAGGAACACAAGCATCTCCAGTTTTTAGGGGATACCTTGCACTTGCCTTGCCTGTGGCATCTGAACCGGCGTAATGTGGCAACAGCATTTGCCATTGGGCTGTTTTGCATGTGGCTGCCCATCCCGTTTCAAGCAGTATTAGCGGCGTTACTGGCCGTTTTTTTTCGCGCCAACTTGCCCATTGCCGTGGTATTGGTATTCGTCACTAACCCCGTGACCACGCCGCCCATGCTGTATGCCGCCTACCTGTTAGGTACGGCCATTTTGGGCGCACCGCCAGCAGGCTTTAACTTTGAACCCAGTTTGGACTGGCTAACGAATGGCTTGATCCTGATCTGGAAACCCTTTTTGCTGGGCATTTTCCTGATGGCAGGCATTTCAGGCGTAGCTCGGTTATTACGGCGTACACCTGTTGTGGCGCTTACACTTGCTCAGACGCATCAAAGAACGCCGCGCCCGTAAAAAGTCAGGCCGCCCCTAATACCCCATCCGTCAGGCGATACACCGTATCCATTTTCGCCGCCAATTGCAGGTCATGGGTGACCACCACAAACGCCGTTCCCAAGGCATCATTCAAGCTCTGCATCAGGTTAAATACGTTGTCAGCAGTGTGATGGTCAAGGTTGCCGGTCGGCTCATCTGCCAGCACCGCTTTAGGACGTGACACCAAGGCACGCGCAATCGCCGCACGTTGACGTTCCCCACCGGAAAGCTGCGCCGGTTTATGATCCACGCGCTCTTTCAAGCCCGACTTTTGCCAACATGTCTGCGGCTTGCGCACTGGCTTCCGCCACTTTCACACCACGGATCAACAGCGGCATTGCCACATTTTCCAACGCAGTGAATTCCGGCAGCAAATGGTGGAACTGGTAGATAAAGCCCATCGACTCGTTACGCAATACGCCACGTTCGGTATCCGACAACTGATCCATGCGCTTGCCCAGCACTTCGACATGCCCAGAGGATGGCAAATCCAACCCGCCCATCAGGTGCAGCAAGGTGCTTTTACCGCTACCGGAACTGCCCAAAATCGCAACTTTTTCACCCGCATGAATCTGCAAATCGACCCCGCGCAACACCTCCACATCCAGCCGCCCTTCGGTGAAACGCTTGCTCAGTTGTTGGCAGGAAATAATGACATCACTCATAACGCAGCGCCTCCGCAGGCTGAACTTTAGACGCACGCCACGCAGGATAAAGCGTCGCCAGAATAGACATAAACAGCGCACTCAAAGCAATCACGATGACATCGCCCGGATTCACCCGTGATTCGAGTTCGCTAATAAAATAAACATCGGCATTGATGAAATGGGTATCAAACAAACGTTCCAGAAACGGCACAATCACATCCAGATTGGTTGCCAGCAACAAGCCCAATACCACCCCAATCAGTGTGCCAAACACCCCAATCAGCGTCCCCTGCACCATGAAAATCTTCATCACCCGCCCCGACGACAGCCCCAAGGTACGCAATATTGCAATATCGCCTTCCTTATCCGTCACCACCATCACCAGCGTCGACACCAAATTGAATGCCGCCACCGCAATAATCAGCATCAAAATAATGAACATCACCGATTTCTGCGCCTGAATCGCCTTGAACTGGTTTTTGTTCAAGTTTGTCCAGTCATTTGCCCACATATCCGGCCACGACTGGCCCCATGCGTTGCAGAATCGTTTCAGCCGATTTGCGGTGCAAGGTACAAATCATCCAGCGTCATGCGCAAACCCGTCACATCCGCTGCCCATTGCAAAGGTCTTGGCCGCATCCTCAAGATTCACGTAAGCCGAAGTACTATCAAACTGCTGCATATCCACGCGGAAAATCGCCGCAATCGTGAAACGCTGCAACGCAGGCATTTCCCCGGTTTCCAGCGCATTTTCACTAGGGCTGACAAGGGTCAGGGCATCACCGACATCGACTTTCAGCTCCTTCGCCATCGTTGCGCCAATGGCAATGTTGAAACTGCCCGGTTGCAGCTTCTGCATATCGCCTTTGACCACATGCTCAAAGACGGTGCTGACCTGCCGTTCTTGATCCGGCAAGATGCCTTGTAACACTGCCGCCCGCGCCTCATCGCCCTGATTCAGCATCGCAGGCTTTTCGATAAACGGCGAAACGGCTTTCACATGCGGGAAATCCAGCAACTCTTTTTGCACTTTTTGCCAGTCTGACACCCGCATATCGGTTTCGGATACGGTGACGTGCGCCAACATCCCCATAATGCGTTCGCGCATGGTTTGCTCGAAACCGTTCATCACCGACAAGCACCGTGATCAGCACCAGCACCCCAATCGCAATCCCGATCATCGACGCCAAGGAAATGAAGGAAATGAAATGCTTTTGCCGCCGCGCACGGGTATAGCGCAAGCCGACAAACAGCTCCATCGGTTGGAACATCTTACTCATAGCGCAATGACTCCGCAGGCTGGATTTGTGAGGCACGCCACGCCGGGTACACCGTTGCCAATACCGACGCAACCAGCGACGCAATCCCGATCCAAATCACATTTTCCCAACGCAAATCCGAGGGGATTTCGCTGATATAAAACACGTCAGACGAGAAAATCTTGAACCCAAAGGTGTTTTCCAGAAACGGGATAACCGTGCCGATATTCAGCGACAGCCATACCCCTAACGCCACACCCACCAACGTGCCGAAGATCCCGATAATGCTGCCTTGGATCATGAAAATCCGCATGATACGCTTCGCCTGCCATCCCGAAAGTCCGCAGGATGGCAATATCCGCCTCCTTGTCATTCACCGCCATCATCAACGATGCCACCAGATTGAACAACGCCACCACACCACCAGAAACCAGAATCAGCGTCATCGCAATCCGCTCAGTTTTGACCGCACGGAAAAAGCTACCGTGTTCCTTGCTCCAGTCCGACACCTCAAATTCCTTGCCGAGTTTGGCCTGCAAATCGTACCCAACGGCTTGGGCGGCAAACATATCATCCAGTTTCAAGCGGATACCGCCGACATCCTCGCCCAGCCGGAACAGCCGTGAGGCATCACCCAGCTCAATAAAGCCAGTCATGCCATCGTATTCGGGATGCCCAATCTGGTAGATGCCCACCACGGTAAAGCGTTTCAGGCGCGGCAAAATGCCAGCGGGCGTCACTTGCACCTGCGGCACAATCACCGTCACCTTGTCGCCGGGAATAACCCCCAGGTTGGCTGCCACTTCCACGCCCAGCACAATGCCGTACTCACGCGGTTTGAGGTTGCTGAAACTGCCTTCCAGCATTTTGAAATTCACGTCGCTGACCTGACTCTGCCGTGCCGGGTCGATGCCCTGCAACACCACGCCACGCATCAAGTTGCCGTTGGTCAGCATCACCTGTTTTTGCACATAGGGTGCTGCACCGATGACGTGCTTTTCAGCCTTTAATCCGTCCAGCTTTGCCGTCCAATCGGAGAGCTGCCCATTTGTCCCCGAAACCGTGACATGGGCAACCACGCCCAGTATCTTGTCCCTGAGTTCCTTTTCAAACCCGTTCATGATCGACAAAACCGTGATCAGCACCGTGACCCCCAGCAGGATGCCGAGCATCGAGGCGAACGAGATGAACGAGATGAAACGGTTACGCCGCCGTGAATGCGTGTACCGCTGTCCGATGAATAATTCGAGTGGTGTAAACATGGGTGGCGATTGTACAGATGATGAGTGTCGTTTAATAGTAAAGTATCGGGAGATCAGACATGCGTTTGTCTAAATGGTTTAGTGCCTTGTTACTGGCTATCCCTTTTTTCGCCACCGCAGCCTTTGCGGACTACCCCAACCGTGGCATGAGCATGAGCAACGTCAAAGCGCAGTACGGCGAACCGCAATCGGTGCGCCAGTCTGCCAATCCGGTCAAAAAGCGCTGGCCTCGGATTACGGTGTGGAATTATGGCAGGTTTTCGGTGTATTTTGAGCGTAGCAAGGTGCTGCATACGGTGGTGCATTAGAAGCGCCTTATTCAGCAGGGCTTTACGGATGCGCTGATACCGGCTATGTTTCAGCGCATCCAGACCAACGAGAACTGACGAGAATAATGAGCAACAACACCTACGACGCCTCTTCCATCGAAGTCCTCACCGGACTCGACCCCGTGCGCAAACGCCCCGGCATGTACACCGACACCACGCGCCCCAACCATTTGGCGCAAGAAGTCATCGACAACAGCGTGGACGAAGCCCTCGCCGGACACGCCAACCAAATCGACGTAACCCTGTACGTCGACGGCTCAGTGTCCGTCACCGACAACGGGCGCGGAATGCCGGTCGACATCCACCCCGAACAAGGCAAACCGGGGATCGAAGTCATCCTCTGCACCCTGCACGCAGGCGGCAAATTTTCCGACCAAAACTACCAATTCTCCGGCGGCTTACACGGCGTTGGCGTATCCGTCGTCAATGCCCTGTCGCGCAAACTCGAAGTCACCATCAAGCGCAATAGCCAGCTTTACCGCATGAGCTTTGCCGACGGCAACAAAGCCAGCGAACTCGAAGTCATCGGCAAAGCAGGCAAGCGCGAAACCGGCACGACCGTGCATTTCTGGCCGGATGCCAAATACTTCGACACCGTAAAATTCAACGTCAAAGCACTCAAGCACAATTTGCGGGCAAAAGCGGTACTCTGCCCCGGCTTACGCATCCGTTTCACCGACGCTTCGACCAGCCGAACCCGAAGTCACCGAATGGCATTACCAAAGCGGCTTACGCGATTACCTGCGTGAAGCCGTCAGCGAATACATCACCCTGCCCGAAGACCCGTTCACCGGCTCGCTCGCCGCCCCGCGTGAAGCCCTTGATTGGGCACTGCTGTGGCTGCCCGAAGGCGGCACTGCCGTGCAGGAAAGCTACGTCAACCTGATTCCGACCGTGCAAGGTGGCACGCACGTCAACGGCTTGCGCACCGGCGTCACCGATGCCTTGCGTGAATACTGCGAATTCCGCAACCTGTTGCCACGCGGGCTGAAACTCACCCCCGATGACGTGTGGGAAAACATCGCTTTCGTGCTGTCGTTCAAGATGCAAGACCCACAATTTGCCGGGCAAACCAAGGAACGCTTGTCCTCCCGCGAAGCCGCCAGTTTCATCAGCGGCGCAATCAAAGACGCTTTCAGCCTCTACCTCAACAACAACACCGTGATCGGCGAACAACTCGCGCAACTGGCGATCAACAACGCCACCAAACGCCAGAAAGCCAGCAAAAAAGTCATCCGCAAGCGCGTCACCGCAGGCCCCGCCCTCCCCGGCAAACTCGCGGATTGTTCCTCGCAAGACACCACCCGCACCGAACTGTTTCTGGTGGAAGGCGATTCCGCAGGCGGTTCAGCCAAGCAAGCGCGTGACCGTGAATTCCAAGCCATCATGCCGTTGCGCGGTAAAATCCTGAATACGTGGGAAGTCGATTCGGAACAAGTGCTGGGTTCGCAAGAGGTACACGACATTTCCGTGGCGATCGGCGTAGAACCGGGGCATGTCGATCTCAGCCAGTTGCGCTACGGCAAAATCTGCATCCTCGCCGACGCGGATTCCGACGGGGCGCACATTGCCACCCTACTTTGCGCCTTATTTCTCAAACACTTCCGCCCACTAGTGCAAGCAGGACATGTCTTCGTCGCCATGCCACCGCTGTACCGCATCGACATTGGCAAGGAAGTCTATTACGCGCTGGATGAAGCCGAAAAACAGGCACGCCTCGACATTATCACCGCCGAAAAAAAGCGCGGCACGGTCAGCCGTCACCCGCTTCAAAGGCTTGGGTGAAATGAACCCGCTGCAATTGCGCGAAACCACCATTTCCCCCGACACCCGCCGTTTGGTCAAACTCAGCATCGACGACGACACGACGCAGCCGACTGATGATGGACATGCTGCTGGCGAAAAAACGCGCTCGCGACCGCAAGCAATGGCTCGAAACCAAAGGCAATCTGGCAAGCGTATGATGGATACCGCCCAACTCACCGCACACCTCCACCTGTTGCATTCCAGCTTCCGCCACTTATGTCGGGCGTGATCTGGCTGGCCTGCCGTGGGAAGGTGAAAGCACTGCGCTGGCGCTGGATCAAGCCCCTTTTGTGCTGCTGTCACACAATACTGCCGCCGACCCCATCTTTACCTATGGCAACCAGACAGGCACTGGCACTGTTTGAAATGGATTGGGAAACCCTGACCCACCTGCCCTCACGCCATTCTGCCGAACCGCTTGCTGCGGGAAGAACGCGAACACCTGCTGCAAACCGTCAGCCGCCAAGGCTATATCGACAACTATGCGGGGGTACGTATTTCCAGCACCGGCCGCCGTTTCCTGATCCAGCAAGCCATTGTGTGGAACCTGCGGGATGTCAACGGCAACCACTATGGGCAGGCGGCTTACTTCGACCAATGGCACGACTACTAAAATCACCAGAACAGGCTATAGTCAAGGGTAAGAATAATCATCTAACCTGAATCCCCATCGACACAGGGCAACCCGCCAAGCAGCGGACAAGGAGAAGTTAACATGCCTAACACCATCGAACAGCAAATCAATGCCGATCTGGCGGCGTTTGCGCAAGACCCCAAAGCCTTCATGAACCGCCAGCCACCGAAAACGGATGCCGCAGGCAACCCCGTCATCGGTAATACCCTGTTTTCGCAAGATGCCATTGACAGCATGGCCTACATCGACGCCCGCGATACCCAGCGGATGCATATCCTGCAACCGGGCGATGCTACACCGGGCGGGGTTTCCAGCCGTGCGGCCATTGCTTCCAACGACAAGCCCGCCAATCTGGTCGATGCCCTGACTTACAACACCCTCAGTGCACATGGAAACCGCTGGCCTCAAAAAGGCATCATTGGCAGAATCGCCGTGGTCAGATGATTACTGGGGCATTTACAAAGGTATTCTGGGCGCACGCTATGCCGACCCCAGCTTTCCCGCGTCTGCCAATTGGAAAACCAATGCCGATTACATCCGCGCAAAACCTGCTGCCAGCATCCTGAGCAGCGGCAATGCCAGCAAAATCAACCAGCTTTCCCCGGCGGAAAAATACGATGCCCTGGTGGGTGATGCCAACGAATCCCTGACCAAACAGATGTGGGCGGAAGGCAAATACTATTACGACCAGAACGGTTCGGTGGAAACATGGATGGGTATCTGCCACGGCTGGGCACCTGCGGCTTACATGCTCGCCAGACCGACCAAAAGCGTGACACTGATGACGCCCACTAACGTCGCCATCAAGTTTTACCCCTCAGACATCAAGGCATTGTCATCGTTGTTGTGGGCAAATGCCCCCAGCGCCACCCGCTTTATCGGTGGGCGTTGCAATGACAAAGATCCCGCAACTGATCCCGTCACCGGACGCGTCACATCCGCCAACTGTTTTGACACCAACCCCGGCACTTGGCATCTAGCCATCGTCAACCAGATTGGCGCTGGCAAACGCAGCACCGTACTGGATGTCACCTTCGACTACGAAGTCTGGAACCAGCCACTGCACGCTTACGAATACCGCTATTTCAACCCGCAAACCAACCAGTATTCCACCACGCTGGCGGGCGCAACCGTCAGCAGGGCAGCATTCACCAACGACAAATTCAAAACTTACCGGGGTGCGCAAAGCAAATCCGTGGTCGGTATCCGCATGGATGTATCCTACGTGGTCGAAACCAACCCCAGCCAGCGCGAAACCGACAGCCCGGCTCAAGACGCCATCCAGAAAGTGACGTATTACTACGATCTGGAACTGGATGCAGCAGGCACTATCACGGGTGGCGAATGGTATACCAACAAACACCCTGATTTCTTGTGGACACCGGGCAAGGGGCTACGCGCCAAAACCTCTTACGATGCGCAAGCCACCGGCACATGGCAACAGGGCAGCGCCGTACCATCAGCTTGGCGGGCAGCGGCTAAATCTGCGTCGAGCCAACAGGGTGCGCCACTGGCGGCTATCGTGGAACAGCTGATCATGTTCGCCAATGGCACGTCAGTGGCTACCCGTGCGGTAGACGCTACCATTCCTGACACCGACACCGACGCCACACTGCCCAACCCCAGTTGCCCCGACACCAGCGCCTGCACCCACAACCCCAGTGACACCGACGCCAGCACCGACCCACACCGGTGCCACCCCGACGCCAGCACCACACCACCGAGCGACTACGCACCGCCGCCGCAACACCACGCACCCCGGCAGCATCCGATTCATGGTTGAGCCGGATGCTCCGCCGCTGGTTTGGCTGAAGCGGCTGCCCGCCGTTCGCGGAAGAATGCCTGCAATAATGCAGCGCATTCTTCCTGCAACACCCCGCCTTGCACTGCTGCCACTTTGTGGTAGTGGCGCGGGTCTTGCAGCAAGTTAAAGGCACTCCCCGCCGCCCCGGTTTTGGGGTCATATGCGCCGAACACCACCCGTTCCACCCGTGCGTGCAGCATTGCGCCGACGCACATTAGGCAGGGTTCGAGCGTGATGTACAGGGTTGTGCCCGGCAGGCGGTAATTTTCGGCGGCGATGCCTGCTGCGCGTAAGGCGAGCATTTCGGCGTGGGCGGAAGGGTCATGGAGGGTGATGGGCTGGTTCCAGCCTTCGGCATAGGATTTCGCCGTCGCGGATTAGCACAGCGCCGACGGGGACTTCGCCTTGTTGCCAAGCGTTTTGGGCGAGGGTTAGGGCGTGGCGCATCCAGTGTTCGTCGGGGGAAACCCCTTGAAGAACCTCACCCCCTAGCCCCCTCCTTGACAGGAGAGGGAGAGGAAGAAATGGTGGCGGAGCAACAACTCAGAGTACAGCCTCTTGTCCCTCCCCTGATAAGGGGAGGTTAGGAGGGGTTTCTTCTGAGTTATTCAAAGGAAATCACCTGTGGGTACAAATTGTCGAATACTTTTGCCATAAATTTTGCGCGACGCCGCAACGCGGCGTTTCGTTACCTCGCCCCACCGCTATCTCACTGACCAAACTCAGCAGAAACGGAAAGCTTTAGAATTCAGAAGAGCAGGAATCAGCAGTCAGCATACCAGTACCCAGCACCTCAGCACAGCCAGGGAGAACTCAACAACCTAACAACAAACGAAAACCCAGATCGTCGTTCCGATCGTAAGGAAGATCCCCGTAACGAAAAGCGCACCGCACGACGTCGGAGAATCGTACCAAGAACCCCCGCGAATTATCGCAAAATCAATCGTATCACAAGTTACGCTTCATTTTCCTGCTTTTCCCACTGATCGTAAGTAAATCAGGGACCAAAATCTTTACCCCATTGGCTGCTTGTCCACTCCCACACATTACCTGTCATATCATGCAAACCAAATGCCTTACCCGCCGGAAACATTCCCACTGCCGAAGTACGCCTAATTCGGTATCCTCATAGTTCGCCCAGTCAGCGTCAGCGTCAGACCCTTCCACGCATAACGCAAACCTTGCTTCCCACGGGCTGCATACTCCCATTCCGCTTCGGTGGGCAAACGAATTTTCAGGCACTCCATCTCACCCTCAGGTTTCAGGTCAGGTAAGCAGTCCATTCAGCCACACGCTGTATGCTAATGCCTCAAACCATGACACCCTACAACCGGGTGATTATCCAGACCCCACTGTTTGTCATTCCAGTAATACGGCTGGAAGCGATTTTTATCATTTTCCAGCCACGTCTGTAAGCCTCCCTACGACTCCTCACTAATGTCTCCAGCAGACTTTTCACCGACCATTCCTCCCGGTCCAGCCACAAGCTGCGGCTTCCGGCAGTCTTTCGTGCCAAAAGGCTTGATCTTCATACATCCCTGCTTCGATAAAACAACGGTATTGGGCATTTGTCACCGGATAACGGCTGATAAAAAAGCGCGGCAGCGTGACCATCGTGAGCTGGTTTTTCCTACTCATAACCTTCATTACCTGTTGTCCCCATGCGAAATGTGCCATCAGTGATCTCCTGCCAGTCAATGTCGGGGATAGTATGCTGCCTATGCCACGTTGGTGGTAAACGGGCGACATTCCTTTTTCACCGTGACACCGGGACGTGTATCGCCAATATCGCTCAGTGTGCGCCCTGCTTTGGCGCGATCCTGCATATCTGCTTCACCATCACGCATCAGGTCAACTAAACTATGTCGAATCTTCGGTGTTATCGCGTTACCCAGCGGGGCTGCCCCCACATCGTTCAATACCTCACCAGCAAACAGCACATACTTCGATTCGCCGATAGCCAACAGTTTCTTCCAGAATAGCATTCGCTTTCTTCGGATCAGAATTCACCGCCGACGATAACACCGAGTGACAACAGCAAGGTTTCTTTCCAATGTTCCGGTTGATCAACAGTTCGGGAATTTTCGCAAACAAAACCTCCTCTCCTTCCAATGCCAACCCGAAACCCGCCAGATATTCCTCAAATGTCAAATGGATAAAGCCGTACTGCTGATAGCCTTTTTCAATCAGCAGATTGGAATATTTGTGGACGGAATCAAGGAAACCTTTGGTTTGCTCATCCGCCTCCTTACGGCTGTAACCATCGTCCTGATCAGTAATCCAGCAGATAATCACGCATTGCCTTTTCGCGGATCAGGCCACCTTGCGGGTTGGTCTGGCGTAGATGCAAGGCCAGTTTCGCTAGCAGCCGCTGGGTGGGGGAAAAGTCGATTTCCAGGCCAATGGGTTGCCTCGTCCAGACTGCGGCTACGGTTCCAGCTACGTAACAGGGTTCCCATGTATAAGTTGTAAAGCTCTACCCTGCGGTGTGGCAGCGTTACGCCTTGCCGCTTGATCAAGGCTAACAGGGATGCCAACAAGGGGTTACCGGACAATCGCCGGATACCCTGATTATGTTTGATCACCTGTAGCAAAGACTGAAGTCCTGTTCCGCCAGACGTTTGGCATTTTCATGGTTTTGCCAACGCACCCATGCTAACTCTACCGCCAGCGTGAACCCCTTGAAGAAACGACCGATTTCTTCACTATTCCAGTCATTCAGCGCCACCGTCTGCCAACGTGGATCAGCTAACGGATAATCACGGTAGCCAACAAAACGGCTCGTCACAACCATGCGATTGCCGCTTTTCGGTTTCACTTTGCGGGTCGGGAATCCATGCCCGCACGAAGTTTTCGACTTGTGCCACCACTTGCCCACGGTTATTGCCGACCTCATCCAAGCCATCCATAGGATGACGGCTTTGTGCTGCTTCCAGTGCTCGGTGAACAGCCGTTGTAGCTTGCTTTTTTCCAGTTGGGTACGCTTACCTTGGAAATATTCCGGCAAATAATCCTCAAAGCTACACGGGTGTTTGTCCAGTTCCCTGCTATAGGCATTCAGCGGCAACAGGATAGGGAGTGGCGCATTGTCACGTTGTGCCAAGCCTAAGGCCAGCCGCTTCATACTAGTGGATTTGCCGCTACCGGGGTCTCCGAGTATTACCAATGCCTGCTGGTCTTTAATCCACTGCTCCACAGGTAATGCAGATGCTTCAGCACCGCCCGGTTTCCTGTTCCAGCATTTCAATGTCTGCACCAGATGCAGCTTTTGACCCACAGAAATAACGCCCGCCCAGACGATGCCATGTTTCACCATCGGGCGTATCCAGCCGCGCACGCAACGGCACATACACTGCTTCGAGAGTCACACCACTTGAACCTTTCGCCGCTTCGGCAATACCGTCAATACCTTTAAAATCCAGATACTTGTAAGTTTCAACGATATAACGGCGGTATTCGGCAAGCTGTTCCTGCAACTCTTCATCGCTAAACTGCAGGCTGGCGCTGTTCACCGTAGATATTGATGACCAGCTTTTCGATGGTGTGCTTGTCACCCTGAACAAAGTCCTGATCGACCTCGACCTTATCCTTGAAAATCGTACCCGCTTTATCCAGCATCTCTGCCACCGTGAATTACCTTGTCACGCCCCACAAGGTCGCCCCTCACATCAACCTTGCCGTGAAAGGTAGTGCTGTTCGTGGAAGTATCTCTACCTTGAGAGTCCCCCGTTGACTTACCTGCGACAAACGTCAAGACCACTTTAAAAAACGCGAGAATACTACCGAGAATCCCTAGAACCGTAGCCCCTGTTTCCGCCAGCCAAGTAATGCGATCCCTGCCCGCTTCATCCAACGCCAGCGCATTCTGGGTCATGGCAAAAATGTCAGCCGAAAAATAGACTGCCGCACCAGCAAATAAAGCAAATACCCAAATAACCGCAATCAACCGCCAAATCATAACGACTCCTTATCTTCACTTCCACCCTTTGCAAAAGGGGGGACTGAGGGGGGATTTTCTTCAAAAAACCCCGCACCGTACCACTCAAGACAGGGCGCGGGGAACTTCGCTATTCGACCGGCTGGAAACCAGACGCGATCCGGGCTGGGACAAGCTGGCTATTGGCATTGCACCACCGTCGGCTATCCGTGGATACACCGCACTGCCGGGTACAAGCCGTTGACTATGGAGAACTCAACAACCTAACAACAAACGAAAACCAAGATTGTTGTTTCGATTGTTAGGATGATTCCTGTTACGAATCGCGCACCGCACGTTGTCGGTAGAATTGTTCCAAGAACCCCCGCGAGTTGCCCCAACCCGCCTGCGAATGTGGCGGATATTTGACAGATTTGCAAACAGATTCCAAGATTTAATTTAACTTTTTTGAATCCAAATCTCGCCGACTTGCGTAGATAAAGATAAGCAAACACGGGATCTTCCCGAAAATGCTTAACACACTTACTACGTTCAATCGAGGGACAGACCATGAAACGCACTAACGCAATTCTCGCTGTAATCGCTGGTCTATTGATGACTATTGCTGGTTCTGCTGCTTATGCGGCGGCTCCATGCCCAGTAGCTTCAGGCCATACCGACTCACGCATGATCAACACCATGCCAGCTTCCGCAGACAATAGTTCTTGGTATGACGAACTGGCCAATTAAACCTTAAAGGGAGTCGTGCTTACGGCTCCCTTTATTGCACACATTCCCGCATGACTTGGGTCAGTATCCCCAACCCTTCCGCAAACCCCACGTATCCGCTCTTTTCACATGCGCCAATTGCCAAACCAATCGCTGTCATCTACCATGATAACTATCATCAAACCGGAGATTTACCATGCCGCAAACAGCTAGATTATTCATGTCAGGGCGTAGCCAAGCGGTACGCCTACCCAAACAATTCCGCTTTCAAGGCAATGAAGTCTTTATTCGGCGCGTTGGCGATCAAATCATCCTCTCGCCCAAGCCCGCCAGTTGGGATGACTTTTTCAACGACACGCAACGTCCTACCGCCGATTTCATGGCTGAACGGGTAGATTTGCCACCGCAAGAACGGGTGTTGTTTTGATGAAGCGTTACATGCTAGACACCGATACGAGCAGCTACGTCATTAAAAATCGCCCAGCGCAAGTTGCCGAGCATTTCCGCGCCCTAAAAATGGAGCAGATCTGCATTTCCGTCATTACCTACGCAGAATTGCTGTACGGTGTGGAACGCTCATCCTCAGAACGGGTAAACCGCCCCATTATCGAAAACTTCGTCGCGCATTTGGATGTGCTGGATTGGGATAAAGAGGCAGCCGATCATTATTCCCGCGTTCGCACCCAACTGGAACGCAGCGGCACGCCCATCGGTGGTATGGATATGCAAATCGGTAGCCATGCCCTCAGCCAAGGCATGATTCTAGTCACCAACAATACGCGGCACTTTGAACGGATTATTGGCTTGAAGCTAGAAACATGGGTATAGCGACAGTACTGGAGCAAAAATACGCTTGCCATCCCCCATACAACCGAGAATAATTCAAGCTAGATTGGCTAGATATATAAGGTGAACAACATGATGCAATGGCGTTTGGCAGATGCAAAAAACAGGTTCAGCGAGGTGGTCAATCGGGCACTGCACGAAGGCCACAACAGGTTTCCCGGCGTGACAATTCCGTGGTAGTCATATCCTTTCAAGAATACCAACGGTTGACCGGCAAACGCACCAGCTTCAAGCGTTTCCTGCTGGATCATTCGCCCAGTCTGGAAGGGCTGGATATATCCCGTGACAAGTCGCCAATGCGCGAGGTGGATTTGTGAGAGTGTTGCTGGATACTTGCGTGTTATCCGAATTACGCAAGCAAGATTGCCCACCGCAAGTACGGGCAGCGGTAGAGCGGCTGGAAGATGATGCCTTATTCGTCAGCGTTATTTCTTTGGGGGAAATTGCCAAAGGTATTGCCCTGCTGGATGACAGCAAACGTAAACGCGCTTTACGTGACTGGTTGGAAACACTGGAACAGGAATACGGCGAACGCATCCTGCCCGTCGATCTGGAAACCGTGCGTATTTGGGGTGAAATTACCGCCAACGCCCAACGATCAGGCAAGATAGTCGCAGCGGCTGATGGTTTGATTGCCGCAACCGCCATCCGTTACGGTTTGCATGTGATGACGCGCAACGTGGATGACTTTTCTCCCACTGGCGTGTTACTAATCAACCCGTGGGAAGACGGATAGATGATGGTTGCAGAGGTTATGCCCCCTGCACACACTCCCGCATGACTTGGGCGAATATCCCCAACCCTTCCGCCAACACCTCCGCCTGAATCGTCAACGGTGTCAAAATACGGATCACATTCCCCCGCACCCCGCACGACAACAAAATCAGCCCACGTTCCGCCGCCTTGGCAACCAACGCTTTCGTCAAATCCGCATCCGGCTGATTCGCATCGCCCTGCTTCACCAATTCCAGCGCAATCATTGCCCCGGTATGGCGCAAATTCCCCACCCGTTGCGGAAATTCAGCCTGCAATGCCTGCAACTGCGCCATCACCACTTCGCCAATCTGCACGGCCTTGGCACACAAATCTTCCTCGTCAATCACCTGCAATACCGCCAGCGCCGCCGCACAACCCAAGGGCGAACCGCCGTAGGTTCCACCCAAACCACCGGGATTCGGCGCATCCATAATCGCCGCCTTGCCCACCACCGCCGCGAGCGGGAATCCCCCCGCCAAACCTTTCGCCAGGTCATCAATGTCCGGTTCGACCCCGTGGTATTCCGTCGCAAACAGCTTGCCCGTCCGCGCAAACCCCGTCTGGATTTCATCACAAATCAACACAATGCCATGCTGATCACAGATACCCCGCAATTGCGCCAGAAATCCCGGCGGCACAGGGTAAAACCCACCTTCGCCCTGCACCGGCTCAATAATCATCGCCGCCACCCGACTGGCTTCAATGCTGGCTTTAAACAGCATATCCAACATCCGCAACGAATCCTCAGGCGTAATGCCGTGATACGCCACCGGAAACGGCACATGGTAAATCTCATTCGGAAACGGCCCAAACCCCGCTTTGTACGGCGCAACCTTGCCCGTCAACCCCATGCACAAATTGGTACGCCCATGAAACCCGCCCGCAAACGCAATCACCCCCGGTCGCCCCGTATAAGCGCGGGCAATCTTAATGGCATTTTCCACCGCCTCCGCACCCGTGCTCACAAACATGCTTTTGGCATTCTGGATCGGCACACGCGCATTCAACTGTTCCGCCAATTCCACCGCCACCGCGTAAGGGCTAACCATCAAACAGGTATGGCTAAAGCTATCCAATTGCGCATGAAGCGCCGCCTTGACCTTGGGATGCCCATGCCCGGTATTGACCACCGCAATCCCCGCACCAAAATCAATGTAACGTTTGCCCTCCACGTCCCACAGTTCCGCATTGTCGGCACGGCTGACATAAATCGGCGCAAGTGTGCCCTGCCCACGGGCAATGGCTTGTTCTTTACGGTGTTGTAATGCTGCGTTATTTGTCATACCCAACTTCCTTAGCGTAAGCGTAACCAAGTGGTTTTTAATTCGGTGTATTTGTCGAAAGCATGTAAGGACTTGTCGCGCCCAATCCCCGACTGTTTGTAGCCGCCAAACGGCGTAGTAATGTCATCGGCATCATAGCAATTGGCGTAGACCACGCCCGCCTTCAAGGCACGGGTTGCTTTGAACAGGGTATTCACATTATCACTCCACACCCCAGCCGCCAAGCCGTAGATGGAATCGTTGGCAACCCGAATCGCCTCATCCACCCCATTGACCGTGATCACTGCCAACACCGGGCCAAAGATTTCTTCCTGCGCAATCCGCATCCGGTTATCCACCTGATGGAAAATCGTTGGTTCAATGTAACAACCACCGCCGACGACTTCGCATTGCTTGCCACCAATCAACAGCTCGGCTTCCTCATTGCCCAGACGGATATACTCCATCACCCGTTGGGTGTGTTCATGGTTCACCATCGCCCCCAAGCGGGTTTCCGGGTCAAGCGGGTTGCCCGGTTGCATGGTGGCAGCAAACGCGGTGAGCTTTTCCAGCACCGCATCCTTGATCGGCGCATCCAGAATCAAGCGTGATCCAGCGGTACACATTTCCCCTTGGTTGAAAAAGATGCCGTAAGCCGCCGCTTCCGCCGCCGCATCCAGATCGCCACAATCCGCCAGAATGATATGCCCGGTTTTGCCACCGCATTCCAAGCCCGACTTTTTTGAGGTTGGACTGCCCCGAATATTGCATGAACAGCTTGCCAACGGCCGTTGACCCGGTGAAGAACACCCCATCAATATCCATGTGCAAACCAATCGCACGCCCAGCGGTTTCCCCAAATCCCGGCACGACATTGAATACGCCCGCCGGAATCCCCGCTTCCAACGCCAAACCCGCCAAGCGGATAGCGGTCAACGGTGATTGTTCCGCCGGTTTGAGGATAATGGAATTGCCCGCCGCCAGTGCCGGAGCCAGTTTCCACGCCGCCATAATCAGCGGAAAATTCCACGGCACGACAATGCCACACACGCCCAACGGTTCGCGGGTAATCGTCGCCAGCACATTGGATGCGGTCGGCGCAACTTCGCCGTACACCTTGTCAATCGCCTCGGCATACCAGCGGAAACAGTTCACCGTAGCAGGCACATCCACCGCACGGCTATCGCGGATCGGTTTGCCCATATCCAGCGTTTCCAGCAACGCCAACTCTTCCGCGTGTTGTTCGATCAGCTCGGCGAAACGCAATAAGGTGCGCTTGCGTACCGCTGGGGCAAGATTACACCAGCGTCCGTCATCAACCGCCTCGCGGGCAGCACGCACCGCAAGATCGACATCGGCGACATCGCACGCTGCCACCTGCGCCAATACCCGACCATCCACCGGACTGATGCAGTCGAAGGTTTTTCCCGATAACGCAGCGGTATAAGCACCGCCAATAAAAGCTTGCCCGTTAATAATGGGTGTTGACGTGATAATCATGGACATTGACTCGCTGTTTGGACTATACCACTATAGAACAAAGCACACTGGTTTCACCATTGGAGATGTTCATGCAGAGACAGGCCGAAGTTGACATATTCCTCACCGATCTCAATGGCATCCTGCGTGGCAAACGTTTACCCCTCGCTTTATTGGAAAAAGTCCTCAAAGAAGGCTACAAAATGCCGCGCTCGGTATTGGGTGTGGATATTTGGGGTGACGATGTAGCCGCCAACGGCTTGGTGTTTGAAACCGGCGATAGCGATGGTATTTGCCTGCCACTGCCGCAAACCCTCAGCCCGATCCCGTGGTTGGATGGCAAGCACCAGCAAATGCTCGTCACCATGTTTAACCCCGATGGTTCGCCATTCGGTGCTGATCCGCGCCAAATCTTGCAAGCCGTTCTCCAGCGTTATGCCAAGCATGGCTTAACCCCCGTGGTCGCGGTAGAACTGGAATTTTACCTGTTCGACGCCAGCTCCACCCACCAAGAATACCCCACCCTGTCCCCGCTGATGCCGCGCAGCCATGCCAGCCAGCCGCCCGACAGTTACGCCATGCACGATCTGGATAACTTCCGCGCCCTGCTAGGCGACATCCGCAGCGCGTGTGACCAGCAAGGCATTGTCACCGGCCCGGTGATTGCTGAATTCGGCGAAGGGCAATTTGAAATGAATCTCGCCCATGAAGCCGATGCGCTCGCCGCTGCCGACCACGCCATCCTCTTCAAGCGCACCGTTAAAGCCATCGCGCAGCAACACCAGCACCTTGCCAGCTTCATGCCCAAACCGTTTGGTGACAAAAGTGGCAGCGGTTTCCACCTGCATTTCAGCTTATTGGATGCCGCAGGCAATAACGTGTTTGACAATGGCACACCGCAAGGCAGCGAAAAACTCACCCAAGCCGTGGCGGGCATCCTCAGCGCCATGCAAGATTCCATGCTGATTTTCGCCCCCAGCCTCAACGCTTACCGCCGCCTATTGCCGGATAGCCTCGCCCCCGTGGCACTGAATTGGGGCTATGAAAACCGCACCGTGGCAGTGCGTATTCCCGACAGCCCCAACGAAGCGCGACGCATCGAACACCGGGTCGCGGGTGCAGATGCCAACCCCTATCTGGTACTCGCCGCCATACTCGCCGCCGCCTTGCATGGCATCGAACAGCAACTCACCCCGCCCCCCGCCTACCACGGCGATACCGCCCAAGACACCACCACCCAACGCCTGCCCAGCCAATGGTTGGAAGCGATTCAAGCATTTGAAAACAGCAGCTTAATGCGGGAATTGCTGGGGGATGAATTTGTACGGGTCTTCACCGCCATCAAACGCCAGGAATTCGCCAAATTCGCCCGCCGGGTTAGCGATGCCGAATACCAAACCTACCTTGGGGTGCTGTAATGACCTGCCATGTGAACTCTTATTACGCCGCCAGTGCCAACGCTGTCCCGCTTCGCCCTGCCTTGCAAGGCACGATTGAAGCGGATGTCTGCGTCATCGGCGCAGGCTTCACCGGACTTTCCAGCGCCCTGCATCTGGCGCAGCGCGGCTATCAAGTGGTGCTGCTGGAAGGCGATTGCGTCGGCTTTGGTGCATCCGGGCGTAATGGCGGGCAAATCGTCAACGGCTACAGCCGCGATTTGTCCGTCATTGAACAGCGTTACGGCAAGCCAGCCGCGCAAGCCTTGGGCGCAATGTCGCTGGAAGGCGGCGACATCATTCGTGGACTGGTGAAGGATTACCAGATTGCCTGTGATTTGCGCCCCGATAATGTGATTGCCGCGTTCAACGCCAAGCAAATGCACGAGCTGGAACACACCAAGCACAACTGGGAACAGCACGGACATCCCGCCTTGGAAATGCTCGACAAGGCGCAATTGCAACAACACGTTAGCACCGATGCTTATGTTGGCGGACTGATCGACAAACGCGGCGGACACCTGCACCCCCTGAACCTGTGCCTCGGTGAAGCGGCTGCGATTGAATCACTCGGCGGGCGCATCTTTGAACAATCGCGTGTCACCAAGACTCGACCGCAGCACCGCCAATCCGGTGGTGCATACCGCACAAGGTCAAGGTCAATGCCCGCTACGTCGTGGTGTGTGGCAATGCGTATCTTGGCGATGCCGTGCCGGAATTAACCGACAAAATCATGCCGGTCAGCACCCAAATCATTACCACCGAAGTGTTGGGTGAAGCGGTTTGCAAACGCCTAATGCCCAGCCAGACTTGCGTGGAAGATGCCAATTACATGCTGGATTATTACCGCATGACCGCCGATCACCGTCTGTTGTACGGCGGCGGCAGCACCTATGGCGGCGCAGAACCGGGCGACATTATTGCCAAACTTCGCCCGCATCTGGAACGCACTTTCCCCTCCCTGAAACAGGTCAAGGTCGAGTTTGCGTGGAGTGGGAATTTTGCCCTGACCCTGACGCGCATCCCGCATTTCGGGCGTTTAGGCAGCAATATTTATTTTGCGCATGGCTACAGCGGGCATGGCGTCACCTGTACCCATTTGGCTGGCAAGCTTATTGCAGAGAGTTTGCACGGTGATGCCAGCCGTTTCGACAGTTTCGCCACCTTACCGTATCACCCCTTCCCCGGCGGACGGGCGTTGCGTGTACCCCTCACGGTATTGGGGTCATGGTGGTACATCATGCGGGATCGACTGGGCATTTGAGACATAACACTTGATGGGAGGAGATTGACATGCAAATAAAATCCTTGGCATTAGCCATTGCGCTCGCGGTTACAGCACTCACGCCGACGCTGGGCAGTGCCGAAGAAAAAGTATTGAACATCTACAACTGGTCTGATTATTTCGACCCCGCTTATTTGAAGAAATTCGAGGAAAAGACCGGCATCAAGGTCAACTACGATGTGTACGATTCCAACGATGTACTCGAAGCCAAATTGATGGCAGGCGGCAGCGGTTATGATCTGGTCGTCCCTTCCAACGCGAATCTGGAACGCCAAATCAAGGCGGGCATCCACGCCACCGTGGATAAAACCAAACTGAGCAATTACGCCAATCTCGACGAACAATTGAAAACAGCGGTGGCGAAATTCGATACCGACAATGCCCATGCCGTGCCGTATACGTGGGGAACGGTAGGCATTGCCTATAACACCCAAATGATTGCCAAACGTTTAGGGGATGCGCCCTTAGACAGTTGGGATGCCTTATTCAAACCTGAAACCGCCGCGAAATTAGCTGATTGTGGGATTGCCGTACTGGATTCTGCTTCGGACATGATGCCGCTGGCTTTGCATTACCTCGGCCTTAACCCCAACAGCGAAGAAACCGCTGATTTGGAAAAAGCCACCGACTTAATGAAATCCGTGCGCCCTTCCATCAAATACTTCCACTCCTCAAAATCCATTGCCGACTTAGCTAATGGTGAAATCTGCATGGCGATCGGTTTTAATGGCGATATGCTGCAAGCCAAAGACCGTGCCGTAGAAGCCAAAAACGGCAACGAAATAAAATACGTCATTCCCAAAGAAGGCACGATCCAATGGTATGACTCGATGGTGATTCCAGCCGATGCCAAGCACAAAGAAGAAGCCCAGCAATTCATGGACTTTGTGTTAGAACCGGAAACTGCCGCCTCGATTGCCAATTTCGTGTTTTATGCGGTGGCCAATAACAAAGCCGAAACCTTAATCAAGGATGAGGTGAAAAACGACCCCGGCATTTACCCGCCCGCCGACGTAAAAGCCAAACTGTTTGTGCAACAGGCTCACGGTGCTGCGTATGACCGTAAACTGTCCCGTGCTTGGTCTAGCATTAAAACAGGGCGTTAACCATGCCCCAAGCCTTTATCCAGCTTCAGCACGTCAGCAAACGCTTTGGTGACTTTGCCGCCGTCGATGGGGTAAGCCTTGAGATTGCTGCCGGGGAATTCTTTTGCCTGCTGGGTGGTTCGGGCTGCGGCAAAAGCACGCTGTTGCGGATGCTGGCAGGCTTTGAAGAACCCAGCAGCGGGCATATCCTGATCGACGGCGTGGACATGGCAGGCATTCCCCCGTGGAAACGCCCGGTCAATATGATGTTCCAGTCCTACGCCCTGTTCCCGCATTTGACGGTGGAAGCCAATATCGCCTTTGGCCTCAAACGCGAAGGCTTACGCCAGCGCGACATCAACCAGCGGGTCACGGATATGCTGGAATTGGTGCAATTGCGCCCCTATGCCAAACGCAAACCCGACCAGCTTTCCGGCGGGCAATGCCAGCGGGTAGCGTTAGCGCGTGCTTTGATCAAGCGCCCCAAAGTGCTGTTGCTGGATGAACCGCTGGGCGCACTCGACAAAAAACTGCGCGAAGAAACCCAGTTTGAACTGAGCAAACTGCAAGAAAATCTGGGTGTTACCTTCGTCATGGTCACGCACGACCAAGAAGAAGCCATGACGCTGGCATCCCGTATTGGTGTCATGAACCAAGGGAAAATTATCCAGATCGGTGCGCCGCATGACATTTACGAATTCCCCAATAGCCGTTTGGTGGCGGAATTCATTGGCGCGGTCAACCTGTTTACCGGGCGCGTCACCTTGGATGAACCGAATGCGGCTGAAATCACCTCCGATGAGGCCGACGGCATTATCCGCATTGAACACGGGATTAGTTGCGCCCCCGAACAACAGGTCTGGGTTGCTATCCGCCCCGAAAAAATCCAGCTTTCCCATGCGCCCCCCGCGCAAACCACCAATGTCGCCGTGGGCATTATCGAAGAAATTGCTTATCGCGGCAGTAATTCCACCTTCAAAATCAGGCTCGATTCCGGCAAATCCATCCGTATTATCCGCACCAACCGCATTCGCCACGATGAAGATAATTTTGCATGGGATGACCGGATCTATGTGTATTGGAACTCGGCTAATTGCGTGGTACTCAATGTATGAAATGGGGTAGAGCTGCGGTCATTGCGATTCCCACCACGTGGTTGGTGCTGTTTTTCCTGATTCCGTTTGTGGTGGTGTTCCAGATTTCCTTTAGCGAACCCGCGCTGACCCAACCGCCTTATACACCGTTATTGGCGTGGGATGCTGAAAACAGTACCGCTAACTTCGCCATTCATTTCAGCAATTACCGCTTTTTGCTGGAAGATTCCTTGTACTGGGATGCTTATTTAAGCTCCCTCAAAATCGCTGCCATTTCGACTTTAATTACCTTGATCGCTGCCTATCCGATTGCTTACCTGATTGCGCGTAGCAAACGTTACCGCTTTGTATTGCTGGCAATGGTAATTTTGCCGTTCTGGTCTTCATTTTTGCTGCGGGTGTATGCGTGGATGGGCTTTCTGGGCAAAAACGGGGTGATTAATAATTTCCTGATGTCCATCGGCATTATCGACCAGCCCTTGACCCTGTTGAATACCGATTTTGCGGTGTATATCGGGATTGTGTATACCTATTTGCCGTTTATGATCCTGCCCTTGTATTCCACGCTTGGAAAAACTCGATGAAAACCTGCTGGAAGCCTCGGCGGATTTAGGGTCGCGCCCGTATCAAACCTTTTGGCACGTCATTTTCCCCTTATCGCTACCCGGTATTATTGCGGGGAGTTTATTGGTGTTTATTCCGGTGGTGGGGGAATTTGTGATTCCTGAATTGCTGGGCAGTGCCAATACTTTAATGATTGGGCGAGTGTTGTGGGATGAGTTTTTCCTGAATCGGGATTGGCCGATGGCGTCTGCCGTGGCTATTGTGATGCTGGCTGTATTGGTGTTGCCGATTATGCTGTTCCGCCGCACGCAGGGCGATGCTGAACGAGGTGGCGCATGAAACGCTATTCCAACTTTTTGCTGATCGCCGCTACCTTGGGGTTTGCGTTTTTGTATGTCCCCATCATTGCCTTGGTGGTTTACAGCTTTAATGCCTCCAAGCTGGTCACGGTGTGGAGCGGGTTTTCTACCCAATGGTATGGCACGTTATTGCAGAATCAGCAGGTCATGGATGCTGCCGCTACCAGTTTGAAAATCGCCGTGATCAGTGCGACTTTGGCGGTGATTCTGGGCACGGTGGCGGGTTTCAGCCTGTCACGCTTGCGCAAGTTTCGCGGAAAAACGCTATTGGTGGGCATGGTGACAGCGCCGCTGGTGATGCCGGAAGTGATTACCGGCTTATCCCTGCTGTTGCTGTTTGTTGGCATGGAAAGCCTGTTTGGCTGGCCTGCCGAACGCGGTACGCTTACCGTGATTATTGCCCATACCACGTTCTGCATGGCGTATGTGGCGGTGATTGTGCAAGCACGCCTGTCGGATATGGATGAGTCGCTGGAAGAAGCGGCGTTGGACTTGGGCGCACGCCCTGCTTCGCTGTTTTTCCTGATTACCCTGCCCTTGATTGCCCCCGCACTCTTGTCAGGCTGGTTGTTGGCCTTTACGCTATCGTTTGACGATCTGGTTATCGCGAGCTTCACTTCTGGCCCCGGCAATAGCACCTTGCCGATGGTGATTTTTTCCAAAGTGCGGCTCGGCGTTAGCCCGGAAATGAATGCGCTGGCAACCATTATGATGGCAGTCGTCGCCATTGGCGTTTTAATCGCCGTGTGGCAGTTGTCGCGCAGCAAACCCAGTAAAAAGGTAATCAAGCCATGTTGATTGGCATTCTGGAAACCGGACGTGCGCCGGATGAATTAATCCCCGAACACGGGACGTATACCACCATGTTTGCCGCCTTGTTGGGGCAAACCGGCGCAGCATTACGCTTTCAGGTATTTGCGGTGATGGATGGCGAATTCCCAGATTCGCCGCAAGCCTGTGACGGCTGGTTAATCACCGGCTCGCGGCATGGCGTGTACGATGATTTGCCGTGGCTAGAACCGTTAAAGGTATTGATCCGCCAGATTCAACAGGCGCAAGTGCCGTTGATTGGCATTTGTTTCGGGCATCAAATCATGGCGGAAGCCTTGGGCGGCAAAGTGACCAAAGCACCGCAAGGCTGGGGTGTCGGGCGGCATCACTATCAGGTAGTGCAAACGTTGCCGTGGATGGGTGCAGCACCCGCCAACATCACCCTCAATGCCATGCATCAGGATCAGGTGATGGAATGTCCGCCGCAAGCGCAAGTGTTCCTGCAATCGGACTTTTGCCCGTATGCTGGGTTGGTTTATGGGAATTCAGCGTTCAGCGTACAAGCTCACCCGGAATTTTCGGTGGATTTTGAACGTGCTTTGATTGAGCTGCGGGATGATGCGCCTTTGCCCCATGAGATTGCTGGGCGGGCGTTGGCGGATTTGAATCAGGTCAATGCTGTTACGGACAGTGCTGCTGTTGCCCGTTGGATGAGCAACTTTTACGTAACTGATCAAATAGATAGACCATTACTGTCAGCCTTCGTGTGATTCTTTCAAGTAGGCATCAATAGCCGTTTTGGGTTGTCGCCCCGCGCCGAAGAAAGTTCTTGGATTGAACACTGCGGGCGTGGTAGCGGGCGATGTCTCATGGGTCAAAACAATGATTCTGGCATAAGCCTTGTGCAAGTTGCGGTAGATGTCGGGGATACGGATCATCCCGTTTTCAATGTCTGTTTCAAACTCGATGGCGTGCATATCGGATTTCTCTATTTGAGATTCAAGGATAGCATACCCGACAAAACCGTGATCACGATCAGCTTGTTACGCGGTAGGTCAAGGTCGATGCTTTTCAGGTTGTGGGTACGTGCGCCGCGAATGCGGATGAATTTTTCCATGAGCGTGTGTGGTTAACTGCTGGACAAGAAGCGAAATTTAGCATGTTTCTGGAAATCAATATCTATCGCTAAGCATCACACATTACTTGTTTTCAAAAGATTCAATAAAGATCAAAAATAGGATATAATTTCATCAATTCAATATTAGTCTAATATATTTGACAAACTATCGTCTTGATTGAGTGTACCACTCAGGGCGGTAGCGTGCCAAAATTTCATCCAATAAGTTTATTCTCGGTAATTTAAAGTGAAGTCTCTATGGAAGTAAAAGTAAATATTCGCAGCTACATTTGTGAAAACGATCACTTCTTTAAAATACCCGCATATCAGAGAGGATACAAATGGGGTGTTCCAAAATCCAAGAAGAATGAACATAGTGACACTGCTGCTTCCATTTTAATTAATGATATATTGAATGCAAAACAACATGGAAAAGATGAGTATTTTATACAAGGTGTAACAGCTTTTGAAACAGAAACTGATATTATTTTGATTGATGGACAGCAACGAACAACAACATTATTTTTATTACTTCATCTATTAATGAATATTGAAGAAAAGAGAAAATATCTTTTTTTAAACAAGGAATTTAAATTAAAATATGAAGTTCGTGAAGACTCATATAAATATCTCAAAGCATTATGCAACGATGAATCAACTCATTCTCATGAAAAACAAGATATTTATTATTTCAAAAAAGCCATAGAAAGCATGGAAAAAATAATAAGATCATATAATATCGAACATGAGGATTTGCAAAGATATATTTTAGACAACGTTTTTTTATTTTACATAAAAGTTCCAGAATCACAAGCATCCAATATATTCACCATGCTTAATGGAGCGAAGGCTTTTATGAAAACTGACGAACTTATAAAAGCTGATTTTTTATCAAAAATATCTCAAGTTGAAGAAAATAGTAATGATGAAATAAACAATGCTCTTCGTAGCCAGTATGCACGACAATGGGATAAATGGCTTTATTGGTGGAATCAACCACAAGTTAAAAATTTTTTTAAAAGTGAATCAAATCCAATGGGGCTATTGCTATACTTTTTTTACAAGAAAAGAAACCATATTAATGAAAAAAATAAAACCACAATTGCATTCAAAGAATTCCAAAATCTTTTTATTGCAGATCGGCAAAATGCAAAAAATAATTTTGAAGAACTACGCAAATTGCAGAAAAAATTTGAAGACCTATTTAACACGCCTCATTTTTACAACCATCTTGGACTAATCCTTTTTTGTGCCAAGGATAATACCGAAGCCGAAGAAAAATCAATTAATTATTTTATAGATAATTTTAAAAACAAAGAATTGATAAAAAAATACACACTACTGAAATTAATAAATGTCTCGCATGAAGATGTCATAAATAACGAGAAATTAAAGAACGATGAAAAAATTATTAACTTACTGGAAGTCTTCAAGCTAAACAATATTTATAACGATGAAGTATGGAAAAGAAATGCTTTACCGACAATTATTTCGATTAAACGTCGAAGAAAGCAATAAAAGAGATATGAAATTTGAATTTTTTGACAAAGATTTAAATTCCATATATTCAAATCGTTCATTAGAACACATTTGGCCAAAATCTAGGGTAATAAAGAAAAAGAAAATAATTTATATGTAAGCATTGATGAAAAAAACAAAGAAATAACACAGCAACCAGATACTTTAGGTTTTTTAAGAAAAGAAGATATGGATAAAAGTGAAGTTTCAGAACATTGCGTTGGCAATCTTGTATTTCTACACAAAAATGACAACTCAAAATTCAATGCGAAATTACCTGAAGACAAGAAAAAAGTTTATTTTGATATTTCCAATCAAGATGATTTTTATAGCCGAGGACTTTTACATACCATGTCTGTATTTTAGCGACTGGACAGAAAAAAACGTTATCATTAATATTAAACACCATCAAGAAAAACTCATTGAGACAATCAAAAAAGGATATAGACATGATTAATGGTAAATCGTATTCAATTAGTGAAATATTTGATATGGATTGTAAAATAGTTATACCTGATATGCAACGTGATTACTGCTGGGCTAGTACTACTTCTGAAAATGAAAAAAAGTCTCTGATTGAGATTTTCATAAATGACTTGATAGAAAAACAAAAAGAAAACTTAATAAAAGAAATACAACTTGGCATCTTATACGCTTATGAATATCCATTACAATCAAATAATATTCAACTTTGTGATGGTCAACAGCGCATAACTACGCTATATATCCTAATTGGTTTAGCTATATAGGAAAGCAAAAAACACATCTCTTCAAGAAAAAATTAAAGAATATACTTATATCCGACTATGAACTAAATAGAGAATATGACAAAGAACCACGCTTACAATATGCCATTAGAGAAAGCACTCTGTTTTTCATGAGGGATTTCAGACTATTGCTCTTTTTTCAATGATGTCAATATTGAAAATCGTACTAATAATATTAAACAAATATGGTACTTCAATGAATACGATTTCAACCCGACATTTTTAATATACAAGCAATTGATCTAATTGAAAAAAATTCCTGTTCATTTGATGGAGATCTTATCGATTTTTCATATTACAGTATAGCAGATGAAATTTCTACTTTATACTTTGACATGAAAACCGATATTATGGAGAAGAGCAATTTGTTGTACAAAATAATTGGAGACCTTTAACGACAAGCGAAGAAAATTTAAAACCAAGATTACTTGAAATGTTTGATGATGCAAAATTACTACCAGAAAAATTCAATAAAACTGAACTAAGATATTCTGATCTGGGAAGAATGGGAAAATTTCTTCTGGGAATTGAGCGTCATAATCACTTAGTAGCTGACGATGGATTAAATGAGTTTTTTGGTTGGGTATATATAATTGAAAAAACAGAAATATCATCAACTTCCCATAATGATAAAGCAAAATATTCTTCCGCTCAAGTTGCACTATCAGACTCTTTCTTTAACATATTAGAGATTTCAAGGGAAAAAATAAAAACGCTGAGACATAATCAATGAGTATTTTCTCTACTTAAACATCCTTGTCAATGACAACGAAAAATCTTTTTTATTTCATCCGAAAAATCTAACTCAACATCAATGTTTTAAATTTTCCAATTTTCCATATGTCAAGCTATTCAAAATAGAAAGTATATAGAACAACAAAAGTTTCACTAGAGTTAAACGTTTCTTTGAGAGCCGCGCAAAAATCGATAAATCAAAAACAATACAATCTCCACTACAATAGAAGCCATTAAAACAATCAAGTCAATGAAAGTTAATAATGAACGAGATATTGCAGGAATTATAAATTTTTCACCAAAAATATCTTCTATGCTTTTAGATGATACAGAGAGATATAAATTTAATATTTTTTCTTCCGCCAGAAACAGAAGCGACTATGAAAATACTTTTTGGGAAGCTGAGAGACTTGAATCATGCAATGGAGATATAACTTATTTATTTGAAGTTCTTAAAATTGAAATAAATAATTATAATTCGCTTATTGACATAGAAAATTTCAATAAAATTAAGGAAATTATAGTTAATACATTGGAAAAACCAAATGACTTAATGAGACGTTCATTATTAACCTTTGGGAACTATTTTTGTTGGGATGGAAACACACCATCCCTTACAGCATCTCGTCATTCTTTTGGCTCTGATTCGAAATTTTACAGAGAAATCGCACAAAACAAACATGGGGAAGATAAAAAAGAAATTTTAATAAAATTCCTTATGGAATTAATTGGCATGGAATTAATCAACAAGGAAGCTATTGAAAAAAAACTAGAATCTACAATTAGCTCACATCTAGATAATTGGAATATCACACATAAAGTAGTGAGTTCATTAGATGAAGCAATCATAGAACTCATAAAAGACAAAAAACATTGGGAATATATGAAAGAAAAGCTATTTTGCATTACATACGACCAAAATAAAATTTACACATTAAAGCGAAAACACGTTAGAAACCATGATGCATATAAAATACTTTCTACACTCAAACTTAACCCAACCGATTCCAGCACCACCATATCCCACCAATAATAATACGAAGGTCGTCAGCTATAGCTACGGCGGAAAACTTCCATCTCTACCGCATCCTGCTCAATCAGCATGTATTCCTCCATTTCTCACTACCTCAACACCCGCTCTTCCCCACAGTACACCGTAAACCGCGCCTCGCGCACCCAGCCGATCAAGCTCATCCCCGCCACTTGCGCATGGCGCAACGCCAACGACGTTGGCGCAGACACCGCCGCCACCAGCTCAATCCCCGCAAATGCCGCCTTGTAAATCAACTCATGGCTGGCACGGCTGGTCAGGAACAAAAACCCATCCGCCGCTTGCCCACGTCGGTTGCCGCCACAACGCCCCCAGCAATTTATCCAGCGCATTGTGCCGCCCCACATCTTCACGGACTAATTGAATATTCCCCGCCCGATCCACCCACGCCGCCGCATGAACCCCGCCCGTGGTCTGGTGCAATACCTGCACCGTCGGCAATTGCGTAATCGCCCGTTCCAAGGCTTGCGGCGCAAGCTGCCAACCGCTGTGCGCTACGGTTGGAATCGGGCGCATCGCCTGTTGCAAACTTTCCAGCCCACACAAACCGCAGCCGGTGCGCCCCGCCAATTGCCGCCGCGTCGCCTTCAAGCCCTGAAATGCTTGCGCGGCAATGTCGATCTGCAACTCAATCCCCGCCTCTGTTGGCACAACCTCCACCGCGTACAAATCGCTTTTGCTGGCAATCACCCCTTCGGACAAGCTGAAACCTAAGGCGAAATCCTCCAAATCGGTCGGGCTTGCCAGCATTACCGCGTGGGAAATGCCGTTATAAATCAAGGCAACGGGGATTTCCGCCGCAATGCACTCTTCGACCCGCTGGCGTTCCGTGCCAATGTGCCGCCATGCGTTGACGGTTTGTAAAGCAGATTCGTGCGTCATGGCAGCAAGGCTTGCTGTTCGGTGTCGTCTTGGCTGAACGCGGCTTGCCATGCGGAAGGCGCTTCGTGGCGTTCCACCTGCACCGCCGTCACCTTGTATTCGGGGCAACTGGTCGCCCAATCGGCGTTATCGGTCGTCACCACATTCGCCCCCGTTGCTGGAAAATGGAACGTGGTATACACCACCCCCGGTTGCACCCGTGCGGATAGGCTGGCACGCAAGCGCGTTGTGCCGACCCGACTGGTCAGCGCCACCCAATCACCGTCACGGATACCACGGTCTTCCGCATCCGCCGCATGAATTTCCAGCCTATCCTCGCTGTGCCACGCGCTATTGGCAGTGCGCCGCGTTTGCGCCCCCACGTTGTACTGCGACAAAATCCGCCCCGTGGTCAAAATCAGCGGAAAGCGCCGCGTGACTTTTTCCGTGGTCGGCACGTATTCCGTCACCACAAAATGCCCCAAACCGCGAGTAAAGGTTTGCGTGTGCATGATCGGCGAACCTTGCGGCGCGTCGTCGTTACACGGCCATTGCAAGCTGCCCGCCTGTTCCAACTTGGCATAGCTCACCCCGTGGAAGGTCGGCATCAACGCGGCAATTTCATCCATAATCTCCGACGGATGGGTGTAATGCATCGGCACGCCCAAGGCATTTGCCAAGGCTTGCGTCGCTTCCCAATCCGCCTTGCCGCCCAAGGGCTGCATGATTTTGCGCACGCGGGAAATGCGCCGTTCGGCATTGGTAAACGTGCCATCCTTTTCCAAAAACGATGCGCCCGGCAAAAATACGTGCGCAAATTTAGCGGTTTCGTTAAAGAAAATATCCTGAATCACCAAGCATTCCAATTGCCCCAAAGCGGCTTGGACGTGCTGGGTATTGGGGTCGGATTGCGCAATGTCTTCGCCCTGAATGTACATACCCTTGAAACTGCCCGCCACCGCCGCATTCAGCATATTCGGAATGCGGTAGCCCGGTTCAGCGTCAAGCGTGGCGTGCCAATAAGCCTCAAATTCCGCCCGTACCCCCGCATCCGTCACCGAGCGGTAGCCCGGTAATTCGTGCGGAAACGACCCCATGTCACACGAGCCTTGCACATTGTTTTGCCCACGCAAGGGGTTAACGCCCACCCCGCGCCGCCCGATATTGCCGGTTGCCATCGCCAAATTCGCAATGCCCATCACCGTGGTCGAACCTTGGCTGTGTTCCGTCACGCCCAAGCCGTAGTAAATCGCACCATTGCGGGCGGTCGCATACAGCCGCGCCGCCGCCCGAATCTGTTCAGCAGGCACACCCGTAATCGTTGCCACCACCTCAGGACTATTCTCTTCCCGCACGATGAATTCACGCCATGCCGCAAACGCAGGCTGTTCGCAACGTTGCGCAATAAACGCCTCATCCAGCAAACCCTCCGTAGCGGCAACGTGAGCCAGCGCATTGATCAGCGCAACATTCGTCCCCGGTGTCAGCGCCAGATGGTGCGCCACTTCCACATGCGGGGTATGCAGCAATTCAATCGCCCGTGGGTCAATCACGATCAGCTTTGCGCCTTGGCGTAAGCGTTTTTTCAGCAAGGAGGCAAACACCGGATGCCCCTCCGACGGGTTCGCCCCCATCACGATAATCACATCCGCTTCCAGCACCGAAGCAAAATCTTGCGTCCCCGCCGATTCGCCCAAGGTCTGTTTCAAACCGTAGCCCGTGGGCGAATGGCACACCCGCGCACAGGTATCCACGTTGTTATTGCCAAACGCGGTGCGGATGAGTTTTTGCACCAACCACGTTTCTTCATTGGTGCAACGCGACGACGTGATGCCGCCGACGGATTTGCGCCCGTATTGCGCTTGAATGCGTTGGAATTCGCGGGCGGCATGGTTGACAGCCACATCCCACGACACCACTTGCCAAGGGTCATGGATGCTGGCGCGGATCATCGGCTCAGTCACACGGTCAGGATGGGTCGCATAGCCCCACGCAAAGCGCCCTTTGACGCAAGCATGACCGGCATTCGCGCCGCCTTCCTGATTGGGGATCATGCGCACCACTTGCTGCCCCTTCACTTCGGCATGGAACGAGCAGCCCACGCCGCAATAAGCGCAGGTCGTGGTAATCCGCCGTTCCGCTTGCCCTGCGGCGATCAGCGATTTTTCGGTCAGGGTTGCCGTTGGGCAGGCATTGACACATGCCCCGCACGACACGCATTCCGAGCCGAAGAAATCTTGCCCCGCCTCCACCGACACGCTGGAAGCAAAGCCGCGCCCCGCAATGGTCAGCGCAAACGTGCCTTGCACTTCGGCACACGCCCGCACGCAGCGGCTACACACAATGCACTTCGCCGGATCAAAGCTGAAATACGGGTTGGATGTGTCTTGCGGCGCGGCATGGGCAGCATCAAAGTGATTATCCCCCGCCATGCCGTAGCGCACTTCGCGCAAGCCCACCACACCCGCCATCGTTTGCAATTCGCAGTTGACCGTTGGCGCTGCACGTCAGGCAATCCAGCGGATGGTCGGAGATGTAGAGTTCCATCACCCCTTTGCGCAACTCTGCCAAGCGCGGTGATTGGGTGACGATATTCATCCCCGCTTCAATCGGCGTGGTGCAAGAGGCGGGAAAACCGCGCCGCCCTTCGATTTGCACCAGACACAAGCGGCACGAGCCGAATGCTTCCAATGAATCAGCACGCGCACAGTTTGGGGATGGCAATGCCTGCCCCCGCCGCTGCTTGCAAGATGGACATGCCTTGCGGGGCGGTAATGGTTTGCCCATCCAGCGTGAAGGTAATCTCAGCCATGTGTTTGCGCCTCCAAGCCAAAATCAGCGGGGAAATGCTTCAAGGCACTCAACACCGGATAAGGTGTCATGCCGCCCATTGCGCACAACGAGCCATGCGTCAGCGTATCGCACAAACTGTGCAGCAAGGCGACATTCGCCTCGCGCTGTTCACCCGCCCGAATGCGCTGGATCACCTCAACCCCACGGGTCGAACCGATACGGCACGGGGTGCATTTGCCGCACGATTCTTCCGCGCAAAACGCCATTGCAAATTGCGCCATTGCTGCCATATCCACCGTGTCATCGAAGACCACCACGCCCCCATGCCCCAGCATGGCTTCACGGTGCGCGAAGGCTTCGTAATCCAGCGGCAACTCAAAATCGGCGGGTGGCACATACGCACCCAAAGGGCCGCCGACTTGCACGGTACGGATAGCGCGTCCGTTCGCCGTGCCGCCGCCAAAGGTGTACAGCAAGTCGTGCAAGGTCAGCCCAAAGGCTTTTTCCACCAAACCGCCGTGCTTGACGTTGCCTGCCAGTTGAAACGCTAACGTGCCGCGTGAACGCCCCATGCCGTAATCGCGGTAAGCCACCGCGCCGTTGGCCAAAATCGTGGGCACACTTGCCAGCGTCACCACGTTATTCACCACCGTCGGCTTGCCAAACAAACCGCTGATGGCAGGTAGCGGTGGTTTGACACGCACTTGCCCGCGTTTGCCTTCCAAACTTTCCAGCAAAGCGGTTTCTTCGCCGCAAATATACGCCCCTGCCCCCAGACGGATGTGCAGACGAAAATCGCCCAACCACCCCGCCTCCGCCGCCAACCGCACGGCTGCTTGCAAGGTGTGGAAAGCACGGGGGTATTCGCTGCGCACGTACACATAGCCTTGGGTTGCGCCGACTGCCAAGCCTGCGATGATCATGCCTTCGATCAGGCAAAACGGGTCGCCTTCCATCAGCATCCGATCCGCGAACGTGCCGGAATCGCCTTCGTCGGCATTGCACACAATGTATTTCTGGTCGCTGGGCGTGTTGAGGACGGTTTGCCACTTAATGCCCGTGGGAAATGCTGCGCCGCCACGTCCGCGCAAACCGGATGCGGTGATGGCAGTAACGATGGCAGCGGGGGATAACTGGCGGGCTGCTTGCAAGCCTTGCCAACCGCCGTGTGCGGCATAATCAGCCAACGATAGCGGGTCAGTGATGCCTACCCGTGCAAAGGTTAGGCGCTCTTGTTGTTTGAGGAAGGGGATGTCGTCCGTCAGCCCTTGGCTTAAGGGATGTGTGCCGCCGTTGAGAAAATCGGCATCGAATAGGCTGGGGATGTCGGCGGGGGTGACTGCGCCATAGGCGATACGTCCGGCGGGGGTTGCGACTTCTACCAGCGGTTCGAGCCAGTGTAGACCGCGTGAGCCGTTGCGGATGAGTTCGATGGTTATGCCGCGTTCGGCGGCTTGGGTTAGGATGGCGGTGGCTACGGCATCTGCGCCGACGGCGATGGCGGCGCTGTCGCGGGGGACGAAGACCCTCACCCCCAGCCCCCTCTCACTCTGCGCCCCCTCTACCTCTGGGAGAGGGGGCTGGGGGGTGAGGGTCTTTGAGAGTTTGGCACTATCCATGCGCCCCAGCAGCGTATCGCCTATGCGCACGGCAGGCGCACACGCACACAAGCCCAAGCAATACACCGGCTCTAGGGTGACTACGCCATCAGCGATGGTTTTGGCGTGGGCTTCCAATGCTGCTGCACCGCGTGATTGGCACGCTTCCCCTCGGCATAGTTGGAGGATGGGTAATTCGGCGGGTTCAGTGCGAAAATCGGCATAGAAACTGATAACGCCATGCACTTCCGCACGGGACAGGTGCAAGGCGCGAGCAATAGCGGGAATAGCGTCAGCCGGGATATACCCCAGCGCCGCTTGAATATCATGCAGAATAGGCAGTAACGCGCCCGATTCCTGACAATGCGTGTTGATAATGGCTTCTAGGTGAAGAGTATCCATAACTAACAATGCTCCAGAAATCGGGCGCAGGTTCACGCCATAGCTGAAAGTTTACATGATGGCAACCGGATAAGACCCCAACACCCGCACCACTTCCGCCTCATCACGCAATGCAGCGAGTGCGCTGCTAATGTCGGCATCCTGCTCATGCCCACGCACATCCAAGAAGAAAAAGTATTCCCAATTGGTGGTGCGTGCCGGACGTGATTCAATCCGCGTCATATCCACGCCATTTTCCGCCAATGGTTTCAGCAAGTGATACAGCGAACCGGGGCGGTTACGGGTGGAAACCAGCAAGGACGTGCGGTCATTGCCGCTCGGCGTAACGACTTGATCACCAATCACCAAAAAGCGCGTGGTGTTATTGGGATTATCTTCGATGCTGTCCTGCACGATGTGCAAACCGTAAATCGGGGCTGCTTGGCGGCTACCCAATGCCGCCGCCGTATCATCGCTAGCAACCAAGCGCGCCGCTTCCGCATTGCTGCTGACCGGAATGCGCTCGGCATGAGGCAAATGCTTATCCAGCCAATAGCGGCATTGCGCCAACGATTGCGCATGGGCATACACTTTTTGCACGCTTTGCCAATTGTTCATGCCGACACATCAAGTTTTGGTGGATGCGCAAGGAAATTTCCCCGCAAATCCGCAAACTCGACTGCATAAACATATCCAACGTGTGCGTGATCACGCCTTCGGTGGAATTTTCAATCGGCACGACCCCGTAACGCACCCTGCCCGCTTCCACTTCGCGGAACACTTGCGGGATGGAATCCACCGGCAAGGTGCCAACATTCATCCCAAAATGCTTGAAAGTGGCTTCTTGGGTAAACGTTCCCGCAGGCCCCAAATACGCAATGCGCATGGATTCTTCCAGCGCGAGGCAAGAGGCAATGATTTCGCGGAACAAGTGCGTCACTTGCTCATTGCGCAACGGCCCTGCATTCAACGACTGCATCCGCGTGAGGATTTGCGCCTCACGTTCCGGGCGGTAGAACTTCGCGTTCGGGTCTTCCGCCAGTTTGGTGTGCGCCACTTCTTCGGCACAGCGGGCGCGTTCATTCAACAACGCCAGCATTTGGGTGTCGAGCGCATCAATACGTTCACGCAAGGCGGCGAGTGCCGTATTCGTGGCGGAAACAGTCGTGTTACTCAAAGCAATCTTACCTTCAAAACGCCGGGAATAGCCGCCAAGGCTACCCGTGTATCTTCATTCACCACCGAATCCACGTCCATCAGCGTATAGGCCATATTGCCTTTGGAATCGTTCATCATGTGGGCGATATTCACGCCAGCCTGCCCCAGAACATGGGAAATTTTACCCAGCATATCCGGGTGATTCTGGTTCACCAATGCAATGCGGGCCAGCCCAGTGCGGCGCAGTTTCACATTCGGCAGGTTGACGGAATTGCAGATATTACCGTTTTCGAGGTAATCACGCACCTGATCAGCCACCATGATGGCACAATTTTCCTCTGCTTCACGGGTGGATGCGCCCAAATGCGGCAGGGTAATCACACGCGGGTTGGTGCGCAGCGCATTGCTGGGGAAGTCGCACACGTAGGCGTACACCTTGCCGCTTTCCAAGCCTGCCAGTACTGCACTCTCATCCACAATACCATCGCGGGCGAAATTGAGCAGAACCACGCCATCTTTGAGCTTTTGCAGGCTGTCAGCATTGATCAGGTTGCGGGTGCTGTCGATCAGCGGCACGTGGAAGGTGATGAAATCGGACTGTGCCAGCAGCGTATCGAGATTCGGCGCGGCTTCCACGTCGGAATCGAGTTGCCAAGCACGTTCGATGGTAATGGTCGGGTCATAGCCGATCACGTTCATGCCAAGATGGCGGGCAGCATTGGCGATTTTCACGCCGATTGCGCCCAAACCAATGACACCGAATGTCCTGCCCGGTAGTTCAAAGCCGCCGAATTTTTTCTTGCCCGCTTCGACCGCAACACTCATTTCAGCATCCGTGCCTTGCAAACCGCGCACGAAATCCATTGCAGGGCCGATATTGCGGCAACCCATCAACATGCCAGCGAGCACCAGTTCTTTGACGGCATTGGCATTTGCACCGGGTGCATTGAATACCACCACGCCACGCTCAGACAGATTTCTGCACCGGGACATTGTTCGTGCCGGAACCCGCCCGTCCTACTGCTAACAAGTTGTCGGAAAAGGCGTAATCGTGGAGTTTGAAAGAGCGGAGGAGGATGGCATCAGCATCAGCGGCATTGTCGGAAACGCTGTAACGGTCAGCGGGGAGACGGTTCAAGCCTTTGGAGGAAATGGCATTGAGGGTTTGAATGTTGTACATGGGGTCTATCCTGTGGGTGTACCCGTCGCCCCAACCCCTCTCCCTCAAGGGGAGAGGGACTAAGCGAGGAGTGGTATCATCTTGTTCCTCCTCGCCCCTTGAGGGAGAGGGCTAGGGGTGAGGGGTTCTTTACCCGTTCTTCTTCGCAAAGTCTTGCATAAAGCTGACCAGCGTATCCACGCCCGCTTCCGGCATGGCGTTGTAGATGCTGGCACGCATCCCGCCGACCGAACGATGGCCTTTCAGCGTGGTTAAGCCCTGTTTGCCAGCTTCTGCGAGGAACGGTTTATCGAGATCGGCATTCGCCAGCGTGAACGGTACATTCATCCACGAACGGCAATCAGCATGCCACCGGGCTGTTGTAGAAACCGCCAGATGCTTCAATCGCGGTGTAGAGCTTTTGCGCCTTGCGTTCGTTGAGGGCTGCCATGCCTGCCAAGCCGCCTTGCTGCTTGATCCACTTGAACACCAAGCCGGACAAATACCAGCTATAGGTGGCCGGCGTGTTGTACATGGATTCGTTGTCAGCGTGGATTTTGTAATCAAACATGGTCGGCGTACCGGGCAAGGTTTCGCCGATCAAGTCTTCACGCACGATCACGATGGTCAAACCAGCCGGGCCAATGTTTTTCTGCGCACCCGCGTAAATCAAACCGAATTTGCTGACATCCAGCGGGCGCGACAGGATGGTGGAAGACATATCCGCCACCAACGGCACATCACCTGTTTCAGGAATCCACGCAAATTCGACCCCACGGATGGTTTCGTTCGGGGTGTAGTGCAAGTAGGCTGCATTGGCATCACACGTCCACGTATCAAACGCTGGAACGCTGGTGTAATTGCCCGCTTTGGTAGAAGCAACCACGTTAACATTGCCGTAACGCTTGGCTTCCTTGATCGCTTTGGCTGACCAGTCGCCGGTATCGACGTAATCCGCCGTGCCTTTGCCGCGCAATAGGTTTTGCGGAATCATCGCGAACTGGCTACTTGCGCCGCCTTGCAGAAACAGCACTTTGTAGTTCGCCGGAATACCCATGATTTCGCGCAAATCGGCTTCGGCTTCGGCAGCGATGGACATGTATTCCTTGCCACGGTGACTCATTTCCATCACCGACATGCCGCTGCCTTCCAGTCCAGCATTTCTGCTTGGGCTTGTTCAAGGACAGATTGCGGCAACATGGCAGGGCCTGCGCTGAAATTGAATACTCTTTGTCATAGGTGCTTATTCCTGATCGTCAGTTGTGTCTGTCAGTGTCATCGTCGTCGGCTGCATCGCTGGTATCGGTCAAAATCGGCGCAATTTGCACCAGTTTTTCACCCATCATTGAGGCGAATCAGGGTCACGCCCTGGGTATTACGCCCGACGATGGAAACGTCGGCGACTGGGGTGCGCACCAATGTACCACCATCGGTGATCAGCATGATTTGGCATTCCTCGCGCACTTGCACCGCACCAATCGCATTACCGTTGCGGTCAGAGGTTTGGATGGCAATCACGCCTTGCCCGCCGCGCCCTTGGTGCAGAAAATTCATCGACACGGGTACGTTTGCCGTAACCGTTTTCGGTGGCAATCAGCAATTCGCCTTCGCCGAGAATAATCAGCGCGTTGACTTCCTGCCCTGCTTCGAGGCGGATACCGCGCACACCCGTCGCAGTACGTCCCATGGCGCGCACATCGGACTTCGTGGAAACGGATGGCTTTGCCGGAAGTGCTGAACAGCATCACTTCGTTGTCGCCGTTGGTGACCGCCACGTCAACCAGCTTATCGCCGTCACGCAGGTCTACCGCGATAATCCCCGCAGTACGTGGGCGCGAGAAGTCAGCCAGCGGGGTCTTTTTGACCGTGCCTTCGGAGGTTGCCATGAAGATGTATTTGTCTTCGGCGTATTCGCGGATCGGCAGCACCGCATTGATGCGTTCGCCCTCTTCCAATGGCAGCAAGTTGACCATTGGTTTGCCGCGTGCGCCACGTCCGCCCATTGGCAATTGGTAAACTTTCAGCCAATACATCCGCCCACGGCTGGAGAAGCACAGCAAGGTGTCGTGCATACTGGCGACGAACAGCTTTTCGATGAAATCTTCATCTTTCATCGAAGTGGCTGCTTTGCCACGTCCGCCGCGTTTTTGCGCACGGTAAGTGTCGAGCGTTTGCGCTTTGGCGTAACCAGCGTGCGAGAACGTGACCATGACTTCTTCGTCAGCAATCAGGTCTTCCATGCACAGGTCTTCGCCGACCACGTTGATTTCGGTGCGGCGTTTATCACCGTAGGTATCGCGTACCAGCAGCAATTCATCGCGGATCACTTGAAGCAAACGGTCGGGATTGGCGAGAATTTCCAGCAAATCGGCAATTTTTTCCAGCAATTCGCGGTATTCAGCCAATGATCTTGTCTTTTTCCAGCCCAGTCAGACGGTGCAGGCGCAAATCCAAAATCGCTTGGGCTTGCACTTCAGACAGCCAGTAACCGTCGGGACGCAAGCCGTATTGTTCTGCCAAATCATCCGGGCGGCAGGTATCCGCACCGGCACGGCTGAGCATGTCGCTGACAATGCCCGCATTCCAAGCGCGTGCCACCAAACCCAGTTTGGCATCGGTAGGGCTAGGGGCGGACTTGATCAGGGTAATGATTTCGTCAATATTGGACAGCGCAATCGCCAAACCTTCCAAAATGTGCGCCCGTTCACGCGCTTTGCGCACTTCAAAAATGGTGCGGCGGGTAACGACTTCGCGGCGATGGCGCAGGAAGGCTTCGATAGATTTCTTTCAGGTTCAGCAAACGTGGCTGACCGTCGAGCAGTGCCACCATATTGATGCCGAACACGCTCTGCATCTGGGTCTGCTTGTAGAGGTTATTGATGATGACATCGCCGGATTCGCCGCGCTTGAGTTCGATCACCATGCGCATCCCGTCCTTGTCGGATTCGTCGCGCAATTCGGAAATGCCTTCGAGCTTTTTCTCTTTCACCAGTTCGGCGATTTTTTCCAGCAAACGGGCTTTATTGACCTGATACGGCAACTCGGTGACGATGATGGTTTCGCGGCTGGTGCGCTCATCGACTTCGACATTGGCACGGGCGCGGACGTAGATGCGCCCTTTGCCGGTGTGGTAAGCATCGCGGATACCGCGTGCGCCATTGATGATACCGGCGGTGGGGAAATCAGGCCCCGGCAGGTATTCCATCAGGTCGGAAATGTCCAGATCCGGGTCAGCCAATAGTGCCAGACAGGCATTGACGGTTTCGGTCAAGTTGTGCGGCGGAATATTGGTCGCCATGCCGACCGCAATACCGGATGAGCCATTGACCAACAAATTAGGGATACGGGTCGGGAATACCGAAGGTTCTTTTTCGTTGCCATCATAGTTGGGGACGAAATCGACGGTTTCTTTGTCGATATCGAGCTGCAATTCATGGGCAATCTTCGACATACGAACTTCGGTGTAACGCATCGCAGCGGGCGAATCGCCATCCACCGAGCCAAAGTTACCTTGCCCGTCAATCAGCATGTAGCGCAATGAAAAGTGTTGCGCCATGCGCACAGCGGTATCGTAAACAGCAGTATCGCCGTGGGGGTGGTATTTACCGATCACGTCACCGACGATACGGGCGGATTTTTTATAGGGCTTGTTCCACTCATTACCGAGTTCACTCATGGCGAACAACACACGACGGTGTACGGGTTTCAAACCATCCCGCACATCCGGTAAAGCACGCCCGACAATGACACTCATGGCGTAGTCCAGATAGGACTGGCGCATTTCATCTTCGAGGTTTACAGGGATAATTTCCTTGGCAAATGTGGCCATATTCTTGTTTGATCACCTAAATCATGAAGAGGCGGATTATATCAGAAAAAGTAGGGATGTGTGCGCTTCGTGGTCAGGCTGTACAGTATCGTATTCAACACCACAATCTTGATAAGCTTAACTGATTGAATAACAATAACCACTGATCCACAGCCACCAACCACCGGATTACCCCGTGAAAATCCGTCCCCTTACCAACAGCCTTCTGCTCGCCATCACTTTGCACCGCTTGCGGCGACAATAGCAACACCACCCTATCAACAGATTCCACCCTTGCCCGCACAGAAGCCTTGGGGCAGAAACTGTTCTTTGATACCAACCTGTCCTCACCCGCCGGACAAGCCTGTGCAAGCTGCCACGATCCGGCGCATGGCTTCACTGACCCCGACCAGCAGTCTCCCCACCTCGGCAGGCGCAAATATGGGGCGTTTTGATAAACGCCACACTCCCACATCTGCTTATTCGCTCTACAGCCCCGAATTTCACTTTGACGACAACCTTGGGCAGTTATATCGGTGGGCAATTCTAGCGACGGACGTGCCACCAACCTTGTCATACAAGCACAAGGCCCGTTTCTCGACCCGTTGGAAATGGCAAACCCCGACCCTGCCAGCGTGGTTGCCAAAGTCAAAGCCTCCAGCTACGCGGATCTGATGACACAAGTTTACGGACAGGATGTTTTCAGCAACGTTGCCAGCTGCCTACACCAGCATTGCGGATGCCATTGCCGCGTTTGAACGCACCACCCTCTTCCATCCCTTCGACTCAAAATACGACCAGTATCTGGCAGGAAAAACGGCATTGAGTACGCAGGAAACCTATGGCTTGCAACTGTTTAACGACCCCAGCAAAGGCAATTGTGCCGCCTGCCACACTCACAGCGCCACGAACACTACGCCAGCACTATTCACCAACTTTACCTACGCCAACTTGGGTTTGCCGGTAAACCCTGAGATTCCCGCGCCGCCCGATCTGGATGCAATGACCATCATGATTATGGCTTAGGCGGCAGACCCGATATGCCGTCCACCGAACGTGGCAAATTCAAAGTGCCCACCCTGCGCAATGTCGCCAAAACCGCGCCTTACGGGCATAACGGCCTGTTCAAAGATTTGCGGGAAGTGGTGGCATTCCACAATACGCGGGATGTATCCGCAGGCCGCTGGGCATTGCCAGAAGTCGCGGAAAACCTTGATCCCCGCGTTGGCAATCTGGGGCTAACGGATAGCGAAGTGGATGCGATTGTCGCTTTTCTGGAAACATTGAGTGATGGTCAAGCGTTATAACACCCGCTCAAGATCCGCCTCGGCAATCGGAAACGCCAATGTCACCAGCGGAAACCGTTCTTCCAACCGCGCCAACTGGTGGGCATATTCACGGTCGTAAAACACCACTACCCGCGTATCCGCAAAGCGTTGCACCACCGCCATCATGGATTCGAGGCTACTGGTGCGGTCACGAAAATCCGACTGGAAATTAAATTCCGCCACAATCACCGCAGGCGTATTTTTCTTCAGAAATTGCAGCACTTTGCGCATACTGGTTTCCCGCGCCACGCTGTAACCCAAGCGTTGGTACAGCGGGGTAAAATCGGGGTAGCCACCTAACTCCACCACACTCAATAGCAATTTTTCCGCTGTTGGCATTCGTACATCTCCTGTTTACCATGCTTACATCACGGCGGCATTAATCCATAAATGCGCCCAGATACTCACCACGTAGCCCAGCGCCACTGCCCACGTCCATTTAAGGTGTGAAGCAAAGGTGTAAATGCCCCGCGCTTGCCCCATCAAGGCAACACCCGCCGCCGAACCAATAGACAGCATCGAACCACCGACCCCAGCCGTCAACGTCACCAATAACCATTGCCCCTGCGACATCTCTGGCTGCATGGTCAACACCGCAAACATCACCGGAATATTATCCACCAGTGCGGACAGGATGCCTACCAGCACATTCGCCCACGTTGCGCCCATATCGGTATAAAGGAGTTCCGAAACCAGCGTCAGATACCCGAATGCACCCAAACCACCTACGCACAAAATAACCCCGTAGAAAAACATCAGCGTATCCCATTCCGACCGCTGCAACTGGTTAAAAATATCAAACCGACCAATGTTCCCCTCGCCAATATTATTGCGCGGGTCGTGTTCAGCCACTTTCAAATACCAACCGTATAATTTCAGCACCCCCAAACCCGTCATCATGCCCAGTACGGGCGGCAAATGCAGCGAATTGTGGAAGATGACCGCCATCGCAATGGTGGCAATAAATAACCCCAGCACCACAAAACCGCCTTGCTTAACCGTTGCCGAGTCATGATTGGCGGCAGGCTTACCCTTTTCAACAAAGAACGACATGATCACAGCAGGTACAAGCCAGTTCAGTACCGAGGGGATAAACAAGGCGAAAAATTCCGTAAATTTAACCAGACCTGCCTGCCATACCATCAGGGTAGTAATATCACCAAACGGACTCCAAGCCCCGCCTGCATTCGCTGCCACCACGATATTGACACAGCCCATCGCCACAAATTTGGGTCGGTCGGCGGCTACCGATACCAATACGGCTGCCATCAGCAAGGCGGTGGTCAGGTTATCGGCTATCGGGGAAATGAAGAACGCCAGTATCCCCGTCGTCCAAAAAATGCCGTAAAGCGAAAAGCCTTTCGACACCAGCTTTGAGCGTAACGCCGCAAACACCTGACGCTCTTCCAGCGTATTGATGAAGGTCATTGCCGCCAGCAAGAACAGGAACAGCTTGCCGTATTCCAACAAGTTATGGTCGAGGAGTTCCTCCACCTTGTCCGTTTGCCCAATGCTTGCGTAAGCGATTGCCACCAATACCCAAATAACGCCTGCCACGACCATGACGGGCTTGGATTTGCGCAGGTGAAGGCGTTCTTCGCCAATCACCAGCGCGTAGGCGAATACGAACAGAATCAGCGCGGTAATGCCAAAGCCTGTGCCGGTGAGATCTAGGTTTTCCATTATTTTGCCTCAATAAATTTTGTTATTCGGTTTCATTATGTGTTGTTCTTAATGGAATTTCTTCGCGGCGCTTCCGCCATCACAAACCGCTTGAATTCCCGCGCAATCGGTGATAGCCGTTTGCCCTTGCGCATCACGATATGCCAGTGACGCTGGATTGGAAAATTTTCCACGGCCAATACTACCAAACGTCCGCTGTCCAGTTCTGGCTGGATCGTGTGCATAGACACAATCCCCAGCCCCAATCCCGCCTCTACCGCGTGTTTGATGGTTTCATTGCTGCGCATTTCCAACGAATTTTTGCAACTGGCATTGTGTTTATGCAGATGCCGCTCAATCGCGCTGCGCGTACCCGACCCTTTTTCACGCACGATAAACCGTTCCGCCAACACATCACTCAGCAACAGCGGGCGACCAATATTCACCAGCGGATGCG
>CAWFRV010000010.1:0-98176 GCA_963818325.1 uncultured Gammaproteobacteria bacterium | reverse complement strand
GTTCGGCGCGGCAATCACCACCAGCGGATTTGCCATCAAACGCTCGGATTGCAAACCGTGACCTTTCGGCGGTTCGCCCATGATCACCATGTCCGGCTCGTGGTTTTCCAACTGATCCAGCAAGGTGTGGCGGTTGGTCACATCCAGCGTGATATTGATGCCTTCGTGTTGGCGCGAAAACTCTGCCAGCAATTGCGTGACGAAATAATTGGCGGTGGTGGCGACCGACACAATCAAGTGCCCACCCTTGGTGCCTTTGAGTTCTTTCATCGCGCCGAGCATGTCGCCGTGTGCCTGTAATACGCGGCTGGCGTAGTGCAACATTTCCTTGCCTATCGGGGTCAGGCACATTTTTTTGCCTTGGCGTTCAAACAATGCCAGCCCGCTATCGTCTTCCAACTGCTTGATTTGCATGGATACCGCAGGTTGCGTCATGAACAGCTTTTCCGCCGCACGGGTGTAACTTTCGTATTGGGCGACCGCTTCAAAAATGCGGATTTGGCTTAATGAGTACGGCATCTGTCCCTCCTAAAAAACATCAGCGTTGCTTATATTTACACGTTTCATTATTGAGTTTCAATTATACCTACTGTTTGCCATACTAAATCCATCAACAGTATTTGCTTGTTGTTTACACAGAAACCTTGTTAATCACGCTCGTTGGAGGCACTTACTTCATGGCAAAGAATTACAGCGCAGGTGTTAAAGAATACCGCGAAACCTACTGGATGCCGGACTACACCCCGAAAGACACCGACATCCTCGCTTGCTTCAAAATCACTCCTCAGGCGGGCGTACCGCGTGAAGAAGTGGCAGCAGCGGTAGCTGCAGAATCTTCCACAGGTACATGGACAACGGTTTGGACTGACCTGTTGACCGATCTGGACTACTACAAAGGTCGTGCTTACGCGATTGAAGACGTACCCGGCGATGACACTTGCTTCTACGCTTTCGTGGCTTACCCGATCGACCTGTTTGAAGAAGGTTCAGTCGTTAACGTACTGACTTCCTTGGTCGGTAACGTGTTTGGTTTCAAAGCGTTGCGTGCACTGCGTTTGGAAGACATCCGTTTCCCTATCGCTTACGTCATGACTTGTAATGGCCCGCCACAGGGTATCCAAGTTGAACGCGACATCATGAACAAGTACGGTCGTCCGCTGTTGGGTTGCACCATCAAGCCGAAGCTGGGTCTGTCTGCTAAGAACTACGGTCGTGCGTGCTACGAAGGTCTGCGCGGTGGTTTGGACTTCACCAAAGACGACGAAAACGTTAACTCCCAGCCGTTCATGCGCTGGAGACACCGTTTTGACTTCGTAATGGAAGCGATCCACAAAGCCGAAGCCGAAACCGGCGAACGCAAAGGTCACTACCTGAACGTTACCGCGCCTACCTCTGATGAAATGATGCGCCGTGCGGAATACGCCAAAGAAATCGGTGCGCCCATCATCATGCACGACTACCTGACCGGCGGTCTGTCAGCGAACACCCAATTGGCGCAATGGTGTCAAAACAACGGCATGTTGTTGCACATCCACCGTGCGATGCACGCGGTACTCGACCGCAACCCGCACCACGGTATCCACTTCCGCGTACTGACGAAAGTATTGCGTTTGTCCGGCGGCGACCACCTGCACTCCGGTACGGTTGTAGGTAAGCTGGAAGGCGACCGCGAAGCCACCTTGGGCTGGATCGACATCATGCGCGATTCCTTCATCAAAGAAGACCGTTCACGCGGTATCTTCTTCGACCAAGATTGGGGTTCAATGCCGGGTGTAATCCCTGTTGCTTCCGGTGGTATCCACGTCTGGCACATGCCTGCGCTGGTTAACATCTTCGGCGATGACTCCGTATTGCAATTCGGCGGCGGCACACTGGGTCACCCGTGGGGCAATGCTGCTGGTGCAGCAGCTAACCGTGTTGCGGTTGAGGCTTGCGTCGAAGCGCGTAACTGCGGGCGTGAACTGGAAAAAGAAGGTAAGGACATCCTCACCAACGCGGCAAAATCCAGCCCAGAGCTGAAAATCGCGATGGAAACCTGGAAAGAAATCAAGTTCGAGTTCGACACCGTTGACAAACTTGACGTTGCTCACAAGTAATTGATTATTTAACCCTTATTTTGGAGTACATCACATGAGTGATATGCAAGACTACAAATCAAGCTTGAGCAATACAGACAGCCGCAAGTTTGAAACTTTCTCTTACCTGCCAGCGATGAGTGCGGAGCAAACGCGCAAGCAAATCCAGTACATCGTCAACAAAGGCTGGAACCCGTCCATCGAACACACTGAGCCAGAAAATGCGTTTGGCAGCTACTGGTATATGTGGAAACTGCCGATGTTCGGTGAAACCAACGTCGATACCATTCTGGCAGAACTCGAAAACTGCCACGCGGCGCACCCGAACAACCACGTGCGTTTGCTCGGTTTGGACAACTACGCGCAATGCGCGGGTGCTTCGATGGTTATCTTCCGGGGTAAAACCGTCTAAATGACCCTCACCCCAACCCCTCTCCCTCAAGGGGAGAGGGGCTAAGAAAACAACCTCTCTTGCTCCCTCTCGCCCCTTGAGGGAGAGGGGGCTGGGGGTGAGGGGTTCATCTACCAAGGAGATTTACGCCATGAACAAACCCAACACTTACATCGGTATCGACAACGATCTGCAAGGCGGCATGACCACCATCGGCAAGATTATCCGCGACGCTTGGGTATTTGGCATTTTGCCAGAAACGCAAACCTGTGAAGGCTGGAACCTAGCCGGGATTGACTCCGTGTTACAGAAGGTCAATGCCGAGTGGGACAAATACGGCTGTTTAGTCAGCCACTTACCACCCGATTTAGCCGAACGCCATCAACGCATTCACGGTGCTGCTATCGAACAAGCCCGTGCGGAAGGCTGGTGCGGCGAACACGAACTCGAAGACGACAAGTAATCAGTGTAATTTGTAAGAGGATTAGCCATGTCTGCATCCGTTGACCCAAACCAGTACATCGTAAAACACGAGCCATACTACGAAGCCGTCGGCGATGAAATCGCGCTTTACGAAGCCGCGTACAGCGCACGGATGCCGATGATGCTCAAAGGCCCGACGGGTTGCGGCAAATCGCGTTTCGTCGAACACATGGCATGGCGGCTAAAACGTCCACTCATCACCGTGGCGTGTAACGAAGACATGACCGCCTCCGACTTGGTGGGGCGTTTCCTGCTCGACAAAGACGGCACGAAATGGCAAGACGGCCCGTTGGCAACCGCTGCCCGCATCGGCGCGATTTGCTATCTGGATGAAGTCGTGGAAGCGCGGCAAGATACCACGGTCGTGATTCACCCGCTGACCGACCACCGCCGTAGCTTACCGCTGGACAAAAAAGGTGAGCTGATCGAAGCGCACCCCGATTTCCAGTTGGTGATTTCCTACAACCCCGGCTACCAGAGCCTGATGAAGGATTTGAAACAATCCACCAAGCAACGTTTCGGCGCACTCGATTTTGATTACCCGCGTGAAGCGATTGAAGTGGCGATCGTTGCCAAAGAATCGGGCGTGGATGAAAAGACCGCCGCCAAGCTGGTACAGATTGCACATCGGGCGCGTAACTTGAAAGGTCACGGGCTGGATGAAGGCATTTCTACCCGTTTGCTGGTGTACGCAGGGCAATTGATCGGCAAGGGCATTGCGCCACACGCCGCTTGCACCATGACGATGGTGACACCGTTGACCGACGACCCCGATATGCGGGATACGCTGAATGCGGCGGTGCAGACGTTCTTCGGGTAAACCCAACGGTAGGCAACTATGGCAATCCATCTTGAAGAGTATCGGGAATTCCTCGAAAAAATAACGCCGGATGTGCGTGATGTCCTCGATGGTTCGTATCAGGAAGCCACGCGGGTAATGTCGCCAGCCGGATTGCAGGATTATCTGGACGGTGCAAAAGCCATCCAGAAGCTGGGTCGCGGCAAAGACCTGATCATCACCTATTTGCAGGAAATGCCTGCTGTTGCCAAAGAATGCGGCGAAGACATTATTCCCGATGTGGTCACGTCCGCGATGAAACTGTCGTCGATGGTGTCGGGCGAAGTGATTACGCTGATGATTTCCAGCCTGCCTACTGCGTCGCGGCATTTGGGGGATGCGGAATTGGTGCGCGGCTACCTGACGTTTATTCACCAGTTTTCTTCGACAGCGGCACGCGGCTTGCGCCCGATGCTGAATCACATGGATGAATTGCTTTCCAAACTCACCTTGAGCGGCTTGCGTCGCTGGGCGAATTTTGGGGCGCAAGCCTACCGGCGTGATTTCAATAATTTAACCAAATATTTTGATCTGGAATCGGCGGATAGTCGCGCCACTTTGCAGAAAGAACGTCGTGGGGTGTTGTTCGTTAAAACCCAGCGTAAGCTGAATTTTTACTTGCGGGCGTTGTGGGCGCGTGACTTTTTCCTGCGTCCGACGGGTGCGGATTACACCGATTTTCGCCCTTACATCGAACACCGCATTTTCCACATGCCGGATGCGGTGGATGATATGGGCGATATTCCGGGGCTGGAATTGTACCGCGCCACCGCTGCGCACATGGCAGCGCATTTGATGTATACCCGCAAGGCATTGTCGGCGGAACAGCTTAGTCCTGCGCAATTGTTTTTCATCGGCTTTATGGAAGATGCGCGGGTCGAATACAAAGCCACGCAAGCGTTTCCGGGGCTAAAAACCTTGTGGAGTCGGCTGCTGACCGCGAATTATGACGGCGCGGTGGAACACCCGACCATGCGTTTGCTGGAAAACATCGCGCTGATGTTGCTGGATGAGCAGGTGACGGGTAAGGGTGATGAGGCGATTAGTGCGTTCGTGGCGAAATTCCATGCCAATATTGCGGAAAAGCAGGACGATGGGCAGTTCTCGTGGTTGATGGGGGTGGAGCTTTACAACCTGTTTGCGGGGCGGCGTGAAGTGCCGAGTTTGCGGATTCTGGAGCGCATCCGCATCCCTTACCGCGATGACAACCGTTACGTTTGGACGATGGAAGAAATGACGTGGGATGTTGGGTTTGAATACGTCCCCGCCAGCCAGCGGCAGGTGCGCCGTCAGGTCAATGTGATGATGATGGCGAACGAGGTCGATTGCGAACTCGCGGGCGATGACGCGCAGGAAATCTGGACGTGTTCCACCGAAATGCGCCCGTATGAAGACGATTTGACCGATAACACCAAGACTTTCAATGAAATGTGGGGCAAAGAGCCGGTTTCTGAGCCATTCCATTATCACGAATGGGATTACCACATTCAGTTGCACCGCCCGGATTGGGTGACGGTGTACGAACGCCGCCAGCAACGCGGTGATCCTGATGATATTCGGGCGATTATTGACGCTTACCGTCCGGTGGCGCATCGCATTAAGCAGATTATCGACTTGCTGACTCCCGATGGGGTGCAACGCCAACGCGGGCTGGAAGATGGCGACGAAATCGACATTAATGCGGCGGTGGATGCGATGATTTCGATCCGCATGGGCGAACAGCCGAACCCGCGCATTACCATGCGTAATGTCATTAAAAACCGTGACTTGGCGGTGGTGGTATTGCTGGATTTGTCGCAATCGACCAATGAGGCGATGAAGGGTTCAGACAAAACGGTGCTGCAATTGACCCGCGAAGCCTCCACGCTGGTGGCGACGGCGATTGAGGGGATTGGCGACCCGTATGCGATTCACGGCTTTGCGTCGGATGGGCGGCATGATGTGCAGTATTTCCGCTTGAAGGATTTTAATCAGCATTTTGATGATGAGGCGAAATCGCGCTTGGCGGGGATGAAGGGTGGGCTTTCCACGCGCATGGGGGCAGCGTTGCGCCATTCCGCGTACCATTTGCACAAGCAACCGGAACGCCGCAAGCTGATTTTGTTGGTGACGGATGGCGAACCGGCGGATATTGACGAGCGCGACCCGCAGCATTTGCGCTTTGATGCGAAAAAGGCGGTGGAGGAATTGTATAGCCAAGGGGTGCAGACGTATTGTTTGACGCTTGACCCGCACGCCGATGATTATGTGAAGCGGATTTTCGGGCAGAATAATTACACGGTGATTGACCATGTGGATCGGTTGCCGGAGCAGTTGCCGGTGTTGTTTGCGAGTTTGACGAAGTAAAAGTGAGCGCAATATTGCGGTGATGCTGTTGCGGGAGTTCTGCAAGGAATTGGATTAGAGAGGCATTTACAGTTGTTGCATTAGCCTTGATCAGCGAGCGGACGAATAATGTGTGTGGTATTTTCGGCAAGCGCGTTACCGTAGTGGATTGCCGAAAAAGATAACGCAGGTGTTTGTTACGTTGATGGGGTGAATACATCTCCCCATCAACCTGAATATCAGACACTTGAAATTGTTAAAAGTTTTTTATCATAAATTGTGCTAAAGCATCATATTGAATATCCATCTTTTTCATTAATGCCGTTTGATTGCTTGCCCATTTTCCACTACCTACATTTTCTCTTGTGGGCTTTGATTGTGGCAAATATTTAATAGGCGTGTTCTGAACAATACTGTCCGGTGCCATAACATTTAAGTCTTCTATACTTGCGACTGGTTCTTGAGTAACAAAATCTGGAACTGCATTATATGCATCAATATTTTTTAGCTTAGGAATAAGTTGATCATTGATTGAACATTGGATTTTTACAAATTGAGCTTGATCAGCTCCCGTCTTCGCAATCTCATCTGAATCTCTCTTTTTTCTGGTATCAAATCCATTAAAAATCCAACCACCAAATTTGGGTTGTCCTTTTCTCGGAATAACTTGGTCATAAGAGTTTGATTGCAAATAACGTGCTTTTCCTTGTTCCCAGTCTTGTATAAAGCGAGGTAAAACCTGACCAATCAAACCAACACAATATGCTGAAAATAAATCAGGAGTACAAGGTACTTGAAAGTAATCTGACGAATATAATGCCGCCCTTACAAGAGAATTGAAAGATGGTGGCAAGTCTATCAGTACAAAATCATATTTTTTATTATATTCTTTCCACGCTATCAATTAAACTTGAAGGCATTAAAAAACGATATAAGCCGGATCCTTCCAATAACATCAGTACCAACATTAAGAATATCTGAAAAATTATTTAACCAAAAGTCTCCTGGAACAATGTCTAAATTTGTGTTTTGTGTGTTTTTTGGTTGAGCAATATATGCTTTCCCTGGAGCACTTTGTTGAATATAAGGAAGGGCAAATGCACGAATGGTTTTACCATAAGGAAGCTCCTCCGAACTCTCTAAATACTTTGAGAATTCTACATCACCTAAAGCAGCAATAGATAAGTTACATTGTGGATCGAAATCAATTGCTAATACTTTTTTTCCTTGATCAGCCGATGATGTTGTGTCTAGATTCCAAATAGTGGTTGTTTTACCAACACCGCCTTTATTATTAAATAATGCTACTATCTTTGCCATAGGTGCTTCCTTTTTTCTCAGCCAATGTAAAATTTGTCTCTTTTGGAATACCGGCCCTGCTTGTAACTGTTTCACAGGGAGGGGAAAGTCTGAATGTCTTTTTCTCCAGTTTCCTACCGCAGATGAATTAACTCCTGCTAACTCGGCAACTTCATAAAGTCCAATCAAATCATCATCATTCATAACGCATTGAATTTCCAAAATTGAATTAATCATTAATTAGACATTGAAGATTATTGTGAACGAGGTTCACAGAAAAGTCAATAATCTGTGAATATAATTCACAAAACTAAAATCGCGCTTCACTTTTCAAACAGCAATCATCATTTGCCACACTAAAAGATACCGTATAAGATGTCATATAAGATGCCAACAACAAGGAATGTCATGCTTCGCTGTGTTTTGGATACAGATGTGATCATCGCTGCCATGCGTAGCCCAACGGGAGCTTCTGCGGCTATTTTGCAAATTGCAGCGGATACATCACAAGTCCGTTTGCTGGCAAGCGTTCCGTTAGCACTGGAATATGAAGCTAAATGTCTGGAAACTCGCCATTGGACAGAAGCCCAGTTGAGCAAGGAAGAAGCCAGCATTTTTGTCGATGGTGTGATCGCATTGGTCGAACCCGTCCACATGGACTTTTTGTGGCGACCACAATTGCATGACCCAGCCGATGAAATGGTGCTAGAAACCGCTATCAATGGCAGGGCAGACATACTTGTTACCTTCAATCTGCGAGATTATGGCGATGCCCCCGCCCGTTTCGGTATCCAAGCCATGCGTCCCGCTGATGCCATTAGGAGAATTCGCATATGAAACAACAAACGGCAACTTACCCTCTGCGCCTGCCCCGATCTCTCAAAGAAGCAGTCAATGAGGCGGCAAACAATGACGGTGTGAGCATCAATCAATTTATCGCTATCGCCGTAGCAGAAAAACTGGCTGCCATGAAAACCGCCCGTTTTTTCACTGAACGTCAACAAAGAGCGGATATGGATGCGTTCAAGCGCATTCTGACGCGCCAAGGTGGGCAAGAGCCGTGTGAGGGTGATGAGTTAGTGGCTAGTTGATCATCACAGGTTGCGCTGGCATGAAACATGGGTACAAGCATACGAGCCGCTCCCCCACATACACCAACGGTAAACGCCCCCGCTCCCACGGCGGAACTCCCTGTTCCTGCAAAATGTGTTTGAGGCTGTGATGCCCACCCCGCTGCGGGATATGCATACTTTCCCCACCTTGCCGAAACCGCACCGTCACAAGCTCAGGACTCCCTTGCAGCGGCTGTTGCCAACTTCCCAACCGCTCCGGCAATAAGGTTTGCCCCAGCGAAGCAATGTACAAGGGCTGGTTAATATCCCACACCAACACCTGCTTGGGATCGTGCGCCGACAACGGCTGCATCGCATACACATCATCGCGGTAACGGCGGATTTCGCAGCCCTCCCAATGCACACAAGGTGTTGCATCCGGACTGCAATGCAATACATCATGCAGCACTTGCAGCAGCTTTTTTTCTTCCGGCAAGCGGAAACCGCGTTGCGCCAACCATTCACGCAGCAAAGCTTTTTGCATCACGCCATCCTCACCCAGCAGCTTGCTGACCGACAGCGTATCGGGCTTGGCAGCCGTGCATACTTCGCAATTTGTCGCGCAAAAAACCTTCCAGCAACTGACGGCTTTCGCCCTGCAAACGCGCCGCCCGCGCCAGCGTCTTACCCACCGCAGGCCAACGGCTTGCCAACAGCGGCATCACCTGATGGCGCAGGAAATTGCGCTCAAAGCGGCAATCCTGATTACTGGGGTCATCTAGGTAATTCAGCCTATGCAGATTGGCATAGTCCACCAGTTCCGCACGGCTGCAAGCCAGCAACGGTCGCCCCAAATGCCCCCGCGCCAACGGGCGAACTTCCGGCATCGCCGCCAACCCATCCACCCCACTGCCGCGCACCAGATGCAGCAACAAGGTTTCCGCCTGATCGTTCTGATGATGTGCAGTAAGCAGCATTTCCCCGGCTTGCAAATGCTGGCTGAACGCCGCATAACGCGCAGTACGCGCCACCGCCTCCAGACTCTCCCCGGCAGGAATCACCAGTTGCAAGCGTTCCAGCGCAAAGGGAATATTCAGGGACTAAGCAAACCGCACGGCAATGTTCTGCCCACGCAGCCGACACCGCCTGCAAGCCATGATCAATATGCAGGGCGCGAAATTGTAACTGAGGGTGTGCATCGCGCAGACTCGCGCAAGCATGGAGTAACACATGCGAATCCATCCCACCACTGAACCCAATCAGGTATTCCGTAGCAGGATGTTGCCGAAAAAATGCTAACAAATGATCCGTAGGGGCGTGATTCATCACGCCCTCCCTACTCCTCGAACTGCCCGAAACCCATAATCCGCTGGTAACGCTTATCCAGCAGCTTATCAATGTTCATCGCATTCAAGGTACGCAAATTGGTTTCCAGTGCCTCGCCGATGTGACGCGCTGCCGCTTCCATATCACGGTGCGCCCCACCCAACGGTTCGGGGATAACCTGCTCAATCAAGCCCAAGCGATTTCAAGCGGTCAGCGGTAATGCCCATCGCATCCGCTGCATCTGCCGCTTTGTCGGCACTTTTCCACAAGATTGACGCACAACCTTCTGGGGAGATGACCGAGTAAGTGGCGTATTGCAGCATCATCACCCGGTCGCCCACACCAATTGCCAGTGCGCCGCCGGAACCGCCTTCGCCCACCACCGTACAAATGATCGGGGTACGCAATTTCGCCATTTCATACAAATTGCGGGCAATCGCCTCACTTTGCCCACGCTCTTCCGCACCGATGCCGGGGTATGCGCCCGGTGTGTCGATGAAGGTAATCACGGGTAAGTGGAATTTTTCCGCCATACGCATCAGCCGCAGGGCTTTGCGGTAGCCTTCTGGGCGTGGCATCCCGAAATTGCGTTTGATGTTTTCGTTGGTGTCACGGCCTTTTTGATGCCCAATCACCATCACCGATTGACCACGAAACCGCGCCATGCCGCCGATAATTGCCCTGTCATCCGCAAAAGCGCGGTCGCCATGCAGTTCCTTGAAATCGGTAAACAAATACCGGATCAGATCCAGGTATAAGGGCGTTTGGGGTGGCGTGCAAGCTGCGAAATCTGGCGCGGTGTCAGTTTGGAAAAAATCGAACGGGTCAACGAAGCTGCTTTTTCTTCCAGCTTGGTGATTTCTTCGCTCAGGTTAATTTCAGCGTCACCGACGTAACGCAGTTCTTCAATCTTCGCCTGTAATTCGGCGATAGGCTGTTCAAAATCAAGAAAATCCGGGTTCATGCCTGTTGTTTATCCGTGACCCTGTGTAATCAAGCGGCTGATTTTACATAGCTTGCACCCAGATTACGACTCTAAAAGTACTGCTCTGTGGTGATATGTCCCGGCTTGTGGCGCAAATGGCGCTGCATCCCGCGTTTTCCCAGCAATTCTTTCATCTCATTGAGCATATTGTGGTTGCCGCACAGCATGACGTGGGTATCGGCGGCGGTAATCGGGATACCCGCTGCCTGCTCCAATGCACCGGATTCAAACGCAGTGGTAATGCGCCCTTCCAGCCCTTGCGGGTTCGGCTCGCGGGTCACACAGGAAATGAAACGGAACTGGTCAGGATGCTGCGGCAGCAAACGAGTGGATCAGGTCGGCATAAGCCAGTTCACTGACTAACGGAACCCCGTGTACCAACACAATTTTCTCGAAACGCTCCCACGGCAGCGCGGTTTTGAGGATCGACAGGTAAGGCCCAAGTCCCGTGCCGGTAGCGATCATCCACAGATGGGCATGCAGCCGGGATTTCATCCAACACAAAAAAGCCTTTGGCAGGCTGGGAAATCTCAAGGTTGTCACCGGGCTGCAACCGCGCCAGAGCGTTGGAAAGTTTGCCATTGGGGACGATGTTGTAGAAGATTTCAAGCTCCGGCTCACCCGGCGCATTGATCAGGGAATAGGATTTTGCCACCAGCTCAGTTACGCCATTAATCGTGACGGGCAAGCGCAAGGTGACAAACTGACCGGCGATGAACGGCATCGGTGCGGTTTGTGATGCGCAGGGTAAACAGCCGCCCAGTCCATTGATGGTTTGCCACTACGGTAGCGTTGTGCCAGCTTGTGCGTACTATGCCAGTCATGTCTTGTCTCCGATAAACCTAGTAATTCGCTCAAGTTTAAGCGGATTTAAGAGAATCCCCCTCAATCCCCCTTTTTCAAAGGGGGAAGCCGGAAAGTGCCGCCTCGGCGAGTGCTTCGGCAACGCGGATGCCGTCTACACCTGCCGAGAGGATGCCGCCAGCATAACCCGCACCCTCGCCCGCCGGATACAAGCCCTTTCACGTTCAGGCTTTGCAAATCGTGACCACGGGTGATGCGCAACGGTGACGAGGTGCGGGTTTCCACCCCGGTCAGCATGGCGTCGTACATCGAAAAGCCTTTGATTTGGCGCTCAAACGCAGGCAAGGCTTCACGGATAGCGTCAATCGCATAGCTAGGCAAGCTGGTGGCAAGGTCAGTCAAACGCACGCCCGGTTGGTAGGAAGGTTCCACCGAACCGAGCTGGGTGGAGGCAATCCCCTTAATGAAATCGCCCACCAATTGCCCCGGCGCGGAGTAGTCACCGCCACCGAGTTCATAGGCGCGGGATTCCCATTGGCGTTGGAATTCGATGCCTGCCAACGGGTTGCCGGGGTAATCTTCCGGGGTGATACCGACCACGATCCCCGCATTGGCATTGCGTTCGGCACGGGAATATTGGCTCATGCCATTGGTCACGACCCGCCCCGCTTCGGAGGTGGCAGCCACCACTTGCCCGCCCGGACACATGCAGAAGCTGTACACATCGCGCCCATTTTTGGCGTGATGCACCAGTTTGTAATCCGCCGCCCCCAGCAATTCGTTGCCCGCATGTTTGCCAAAACGGGCTTGGTCAATCAGGGTTTGCGGGTGTTCGATGCGGAAACCGATGGAAAACGGCTTTTGTTCCATGAAGACGCCGCGTTCAAACAGCATCCCGACGGTATCCCGAGCACTATGCCCCAGCGCGAGGATCACATGGTCAGCGCGGAGTTGTTCACCACTGGCAAGGCGTCAGCCACGGATATGACCGTCTTCAATCAGCACATCCGTCACCTGCTGCTGGAAGCGGATTTCGCCCCCCAGCGCCTCGATTTGGGCACGCATGTTTTCCACCATTTTCACCAAGCGGAACGTGCCAATGTGCGGCTTGCTGACGTAGAGGATTTCTTCCGGTGCGCCTGCCTTGACGAATTCGCTCAAGACTTTACGCCCGTAGTGTTTGGGGTCTTTGATCTGGCTGTAAAGCTTGCCGTCGGAAAATGTCCCCGCGCCGCCTTCACCAAATTGCACATTGGATTCGGGGTTAAGCTGGTTCTTGCGCCACAGCCCCCACGTATCCTTGGTGCGCTCGCGGACTTTTTTGCCGCGTTCCAAAATAATCGGGCGGAAACCCATTTGCGCCAGCACCAGCCCCGCCATAATGCCGCACGGGCCAAAGCCCACCACTACCGGGCGCGGTTCGGGCGCTTCCTGCACCTGAGCCACGAAACGGTAAGTCATATCGGGCGCAATTTTTACATGCGGATCGTCGGCAAACCTTAGCCAGTATCGCGGCCTCATCCTGTACCGCTAGCGTCAATGGTGTAGACCAGTACAATAGCGTCACGCTTACGGGCATCGTAGCCGCGTTTGAAAAGCTGGAAGTCCAGCAACTCGGTGGGGGCAATGCCCAAACGCTCCACAATCGCAGCAGGCAGGGCAGTCGGCTGGGTGATCCAGCGGCAGGCGCAGTTCAGTAATACGTATCATGGGTTTGGTGAGCTTGTCGGCAATAAAGGAAGGTATTATGAGGCAGATGAGTGATGAACTCAAAAATCTACTGCGCCGTTCTGCGGTGTTGGAGCGGTATTTGTTCAAATTCATGGAATTAAGTGCTGACGACAGCTCAAACCGTACCACTTCCAGCCGGATCATGTGCGGCGTTGCCTTTGAACACGCCCAAAGCATCAAGCTGCTGATTGTGAGCGGTAATTTTACTTCGGCAATCGGGTTACTGCGCCTCCAGTATGAAGCCCTAGTCAGGGCAATGTGGCTATGGTATGCCGCATCGGACGCCGTAACCTCGCGCTTAATGGGTGAGTTTACCCATGAAAATGCCAAAAAAGCCGACAGATTATCCATGATGACCCAAATGCTCACCGAATTAGAAGGCAAACCCCCCGCCGATGCGATGCAGATGTTGCTCCAGTTCAAGGAACATTCATGGAAACCACTTAGCTCCTATGTACATGGCGGCATCCACCTATTGCACCGCCATAGCAAAGGGTATCCCCCAGTCCTAATCCTTCAGGCGATCAAAGCCTCCAACACCGTCTCCATTATGATCAGTATGCATCTGGCGGCACTCTCTGGCGACCCGCAACACGTGGACAAAATCCCCAAAATTCAGGCGATCTTTGCCAATTGCCTACTAGAAACCCGACCACAAGCCCGCCCTAAAAAATAACAACCGGGGCAAATTTCACTTCCTTTTTGTTTACACAATCCAAGCATATTTGGTGCTTGATTTGCGGATATTGTTACACCTGTCGAAAGGGAAAACATTTCAACCCTTACCAGCTTAAACAACAGGAGTAACACCATGAAAAAGACTACCGTATTCTCAAGCGCACTGATTGCTGGCGTATTGTTTGCCTCTTCTGCGGCAATGGCAGCGCCACACGAGCAAAACAATCGTCTGGATGTAAACATGCCCAAACTGGAAATGCGCATTGATGCTGGTGTGCAAAGCGGCAAACTGACCCCAACAGAAGAACGCCAACTGCGTACCGAATTGCGCCAACTGGGTTCAGCCGTCCGCTCTGCGATGCGAGACCACAAAGTAAGCAAACGGGAACGTAACAGTCTGGAAAGCAAGGAAACAACCCTGAGCCAGCACATTACCAAACTGGCTAATAACAAGGCTGTAGTCAAACAACATGGCGACCATCGCCAAGCGCCACCTAAACCAGACAATGGTTACAAAGCACCATTTGAGCAGGGCAAAGACCACAATGCACCGCCTAAACCAGATAATGGCTACAAAGCGCCCTTTGAACAGGGCAAAAGCAGCAATGACCATCAGCAATATCAACAAATGCCACACGCACAACGTTAAGCACTGATAGACAAAGGGGTTAAGGGCTAAATAATTGGGCTGTGGGGCTAAGGGTCAACCTGCATTTGTGGGTTGATCCTTTTTGCGTTAATCGCTAGCCTGTCTCCTTTGTCGCGCAAACGCAAAGGGGAACTGTACAGGTGAAATCTAACCGCATCCGCATCACCGGCTTAGTACAGGGCGTCGGTTTTCGCCCCAATGTCTGGCGGCTGGCACACCAATGCAGCATTACAGGCACGGTACGCAATGACAGTGCCGGAGTGCTGATCGAAGCATGGGGCAGTGAAGCAGCACTGGCAGATTTCCAACAGCAGTTACGCACGGATATTCCCCCACTGGCACGGCTCGACAGCCTGCAAATCACCCCGCTGGATGCACCCTGCCCACACGCTGACTTCCGCATTATTGCCAGTGCCGGGGGTGACATCCACACTGGCATCGTCCCGGATGCTGCCATGTGCCCCGCCTGCCGTACCGACATTTTCGACCCCAATAACCGCCGCTACCGTTACCCTTTCACCAACTGCACCCATTGCGGCCCACGCCTGAGCATCGTGCGCAGGCATCCCCTATGACCGCGCCAACACCAGCATGGCAAGCTTCCCGCTATGCCCGGATTGCCAGCACGAATACACCAACCCAGCCGACCGCCGTTTCCACGCCCAACCCAACGCCTGCCCCGTATGCGGCCCACAAGTCTGGCTAGAAAACAGCAACGGGCAACGCATCACCCCCACCGCCATTGAGCGCGACTGCCTCGACACCGCCAACCGCCTGCTACGGGAAGGAAAGATTCTGGCGCTGATGGGGCTGGGTGGCGTCCACCTGGTCTGTGATGCCAGCAATGAAACCGCCATCACAACCCTGCGGCAACGCAAACGCCGCTACCAAAAACCACTGGCACTGATGGCACGCGATCTGGCAGTAATCCGCCAGTATTGCCATGTCAGCGAAACAGAAGCAGAACTATTGCAAAGCAAACATGCCCCGATTGTGTTGCTGTGTAGGGTGGGTGGAGCGCAAGCGATACCCACCGCTCCATCTATCGCCCCCCACCAACACCACTCTCGGCTTCATGCTCCCCTACACCCCCCTCCACGCCCTGCTGCTAGAATCGTGGGACACCCCGCTAGTCATGACCAGCGCCAACCTCAGCGAAGAACCCCAATGCATCAGCGTAGACGAAACCCGCCAACGGATGCAGCCCATCGCCGACTACTTGCTGCTACACAACCGCCCCATCATCAACCGCGTAGACGACTCCGTAGTGCGCATCCTAGCCAACCAACCGCGCCTACTACGCCGCGCCCGTGGCTACGCCCCCGAATCCATCCCCCTACCCGCAGGCTTTGCCGATTCCCCCCCCCTACTAGCAATGGGCGGCGAACTAAAAAACACCTTCGCCCTGCTCCGCGACGGACAAGCCATCCTCTCCCAACACCTAGGCGACCTCGAAGACGCCCGCACATGGAAAGAATACCAACACACCCTAAACCTCTACCTCACACTCTTCGACCACCACCTCCAAGCAGGGAGGGAGGGTAATTCCTCCAGAACCGCAGTGCTGTCTGAGCGCAGCGAGTTTCACAAGGTTCTGGAGGAATTACCCTCCCTCCCTGCGCCCGCGATCATCGTCGACCAACACCCCGGCTACCGCTCCACCCAGTTAGGCCAGCAATGGGCAAAAGAACGGGGTATACCCCTAATCGAAGTACAACACCACCACGCCCACATCGCCGCCTGCATGGCTGAAAACGGCTGGGCACTGGACGCTGGCAAAGTACTAGGCATCGTCCTAGACGGCCTAGGCTACGGCGACGACGGCACACTCTGGGGCGGCGAATTCCTGCTAGCCGATTACTGCGGCTACCAACGCTTAGGGCATTTCAAGCCCACCCCCATGCCCGGTGGCACACAAGCCATCCTGCAACCGTGGCGCAATACATGGGCGCACCTCCAAGCCCTCGGCTGGAATGCTGTCGTCAAAGAATTTGCCGACCTACCCCTGATCCACTACCTGCAACAACAACCGCTGGCAACCCTGGAAACCATGCTCACACGCGGCCTGAATTCCCCCTTGAGCAGCTCCTGCGGACGCCTATTCGATGCCGTAGCCGCCGCCCTCGACTTCAGCCGCGAACGCATCAGCTACGAAGGCCAAGCCGCCATCGAATTGGAAGCCGCCACCCCCGCCTGCCTATTGCACGTCGTCCCCCCCTACCCATTCACGCTGGAACGCAACCCCGCAGGCTGCTGGGAAATAGACCCCGCCCCCATGTGGTATGAATTGCTCAAAGACTTGCAAACCGGCTACGGGCGCGACGCCATCGCCGCCCAATTTCATCAGGGTTTAATACAGGTGATCACGGAATTGGCAGAACGGATTTGTCAGGAAAGGCCAGAGATTCAAGCGATTGCTTTGTCTGGCGGGGTATTTCAGAATGCCCTGTTATTCAAGGGCTTATTGGCAAGGTTGGAAGCAACGGGGTTACGGGTTTTGACACATAGCCGTGTGCCGACTAACGACGGCGGCCTGTCGCTGGGACAAGCCGCCGTAGGTGCTGCAAGGCAGCTTATTTCTTCACAGGGGCAGGGGTAGCCGCTTCAGCAACTGCCGGGGTTGCCTCAATTTTCACTTTTTCGATCTCACCGTCACAGTAGCTCCAGACCGCTTCCCAACGTGCGGGGAAACCTTTGTCGAGGAACTTGATCTGGTAACGCCCCCAGTATTTGGTCATCTTGCCAAAAATGCCGGGGCGCTCGGTGGTGCATTCCACTTTCGCCTTATTCTCCGCCCAATAACCGTCATAGGTTCCACGGTTCTGGTAAACCTTGGCAAGACCAAGGATATAAACCACGCCCGGATCTTCCGCAGGGCCGTAAGCAAATACCGCCGTCGGGCCGATTTCTTCGGCATACACAATCCTGCCCACGTTGCTGTTCCAGACTTCATCGGCAACCGCATTAGCGCCCGCCGTCAACAATACCGCCAGCCCCAACGATTTCAACAGATTCATTTTCATTACATTCCCTCTCATTAAATACGGTCAGCGCATTATACCAGACTCTTGCTGACGATTTCGCAAACATCACCGGACAAACCTGTCATGTGCCTGAATCCGTTCCAGTTGCGCTTTCATCAGGGCGCTACGGGTCGGCTCGTAATGCCGCCAGTTCATCAGCGGGCGCACCATGCGCGAAGCAATTTGCGGGTTCATCGCATCCAGTTGCAACACATGCTCAGTGAGGAAGGTGTAACCACTGCCATCTTGCGCATGGAAATGCAGCGGGTTACGCATCGCAAAACTGCCAATCAGGGCGCGTACCTTGTTGGGGTTACGCAGGTCGAACAGCGTGTGCTGCATCAAGCCCTGCACCTGTTCCAGCGTATCCGGGCAAGGAGGATGCCGCTTGCAGGGCAAACCATTTATCCATCACCAGCGGGTCATGCTGCCAGCGGTCGTGGAAATGCTGCAAGGCTTCCTCACGTTGTGGGCAATCGATCCGGCTCAGCACCGCCAATGCCGCCATTGCATCGGTCATATTGCCCGCATCGCGGTATTGCTGGTGGCACAGGTCGTGGATGCCCTCGTCGTGGATGCGCCCCAAATAAGACAGGCAGACGTTTTTCAGGCTACGGCGGCCAATGCTGGCAGCATCGGGGGAATAATCGCCCATCTCGTGCAGTTCAGCATACAGGGCTTCCAGATCCAAGCGCAGCGCCTTTGCCAGCGTGGTGTAGATGAACTCGCGCACCGCATAAATGGCTTCCGGGTCAGCAGGCAGCGCCACTTCGGCAATATCCGCCTCGGAGGGCAGTTGCAACGCTTCGGCACGCAAAGCGTGATCCAACGAGCTATCGGTGAGGATGGCCTGATAGGCGCTGATGAAATCGTGTTCCAACCCGAATGCTTGCTGCTGTTGCTGTGCTGCCAGCATGTTGAGCATGGTTTGCATCGCCAGCCGTTGCCCCGCATCCCAACGGTTGAAGGCGTCACTGTCGTGCTTCATCAGGAACACCAGCTCGGCGGTGGTATACGGGTAAGTGAGTTTCACTGGGGCAGAAAAACCGCGCAGCAAGGACGGCACAGGCTGTTCCGCCACATTTTCAAAGCTGAACGATTGCTCCATTTCGGTCAGGCGCAATACCTGAGTGCCGATCATGTCTTGACCGCTGCTATCCAACAAACCCACTTCAATAGGGATCAGGAAAGCTTGCTTGTCGCTGGCTTCTGGCGTTGCCGGGCAACTCTGGGTGAAATGCAAGGTGCAGGTTTGGGTGGCAGCATCGTAATCCATGCGTACCGCCACTTGCGGCGTGCCTGCCTGATCATACCACCGCTGGAACTGGCTTAAATCCGCCCCATTGGCATCCGCCATCGCCGCGAGGAAGTTTTCGGTTGCCACCGCCTGCCCGTCATGGCGCTGGAAGTACAGATCCATGCCCTTGCGGAAACCGTCACGCCCCAACAAGGTTTGGTACATGCGCACCACTTCCGCGCCTTTTTCATACACGGTAACGGTGTAGAAGTTGTTGATTTCCATGTAAGAAGCCGGGCGGATCGGGTGCGCCATCGGGCTGGCATCCTCGGCAAACTGCAAGGTACGCAGCTTGCGCACATCCTCAATGCGCTTGACCGGGCGCGAATGCAGGTCAGAGGTGAATTCCTGATCACGGAATACCGTCAAGCCTTCCTTGAGCGACAACTGGAACCAATCGCGGCAAGTCACGCGGTTGCCCGTCCAGTTATGGAAATATTCATGCCCGATGACCGCCTCAATAGTGACGTAATCCATATCAGTCGCGGTGGCGGGGCTGGCAAACACCAGCTTGGAGTTGAAAATGTTCAACCCCTTGTTTTCCATCGCCCCCATATTGAAGTCATCCACCGCCACAATCATGTAAATGTCGAGGTCGTATTCCAGCCCGAAAGCGTTGCTCATCCCACATGCATCGCCCGCTTGATGGATTGCATCGCATGGTCGCACTTGTCGATATTGTGCGCTTCGGTATAAATCCGCAGGGTCACATCGCGCCCGGAACGGGTCGGGTAATGGCCTTCCACATGCTGCAAATCCCCTGCCACCAATGCAAACAAATAGGCTGGCTTATGGAACGGGTCTTCCCAACGCGCCCAGTGACGCCCATCCGGCAAGTCACCGCTGCCGGTAAGGTTGCCGTTGGACAGCAGCACCGGGTATTTTTGCTTGTCCGCCAGAATCTGGGTGGTGAACACCGTCATCACATCCGGCCTGTCGGGGTAATAGGTAATTTTGCGGAAACCCTGCGCCTCGCATTGGGTACAGAAATTGCCGCTGGTTTGGTACAAGCCTTCCAACGAAGTATTTTTCTGCGGGTAAATCCGCGTCACCACTTCGAGCGTACACAAAGCCGAGACATTGGGGATGCTCATGCCGGTGTCACTGAGGGTGTAATCCTCTGGCGTCAAGGGCAGGCCATTGAGGCGCATCGCCAGCAACTCCAGTTCCTCACCGTACAGTTCCAACGGCGCATCTATCGGCATCGCCGGATGACGGCGGTAATTCGCCACGCTGGTCACTTGGGTGGAATCCTCGCCCAATTCAAACACCAATGAGAGCGCGTCAACGCTATAAGCAGGCGCAGTATAGTCTTGAAGATAAACAGTTTTAGGTTGGCCTTGTCTGCATTTTTTATCTCTTTTGAATGACCAGCAGTGTATAAGGCTTTGAGGATAGCAGCATGTTCAGGATGTTGTGCCGTAATCAAGCCCATGCGCAATAAAAGGTCAATATTGACCAGATTGCAATTATCCTTGAATTCCTCAGTTGTTTCAGTCAGGCGGGCGATTTCAGCCAACGGCATCCGTTCAAACGCAATCACCTCACCATCGGTATTTTCCGGCACAAAATCGTCTGGCAACCACAGGTCGTACACGTAAATGGTGGAATTATCCAGCCCACGCCAGCCTTCCTGCCGGTACGGGATCGTGCCTATCGCTTGGGCTTGTTGTGCCAGTTCCAACGGGATATTGGCTTCTTCCTGTGATTCTTTAATGACATTTTCCAGCAAGCCCAAACCGACGGGCTGACCACCTGCCACCATCTGATCCAGCTTGCCGGGCCAGAAAGGCTTGTCCAGCGAGCGCGTCCCCACCCATACCTCCACACCCGTAGCGGTTTGCACCAGACCATTGACGTGGATACCGAAGGTTTTCACCCCCATGAAATTGGTGGCAGCGCGTTCGATTTCCAACTCGGCATGACCGCCGAAACTGTGCGTGACCGGGTAGGCTTCCTCCACCCACGTATCAATCACGCCCTGTTCATACAGTTGGACGCAATACCGGGGCAACGGCTGCAGTCCGTGCGGCGTAATCAGCCAAGGCGGGGTTCAACACCACCTGCGTGGCGGTCACCGTAAAAATATCCGCCCAATTGGCGAGATGTTCGGCGAAAGCGGGTTGGACTTGCCCGTACACCTTGTCGTTGATCAGCAATGCCCGGTAATCGGCGGACTCAAAATTATTGCAGGTATCAATACGCTTAAGGTAGCTCATGGTGCATCAACGGTTGTTGGTGGGCAAACTCAGTCATACTGCTATACAGTGTCCAGCCCAGCGAGAGTACAACCAACATTCCCACCACCAGCAAGTACCCGCCATAATTTGCGCGTACCATACAGGAGAGCCGTTCGCACTTCTGCATATTGGCGTACATTTCCCGGTTAATATAACCCTGCGCTTGGTTGAACCCGGTAAAGTCGATGCTGAACGTATCGCCTTCATTATGCTGCAACAGCTCTTCTACCAAGGGTGCTTCACGGGCATAAATCGAACGGACCGAATCAATCAGCCCCGCCTTATCCAGCGTGGTGACACCATTAACCTTACGCAGGCGGTCATCGCTGCATCAGCAATTGCCACACCATTGAGCCTTTTTCGGGGAAATTGCTTGTGCTGACACGATTGGATGGTATACGTTTTTTTCATTATTATTAGCCAAATACCGGAGAATTGGCGCAACTTTAACACACCGCATCAGGCTTTATTCCAGATTACGATGAGTTGCATCACAGAACGGCGCATTTTGGGTGTGTTTACAGGCGCACAAACCGTATTTTTTGCTTTCCGGCACCGTAAATTCCACTGGTTCAAACCGGTTCCCTCATGTGAACCGTCGCAAAACGGCTGGTTGGCAGAACGTCCGCAGGCACACCACCAATAGCTGATTCCCGCTTCCAGTTCCACCACACACGGTTTTTTCTGCGCAATAACAGGTTCAGTCATGCTTGCTCCTCATAATCGGGATGAATTTTTCCGGCAATTTGCTGGGCAACAAGGTCGGTGCCCACGCATGACCATACACCACTTCATAGGTGGCGGGATACAAACCATCCTCCTGACGGAAGTATTCGTAAGCCTGCAAAAAAGCCTGTAAGCGTGCCTTGCCAGTCAGCCCGTGATTGCGCCCGTGAAGTGGCATTGTTCGCGCCAATGCCTTTAAGGTCACGCAACAAACCACGCACATCGGCATAGGTCAGGGTGATGGTTTCCATATCCACCACCGGGTCGCGGAAACCGGCTTGCAACAAGGCATCACCCACGTCGTGCATATCGGTGAAACGGCTGGTGTGGGTAAAGCCATCCACCCTGCCCCAGCTTGCCCGCAATTCTTTCAGGGTATCGGGGCCGAAGGTGGCAAACATCAGCAAGCCATTGGGTTTCAACACCTGCACCCATTCGCCGAATACCGCTGGTAAATCATTGCACCATTGCAGCATCAGGTTGGAAACCAGCATGTCGGCACATTGCGGCTGGAATGGCAGGCTGGCAGCATCGGCACACACGCCTTGCGGCTTGCGGAACCAGCCGCCGCGCTGGCGGGTTTTTTTCACCATATTCAGCGCCAGATCAACACCGATAACACGGGCTTTTTTGTAACGCTTGAGCAGGTGTTCGCTGACAGCACCGGTGCCACAACCGAGGTCGAGGACGGTTTCCGGCTGCATCTTGATCAGATCCGAGCCGTTCCAGCAGGCGGTCGCCGATTTCACGCTGCAATACCGCGTTGGCATCGTAAGTGTGCCGCGGCACGCTCAAAGCCTTGGCGGGTTTTGTGTTTGTCCAGCAGGTAGGGGTTGGCAGTGTCAGAGCGCATCCAGAAATGCCCCGCTATGATCCATGAAAGTCTCCGGGTGGGTAACAAGCGAGGGGAGTATACAATATTATCGTTCTTGTAATATTGCTTGCACCAGTGCAAATGCTTGAGAAAGAGGAATTCGCCCTTGTTCTACTTGTTCAATCAACTTTATCGCTTTATCTGGGCTAATCGCGTCCTTGTCAATCAGCTCACGCAAAGAAATAATGAATTCTGTCCTGTCTTCGTCAGTAATGCTTCCTGATTTTTCTTTAGCATCAATGCCTTGGGCATCTTCTTTGTATTTCTGCAAAAGCTCCCGTTTCCGCCCTTCCGATAATCCACCGTCATGAATTATACGCGATACACCGTAAGCAACAGCCCCACCAACAGCAGCGGCTCCAATAATCCAACCGACCGGTGTTACTGATACTGCGGTCACACCTAACCAGCCTGCAATACGTGGTAAGCCCCCAAATGGATGTTGCCCCGGCTGCACTCGCTAAAGTTCCCGCAGCCGCTGCCCCTAGCCCAACACCCACAACGGTAATACCGACATCACCCAATATACGGCCCTTGTCATGCGGATTGTTCTCCAACTCATCAATGATATTGAGGAGCTGTGTTTTTGTTGGTTTGCCAGCGAATGACATATTAAACGTAAACTCCTTGCACAACCTGCCCATTAAAAACCATATTGAAGATACCGATCAGCAACTTGAAAAATTCCTTGGCTATTTCAATAACATCTTGACCTATTGCGATCAAGTCAGAACTCATATTAACAGCCTGTCCTTTATCAAGCTTGTCAAGCCGATGCCCTGCTATTGCACCAATCGTCACACTTATTGCTGTCGCAGCCGGAGCCAAATATACCCCTAAAAACGGAATCGTACTGACCAGCACCCCAATTGCTGCCCCAACGGCAATACCAATGGCAAGATTCGGATGGGCTTTTACAAATTCAATCAGTTTAATAAGAATAATTTTTCCAACACTGATAACCTTACTTTCTACTTTAGCAACAGTGCCAACCAGACTCTGTAAACGAATCGCAACTTCACTGGGCAAGCCGCTTTCTCTCAACCACAGATATAGGTCACTACTTGAGACAGATTCAGCCTCTGCATTCCACAATACCAAATCAAAATTTGCCTGTGCAGGTGTTAAAACAAGTGCATTCATAAGTTTCCTCTCACTGCATTATCAGCATAAGCATTGGCGACAAATATATGGCAGCCTTCAACGCTGTTATCATCAGGAATACTATTCATAAGGTTTTGAACAGTAGACGGTTTTTGCCTTATTTGCGACAAATATTTAAGCTGGTCGGCATAGCCTTGAAGTATCTTGTTTCTGGCAATAATTTTCCTGGAAACCTCAAGGTTTAACTTTTCTTCATTGTTTATCCCTGTGAACATAGACCACCCTAAATTCACTTTCTGAGCCTGCCCTCTCAAGCGGTCGAGGATACTGATGCCATCTGAGGAAGAATCAGCGAAGTCAACCCACTCAATCACTTCTGCGGAATTGATATGTTTCACGTAATCTTTCGTCAGAAATCTCTGTGCATTATCGTTAATGACATGATTTTTAACAAAAGCTCTGGATGAGCTTTGCCATACAGTTTGCGCATCATGCAAATCGTTCACTGCCTGATCGTACATATCCAGTTCTGCCGAACACAACGAATGCCCAATCGCCGTAATAGTGAAATACTCTTCTGCTGCCATGAAAGAATATTCATTGCTACTGTCTGTTAGTAACATTTTATATTTTTCATGTATTTCCCCTATAGTCTGCCTGCTACTGATTAACATCTGAAGCCTAGCGGCATTGTCTTCTACTTTATTTAATTCTCTAATGACTTTTAGGGCTGCTATCAACCTAGATCTTTCTTGTAGCTCAAGAAACGACTTGATGTACTTCACATCAGATGCCACTTGCTGTAATTTTTCGTCAATTTTATTTATTTTATTGCTTAAAAACAGGAATCCGGCAGAGCTAACAGCCAGTGTCAAACCAGACAGAAGCATGGATGCTTGAGCTAACTGAAGTAATTGAGTGACATTAGCCCCCATGTGACCAACTTCAGTGCCTATACGACCAACATCGGCGCTTATGCGACCAACTTCAGCGCCGATAACACCAACATCTGCACCCATGCGACCAACTTCAGCACCGATAACACCAACATCCCCGCCGATGCGATGGAGTTGATAGGTATTGACGCCTGAAAGGAGTGTATTCAGCGGCGAAGTGAAGGCTGATAAAATGCTGCTTGGTGTGGTGCTATTGACAAGATGCGCCAAAATCTGACCTGACTCATTACGCACAACGCCACCGTAAACTTTATTAACACCGGCTAGTACCCCAAGCATCAAATTGTCTGGAATGGAACGGCTTAATGTAAAACCTGCTAATTCTGAGATCACGATGCCTCCTAAAGAAAATTGATAGTGATGTTTTCCTACACTATACGGATTGAGCAAGTAGTGCCGATAAAACTGTCGAGATAAGAATTTTTTTCATGGTTGATCCCATCAATTTATCATGCATAAAATTAATTAATTAGCCTAAATGTCGCAATCAAAGATATTTCCCCGCTGCACATCCACGAAAAAACTTAATTAATTACAATTACTTGAACGATAAAGTCCTGCTTAACATGACCTAATTTGCCCAAGAAAACGCTCTTCCAGCCCACCTGAAAAATGTAAATCATCTGATTATTTTTTGATGTGATAAACATCACACTGCTGGCAATATTCATAAAAAATAGCAGCCACTGTGAAGTCAGACCGCATCCAGAAATGCCCCAATGTGTTCCATGAAAAGCGCCGGGTGGGTAACGAAGGGTACGTGCGCGGCATGGTCTAGCATCGCCACCTGCTTATACCCCATGTCGGGCAGCGCGTCAGCCAGTGAGGCGGGGATCAGCTTATCCAACTTACCCAGCATCCACAGGGTCGGCTGTGTGACGGGCGTTGGGGAAAAGTCGGCGGTTTGCAGGATATTAAGGCCATCTTCCAGCGCGGCAATACTCGCCGGATGTGCCATGATGGTATCGCGCAAGGCGTTGACGACACGGGTATCTGTTTTGGTGCTGAGGAATTGCAGCGCGAAAAAGCGTTTCACCGTGCCGAGGTAATCGGTTTGCAGGCTTCTGCCAAACAGGGCGAGCAAGTCGGGGGAAACGCCATGAGGCCAGTCACCTTCCGCAACGAATTTGGGGGTGCTGGCAATCAGGATCAGGGCAGCAACCCGGTCGGGCAAAGCGTGCGCCAAGCCTTGCGCAATCAGTCCGCCGAGTGACCAGCCAAGGATGATGGCATCTTCGGGGATGTGCGGGGCGAGTTGCTCAACCGCTGCATCTAAAGAACCCAGCGGTAGGTGGCAGTTTGCGCCATGCCCCGGTAGGTCAATGCACATGACTTGGGCGCGTTGCGCCAGTGCGGGCAGGATCGGTTGCCAAACATGGCTGTTCATTCCCCAGCCGTGGAGGAGGACGAGGGGTCTGCCTTGACCTTGGGTTTTTAGCTGTAAAGGGGGCACGAGTTATTCTCCATTTGGGCAACAATCCAGACGCTACAGTGTAAAACACTTGAACTTGTTCCAAAACAAATTGCAAGCGATAATACACATCAGGAGGTGTATTACTATGCGCACAAATATTGTTCTGGATGATACGTTAATAACCGAAGCTTTCCGCCTGACAGGCATCAAAACCAAACGCGAATTGATCCTGCAAGCCTTGAAAGAAATGGTGGATAACCGCAAGCGGTTGGATTTACGTGACTTGAAAGGGACGGGTGGCTTGCATCGTGGCTACGACTATAAGGCATTACGTGCCAATGAAGGTGGCAAGTAATGTATCTAGTCGATACGTCGGTGTGGATTGATTATATTAATGGCAAGGATGCGGAACACGTCAACTTTCTGGATGCCTTGCTGCAAAACCCACTGGCGGTGGGTATCACCGATGTCATCTATATGGAAATTCTTCAGGGAGCGGAAGACGAACGGAGCTTCACCCGTTTCTACCATTATTTTTCTGGGCAGCGGTTTTACCATCTCCAACAGGGTGAAAAAAGCTACGAACAAGCAGCCAGAATCTATTTTGACTGCCGACGCCGAGGCATTACGGTTCGTTCTACCGTTGACTGCTTGATTGCCCAGTGTGCCATCGAAAACAATCTGGTCTTGCTACACCATGACAGGGATTTCAAACAAATGGGAACTGTCGTGCATGAACTAAACCAACGTCACTTTCTCCCCGACAAGCCTGTAATTTGATAGCATTGCCATTTTATAACCAACATCAATTCGGATTACCACTATGGTTTACCTGCTGATCATACTTGCCTACCTGCTCGGCTCCATTTCTGCTGCCATCATCACCTGCAAGCTGATGGGGCTGCCTGACCCGCGCACGGTCGGTTCCAACAACCCCGGTGCAACTAACGTGCTGCGCCACGGTGGCAAAAAAGCGGCGGCGATTACCCTGCTCGGCGATGGGCTGAAAGGCTTGATCCCGGTATTGGTGGGGCAAGCGTTCGGGCTGGATTATACAGGGCTGATCCTGATTGGTATTGCCGCGTTTCTGGGGCATTTATACCCGCTGTTTTACAGCTTCAAGGGCGGCAAAGGGGTGGCAACCGCCATTGGGGTGTTCCTTGGGGTGAATGTTTGGGGCGGGCTGGCATTCGTGGCGACGTGGCTGCTAATGGCGAAAGGCTTCAAGATTTCCTCACTTGCTGCACTGATTGCTACCGCGCTTTCCCCGCTGTATTTCTGGGTACTCAGTCGCGGGCATGAGGGGCATGGCTGGCTCACGCTGGGGGTGACATTCATGGCTGTGCTGATTTTCTGGCGGCATCAGTCCAATATCCGCAATTTACTCTCCGGCAAGGAAGATAAAATCCAGTCCCGCGAAGGGGCTGCTGCTGAAGAAGAATAGGCATATTCCTTCAAGCAACTGGCACAATTTTTTCCAGCAGGGAACCCATCTTGGTATGGAGCTTCAACTCGAAGTATTCGACCTCCGCCGGAATCAGGGCTTTGGGCTTGTTCATGCCTAACTTACTGGCATAAAACACATAATTGCCGCCCGGCACAGCACACATGAAGATTTCTTTGAAATAATGTTTCAAGGTACGAAAAAAGAAGCTCTCCGTAGACGGTAACTCATGGCAGTTGATGACCAGCCAACCTTCTGGGGAGAGGACGCGGTGGCTTTCGTGGAAAAACTTTTTCTGCATTTGGAACGGGTCGGCACGAATCGCGTGGTACATATCGGCAAAAATGAGGTCAGTGGAAGCAGCAGGCTGTTGGGTAATGTAGTGCCGCCCATCCGCTATTTGGATGGCAATATTTTCCGACGCCGGGATGCCAAAATAATCATAAGCAACACTGACGACGGCTGCCCGCAGTTCCACCGCCTGAATCCTGATACGTGGGTCGATCATATGGGTTGCCCGTACCAGACAAGCGCCCCCCAAACCAAACAAGGTGATGTGTTCCGGGTTGCCCAACGCCAAACCCAGCAGCATGGCACGGGTGTAGTGGTGTACCAACATGCCGGGGCGTTTCAAATCCATACGGCTTTGTTCGTAGATGGAGTCAAACGACAGCACCCGTTGCCCCTCGTGGTCAACCACATGGATATTCCCCCATGTATCCTGCTGCTGGTGGATCAGGGTTTCACCCTCAAACATCAGGAAACCATTGACGGTTTTATAAGCCCCTCCGAACAGGATGAGCGGCTTCCTAAGCAAGTCTTTGAAGCTGGTATTGCAGGTCATGGGCAACCGTGATCTTGAAGAAATCACGCCCATGATATGTTAACATTATGTGTGTGTCACGCACATATCATGCGAACAAAAAAGCTCACTTCACTTTTGGGTTGGCCGTGACCTGACCGTAGTCCACCTCATGTTTAAGCAGGTAATCACGGATGAGTTGGCGCACTACTTGCGAAGTGGTAAGGTCTTGTGAAGCGCAAAGGTTCTCAAAAACCTTTTTCTTGTCCGGGTCAATCAGGACAGTCAGGCGGGCGGTTTTAGTTTCCATAGGCAAAAAACACTCGGTGATAGAACTAATCGGATTATAATCTGATGCGCATCAGATGTGTTAATTTGATTTACCTAAAGGAGAAAACCCATGCGCTTTATAACCCCCACCAAAAAAGTCAGGGGCTTGGGTGCGGTGAAAACAGGTTTGCACCATTGGTGGCTGCAACGTATCACCTCAATCGCCCTGATCCCGCTGACCTTGTGGGTGGTATTTTCGGTAGCTACCCAAGTTGGGGAGGATTACGCCACGGTAACCGCTTGGATTGCCGAGCCGTTCACCACCCTGATGCTGACACTGTTTGTATCCACTGCTAGCTACCATGCCAGCTTGGGCTTACAGGTGGTGATTGAAGATTATGTCCACCACTCCGGCATCAAATGGGCGGCACTGCTTGCCATTCAACTGGTGTTGATACTGTTGGGTACGCTCAGCGTTGTTTCCATCCTACGGGTAGCATTCTAATGGCCTCCGCCATCACCCGTTCAGGTCTTAGCCAAACTGACCGAACCCATGTTCCTGATGTTATTGGGTACGCTATTGGCGGGCATCGGCGTGTGGCTGGAAATATTGCGGCTTACAGTGTTTGCATTTTCTGATAAGTGATCAAGGAAAGTGTTGGTGGCAACCACACTCCGCCGCGACCGTTTCAATCTGCACGGTTGGGTGATGGATGCCGAATTGCTCGCGCAATATAGTCGCCAGATCCACCAAAAACGCATCCCCCGGATGTCCCGCAGGCATCAGCAAATGTGCGGTCAGTGCCACTTCCGAGGTTCCCAATGCCCAGATGTGCAGGTCATGCACTTGCTCCACACCGGGCAAGGCTTCCAAATGGGTTTTCACCGCTGGTAAGCTGATCGTGTGCGGCACGCCATCAAACAGCAGATGCAGCGACTGGTGGAACAAGCTCCACGTCCCCCACACAATGACGACAGCAATCGCCAGACTCACTACCGGGTCAAGCCAGCCCCAGCCAAACCACAACGCCAATGCCCCAGAAATGACCACGCCCACCGACACCAGCGCATCCGCCGCCATGTGCAGGAAAGCGCCGCGAATGTTCAAATCATCCGAACCGCGCATGAACAGCAAGGCGGTAGCGGTATTGATCACCACCCCGACACCCGCCACTGCCATGATGGTGTAGCCATCCGGGGCGGTTTCCGTCCCCAGCCGCCCGACCGCTTCCCACATCAGTGAACCCATCGCCACCAGCAGCAACAACGCATTGGCAAACGCCGCCAGAATCGAGGCACGTTTCCAGCCGTAGGAATGGCGGACATTCGGCAACAAACCACCCGCCAGCATTCCGCCCCACGCCACCAGCAAACCTGCCACATCACTGAGGTTATGCCCCGCATCTGCCAGTAACGCCAGCGAATTGATACGCCAGCCGTAAAAGGCTTCGACCAGCACAAACCCGAAATTCAGCGCAATACCGACCGCAAACGCACGGTTGAAGGTTGTTGGCGCATGATGATGGTGTTCATGGTCAGGGGCGTTGTGATCGTGTGCCATACGGATTCCTGCATTACATTAAAGCGTGTCGGGTACACAGCAGGCTTGATCCGCTGTGGCAGCGCCCGGCACACAACACCCACCCGACTGGCTAACGGTATCAGAGCCAAACGCCTCAACTTCGCCCATAGTTTGGTAATGTTCCCAAGCAATACCCGATGGGTCTACTGTCCAGTGCTTGGTGCTGGCGGCGTAACAGCAGAGGGTTTCTCCCTGATCCAGCACGGCATCTCCGGCGGCTGCGTCAGCGCGTTGCCGCAGTTCCTGCAATTCGGCGGCATCTTCTGCCTGAAAGCCAAAGTGATTTAAGCCGACCGCATGACCACGGGTTGAAATCGCAAAATTGATGCGCGGGTCATCCAGCATCCACTTGGCGTAATCGCTACGTTCAAGCGTCGGCGCTTGTCCAAACAGCTTGCTGTAAAAGTCGATGCTTTTGGCAAGGTCGTCAACAGCAATATGGGCGTGAAAGCGTTTCATGGTTTTTTCCTCGTTTGTAAATAATCGTCAAATCAAAACAGCCTGAAACCGTGCCAGACCCACCAAGCCCCTGCCAGCACCAGAATCACCGCAAAGGTACGCCGCCCCGGCAACCAGCGGTCATAATGCGCAATGTGGCGGATCAGGGTATTCGCCGTCGCAGGCATTGCCCCTGCCACCAGCAGCAAAATGCTATGCCCAATGCCGTAAACCAGCAGCAGCAACATGCCCCACCACAACGATGCCCCCAACCACGAACCCGTGCTAACCAATGTCAACACCGCCGCCAATGCCGGAGTTGCACACGGGCTAAGCACAGTGCCGATCAACCCGCCCAGCACCACCGCGCCCCACGTACCGGAGTTGGCAAAACGTTGCTGCACCCCCGCTGGCAAACTGATACCGCAGGAAGAAGCCGGGCGCAGCCACAACCACGCACCCACCACCACCAGCAGCAAGCCAACCGCAATCGACCAAGTGCCGGAAACATTGCCAAACAACAGCCCCATCCGCGCCGCCAGCAAGCCAAAGCCCAACAGCGTTATATTCATCCCCAGCACAAACGCAGACGACAACCACCATGCACGGCGCGGGCTATCCGCACGGCTGCCAACATAGCCCACCGCCACCGGAATCGCTGCCAGTGCGCACGGTGATGCAGATGTCAGGATACCGCCCAGCAAGGCTGCCAATATCCCTTCCCAACCCAGCATCAGGATTTACCAGCCTTGATACCGAGCGCGTCGAGGATTTCCTGCTGGGTCAACGCGCCCATGTGCCGTCCGGTTTCAGTACCGTTGGCATCGTAAAACACTTGGGTCGGCATCAACATAATGCGGTATTTCGAGATGTATTCGGGCTGTTTGACGATATTGACATGGGCAATCACAAGTTGTTTGCCGTAGTCCTGCTCCAGTTGTTGCAACACTTTTGCCATTTGCTGGCAGGTTGCACAGGTATCCGAACCAAACTCGGCAATAGTCGGTTTGCCCTGCTGCAATGCCTGTTGTACGACATCGCCTTCAATGGCATGGACTTCGGTGGACAGTTGCATTGCCCCAAAACCCACGACTGCCACGAAAAATGCCACCAGCACCCACGTCATGAGTGGCCAGTGGAACAAACCGCCTTGCCTGTGCATGGTTATTCCCCTTAGCAGCACTTACCGCCACTGCAACAACCGCCCGCTGCGGGTGCGGCGGCGGTTGCACCTGCCAGCCAGCCTTCAATCGCGGCTTTGGATGGGATGCCGCCTGCATGAACCACTTTACCATCCACCACCACACCGGGGGTAGACATCACGCCGTAGCCCATGATGGAAGGCAGGTCTTCGACCTTCTCCAGTTCCACCGCCACTCCTTTTGCTGCCGCAGCCTCTTCGATCAGTTTCAGGGTAGTTTTGCAGTTGGCACAGCCAGTGCCGAGAACTTTGATTTGCATGAAATGCTCCTTGTTTTCGTAAAAATTATAAAACTAAATTAAACACATACCCCACCAGCAGAATGCCAGTGGCGACCACACCTGCGAAAGTGGCAATCAAGCGGGGCTTCAGCACCTTGCGCAGAATAATCATTTCCGGTGCTGACAGCGCAATCACGCTCATCATGAACGCCAGCACCGTGCCCAATGCCGCACCTTTTGCCAGCAATGCCTGCACGATGGGGATCACCCCTGCCGCATTGGTGTACATCGGCACGCCCAGCACCACCGCAGCAGGCACTGCCCACCACACATCTTTACCCATGAACGATGCCATGAAATCTTCCGGCACAAAGCCGTGGATCAGCGCACCCAAACCCACGCCAACAACAATATAAGGCCAGACCTTGCCGACGATTTCACGCACATGCTGGAAACCGTGCTGGATGCGTTCCGACCACGACATCGCGCTTGCACCGACATTGCCAGCAGACTGGGTATTTTGCATCTTGCGTACCCAGTCTTCGAGGTGATCTTCCATGTTCAGCTTGCCGATCAGCATTCCGGCGAAAATCGCAATCAGCAAACCCATCACCAGATACAGCGCGGCGACTTGCCAGCCAAACAAGCCGAATAGCATAATCAAGGCGACCTCATTGACCATCGGTGCAGAAATCAGGAACGAAAACGTCACGCCCAGCGGCACACCCGCTTGCAGAAAACCGATGAATAACGGCACGGCGGAACAGGAACAAAACGGGGTCACAATCCCCAAGGTCGCCGCCATTGCGTTGCCTACACCCAAGCGTTTGCCGGACAACATGGCACGGGTGCGTTCCGGCGAGACGAAGGTGTGGATAATACCCATCACAAACACGATACCTGTCAGCAGCAGCAAGACTTTCGGCGTGTCGTAGAAAAAGAACTGCAATGCCCCGCCGAGGTGGCTGTCACGTTCTACGGGCAGTGCAGCAACCAGTGCTTCCGAAGCCGGAATCAACGAGCGGTACAGCAGAAACCACACCGCAACCGCCAGCAGCAGGAACACCAGCGGTTGTTGGGCGGGAAAACGTTTAAGAGATTCCATCATGTCAACCTTAACAACACGCCTGCCCGGATGCAGTGGATGTGCAACACGCAGCACCCGCAGCTACCACGGGTGCGGCAACGAATTGCTCATCAAACGCGGCATCCAGCTTTTGCGCTGCTTCATCGCGGATATGACGGGCAATTTCCACCGCCGTATTGATATGCTCTTCCGACACACCCAACGAGCGCAGGCGTTGCACTTGGCACAGCCCCATACTGGGGTGTTTGGCAGCAATGCCTGCCGCGAGTGACACCAAAGCCACGATGGAAGAATGTAAGGGTATGGTTTCGCTCATTCGAGGTATCTCCGGTTGTTCTATTTTACAGTGAATAATCGTCGTCATACGGTTTGTCGCCTTGCACGATAGGCAACGTCATTGCACCATCCCACGCGCTCCAGCCGCCATTGACGAAACGCACGTCTTTGTAACCAAGACTACGCAATTGCAGGAAACCCAAACTCATGCGGAAACCGTCGTGGCAATACAGGTACACGGTTTTGTCTTTGGGAATGTCTTTATACATCGCTTCGAGGTCTTCGGCGGATTTCCAAGTTTGGCTTTGCCCATCCGTACCGTCAAGGCTGACGATATTCAGCGCACCGGGGATATGCCCACCTTGTACAGCGTGGCGGATGGTTTTGCCGTTGTACATATCCGCCGGACGCGCATCGACCAGCACCACTTTTTCATCGCGGCGTGACACCACGTCGTCGTATACGTCCATCCACTCCACCAACATTTCAGGGTTGGGGTCTTTGAGGGTGACATTGCCCTCTTTCGGGGCTGGCGTGGCTTCTTTGGTGAGTTCGTTGAAACCTGTCCAGCCAATCGTGCCGCCGTCGAGGATTTTCACTTTGCTCATATCATAGCCGAACAGTTCCAGCGTGCCATACAAACGCGCCACCAATGCAGTGCTGGAATCGTCGTACAACACGATGGTGGAATCGTTGTTCACACCCCATGAGCGCAAGGTTTTCTCGAATTTTTCCTTGGCTGGGGAAACGCATGATCGGCTTGGCGAGGTTGTCGCCCAAGTCCTTGAAGCGTTGCACTTGTACCGCGCCTTCGATATGCCCGACGGTGTAAAAACGGTGCGGGTGGTAACGGGCTTCAAGGATCACCAAGTCCTTATTTTTCTCTTTTTCGGCTGCCAGCCAGTCGGCATCGACCAGAAAATCACGGCCTTCTGCCCATGCAGGCGATAGCAGAAACACGCTCAACAGCAACAGTGCGGTGCTGATACGTTTCAGGAATACAGTCATACGTTCTCCTCCGGTAATCGGGCATTTTATTAGGTGAGCTGACACTATAGCGCCAGCTCACTATATTCGTCTATCCGTATATTTAAAATCGCTCAAGCCTTGTTGAGCAAACGGCGGGTTTCGTAGAACGGTTCGACTGGCCCTGCCATCACATACGTGCCGGTGGGAGTGGAAGATTGAATGAAGCGTACATCCAGATGCGAGTTTTCGTGATCCATCACCGATTGCCAAACGCCGTGCATCAGGTAGCTGCGGGCAGCGTTGGTTTCCACTTGCAGGTTTTGCAGAATTTCGGTGGTAACAGCGCGGCGGTAGTAAGCGTTGGTAGCTGAACCTGCTTGCCCGATCAATTGCGGGTCAAGCCCACCGTCAAAGTCGGCATCATTAATGTCTGGGCGATAGGTGGTCTGGGCGGTTGTCAGCAAGATTTTGACCTTCTCATTGAACTCAGCCGTTTTGCTGGAATGGATGGCGACATGGTTTTCTACCGTGATATAGCCTTTATCCGGCGTGTCTTCCTGTGTTTTCAGGAAGGTCACAATCTCGGCTTCGGTGGCATAAATAGCAGTGCGGTTGCCTGCCGCCACGGTCTTGAAATAGCCTTCGTAGTAATCGAACGCCAAGGCGAGTTTGGTTGGTGGCGCACCGTTTTGACCCGGCTGGTAAAGGTGCAGCATGGGCGCAACGGTGGTATCAAACCAGCTTTCTACCCCAGCGGCTTTGAGCTTGGTGTAATTCTCGAAACGGATAAACAGGGCGTAGAACAGCGGCATCCGTCCCGCTTTGAAGCCGTCGGTATAGGCTGTACCCAATACGCCTTTGAGTTCCTTGGGGTAGTTCTTAACCATCGTGGAATCGCCCACGGTGTTTTTCAGCGACAGGCTCAGGAAGCCGTCTTTTGCGGCAAGGCTGGTGCTTAACGCATCCACCGCTGCCAGCATAGCGGCATTTTCAGGGCCAGCAATGCGGAATTCGTAATACAGCGTGACCACACCCGCATGGCTTGCCAGTTCGCTGCTCGCCGCAGTAGTGCTAGCGGTAGCAGTATTTTCAGCATTAGAGCTGCCCATGCAACTTGCTAAGTTCAGACCGGTGGCAGCAACAGCAACCACACCAAAAAAATCACGACGTTTCATACAGCTCTCTCCTCTTTGAGTAAGAGCTGTAGTATTTGGGCTGGCTTAGGGTGTGTATATGATCGTAATCATACGCACTAACCGAGAAGACGAATGGTACGTTCCGTGCGGCTGATTTTGCCGGATTTTTCCAACGTGGCGAGGGTGCGGTAGAGGGTTTCCTTTTGCAAACCCAGTTCGTGCGCCCATTCGTACAGATGGGTGGGGTATTCGATCATACCGCTACCACCCGACTCACACAGCAAGTAATGCAGCACCCGATCAGTCGCATTTTTCAAGCGCAAACGTTCGTAACGGGAACATTGCATCCGCGAAGTGCGGGCAATCGCCAGCATAAATTGAAACGCAAAATCAGGGTTGCTCGCCAGTTCTTGCTTCAAGGCTTGCAAGGGTATTTTGGTCACGCGGCAATCAGACAACGCCAGCGCATCGCAGACGTAACGCTCAATCGCTAAGGTCGATTCCCCCAGCAACTCACCGGCTCTTGCCCGCAGCATAATGACTTCCGTGCCATCGCTCAGGTAACGCACGGCTTTGATCTCGCCAGTCTGCAAGAAAAACAGGCTATCAACAGGATCGGTGACATGGAACAGGTAATTCCCCGTTTGCAAATCCACTTCCCGCGCCAAGTGTTGCAGCGGCAGCGGGAAATAATCGGGTAGTACTACCGCTGTTTTATCCGTCATGTAGCGTTTGCTCCGGCTTCATACCAGCCGCGTGTACGGTTAACGATAGCAACGACGGATAACATCACCGGCACTTCCACCAATACCCCGACCACGGTAGCCAACGCAGCACCCGAATTGAAGCCAAACAACACAATCGCCGTTGCCACCGCCAGTTCAAAGAAATTGCTTGCGCCAATCAGTGCGGAAGGAGCTGCCACACAATGCGCCACCCCGAACTGGCGATTAAGCCAATACGCCAGCATCGAATTGAAATACACCTGAATCAGGATCGGGATTGCCAGCAACAAAATGATCAACGGTTGCGCCAACACCTGTTGCCCCTGAAAACCAAACAGCAACACCAGCGTTGCCAGCAATGCACCCAACGACCACGGTTGCAGCGTTTTTAACGCCGCTTCCAACTTACCCGATGCCAGCAACCACTGCCGCAAACCTTGGCTAATCAGCACCGGAATCACGATATAAATCACTACCGACAAAAACAGCGTCGCCCACGGCACACTGATAGCCGACATTCCCAACAGCAAGCCCACCAACGGCGCAAACGCGAAGATCATAATGGCATCATTCAACGCCACTTGTGACAAGGTGAAATGCGGTTCGCCATCCGTCAGATTGCTCCACACGAACACCATCGCGGTACACGGTGCAGCCGCCAACAAAATCAACCCCGCAATATAACTATCCAGTTGTTCCGCAGGCAACCACTCAGCAAACAGCACACGGATAAACAGCCACCCCAGCAACGCCATCGAAAACGGTTTCACCAGCCAGTTGATGAACAGCGTCACCCCAATGCCTTTCCAGTGCTGACCGACTTCATGCAAGGCGCGGAAGTCGATTTTCAGCAACATTGGGATGACCATCAACCAGATCAGCACTGCCACGGGCAGGTTGACTTGCGCCACTTCCATTTGCCCGATGCCTTGGAATACGCTGGGGAACACACTGCCCAAGCCAATTCCGGCGAAAATGCACAGCAACACCCACACGGTCAGGTAGCGTTCAAACACGCCCATTGCCGCTTTGGTGGCACGTTTGGCAGTGACTTCACACTGGGCGCTCATCTCAAGCATCCTTGGCGGGTGGCAAGGTGGTTTGCCCGATGTCTTGCAAATGTTGTTGCAGGGAAAGTTCATCCAGCGAACCCATCGGCAAATTGACGAAAATATCAATGCGGTTGTAAAGCTGGCGGTAGGCTTCACGGAAAGCGGCTAAACGGGTGATTTCGTCACCTTCAACATCCGCCGGATCAGGCACACCCCAATGGGCACTCATGGGTTGACCCGGCCAGATGGGACACATTTCCGCCGCCGCTTTATCGCACACGGTAAAAACAAAATCCAACTTGGGCGCATCAGGTGTGGCAAATTCAGCCCAGTCCTTGCTGCGCAAGTCCGCCGTTACATAGTTCAGGCGATCCAGCAAGCTGGTGGTCATGGGATTAACTTCACCGCGTGGATGGCTGCCTGCGCTGTAAGCCTTGAATTTGCCCATGCCCAAACGGTTCAGGATGGCTTCTGCGATAATGCTGCGGGCAGAATTACCCGTGCAAAGGAACAGGACGTTGAACATAACAGTATCCTCTTTAAGCAGTTGTTAAAGAGGATAGCATATACGTCAAATCGAATATATGGGATGGGCTACGTATCATGTCACAAAAGATTCATGTTTGGCAGGCAAGCGCAACGACAGCAACAACGCCGCCAACACAAACCCCGCCGACAGCCACAAACAGCCTTCCAGCCCGTATTGCTGATACGACCAACCCGACAACACCGTGCCCGCCAGCCGCCCGCCCGCATTTGCCATGTAATAAAACCCGACCTTCAACGCCACCTTGTCATGATCCGCGTAAGCCAGAATCAGGTAAGAATGCAGCGCGGAATTAATCGCAAACACCACGCCAAAAATCAGCAAACCCACCACCAATACCGTGGTTGCATCCCAACCCTGCCCCAACGCCAACGCAATGCCCGCCGGAATCAGCAGCAACACCAACGCCCAAAACTGCGCTGCCTTTGCCCCCGGTGCATGTTGTTTCAACCCCAACAAACCCGGCGCACTCGCCTGCACCACGCCGTAACCGATCACCCACGCCGCCATGAACGTGCCGACCTGCATGAAACTCCAGCCCAATACCCCGACCATGAACACTGGCACAGCCACGACAAACCACACATCCCGCGCCCCGAACAGGAAGAAGCGTGCCGCCGACAGCCAGTTGATTGCGGCATTGTTGGAAAACACTTGCGTAAATTTCGGCTTGTCTTTCGCCTTGCCCAACTCATCCGGCAACAACAGCAAGGTCAGGATAGTCACCGCAAACAGGCTCAACGCCAGCACCAGCAAGGCCATCTGGAAACCGACCGCTTGCAACAACGCCGCACCGAGGAAAAAGCCTACGCCTTTCAGCGCATTCTTCGAGCCGGTCAGCATCGCTACCCACTTGAACAGCTTCGCATCCGCATCCTTTCGGCACCAGTGTTTTCACACTCGCTTTCGCCGACATCTTGTTCAAATCCTTGGCAATACCGGACAGCGCCTGCGCAAACATCACATACGGCACGGAAAGCCATGCGTCGGCATCAGCATCCCCAACGCCAGCACCTGCATCGCCATCCCGACGTGCATGGTCACGTTCAACCCCAGTCGTGCTGCCAGCCAACCGCCCACCAAATTGGTGACAATGCCAAAAAATTCGTAGAACAAAAACAGCATCGCCACCTGAAACGGCGAATAACCCAACTGGTGGAAATACAGCACCACCAGCATCCGCAACGCACCATCGGTGAGGGTAAATGCCCAGTAGCCGAGAGTGACGGTGAGGTAATTGCGCAGATCGAGGGTCATGATGCTTTTCCATAAAAATGATAGGCGGCATTATATGCGACAAGACAAATATGATGATTAGTGCCTAGCTGTTTAATCAAAATTTCATACCGATAGTTTGAGTAGCCCAGCACCTAATGCAGTGCAATTGATAAAAACTGTTGCCCAAAAAACCGTTTGAAATTCTTTTTTCTTCGACTTGTGGCGTAATGTTTGTTGAGCCAACAATGCACCTGGCCACCCACCGACTAGCCCAAGCAAATGCAAGGTCGATTCTTGTGTGCGCCATTGATTGTTTTGTGCGGCTGATTTATCTATGGCATATGCGAGGAAGGCAATAATACTGGCGGCAAGGTAAATACTCGGCACAATGAACGGAAGAGACCCTGCCCACGCCGCCAGCCATAATGAAACACAAAATAATATGCCAAATACAAGTGCCAGCGGTTGGGGTTTGGCGGCAGCAGCATAAGAAGAGATAGGCCGTTGCTCCCCCCCACTCGCAAACTTAATATTATCTGCACGCAAGCGTCGATTCGTATCTAAAACAGGCTCATAGGTAATAAGCATTCCATTAGCAGGTCGTCGTGAACGACTCACGAACGCCCTAATATGCACAAATGCTCGGTCGCCACCACCATTGGGTGTGACAAACCCGAACCCTTGCTCATCCTTCCAATCAGTAATTTTTCCTTGGTAGCGCATAGCAAATACTTTCCCCTTACTAGTTTCAGTGAATTTTGCTTAATTACACACTATGTGTAAGTCACTACCAACATTTACTGACGGGTGGAAAACCAACTTACAAACTCGCCACGACTTTCGCCGTCAACTCCATCATGCGGTTCATGTAGCCCCACTCATTGTCATACCACGCATAGATTTTCACCTGCGTACCGTCGATGACCATTGTGGACGGCGCGTCGATGATGGACGAACGCGGGTCATGCTTGTAATCCACCGACACCAGCGGGCGTTCTTCGTAACCCAAAATGTCTTTCAGGTAGGTTTCGGAAGCTTCCTTGAAATAGCCGTTCAGTTCTTCTGCTGTCACTTCACGCGCCGCCTCAAACACAAAGTCGGTGAGGGAAGCATTCAGCAATGGAATCCGCACCGCATGACCGTTGAGCTTGCCTGCCAGTTCGGGGAAGATTTTGGTGATGGCTTTGGCAGACCCTGTGGTGGTGGGGATCATGGATTCGCCACACGCCCGTGCTCGGCGCAAATCCTTATGCCCCTTGTCGATAATGGTTTGGGTATTGGTAATATTGTGCAACGTGGTCATGCAGCCGTGCTTGATGCCAACCTTTTCGTGCATGACTTTAACCACGGGTGCTAAGCAGTTGGTGGTGCAAGATGCTGCCGTAATCAAGTGATGTTCGTCCGGCTTGTACCAGTCGTCATTCACGCCGTAAACGATATTCAACGCGCCTTCGACGGGGGCAGCAACGATGACTTTTTTCACACCCTGATCAAAATACGCCTGCAATTGCTCGACTTTGCGGAATTTGCCGCTGCATTCCAGCACGATGTCGCAGCCTGACCAGTCAGTGTCTTCAATGGCTTTGTTGGACGTGTAGGCAATGGTTTGCCCATCAACGATCATATTATGGTCATCGGCGCTGCATTCCGGCGACCAGATGCCGTGGATGGAATCGAATTTCAGCAAGTGCGCGGAGGTGGTGGCATTGCCTGCAATTTCATTGACTTGCGTGAAGGTGAAAGCCGGGTTGCCCCATGCTGCGCGGATGCCTAAACGCCCCATGCGCCCGAAGCCGTTGATACCGATCGTTGCCATGAGCAGATCCTTAACATAAATAAAATGTCGCCCATTATATATGCCAAATCAGATGTGATGGTATTTTTTATACGTTGTAACAAAAGATTCATCTAACCATCAGGCGCACGGCTGGCAAACCTCACTTTGGCGCTCCGCTCCCAGCAGCCGTTGGCGGTCAACATGATAAGGCGCTTCGCCTTCACTGCCCAGCCGCAAACTTTCCAACGTATCCAACAACCAACACGGCAGCTCAGGGTGCAAGCGGTAATACACCCACAACCCCGCTTTGCGATCCAGCAGCAAACCGCTTTCCCGCAGCACCGCAAGGTGGCGCGAAATCTTCGGCTGTGCCAGTTCCAAGGCTTGGGTCAGTTCGCAGACGCACAATTCGTCCTTGCCCACCAACAACAGCAGGATGCGCAAGCGGGTCTGGTCGGCAAGGGCTTTGGTGAAGGTTTCCAGTTGCATGGCAGTTCACAAAATAAAGGGAATGGTGTCGAGTATAGCGCGGCTTGGCGGCATGTCACTCATCCCCTTCCACCAAGCCGTATTTTTTCAACTTACGCCACAGCGATACGCGGTCAATCCCCAGACATCTGTGCCGCGCGGGTGCGGTTGCCGTCGCAGTGTTCCAGCACGTAGCGGATGTAATCCTCTTCGCGTTGCGCCAGTGACGGCAATTGCCCCTGCGTTTCCAGCACGCTGAGGATAGCCTGTTCCGCCAAGGCTGCCGGCAACTCCATCACCCTCAATTCATTGCCCCGCGCCAGCGCCACGCCGCGCTCAATCAGGTTTTCCAGCTCGCGCACATTGCCGGGGTAGCCGTAACCCAACAGCAAGGACATCGCCGCCGGAGCAATATTATCCACCTCGCGCCCCATGCGTAGCGCGTGTTTGCGCAAGAAATAGAACGCCAGCAACGGGAATGTCTTCGCGCCGTTCCGCCAAGCGGTGGCAAGTGCAGGCCAACCACATCCAGCCGGAAATACAAATCCTGCCGGAAACGCCCCGCCGCCACTTCGGCACGTAAATCGCGGTGGGTCGCGGTAATCAAGCGCACATCCACCGGCACGGCGGTTTGCGCCCCCAGCCGTTGCACTTCGCGCTCTTGCACCACCCGCAGCAGTTTGACCTGCATTGCCAGCGACATTTCGCCGATTTCATCGAGGAACAACGTGCCGCCATTGGCAGCTTCGATCAGGCCGGGGCGGGCATCAGCCGCGCCGGTATACGCGCCTTTTTCATGCCCAAACAGTTCGTTGGCGAGCAAATCTTCCTGCAATGCGCCGCAATTAACGCCGATGAATGCGCCGTTGCGGCGCTTGCTGTGCAGGTGGAGGTAACGTGCCAGCAATTCCTTGCCCGTGCCGCTTTGCACCGCTGATCAGCACCGTGGTATCGGTCGCTGCCACCTGTTGCGCCGTTTCCAGCAACCGCAACATCGCCGGATTTTGCGTCACCAACCCGGCATTGAGTGTGCAAGCCGCTATTGACCTGCGCCCGCAATGCGCGGTTTTCACGCTTGAGTTGCACCAATTGCAAGGCGTTGGCAACGATGCTGCGCACTTCATCCAACCGGAACGGTTTGGCAATGTAGTGGAATGCGCCTGCTTTCATCGCCTCCACCGCCGAATCCAGCGTGCCGTGGGCAGTAATCAGCACCACGGCAATGTCCGGGTCGGTTTCCAAGGCGCGTTTGAGGATAGCCATGCCATCGACCCGCTCCATGCGCAAATCGGTGAGGATTACGTCGAAAATCTGGTGCTGCAAGGCTTCCAGCCCGCCCGTACCGCTTTCGCGGGTGGTGACATCGTAGCCATTTTTGCGGAGTGCGTAAGCAAGGTTTTTGACGGCAACGGGTTCGTCGTCAACCACCAATAGGCGTGGGTTCATGGCTGTTTTCCTCCGCAAGGCAAGCGCACCACCACGCGGGTTCCCTGCCCCGGCTTGGCTGGCAATGGCAATGCAGCCGTCGTGTTCCTGCACGATTTCCTGCACGATATAGAGTCCCAAGCCCATGCCGTGACCGGGTGCGCGGGTGGTGTAAAATGGCTCGAACACACGCGGCAATTGTTGCTGCCGCAATACCAGCGCCGTTGTCTTCAATGCTGATTTCGATCATCGGCTGATGAGTGCGCAAATGGCAACCCAGTTCCCCCACCACCACCGCACCGGGCGGAAACGGCGAACCAGAGAAGCTGCATGCATTGGCACGGATATGGATGCGTGAGGTTTTCGCCGCTTTCCGCCGCATTGCGCAACAGGTTGATGAACACTTGTTGCAAGCGTTGCGCATCAGCCGCGCAAGGTTAAATCGAGCGGGATGTGGTTTTCCACCGTAGCGTTGGTTTTGCGTAATTGCCCTTTCAGCAACAGCAAGGTGCGTTCCAGCAAGTCGGCAAGGTGGATGGTTTCCATGCGCGGTTCTTGCCTGCGCCCGAAATCTTGCAGGGCATCGACAATACGGCGGGCGCGTTCGGTTTCGCTGTCGATGGTTCGCGCCCAATCGCGTAAGGTGTCGTGGTCGGCAGTGTCGAGTTCTTCCAGCAGTAGTTGGTTGGACGAGGAAATGTTGGAGAGTGGGTTGTTGAGTTCATGCGCAACGCCAGACACCAGCACGCCCAACGCGGCGAGCTTTTCGGACTGGATCAGGCGGCGGCGGCGGGCTTCGAGTTCGTCCAACATGCGGTTGAAGGCTTCGCGCAAACTCGCCATTTCAGAACTGCGGGCGCGGGTGTCGAGGCGGTCAAAACGCCCTTCGGCGATGGGGGTAAGGTCTGCCATCAGGCGTTTCATCGGGCTGATGACGGAACGATCCAGCAACCAGCCGACCAATACCAGCAATACCGAGAGAATCCCAACCCCCAGCACCTGCGCCCATTTCGCGTCAAAAATCGCGGCTTTTAACAAGCGGCGTTCTTGATCGGTTAGTTTCTCCGCCAATTGTGACGCCAGATGCCCTTGTTCACGAATGCTGCTTTCGAGCGTGCTATCGCTGGGCAGTTGTTGGAAATGATTTGCCAACAGGCTGCGGTAGGTTTGCAAAGTGGTACGCAATTGCCCCACTTGCAGGGCATTACCGACGGCTGCCAAGGCTTGCGGGGCAACCGCCAACTCTTGCAACGCGACGGCGGCAAACTTGTCGGCTTCACGGCCTGCATGAGTATCTTGGTAGAGGAACAGGTTTTTTTCTTCGCGCCGCATGTCTTGTATCGCGGTTTCCAGATTGGTGATGGTGATGCCTTGTTCCACTTGGCGTTCCAGAAACAGCAAATCCAGAAACGCCAGTGCTGCCACACCAGCGACCAAGAGGGCGAGGGAGGAAAACGCGAAAGTGATTTTGCGGTGGATACTGATCATGAAACGCTTTCAGCCTGCAACGGGGTGTTGCATTGTGTAACATGAATCCAGCATCTAATACAATGCTTTGAAAAACGTGCAAGCGCACATTACCATCGCCTTTTTAGGGAAAGAGCCATACAAATGCCTAATAAACAATCAAATTTGAGCGGCTGGAAGCACTGCAACGCTTACAGGAAGGCAACCAGCGTTTCGCCAACAATGTGCGCAGCTTGGATACCTTACTGAGCCATACGCAACGCGCCAGCCTGACGGCGGGACAAAACCCGTTTGCCATTATTCTGGGCTGTTCGGATTCGCGGGTTCCCGCCGAACTGGTGTTTGATCAGGGCTTCGGGTCGCTGTTTGTGATCCGGGTAGCGGGGAATATTGTGGCACCGTCCCAAGTCGGCAGCGTGGAATTTGCCGCCACGCAATACAACACCCGGCTGGTGGTGGTGCTGGGGCATACGCAGTGTGGGGCAGTTGCCGCTACTATCGACGAATTGCGCCATAATCTGCAAAGCCCTTCGCATAACCAACGCTCTATCGTGAAACGTATCGCCCCCGCCGTCGCCACCCTGATGGAAACGCCGTTACGGGATGACCCCGAAGCCTTGATGAAACACGCAGTACGCGCCAATATTCGCGCCGCCACCAGCCATTTGATGTACGGCTCGGAGATTCTGGAACACCTGATTGCCAACGATGGCTTGCTGGTGGTGAGTGCGGAATATTCACTCGAAACCGGCAAGGTGGAGTTTTTTGACCTGCCGTAAAAATGAGGGGAAACAGGTTGTTTGAAATCCTGTTCCCCACAATCCCCTTAATGTTCTGGGTGATAAGGCAGTGAGGAATGGTGCAGGAAAATCACCAAATGCCCATCCGCCTTGGCGCGTTTGTAGCCAAAAGTGTATTCAACCTTGGTTTCCACGTTCGTTTTGGCATCGGTAAAGAAGTAAGCACCCATTGCTTCAGCGGTATCTTGGTTGACCACTATCTGGTCATTCTCAAAACGCACTTTAGACCACGGTTGCAGGGCAAAACCGTGGTCTTCGGCTTCTTTGCCTTTCACGAAATAAGACAGTGCTTCACCCTTACTCTCGCGAAATGCATCTTCCGAGGCTTTAGTCGGCTTGAACAGCACTTTGCCTTCCTCATAACCGTAGAGCTGGTCGAGCAGCTTGCTGGCAGCCGTTTGGTAATCACCTTTTTCCTGATAGGTTTTGCCGATACCAACGAGGCCATCCGCCCAAGCCTGTTGAGCTGCTTGAACTTCTTGCTCAGTGATGGGGGCAACCGCAGGTACGGCAACGGGTGCAGTAACGGAAGTAGCAACAGGAGCCGCAAGAGGATGTAGCGGCGCAATAGGGGCAACTGGTGCGATAGGGGCAACTGGTGCAGTAGGTACGCTAGCTTGTTCTGCCCACGCAACCCCGCTGACATTCATCAGGCTAACGGCGCTCAGCAGGCAAACGCTCAAAAAACTGTTTCTCATCATATTGAAAACACCTCTTAATGCTCAAGAATTTGTCATAAACTCACCGCAGTATGCTAACAATAAAGATTGATCAGAACAGCCTACCCGAAAGGAAGGGTTAGGCGTTTCAGCCTGAAACAGAGCATTGCATTTTGCAACGCCAGCCTGATACCGGCTTATCCCCTATAAATGCAAGCACTTAAGCAAAATCAGCAAAATCACGTTGCAAACTGTAACAGTAGGTTACTCCACCTTAAGCACCAGCCTCATATTTTTAATTTAAATAACAATGAGTTAAGCACAAAACCAATACTGGCACGCCCCTTGCTATAGAACTAACAAACACTGTTCTAACCAAGGAAACTTTCACCATGAACCATTTATCCACCACCCTGAAAACGATCCTCAACGGGCTAGCCATGCAATACGAAGGGGATTACCTAAGCACTGAAGACAAAAAAGCCAACCTGCAACGGGTATTGGCTGAGATTGAGCAGGAGAAAAACAATGGCGCATAACTACCGCCACTGCTGTTTCCACCCCATCCCAATATTGCTTTCCACGCCAAATAAGTGAACCCCATGCTAACCAATGTCCAACCCATCCCTGCTTTCTGGAGCTGGCTGCTGCCATTCCTGAACTGGCTCCCCAAAATCGACGGGCGTGACCTGCGGGCCGATTTAATTGCTGGTCTGACTGGCGCGATTGTGGTGTTACCGCAAGGCGTTGCCTTTGCCACCATTGCGGGGATGCCACCGCAATACGGTCTGTATGCAGGCATGATCCCCGCGATTGTCGCAGCCTTGTTTGGTTCTTCGCGCCATTTGGTGTCGGGGCCAACCACGGCAGCTTCGGTGGTACTGTTTTCGGCATTGTCAATCCATGCCGCCCCCGGCAGTGCGGATTATGTGACCTTGGCCTTGACCCTGACCTTCATGGTGGGGCTGTTTGAACTGGCGCTGGGGCTGGCGCGGATGGGCGCATTGGTCAACTTCATTTCGCACTCGGTGGTGGTGGGCTTTACCGCTGGGGCTGCGATCCTGATTGCGGCTAAACAGTTGAAGCATTTCTTCGGGGTGGAAATGGACAACGGTGGGCATTTGACCGACATCCTGCTGCGTTTTGGCGGTCACCTTGATCGACATCAACCCCTATGCCCTGCTCATTGCGGTAGCAACTTTGCTTTCCGGGATAGTGGCGAAAATCTGGCTGAAACGCCTGCCTTACATGGTCGTTGCCATTTTGTTCGGCAGCTTGCTGAGCGTGGCGTTGAATGCTTGGCTGGGAACAGACATTACCCATATTGCCACGGTGGGCGCATTACCCGATTCCTTCCCGCCCCTTATCTGCGCCGGTTTTGACGCTGGAAAACATTAAAGACCTCGCACCTGCTGCCTTAGCCGTCACCCTGTTTGCGCTCACCGAAGCCGTTTCCATTGGGCGGGCAATGGCGACACGCGGCGGTTACAGCATCAATGGCAATCAGGAATTCATCGGGCAAGGCTTGTCCAATCTGGCGGGGGCATTTTTCTCCGGCTACGTGTCGACCGGGTCGTTCAACCGTACTGGTGTTAACTATGAAGCCGGGGCGCGTACCCCAATGGCGGCGGTATTTGCCGGGTTGTTCCTGATGTTTGTGGTGGTGCTGGTTGCGCCGTTGGCGGCATATTTACCCAAGGCTGCTATGGCGGGTGTCCTGTTTTTGGTGGCATGGGGCTTGATCGACTGGCATGAAATCCGCGAAATCATCCAGTTTTCCAAACGCGAAAGTGTGGTGCTGGCAGTCACATTCTTCGGGGCACTGTTCCTTGATCTTGGAATTTGCCATTTTCGCTCGGGGTCATGCTGTCACTGGTGCTGTATCTGGAAAAAGTATCCAAGCCACGTATCGTGACCCGCACCCCCGACAAGAATTTGCCTAACCGTTCGTTTTCCAGCGAACCTGACCTGCCGCAATGCCCGCAACTGCGCTTCCTGCGGCATTGATGGCTCGCTGTTCTTTGGCTCGGTCAGCCATCTGGAAGAAAAGTTCGGGCGTATCCGTGCTGAAGCGCCGCAGCAAAATAACCTTGCGCTGCTGTGTGATGGCATCAACTTCGCCGACCTGCAAGGCAGCCATGCGCTGTACAAGGAAGCAAAAATCCGTCAAGTCACGATGGGCGGCAACCTCTACCTGATTAACGTCAAGGAAGGTTTATGGGATGCGCTGGAAGCCTGTGAATGTTTCGACAAAGAAGGTGCACGGAATATCTTCCAGTCCAAAGCGGCGGCCATTCATGCCATTTACCAGAAGCTGGATAAGAGCAAGTGTGAAGGCTGTACCGCACGGATTTTTAAGGAATGTGGCAACGCTAAGTAAGCAAGCGTTCCTGCAACTGTGAGGCGGGCGGCGTTACCTGACGTAGCGCCCGCCCCAAGGTGGCACGGCTGGCGAGGATGTGAATCCCCACTTTTGCCCGCGTCACGGCGGTATACAGCAATTCCCGCCCCAGCAACGGCAAATCTTCGGTGTCGGGCAGGATCAGCAACACACGGGTAAATTCCGACCCCTGACTCTTGTGGATAGTCATTGCCCAAGCCGTTTCATGTGCAGGCAAGCGGATCGGCGCTACCGCCCGGTATTGCCCTGCTTCCCCCGTTGGAAACCACACCCGCAACTCGCCATCGCTATTCGGCAACACAATCCCAATATCACCGTTGAACAAGTTCTGGCGGTAATCATTTTGCGTCACCATCACCGGCCTGCCCACATACCACGGCTTTGAGGCATTGTCATGCGCAGGCAGCAGCCGTTGCATCACCCCATCCACCCACGCATTCAGCGATTCCACCCCCAGCCGCCCCTTACGCAGCGGTGTCAGGATGCGCAAAGCATTGAAACTGCGGAACACCGCCTCCTGTTCCCCTGCCCTGACCGCTGCCACATAATCCTGCCAGCCGCTACGCAACCATTCCGCATCCAGCCCCGCCTGCGACTCGTCCAGCGTCACCTCGGCGAAAGCGGCAGATGCCAACACTTCCAGCAAGCGTGCTTCGTCAGCATCACGGATGGCTTGCGCCAGTTGCCCGATGCCATCTTCTGCCACGAAACGGTAGCTGGTTTGCAGCAGCAGCATCTGCTCCGCCAGTGCCTTGCCGCTACACAAATCGCGGAAAATCGAACCCGTTTCAACTGACGCCAATTGATCCTTATCCCCCAGCAAAATCAACTTGGCTTGCGGCGGCACGGCCTCAAACAAATGCGTCATTAAGGATATGTCGATCATCGAGGCTTCATCCACGATCACCACATCCGCAGGCAAGGGGTTATGGAGATGGTGGCGAAAACTCACCCGGTTGGGAATGAAGCCCAGCAGCCGATGCAAGGTGCTGGCTTGCTCAGGAATTTGGCAAGTAATGTTTTCACGCTGGCGGGTTTCACGGATAGATTCCTGCATCCGCATTGCCGCTTTGCCGGTAGGTGCTGCCAGCAAGATGCGCGAAGCGTGCAATGCCTTCCGCCATCAGATCGGCAAGGATGCGCGTGACTGTGGTGGTTTTGCCTGTGCCAGGCCCGCCGGAGATAATCAGCAGCTTGCCCCCCGCTTCCGACTCCGCTCCCATCCGTGCTTTGATGCACCTTGCCAGCCGGTCTTCATACTGCCAATAGCGGTACAACCATGCGTGGGTATCGCTCAGGATCAGGGGTTTATAATCCCCCTCCCGACCAACGACTGGCGATTCGTGCAAGCTGGCTAAATCCGTCACCGGCGCATCTGCCAGCGGCACGGCAATCACCCCATCACGGGTACGCGCACTGACATGCCGAATCAGTGCGCCTAAACCGGAGGCAGTTGCGCCACCATCCAGCCGTTTCAACAAGCTGGCAAGCTGGTCGTCCAGCGGATGGCTGGGATGGGGATGGTGCAGCGGCTGCATTACAGCGTTTTCACATACTCTTTCAGGAAAGCGTTGAAACGCTGACCAATTTCCCCGTGGCGGGAAGCGTATTCAATATTCGCCATCATGTAGCCCATTTTGGAACCACAGTCATGGCTCTTGCCGGTCACATGGAAGGCATTGACCTGATACTCGCGCATCAATAAACCGATGGTATCGGTCAGTTGGATTTCGTCACCTGCACCCAAGGGGGTACGTTTCAGCCAACCCCAAGTATGCGGTGCCAGCACGTAACGCCCCACGACCGCAAGGTTGGAAGGCGCATCATTGACCGCTGGCTTTTCCACAATCGCGGTCATCGCCACCGACTCACCCGCCTCCAACGTATGCCCATTAATGTCAACCACGCCGTAAGACGACACTTTGTTCATTGGCACGGGTTCGACCATGATCTGGCTGTAACCAGTTTCATCGTACAATTCCAGCATCGCCGCCAAGTTGTCTTTTTTCAGGTCACTGGCAGCATCATCAATGATCACATCCGGCAAGACCACCGCAAACGGCTCATTCCCCACAATCGGGTAGGCGCACATAATCGCGTGCCCCAAGCCTTTCGCCTGCCCCTGACGCACATGCATAATGGTCACATCACGCGGGCAAATGGAACGCACTTCATCCAACAACTGGCGCTTGACGCGCTTTTCCAGCATGGTTTCCAACTCGAAGCTGGTGTCGAAATGGTTTTCGATGGAATTTTTACTGGAATGGGTGACCAGCACAATTTCCTTGATACCGGCGGCGACGCACTCGTTGACCACGTACTGGATCAGTGGCTTGTCAACAATGGGCAGCATTTCCTTCGGGATGGCTTTGGTGGCGGGCAACATGCGTGTCCCCAGACCCGCAACAGGAATGACAGCCTTGCGGACTTTATGTTTATTCATGAACAAGGTTTCCTCTGAAATTTCTCAATTACAACTACGCTTATTTTATCACTCTTCTGCCTGTACCATGTCAAAAGTTGCCGTCTGACGGTCAGCTCAGCATCAGCAGAATAGGTTTTTCCATTATTGTCTACAATAGTAAATAAAAACTTCACTTTTTTCCCCATAATGCTATTATTTGGAAAAAGATTGTCAACAATCATCGAGCGCAGCACCATGTTAGCACTACATACACCGGAAGGGACACTCGCGGATGTGGCTTCAAGCAAATTGACCCAAGCCATTATCACGGGTGAACTGATCCAAGGCCAGAAATTGAATGAAGCCGATTTGGCGGAACGTTACGGCATTGGGCGCGGCCCGTTGCGCGAAGCCTTACGCCAACTCGAAGGGATGCGCCTAGTAAGGCGTATACCACACGCGGGCGCTCGTGTCGTCACCCTTAACCGCGACATGATGGCGGATTTGTATGCGGTACGCGAAGCCTTGGAAGGCATGGCGTGCCGCACCGCTGCCCTGCGCATGACCGATGCGGAAATAGAGACACTGCGGATATTGCTCGAAAAACATGCCGAGCAGATTGAAGCCACGGATGGCAAAGAATATGTCCAGAGTGAAGGCGATTTCGACTTTCATTACCAGATCGCACTGGGTAGCCGTAACCAGATGTTGATCGACCTGCTGGCAGGCGAGTTGTACCAATTGTTGCGCATGTGCCGTTACCGCACTAGCCGACTCTCGAACCGTACCCGCCCGGCTTTGCAACAGCACCGCCACATCGTCGAGGCACTTGCCGCCCGCGACGGAGAATTGGCGGAAATCCTCATGCGTCGCCATATCAGTGGCGCATGGAAAAGTATCAGTGAAATGATGGATGAGGAACATGACAGCAAACCAAAACTTATCGCCCGGTCAAAAACTGCGTCAGGCAGTTAAAGACAACGCCCCCCTGCAAGTCGTTGGGGCAGTCACTGCCAACAGCGCCATCATTGCTGAAAAGGTTGGGCACAAAGCCCTGTACCTGTCCGGCGGCGGCGTGGCTGCTTCCTCGTTGGGCATCCCTGACCTTGGCATCACCACCCTGCACGACGTGCTGGAAGATGCCAAACGTATCACCGCCGTTACCTCTGCACCGCTGTTGGTCGACATCGACACGGGCTGGGGCGGCACATTCAATATTGCCCGCGCTACCCGCGAAATGATCCAAGCAGGCGTTGCCGGTTTCCACATCGAAGACCAAGTAATGCAAAAGCGTTGCGGTCATCGCCCCAACAAAGCCATTGTTTCACTGCAAGAAATGGTAGACCGCGTGAAATCTGCCGTGGACGCCCGTACTGACGACAGCTTCGTCATCATGGCACGTACCGATGCACTGGCGGTGGAAGGGATGCAATCCGCTATCGACCGCGCAATGGCTTGCGTCGAAGCGGGTGCAGACATGATCTTCCCCGAAGCCATGAACAAGCTGGAACAGTACGCCGAATTCACCAAGGTGATTAAAGTGCCGGTACTGGCAAACATCACCGAATTCGGCGCGACCCCACTCTTCACCACCACCGAACTGGCTGCGGTTGGCGTGCAATTGGTGCTGTACCCACTGAGCGCCTTCCGTGCGATGTGCAAAGCGGCTGAAAACGTTTACACCCACCTGTTGAATGAAGGTACGCAAAAGAACGTGATCGACACCATGCAAACCCGTATGGAACTGTACGACACCATCGGCTACCACGCTTTTGAACAAAAGCTAGACCAATTGTTTGCCGAAAAAGGCGCTGAGTAATTGCCACAGAGGAGGCTTCATGTCAGGACACACTTTACCTAAACCCAAGAAATCCGTTGCCCTCTCCGGCACGGCTGCTGGCAACACTGCGATCTGCACTGTCGGGCGCACCGGCAACGACCTGCACTATCGCGGCTACGACATCCTCGACTTCGCCGAACAGGCCGAATTTGAGGAAATTGCCCACCTGATCGTGCATGGCAAACTGCCGAATGCATCTGAGCTGAAAGCGTACAAACGCAAACTGAAATCCCTGCGTGGCCTACCAATGCCAGTGAAACAGGCGCTCGAAGCCCTGCCACCGTCCACCCACCCGATGGACGTGATGCGTACCGGCTGTTCAGTGCTCGGCGCGTGTATGCCGGAAAAGGAAGACATGCCAGCCGCCGATGCCCGCAATATCATCGACCGCATGATTGCCAGTTTCGGTTCCATGCTGCTGTACTGGTATCACTACGCCATCAACGGCAATGTGATTGAAGTGGAAACCGACGACGAAACCGTCGGCGGGCATTTCCTGCACTTGCTGCACGGTGAAACGCCGAGTGAGTCGTGGGTACGTGCCATGCACACCTCGCTGATCCTGTATGCCGAACACGAATTCAACGCCTCCACCTTCGCCGCACGCGTGATTGCGGGCACGAATTCCGATATGTATTCCGCTGTTACCGGCGCAATCGGCGCATCTGCGTGGCCCGAAACACGGTGGAGCCAACGAAGCCGCTTACCGTATCCAAACCCGTTACAACAGTGCCGATGAAGCCGAAGCCGACATCCGCGCACGGGTTGCCCGCAAGGAAATTGTCATTGGTTTCGGCCACCCGGTTTACACCCTTTCCGACCCGCGTAACGTGGTCATCAAGCGCGTTGCCAAGCAGCTTGCCGAAGAAAACGGCGACATGAAGATGTACGACATCGCCGACCGTCTGGAAAGCACCATGTGGGAACTGAAGAAAATGTTCCCGAACCTCGACTGGTTCTCTGCCGTTTCCTACGGGCAAATGGGTGTGCCGACCGATATGTTCACACCGATTTTCGTCATTTCCCGCGTGACTGGCTGGGGTGCGCACGTGATCGAGCAGCGTGAAGACGGCAAGATTATTCGCCCTAGTGCGAATTATGTGGGGCCAGAAAATCTGGTGTTTGTGCCGTTGGCAGAGCGGGGTTAAGAACCCCTCACCCCTAACCCCCTCCCCCTCAAGGGGCGAAGGGGACAAGAGACACACCCCTCTTCCTTGCCCCTCACCCCTTGAGGGAGAGGGGTTGGGGTGAGGGGTATCCCGTAGGGACAAAACAAGGATTAACTAAATGATGAATACCGAATACCGTAAACCGCTCCCCGGCACAAAACTGGACTACTTCGACACCCGTGCGGCAATCGAAGCCATCCAGCCCGGCAGCTACGAAACCCTGCCCTACACCTCGCGTGTACTGGCAGAACAACTGGTGCGCCGCTGCGAACCGGAAATGCTGACTGATTCGCTGAAGCAATTGATCGAAGGCAAACAAGACCTCGATTTCCCGTGGTATCCCGCCCGCGTCGTCTGCCACGACATCCTCGGTCAAACCGCACTGGTTGACCTTGCTGGCCTGCGTGACGCGATTGCCGACCAAGGCGGCGACCCTGCGAAAGTTAACCCGGTCGTGCCAACCCAATTAATCGTTGACCACTCGCTGGCAGTCGAATGCGGTGGTTTTGACCCCGATGCCTTCGCCAAAAACCGCGCCATCGAAGACCGTCGTAACGAAGACCGTTTCCACTTCATCGAGTGGACGAAGACTGCCTTCAAAAACGTCGACGTAATCCCCGCAGGCAACGGCATCATGCACCAGATCAATCTGGAGAAAATGTCTCCGGTGATTCAAGCGCGTGAAGGCGTAGCGTTCCCTGATACCTGCGTCGGTACTGACAGCCACACCCCACACGTTGACGCACTCGGCGTTATCGCTATCGGTGTCGGTGGTCTGGAAGCCGAAACCGTCATGCTGGGTCTGCCTTCCATGATGCGTCTGCCCGACATTATCGGCGTGAAACTGACCGGCAAACGTCAACCGGGCATCACCGCCACCGACATCGTGCTGGCCATCACCGAATTCCTGCGTAAAGAACGTGTGGTTTCTGCTTGGCTGGAATTCTTCGGCGAAGGTGCGAAAAACCTGACCATCGGCGACCGTGCGACCATTTCCAACATGACCCCGGAATTCGGCGCGTCTGCGGGCATGTTCTACATCGACGAACAAACCATCGACTACCTGAAACTGACCGGGCGTGAACCTGAACAAGTCGCACTGGTTGAAAACTACGCCAAAACCACTGGCTTGTGGGCAGATGCACTGGTTAACGCGAAATACCCGCGTGTACTGGAATTCGACCTGTCTACCGTGGTGCGTAACATGGCTGGCCCTTCCAACCCACACCGTCGTTTGCCAACGTCTGCCTTGGCAGAACGCGGTATTGCGGTGAATCTGGAAAAAGCGCTTGCCGAAGAAGCAGAAGGCAAAATGCCAGATGGCGCGGTGATCATCGCCGCCATCACGTCTTGCACCAACACCTCCAACCCGCGCAACGTGGTTGCTGCTGCCTTGCTGGCACGCAACGCCAACAAGCTGGGTCTGGTACGCAAACCGTGGGTGAAATCCTCGTTCGCACCGGGTTCTAAAGTTGCTGAGCTGTACCTGAAAGAAGCGGGTTTGCTGACGGAACTGGAACAACTGGGTTTCGGTATCGTCGGCTTTGCTTGCACCACCTGTAACGGTATGTCAGGCGCACTCGACCCGGTTATCCAGCAAGAAATCATCGACCGCGACCTGTACGCGACCGCTGTATTGTCTGGCAACCGTAACTTCGACGGGCGTATCCACCCGTATGCCAAGCAAGCGTTCCTCGCTTCGCCTCCATTGGTCGTGGCTTACGCGATTGCCGGCACAATCCGTTTCGACATCGAAAAAGATGTGCTGGGCACGGACAAAGATGGCAACCCCATCACGCTGAAAGACATCTGGCCTGCTGACGAAGAAATCGACGCAATCGTTGCGGCAAGCGTTAAGCCGGAACAGTTCAAGCAAATCTACATCCCGATGTTTGATTTGGGCGTGATCGAACAGGCGAAAAGCCCGCTGTATGACTGGCGTCCTATGTCCACCTACATCCGCCGCCCCCCTTACTGGGAAGGTGCATTGGCAGGTGAGCGCACCCTGAAAGGGATGCTGCCGTTAGCGGTGTTGCCCGACAATATCACCACTGACCACCTGTCGCCTTCCAACGCGATCATGATGAACAGTGCGGCGGGTGAATACCTGCACAAAATGGGCTTGCCGGAAGAAGACTTCAACTCTTACGCGACCCACCGTGGCGACCACTTGACGGCGCAACGTGCTACCTTCGCCAACCCCAAGCTGATCAATGAAATGGCAGTGGTGGATGGTCAAGTGAAGCAAGGTTCCCTGGCGCGGGTTGAGCCAGAAGGCCAAGTCATGCGCATGTGGGAAGCCATCGAAACCTACATGGAACGCAAGCAACCGCTGATCATTGTGGCGGGTGCGGATTACGGTCAAGGTTCCAGCCGTGACTGGGCTGCCAAGGGCGTGCGTTTGGCAGGTGTTGAAGCCATCGTTGCGGAAGGTTTCGAGCGCATCCACCGTACCAACCTGGTCGGTATGGGCGTGCTGCCACTGGAATTCAAAGCGGGCGAAACGCGCAAGACTTACGCCATCGACGGTACTGAAAGCTATGATGTGGAAGGCGACACTTGCCCCGCGTGCTGACCTGACCGTGGTCATGCACCGTCGTAACGGCGAAACCGTGCGTATTCCTGTCACTTGCCGTCTGGATACCGCTGCCGAAGTGCGTGTGTACAACGCGGGTGGTGTACTGCAACGGTTTGCGCAGGACTTCCTCGAAGGAGCAGCAGCGTAATGTCCCATGTCCCACAAATCAAAATCCCCGCCACGTACATGCGTGGCGGCACATCCAAGGGTGTGTTTTTCAAACTGACCGACTTGCCGGAAGTGGCGCAAGTCCCGGGTGCGGCACGTGACGCAATCCTGTTGCGCGTGATCGGCAGCCCCGACCCGTATGGCAAGCAAACCGACGGCATGGGTGGCGCGACTTCCAGCACCAGCAAAACCGTGATTCTGGCGAAAAGCGAGCAGCCCGACCATGACGTGGATTACCTGTTTGGGCAGGTTGCCATCGACAAAGCGTTCGTGGACTGGAGCGGCAACTGCGGCAACCTGACCGCTGCGGTTGGCTCTTTCGCCATCAATAACGGTTTGGTCGATGCCGAACGCTTACCGCAAAACGGCATTGCCGTGGTACGCATCTGGCAGAAAAACATCCAGAAAACCATTATCGCCAATGTGCCGATGACCAACGGCGAAGTGCAGGAAACCGGCGATTTCGAGCTGGATGGCGTGACCTTCCCGGCGGCAGAAGTGCAGGTGGAATTCATCAGCCCGGTGGATGCCACTGACGCGATGTTCCCCACTGGCAATCTGGTGGACGAACTGGAAGTACCGGGTGTTGGCACGTTCCAGGCCACCATGATCAATGCGGGCATCCCGACCGTATTTTTGAACGCGGCAGACATTGGTTACACCGGCTGCGAATTGCAGGAAGCCATTAATGGCGATGCAAAAGCGTTGGCGATGTTTGAAACCATTCGCGCTTACGGTGCGGTGAAAATGGGGCTGATCAACGATGTCGCCGAAGCAGCAGGTCGTCAGCACACGCCTAAAGTCGCGTTTGTTGGCAAACCAGAAGCCTACGTGTCATCCAGTGGCAAACAGATCAATGCGACCGACATCGACCTGAACGTTCGCGCCCTGTCGATGGGTAAGTTGCACCATGCGATGATGGGTACGGCTGCTGTGGCTATCGGTACGGCTGCCGCGATTCCCGGCACCTTGGTCAACCTCGCCGCTGGCGGTGGTGATCGCAGTGTCGTGACCTTCGGACACCCTTCCGGTACGTTGAAAGTGGGTGCGGCTGCTAGCGCAACCAATGGCGACTGGAAAGTGGAAAAAGTCGTGATGAGCCGCAGTGCGCGGGTGTTGATGGAAGGCTGGGTACGCATTCCCGGCGACAGTTTCTAGTTGGCTTCGACTTCGCTCAGCCAACGGGGACATACGTCCCTGAGCGAAGTCGAAGGGAATATTTTTGAGGAGGAGATTACAATGAGTTACAAAGCCGAATACGACCGCTCGATGAACGACCCAGAAGGTTTCTGGAAAGAAAAGTCGAAGCCCTGAAGTGGTTCAAAGCCCCTGAGAAAATCCTGTCGCAAGACGAACACGGTATTTTCCACTGGTTTGCCGATGGCGAAATGAATACCGCGTACATGGCGCTGGATTACCACGTTGAAAACGGGCGTGGCGATCAAGTCGCGCTCATTTACGACTCGCCGGTTACCAACACCAAGAAAACCTACACCTACACCGAATTGCGTGACGAAGTCGCGCTGACGGCCGGGATGCTGGCTGGTCTTGGCGTGGCAAAAGGCGACCGCGTTATCATTTACATGCCGATGATCCCCGAAGCCGTGATCAGCATGTTGGCAACGGCACGTCTGGGCGCAATCCATTCCGTGGTGTTTGGTGGGTTTGCTGCCCCTGAATTGGCACAGCGGATTGAAGATGCGCAACCGAAAGTGATGATTTCTGCCTCTTGCGGGATCGAAATCAAGCGCGTGATTGAGTACAAACCGCTGCTCGACAAAGCGATTGATTTGTCTGCACACAAGCCGCAAAGCTGCATCATCTTCCAACGTCCGCAAGCCACTTCCCCGCTGATCGCAGGGCGTGACCACGACTGGAACGACGTTGATGGCAACCGCGACTCCGGCGGATTGCGTACCGGTGAAAGGCACTGACCCGCTGTACATCCTTTACACCTCCGGCACAACCGGCAAGCCTAAGGGCGTGGTGCGTGAGAATGGCGGTCATGCGGTCGCACTGAACTACAGTATGCAAGCCATTTACAACATGAACCCCGGCGATGTGTTCTGGGCTGCGTCTGACGTGGGCTGGGTAGTGGGTCACTCGTACATCGTGTACGCGCCATTGCTGCGCGGTTGCACCACCATCGTGTACGAAGGCAAACCGGTCATGACACCGGACGCGGGTGCATTCTGGCGCATTACCGAAGAATACGGTGTGAAAGGCTTGTTCTCAGCCCCGACCGCATTCCGTGCCATCAAGAAAGATGACCCGAATGCCGAGCTGATCAAGCAATACGACATCAGCAGCTTGCTGACCATCTTCTCGGCGGGCGAACGCCTTGACCCACCGACGCAAGAATGGATGATGGAAAAAACCGGCAAGCCCGTGATTGACCACTGGTGGCAAACTGAAACCGGTTGGGGCATTACCGCCAACCTGCAAGGGGTTGAGCCAATGCCAGTCAAGCTGGGTTCTTCCACCATGCCGACCCCCGGTTTCAACGTGCAGATTCTGGACGAAAACGGCCATGAGTTGGGCACAAACGAGCAAGGCTTCATTGCACTGAAACTGCCTTTGCCACCAAGCTGCCTTTGCACCGATTTGGGGCGATGTGGAGAAGTTCAAACAGAGCTATCTGCAAACCTTCGATGGTTACTATGCCAGCGGTGACGGCGGCTACATCGACGAAGACGGCTATGTATTCGTCATGGGTCGTGTGGATGACGTGATGAACGTCGCGGGGCATCGTTTGTCTACCGGCGAGATGGAAGAAGTCGTGGGCGGGCATCCATCCGTGGCGGAATGCGCGGTCATTGCACGCGATGATGACCTGAAAGGGCAAATGCCGATGGGTCTGGTGGTGCTGAAAACCGGTGCGGACATCGACGAAGAAACCTTGTCGAAGGAACTCACGCAGATGATCCGCAGCAGCATTGGCGCGATTGCCTGCTACAAAGAAACCTACATCGTCAAGCGTTTGCCGAAAACCCGTTCGGGCAAAACCTTGCGCAAGAGCTTGCGCCAGATGGTGAATGGGCAGCCGTATGTGGTGCCGTCCACCATTGATGACGTGACAATTATGCCGGAGATTGAGGCGTTGTTGCGTGAGAAAGGTGTGATCGGGTAAAGACCGCCCTAAAAGTTATCAACTACAGTGGCATAAAGCTGCTGTAGTTGTTTGTTTTACTTATTAATGATAATTAGATGTTAAATCTCGAACCTTATCAAGTATGGATGGGATTTCATCAAAATTTTCAAACCAAATCGGTGTTACACCAAGCTGTTGGTATGATGCAGCAAATACTTCAAGTATGGCCTGAGCAACTGGACTTCTTAAATCTTGTTCACCTGCTATTGGGGATTTAGTGAGAATATAATGTTTTTTGGAAGGTTGTTCACGATGAGAAGCATCAAGTAGCCTACGCAAATTCGGATCTTCCAATGAGGTTCCAACAAACAGACAAACGCTTTCAAGTAATACCCGCAATATAGCAATATTACTCCATATATTCGGCGAGTGATATTGGGTATGATAATCAGACTCTGCCAAAATAACCCTATATTTCCTTCCCGCTTCTCTTTTTCTTGGCAAATAACCATGCGGATGATATACAGGTATTCCATTTACAGAAGACCAAGCTGTAGCATCAAAGACTGGCGTATTAATATGGCCTTCAGAAGACAAAGCATCCTCTATTAATGAGTCATAATTGAATGTAAGAATAGAATTTAAGTTATGGGCAAGTCGAGCGATTGACTGACAAATTGGACATTGATTCGATGAACCTTCATAAAGTGTACTGTGAAGCAATTCAATAAATTCATCCTCATCAAACTGCGAACGAACAAATTGTGCATAGATTAATGGAGATTGATTTTCTAGTCGACGTTGTAACTCTTTAATCATTGAATTTGTTTCAGTACTTTCTTTGAATGAATATGTCTTTTTGACAAACTCAGCCAGAATGTTACGCAATAAGTTAAACCATGTTGGCAGACCAGATGAGACGCCAATACCAGCACCAGCAACTACACTTAGTCTTTTAGCTCTCCATTCCTCTTGCAACTCCAGTAAATACTTTAAATTTCGAGTTGGTTGAGCGTTTTCTGAACTATCTTGATCTTCAATATAAAAAGCCCCTTTAGATAGAACAGGAGCCGATTCTTGTTTAGGCCCAAGCTCTGGTATAATTGCTACTGGCTGATTTGTTAACAAGCGATATAATTTTTCATAATCACCCGGAAGTCGATAAATAGTATATACTTTTAAAGAATCAGGAACTACTGAATATTCATCTTCAAAAATTACAGGGATAAATTTTTTATTGCCAACTTGACTATTGTACAATGCATCAGAGATAAGAGCACCTTCGAACTGAACAGCTTTACCACCAAAATCATCTTTCCCTTCAAATTTACTTTTATAATTCATGGTACAAATAATCAATACAAAATCAGCTAGTTCAATCTCCTGTTCCATCCAGACATACCAACCGTTTACTGGAAACTCCTCATATCGATCAATTCGAGCATCAATACCATCAGCACGAAGTTGATTACATAGATTAAGAACTCGAAGACCATGTTCCTCCGAATCATGTGAATAGCTAATATATATACGAGGCACACCCACTCCTTTTTTTGACCTTTAACTCGCCAGCACAAATATTCAATAAAATTGATTAATTATAATCCATTCATACATTTAAACTCCAGAAACATTAATTTTTTTTGAGAAAATTTTATCTCACGTGAATTCAGCCCCAAACACATACCCAAAATCCAACACCTGTCCTTCAAACGGCGGAATCACCAACTGGCTGCAAGCCGCTGCATCATGGCATTCCACTGAAAACGCCACGCGGTAATGCCCATTATCCAACTCATAGGCAATCAGGGTTTTGTCTTCTGGGGAAATCAGCCAGTAATGCGGCACTTGGTATGCCTGTAAACGCAGCAATTGGGTAAAGGTATCTTTGCGTTCATGCCCCGGCGAAGTGATTTCGCAAACCCAATCAGGCAAGATGTCCATCACCCCCGTAGGTCGATTGGGAACACATTCTTTGCGCCACCCCGCCAGATCATGCGTTGGGCAGTGATGTTCTGAATAACGCACGCTGATTTCACTCATGATCCACCAACCGCCATCCCTGCCCTTACGCGACAACGGCAAGAACTGCCCCGACAAACCCGCCTGAGCCAACGCATGTTCGGAACGCGCCATCGGACGCTTGACGATTTCGCCGTTAATTAACTCGATGCGCTGATCATGCTGATTCGCAAGCAATAAATCATCGACGGTTTTGAGTTTGAGAGCTTCCATAGCGTGTTTGACTCGTGGAAAATGCAGTTGAGGCTCAGTGTAGCACAGCAAACACCCATCGTTCATTTGTAGCGAATCATTTCCCATGCAGTCTGGCAAAGGGGCTGGTGCAGATGATCCGCAACATCATTGGTGCGATTGCCTGCTACAAGGAAACTTACGTGGTCAAGCGTCTGTCGACCCAAGACCTGCTCCGGCAGACGAAGCATAGGCTAATCCCGCCAGCAGCAACGCGGCTACGCTGAAAATCGCCATACCGGTGGCATTGGGAAAGGCCGACGTATTTCGCAGCACAAAAACATCGCAAGACCCCGCAAGTATCAACACCCCACTAACAACCACTACCAACCAACGGCTGGATGTACGTGCCAATACAACTGGCTGGGCAATAGCCGGGATCGCGGCCTTGAGGGCAGTGTCCGAAACAGCATATTGCCCAAACGCCTGAGACAAGAATGCGCCTTGGGCACGCAGCCGGTTCAATCGCCACAGCAACCAAGCACACAGCAGCAGCGACACCGCCGGAAACCCGCCCACTGCCTGATCAAGTCTGGCCGTAATGAACGTAAATGGCCTGCCCAGTTCACCCATGAGTTTATGTGCATCCTGATATTGATTTTCCACTTCGGCAAGTTTTGCCTCCAGTTTCGTCCTTTCCTGTTTAACCCCGTCCAGCATCTGCTGCAAGCTGAGTCCCGCCGCATTCATGGTTTCACTCATTTGCCCCAGACTGTTTTTTGACTCGGTAACAACTTGGTCGACATTAAGGCGATTAGCCTCAGCCACTTCACCTTTACCCTCAAAGCTGCGCCACCACTCAGGATTCCCGGCAGGAGGAGCAAGCTGCATGGTGCGTAACGTTGCCATTGAATGCGTCAAAGCACCAAGATTGGCTTCAAAGGAAGCCTTCCCATCACCGAATTGTGCCGCCAGTGACCGGGCACGCCCGGCAAGCTGCCCCTCGATCTTTGCCAGAGGTGCATCCAGTTGTGCCTGTTTTTTCTGGTTGAGCAAGTCAAAATGTGGCTTGACGATCTGCGTTTCCACCATCTGCTGGACAAGCTGCTGGAACTCGGTCGGGTGTTTGTCTGGAGCGGCAACCCACGCCAACTTGTCTGGCTCAAGGCCGTCAAGGAATCGGGATGGTTGACTGTAGTACCCTTCCCCCTGAAACGGTTGAGACTGTGTTTGTGTCACCGCTGGTAACTGTGTTGGTGAAAATGCCGTCAGCGGGGGCAATGTCTGGAAACCAAAAGGCCCTGGGAGCAGGCTGGGGTCAGGTGGCAACAAAGGCTGACCTGTACCAACCGCTTTTGGCGGGTTTTGCTGGAAACGGTACACACGCATTTCCTCATCAAGTGCCAGAATTTCCTGCCGCAGATCGGTGGGAGTCTGACGCAGCAGTTCATCAACTGTTTTCCTGCCTTGCGTCATCACATTTTCGATAGCCGCCGTCACTTCACCCAAGCTGCCTGAGGGCTTCTTCCGTACTTTGCAGCGGAAGGGCAACTTCATCCAGATTCACCTGCCGCTCAAATAGACGAACCGCAGGCAGAAACACCGAAAACTGAAAGATCAGCACCAGTGCCACGACTATGCCTGCATCCCGCAGCCAAGCATCGGCGGACTTTTCAGCCCGATCCAGAGAGCGTTCGAGCAGTTTTAGATCTAACGGATTCGCCACCCTGTTGTCCATGCACAACCTCCCGACAGTCAAATGAATCCACCATTGATGATATGAGCATTATGCCGGAGATTCAGGGCTTGTTGCGCAGCAAAGGTGTCATAAAAACAATCGCGTAAAACACCGCCGCAACCGCTACAAAGCTGATCAGGCTGGCGAGCGGGTCAACCTCGCTAGCCGTGAAAATAGACGGTGCAGGCAGGGCTGAATTAGCATAATTCATGACCAAAACAGTAAACAGGTTATTGGCGGCATGTACGCCAATAGCCAGTTCCAGCGAATTACTTTTCACCGTAATGAAGGCCAAGAACAAGCCCATCAGGAAATACAACAGCGGCATCAGATAGGCGTCTTCCGCCATTTCCGGGTTAGTCAGATGCGCCAGCATGAACAGCAGTGAGGAACCCAGCACTGGCACGGCGGCATAACGGCTCAACAGACCTAGCCCTTGCATGATATAGCCCCGGAACAGCAATTCTTCCGCTGCCACCTGCAGTGGCGTCACCACCAAAGCAATCGGCAAAAAGATCAGGAACTGCTTCCAATCGAAGGTTACTTGGTATTCACCGGGCTTGAACAACACTTCCAGCAGTGTTGCCGCCGCAATCAACACGAAAAATACGCCAAACCCTTGCAGGATACGCTTCCAACTGATGGTTTCCAGCGGCGTCACCACGGTTTTGAGGTAACGTTTATGCAGGAAACGCACCGCAAGGAACAAGCCCAATAGCATGGCAAGCAAGGTGAAATTGATGCGCCAAATAAGACCAAATGCTGTCGACACCCTCAACCCGCAAGGTTGCCAAATCAATGTTGGTGGTCGGGTCTTCATCACCTAACAGCAGCACTATCAGTATACCCAGCGGAATTGCACCGATAATCTGCCAAAACACTGCAATCAGCAGAAAACCAAGGAGATAGCGCCACCAGTGATTTTTGCCAAGACTGGCAAGCGCCAAATACTGTGTACTCATTATTTTTCCTTGATTATGTAAAATACATCACACATATTCATCGTATTGTAGCGCATATTTTGGATTGTACATGCCTTGTACGGCAACCATAATCAGGATGAAGGGTGTTGGTTTACTTGAGGGCGGAGCAAGCCCGCAACAAGGCGACACGGGATTCGGCAAGACGGTAGTAAACGCGGTTAGCAATTCTGTGCGATGATAGCAAGCCTTTGTCACGCAAGATCGCCAAATGCTGGGAGACATTGCTTTGGGTTGTGCCGACCAGATCGACAATTTCTTGCACCGTCAATTCAGTGTCTTTCAACAGGCACATGATTTTCAAGCGCAACGGATGTGCGGCAGCTTTCAACGAACGGCTGGCAAGTTCAAGGTCGTCTTCATGGATTGGTACACCATCCATTGTGATGTGGTTGCTTTGATTATGCATTATTTCACCCTATCTAGGTTATTTTCAAAACGTTCACTAGCGGGTTAAATTTTGTAAATTAGAATATTAGAATGAGCTTAAGTGTAGGGGCTTTTTGGCAATTTGTCACCTTAAATTCAGGAAAGATTAATTTTCGCATGTTGCAGTATATTTTCAAACGCTTGCTGGGTGCGCTGCCCACCTTGCTGGTCATCATCACCTTGGCGTTCTTTTTGATCCGGCTCGCGCCCGGTGGGCCGTTTGATACCGAACGCCCAGTACCGGCGGAAATCGCCGCCAATTTGCAACGTGCCTACCACCTCGACCAGCCCTTGCCGGTGCAGTATGGCTATTACCTGCTGAATGTGTTGCAAGGGGATTTCGGCCCTTCCTTCAAGTACAAGGATCACAGCGTCAGTGAATTGATTGCGGCAGGGTTTCCGGTATCGCTGCAACTGGGGGTATTTGCCATGTTGCTGGCGCTGCTGATTGGGATTCCGGCGGGGATGCTGGCAGCTTTGCAGCAAAATCAGGCGCTGGATCATGCGGTGATGGCGGTGGCAATGACCGGCATTACCGTGCCTAATTTTGTCATGGCTCCCCTGCTGGCCTTGGTGTTTGGGGTGTTTTTGCATTGGTTGCCGGTAGCGGGTTGGGATGCGGGCTGGAAATCAGCGGTGTTGCCAATCGATTGCGCTGGCGTTGCCGCAGATTGCGTATGCAGCGCGGCTGATGCGTGCCAGTATGCTGGAAACGCTGTCTAGCCCGCATATCCGCACCGCCGTTTGCCAAGGGTTTGCCGTTGCGCTTGATTTTGTGGCGGCATGTGCTGAAAGGGGCATTGCTGCCGGTGATTTCGTGGCTGGGGCCTGCGACAGCGGCGATTATTACCGGGTCGGTGGTGATTGAGCAGATTTTCGGGATTCCGGGCATCGGGCGGCATTTTGTGCAAGGCGCATTGAACCGCGATTATACGCTGGTGATGGGGGTGGTGGTGTTTTACGGGGCGTTGATTATTGTGATGAATTTGCTGGTGGATGTGGTGTACGGGCTGGTTGATCCGAGGGTGCGTTATGAATAAGGCGTTACGGCGCTTATTGCGCAATAAAATGGCGGTCGGCAGTGCGCTGGTGTTGCTGGCAATGGCGTTGCTGTGCTTGTTGGGGCCGTTGTTTAGCCCACATCCTTATGATGAAATTTACTGGGACAGCATGGGTGTGCCGCCGGATTGGGCAGCAGGTTTCTGGTTTGGGACGGATGCGAATGGGCGTGATTTATTCGTGCGCACCTTGGTGGGCGGGCGGATTTCGTTGATGGTGGGCTTGGCAGCAACCTCGGTGAGTTTGCTGATCGGGGTGTTGTATGGGGCAACGGCGGGGTATCTGGGCGGGCGCACCGATGCGCTGATGATGCGTTTCGTGGATGTGTTGTATGCCCTGCCCTTCATGTTTTTCGTGATTTTGCTGATGGTGTATTTCGGGCGCAGCATTTTCCTGATCTTCGTGGCGATTGGCGCGGTGGAATGGCTGACGATGGCGCGGATTGTGCGCGGGCAAGCCTTGTCGCTGAAAGGGCGCGGCTTTGTGGAAGCCGCACGGGTCAGCGGGGTGAGCCATTTCGGGATTATCCGCCGCCATATTGTGCCGAATACGCTGGGGTCGGTGATTGTGTATGCGACCCTGACCGTGCCACAGGTGATTTTGTTTGAGTCGTTTTTAAGCTTTCTGGGGCTGGGGGTGCAGGAGCCGCTGACCAGTTGGGGCGTGCTGATTGCGGAAGGGGCAGCACAGATGGAAACTGCGCCGTGGATGTTGTTGTTCCCGGCGGGGTTTCTGGCGGTGACGTTGTTTTGTTTGAACTTTTTGGGGGATGGGTTGAGGGATGCGTTGGATCCTAAGAATACTTGAACAATGAGACAATGCGTTCAATGTCGGCCTTGAAGGTGTCGCTATCCGTCATATCCAACATCAAGGCGGCACGGAAACGCAAATCCGGCTGGCATTCACGCAAAATCAAGCCAATGAAGCGGGTGGATCGAGTCTCCATTCCCAAATGTTGCACCATGACATTTTCTAAGGTAGTAAAACCGCTGCTCATGTAGTCAGGTGAAAATACCGCGAGCGTGTAGCGGCTTTCCAATACGGCACGTTCCATTTCTGTCACCAGTGGCTCGCCTAGACGAAAACAGTCTTCATCCAGACAAACGCTTAGACCTGCCCCCCTCAGAGCAGGTACAAGTGTTTGGAATACCCAATGTTGGTCTTCAGGAACTCGGCGGTAACTGATAAAAATATCATAAATATATTTTTTTGCAGAATGACTGCCAATTGTTATTGCGGGCATTTCATCTCCATAAGTTGAAGAACCTCACCCCAACCCCTCTCCTTGACAGGAGAGGGGCGAAGAAACATGGTTCTTTTAGAGGGATGTGAACAGAACAGTTACTATTTACTGGATTTCCTCTCTGTTTTGGTGGGGGAACCTTTCTCAGCAGCAGGGGCTTGCTGGGCGGCTGGGGGAGTCTGTTCAGCAGCAGGGGCTTGCTGGGCAGCAGGAGCCTGTTCAGCAGCGGGGGCTTGCTGGGCAGCAGGAGCTTGCTCGGCGGCGGCGGGAGCAGCGTCCATTGGTGGTGCAGCTTTCCCTAAAGGATCATCTGGAAATACGAGATCCCCATCATTTGGAACTTTTCCAATACCACCATCAAACTTGGCATCCTGATCAAAACCAGAATCCATTAAGCGTTCAAAAAACAACTCCCCACTCCTCCTATCTTCCGGGAAAGAACTCACCTCGCTCACTTCACTCAACAATCTGGAAAGTTTTAACGCTTGCCCTGCCTTTTCCTGATCACCAAGTTTTTTATAGACTCTACTCTTAAACAATGCCACATTAGAAAGGAAGAGATAGTCGTTTCCCCTTACCAGTTCTTCAGCACGGGAGGCAGTATACAATGCTTCATTTAACATTCCTTCATTAAACAATAAAGTTGCTATAACAAGCGTCTTATCATAATCAGCATTCTCTCCAATATTTTCAAGGCAATCCTTTATCACTTGCAACCGATCAGGCTCAGGTTCAAGATCAGGAAAATCAAAAGCCGGGGCATCAAATCTACCTTTAAGTGAATCCTGAATTCCTTTTCTGATGTGTCGTCTTTTGCATCTTTCAGGAACAAACACACATAACCCACTTCCTCCTCTTTATTCTGAAAAAATTATCATCGCTCAAATTAATGACACTTTTTACTAAAAGCATATTTGGTCATAAGCTGGTTCTCAATACTTAAATCCCTTCCTTGTTCCAAATAATCATTCCATAATGAACAATCTCCTTTTCCATACAAATCGTTAATAAATGCCTTATAATAAGCAACATTTGCTTCTTCATCACCCCCAAGTCCACTAGCAAATTCACTCGCTTTATTTATATACTTTAGTGCTTCTTCATACTCACCTAACTTGGCATAGGCTCTAGCCGTATAATAATTAAGGCCATATCCATTAATCTCATATTGCCCCCGCCCCATCAACTGATATATTGAACTACTATATTCTTTTTTTGTAAAAGTAAATATTTCATGCATTTTTTGCACATAAGAACTTACATCCTCTCTATTGCCTGACACAGAAGAAAGCAAAGCCATCCGACCATATGATCCCATAGCATAATCATGATTTTTTGCACTTAACTTTAGTGCTTCACCATATGCTTCTGCTGTACAATCCAAAGATTCATGCTGCAAACATAAGTCGCCTTTTTCCCAAAAAAATAAAATATTTTTATTTTCAGAATGGTTTATTGCCTGATCTAAATAATAAATAGCTGAATCATAATCATTACCCCTATTTGCCAATAATGACAGATAATAGTACAATACTGCGTATTTATTGTGAGTTTTGAGCAAATCTTTTATAGCATTCTCGATCTGGCCATTACTCATATTGCTATCCCCATTCAACGCCAACAATATTCTTTCTTTTTTCAATACAACATCACATTCATTTGGCCCACCTGAATGATCATTTGGATATTGACCAATCAAACCTATTTTCTTGATTATTTCATCAGCCAAATCTGATACAAGCCCGCAACCATCCTTGCCCTCTACTTGAATGGGAAGAACTTCTTTATTAAAATCATCGGTAATAACCTTGTAACCAGCATCATCTCCATTAAAAACTTCAGAATCTCCTTTTTTCATTTTTTTTATAATAAATGAATAGTTCAAAAATTTTTCACACAAGTTAATGTCGTGTTCAGATAATGGCACAATAACCACATTATTTTTATTATATTTTTTATAGGCCAAAGAAAAAACATCGGATGCATCACGATCCAAATCATCTTTACTAACACCAACAACAAAATTACCTTTATCTTTTTCCCCAATAGTAACAAGGCAATACTGGTTTTTACGTTCAACATCTCCCCTCATATCTTGGGCGATATAGAACAAGCCTCCAGCCAATACAACCAAGCCGAGCTGATAATAAGAAGAGGCTTCCTATCTTTCTTGATAACCGCTCTAAGACGGCTGGTGTAGAGCGGGTTACCATCCAAAAAGCCAACAGTATAAATAACACAAAAAATATCACGAATACTATGATAGAAGCGCGAATGAATAATGGCTTCTGTTGTGCGTCAATCCACCCATAGAGGGAACTCATAAAAGATGCAACTGAAAAAATAAGGATAAGCCCAACAAACACGCCACGCCAGTTAAACCCTAGATTTGCATTCTTATTGGCATCGACCAGATATTCTTTCAGTTTTTGGCTATAACCAAACCGCTTTGCATATTCACCATTCACCCATGTATTGATTCTTTTGAGCGTTTCTGAACTTAATAAATTGCTGTCTTTTTTTTCATATTCGACCCATTCAGATGCCATTTCCTCCAGCTTTCTTCTGTATCGCTCATCACTACCCCATTCATCAAGCCAAGCCTTCACTCTTGGCCACCCTTCCAGAAGTGATTCATGGGATATATCGACTTGAGGTTTTTCTTTTTCAGATCCTTTAAGGGTCAGCAGCCGATTATTTGCTAAGTGTTTTAAGGTATCATCAACAACATCAGGGTCATCATTGCAAGAGAGTAAATCATCAACAAATTGGGTTCTTCTGGTATTCCCCCTCCCCGTGCCAAAATTAACCAGCCGTAAAAAAAACCTGCACGCCATATCTTGTTGGATGTTATCTAATTCACCATAGGCTTTATCGGCAACTTGAGCCATCGCTATTTGCAAACCACTGCGACTACCATTGCCACGTGCTTTATAAGACAAGATTAAATTATCATACGCCCTTAACGACAAAAACCGCCGTTCTACATCATCCCACAAAATAACCATTGTCTCTTGGATAAAAGGAAGCACTCCGGGTTCATTGGCAGCTTCAAGCACTAACCGCTCTACCAATGAACTCTCAATATACACATTCTGCTTCTCTGCTGGCTCCATGATTGCTGACCTTAAGCCGGGTTCATCCAGAGCGGCAAGCTCCAAACGGTAATGTTGGATTTCATGCCACAAGGAAGAAGCCATTAACTCAGGATAAAAATCAGCTCGCACCGTGATTACAATATAACATTGCCGCTTCTTAATCAGGTCATGCAAAATATTAATGAATTCTTTTTCTTTACTAACCCTTTCCAAAGAAAATAATTCTTCAAACTGATCTATTACCAGCAACAAATTAGTACAATCATGCTTTTTAAGGAAAGCATCAACATTAATTTCCTCACCAGCCTCTAATTCAAAACTTTCTTGCAAGGCATCTAAGGGACTTCTGCCCGGTGTTATTTTATTAACATACCAGCTTGCCGCACCAAATAGCCCGGTTTTTCCCAATGCGGGGATCAAGCCTGCAAATACCAGCGATGACTTCCCACACCCAGAGGGGCCAATAATCGCTACAAATGGATGCTGGCGTAACTTGTTAAGTAATAACTCGACTTCTGGCTCCCGCCCATAAAAATAATTTGCATTATCTTCATTGAATGCCACCATCCCAACATAAGGACACGCTGGCTTTCCTACTGATGTGGGGGGAGATGCCTGCAATGTAAAACACAAGCGATCAATCGCACTCTGCCATTGATTAGGGTCAGTTGCATTCAGCTTGGTTAATAGAGATAAGTGGGGGGGTAACGTGACAGGTTTGAGGATCAGGGGAATGACAGGCCATGTACCCGACTCCAACCCATAAGTCTGGCTTAGGATATTGATAAACCCATTGAACTGACCGGTTAAATACGCAGGGGACAAGACTAATAAAACACGCTTACTGACTTTAATCGCATTTTCAAATTCGCCCAACTCTGGCAAGCCAAGCTGAAATTTCTTGGGATAATGAACCTTGACACCCGCTTTTTCTAAGGCATCGACCAAATATCCCATTACCCATGCCGCGTCTTCCTCAGCATGGGAGATAAATATATCATACAGATACTTCTGCTCTATTGTTGAAACCATCAGCGGCCTCCCTGAGCAACGACGGCTCGCAACGTGCTGCTAGTTTTTGGACAGTAATTATTTTATAGTCAAATTTTGTAAAAATTGCTCATATTTTCTGTCGAAAATTAATTTTTCTATTAGAAACAGATATTTGTGTGGAGATGGGCTTGAATCTCCCGCCTTCCTTTCTCAAGGGAGGCGGCAAGAGAAGCTTTGCGCTGCCGTTGGCGGGTGCAGGCAGGGGGTGGTTTTTTGCTACATCGACCGCGCCACCGCCGGATTAACATTCCCCGCCGCGTTCGGAAGCTGGCTCTCAAACGGCGACTGCCCCGAATCCTGATCGCTATCCAGATCCGCGTCATTATCCCGCCCCATACGCACTCCCGCGAGTCTGCCGATCAATTTGGCACGGGTTTTGTTCATCAGGTCACCTTCAAGGCTTTCGCACAAGCTATTCGCCAGCAAAAAGCGTTGCGTCACTTCCAACCTGCTTTGGAACAAGGTGAGTTGGGAAATAGTCCGGCTGTACAGCCAGAAATTGATCCCCCCAATGACTTGCACCATCGCGCCACTGATAACGCTGATGGTTGCAAGGCCGGGGTCTTGCGACCATGCCATGAAAACCAGAGCTGCCAGAAAAAATACCAGCCCTGCAATGCTGGCAATCAGCGCCCAACGGAAACTGCGGCTGGCCTGTGACAGCGAAAGGTCGTAGAAACGTGCCAATAGCTCGATTTGCGAAGCGGCAATTTCCTTCACATCCCCACTTTTAGCTTCTGCCAAACGCTTCAATGACGGTTCGGCGGCAATGGAAAGCGGTTGCTGTCTGATGTTCATCAAATCACCTAAATAACCTGAATTTGCTGCGGTAGTAGCCATGATGATGCCCTTTTATTGCATTGAACCTTGATTATAGCGCACTAAAATCCATCTACAGGTATAATTCGCCCCATGCCATTACTTGAAATTCATCAGCTTTCCATCCACTTCCAAACCCCCGAAGGCCGGGTGGATGCGGTGCGCGGGGTTGATTTGCAACTGGCGGCAGGTGAAACCCTAGCGATCGTGGGCGAATCTGGTGCAGGCAAAAGCCAGCTATTCCACGCCGTCATGGGTCTGCTGCCCCGCAATGCACAGGCAACGGGGCAAGTACAATTTGCCGGAACCGCGTTGCTGAACCAGCCCGCACGCCGTGCTGAACCGTTATCGCGGCAAGCGCATGGCGATGATTTTTCAAGACCCGATGACCGCACTGAACCCGCTGCTGACCATCGGGCGGCAACTCACCGAAGTGCTGGAAGTACACCAACGGCATGAACGCCAAGCAGGCACGGGACAAAACCATTGCCATGCTGGAACAGGTGCGGATTCCCGATGCCTCACGGCGTTTCCACAGCTACCCGCACGAACTTTCCGGCGGGATGCGCCAGCGGGTAATGATTGCAATGGCCTTGCTGTGTGAACCGGAACTGCTGATTGCCGATGAACCAACCACCGCACTGGATGTGACGGTGCAATCCGAGATCATGGCCTTACTGCGTGACATCCGCACCCGGCGTAACATGGCGATCGTGCTGATCACCCACGACCTGCCACTGGCAGGCGGTTTATGTGACCGGATAGCCGTCATGCGCCACGGCGCAAGTGGTGGAAACCGGCGACGTGAGTACGCATTTTCCAGCAGCCACAACACCCTTACACCCGCGAATTGTTGCAGGCAGCACGCCACTGAACATTTTGTCACCCTGATAGTCCTATACTTAGGTTATATCGGACATTCACAGAGGGGACACATCATGCGTAAACCAGACTACCTCTTACCAGCTTGGCTACTTACGCATCGCCAGCCTATTTCCTGCCAGTGGCTGTGCGCCGGTACGCGGATTGCTGACCCCATTGCTGCTGCCAGCCCTGCCAGAATTCGCCGCCCTGTGGCAACCCGGTTGGCAGTGTGGGCAAGCAAGCAAACGTCAGCAAGGCATTCCTGCATTCCCTGCTCGACAGCAAAGCCTTGCACGGCTATGCCCTGAACGGCATTCCGCTACCCATGCTACTGGGGCAAAACCCTGACCAGTCCGGGGCGATCCTGTTCGTGCAACACCAAGGGGCATGGCAGGCTTACCCGATTGCCGATGGCAGCATGGTATTGGGGGCTTATAGCACGCCCGCCTTTAACCGCATCATGCTGTTTGCCACCGGGGGACGTGAAGGGCCGGGCAATGACTATCATGGTATTGCAAGGCAAAAACCAGCTTGGCAATTTCGCCTGTAGCACGGTTAATTTTCCCGCTGAACTGAACCGCCCGAACTGGGGCAAGCAATATCCCGGCCTGCATGATTTCAATATGGATTCTCAAGGGCGTGGCGCACTGATTACGGCTGCCAACGTTCCGGCTGGCAACACCGAAGCAAAACACTGGTATCAGTATGCCACCAGTGATTGGGGCAGAAGCTGGAGTGAAGCCCGCCCAATTAGACGCTGCCCCGGAGAATATGGACGGTATTTTCCGCCCCCTCAGTGACATTCCGCCGCCACGCTGGTTGCTGGATAGCCTGCTGGCAAGCACACCGTAGGGGCGGATTCACCACCCCTCTGCTAGAAGCTATGCGCCTTTTCCCGCCTGCAGGGGGCGAGCTCTTCACCATGCTACTGGATTTCAACTTATCCCAGACCCTGATTGTTTGCCTGTTATTTATATGGGCAGGTTTTGTACGTACTGGGCTGGGCTTTGGTGGTGCGGCACTGGGTTTGCCGCTGATGTTGTTCCTCAACCATGATCCGCTATTGTGGTTGCCGATCATTGGCACGCATTTGCTGTTTTTTTCCGGCTTGACCTTAAGCAAACGGCTGCACAATGTCGATTGGGCGTATTTGCGCCACTCGGCGTTCTACATCATTCCCGCCGCCATTGTTGGGGTCTTTGGGCTGCTCAACCTGCCCACCTTATGGCTGAATGTGTTCATTTATTCCATCAGCCTGTTCTACGGCATTATCTGGATGTTGAACCGCACCATTGAAAGCCATCAGGATTGGGTAGACAAGCTGCTGCTGGTATTGGGTGGCTATGTGGCGGGAACCTCGTTGACCGGCGCACCGTTGATGGTGGCGGTCTACATGCGCCATGTTGCCAAGGAAAAACTGCGCGATACGCTATTCGTGCTGTGGTTTGTGCTGGTCAGCATCAAGATGACCACATTTATCGCCCTATCCGTTAAGATGAATTTCATGACAGCACTGCTGCTGCTTCCGGTGGCGGCTATCGGGCATGTGCTGGGGTTGAAGGCGCACGATGCCATTACCCGCAATGACATTACCTTCAAACGCTGGATCGGCGGCGGGCTGGCGATGGTCAGTGCACTGGGGTTATGGGACTTAATGTAGCAAGCCGTGCCGCGCAAAGATGTTCAGCAGGTGCTTCACGTTATCACGGATCTCTTTTTCTAAGCCCTTACCGCTGCTTTGCGCCTGTTTGCCACCGGGAATCTGCAATTTTCCTGCCTCGACCTCCGTATACAGGTAACCGATGAGTTCAGGTGCAGTGCGCGTCCCGTCCAGTTCTTGCAATAAGCGGCTGGAAAAGCCGTCAATACTGAGTGCCTGATGGCGGATGCTGGCAACACTTTGCCAACCTTCGCGTGCTTGTAAGCGTGCCAACGGCGCTGGCTTGCGGGTATTCGGCCATACAGCGGGCTGGTGTAAACAGGGGGATAAATACCCATACACGGCGCGGTAACTGTACAGGCTAAACAACTCGCTCACCAATTCGCTACGGGCATTGGCAAACGGCTTACCACCCGCTTGCCGTACCCGTGCTGCGGCGTTGGCATACAATTCGTCAAAATCCGGGGTGTAAGGATGCACGTCCTGCAAATACAGCAACGCTGCCTTGCTCAAGGGGATGCATGACATTCAACTCGGTATTGTCTGCGGTCAAAAACACCACGGGCTTGGTATTGTTGAGGTTTTCCTTGCCCTTGAAGCGCAAGTTGGCGCTGTAATAAAAAGTGGCGAACACATCAACATCCACCGCCCGTTCCAGCGGCACATCGCTCGGCACAGCACGCTCTTGCGGAACGCCCGCATCCGCACAAAATCCATCCACTGCTCATGCTGTAAAGGGTCTTCAATATCCGCAAGGGCAGCTTGGGCAGGCGGGCTCAAGGTGGTATCAAACAGGGTATGCAAGTCAGTTTCACACACATATTGCAAGCCATGCCGCCCTGCATCGCTCAAAAATTCGCTGAACAGGAAAGCGTTGTTTTCACCCGCCAAATATTCATGCAGCAAGTAGCTGGGGTGAGAACCCAGCAAGTAAGTGATTTCTTTTTGCACGTAATGCTGGCTGTCGGCTTCCGCGCCCTGCAAAGCCTGTTGCAAGCGTTCCAGTGCGGCAATCGCCGTGTGGTACTTGGCTTCCGCCCCCACTACATCACGGGTGGCATGTAACAATAAGTCACGCAAACTGCCGCGCATCCGCCAACCGGGCAACAAGTTATAACTGATGTAGGCAAGCCCATTCGGGGTCAGGCATTCCCGCGCCACCGACAGGATTTTTTCGCGCACCACCGCCGGAACCCAAGAATACACCCCGTGCGCAATGATGTAGTCAAACTGACCAATATGTGCAGCATCCAGTTCAAGGATGTCGCCCACTTCCAAACGGATATTGGGCAATGCCAGCTTGCTGACGATGCCCTGACCCATCGCAACTTGAGCGGCGGAAAGCTCTACACCGACAAATTCACTTTGCGGCAAGTACCACGCCATCGGGATGATATTGCCGCCCGTTGCCGAACCCAGTTCCAGCACCCGACAGTGTTGCGCGGGAGTGGTCTGGATGCCAAACAAACGCCCTAATGCCGCCAGATTACCGGGATGTGTTTCAGGAAATGGGTTGGTTTCGTAGGTAAGTTCGTCGTAAAAATCGACCATGACAGCGGCATTCCTGTGGTTGAACCCCACCATTGTAGATCAGTTGGCAGACAGGGCAACCACCATCCTGAATTCAAGACGGCGCATCATCAGCGCCTGTGAGCCAAAAATTTTGCACCGCCAGTTGATGATCCCCGACCGGTATGAATTGCATGGCGTAGGTATTTGCCACTTCACTGCCATCAAACCGGCGTGGCGTGCGCGGAAGCCGCCCACGCAATCCCACCATCGGCAAGATTGATGATGTAGGCGGTACCATCTACCCCACCCAAACGGTTTTCCGCTAATCAATGCCGCTAATTTTTGCTGCATAACGGGATCATCAATTGCGCCAAAATGACCCTTGCCGTCGTATTCCAAATGCCCCAGCAAGTCGTACAGCAACTCCCCCTGGACTTCTGGATTCGCCGTTGCCTTGTAAGGGAACACCAACAGGGTTGCTGCCAAAAATGTCAGCATCAACCCTGCCAATGCAATACCTACAGCAAAGTGACGAGCAAGGGCGTGATGTCCCCATAACCGTCGTTGCATGTTGTTCTCAACCTTTCTAACACTCTATGTTAGGGAGTATAGACCAGAATAAGAAAAATGAATGTAGTACTGAACGCAACAACGTAAAAAATTTATTGGGACTGATAAATTGTTTCGAGATAAGCGTAAACCGCGAACAAACCCATCGCCTCACCGCCAATAGGACGCCCTGCCCGCTCACGGGTATTCCACGCCATCACATCGAAATGCACCCAAGGAATCCCTTGCGGTACAAATTCGTTGAGGAACAACGCTGCCGTAATCGCCCCACCGTAACTGCCACCACTATTCGTAAAGTCAGCACAATGGCTTTTGAGTTGCTCGAAATAAGCTGGATGCAATGGCAAATTCCAAATCAGTTCATTGGAGATTTCCGTAACTGCTTGAAGTTGTGCTGTTAGTGCTTTGTTATTACTGAAAAATACGGGGATTTCAGTCCCCAACGCCACCCGTGCCGCCCCAGTCAAGGTAGCAAAATCCAGCAGCAGTTGCGGTTTCTGCCCGACTGCTTCGGTCAAGGCATCGCACAACACCAAACGCCCTTCGGCATCGGTATTGTCCACTTCCACATGACTTGCCTGCACGGGTAGCAAGGATGTCGCCGGGGCGGAAAGCATCCCCACCAATGGCATTATCCACCGCCGGAATCAGCACCCGCAGATGCACTGGAAGTTGCAACTGCATGATTAACCTGGCCAATCCCAGTACATGGGCAGCACCACCCATATCCTTTTTCATCAGGCGCATGTATTGCGACGGTTTAATGTCCAACCCGCCGGTATCGAAACACACCCCCTTGCCCACCAGCGTCACCGCCGGATGCTCAGGGTTGCCCCAATGGAACTTCAGCAAACGCGGCGCATGTTCACTGGCACGCCCGACCGCATGAATCGCGGGGTAGTTTTGTGCCAGTAACTCATCGCCGACAATCTCGCTGAAATCAGCCCCAAAACGTATGCGCCAATTGCCGGGTCGCCGCCGACAAATGCTGCGGCATCATGTGGTTAGCGGGCTGATTGACCAGATCGCGCACCAAGGTCACCGCTTGCACAAATGCCTTGGCGCGTTGACACTTGACTGTCAACATACAACACCGGTCGGGGCTTGTTGTCTGGCTTGGTGTAATGCTCAAAGCGGTAATACCCCAAACCCCAGCCAATAGCTCGCTTGTAAGCGTTCGGCATCCGACCAGTCGCACACCAGATGGTAATGCCCCGCTGGCAGTTTTTTGGGTAAATCGGCAACCGCCCAGCGTACCCCATCCGCTTGCGTCATAACCCACCAATACGTGGCTAATACCGCCTTGCGCATCAGGCAACAGGCAAAGCTGACCGGCTTGTCGCATTGAAACTCTGCAACTTTGCCCACTGACGCCCCGCATCGGGCAGCGAGTCCCGCAGCGCCTCCCACGCCTGCGGGGTCAGCGGATGGATGGCAACCGAATCCGCCGGTTTTTCCTGTGTAAACATCCCGCTCCCCTTAACGCTTGCAACCTTCCCACCAGCAAGGCGTACTGCTGATGAAATTCAGCAGCGCCTGATATTTCGGTGCTTGGCTGGTCGGTTGGGTAATATATTCCTTGGTTCCCCACGGGCCATGTTTGCTAAAGGTGCGCGGCGAGGTGTAATGCATAAATAACGTACCACCTTCGGCTTTCCAACCATTCAGCAGACGGTCGTAAACCCCGTCATGCGCGGGTCACGGTTGGCAGCAAACAGGAATGGATTAGGCTATTCATCATCGGTTTTGGTTTTGAAATCAGCCAAGCCCTGCCCTGCCTCATACGCCATCAATTGCAGGCCGTATTTATCGGTAATGGCTTTTTGCATCCGCACATAGCCCAATTCCTTCTCCATTGAATGGCGATAAACCGGGTTGTTAATCAGATCAAACGCCTGATCCACACTGTTAACAGTACGGATTTCGGCATGACCACCAAACACATACGGGCCAATCGCAAACGCATCCGCATGTTTGTAAGCATCTTTATGGGTCAACACGATTTCAGTCAGTTTGTCATTGACTGTCCACCCCGACAAGATGCGCACCAAACGTTGTGAACCGCCGTACACATCCTTCCCAAATCTTGAAGACTTCCACCGAACGCTGGGAGTAATAACGGATAGCCTGCACGTTGCGCGTTGGTATCCAGCCCCAGCTTCATGCCCATGTCAATCATGTAGCCGCCTTGGGTGAAAATCGTGTTCCACGTTTCGTTGCTGTATTCGATATGCGGCTTGAGGTTGCTGTTCAGATGCTGCTTCACATAGGACGCATACTGGCGCACGAAATCATCATCTGCCGCGTGTGGCAAGGTGAACCACGGGTCAGCATTCAAACGGTTGGCCAGTTCCACTTGAATTTCCAGTGGCGCACCGCGGGAACCTTCTTTACCACCCCATGTTGCCTTAGCTGAACTGGTTGCGTTCTGCCCATGTCCTGACCGGGCTACGGGTCACGGCACTCATGTTCATGAAGCGGATCGCACGGAAATCTTTCATGAAATTCAGGTAATCGGGGTTAAAAATGATGCTGCCTGAATGTTCGACGAATGACTGGTAATCACCACCACAGCTAGCGGCTGAAGCCACGCGCTGGAAGGGGTTGCTGGCACAAATACCACCCGGTGGCAGGATGCGGATATTGCGCACATAATTCTGTGGATTGCTACGGGTAATCAACAGTGACGCATTCAAGATGCCATCCTGACCCGCTGCAATCGTGATGCTGTCATAACCCTGCTCATGTTTCACCAAACTGGCATCGTTGACGTATTGGATTTCACCCTCACCGTCATATAACACGGTATACGTGCCTTCGGGGATCACCGCAGCGGGCAAGTTCGACAGGAAACGTGTTCCTGCTTGCCCACCATTCAAATTCGTCAGCCCAGCCATCTGCGTCATAGGCTAACATTGCCCTTGGTCAACCACGGGCTGGCATCGTCAAACGGCAAGGCGGCACGGAACAGGTCAATGAACGGCATACTGGCATCACTTTCCACACTTCATTGGTATTCATACCGAGTGGCGATGCAGCATTGCCAGTGGAAAAGCGCCACGTGCCGCAGGCAAGGTAGTCGTTGCCGCTATGCCAGTGGCGGATGCCGCCGCAGATGTTTTACTGCTAGCGGTCGTGGAGCCGCAGCCAGAAAGTGATGTTACGCCCAGCGACAAAACGCCTCCCATAATCACCAGTCGGGTCAATTTAGCCAGCATATTTAGTCCTTTCATCCAATTATTGCTTGTGATTCACGATTTCGGGTGAAGTCTAGCACGGGGTTTACGCTTGATGCGACGAATTAGACGAATATGCTTTGCCTGCATGATGCACACCCATTACAATTGCGCCCTCATTACAGCTTTAACCTTCTATTGGAGTATTGACCGTGGCTATCGAGCAAACCATTTCCATCATCAAACCTGACGCAGTGGCAAAAAACGTCATCGGTCAGATCTACAGCCGCTTTGAAAATGCTGGTCTGAAAATCGTTGCCGCCAAAATGGTACACCTGAGCCAAGGAACGAGCCGAAGGTTTCTACGCTGTCCATAAAGAGCGCCCTTTCTTTGCTGATCTGGTGGCGTTCATGACTTCCGGCCCTGTCATGGTGCAAGTGCTGGAAGGCGAAAACGCTGTCACCAAAAACCGTGAACTGATGGGTGCTACCAACCCGAAAAATGCTGACGCTGGCACTATCCGTGCTGACTTCGCTGATTCCATTGACGAAAATGCGGTTCATGGCTCTGACAGTCTGGAAAATGCGGCAATCGAAATCGCCTACTTCTTCGGTGAAGAAGGTCTGTGCCCACGCACCCGTTAATTTAAGGTAAACCTCATCTTGTCCGACACTGTTAACAAAGTCAATTTACTGGATTTCAGCCATGAAACGCTGAAAGCGTATTTCGCCTCCATCGGTGAAAAGCCTTTCCGTGCCACTCAAATCATCAAATGGCTGCACCAGATGAATGTCGACAGTGTTGACCAGATGACCAATATCAGCAAACCGTTGCGCCAATTCTTGACGGATAATACCGTCATTCGCGCCCCGGAAATCGTGATGGATCAACAATCCAGCCGACGGAACCCACAAGTGGTTGCTGCGGCTGGAAGATGGCAATGCCATCGAAACCGTGTTTATCCCCGAAGACGATCGGGGAACCCTGTGTGTTTCCTCGCAAGTCGGTTGCGCCCTTGATTGCACCTTTTGTTCCACCGCCCGCCAAGGTTTCAACCGTAACCTGACCACTGCCGAAATCATCGGGCAATTGTGGGTTGCCAAACGCACCCTGCAAGCTGACCCCAAAGGCGCACGGGTAGTCAGCAACGTGGTGATGATGGGCATGGGCGAACCCCTGCTGAATTTCGACAATGTGGTCAATGCCTTGCGCCTGATGATGGATGACAATGCTTACGGCCTAAGCAAACGCCGCGTCACCCTTAGTACCTCGGGCGTATTACCTGCACTGGATCGCCTTGCCGATACGCTGGATGTCTCGCTGGCCGTTTCACTGCACGCACCGAACGATGCATTACGTGACCAACTGGTTCCACTGAACCGCAAATACCCGATCAAGGACTTGCTGGCAACTGTGCCGCCAGTTTCTTGGCGAAAAAAACCACCGAACGCAATCATATTACGTGGGAATACGTCATGCTGGATGGCGTGAACGATAGCGATGAACATGCCCGCCAACTGGCGATATTACTCAAGGGCATTCCCTCGAAAGTGAACCTGATTCCTTTCAACCCATTCCCTGAAACCCGCTACAAACGTTCCAGCAATAACCGCATACACCGTTTCCGTGATATTCTAGCAGAGGCGGGTTATACCGTCATCACCAGAAAAACACGGGGCGATGATATTGATGCCGCTTGTGGTCAATTGGCTGGGCAAGTCAACGACAAAAGCCGCAGAGAAATTCATTTCGCCCGTATCGAACGGGAACAATGACCAATGAAAACAATAAATTATGCATTTATGCTAATGTTGATTGGCAGCATTATGGCAGGCTGTTCCAACACCTCATCCTCTCTGAAAGCTGATAAAGCAGGCAGCTACTACACCCAATTAGGCGTAGGCTATCTGCAAAAAGGCCGTATGGATCTGGCTAACCTGAATCTGGAAAAAGCACTGGAACAAGATTCCGGTTCCGCTGCCAGCCCATCATTATTATGCCCTGCTTCAAGAACGGCTAGGGGATGACGACAAAGGCAGCCAAGCACTTCCGCAAAGCGCTGGAGCATCACCCCCAAAGACCCTGATTTGCTGAATAATTATGGCTCCTACCTGTGCCATACCGGCAAATATGCAGAGGCGGAAAGTGCTTTTCTGACGTGCGATACGTGACCCGCTCTATAAAACCCCGGAATTTGCCTATACTAATGCAGGTATTTGTGTGAACAAGGCCGGAAAATCGCAACAAGCGGAAGACATATTTCCGCCAAGCACTGGAAAAAAACCGACCGTTTCTCGGACGCCCTCTACCAGATGGCCAAACTGAGCCATGAAAAAGGTGACGTCTGCCAAGGCAGAAGCATTTCTTTACCGCTATAATGAAAGCGCAGCCGCAACCCCGGACAGCCTGTTGCTGTGTCATCAGGTTCAGACACGCTTGAACGACAGCGGCAAAAGCGGAAGCCTGTGCAGCCGAGCTACGGGCGAAATTCCCGGAAAGCCAAGCTGCAAGCCAAATTGATTGATAAAAAAATTGGAGGACACGTGACAGAGACAGCCACCCTCAGTCGAAGAAAGGACATCTTCAGCGGTACAACCCGGCGATCTGACCGCAAAACTCATGGAATGCCGCGAGAAAGCTGGCCTTGACATTGAACAGGCAGCAGAAGAATTGCACCTGTCCACCCATATTTTACGGGCGCTGGAAGCAGAAGACTTTGCCCATCTGCCTGAACCTCCCTATGTACGTGGCTATCTGCGTGGTTACGCCAAACTGGCAGACTTGGATGCCAAGGAACTGATCCGCACCTATGAAGCCTTGCGTGGGGCAAATCCTGATGAAATCGCCCATCACTTTGCACCTGCCCGACCGCTCAATAAGGTAGCACAACCTGCCATCTCGACTTCTACCCTGAAATTTATCGGTTTTGGGGCATTGGTATTGTTACTGGGGCTGTTTTCCATGATTCCGGGGGTGCGTGACTGGGCAAGCCACACGTGGTCATCGTTCTCCGCCCAGACCAATCCGCCCGATGTACCGCGCCCACCGTCAGCGATGGAAGCCTATGTCTGCCCAGAAAGAGGCACTGGAACAGGAAAAAGATCAAGCTGAACAACAGGCACAACAGGCCGCTGCAGCCAGCCAAACACCTGCACCTGCTGCACCGCGCTCCTGCTACAACGCCAGCACCCGCTGCCGCAGAGCAGCAGCAACAGCCACCGCCAGCGCACACCAGCAGTAGCACCAGTACCGCCGCCTGCCGCCAGCACCAAGCAGGACGTAGCAACTGCTGCCACAAACAACTGATCACCGCTGTCACACCCGCACCGGCTGCACCAACACCAGCCGCCTCCCGCTACCGGCACGGCAACCACAGATACCGCGCAACCGGCTACTACGCCAGCGCAACAGCCCCAACCGTACCTGCCGCTGCTGGCACAGACCCGGCAACTGCTGCTGCGCGCAACCACACCGCTTCTCGCTGGCGAAGTCAGCATCAAAATGGAATTCGCCGAAGAAGTGTGGATGCAGATCAAAGGTGACGACAAAAAGACCCTGTTCGAGTCACTCAACACCGCCGGCAACATCAAGGAATTCAAGGCAACACCGCCGCTCAACGTTCAAAATCGGCAATGCCCCCGGCGTCAAAATTTTCGTCAACGGACAACCGTTTGATGCTAGCGCCACACACCAAAGGCAGCGTTGCCCGTTTCAGAGTCGAGTAAGCATGAGCAAAAATATCCAGTCCTGCGAGGGGATGCATGACATCCTCCCCGATGCCACCCCGACGTGGCAATATGTTGAAAACACTGTCCGTACCTTGCTGAGCAACTACGGCTATAGTGAAATCCGTATGCCCATCGTTGAGCAAACTGACTTGTTTAAACGTGCAGTCGGCGAAGTGACCGATATTGTCGAAAAAGAAATGTACACCTTGGAAAGCCGCCAAGACCCGAAAAGCGGCAAAGTTGACCGCATGGCATTACGCCCTGAAGGCACGGCTGGGTGTGTGCGTGCAGGCATCCAATCTGGCTTGATATTCAATCAACAACAACGCCTGTGGTATGCAGGGCCGATGTTTCGGGCAGAAAAACCGCAAAAAGGCCGTTACCGTCAATTCACCCAAGTGGGGGTGGAAACCTTTGCCATTGCAGGCCCCGACATTGATGCTGAATTGATTGCCATCGGCGCACGCTTGTGGAAACAGTTAGGTTTGCAACATATTCATCTGGAACTCAATTCCTTAGGCACATTGGAAGCGCGTCACGCCTACCGTGAACTATTGGTGGAGTATTTCAGCGCCCATCATGAGCTGCTGGATGAAGACTCCAAACGTCGCTTGCACACCAACCCGTTACGCATTTTGGATACCAAAAATCCTGCCATGCGGGATATTATGCGCGGCAGCACCCAACTTACACGATCATCTGGATAGCGAATCCGCCGAACACTTTGCGCAATTGCAAGCCCTGCTGGATGGCATGGGTATCAGCTACCGTATTAACCCTCGCTTGGTACGCGGCTTGGATTACTATTCCCGCACAGTGTTTGAATGGGTCACGGACGCGCTGGGTTCACAAGGCACCGTCTGTGCAGGCGGGCGTTACGACGGCTTGGTTGAACAACTGGGCGGCCGCCCAACACCTGCCTGCGGTTTCGCAATGGGGGTCGAACGCTTGATATTGCTGATGGAAGCCCAAGGCATCCAAACCCCGGGCATTGCACCCGATGTTTTCCTCATCATGGCAGGCGATGCGGCACTCAAAGCGGGCATGGCTATCGCCGAACAATTGCGTGATAGCCTCCCTGCACTCAGGCTGGTCAGTAATTGTGGTGGGGGCAATTTCAAAACGCAAATGAAACGTGCTGACAAATCTAATGCCCGCTTTGCCCTGATTCTGGGCGAAAACGAAGTGGAACGCGGTGAAATCGGCCTCAAACCCTTGCGTGAGGGCGGCGAGCAGATTACCCTCCCCATCAGCGAATTGGCGCAACAACTTTCCGTTTTTATTGCAAAAAACACAACAAAACCAATCTTAACTCAGGGGCAAACTGATGACTGATTACAAAACCGATGACGAAAAAGTCGAAGAACTCAAAGCATGGTGGAAGGAAAACGGCACCTCCGTCGTCGCCGGCATAACACTCGCCATTGTCGGCTTGTTTGGCTGGCAATACTGGAAAGACTACAAGGCAAACACGGCTGCCGAAGCATCCGCCCTGTACGCCAAAGTCGACAAAGCCAGTGCCACCTCGCTGGAACAGGCGCAACCTGACATCCAGAGCCTTGCAAAATGACTACGCATCCACCCCTTATGCCGCCATTGCCAGCATGAAAGCTGCCCAGCAGTACGCGGAAAAAGGCGAATACGAGCCAGCCGAAGCGGCATTGCGCTGGGTCATCGACAACAGCAAGGAAGAAGATTTCAAACACCTTGCCAAAGTCCGCCTTGCCCGCGTGCTGCTGTCGCATGAAAAAAGCGGATGATGCCTTAGCACTCACCAACCAAACCTACCCGGCGGCTTACCTCTCACTGCTCGAAGAGTTGAAAGGCGACATCTACGTTGCCCAGAACAAACCGACAGAAGCCCGTGCTGCCTATGACAAGGCCATGCTCGGCGGCAATGGCGCTTCCACCGAATTCATCAAGCTGAAACGCGACAACCTCGGCGCGGGTGCTTAATTAAGGAGTATCCCGGCGTTCAGCATCCAATAGGCTGAGCCACGCAGGATGTGCCGCAATCGCTTGCAGCGCATCCTGCAACAAGGTCTTGCCCGGTTCCATCCGGGGCCAGGTTGACAGGCCCGATGGGTGCGGCAATGGGACTAAATCCACCTCCCGCCCATCAATCACGCTACGGTGACACACCCCAACCACTGCGTCCAATTTCTTCGCCGTCATGAACTGGTTAATCGCCAGCTTGCCAACCAAAATGATCAATTGCGGACGCAGCAAGCGGATTTCAGCCTGCAACCAGCGCGAACAGTTTAGCACTTCCGCCTCTGATGGCAGCCGGTCACCCCCTTTGGGATTTTTACCGGGAAAACAGCGGCATACAGCCGACATATAAACCCGTTGGCGAAACATTTGCTCATCCAAGCCAATGCCCTCAAACCATTTGAACAGAGTTTTACCCGCTGTCCAACCGAATGGGCGCATGACTTTGGCTTCGTGGATGCCGGGTGCTTGCCCGATGGACATCACGGGCGACAAGACAGGTTCGCCCGTAATGACGGGGCGGATCATCTGCGGGCAAAGCGTACATTGGCGCAAGGCGTGCTGATGTTCGATAAGGGTGGAGTGAGGGCGGATGATGTTCACTAAACCATGATACACTCACACCCTATCCAAACCAACGGACAATGCCTATGCAACCCCCTAAACAACCCCCGCATTTTTGGCTTGGCAACGGCCTGCTCGCCGTGGCTATGCTCCTGCTATTTTTTATGGATTCACTCTCCCAGATGTTGGGTATTGGTGCAGTCGCCTTGTGGATGGTTGTCGCCGCTGCTGGCATGTACTTCATTATGAAAAACTAACAACAAGCCATTACAAGCAGAATCCATGAGCAAAGACACCCAACACACCCCGATGATGAAGCAGTACTTCCGCATCAAAGCGGAATACCCCGACATCCTCCTGTTCTACCGCATGGGGGATTTCTACGAACTGTTCATGGACGACGCCAAAAAAGCCGCCGCCCTGCTCGACATCACCCTCACCGCACGCGGCTCCTCCGCAGGTGAACCCATTCCGATGGCGGGCGTGCCCTACCACGCCGTCGAACAATACCTCGCCAAACTGCTCAAAGTCGGCGAATCGGTTGCCATTTGCGAACAAATCGGCGACCCCGCCAAATCCAAAGGCCCGGTCGAACGCAAAATCACCCGCCTGCTCACCCCCGGCACGGTCACCGACGACTACCTCCTCGACGACCGCCGCGACAACCTGCTGGTAGCGATTGCCCGCGAGCAGAAAATCGCTACGGCATCGCCGCCATCGACCTCAGCACCGGACGCTTCACCGTCCAAGAAGCCGATTCCGACACCACCCTGCACAACGAAATCGAACGCCTGCAACCCGCTGAAATCCTCCACGACGAAGACTGGAAACCCGCCTTCGCCCGCAACCGCATTTCCACCCCGCGCCCGCAATGGCACTTCGACCTCGACACCGCCAAACGCCTGCTGCTACGCCAATTCGGGGTACACGATCTCGACGGTTTCGGCTGCAATCACCTGCCACTCGCCATTGCCGCTGCGGGTGCATTGCTCAATTACGTGCAAGAAACCCAGCGCACCGCCCTGCCCCACATCAACAGCCTGACGGTGGAACTCAGCGACGAAGGCATCATTCTCGACGCTGCCAGCCGCCGCAATCTGGAACTCGAATACAGCATCAGCGGTGAACACAAAAACACCCTGATTTCGGTCATCGACAAAACCGCCACCAGCATGGGCAGCCGTTTGCTACGCCGCTGGCTCAACAAACCGCTACGTGACCGTTTCACCCTGCGCAACCGTCACCAAGCCGTCGGCGCATTGCTCGACCAATACGCTTACGAAACCCTGATCGAAACCTTGCGCGGCATCGGCGACATCGAACGCATCGCCAGCCGTATCGCCCTCGGTTCTGCCCGCCCGCGTGACCTGTCCACCCTGCGCGGCTCCTTGCACGTCATTCCGCGCATCCATCAGCTCATTCCAGCCGCTCGACAACCCGCACATCCAGCACCTACAAGGCAACATCGACCTACACGACAGAACTGCGCTACCTGCTGGATTCCGCCATCATCGACAACCCGCCCGTGGTCATCCGTGACGGCGGCGTGATTGCCCCCGGTTTCGATGCCGAACTGGATGAATTGCGCAACCTGAGCGAAAACGCCGACCAATACCTGCTGGATCTCGAAGCCCGCGAAAAAGTCCGCACCGGCATCACCAACCTCAAAGTGGCCTACAACCGCATCCACGGCTACTACGTCGAAATTCCGCAAAGCCAATTGAGCAAGATTCCAGCCGACTACATCCGCCGCCAAACCTTGAAAGGCGTGGAACGCTACATCCTGCCCGAACTGAAAAAGTTTGAAGACAAGGTACTGTCCGCCCGCGAACGCGCGCTTGCCCGCGAAAAAGCCATTTACGACAACCTGTTAGCGCGATTTGCTGGAACACCTCAACCCCGCTACGCAGCAGTGCGCAAGCCATCGCCGAACTGGACGTATTGAGCAATTTCGCCGAACGCGCCAACACCCTGAATTACAACTGCCCCGCACTGGTCGACGGCGCAGGCATCCAAATCGAAGGCGGACGCCATCCGGTGGTGGAACGCACCCTCGACACACCCGTTCGTGCCGAATGACCTGTACATGGATTCGCGCCGCCGCATGTTGATGGTGACCGGGCCGAACATGGGCGGCAAATCCACCTACATGCGCCAAGTCGCGCTGATCGTATTGCTGGCACACATCGGCAGCTACGTCCCCGCGCAAACCGCCCGCCTCGGCAATATCGACCGCATTTTCACCCGCATCGGCGCACACGACGACCTCAGCACCGGGCGTTCAACCTTCATGGTGGAAATGACCGAAGCCGCCAATATCCTCAACAACGCCACCGCGCACAGTCTGGTATTGATGGATGAAATCGGGCGCGGAACCAGCACCTTCGACGGCCTGTCGCTGGCATGGGCATTCGCCGAATTCCTCGCCCGCGACCGCAAGGCTTTCACCCTGTTCGCCACCCACTACTTCGAGCTAACCTCACTCGCCGAACAAATCAGCACCATTGCCAACGTGCATATCGACGCGATGGAACATGGCGACAAAATCGTGTTTTTACACGCGGTGAAAGACGGCCCCGCCAACCAAAGCTACGGCTTACAAGTGGCGCAACTGGCAGGTGTACCCAAAGGCGTGATTGCACAGGCGAAAAAGAAACTGGTGTCGCTGGAAAAGCACAGCCAGCAAGCCCCACAACCAGGGCAAACCTTGCCGCTGATGTTTGGCACACCCGCAGAACCCAAAGATGAAATCGCAGAAAAAGTGAAAGCGGCCTTGGAAGCAGTAGACCCGGATGAACTCACCCCACGGCAAGCGTTGGATGAACTTTATCGGTTACGGAAAGTTGTTGAAAATGAAGAGGGCGTCCCCAATCGCCCATACCGCTTCCTTCGCGAGGGGTGGAGGGGCGCAAGAGATTGAGAGATTGCTTACTTCACTTCGCTTTGGCTTTTGCGTCATCCAGCATTTTGACCAAATCAGCCGCCGGACGGAATCCCGGAATCATCAAGCCATCAGCCGTCACCAGCGCAGGCGTACCGTTCACACCCAGCTTTTGACCCAGTGCAAAATCATCTGCAACCGGATTAGTACATTCCTTGGTAGTCAACATCCTTCGCCTTCTTCACCTTGGTCATGGCTTCTTGCTTGTTGTCTGCACACCACATATTAACCATTTTTTTGTAAGCCGGTGAACCAACCCCCGCACGCGGATAAGCCAAATAACGCACCGTCACCCCTTTTTCATTCAGAGCAGGCACTTCTTTATGCAGCTTGACGCAGAACGGGCAGTCAACATCCGTAAAAGCATACAGGACGTGTTTTTCTTCGCCCTTCGCTTTGAATTCGATGGTTTTGCTAGCATCGATGGTTTTCATGATTGCTTGGCGGTCAGCAGAACGTGAGGCTTCGGTCAAGCTGGATTTGTTTGTGCATCAATCAAATCGCCGACAAATACATAACGCGCATCGCCGCTCACGTAGATGATTTCGCCGCCAAATTTGGCTTCAAACATACCGGCAATCGGCGTGGCTTTCAGGGAATCAGGTGCGCTGCCACCAAACATTGGCTTCATTTTGTCGCCCAGATCAGCCGGTACATCATCAGCCATTGCCCAGCCACGTGGAAAGTGCCATACTGCAGCCACTAGCGCCCAACATCATTTTTTTGTACATGGTTTCTTTATTCCTGAATGAAAATCGATACGGTAAAAAATGCTTATTGTTTAATCACATAATGGATAATACCTTATCATGGCTGACCTTAGCGTGTATACGTTTCCCCACTTTCCTAGCCTTAACCACGCGGGTGATGTTCACGATGTAAATCCTGTAAACGTGCTTGCGCCACATGGGTATAAATCTGGGTCGTCGACAAATCGCTATGCCCCAGCAACATTTGTACGACCCGCAAATCTGCCCCGTGGTTCAATAAATGGGTCGCAAACGCATGGCGTAAGGTGTGCGGGGAAATATGACGCACAATCCCCGCCTCGAGCGCATAACGTTGAATCATTACCCAGAACATTTGCCGCGTCATGCCACTGCCGCGCGTGGTCACAAACACATGTTCCGTCAATCATCTTGCCCTGCATCAAGGTCGGGCGGGCATCACGTAAATAGGTTTGAATCCAGTCATGCGCCTCTTCACCCATTGGCACGAGGCGTTCCTTATTGCCTTTGCCGGTAATGCGGATCACGCCATGCTGGAGCGACACTTCACCCAGCCGGATACCCACCAGTTCAGATACCCGCAAGCCAGTGGCATACAACAATTCCAGCATCGCCCGATCACGCAAGCCGAGGGGATTACCGGTATCGGGCGCTTGCAACAACGCATCCACCTCCTCTTCCGACAAGGTATTCGGCAAATGCCGCCCCTGTTTCGGTGCTTCGATCTGGGCGGTCGGGTCATCCTTGCGCATAGTTTTCCCGCACTTGCCAGCGGTAAAAGCGCCGCAAGCTGGACAGCAAACGGGCAGTGGTCGCGGCTTTTGCCCCGTCACGCACCCGGATAGCGAGGTATTCCAGCAAATCCCCCCGGCTGGCTTGGTCCAGTGGCAGGCTGCGTTCATCCAACCAGTGGCATAACAAGCGTAAGTCACGGTCGTAACTGGCAAGCGTATTGCGGCTCACACCACGTTCTGACCAAAAAGCATCCAAAAAACGGTCAATTAATGCCTGATTAAGGCAATTTGTACGAATCATAGCGGGTAGGGATTTTTTTTCAGGTTTCATTGTCTTACTACGTGAAGATGGAAATTTGAACAATTTCTGCGATATATCCAAAGGGCTAACAATAATGACTAATAATGAATACCAGACGATGGCGATGAGCCACCACATGCTGCGAGAATTTCAGCAAGCAAAGCAAGAAGCGGGAAGACGGCAGCGTCAGCAGCAGAAGCAATAAAACCAGAGTACCAGCAATTCCAAGATGAAGTGCTGGCATACCCTATTTTTTCCAATCATGCCTGCGGCAACCACGATGCCAAAGAATTGCTGAAGGCTGGTTCAGGAAGAAGCCTATTGCGAACGCTGGAGCTTTTTTTATGCTCCAGACCCGTCGGAAATTGCCGCAAATTGACTACCAACAAACAACTGGATAGCGCACTGGTGCTATTGCAGCAACGTATTCATAGACCTGAATTCACCCCGCCTGATCTCTGTTTGCTGCCACGTTTTTCGCCATCATCTTGCTGGTGATGCGCGGGCATTTCCTGTTGCCGATTTTGCCGATCGTCGCACTTGGCTGTGTACTGGTGTGTGTCTGAAATGAAGATGCAACAAGCCCAGCAGCGACTTGCGCGAGCATTTGGATAAAATGCATAACGCTGGAAATACAGCAAGAAGGAATGGCGTCACCAGCTTGACAGCCTGCCACCACCTACCGGGCTGGAGCAACTCAACCAACAGTACCAACAAGCGGTTGAAGACCTGTTGCGCAATACCTTGGTACACCTGCTAAACCCTGCAGAAATGGGCAATTTGGCGCAAACCCTGAAAAACCAACGCTGGGAAGGTTTTATCACCGAAAGCTGGAGTTACCTGCAAGTGCCATTACCTGCACAGGAAAACAGCGGCATCAACCATACCTTGCTGAATGCGGACAATATCCCCTTGACTGCCATGCAGGATGACCCGTTGGAGCGCAAGGGGCACAGCCTGTTCCGGATGCAATACCTGCATATCTGGATTTTGACCCGCAAGGGCTTATTGATGGGGTCGGGGTTATTTTGACCGGGTGGCCAACCAGTTCTTGTACGAACAGCATGAATTCTACCCTTACCCGCAACTGAGCCATATCCACCTTGCCGACCAACCGCTGCCAGAAATGGAATCATTGAAAGCGCGATTGCCGGAAAGCGATTTACCAACGCTATTTCCAACAGCCGGTCAGCGTGTTGTCAATGGGGACAAGCAGCGGGAAAACTTACGAATGTGCTACGCTGCCGGTCAGTGAACGCCCTTTCCGCCAAACCGAATGGAAAGAGCGTTACGGGTTGGATACCGATATGCAGCGTTTGAACCGCTGTTTGCACCAGCGTTTGTATGGCATCTGCACAAACCGCGTAATGAAGATACCGCCGCCCTACGATGCCATCAGTGCGGCAATCTTTTCAGCATTGGGGTTTTCGATCACACCTTTTTCAGTAACCAGCGCATCCACCAGATTCGCTGGGGTTACGTCAAACGCCGGGTTCCACGCTTGGGTATGGTGGGCAGCAATGCGTTGGTTGCTGACATTCAGCACTTCATCCTGCGGGCGCTCTTCGATGGGGATGTCATCGCCGCACAGGGTAGCAAGGTCGATGGTGCTGGTCGGCGCAACCACCATGAATTTGACGCCATGATAACGGGCATTGACCGCAAGGCTGTAAGTGCCGATTTTGTTCGCCACATCACCATTCGCGGCAATACGGTCAGAACCCACGATTACCCACGAAACTTTGCCCAGCTTCATCAAATGGGCGGCGGCACTGTCACACAGCAAGTGGGCAGGGATTTTATCTTTGGCCAGTTCCCAAGCAGTCAGGCGCGAACCTTGCCACCACGGGCGGGTTTCATCCGCATAGACGTGTTCAATCTTGCCGCTGCTGTAAGCACTGCGGATCACGCCGAGTGCCGTACCATAACCACCGGTTGCCAGCGAGCCGGTATTGCAATGGGTCAAGCACGCCGTGCGAAGGGTGCAATCAGGGCGCTGCCCAATTCGCCCATGCGGTAATTGGCGTCGATGTCTTCCTGATGGATCCGCTGGGCAAGTTCCAGCAGCGGGTATTCCGGGTCACCCTGCATATCATCCAGCGCCAGACACATGCGTTTCAATGCCCACATCAGGTTGACAGCGGTCGGACGGGAATTTTTCAGCAGTTCGATTTCAGCTTCCAGACGCTTGCGCCAGTCTTGCGGGTACTGCTTGTAGCATTTCCGTGCCGCCATGACGACCGCATAAGCCGCCGCAATACCGATAGCCGGAGCACCACGCACCACCATATTGCGGATGGCATCGGCGGTATCTTCTGCGCTGTATAACTGCACAAACTGCTCGTTGTGTGGCAGTTTGCGCTGGTCAAGCAGCACCAGATGATTGTCTTTCCATTCTACTGCACGGATCGAATCGTATTGACTCATGATGATTTTCGGCATAAATAGGTTGCTTTAAAGTGGCAATCTTACAACACCCAATGGAAATTGAATTACTCATCATCCCCGAATGGATTATTACGGTCGATTCAGGGAATCAAGTCTTGCGACACCACGCCATAGCGGTGAATGATAGCAGGATTGTGGGCATCGTGCCCGCCGCTGAGGCAGAAAAACGCTACACGCCCCCGACAAACTGTCGTGTTACCGCAACATGCAGTACTGCCGGGGTTGGTAAATACCCACACCCATGTTGCTATGTCGCTACTCAAAGGGTTGGCGGATGACCTGCCGCTGATGGAGTGGTTGCAAGACCACATCTGGCCTGCGGAAGCCCGCTGGGCGGATGCGGCATTCGTGTATGACGGCGCACAACTGGCGATTGCCGAAATGATCCGCTCCGGCACGACCTGTTTCAACGACATGTATTTTTTCCCCGAAGCGACGGCACAAGCGGCCGATGAAGCTGGAATCCGCGCCTGCATCGGCCTGATCATGATCGACTTTCCGACCCGCTGGGGCAGTGGCCCTGACGAATACCTGCAAAAAGGCTGGCGTTGCATGACCAGTTACAGGAAAAACCCCTGTTGACCACAGCGTTTGCCCCCCATGCGCCTTACACCGTATCCGACGACCCGCTGAACAAAGTGCTGCATCTGGCGTGTGAGCTGGATATTCCCATCCACATGCACGTCCACGAAACCGCGTTTGAAGTCCAACAGGCACAGGAACAATCAGGGATGCGCCCCTTGGCACGGCTGGACAAGCTCGGCCTGCTCGACAAGCACTTCCTCGCCGTCCACATGACCCAGTTGACTGATGCAGAAATTGCATTACTGGCGCAAAAAGGTACGCACGTTATCCATTGCCCAGAGTCCAACCTGAAACTCGCCAGCGGTTTCTGCCCCGTGGCAAAACTGAGCGCAGCCGGGGTCAACGTAGCCTTAGGTACAGACGGCAATGCCAGCAACAACGACCTCGACATGCTGGGTGAAATGCGTACTGCCGCCCTGCTTGCCAAAGCAGTGGCACAAGATGCCAGTGCCATCCCCGCCACCCAAGCCTTGCGCATGGCAACCATCAATGGCGCAAAAGCCTTGGGGCTGGATGCGACTCATCGGCTCGCTGGAAATCGGCAAATCCGCTGACATGATTGCCATTGACCTTGGTACACTGGAAGCCCAGCCGCTGTATGACCCGGTGTCGCATCTGGTTTACTGCACCAGCCGCGAACAAGTCACCCATACGTGGGTAGCGGGCAAAGCCTTGATGGCAAACCGCCAACTGACAACAGCTGGATGAAACCGCCCTGATCGCCACAGCGCGTGCATGGCAACAGAAAATTGGAGAAACCCCATGACCACAACGCACGACACCCAATGTTGACCCCAATGAAATCCGCAAATTTGAGGAACCTCGCGTGGCGCTGGTGGGATCGTGACAGCGAATTCAAACCGCTGCACGACATCAACCCGCTGCGCCTGAATTACATTGACGACTACGCCCACCTGAATGGCAAAAAAGTCATCGACATCGGCTGTGGCGGCGGCATTCTCGCGGAAAGCATGGCACGGCGCGGCGCACACGTTACCGGCATCGACATGGGCGCAACCCCGCTAGAAGTCGCCGCATTACACGCGCTCGAATCGCAGGTGGAAGTCAATTACCGCCAGATCAGTGCCGAAGCGATGGCAGCAGAAGCCCCAGCGCAATTCGATGTCGTCACTTGCATGGAAATGCTGGAACACGTCCCCGACCCCGCCTCCGTGATCGCCGCGTGTGCAAGGCTGGTCAAACCGGGTGGCGATGTGTTCTTTTCCACCATTAACCGCAACCCCAAAGCCTTTCTATTGGCGATTGTCGGTGCGGAATATGTCATGAACATGCTCCCCAAAGGCACGCACGAATACGCTAAATTCATCAAACCCTCGGAACTGGAACGCTGGGCGCGGATCGTCGGGCTGGAGCTGCGGAATATCGCGGGCATGACATACAATCCGCTGTTCCAGAGTTACCGTCTGGGTAAGGATGTTGATGTCAACTATCTGATGTATTTTAAAAAGGAAATCTGATTAATGCTTGATGTTAAACGACTGTTGGCTTACTAGTTAGTCATGCTATTGACGGTCAGCGGCTGTGCGGTGCAATACGACAATGTAACGCTGGCAAAAGGATGGTAGCCCACGCCTGCAAAGCCTGACCCCCAAGATGAAACAGCGATATTGATGAATTGGCGAGCAGCCCTGATTGCGCTTGACCCCGCCATCATTGACCCGCGTGAAGCACGCTCCGTGGCGCATGATGCCTTTGTGTACCCCATGTATCTAGCCAACGACTGGGGGCTGACTTGGCCGCCGATCTTGCACAATACCTTGCGTAATTCCAAGCAACGCAAAGCTGGCTTGTGCGTAGACTGGGCGCGGGCGATGCGGGCGCGGATGCGCAGCAAAAACCTGCAAACCTTTGACCTGTACTGGGGCGTGGCTTACAAAGGCAACCCGTGGCGCGAACACAGCACCCTGATCGTCACCGCCAAAGGTAAACCGTTCAAAACCGGCATCTTGCTTGACCCGTGGCGCAATTCCGGCGAACTGTACTGGAATACGCTCGACAAGGATCTGCAATACCCGTGGAAATACTTTGAAGGCCCAGGTTAAGCCTGCTTTATGGAAGGTTAGCACCAGCACATCCCGCCACGCGGGGTGTGTTGGGTCTGACGGGCTAATTTCAGTGACACCATGATAAACCGCATGGTCATTCACCAACACCAAATCCCCCGACTGTTGCAGCGTACCCTCACCCAAAGGCTGCATGGCATTGTCATAAATGCGGCTCACCCCACCGCTGATATTCTGCCGATCCATCATCATGATCAGGATATATTCTGCACCATCCTTGTGGACGCCTTCCGGGGTTGGTTTACCCTGCTGATCCGGGCGGGCAATGATGCGGAACTGGTGCGCCTGAATCCGCCATAATTCCGCCGGACTGCGGGAAAATTGTTGCGTCGCCCAGCGGATAATTGCTTTCAATGCCGGGTTCTTCAGGGTGGTCGGCAACCAGCCACGAAAATGGCGGTTAAAGCCACCATGCACATGGTTGTAATGGCTACTTTGGTAATGTGGCTCATGAGGAAGCACTTCCAGCATATTGTTTTGCCAATGGAAAACAGAATAGCGCCGATAGCGGTAATTGCCCCCATCACGCAAATACGGGTCAAGCAGCAAACCGTTCCAGCTTTGGCGAAAACGCTTGTATGCCTGCCCCATACGCCGGGCAAGCTGCTGCTGCAAACGGTTGGTTTCACCCACCGCCAACATAAACCCAGGTTTTTGCAATAGCGTATCCACTTGGCTCACTTTACCTTAATGCTTCATCATATTGTAATTTAGTGATATTGCCTTAACCAGATCACGCGGGGGTATTGGCGATGAGCGTCGCCCGCACGCGGGGCGGGATAACCTTCCACAGTACGGCTGCTATCGCTAGGGATCAAGGAAATCAGCCAGTGATTCACCCTTGCTCCATCCGGTACAACGCTGCTCGTCCATACTGGTTGGGGTCACATCCACCACACGGATATGGGTGAAACCCAGCCGTTTCAACCACAATTCCAACATTGGCACGGAAGGGATAAACCACACATTGCGCATTTTGGCGTAGCGGTCATGCGGCATCAGCGCGGTGTGTTCATCACCTTCCACCACCAGCGTTTCCAGCACCAGTTCCCCACCGGCACGCAAGGCACGGCGCAATTCCTGCAAATGCCCCAGCGGATCGCGGCGATGATACAACACCCCCATCGAAAACACGGTATCGAAACCTTTTTGGCGCAAATCAGGCAAGTCTTCGCTTTTCAGCGGCAACATCCACACCGGATATTCGCCAGCATAACGCTTCACCAACTGGAATTGGCTCAGAAACAGCAAGGTTGGGTCGATGCCAATCACCGCTTCCGCACCCGCACCGACGCATACGCCACAGATGGTAGCCGCTGCCACAGCCCACATCCAACACCAAACGCCCCGCCAACGGACTGAGGTGCGGCAATACCCGCTCCCATTTCCAGTCGGAACGCCATTCGGTATCAACCTGAATGCCGAACAAGTCATAAGGGCCTTTGCGCCACGGGATCAGGGCTTGCAGGGAAGCCAGCAATTGCGCACGGCTAGTGTCATCCGCATCTGCCGCCGTGCCGACGCGTACCGCACTGCTGTTGAAATCGACATTGCTCGCGCTGTAACTCAGGGGCAGCATTCAAGGCATCCTGCCATTCCTGCCACTTGCCGTGTGAACTTTGCAGGGCGCTTTCCAGTTGCGCAGGCAATGTATCCAGCCACGGTGCGAGGCGGGATTCTTGCAGAAAACGGTAGAGGGAATCGGTGTATCCGATCACACTTTTACCGCCAGCAATGACGCAAAATTGAAGCCTTGGAACCAGTTGACGACTTGCGCAAACCCGGCTGCCTGCAAACGTTCCACATGCTGCGCGAAGGTATCGGGGATCAGCACATTTTCCAGCGCGGAACGTTTCTGGCTGATTTCGAGTTCGCTGTAACCATTGGCACGTTTGAATTCCAGATGCAAATCGGTCAGCAACGCCTGTTCGGCAGCATCGGCAAACTGGAGTTTTTCTGACAGCACCAACACCCCACCCGGCAGCAAACCATCGTAAATTTTACGCAACATCGCCAGCCGTTCCAGCCGGCTTAAGGAATTGCAGGGTGAAATTCAACACCACCACCGAAGCATTTTCCAACGGAACGGCCTGAATATCCGCGCACACCACCTCAAACTGCCCAGCAGGCAGATGCCGTTGCAAAATTTGCTGGCAACGTCCGGTCATCGCGGCGGAATTATCCACACCCA
>CAWFRV010000009.1:0-288691 GCA_963818325.1 uncultured Gammaproteobacteria bacterium | reverse complement strand
GGATATGGGTGTCGGCGAAAGCCGGTTGGGGCAGGGCATAATCTGCACACAAACGCCTTAGCCAGTCCTGACCTGTGGCGCACAAACCATCACGCACATGTTCCGCGCCGCGTAGCGTGGTAATCACATGCACTTCGGTGGGCAGCCACGGCGGGTCGGTCTGGCGAGCCAGCGCGTAACAGGTTTCGGTGACAATTTGGGGGGAATTAGCCGCCACTGCCAGCAGGATGCGGCGCGGAAAGGTGTGGGGCAGGGTGGGGGCGTTTGGTTTCATGAGGGAATTATAGGCGGAATGGAGGAGAAAATCCCCCCAACCCCCCTTTTGCAAAGGGGGGCTTTAAGAGGATGGTTGGCGGTGGTGAATGAGATGGCGGATTTGGGTGAGGGCGGCGTCGAGTTCGGTGAGGATTTGTTGGTTGGTGAAGCGAATGACGTGCAGATTGAGTGCTTCCAGTTGTTGGGTGCGTTCTTGGTCGTGGGCGAGTTGGTTGCCTTGGTGGTGGTGGTTTCCATCGAGTTCGATGACGAGTTTGGCGGCGGGGCAGTAAAAGTCAACGATGAAGCCTGCAATGGGTTTTTGTCGGTAAAACTGTATGCCGTTGATTTGTTTGCGGCGGAGTTTTTCCCAGAGGATTTCTTCGGCTGCGGTTTGATTAGTGCGCAGGGTGCGGGCGGGTTGGCGTAGGTTGTTGTTATAGTTGAGCATGGCGGGATTGTCTGACACGGGCGGTTAATTGGGGCTGAAGAAAATTCCCCTCGATCCCCTTTTGCAATAGGGTGTTGTAAAACTGGAATGCCGTGAAGAAAATCCCCCTCAATCCCCCTTTTGCAAAGGGGGAGGCTGGCAGCACTTCGTAAGATTAAGTAGATACGTTGTCTTGCTCCCCTCCTTTGCAAAAGGAGGGGCTGGGGGAGGATTTTCTTCTCTTAAATCGGGGGTAACTGTTCAGATGCTGGGGAGTGCGTAGTGCATACGCCCTCTTAATCCCTTTTAAATCAGGGCGGTGTTCAGAACACTGGTAGCGCTAATGCAATCGTGCACAATGCATGGTCTTAATCCCTTTTAAATCAGGGCGGTGTTCAGAACTGAGCAGTACTGCGACTAAGCTGCAAGCATGACATGTCTTAATCCCTTTTAAATCAGGGCGGTGTTCAGAACCCGCGTAGTACTGCAGATCGCAACGTGACATCGACGTCTTAATCCCTTTTAAATCAGGGCGGTGTTCAGAACAGCTATGAACTGGTAATGTCAGTCGAACGTGTACGGTCTTAATCCCTTTTAAATCAGGGCGGTGTTCAGAACATCGTATACGCTGAGCAGTACAGCTACGACAGCGTCTTAATCCCTTTTAAATCAGGGCGGGGTTCAAACGGCTCGTGTCGAATCAGCCTTTTGAATCAGTAACTTACAGAGACCCTTAGCGGGAAAGTCGCTGTATAAAAAGTTGCCTTAGGCAAAACTTGATCAAAGCTAAGTTTTTAAACAATCCACACGGCACTCTGACCATGTTAGCAGGCTAATCTTACATCACTCTATCAGCCTATGAACAGCAAATCTTAACCCCCCTTTGCAAAAGGGGGGCAGGGGGGATTTTCTTCAACCCAAACCCCGGAAAGTGCGGGCTGAATTCAACCGCAATGTCATTCGGTATTTCCCCCAGTATAGCAGTCCAGCGCATACTCGCCCATGCCCATCACCGCGCCCTTGCCCGCGTGTACCCATTGCCCCAGCCACAGCCAAGGCCAGAAATCTTCCAGCCCCTCACCGCTCAAACCAAAGCTGCCCACTAGCCCGCCCATTTGCACCTTATTCTGCTGGCGGTTGGAATAACGCGACCACTCATGCCAGTGCAACGCCGCATCGCGCACCGGGATAGCCGCCGCCTGTTGGCTCAACGCCTTGAAATCAGCCGCCAATTCCACCCCCGCATGATAAGCGTGCAATAACGAAATCCGCCGCATCAGCGTATTGATGAAAAGCTGAAAACTAAACCGCCCACTGCGGATCGGCGACCCCTCCTGCAATAAGCGCAACGGTGTATGCAAGTTCACCCGCACGCCCTCCGGCAACGGCGGGATCAGCGGCACACTCCCCGGCAATGCCTGCAAACTGCCCCCCGGCGTATGGATAGTCTGCCACTCACCGCTCCCCGCCAGCGTTTCCTGTTGCACCGACTCCAACCCACAACGCCCGTCGCCCTTACCGATACCACGTTCCCCCACCTGTTGCAGCGCATGGATCAAATAAGGCAAATGCCCAATCGCCGCGCCCAGCAGCGTCAATTCCAGATGAAACGTATCCCCCGGCGCATAGTGCCGCCCGACGTTGCCAACGGTTGCATAATATAAGGGTGGGGTGCGGCATTGATTTTTTCCAGCAATGGCCCCTGACCCGCTGGCGTCTCAAACACCTGACTGTACACGCAAGAACGCCACAACAAGCACTGGCTACAATCCGGCTCGCGGGTAATGCACACCGTGCGCCGCAACGCATGACCAAACGCGCCGCGCCACGTCGAGCCAGCATAAGCGGGAAATTGGATGGGGGTTTGCGCCCGGAACGTAAAACGGTAACGGGCAATGGGTAAGCTGAAATCGAGCATGAAAACCTTCGCGGTGTAGACGGTTTGCCCAGTTTACAGCGAAATAGGTGAGCGGCAAGAGTTGGCAAGCTTGTTGAAGAAACGGCAGGCAGGCTGCGTCTTACTTCTTCGGCTGCAAATTCCCCAGAATGCTTTCCTGCATTTTCTGCCACGTCTGCATATTTTGTTCACCGACTTTCATCCACGCATCCAGCGGTGTACCTGCCAGTACCTTGTGCATTTGCTCCTGCATGGCGGCTTGCTGGCTGGTAAACAGGCCAACGCTTTGCTTCATGTATTCCATGAAACCTTTGCGGGTAGTGTCGCTGTAATTGCGGATGAACTGTTCCAGAATGTCGGCGCTGAACAACGGTTGCCCGCCGGATTCCTGTTCCATAATGATTTGCAGCAAGATACTGCGGGTAATGTCGTCGCCCGATTGGCGGTCAATGACTTTGAAAGGCGTTTCCGCCAGTACCAAATCGCGCACATCGCTCAGCGTGATGTAACAACTCTGGGTAGTGTCGTACAAGCGACGATTCGGGTATTTCTTGATAATGCGTTCTTCGGACATAGGATCTTCGTCGGTGCTACTGTGATGAAACAAATAAAATCAACTGGCTGCGTTGTTGGTGCAGCTTCTACCTTTGATTTTATAGGTTAACGTTTTGTTATGCACACAAAAACAGTACGGCAATGCACAAAAGCGGTGAATAGTGGGGAAGAGGGGGTAGGGGCGATATTGCATATCGCCCCTTGTCAATCACCTTAGTGAATGAACTGACCGCCGTTAGCAGAAATGTTCGCACCCGTGATGAAGCCCGCTTTGTCGGATGCCAAGAAGGAAACGATTGCTGCCATTTCTTCTGGTGTACCCAAACGGCCTACTGGGATTTGCGCGATGATTTTGTTACGCACGTCTTCCGCGATTGCCATAACCATTTCAGTCGCGATGTAGCCCGGTGACAAGGTGTTGATGGTCACGCCTTTACGTGCCACTTCTTGTGCCAGCGCCATGCTGAAACCGTGTACGCCTGCTTTAGCAGCGCTGTAGTTGGTTTGACCAAACTGACCTTTCTGACCATTGATGGAAGAAATGTTGATGACGCGACCAAAGCCACGCTCAGCCATTTCGTTCACGAACTGGTGAGTGACGTTGAACACGCTGTCGAGGTTGGTTTTCATGACCGCAGCCCAATGTGCTGGGGTGATTTTCTTGAAGGTTGCGTCACGGGTGATGCCCGCGCAGTTAACGATAATGTCAACTTGACCGAAATCAGCAATCACAGATTCTTTCAGTTTGGCGCAATCGTCATAGTTGCTGACATCGCAAGGGTAGATGGCAACTTCATAATCTTGCTTGGCTTGCCATGCTTTGGCTTGCTCTTCCGGCTCGAAATAGGTGGTAACAACTTTGTAGCCATCAGCAGCGAACTGCTTGCAAATCGCGTTACCAATACCGCCAGTACCGCCAGTTACCAGTGCAACTTTACTCATAATCAATACTCCTCAAAATGATTTTCTCTAACTTAAACCGCTTCAACCGCCAACGCAACGCCTTGACCACCACCGATACACAGTGTTGCCAGACCTTTTTTCGCGCCAGTGCGCTTCATGCCGTGCAGCAGCGTGACCAGTACGCGTGCGCCGGAAGCACCAATCGGATGACCCAGCGCAATCGCGCCGCCGCTGATATTAACCTTGCTCAGGTCAAAGCCGAGGCTTTCGTTAACCGACATGGCTTGTGCTGCAAAGGCTTCGTTGGCTTCGATCAGGTCGAGGTCAGCAACGCTCCAGCCTGCTTTTTCCAAGCACTTGGTAGTTGCTGGGATAGGGCCTGTGCCCATGATTGCCGGGTCAACGCCCGCGCTAGAGAATGCCACGATGCGAGCCATTGGGGTCAGGCCCAGTTCTTTTGCTTTGGATGCAGTCATCACGATCACTGCCGCAGCACCGTCGTTGATGCCGGAAGCGTTGCCCGCTGTTACCGTAGCCATCTTTCTTGAACGCAGGGCGCAGTTTGCCGAGGGAAGCAGCGGTTGTGCCAGCGCGTGGGAATTCGTCAGTGTTGAATACCAGTGGATCGCCTTTACGCTGTGGGATCACGACAGGGATGATTTCGTCGTTGAATGCGCCCGCTTTTTGCGCCGCTTCAGTCTTTTGCTGTGAACCAGCAGCGAATTCGTCTTGCGCTTCACGGCTGAAACCGTATTGGCTGGCGATGTTTTCAGCGGTCATGCCCATGTGGTAATCATTGCTGGCGCACCACAGGCCGTCTTTGATCATGGTGTCGACCATTTTCCAGTCGCCCATTTTCTGACCGTTGCGTGAACCGGGCAGGACGTGTGCGGAAGCACTCATGGTTTCCTGACCGCCAGCGATCACGATGTCAGCATCGCCGCAAGCGACAGCTTGATACGCCAAATGCACTGCTTTCAAGCCGCTGCCACAGACCTTGTTGATGGTCATCGGCGGGCACTTCAACCGGCAAACCAGCAGACAGTACCGCTTGACGCGCTGGGTTTTGACCTACGCCAGCGGTCAATACTTGACCCAGAATGACTTCGTTGATTTGCTCAGGTTTCAGGCCAGAACGTTCCAGCAAGCCTTTAATGACGGTTGCGCCGAGTTCAGAAGCAGGAATGGCGGACAGTGAACCACCAAAAGTGCCAAGTGCAGTTCTGCCAGCGGCTACGATAACAATATCTTCGCGCATGAAACGTTCTCCTAGGGTATAAAATGTCACAAACTTCTGTGGTATATCTTTAGGGTGTCAACAATAAGCTGATAGGTTGGCTTTGGCAAGTCGTAAAAGTACCACACTGTCAACATTGTTGCGACGCACAAAATAGCATGGTAAGCTGTTAAAAGGCAATATTTTTATACGCGGAGGATGGGTACTGTAATGGCAGATTGGTCTGAAGATATGATGAAAAACTGGTCTGATGCGCAACGGCGTTATTGGGATGCGTGGTCAGATCTTTCCAAAATGGGTCAACCCGGTGCGCAGCCAGGTTTGGCGCATCCGCGTTTGGCGCTCCGGGATTCGGTGCACCTGCTTGGACGCAAGGTCTGGAGCAATGGTGGAAAGCCGTTAGCCCACATTCCGCGCCCGGCGCGTCCACCGATGCGTTCCAGCGCATGGTCGAAATGGGCAAGGTGTACATGAACCTTGCGGAAAATGCATACAACGTCCAACAAGCAGGCAAGTCCGGTACGGATGCCATGACCGCGTGGATGGATGCGATGGAAGCCGGTTTCCGTCAGTGCTGTGGTCAGCTCGAAATGGGCAAGTTTACTGCCCACGGTTTCGGCGTTGGTCAGTCCGCAATGGATAGCTGGCAGCGTGTGCTCAAAAGCATGGGGATGCAGGCATTTCAGGAAGTCGGCGCAGGTGGTTTCCACATGCCAACGTCCGACAACTGGACTGAGCAACTCAGTAAAGTGCTGGCGACGCCTGCCGTTGGTTACAACCGTGAATCGCAAGAACGCTTGCAAGCACTTGGCGCAATTGGGTGCAAACTACCAGGAAGCGATGGATGACTACCTGAAAGCGTTTGCGAAACAGGGTATCGAATCCGTACAAGCCTTGCGTGAACGGGTAGAAACGATGCGTAGCCGAAGGCAAGAAACTCAATTCCCTGCGTGAACTCTATGACCTGTGGGTGGATGTCAACGAACAGGTTTACGCCAAGTTTGCCATGACTGACGAGTATCAGGTGGTCTACGGTGATTTGGTGAATGCGCTGATGGCACTCAAGCAAGGTATCAATGCCGAGCTGGATAGCGTGTATGCGTCTGCCAACCTGCCGACCCGCAAAGAGCTGAATGCCGCGTTTGAAAAGCAGCAGGAAATGCGCCGCGACAACCGTGCCTTGCGCAAGCAGTTGCAGGAACTCTCCCGCAAGGTTGATGCAATGGTAGCCGCACAAGCTGCGCCAGCGCCTGCACCTGTTGCTGGCAGTGCCAGTAGTCGAAGAGCCTGTGCCGGTAGCTGAAGTACCTGCCCCTGTAGTCGAAGCGCCTGCTGCTGAAACTGCCTGCCGTTGAAGCTTGCACGCCGAAGCTGCTTGCACCAGCACCAGCACCGAAAGCAGCGGCCAAGCCGAAAGCCCCCCGCGCTAGCACCAAGAAAGCCTGATCAGTACTGGATATTCAAGGAGAACGAACATGCCGTTTCAAATGCGTCCAGACCAAATTCTGAACGAAGTGAAAACCTTCAATGAAAAACTCGCGCAGGGTATGACCAATCTGATGGAAGTCGGTGAGATTTCCACGGGCGTTACCCCGTTCGAAGTCGTGTACACCGAAGACAAGCTCAAGTTGCTGCATTACATCAGTGACAAGGAGCCGACCAATAAAGTGCCGATGCTGATCGTGTATGCGCTGGTTAACCGCCCGTACATGACCGACATCCAGGAAAACCGCTCGACCATCAAGGGTTTGCTGGATGCGGGGCAGGATGTGTACCTGATCGACTGGGGCTACCCGGATGCGTCTGACCGTTACCTGACCATCGACGACTACCTCAACGGTTATCTCGATAACTGCGTGGATGAAATCCGTGCGCGTCATAGCGTCGATGCGGTCAACCTGTTGGGGATTTGCCAAGGTGGCGCATTCAGCCTGTGCTACAGCTGCCATGCACCCTGAAAAGGTCAAAAATCTGGTCACGATGGTCACGCCAGTCGATTACCAAACCCCGGATAATATGCTCAGCCATTGGGTGCAAAACGTCGACATCGACCTGCTGGTCGATACCATCGGCAATGTTCCCGGCGAAATGCTCAACTGGACATTCCTCAACCTGAAGCCGTACCAGTTGATGGGGCAGAAGTACCTCGGCATGGTGGATGTGATGGGTGACAGCCAGAACCTGAAAAACTTCATGCGCATGGAAAAGTGGATTTTCGACAGCCCCGATCAGGCAGGCGAAACCTTCCGCCAATTCATCAAGGATTTCTTCCAGCAAAACAAGCTGATGAAAGGTGAAGTGCAGATCGGTGATTACACCATTGACCTGAAAAACATCACCATTCCCGTGCTGAATGTGTTTGCTGAACAAGACCATCTGGTTCCGCCAGATGCTTCCCGTGCCTTGAAAGGTGCTATGGGCAGCACGATTATACCGAGCTGTCTTTCAAAGGCGGTCATATCGGTATTTACGTCAGCGGTAAAGCGCAAAAGACGATTCCGCCCGCGATTGGCGAGTGGTTGACGGCGCGTAGTTAAAAAAATTCAAGGATGCGGCTATGCGGTGCTTGACGTAAACGCCTATGCTACGTATAGTTCGCGCTCTTGATTGAGGAACGAATCAACGTATTCTGCTTCCTTCAACATCGGAGTATAGCGCAGCCTGGTAGCGCACCTGTTTTGGGTACAGGTGGTCGGGGGTTCAAATCCCTCTACTCCGACCATTCAATTTCGATCTCTTACTTGCGCCCGTAGCTCAACGGATAGAGCAACGGCCTTCTAAGCCGTAGGTTGCAGGTTCGAGCCCTGCCGGGCGCGCCATTCGATGCCCAGCAGACGATAATGTTTTCAGTGGTGACTGTAGCTCAGTTGGTAGAGCACTGGATTGTGATTCCGGTGGTCGTGGGTTCGAGCCCCATCAGCCACCCCACTTTTTTCCCGCTTCAAATATTATGCAAAAGCCTAAGTGCTGTGTATAATCGCCTCCTTCGTGATTCCGAGCTATGGTTTGCTGGCAGGAATCCACCGTTTACAGATACATGCGAAAATGGCGGAATTGGTAGACGCACTGGTTTTAGGTACCAGCGCCGCAAGGCGTGAGAGTTCGAGTCTCTCTTTTCGCACCACCTTACCCCTTGAATTTTAATGATGAGTCTGCCCTGCAACGGTGGATGGCAGGCCCGTAACGAGGTTTTTACATGCAATTTTCTGTCGAAACAACCGGTAACATCGACCGTAAAATGACTGTGGCAGTGCCTGCCCAACAGATTGATCAGGAAGTGGAAAAACGCCTGAAAGGGATGGTTGGTCGCGTCAAGATTGACGGTTTCCGCCCCGGCAAAGTGCCTTTCGCCGTCGTGAAAAAACGTTATGAAGAGTCGGTGCGCTATGAAGTGGTTGAGAAACTGCTCGGTTCCACCTTCCAAGAAGCTGCTAATCAAGGAACAGCTCCGTGTTGCTGGGCTTGCCTGAAATCGACCTGAAAACGATGGAAGCCGGTAAAGACCTTGAATACGTTGCTAACTTCCAAGTGTACCCAGACGTGGTGATTGCGGGCGTTGAAACCCTGAGCATTACCCGTCCGGTTGCTGAGATTGCTGATGCTGATCTCGACAAGATGATTGATGTCATCCGCAAGCAAAATCAAGAATGGCAAGAAGTTGATCGTGCTGCCGCGGTTGGCGACATGGTCAAAGTTGACTTCGACGGTTCAGTGGATGGCGAAGCCGTTTGAAGGTGGTGCTGCGAAGATTATTCCGTGGAACTCGGCGCAGGCCGGATGCTGAAAGACTTTGAAGAAGGTCTGGTGGGCATGAAAGCCGGTGATGAGAAGACCATTGATGTGGCATTCCCCGACGACTTACCACGCTGAAAACCTCAAAGGCAAAACCGCACAGTTCAAACTGACCATGAAGCAAGTGCGTGAATCGGTACTGCCAGAAGTCAACGCCGATTTCATCACCAAGTTTGGGGTGGAAAGCGGTTCTGTCGATGAATTCCGTGCTGAAATCAAAAAGAACATGCAGCGTGAACTCGACACTGCCATCAAGACCCAGCTCAAACAGCAGGTGATGGATGGTTTGGCTGAATTGCACAACATTGATATTCCTAAAGTCTCTGATCAGCGATGAAATCCGCTACGTTCGTGAAGAGTTCTCGCAAAACACCGGTAGTCCAGCCGATAATATGCCGGATGAGTTGTTTGCCCCGCAAGCAGAGCGCCGCGTTAAGCTGGGTTTGATCGTGGGTGAAGTCATCCGCCAACACAGCCTGCAACGTGACCCTGCGCGTGTGGAAGCAATGTTGGAAACCGTGGCAGCAAGCTACGAAGACCCGCAAGCGCTGAAAGACTACTACCGCACCAACCGTCAAGCCATGCAGACCATCGAAGCGGCGGTCATGGAAGAAATGATTGTTGATTGGGTAATGGAAAAAGCCACCGTGACTGACGAGACACGCGATTTCGATAGCGTCATGAACCCGAAAAAACCGGAACAGGCACAAGCCTAAGCCCTGTACAGCGATAAGGTAGGTTGTAATGTTTGGAATAAACCCGATTGAACCACGCGCCGTTGGCGTACCAATGGTTATCGAGCAATCCGCTCGTGGCGAACGCGCCTTTGACATCTACTCGCGCTTGTTGCGGGAACGGGTCATTTTCTGCGTGGGTGAAGTCGAAGATTACATGGCTAACCTCATCGTGGCGCAATTGCTGTTCCTCGAATCCGAAAACCCTGAGAAAGATATTCACTTGTATATCAACTCTCCGGGTGGGGTGATTACCGCAGGCATGGCGATTTACGACACCATGAAGTTTATCAAGCCGCAAGTCAGTACCTTGTGTATTGGTCAGGCAGCCAGCATGGGCGCGGTGTTATTGGCAGCGGGTGAAAAGGGCAAGCGTTTCGCGCTGCCACATTCCCGCGTCATGATTCACCAGCCGTCGGGTGGTTCGCGTGGACAGGCATCTGATATTGAAATCCAAGCGCGTGAAATTCTCAAAATGCGTGAGGTATTAAACAAAGTATTGGCTGGTCATACCGGGCAATCCGTCGAGCGTATTGAGCAAGATACCGACCGTGATAACTTTATGGATGCGGTGCAGGCTCGTGAATACGGCCTGATTGATGAGGTCTTGACAGTCCGCACCTAATCATTTTGGCTAAAGTTCAAGCTACATGCCATTTGTCAGAAAACAGCCTGTCTTTACAGGCTGTTTTCGTGTCTGGACAGGTGTTTTTCAGCAAAAGAAGCGTAAAATACCCTTGGAAAGTCGAGTATTCTTGTTACAAGACAAGTTTATTAGAATAATATAGCTTGAAAATAGGCATGCGGACACCACATAGTCCTTTAGTTTACATCGTTGAGTGCCGTTAGACGCGGCACAGGATAGAGGTTCTGATGAGCAAAGATAGAAGAGGCGATCAAGATAGCGGCAAATTGCTGTATTGCTCTTTCTGCGGGAAAAGCCAGCATGAAGTGCGCAAGTTGATCGCTGGCCCTTCGGTATTCATTTGCGATGAATGTGTCGATCTGTGTAACGACATCATTCAAGAGGAAATGCACACCACGCCAGGGGCTGACGAACAATCTTCCCTGCCGACACCGCGTGAGACTCAAAGGTAATCTTGATGAGTACGTCATCGGTCAGGATTTGGCGAAACGGGTACTGTCTGTCGCCGTGTACAACCATTACAAACGCCTGTACAAAAAAGTTGGCGGTAAAGATGATGTCGAACTGGCAAAAAGCAACATCCTGCTGATTGGCCCGACGGGTAGCGGTAAGACCTTGCTGGCGGAAACGCTGGCGCGGTTGCTGAATGTGCCGTTCACCATTGCCGATGCCACCACCCTGACCGAAGCCGGTTATGTGGGCGAGGATGTGGAAAACATCATCCAGAAGCTGCTGCAAAAATGCGATTACGATGTGGAAAAAGCCCAGACTGGCATTGTCTACATCGACGAAATCGACAAAATTTCCCGCAAAGCCGATAACCCCTCCATCACCCGTGATGTGTCTGGCGAAGGCGTGCAGCAAGCATTGTTGAAACTGATTGAAGGCACGATTGCTTCTGTACCGCCACAAGGTGGGCGTAAGCATCCGCAGCAGGAATTCCTGCAAGTTGATACCCGTAACATTTTGTTCATCGTCGGTGGCGCATTCTCCGGGATGGATAAAGTTATCCGCCGCCGTACCGAAAAGGGCAGCATTGGCTTCTCCGCGAAAGTCAAAGCACCGGATGAAAGCCGTAGCTTCGGTGAAGTCATCAAGGACATTGAAGCCGAAGACTTGGTGCATTACGGCCTGATTCCGGAATTCGTCGGGCGTCTGCCAGTCGTTGCGACCTTGGAAGAGTTGGATGAAGAAGCTCTGGTGCAAATCCTGACCGAACCGAAAAATGCCCTGACCAAGCAATACGGCAAGCTGTTCGAGATGGAAGGTGCGGAACTGGTATTCCGTGATGATGCGCTGCATTCCATTGCCCGCAAAGCGATGGAGCGCAAGACTGGGGCGCGTGGCTTGCGTTCCATTCTGGAAAAAATCCTGCTCGACACCATGTATGACCTGCCATCCGAGCAGAACGTCAGCAAAGTAGTGGTGGATGAATCCGTCGTCAAAGGCGAATCCCATCCGTACCTGATCTATGAAAATGTCGAGCCGCAGCAACAGTTGGCTTCCGGCGAGTAACATTTGTTGGCGTGCCGGGCGTTTGCTCCGGCACGCAACCCTCCTATCTGCCACAGTGAGTTTTTGTTATGGCTGAAACAATCATCGTCCCTGTTTTACCGTTGCGTGATGTGGTGGTGTACCCACACATGGTTATCCCGCTTGTTCGTGGGTAGGAACAAATCCATTCAGGCGCTCGACATGGCAATGGATAGCAACAAGCAAATCCTGCTGGTTGCGCAAAAAAGTGCCGAAGTTGATTCCCCAGAACTGGGTGATGTGCATACCATGGGAACCCTTGCCACCATCCTGCAATTACTCAAGCTGCCCGATGGCACGCTGAAAGTGTTGGTGGAAGGGCTGGAACGTGCCGAAATCATTGCCATTGACAATGACGGCGATTTTTCTGCTGCACGGGTCAAAGTGTGTGCCTCGCTGTCCAGCGATAGCCGTAAGATTGATGTGCTGAGCCGTTCCTTGGTCAGCCTGTTTGAGCAATACGTCAAGCTGAATAAAAAAGTTCCGCCGGAAATCCTCTCTTCGTTGTCCAGTATTGATGACCCTGTGCGTTTGGCGGATACCATTGCTGCACACCTCGGCCTGAAAATTGCCGAAAAGCAAAAAATTCTGGAAATGCTGGATGTCGAAGAACGCATCCACTACCTGATGGAGCTGGTGGAAGGCGAAATCGACCTGTTGCAGGTAGAAAAGAAAATCCGTGGGCGCGTCAAACAGCAAATGGAACGCAGCCAGCGCGAGTATTACCTCAACGAGCAAATCAAAGCCATCCAGAAAGAACTGGGTGAAATGGACGATGCCGCGCCCAATGAAATGGAAGAGCTGGCGCGTAAGGTCGAAGCGGCGGGTATGCCCAAAGAAGCCAAAGACAAAGCCGACGCTGAGCTGAAAAAGCTCAAAATGATGTCACCGATGTCAGCAGAAGCCACCGTGGTGCGCAACTACATCGACTGGCTGGTTAATTTGCCGTGGAAGAAAAAATCCAAAGTCAACAATAATTTGCCAGATGCCGAAAAGGTTCTCAACGAAGACCATTACGGGTTGGAAGAAGTCAAGGAACGCATCCTCGAATTCCTCGCCGTACAGCAGCGGGTCAAAAAGCTCAAGGGGCCGATCCTGTGTTTGGTGGGGCCGCCGGGTGTGGGTAAAACCTCCTTGGGGCAATCCATTGCCCGTGCTACCGGGCGTAAATTTACCCGTATGGCGCTGGGTGGGGTGCGTGATGAAGCCGAAATCCGTGGGCATCGCCGCACCTACATTGGTTCATTGCCGGGTAAAATTGTCCAGAACCTGACCAAGGTTGGAACACGTAACCCATTGTTCTTGCTGGATGAAATCGACAAAATGGCCACCGATTTCCGGGGTGATCCATCATCGGCTTTGCTGGAAGTGCTGGACCCAGAACAGAACCACACCTTCGCTGACCATTATCTGGAAGTCGATTTTGATCTGTCGGATGTCATGTTCGTGGCAACTTCCAATAGTATGCGCATTCCAGGGCCATTGCTCGACCGGATGGAAGTTATCCGCATTCCCGGTTATACCGAAGATGAAAAACTCAGCATTGCCAAAAATTACCTGGTACCGAAACAGCTCAAAGCCAATGGCTTGAAAAAAGGTGAGCTGACGATCAGTGATAGCGCGATCATGGACATTATTCGCCATTACACCCGTGAGGCGGGGGTGCGTAATCTTGGATCGTGAAATTTCCAAGCTGTGCCGTAAAGCAGTCAAAGACCACTTGTTGAACGACAAGAAAAAGACCTCGGTGACCCCACGTAACATTGAAAAATACCTGGGTGTGAAACGTTTCGACTACGGTCGTGCTGACAAGACCAATCAGGTCGGTCAAGTGACTGGTCTGGCGTGGACATCCGTTGGTGGTGATTTGCTGACGATTGAAAGTGCCTTGCTGCCAGGTAATGGCATGATCAAAAGCACCGGGCGCCTGGGTGAGGTGATGAAAGAGTCCATCTATGCCGCCGAAACCGTGGTTAAAAGCCGTGCCCGTAGCTTGGGCATTACCCGCAAGTCGCTGCGCAAGCACAACGTCCATATCCATGTGCCAGAAGGTGCAACCCCCAAAGATGGCCCTAGTGCCGGTATTGGCATGGTAACAGCGATGGTATCAGCCATGACACGCATCCCGGTGCGTGCTGATGTTGCCATGACGGGTGAAATTACCTTGCGTGGTGAAGTGCTACCGATTGGTGGCCTGAAGGAAAAACTGCTGGCTGCACACCGTGGTGGCATCAAGCTGGTGCTGATCCCTAAAGAAAACGAAAAGGATCTGGCCGAAGTGCCGGATAACGTCAAAAAAGGGCTGGAAATACGTCCGGTCAAGTGGATCGACGAAGTGTTGGCGCTTGGCGTTGGAGCACGCTCCCGTGCCGTTGGCCGATGACGAAGACCTAGATGATGATACTGACAATAAGTCATCAGTCACCTGTGATGACTGCCGAAGAGGAAGAATCTAGCCCTGCAAGACCGCATTAATGCGTCTACACTCGATGCGAAATGCATTCTTGTGCGTTTGAAGTCCGTCATTTTGTTGACATATTTTAGATGTCGCTGGTATAACTGTCGGGCGTATCCGCATGGGTGGCTCTGCTGACCGTTGTGGCAGGAGTGTTTCGGTTTTCCCCTATAATGAATTCATAAGGAAAGTTTCTATGAATAAATCAGAACTGATTGATGCAGTATCAGCAGAAGTCCGGCTTGACCAAAGCCGACACTGATCGTGCATTCAAAGCTTTCGTTGAAGTCATCAGTGAGTCGATGGCAAAAGGTGACCAAATTGCTTTGGTTGGCTTTGGTACGTTCCTCGTGCGTGAGCGTCAGGCACGTTCAGGTCGCAATCCGCGTACCGGAGAAACAATTTCTATCGCTTCTGCTAAAATTCCTTCATTTAAGGCTGGTAAAGCCCTGAAAGATGCTGTACAATAGCGCCCTTTCCAATGACGGGTAGTTAGCTCAGTTGGTAGAGCGTCGCCCTTACAAGGCGAATGTCGGGGGTTCGAGCCCCTCACTACCCACCATCATTGTTAATGTTTATATCGCGGAGCGGTAGTTCAGTTGGTTAGAATACCGGCCTGTCACGCCGGGGGTCGCGGGTTCGAGTCCCGTCCGCTCCGCCAACTATTTAGATAAGGATGCTCTTGTAGCATCCTTTTTGTTGCTTTTAAGTTGTTTTCAAAATCGCGGAGCGGTAGTTCAGTTGGTTAGAATACCGGCCTGTCACGCCGGGGGTCGCGGGTTCGAGTCCCGTCCGCTCCGCCAACTTTTTCCATTTCATCCCCCCCTTTCTTCCTGTATGATTGCGTTCTTGCGTGCGTGGGGCGTGCGCATTAATCGTTCATCAATCAACATTACACACAAAAACGTAAAAGACCATGCTGCAATCAATTCATGACAAAGCCAAAGGCTGGATTGCCTACGTGATCGTAGGCATCATCATCGTTCCATTCGCCCTGACCGGGATTTACAAATACCTTGAGGGCGGCGGCAAGCTGTCGGCTGCGGTGGTTAATGGTGAAGAAATTTCCATACAAGCTGTGCAGAACGCCTTGCTGCAAATGAAGCAGCAATTCGGTGGGAAGTTGCCTGAGGGGATGGATGACGCACTGAAAGAGCAATGCGCTTGAATTCCGTTATCAACCAGACCTTGATGCAGCAAAAAATTCAAGGCAGGTGGCTACCGTGCCAGCAATCAGGAAGTGGCTGATGCGATTGCAAAGATCGAAGTGTTCCAGAAAGACGGTAAGTTTGACCAGCCGACCTACGAAAATTTCCTCAAGATGCAGCGCCGTAACCCGGCAGAATTTGAGGCTCAGGTACGCACATGACCTGTCACAGCAACAACTGCGTGGTGCAGTACTGAATACGGCTTTCCTGCCCAAAGCCGAAGCGGAGCAGTATCAGGCATTGCGTAACCAGCAGCGTGAAGTGGAAGTGTTTACCCTGAAACTGGCTGATTTCCAGTCACAGGCGCAAGTCACTGATGAGCAGATTGCCCAATATTACGAGCAAAACAAAGCATCCTTCATGACTGAAGAGAAAGTCTCAGTTGGCTTATCTGGAACTCAAGCGTGACGATCTCGCTGCTAAGGTGGCAGTGGATGACGCCGCGCTGAAAACGTGGTTTGAAGACAATGCTGACCATTACGCCCAGCCAGAAGAACGTATTGCCAGCCATATTCTGGTGAGCGTGGAAGATCCGGCTAAAGATGCGGATGCCAAAAAGCGTATTGATGCGCTGTATGCTGAGATTAAGGCTGGAACCCGTACTTTTGAAGACATTGCCCGTGCGGATTCGGATGACAAGATTTCTGCCGAAAAAGACGGTCAGATCGGTGCGATGGTTGCCGGTGACTGGGGACCTGAATTTGAGAAGGCTGTATCTGCCCTGAAAGCGGGTGAAATGTCTGCGCCAGTTAAAACCGAAGCGGGTTATGAAATTATCCGGGTCACGGAAATCAAGCCTGCCAAGCCAAAAACCTTTGAAGAAGCCCGTGCGGCTGTGGAAGCAGATTACCGCAAGGATCTGGCAGACAAAGAATTCCTGCGATAAAGGTGAAATTCTGGGGCGTGTTGCCTATGAACAAGATGGTGACCTTGCCCCTGCTGCCAAAGAAACTGGCCTGACGGTACAACAAAGCGGCTGGATTACCCCAGTGAAAGGGGAGGGTATTGCTGCCAACGACAAGGTGCGTGCTGCTGCGTTTGGCGAAGATGTACTGAAATCCGGCAAAAACTCCGATTTGCTGGAATTGGAAGATGGTATTGCTGCGGTCGTTCGTGTGGTCAACCACGAAGCCGCTACCCAAAAACCACTGGATGCGGTGCGTGAAGAAATTCGTACCGCTTTGTTAGCACAGGAAGCTCGCAAATTGACCGCTCAAAAAGGTGAAGAGCTGCTGAAAAAACTGACAGCAGCACAAGCATGGGCTGCCTTGACTGAAACGGGTTTGGGTGCTGAAACAGCGGTTGAGAAACCCGGTTTGGTTGGGCGTACCGACACTAAATTGTCACCTGAAGTGTTGGCACAAGCTTTTGCCATGAACCATCCGGCTGAAGGCAAATCGACGTTGGGCAAGTGTCGCGCTTGGCTAACGGTGATTATGTGGTTATTGCACTGAAGTCTGTTAAGGCGGGTGATACTAAGCTTGGATGCGGATGCTGATGCGATTTACGGTCAAAGGTACGGGTTCACGCGAATTGGAAGCCTTCTTGAAAGGCTTGCGTGAAACTGCTGAAGTCGTAACTCACCCTGAGAATCTGTAAGCAGGTACATGAAAGTCCATCTGAAAGCATTGGGATGCCGTCTGAATGAGGCGGAATTGGAACAGTGGTCGCAGCAATTCCGCGCAGGTGGGCATGAAATTGTCCCGAATGCGCCGGATGCCGATGTACTGGTGCTCAATACCTGTGCTGTCACCAATGATGCAGTCGGGCAAGTCCCGCCGCCTCATGCACCGTTTGTACCGCGAAAACCCTGCCGCCAAACTGGTGGTTAGCGGTTGCTACGCCAGCCTGCAAGCCGATGAAGTTGCTCACACGCTGGGCGTGGATCTGGTTGTGCCCAATACCGAAAAAGACCAACTTCCCCAAACCGTGATGCAACGTTTCGAGTTGCCAGTCATGCCCGCCATGGCGACCGAGCCGGGTGAAGCACCGTTGTTTTTGCGTGGGCGTCACCGTGCTTTCATCAAGATTCAGGATGGTTGCCGTTACCGCTGTACTTTTTGCATTGTCACCGTGGCACGGGGCGATGAGCGTAGCCGTACCGAAGCGGATATTATTTCTGAAATCAATACGCTGCATCAGCAGGGCATTCAGGAAATCGTGCTTGGCTGGGGTGCATGTCGGTGGTTATGGCAGTGATACCGGCACATCCCTGTATGCGCTGGTGCAGGCTATCCTGCGGGAAACCGATATTCCGCGCATCCGCTTTGCCTCGGTAGAGCCGTGGGATTTGCCGGATGATTTCTTTGCCCTGTTCAGTAACCCACGTCTTGATGCCGCACATGCATTTGCCGTTGCAAAGTGGGGCGGATTCGGTGCTACGGCGCATGGCACGGCGTTGCAAAACCACCGAGTTTGCGCGTTTGGTCGCAGCAGGCGCGGCGCAGTGTGCCCGGGTTTCAATGTAACCACCGATATTATTGTGGGTTTCCCCGGCGAAACCGATGAGGAATGGGAACAGACGCTGGCTTACGTGGAATCGGTTGGTTTTGGTCACATGCACATTTTCACCTACTCGATACGTGAAGGTACTAAAGCAGCCGGTTTGCCGGATCAAGTGGCGGAATCGGTCAAAAAGTCACGTAGCCAAACCTTGCATACTCTGGGTGAACGCTTGAAGCGTGAATGGTTGCAGCAACAGGTTGGGTAAGACTGTTCCTGTCCTATGGGAATATGGACGTGCGAGTGACGGATGGGCAGCGTATTTATACCGGCTATACACCTAATTACTGCTAAAGTCATGGTATCGTGCAGCAGATAATGCGAATCTGGAAAATACTATCGTGCAGACACTTGCTAACGAGTGTGGATGATGATGCGGTGCTTGACGGGAGTTTGGGGAATGAACACTAAACGCTGGTTATCCGGCATTTATTTCTTGTTCGCTCAGTGTGTTGTTGTCCGGTTGTATTTTTTCTTCAGAATCGCAACAGGTACGTGAAGTCGCTGATAAGTTCTGGCAGGCCGTGCTGAATGATGACATGGAAACTGCCAAGAATCTGACAACGTGGGAAAGTGCCCAATACCTGCAATTTCTCAGCAGTAAAAGTGTCTCCGCCAAACGCTTTGAAACCGGCGAAATCAAGGTTGATGGAACAACTGCCGAAGTGGCTACCGTGCTGTATGGTGGGGAAAAAGGCGACATGGCTATCCCTGTGCGGACAGTTTTGGTGCGCAACAAAGATGCATGGCAAGTCGATGTGCAAAAAACCATGGGTTCGATGGTCAGCGGTGCGATGGGCGCCGTTGTCGACCAGTTAAATATCTTTATGGAAAATGGCTTGAAAGACCTTGATAGGGCACTGGCTGATAGTGTGAAAGAGTTAAATCAAAACCTGAAACAAGGCGTTGATCAGTTGAAGAAAGATTTGACTGCACCGCCTGCTGCCGCCCTCCGCTCCCCCTTCCGCGCACCGCCGCCCAACGGATCAGCCATTTAAGATTATATTTTAAGCAAAAAGCCGACTAACCCGTCGGCTTTGTTTATTTGTGTTGCATTCAGAAAGTATTCAGGTTTATATAAGCGTAATGTCCGTATAAAGGTAAAAACTACCGTTTTGTCAGTCAGTTACTGGCATGAAAATAAAGAGATGTTATGTTGGCATCATGCTTTGCGAATGGTCAGATCAACCCAGTGGAACCCCACATGCCAAAATTAGTCATCAAACACGACCTACCTGAGCCTTCCATCCAAGAAAAGTTGGAAGGTGTATTACGGGTTATCTTGCCGCCCTATTATTGCTCATTGCAGCCGCGGCTGCCTTATCGTTCTATCTGTCGCGTGAAGCGCCAGTGCCGGAAGTTGTGGCGGATTCTGCCCGCAAACTTGACTTGCCATCTGCCTATACACAGCGGATGCACGTTTGCTACCTTGTGCAGGAGTTTGAGGCACAGGAAAGTGGGGCGGCAGAAGGTTATGACAAGCATTCCGGACTGGTTGCTAAGGCAGATGCCATTTTGCAGCAACTGTCTGATATGGATGCGATGGTGGAAGGATTAGGAATCACTGCCCAAGACAAACAGATATTACTGACCCGTCACCAATACCAGAAGGATTATTGGGAATCCAAACGGGTGTTTCACAATTTACGCCTATCACGTTTTAAGGGTAATGCTCAGTGAACCTGCTGTGGTAATGTAGAGCGAGACCGGCAGTGGCTGATAACAAGGCGATGGTGGCAAAGTGCAGATCCAGATGCCGCACAAAACGTGGAGTTGCCCGCCGATTTTTGCCCATTATTTGGCCCCGGCGCGGCCGCTTGCAGACCGGATGCGGGTGGAAAAAAGCATTAAAATCGCAGTATGGGAGTTATTCCAGGACGAGAATATCCTGCCATTCTTGCGCGTGACCGGCATGATGGACAGGCGGCAGCCTTTGCGTACCAGTGGCATGTTTTCCAGCGAGGCTTGGTCGCGCAGTTCGTGCAGGCTGATAGTGCGTTTTAGTTTACGCACGAATTTCACATCGACCCGATACCAGCGTGGATTTTGTGGGTCACTTTTGGGGTCAAAATATTTGGCTTCCGGGTTTAATGCGGTGTCGTCGGGGTAGCCTGCGGTAGCAATTTCTGCGATACCCACAATGCCGGGTACGTCGCAATTGGAGTGGTAGAAAAAGACCTGATCACCAACCTGCATTTGATCCCGCATCATATTGCGGGCTTGGTAGTTGCGCACCCCATCCCACGGTTCGACGCCGACTTTTTGTAAGTCATCAATACCAAAAACATCCGGTTCTGATTTCATCAGCCAGTATTGCATGTTGTTGCTCTCAGCTTTTTTTTTCGGGCGTAATTGTGTACGGTGGTAACTGCCCGCTGTCGCTGCCATATGCTGGTTGAACCACGGCAATAAGGTTTGCATCTGCCCCGCCAGCAGCCACGGTGGGTTGATGACGAACAGCCCGCTGCCAGTCATGCCCATGCCGTATTATCCGCCAACGGGCAGAATTCAATTTGCAGATGCCGCAATACCGGTTTTTTGTAAGCCCTTGATCATCTGGCTGACCCGTTGGCGTGCAATGACCGGATACCACAGCAGGTAAGTTCCGGTGGCAAACCGTTGGTGTGCTTTAGCAGGGTGGTAATGACCTCGGTGTAGTCCGTTTTCAGTTCGTAGGATGGGTCAATCAAGGTAACAGCCCGGCGGGTAATGGGGGTAACAGGCCAAGCAAACCTTTCAGGCCATCTTGTTTGCTGATTGAACCCGTCTGTCGTTTCCGAAAGCTCCTCCAGAGTCTTGAAATCGGTAGGGTGCAATTCAAACAGGCGTAGCTGGTCGTTTTGGGCGCAAGTGTGCTGCTAGCCACGGGGAGCCGGGGTAGTTCCAACCGCTGAGGATGGATTGAGCTGGTGAATCAGGTTCAAGTAAGGTTGCAACGCTGAGGGCGGGGAGCTGGCGTTCCAGATGCTCTGGACGCCTTGCTCAAACTCGCGGGTTTTTTGTGCTGCTGCACTGGTCAGCGTGTACATTCCACTACCTGCGTGGGTGTCGATATAACAGAAGGGTTTGTCTTTGCGCAGATAATAGTCCAGCGTGAGAACCAAAACGGTATGTTTCAGAATATCAGCATGATTGCCTGCATGAAAAGCATGACGGTAGCTAAGCAAGGTTGATTCCTTTCCAGGCGCGGTGTAAGTAACACCGCGCCGATACGACGTGATCCGCTTACTGTGCCGGTGTAGGCGTTGCGCCTGGTGTGACCGGTGTAGTGCTGGCAGCGGGTGTTGTTTCAGTTGATGCTGCCGGTGTGTCAGGTATCGCTGGGGCACTTGTCATAGCCGGTGGTGCAGGTATTTCAGTGGGTACTACTGCTGGCTTTTCGACAGCGGCTGGTACATTTGTGGCTGCGGGAGCTACGGGTGGTGTTGGGGGAACCATATCCGGTGGCATGGTCGGCGGTGTAACGGGTGGGTAAAACCGTTTTGATCTGTTATTGCCCCAGCCCATGCCGGGGAAGTTCTGAGCCATTGTTCCAGGAAGGGCCATTGCTCCAGTTGATTGCCATATTCGAGCCATTATTCCAGGAAGGCATGTTCGAGCCATTGCCCCATGAGGGGCCGTTGTTCCAGGCGGGTTGTTGCCGCCCCATGACGGGCCGTTGTTCCAGATTGAAGGAAAATGTTGTGCCATTGCCCCATGATGGGCCATTGTTCCAGCCCATGTTCGGGCCGCCGCCCCATGATGGGCCGCCATTGCCCATGTTGAAGCCATTGCCTGGGCCATTACCCCATGAAGGATTACTGCCCCAGTTCATGTTCGGACTCATGTCAAAATTGTCAAAGCCCCAGCCGGTTGCTTGGGCGCTAAGAGAGGCTATCGAGAGTGCGATGCCTGCAATGATCTTTTTCATTGGTGTTTGCTCCCTTCTTTTTTGGTCATGCTAAAACGAAAACAGGCCGGATAAACCGGCCTGTTTAGTATAACCATTCTTGACAGAATTAGTTAGAAGGGCCTGGTGTTGCGCCCGGTGCTGCCATTGGTGCTGGCATCATTGGGACTGGAGCACCCTGCATTTGTGGTGCTGGCATAGGAGCCATCATCGGCATGCCCATTTGTGGAGCAGCATAAGGCATCTGCATTTGTGGAGCCATCATTGGTGCGCCACCGTAAGGCATCATTGGGTAATTGTTGTTGTTACCCATGAATGGCATATTGTGCCAAAAGAACTGTTGTTGCCCATGAATGGCATGTTACCGAAAGAGCCACCGTCTTCTTCGTCATCGAAACTGTTCATCATTTCGTCCATCCAGTACATTGGAGTCCATTCTGGCCAATCGCTTTCTTCATAGTAAGGGCCGTAAGGGCCTTGCTTCCACTCACCGTCATTGCCACCAAAAAAGTCGCCAGCACTTGCACTTGCGGACAGAGCCAACAAGCTCAAACCAATCAGTAATTTTTTCATCTCTTAGTCTCCTATGCGGTTATTTCTCGTTTCAGTTTGTACTGAAGATGTAAGCACTATATCAGTATATTCTAATATATGCTAGTACCGAAATGGAGAATTTCTATTTCTGTTGCCATAGCGTTAAGACCAATGTCCCAAGATTGGCGCTGAAGCTCTTTTACTTCTTGGAAATCATAGCCATAGCCTAATAAAAAAGGGCGTTTTTCAAAGCACTTATAGCTTTTGAAAGCAAAGCTGCGGTCATAAAATCCACCTCCCATCCCCATCCGTGTTCCATACTGATCGAAGGCGACCAGGGGGGTCATTACCAGGTCAAGCCAGCGGGCAGGCCGCCGGTGCTTGTGGTGTGGATAGGGTTCGGGAATGCGGAAGTGGTTTGGGCGAAACCGGGTATCTTGATCCCAACGCACAAACCACAAACGTTTATCGCCAAACGGAGACAGAACTGGCAGGTAAAATTGTTGGCGTGGTAATGCCCATTTTCGTCAGGTAACGCGGATCAGCTTCCCCGCGTACCGGTAGATATAAAGCAATGTGCCGGGCATTGCGAAAATGGCGGCTGCGGCGGATATTTTCTGCGATCGCTTGAGCGTGATTGTTGCTTGTCTGATTGGTAGTGCAGCACGCTGTTGCTGGATAATACGTCGCCGAGAGGCATTCGCTGATTTATTTGAGGGTCGTGGCATTCGGTGTTTTTACGCAGAATTGAAAAGAAATTTCTGCAATTTCCAATTCGTCGCCGGGTAACAGCTTTCTTTCAGTTTGGACTTTTGCAGCATTGGTTATTTTCGCAATGTAATCGCCTTGAGGGGTGTATTCAATCAGGATTTTCCCGGTTTCATCATTCCCTAACACAATGCTGGCCTGTTGGAGGGGGATAATGTGCCCCATTTTACGTCCGCTGATCACGCTCAACCAGGCAGGATGCTCTTTTTCCACTAGCTTGGGGTGGACGCTTAAGCGCCGTACCTGCGATTCCACACCTTGAAGTGTATGAAAAACAACCTGGTATTTTCCCAGGCCAATGACTTCACCATCATCCAGCAGGTGTTTGTCTACCCGTTGTTGGTTGACATACGTTCCGTTGGTGCTGCTGCAAGTCTTCCAGAAAACAGTCTTCACGCACGACGGTAATGCGTGCATGGTGTGTAGCTGATCGTTCGGTCTGGCAGGACAATATCATTTTTTGTATGCCGCCCAAACGTGACGCTCGTCCCTTTGACGGTCAAGCGTTTGATAATTTGCTTGTCCAGTATGACAACCAGTTGGGTCATAAATTCAGGCATTAACCTACTTGACTTTGGAGAGTGTTCGCTGTTGCTTTTCATGAGTGCATTTTCGGATGTGCCATGCTGTTGCTCGATTGACGCAAGGTATCGCCATGACGGACGGTATGCACGGTTGGCTTGGTTTTTGCCTTGCGCATATTGGGCGTGTTTTTTGCCTATTTGCCGTGGCCAGTTTGTTGTAGCTCAGAGCCGGACTTGCGGGCATACACGGCTGCTGGTGGCAGGAGGCAAGTGTTTCAATCACCTGAACCAGTTGTTGGGCGTATTCGCGTGGCAAGATGATACGGTTGGAATACTCTGGGGTGGTAATGCCAGTGCGGAAACACGGGTTAAGGCTCAACAGTTGATTCGGGTTTAAACCTGCTTGAACCGCCGCTTGCCGCAGGTCGAATGGCTTGTCGATACGCAATTGTGCCAAGCGAGCAGTGTTCGGGGTTTCCGGTAACTGATACCGTAGCGTTGGGAATTGCCGATCAGCTCTCTGAATGCCAGCAGGCGTGGCACGTATTCACGCGTTTCTTTGGGGAGTGACAGGCTCCAGAAGTAGTCGGCAAACCTTTCGCCCGGTTTTTGTCGATTTCACGCTGCACACGGCCTTCCCCACAATTGTAAGCAGCCAAGGCCAGTAACCAGTCGCCATTGAATTCAGTGTGCAGTTTTTGCAGGTAATCCAGTGCTGCCCCGGTCGCGGCAAACGGGTCAATGCTTGCATCATAGCTTTTGGCTTGTTTCAGGCCATAGTCATGTCCGGTGGCAGGGAATGAATTGCCATAAACCTGCGGCTCCAGCGTGGGAAAAGACATCGGGATCAAATGCACTTTCGACAAACGGCAATAAGGCTAACTCGGTTGGCATGTTCCGCCGATCAAGTTCATACACGATCATGTGCATGAAAACGCTGGCACGTTCGGACAGCATGGTTAACTGTTCCGGGTTACGCCCATAATAGCGGACAAACTGTTGCACGCGGGGGTGGTGCATCTGCCCGTTGAGCTGGAAGCCTTTGAAAACCCGATCCCAAGTGTCGAAATCGTTGTCTAGCTGTATTGCGGTGTGCTTGCACTTCAATGGGGGCTTCTGTCGCTACGGGCGTGTGGTAACTGGCTTTTTGTAGAGGATGCGTAGCGCCTGCATTATTGGCCTGTTTGGCAGGTTTGCCCAAGGTGCTGGAACAGCCTGAACCCGCGAACATGGCGAGTGCAGATGTTGTAAGTAATGCATACTTGCTTATTGTTATCATTGTTAAAACCCCGGTAGCCTCTTATTATTATATTGGCTCTGCATTGTCCGCTATAATCGGGACCAGTGAAGCCAGACAAAATACTTCGCCATAAGTTTTTATAATTGGAACTAATGGCGCAATATAATACGTATGTTTCCGACGAACAAGGAAAAAAAACTGAACGATAACACCCGCTTCAATTCCAGCCGGAGTTACCCTGTGCCGACGGTGGTATGCAACCCCCGCAGGTCAGAATACCTTGGCACGGGTTCAGGGTATTGTCGATAACATGACTTCGGATATTTTCGGCTACTATGCACTGGAAACGGGCGCATTGGCTGGAAAGCATTCCTTTTTGCAGAAGTCGCGTATTAGCAGCCAGTTTGTTGTGGGTTCTGTACAGGGTGAGGCAAACAGCCTGGTCGGATCACCTGAGCAGTTGCCTATTGCCTTTGGTGATGTTGACTTGGTTGTTGCTAGCCATGTACTGGATTGTTCGGTGCAACCGCATCAGGTTTTACGGGAAATGGAACGGGTTCTGGTTGCGGAAGGGCATTGTATCCTGATTGGGTTCAACCCGGTGAGTTTACGGGGAATAGGGCAGTTACGTTATTTGCTCCGGTATCGTCAGACGCCCTGCCATTTTTATTGTACCTTCCGCGTGAGGGATTGGCTGAGTGTATTGGGTTTTGATGTGCTGGAAATAGTTTCTACCGGCTTTTGCCCGAGTAGGGGGGGCGGATACTACTGCCAGTAACCCCTGGTTGAATCGTCTAGGGGATAAGTACCATTTTGACCGGCAATGTGTACATTATTCATGCTCAGAAAAAAGTGTCCAATATGACGCCCTTGCTTCCCTCACGTAAAAACAAGTCAGTACTGAGGCCAGGCATTATCGTTAATCCGGGGATTGGTCGTATCTCCCGGAATGGGCAAAATAATGTCAAATAATAAAGTGATTGAGATTTTTACGGATGGTGCTTGCCGTGGTAATCCAGGGCCGGGTGGCTGGGGAACATTGCTGCGTTATGCCGATAAAGAACGTGAATTGTCTGGTTATAAACCGGATACAACCAATAACCAGATGGAATTGATGGCTGCCATTCAGGGGTTGGAGGCACTGACCCGCCCGTGTCAGGTTGTGCTGACTACTGACTCACAGTACGTCCGGCAAGGTATTACCGAATGGCTTGCAGGCTGGAAACGCAAAGGTTGGAAAACCGCCGCAGGCAAGCCAGTGAAAAACCTTGAATTGTGGCAGCGTCTGGATGCAGCTACGCCAACCGCACCAGATCGACTGGCGTTGGGTCAAAGGTCACAGTGGACACACGGAGAACGAACGTGTCGACCAACTTGCCAACAAAGCGATCGACGAGAAACAAATATGAGCCGACAAATTATTCTTGATACCGAAACCACTGGGCTTGACCCCAAAGACGGGCATCGCATCATCGAAATTGGCTGTGTCGAAATGCTTAACCGCCGTTTGACGGGCAACAATTTCCACCACTACCTGCAACCTGACCGTGAAATTGATGCGGAAGCGCGAAGCGAAGTGCATGGCATTACCAACGAATTCCTCGCCGATAAGCCGCGCTTTGAAGAGATGATGGATGATTTGTTGGCCTACCTTCGCGGGGCGGAGCTGATTATTCACAATGCGCCGTTCGACATTGGTTTTCTTAACCATGAATTGCGCTTGGTGGACCCGGCTCACCCGCCGCTGACTGATTACTGCACGGTTACCGATACCCTGGTGATGGCGCGGCAACTGTTTCCGGGGCAGCGTGCCAGCTTGGATGCGCTGTGTAAGCGTTATGAAATCAATAATGCCCACCGTACCTTGCACGGCGCTTTGCTGGACGCCGAGATTCTGGCGGATGTGTATCTGGCGATGACCGGCGGGCAAGTCAGTTTGCTGCTGGGGGCTGATGATGACGGCAAAGGCGGTCACGCTGGCGGGGCAAGCATCCGCCGGGTAGTGGCGGATGTCAGCCGTTTGCGGGTGATTCAGGCCAGCGAGGAAGAATTGGCGTCCCATGCCGAGCGGCTGGCGGCGATCACCAAAGCAGCAGGGGGCAAGTGTTTATTTGCTCCCCCGAACCTAGAAAACGCCTAGAAGTTGAACGTTGCGCCCACATAAATCATGTTGGTGTCTGTTTTGACACTACGCAGGTCGGCATAATTTTTGTTTTCATCCAAGTGCAGGAACTGGTTGCCTTTACCGTTTTGAAGGTGCGATCCCAGCCCACCCGGATACTCATGCGGTCATTGACTTCATGTTCGATACCAACGCCTAGGGTCGGGCTGACGCCGCGGTCGGTGGTTTTGTAGGTTTCGCTAATGCCATCAAGGTTAGTGTAATCCATCTGGTTTTTGTTCTCCCACGCGAATGCACCGGCTTTGCCGTAGACGGAGGTTTTGCGGCTGATGCGGCGGTTGGCTTTGACACTGAGGCCGACACCACGGGTTTTCTGCCAAGCGTGAGCGTGTTCAGCGCGACCATCTAAGGTGGGGCGGTACATGTCGGCATTGTAGGTTTTTCCCAAGTCGGTGTAGTCTGCTTCAATACCCACCGTCCCTGTTAGGTTAGTCCCACCATATACTTTGTAGCCCCTGTTGTTATCTTTGCGCATTTTGAATTGCGAGTCCGCACACTCTGGGCAAAATTGGCTTTCTGTAGCCGTTATTGCTTGCAGTGCCAATACCTGCGCCTACGTAGTAAGGTGAAAACCCAGCCTCAGCCATGCCTGAACCCAGCAGGGCGGCAATGCCAGCATTCACAACAAGTAACTTTTTCATGGGGGTGATTCCTGATGTCTTGGGGGCAATAAATATTTTTATCGACTTCATTTTAATGCTGATTGGCACTGGCGTGGGTTTCTGGGATGGATGAACGGTTTTATCTGCCTGATGGAATGTGTAGTATTCTGCCTATCGCTTGATGGCTTGGGGAAGAGGCATGGCAGGAAAAATACAGCGCACCGGACAGATATTTCTCAGTTACAAAAATTGGGGAAGCACCCCCAAATAATCCTCGTATTCCCTCAATCCTTGAATTACTATTTTTACAATTAAGTAATTCAAGGAGTGCCGCTATGCGCAGCACCATCACCTCCCGTGGTCAAACCGTCATCCCCGCCGAAGTCCGGCGTTTTTTCCACCTTTCCGCTGCTGACCGGCTGGAATGGGTGATTGAAAACAATACCATCCGTGTCATTCCGGTACAGGAAAATCCTATCGACGCTTTCCGAGGCAGCAGCAAGCGTAAAGGCTCTACCGCCCAATTGCTGGCAGACCGCGCCTTGGATCGGGAGCGCGAATGAAACGTTACTTGCTGGATACTTCCGCATTCCTGACCTTGCGTGATGACGAAGAGGGCGCAGACACCGTAGCCGACATCCTGCTCCCAATGCCAAAACAATCAGGCGAAATGCTTTGCCTGTTTCATGAGCCAGATGGAAATTCTCTACCGTGTTTGGAAGAACGAGGGGGAGCAGGCCGGGACGGCTGGCGTATGAGCAGTGCAAATCCCTGCCGATCCACTGGGTTCACGAGTCGGCGGAATTGCTGGAAAAGGCGGCGGAACTGAAAGCCACTTGCCGGGTGTCACTGGCAGATGCATGGATCGCTGCCAGTGCTTTGCTGCATGGTGCGACGCTGGTACACAAAGACCCGGAATTTGAAACGGTGCAATGCCAACAACTGGCATTGCCCTACAAACCGCCAAAGATTCACGAGGATAGTGGCGAATATCATCTTGAACCGGGATTCACAGGATTGAAGGATTAGCAGGATAGGACAGCCATCTTCATCATGGCCATCCTTAAATCCTGAAAATCCCAGTTCAGACAACGTTCAACGCCACCTTCCGCGCTGACCCAAAGTCCGTCTTGCCACTCCCCAGCTTCGGAATCTCCGCCAAACTGCGGATCGTCGATGGAATCATCAGCGGATTCATCCCGCCCGCCAACAACGCCCGTTTCACCGCTGCCTCATCATGCGTCCCCGCCATCAGCAGCACGATCTTCTCGCCCTTCTTATCATCCGGCAAATTGACCGCCACCAATTCCAGTTCTGCATCCCCCAAGATTTGCCGTACCTGTTGCTCCACCGCTGTCAAGCTGACCATTTCCCCGCCGAGTTTGGCGAAGCGCGAATAGCGGTCAACGATGGTGAGGAAGCCGTCTTCATCCACATGCCCCTTGTCGCCGGTTTTGTACCAGCGTTGCCCGTCGAGTTCGGCGATGGCTTGCGCGGTTTTTTCCGGCGCATCCAGATAGCCTTTCATGACTTGCGGGCCACCGATCAGGATCAAACCATCCGTGCCTGTCGGCAAGATTTCCAGCGTATCGGGGTCAACAATGCGGAAGCTCGTTCCCGGCACAGGCAAGCCCACCGTGCCTTCACGGTTAGCCGCTTGCACTTTCCAATAGCGCGTATCGAGCTGGTCGGGCAAGTTGACGGCGGCAACGGGTGAGGTTTCGGTTGCGCCATAACCTTCCAGCAATTTCTTGCCGAATTTGTCGAGGAACAGGCGGCGGACTTCCGGTGCAAGTTTCTCCGCCCCCGCCACCACGTAGCGCAACGACTGGAACATCAGCGGATGCACGCGGGAATTTTTCGCATACAAACGCAGGAATGTACCCGTGCCAAACAGCAAGGTCGCTTCGTAACGCGCCACACCTTTGGCGATATTCACCGCATCGGTCGGGTCGGGGTGGCACACAATCGGGAATGCCTTCCGACAATGGCATCAGGGTACTCGCCAGCAAACCGAAGGCGTGGAAGGTCGGCAATGTTCCCATGATCACGTCGTTATCCAGCGTATTCAGCGCATCCGCCACCTGCCGCGCATTCACTGCCAGGTTACGGTGTGACAGCTCAATGCCTTTGGGCGCACCTTCGCTGCCACTGGAAAACAGAATTGCCGCCGTCGCATCCAGATCAATTTTCGGGATATACAGCCATTGCAACAAGCGGGTGGGCAACAACATCGCCATCAGCAATGTGGTCAGCAATTGGTGCTTAGGGATTTCAGCCTTCAAATCTTCCAAGAACGTCAGCGGGGTATTAGGCAGGATCGCCACAATATCAATCCCGCGTTCTTTGAGCTTTTCCAGAAAACGTTTGGAGGTGTAAACCCGTTGCAAACCCGCCTGTTGCACCGCGCTGTGGATCGACTCGCCGCTGGCGGTGTAATTCAAATTCACCACGGTTTTGCCCAGCGTCAATACCGCCATGTTCGCAATCGCCCCGCCTGCACTGGTGGGCAATAACAAACCAATATTTTGTTCAGGGCTAAGTTTTTTGATCAGCGCAGCAAAGCGGAACACCGCCGTCATGAAACGGTGATGGCTCATCGGTTCACCGATCACATCCGCCGCCGCCATGCGGAAACTCATGCGCTTGGCAGACCGCAGCCAGTTGACCGGAATCGGGTCAATCATGTGCGAATACGCATCCCACGACGCAAACGATAAATCGAACACTTTCTGCTTCAATTCATGTGCCGGAATGGTGGCGGGCAAGGCTTTGCCAAACGACACCACGATGTCACGCTTGAACCCGGACTGGCGGTTTTCGCGCAAGAATCCGCCCGCCCGTGAAAAACGGCTGCCCCACAAGCCGTGCAAGTAAAACGGCACAATCACCGCGCCAGTATCCTTCACCGCCTTTTCATAGCCGCGTTTGAAGTCGGATAATTGCCCGGTACGGCTGATCGAACCTTCGGGGAACAGGCACACCACTTCACCCGCTTTCAGCATCTCGGTGACTTTTTCCAGCGAATCGGCACTGGCGCTGCTGCTGATGGGAATGACGCCGAACCAGTTGAGGAAACCTTTCAGATACCAGCGTTCGTAATAGCCTTTTTCGATCACGAAATGCAGTTGGCGCGGGCTTGCCATTTGCACCAGTGCCCAGTCGATGAAACTGATGTGGTTGCCCAGCAACAGTACGCCACCGGATGCAGGCAGGTGTTCAAAACCCATCACTTTCAAACGGTAACGTGCATGGAACAAACGGCTGAACACAAAGCGCAGCAAGGATTGCGGCATGTGGTAAAGGGTATACAACGCACCCGCGATGGTGGTTGCGGTCAGTACCGTCAACAACAGCGGGCTACCCAAACCTTGCCACGCCAGCAAGGCGGTGATGCCGACAAATACCAGCATCACCACGCTTTGGGTCAAATGGTCGATGGGGGTGGCTTTGGGCAGTTGTTCCGCCGGGACGTGGTAGCCCAGCAAGGCTTGCAACGGTGCAACAAAAATCCCACCCATAATGCCCAAAAACAGCAGCAACGCCGCTTGCAAGGGGGCGGAGGATTGCCAACCCAGCACAATGATGCTTGCCATAATGCCCAGCGCACCCACTGGAATCAGCCCGGTTTCGATGTGGGTAACGGACAGCCGTTGCGTAATCTGCATCCCAATCAGCAGGCCGAATGACCGTTAGTGCCAGCAATGCCCAATGTGCCGGATAAATTGCCAGCAACACCAGCAGGATGCCCCAGAACACCGCTTTGCCCATGATGGTCAGCCACAAATCAGGGTGGTGACGTACCGCCTGCCAATCGTCGCGGGTGCAGGCAGCCCGCCGGTATTGCACGGCACTGAACAGGGCAAAGGGCAGAATGACCAGTAAAATAGCAGCTGGTTTCCCCATCCAGTGTTGGAGGAGTGGGCTGAATAAGCAGGGCGGCGATAAAAACCATCAACCCGTAGATGCGCATGGCTTGCAACATGGGTTTGCTTCTCCTCTGAATGTCGTTGTTATATGCCTGCACGATAGCGTTTAATGGATTTGTTATGCAAGGGAAAAGCGGAAAAGTTGCGTGTGGCGCAACGTGGGGTATTATGGCTTGGCACGCTGGCACAGCGTTTGCTCTAATAACTTGAAATAGCCGCTATTCTGTAAAGTAAGTATCCAGCTCATGCAGTCATTGGAAAATTTGGTCGGTCAATTACAGCTTGCACTGCATTACGTCAGTGAGGATGGCGTGTGCCGGGTCAGTGCCGTCAATCATCCACTCCAACCGCCTGCGCCTCAGCTCCCGTTTTTTTGCAGGCAAGCCAGTAGAGCTTGCCCCGAAACTGACCGGAATGCTGTTCAGCCTGTGCGGTACAGCGCAATCCATCGCCTCCACCCGCGCTTGCGAACAGGCATTGGGCAAGCAAGCAGGATGCCGCAACCGAGCGTCAGCGTGATTTTCAGGTTGGTATCGAAACCCTGTTTGAACACCTGCTGCGCCTTTCGCAAGACTGGCCTGCTGCCCTCGGCAACGAGCCACCGGCTGCCCACGAACTGCAAGCCCTGTTCAAACTCAAACGCGAAATACTGCAAGCCCCCAACGCCGCCGTGCATGGACGACATTCAGCACTGGTTTGAAACCCGTCTGCTGGGTTTGCCACAGCAACGCTGGCTGGATTACTGCACCCGTGGCGATGCCAAGAAACTTTCCATTCGTGGCTTGATTGGCAACCTGATGGCCAGCGTTTGTCGCCATAACTGGGAACCCTTGGGCGACTGCCCCTTACACCCCTTGCCTGAACTGCCCCCTGCATGGTGGCTAGCAACGTCTGACGGCGGCCGATGCCGAACACTTCATGGCAGCACCGGATGTGGACGGGCAGGGCGTGTGAAACCTCCAGCCTGACCCGGCAGTGGGATAACCCTGCCTTGCAGGTCTGGCGCGAACAGCTACGGCAGTGGTTTGATGACGCGCTTGATAGCGCGGGTAGTGGATATGTTGGAATGTTGGGAAAGGATGGCGTCTTCGTCTTCGCTCCCTTCACCCCTTGCGGGGGAAGGGCTGGGGATGGGGGGAGATGCCGAAGGCATTTCCCTGCAACAAACCGCCCGTGGCCTCCTCGTCCACCGCGTTGTGCAAGCCGACGGCCTGATCCGCGAATACCAAATCGTTGCCCCCACCGAATGGAATTTCCACCCGCAAGGCTCGCTCTACCACATGCTATCCGGCCTGCAAGCCAATAACGAAGCGGAATTGCGCCGCCAAGCCCAAGCCCTGATCACCGCCCTCGACCCCTGCGTTGCCTACCAATTGGAGATTCACCATGCATGAAATGTCCCTGTGCGAAGGTGTGCTGCAAATCCTCGAAACCGAAGCCAAACGCCAGCATTTCACCAAAGTCAAAACCGTGTGGCTGGAAATCGGCACGATGTCCGGGGTAGAAATCGAAGCCATGCGTTTTTGTTTTGATGCCGTGATTCGCCATTCACTGGCGGATGGGGCTACACTGGAAATTATCGAAGTCCCCGCCCAAGCGTGGTGTTTAAACTGCTCCCAAAGCGTGACCGTGCAACAGCGTTACGACGCCTGCCCGCACTGCGGCAGCTACCAGCTACAAGTCACCAGCGGGGAAGAAATGCGTATCAAGGAACTGGAGGTAGAATAATGTGTACTGTCTGCGGCTGCGGCGAAGGCGAAGTCAAAATCGAAGGTCAACCTCAACGCCACGCACTGATTCGCGGGTTGCAACCTGCGCATGAGCATCATCATGATCATACCCACGATTACGGGCAAGGCGCTGCCCACGCCCATGCACCCGGCATGACCCAAGCGCGGATGGTGCAAATCGAGCAAGACATCCTCGGCAAAAACAACCAATACGCGGCGCAAAACCGCCAATGGCTTGCCGAACGTGCCATCCTTGCGCTCAATCTGGTGTCCAGCCCCGGTTCGGGCAAAACCACCTTGCTGACTGAAACCCTGACCCGCTTGCAAGGCAAAGTGCCGATGGCGGTGGTGGAAGGCGACCAGCAAACCAGCAATGATGCCGACCGCATCCGTGCCACAGGCGTTCCGGCGCTGCAAATCAATACCGGCAAAGGTTGTCATCTGGATGCGCACATGGTCGGGCACGCGCTCGAATCCCTGCCCATCGACCAAGGCGGCATCCTGTTCATCGAAAACGTTGGCAATCTGGTTTGCCCTGCCGCCTTCGATCTGGGTGAAGCGCACAAGGTGGTGATCCTCTCCGTCACCGAAGGCGAAGACAAACCGATCAAATACCCCGACATGTTCCACGCGGCGGATTTGATGATCCTCAACAAGGTCGATTTGCTGCCTTACTTGCGCTTTGATGTGGCGAAATGCGAGGAATATGCGCGGCGCGTCAAACCCGACATCCAGATCCTGCACGTTTCCGCCACCAGTGGCGAAGGCATGGACGGCTGGATTGACTGGCTGCAACAGCAACGCCCATGAGCGAGATCCGTGCTGCTGTATTGGTGCTGGACGACGAAATCCGTTCCGTCGAAAGCATGGCGCGGATACTCGGCGAAGAGTTTGAGGTACATACCGCCTCGCGTGCCAGCCAAGCGCTTGGAGTTGCTGGAAGAACAGCACATCCAGGTGATTCTCGCCGATCAGCGGATGCCTGAAATGACGGGCGTGGAATTCCTCACCCGCGTGCGAGCCGACTACCCCGACATCGTGCGTATGATCATCTCCGGCTACACCGACCCGGAAGACATTATCGAAGGGGTGAACACGGCGGGTATTTACCAGTACATTTCCAAGCCTTGGCATCCCGATAACCTGCTGCTGACGGTGCGCAATGCGGCCCGCTTGTACCAGTTGCAGCGCGACAATGAACTGCTGTCACTGGAACTCCGCGCCAATACCCACACCTTGCAGGAACACAACCAACAGCAGCGTCGCCGCCTGCAAAACAATTTTCACCTCGATAACATCATTCGCGCTCCCGATAGTGGTTTGAATGCCGCGCTGCAACTGGTGGAAAAAGTTGCTCCGTATGACGTATCGGTGCTGATCTCCGGCGAATCGGGAACCGGCAAGGAGCTGTTCGCCCGCGCTCTGCATTACAATAGCCACCGTGCTGACAAAGCTTTCATCGTCGAAAACTGTGGCGCATTGCCGGATGCCTTGCTGGAAAGCGAGTTGTTCGGGCACAAACGTGGCGCTTTTACGGGGGCGATTGCTGACCACATCGGTCTGTTCGAGCAAGCGCATCAAGGCACGATTTTTCTGGATGAAATTGGTGAAACCAGCTCGGCGTTCCAGATCAAGTTGTTGCGGGTGTTGCAGGATGGCAGTTTCCGCCCCGTGGGTAGCAGCCAGCGGCGCTACGCCAATGTGCGGGTGATTGCCGCCACTAACCGCGATTTGCTGGAAGAAGTACGGCTGGGGCGTTTCCGTGAAGATTTGTATTACCGGCTGGCGGGCATGACGCTGCAACTGCCCCCGTTGCGTGAACGGCGCATGGACATTGTTCCGCTGGCGAACCATTTGCTGCAACGTGCCAGCCAGCAGATGGGCAAACCGGCGCGTGGTTTCACCCCGCCAGCCTTGCACGCGCTGCAAGCCTACGACTGGCCGGGCAATGTGCGCGAATTGCACAACGAAGTGCAGCGGATGCTGGTGATGGCAAACGGTAGCTTGCTGGATATGACGGCACTCAGCCCGCACATCCAGTTCAGCAATCCGGCTGTTGTGTTCGGAACCAGGAGCCGTTCACCCGCTGTTCGACATCCCCGGCACGCTCAAGGAGCGGGTCGAAGCCTTGGAAATTCACATCGTCCGCGCTGCGCTGGATCGGCATCATGGCAATAAAAGCCGCGCCGCCGAAGAACTGGGGCTGTCGCGGGTAGGCTTGCGCAATAAACTGGAGCGGTATGGAATCGCAGGAACCGACGACTGATCTCAGCCTGAGTGCCACTCAGGAACAGGCATGGATCGAAGTCATCCACAAGATGGATGAGACCTACACCGACCTGTTGCACTACCAGGTGGAGCTCGAAAGCAAGAACACCGCGCTGGAAGAAGCCCAGCAATTCATCACCAGCATTGAAGCCGCCATGACTGACGTGCTGATCGTGTGCGACTTTCAGGGGCGTATCCAGCGGGTGAATACCGCACTGGAACGCATCGTCGGCAAGACTTCCGCCGAACTCCTCAACCAGCCGTTTCAGTCATTGTTTACCGCCGAATGTATGCCGTTGGTGAACAGTTTCCAGCAAAAAATCCGTGCCACCGCCATCCACGACTGCGAAATTACTTTGCAAGGCGTGCATGAAGCCGTGCCACTGGCGATGAATTGCACCTCACGCACCGATGCACGCGGGCGTATCGAGGGCATGGTGTTGATCGGTCGTCCGGTGGGGGAATTGCGCAAGGCGTTTCGGCGCATTGCATCAGGCGCACGAAGAATTGCAACACGCCCAGCAACAACTGATCAGTTCCGAAAAAATGGCGGCATTGGGGCGGTTGGTGGCAGGCGTTGCGCACGAACTCAATAATCCGATCAGTTTCGTCTACGCCAATATGCACGCCATGCAGCGTTATGCCAACCGCATCCGCGACTATCTGGAGGCTATCCACGCGGGGCAAGCACCCCAACAATTGCAAAGCCTGCGCCAGCAATTGCGCATCGACCATATCTTGCGAGACATGGATTCGCTGGTCGGCGGTACGCTGGAAGGTGCGGAACGGGTCAGCGATATTGTGCGTGACTTGCGCAGTTTTTCTTCCAACCAGACCGACAAGACGGTGCGTTTCGATTTGCTGCATGTGCTGAAAACTTCGGTGCGCTGGGTGGTGAAAGGCAGCCGTTTGGATTTGGAAATCGTCTACGACTGTGCCCGACGAACTGTGGTTGGATGGCATTCCGGGGCAAATCCAGCAAGTCATTATCAATCTGGTGCAAAACGCGCTGGATGCGATGCAACATTGTGCCAAACCGCATTTGTATATCGTTGGCAAGCTGGAGGGAAATGAGGCGGTGCTGAGCATTCACGATGAAGGTTCAGGGATTGCGCCCGGAAATCTGGTGCGCGTATTCGACCCGTTTTTTACCACCAAGCCGATCGGGCAGGGAACGGGGTTGGGGCTGTCGATCAGCTACGGGATTATTGCGGAGCATGGTGGCAAGTTGCTGGTACGGAATCATCCGAATGGCGGGGCGGAGTTTACGTTGCGGTTGCCGGGGAACGGGGGTGAAGCATGAACGTGCTGTGGTTGCAATCGGGTGGTTGTGGTGGCTGCACCATGTCGTTGCTGTGTGCGGAAAGCCCCGGTTTGTTGGATACGCTGGCAAATGCGGGGGTGGAATTGCTGTGGCATCCATCGCTGAGTGAGGCGAGTGGTGCGGAAGTCATCACCCTGCTGGAACGGCTTGCCGATGGTTCGCAACCGCTGGATGTGTTGTGTGTGGAAGGCTCGATCTTGCGTGGCCCCAACGGTACGGGGGCATTCCATCGGCTGGCGGGGACGGATACAGCCATGTTGCATTGGGTGCAACGCTTGGCGGATAAGGCAGAATACACATTGGCGATTGGTTCGTGCGCGGCGTTTGGTGGCATTACGGCGGCAGGTTGTAACCCGACGGATGCGTGCGGTTTGCAATACGACGGGCATTTGTTGGGGGGCGCATTGGGCAAGGATTACCACGCTCGTTCCGGTTTGCCGGTGATCAATGTGGCGGGTTGCCCGACGCATCCGGGTTGGATTACCGAAACCTTGATGTTGCTGGCTTTGCAGGGAATGCAGCTCGACGAACTCGACAGCTTTTGCTCGCCCGCGTTTTTACAGTGACCATCTGGCGCATCACGGTTGTTCGCGCAACGAGTATTACGAATACAAGGCGAGTGCGGAAAAGCCTTCCGACCTTGGTTGCATGATGGAACATCTGGGCTGTTTGGGTACGCAGGCACACGCCGATTGCAATTTGCGGCTGTGGAATGGGCAGGGGTCGTGTACCCGTGCGGGTTACGCTTGCATCAATTGCACTGCGCCGGAGTTTGAAGAGCCGGGGCATCCGTTTTTGCATACGCCGAACATTGCGGGGATTCCGATTGGCTTGCCGACGGATATGCCGAAAGCGTGGTTCGTGGCGCTGGCATCGTTGTCGAAGGCGGCAACACCCAAGCGGGTGCGGGAAAATGCGCAGGCGGATCACATTGTGGTGCAGCCGGGGCGGAAGAAATAGACTGATTTGTGCTAAACCAGCAATTCAAGCATAATCTTTGTGCGGATAAGCCTGTTTTTTAACGCTATCCGTTTACTAAACTCTATGAAATCAATGTCAAAAAGGAGAATGGATCATGGCAGAATGGCGTAAAGTGGCTAAAGGCTTTGTACTGGCTGACGGTCACATCAGCATTAAAGAAGTCGACATGCTGCGCGAACTGGTGCTGAAAGACGGCGCTGTTAGCAAAAGTGAGCTGGATTTCCTGAAAGAAATCAAAGCAGAAGCCAAAACAGCAGTTAAGGTTTTGGATGATTTGATCGCTGAATGCGAAGCGATGGTAGGCAAGTAAGCTATCCGCGCATGACGGATTGATACAGACGGCGGTGCGAGTGATTGTGCCGCCGTTTTTTTATGCGTTTGTGGCAGGCACATCAATGAACTCAACCCGTACCCTCATCGGCCCTTTCAACCGTGTCGAAGGTGACCTCGAAATCCAGCTCGATATGGGCACAGACCGCGTGCGCGAAGCGTGGGTGCGTGTGCCGATGTATCGCGGTTTCGAGCAAATCATGCAGGGCAAAACACCCGATGATGCGCTGATCATTACCCCGCGCATTTGCGGTATCTGTTCCGTCTCGCAATCGGTGGCGGCCGCTTACGCGCTGGCGGATATGGCGAACGTCACCGCCCCACCCAACGGGCAACACTGCCTCAACCTGCTGCTGGCGTGCGAAAATCTCGCCGACCACCTGACGCATTTCTACCTGTTTTTCATGCCGGATTTTGCCCGTGCATGTGTACGCAGGAGAAAGCTGGTATGCCGCGACTGCCGACCGTTTCACTGCCATCAAAGGTACGGCAAGCCGCGATGTATTGCCTGCGCGTGCTGCCTTCCTGCACCTGATGGGAACGCTTGGCGGGCACTGGCCGCATACCCTCAATCTGCAACTTGGGGGGCGTGAGCAAGGGCGTCGACAGCCGCGAAAAAGTGCGCTTGCTGGTCATCGTGCAGCAATTTCGACGCTTTCTGGAAACCACCCTGTTCGGTGATACGCTGGAGGCCGTCGCAGCGCTCGATTCCATTGCCGCGTTGGAAAACTGGCGGGAACAAGCCGCGCCACACAGCAGCGATTTCCGCCATTTCCTGCACATCGCTCACACGCTGGAACTGGATAAACTGGGGCGGGCGACTGACCGTTTCATGAGCTACGGTGCGTATCGGCAGGCGCCCATCTGTTCGCGCAAGGCGTGTGGCAAGCCGGAGACGGGCAGTGTGCAAGCCATTCCTTTCGAGCAAATCCGCGAAGATTTGCACGCAAGCTGGATGAGCGGCAGCGACGAACCCTTGCACCCCAGCCAAGGCGTGACCTTGCCCGACTACAACAAGCCGGATGCGTATAGCTGGAACAAAGCGCCGCGTCTTGCGGGAGAAGTGGTCGAAACCGGCGCACTGGCGCGGCAAATGGTGGATGGACATCCGCTGATTCGCGCCCTCGTCGCCCAATCCGGTGGCAATGTGCAAAACCGCGTGATTGCCCGCTTGCTGGAACTCGCGCTAGTCGTGCCGCAAATGGAGCAGTGGATTAAACGCATCCAACCCGGTGAGGCGTTTTTCCAAGCTGCCCAATTGCCTGCCGATGCCAGCGGGGTAGGGTTGGTGGAAGCGGCGCGGGGTAGCCTTGGGCATTGGGTGACGGTGCGCAATAAACACATCCTCAACTACCAGATTGTTGCGCCCACCAGTTGGAATTTTTCCCCGCGTGATCGGGAGGGGATGCCGGGGGCGCTGGAACAGGCGTTGGTGAATGCGCCGATTCGCGCGGGTGAAACGGAACCGGTGAGTGTGCAGCATATTGTGCGGTCGTTTGATCCGTGCATGGTTTGTACGGCGCACTGAGTCGAATGGGTGAAGTGCTTACCACTGCCCTACAAACTCCTCAAACCCATTAGTCAAATCGCACGTTATTTTGGTTTTTCATGGTTGTTGGTCTTCTGGTTGGGCTGAATCAGGTAGGTGACGTTGCCCAATTTGCGATTTGGCGCGTTCGATGGAAAGAAGCAGGCGTTGCGCCAATAGTTCACGGTCAGGTAATTCAGTCAGGTATTCGGCAACGTGGATTCCAGACTTATCTAATTCCAATAATTCAATTTGTTCAGCTTTTTTGCCTGTGCATAGGATGATGCCTAGTGGGGGCTTTTCATCCGGTTCGCGGTCAAACTTGTCCAGCCAGCGCAGGTAAAGCTCCATCTGCCCTTTGTATTCGGCTTTGAAGTCACCGATTTTGAGTTCAATGGCAACCAAGCGTTTGAGTTTGCGGTTATAGAACAACAGGTCTAGGTAGAAATCATCACCGTCCAACTGGATACGCTTTTGCCGTGCCAGAAAGCTGAAGCCTACTCCCAATTCCAGTAAGAATCGTTCCATTTCGCGGATGATGGCACTTTCGAGATCGGCCTCTAAAAAGGTGTCCTGTAAGCCGAGGAAGTCGAGCATATACGGGTCACGAAGCAGCAAATCGGGGGAAACCTTTTCGCTGTCACGCAGGGTTGCCAGTTCTTGTGAGATCAGTTCGTCCGGTTTGCGCGATAGAGCCGTGCGTTCATACAGCATAGAGTCAATCCGTTGACGTAGGGCGCGGACACTCCAGCGTTCCACCCGACACATTTCAGCGTAAAACTCACGCTGTAGTGGTTGTTTGAGTGGCAACAACAGCGTGAAGTGGCTCCAACTCAATTGTCGTGACAGTGTTGCGACAATCTGTTCATCCGTAAACACTTCAGCAAACTGCATCATTCGCCGTAAGTTTTTCTCGGCAAATCCCCTCCCGTATTCGTGGGTCAATTGGGTGGATAGTACTGGAATTAGGCGTTCACCGTACTCTGCCCGTTCGCCGCCAAGTATTTCAGTGTTGATACGTTGCCCGATACGCCAATACATTAGGGTCAACTCGCTATTGACGGTGGCAATGGCTTGGTTTTTAGCAGATTCAATGAGCTGGCGAACTTCAGCAAGCAAGTCAGGATTGGTCAGCAAGTTTTCCATTACACGCTCCACAGCAGATTATTGGTAGCATAATGCCCGGTATGACGTGCCGTTTCTAGCCTGCAAGCTTGTCAATGAGGCATTGCCAGAAGGCGTACAGGTGCTGCTGGTCACAAGCATCAACACAGTTCTGATCGGTAGATTTGACCCGTGCATGGTTTGTACCGCGCACTGACCTGTTACAATCCTCCCATTACAACTGCAACAAGGAGTTCCCATGCAATCCTCACTGGTACTGACTGTCCTTGGCCCTGACCGCGCAGGTCTGGTCAAATCCATTGCCGAAGCTGTCACAGCCCATCACGGCAACTGGCAGGAAAGCCGCATGGTACACCTGGCCGGACAGTTTGCCGGGCTTGCCCATGTCTCCCTGCCGCAGGAACACGTTGCCGACCTGAAACAAGCCCTGCAAGCTTTGCAAAATGATGGCTTGCAAATCCTGGTAACGCACAGCGAAGCCACCAGCCCTGCGCAACATCACCCCGCTGACACTCGAACTGCTGGGCCACGATCGCCCCGGCATCATCCACGACATTACCCGCCAACTTGCCGCTTTGAACGTCAATATCGAAGAGCTGGAAAGCGAACAACGCGCCGCGCCCATGTCCAGCGAATTGCTGTTCTACGCCCACCTCAAACTGGGTTTGCCGGATGGCGTGACGGCGGATGATGTGCAAGGTGCGTTTGAGAACATGCCTGATCCGCTGACGGTTGACCTCAGCTTTAGCTAAAAGCAGGTTTCCAGTGATCAATGGGAAGTTGCAAACCTTCTTTCCATTGATAAAACGCAAAAATAATAAAACATTTTAAAAAACAGTGCATTTAAATAAGTGGCACGCCCCTTGCAGTAACACTTGCCAATAACCGCTGGTAAGTAAAACCGCAGGTGGGAGGAGCCAATGCCTGAACTAGAAACCTTTTACGACGTGATGCGCCGCCAGGGCATCACCCGTCGTAGCTTCCTGAAATTCTGTAGCCTGACCGCCGCCGCTCTGGGGCTGGGGCCAGCCTTTGCACCCAAAATCGCCGAAGCCATGGAAACCAAACCGCGTACCCCCGTCCTGTGGTTGCACGGGCTGGAATGTACCTGTTGCTCGGAATCCTTCATCCGCTCCGCGCACCCGCTTGCCAAAGACGTGGTGCTGTCGATGATTTCGCTCGATTACGACGACACGCTGATGGCTGCCGCTGGGCATCAGGCCGAAGCGATCCTCGACGAGATTATCGAAAAGTACAAAGGCAATTACATCCTCGCCGTAGAAGGCAACCCGCCCCTCAACGAAGACGGCATGTTCTGCATCCAGTCCGGCAAGCCCTTCGTGGAAAAGTTGCGCCGCGTTGCCAAAGATTGCAAAGCGATTATTTCGTGGGGTTCGTGCGCGTCGTGGGGTTGTGTGCAAGCTGCCGCACCGAATCCGACCCGCGCCACCCCCGTCCACAAAGTCATTACCGACAAACCGATTATCAAAGTCCCCGGTTGCCCACCGATTGCGGAAGTCATGACCGGGGTGATTGCCTACATGCTCACCTTCGACCGCATCCCCGAACTCGACCGTCAAGGCCGCCCGAAAATGTTCTACGGGCAACGCATCCACGACAAATGCTACCGCCGTCCGCACTTCGACGCCGGGCAGTTCGTGGAAGGCTGGGATGACGATGCCGCCCGCAAAGGTTACTGCCTGTACAAAATGGGTTGCAAAGGCCCGACCACCTACAACGCCTGTTCGACGGTGCGCTGGAATGGCGGGGTGTCGTTCCCGATCCAATCCGGTCACGGCTGTATCGGCTGTTCCGAAGACGGTTTCTGGGACAAAGGCAGTTTCTACGACCGTCTGACCGACATTAAGCAATTCGGGGTGGAAGCCAACGCTGATGCCATCGGCTATGGGTGTCGCTGGTGTGGTGGGTGCTGCGGTTGCCGCACACGCTGCGGTCAGTGCCGTCAAACACGCGCAGCGCAAAGACAAGGGAGGTGACGAATAATGGGCGCAATCAATACACCCAACGGTTTCAATCTGGACAACAGCGGGCGGCGCATTGTCGTTGACCCGGTAACGCGCATCGAAGGCCACATGCGCTGCGAGGTCAACCTCGACGAAAACAACATCATCCGCAACGCCGTTTCCACCGGCACGATGTGGCGCGGCCTGGAAGTCATCCTGCGTGGACGTGACCCACGTGATGCCTGGGCGTTCACCGAACGGATCTGCGGGGTTTGCACCGGTACACACGCACTGACCTCGGTGCGGGCGGTGGAAGACGCGCTGGGGATCATGATTCCCGAAAACGCCAATTCCATCCGCAATATCATGCAGTTGTGCTTGCAGGTGCATGACCATCTGGTGCATTTCTATCATTTGCACGCACTCGACTGGGTGGATGTGGTATCCGCGCTGAATGCCGACCCGAAAAAGACTTCGGAACTGGCGCAAAGCATTTCTGACTGGCCTAAATCCTCTCCCGGCTATTTCCGCGACATCCAAAACCGCATTAAGAAGTTTGTGGAATCGGGGCAGCTTGGCCCATTCATGAACGGCTACTGGGGCAATCCGGCCTACAAACTGCCGCCCGAAGCTAACCTGATGGCAGTCACGCACTATCTGGAAGCGCTCGATTTCCAGAAAGAAATCGTCAAAATCCACACCATTTACGGTGGCAAAAACCCGCATCCGAACTGGCTGGTGGGCGGGATGCCGTGCGCCATCAATGTGCATGACACTGGCGCGGTCGGCGCGATCAATATCGAACGCTTGAATCTGATGTCCAGCATCATTGACCAGACCATTGAGTTCATTGACAAGGTTTACATTCCTGACCTGATTGCGATTGCCTCGTTCTACAAAACCTGGACATACGGCGGTGGTTTGTCCTCCCAAGTCGGTCATGTCTTACGGCGATATTCCCGACAAGGCCAATGATTATTCCGCCAGCAATCTGCTGTTGCCACGCGGTGCCATCATCAACGGCAACCTGAAGGAAATCCACGAAATCGACCTGCGTGCGCCGGATGAGATTCAGGAATTCGTCACCCACTCCTGGTACAAGTACCCGGATGAAACCAAAGGCTTGCACCCGTGGGATGGTGTGACTGAACCCAACTTTCGAGCTGGGTGCCAACACCAAGGGCACACGTACCGCGATTGAATCGCTCGACGAAGCCGCCAAATATTCGTGGATCAAAGCGCCGCGTTGGAAAGGTCACGCGATGGAAGTCGGGCCGCTTGTCGCGCTACATCATCGGTTACGTGCAAGGCAACCCGGAGTTCAAAGAGCCGGTCGACAAGCTGCTTTCCACGCTCGGTTTACCGCTGGAAGCCTTGTTCTCGACCCTGGGGCGTACTGCTGCGCGTGGTCTGGAAGCGTCTTGGGCAGCGCAAAAAATGCGTTATTTCCAAGACAAGCTCATGGCGAATATCAAGGCAGGTGATTCTTCCACCGCGAATATCGACAAGTGGGAACCGTCTACTTGGCCGAAATCCACCAAAGGCGTGGGCTTTACCGAAGCACCGCGTGGCGCATTGGGACACTGGATCGTGATCGACAACACCAAGATCAAGAACTACCAGTGCGTGGTGCCGACCACTTGGAACGGTTCGCCGCGTGACCCTGCGGGCAATATCGGTGCGTTTGAAGCCGCGCTGATGAATACCAAAGTGGAAGTGGCCGATCAGCCGCTGGAAATCTTGCGTACCCTTGCACAGCTTTGACCCGTGCCTGGCGTGTTCTACCCACGTCATGAGTCCCGACGGTCAGGAAATGGCTAACGTGAAAGTACGCTAAGGAGGAAAAACACCATGCTGAAATTCAATCTCAAACGTCTTGCTTTGTTTCCCCTGTTGCCAGCCGCAGGCGATGTGCTGGCTCACCCCGGCTCCCACGCGGAGTTCGGGGGCTGGGAACAGGTGGCGCATTTCCTGTCCAACCCTGATCACGTGGGGATGTTGGTGGGCGGTGGCACTGGTTTTGCTGGCAACGGTTATCTGGAGCGCCGTGCGCGGGAGGTAAGTCATGCCCACACAACAAGCCGTTTACGTGTATGAAACCCCGGTGCGCTTGTGGCACTGGCTCAATGCGCTCTCCATCCTCGTGCTGGCGGTAACGGGCTACTTTATTGGCAGCCCCTTACCCACCATGCCGGGGGAAGCGAGTGCGCAACTTCCTGATGGGTTACATCCGCTTTGCGCATTTTGCGGCGGCGTTTGTGTTTGCCATCGGTTTTCTGGGGCGGTTTTACTGGTCGTTTGTGGGCAATCACCATGCCCGCCAGTTGTTCCGCCTGCCGATTTTCCGCGCCAGTTTTTGGGAAGAGGCGTGGTTTGAATTGCGCTGGTATTTCTTTCTGGAAAAAGAGCCGCGCAAGTACGTCGGGCATAATCCGCTGGCACAGGTGGTGATGTTCCTGATGCTGACCTTGGGCAGCGTGTTCATGATCTTCACCGGCTTTGCGCTGTATAGCGAAGGGGCGGGCGAAGATAGCTGGTTTGACTTTTTCTTCGGCTGGGTAATCCCACTGTTTGGGCAAAGTCAGGATGTGCATACGTGGCATCATCTCGGCATGTGGTTCATTATCGTGTTCGTCATGACCCATGTGTACGTGGCGATTCGTGAAGACATTATGTCCCGCCAAAGCCTGATCAGTACCATGATCAGCGGCTGGCGCATGTTTAAGGATAACCGCCCATGAACGAGAAAAATGTACTGATTCTGGGGATTGGCAACCTGCTGTGGGCAGACGAAGGTTTTGGGGTGCGGGCGTTGGAACACCTGCACGCCCATTACAGCTTCCCGTCCAACGTGACTTTGCTGGACGGTGGTACGCAAGGCATTTACCTCGTGCAGTACGTCGAAGCCGCCGATATTTTGGTGGTCTTCGATGCGGTGGATTACGGTTTGCCGCCCGGTACGCTCAAGCAAGTGCTGGATAATGAAGTGCCGCGTTTCATGGGCGCGAAAAAGATGAGCCTGCACCAGACTGGCTTTCAGGAAGTGTTAGCGATGGCGCAATTACTCGATCGTTACCCCGATAACCTGCTGCTGATTGGGGTGCAACCGGTGGAACTGGACGATTTCGGTGGCAGCTTGCGCCCCGCAAGTCAAAGCGCAAATCGAACCGGCAATACAGATTGCGTTGGATTATCTGGCGCAGTTTGGCATTACCGCGATACCACGCACGACTGAATCCAGCGTCGAACCGCTTGCGCCCACGGCATTACACCTTCACGACTACGAAACCTATCGCCCCAGCGAAACCGAAGCCTGCCGCATTGGTGATGAGCGTTGGCTGCAAAGGTTGGTGGGCTGATGTGTATTGGCATTCCCATGCAGGTCATCGCTGTCCACGAATACGCTGCCATTTGTCAGCAAGAGGCCGGTAGCTCTGCCGGAAACCGTGGATACGATGCTGGTTGGGGCAGTCAGTGTGGGCGACTGGTTACTGGTGTACAAAGGTGCGGCGCGAGAGCGTTGACACCCGAACGGGCGCAACAGATTACCCTTGCCCTGCAAGCTTTGGATGCGATTCGGCACGGGCATGATTTCGAGGGTTTCTTTACGGATTTGATCGAGCGCGAACCACAATTACCCGCACATTTGAGGAGCACAACGTATCATGAATTTAGTCGACCGTCTCACCCATGATTTGGGCTACCCGTTACTGGCGGATCATGTCGGGTTGGTAGCGTTTGCGGAGCATCAGGCTAACAGTGTGATCCTATTGCCTGCTAATCCGCTGCATTACCCGGAGACCTTGGATGTCGCTATTGTGTTGCCGGAATTGATGCGGATTTTCCGTGGGCGGATGCAAGCGGCTGTGGCTGAGGCAAATTTTGCGCGGGAATTGGCGGGCAAATACAGCATTACCGAATGGCCTGCGTTACTGTTTTTGCGCCACGGTACTTATCTCGGCAGCATTGCGCGGATGCGTGATTGGGATGTTTATCTGAGCAAGATTAATGCGCTGCTTTCTGCGCCCATGCCAGTGAAAGTGCCCGGTATTGGTATTCCTGTAGTTGGGGTGATGGCATGATGAACATGCACTTATTGGGAATTCCTGTCGTTGGCATGGGTTCGCAGCCGGAAGAAGACGAATTGAACTACATGTCCATGCCGCAGGGTATGGCGACCTACCGCCCCACGATTTTGCCGGAACAGGACGATTTGGCGGACTACCCACATGTTTTCACCCTGCTGCAACAAGTCCAGGATTTGCTGGATGCGGGGGCGGGGCATCTCGATTTGTCTACCGCTCAACCTGCGGAAAAGCGTTTGCTCAACCAGATTCTGGGCGATGGCGAAGTCAGCATTTTGTTTGACACCGGCAATGGTGGGCACCTTGAAATTCAGGAAACCAGCCTGCCCGGTGTGTGGTGGCATCGCACCTTGGACGACACCAAAACCTGTGTGGATGAAAGCCTCGAAGTTGCCCTGATACCGCATTGGGTCACCAGCCAGACCTTTGCCGAGTGCAGCCCCCGAACTCACGCTGCCTGACCCGCAGGCGTTACCGGAGGGGATTATCAATGCGCCGGGTTTGCTGGCGGAATTGCAGGAACAGGTGCAACGCCAGAATCTCGGGCACGTTATCAACCTGACCTTGCTGCCGCTGTCGCCGGAAGACCTCGAATGCATTACCCAGCAGCTTGGTGTGGGCAAAACCGCGATTTTGTCGCGGGGTTATGGCAATTGCCGCATTACTGCCACCGCGATCCGCCATGTGTGGTGGGTGCAGTATTTCAATTCCACTGACACCATGATTCTGAATACGCTGGAAGTGGCTGGTGTGCCGTTGGTAGCGTGTGCGTCCAGCGAAGATTTGGCGGATAGCCGCGAGCGTTTACAGGAAATCCGCGAGGCATTGCAATGAGCGAACCTCTCAACACGTTTGAAGGTTCTTATCTCGGTCATGCCGACCGGATTGCGGATAATGCCCGGCTGGAATGCAAAATCTGCTGGCATGTTTACGACCCCGCTAGTAGGCGATGATTACTGGCAGATTCCCGCAGGAACGCCGTTTACCGCACTGCCCGATCACTGGCGTTGCCCGGAATGTGACGGCGACAAGCACCAGTTCATGTTGCTGCATGAGTCCGCCTGACCCACGCATTGGCGCGTTGGTGGCGCATTTCCGCGAGGTGGAAAACACCCGGATGCGGGATGTGCCGATCCTTAACCCGGCATTGCAGATTGAGGCGGTGGATTTCCAGCCGATTGATGCGGGTTGTTTGGGGGTGTTAATCACCCCGTGGTTTATGAATCTGGTGTGGCTGCCGTCAGTTGAAAGGGGTGCAGACATGCCGGATGCGCCTTTACTGGCCTTGCCGTCAGGTGAGTATGAATGCCAGCCTAATCATGCCCCGACCGTCGGCAGGTTTTATACCTGTTCGTTATTTTCTCCGGTGTTACAATTTGACGATCAGGTGGCTGCCGTGTTGACCGCGCAGCAGGTGATGCAGCTTATTCTGTGTGCGCCACCGCCTGCTAACGTATCCCGGCGCGACTTTTTGCGCGGCAAATTTTCGTAAGGAGAACAGCATGTGCCTCGGCATTCCCGGACAAATTACCGAACTGGTTGATCTTGAATTCCTCGTCGCCAAAGTGGACATCGGCGGGGTGAAACGCGATGTCATTATCACCTGCGTGGTCGATGACGAACACCCGGCAGAAAGCTGCGTGGGCGATTGGGTGCTGGTACACGCCGGTTTCGCGATGAGCCGTTTGGATGAGGAAGAAGCCGCCCGCACGCTGGCTTTGCTGGCAGAACTCGGTGATATGCAGGCCGAGATCGACCTGATGCGGCAAGTTGGGGCTTCTGTATGAAGTACATGGACGAATTCCGCGACCCTGCCACCGCCAAAAAACTGGTGGAAGAAATCAAACGGCTTGCGCCCATCGCTCGCGGTCAACGCGATATGCCGCTGCAAATCATGGAATTCTGCGGCGGGCATACCCACACCTTATTCAAATACGGCATTGAGTCGATGTTGCCCGCTGACATTGAAATGGTGCATGGCCCCGGCTGCCCGGTATGCGTATTGCCGATGGCGCGGGTGGATGATTGCGTGGCAATTGCGGAACAGCCCGGCGTGATTTTCACCACGTTTGGCGATGCCATGCGTGTACCCGGTACGCGCAAAAGCCTGCTGCAAGCCAAGGCGGATGGTTGCGATGTGCGCATGGTGTATTCGCCGATGGATGCGCTGGCGATTGCCCGCAAAAATCCTGAGCGCGACGTGGTGTTTTTTGCGTTGGGGTTTGAAACCACCATGCCGAGTACGGCGCTGACGCTGTTGCAGGCACACCGTGAAGGGCTGAAGAACTTTTCGCTGTTCTGCAATCACATCACCACGCCTGCGACGATGCGGGCAATCCTCACCGACCCTGATTTGCGGCTGGATGGTTTCCTCGCACCCGGTCACGTCAGCATGGTGATCGGCGCACACCCGTATGATTTCGTGACCCGCGATTACCACAAGCCGCTGGTGATTACCGGCTTTGAACCGCTGGATATTTTGCAAGCCTTGTGGATGCTGGTGAAACAGTTTGCCGAAGGGCGTTGCGAAGTCGAAAACCAGTATGCGCGGATTGTGCCGGAAGCGGGCAATGTCGCGGGCTTGAAAGCCATTGCCGAGGTGTACGAAACGCGGGAACACAGCGAGTTTCGCGGCTTGGGGAATATTGGCGATGCGGGTATCCAGATTCGGGAAGCGTATGCGGCTTACGATGCGGAGAAGAAGTTTAAGCTGCAAGCGGCGGCGAGTACCCATGATCCCGAACACCTCAAGTGTGCGGATGTATTGCGCGGGGTGATGAAGCCGTGGGAATGCCCCGCGTTTGCGCAAGACGTGCAATCCGCAGAATCCGCTGGGGGCGTTGATGGTGTCGCCGGAAGGTTCGTGTGCGGCGTACTATGCGTATGGGAAACTGGCAAAACGTAAGGAAACTGCATGAATCTTACCGGCACAATCACCCTCGCGCACGGCAGCGGCGGACGCGCCATGCACCAACTGGTCGACGACCTGATCCGCAGCACCTTCAGCAATCCTTTGCTGGAAGAGGGCGAAGACCAAGCCCGTATTCCGCTGGCAGAACTGGTTGCGCAAGGCGACCGTCTGGCCTTCACCACCGATTCCTACGTCGTCACCCCGCTGGAATTCCCCGGTGGCAATATCGGCACACTCGCCATCAATGGCACGGTCAACGATCTCGCTGTCGGGGGCGCAAAACCGCTGTACTTGAGTTGCGGTTTCATTATCGAAGAAGGCTTGCCGCTGGAAACCTTCGCCCGCATCCTGCAATCCATGCGCTTGGCGGCGGACGAGGCTGGCGTGCAAATCGTCACGGGTGATACCAAAGTGGTGCAACGTGGCGGGGCGGATAAGCTGTTTATCAATACCGCTGGTGTGGGCGTGATTCCGGCAGGTTTCAACCCGTCCGCAGGCGGTGCGCAAGTGGGCGATGTGGTGATCGTCAACGGCTGGTTGGGCGATCATGGCGCGGCAATCCTGAATGCGCGGGGCGATTTGGCGTTGGAGGCGGATATTGAATCCGATTGCGCCCCGTTGAATGCGCTGGTGGAGGCGATGTTTGCGGCTTGCCCGGACATCCATTGCTTGCGCGATGCGACCCGTGGCGGGCTGGCGACGGTGCTCAACGAATTTGCGGAACGTTCCAGCGTCGATATGGTGCTGAAGGAAGATGCCTTACCAATCCGTACCCCGGTGCGCGGTATGTGCGAAATCCTAGGTCTTGATCCGCTCTACCTTGCCAATGAAGGCAAGCTGGTCGCTGTGGTTCCAGCGGATGCAGCGCAAGCGGTGCTGGCAGCAATGAAACGCATTCCCGAAGGCTATCATGCCTGCATCATCGGTGACAGTGGCAGAGGGTGACGGGCATGTGATCCTGCAAACGGCTTTCGGCGGGGAACGCATTGTCGATATGCTGCCGGGTGAGCAGTTGCCGCGCATTTGCTGAGGGCGGTGTACGGTTACACCCCGCCGCTATGCACCGTCTCATAGTAGACCTTCTCAAGCTCATTCTTGTGCTTGGTTTCTTCATTCGCAAGGTACAGGAACAGGTCGTGGATCGCCCCCGGTTCTGTGCTTTGCGCCAGTGAATGATACTGCTCCATCGCCGCATGTTCGCGCCTCAACGCATACTGTAGCACCGCCTGATCATCCGGCTGTTCGCCAAGATCGGGCAGGTGGATGCAGTCGGAAAACTTGTGGTCGTTGACAGGGCGTTCCACTTCGGCTTGCAGTTGCTGCTCAAGATCGTCACGTTCCGCCATTTGGGTAAACAGGTCGTAATGACGCTTGTTCTTCTTCCGCCAGTTCCTGCACCAGATAGCGGAGATTCTTCTGCACCTTGGGGGCCAGGTCGGTGTAGAAATCGCGGGCGGTGCGTTCAAATTCGGTGGCGACTTCCAGAATGTCCTTCAGGGTGGTTTTGCTTTTCAGCCGTTCGATGCTGGCTTCGCTCATGATTTTGCCTCCTGCTGGGTGAATACGCTGTCGATGCTGGTGGCGACGCGATGTCCGTCGGCAACGGCGTTGATGACATCCGGGCCTTTGACGCAATCGCCTGCTGACCATAGCCAGTTTTCGGACGTGCGTCCGTTCGCGGTCGATCTGGATGCGTCCACGGTTCCATTCCAGCTTTTCGGTGAGTTCATTGCCGAGCAGGCTGACATCCGCCATTTGACCGATGGCTTCGACGACCATTTCACCTTCGTGGATTTGCTCGTCTGCCGGGTCGTATTTGGGGGCGAAACGGCGCTCTTCGTCGAATATCGACAAGACTTTCCAGGTTTTCAGGCCGAGCAGCTTGCCGTTATCGTCGATGACGCAGGCTTGTGGGCCACGGCTGTCGAGGATGTTGATTTGCTCTTCCAGCGATTCCTTGATTTCCACCGGATCGGCGAGGAAATGTGCCTTGTCTTCCAGTGCGGTCAGGGTCACGCGGATTTCGCCGTGCTGCTGCAATTGCAGGCGTGCCATGCTGCGGGCAATGTCCATCGCCACGTTGCCGCCGCCGATCACGACCATGGATTTGGGTGCTTCGATCTTTTCACCGGTCGTAATCTGGCGCAACAGGTCAACCGCTTTGCGCACCTGCGGATGATCGGAACCGGGGATGCGGGTGGAACGTCCCTGATGCAGGCCGATTGCCAGCATTACCGCATCGTAATCGCTTTGCAGTTGTTGCATGGAAACGTCTGTGCCGACCCGCTGGTTGTATTTGATGTCCACACCCATCGCGGTGATCACGGCAATGTCCTTGTCCAGCGCGTCGTAAGGCAGGCGGTATTCGGGGATGCCGTAGCGGGTCATGCCGCCGCCTGCCGCTTGCGCTTCAAACACCGTAACCGCATGGCCTTTGCGGGCAAGGTCAAACGCAGCAGTCAGGCCAGCGGGGCCAGCACCAATAATGGCAACTTTCTTGCCGGTCGGTGCTGCGGGTTTGCCAATCAGTTCAATGACTTTTTCCTGCGGAACCTGATCAATGATGTGGCGTTTGAGCCAGCGGATGGCAATCGGGTCGCCTTCGTGACGTGCCGCACAGGAATCTTCGCAACGGTGGGTACACACCCGCCCGCAGACTTGCGAAAACGGGTTGGTTTCGTACAGCAGTTGCACGCCGCGTTCGTAGTCGCCGTCACGCACTGCCTTGATGTAGTCGGGAATCGCCATGTGCGCCGGGCAGGTGGCAATGCACAGCCCGCAGGATACGCAACGGTCGGCTTCCAGTTTGGCCTGTTCGATGCTGTAACCGTCGACGATTTCGGTAAACGAACCGATGCGTGCTGCTGGTTCCAGTTCCGGCATTTCGACACGTTCGCCCGGTGTCAGGTGTTTTTCAGCATGGCGTTGGTAGCCGAGTTCGGCATTGTCCCAGTGTTTCTTGTCGACACCGGGCGTAAAGCGGAACAGGTCAGGGTCGCTTTCCACCCATTTGTATTCGTTGGACATGGTGAGCGAGCCGGTCATGCACACGTCCACACACAGCGCACACCAGCAGCAGCGCCCGTAGTCGATGCGCGGGCGCAGGCCGGAATCGCCCAGTTTGGCGGGCACGCCGTCTACCGGCAGCATGTCGATTGCACCGTTCTGGCAGATGGTTTCGCACGTCCCGCAGCCGATGCACTTGTCCATGTCGTTTTTGTGGAAGCCGCGATAACGTGCCGCACCGGGGCGTTCATTGAGCGGGTCTGTAATCGTCACCGGATCGCGGAACAGGTTTTTCCACGCGGTAAACGGGGAAAGTACGTCACGGATACTCATCGTTCGATCTCCGGCGGGTAGGTGTGGAGCGACACCAGCAAGGCGGCGACATCGGAAATATTGGCGTTGATGACCAGCCGTTCAAACAGCGCAATCGAGTGCGTGTAGGATGGCCCGCGCACATTGACGCGGCGCGGGTAGCCGCTGCCATCGGTAACGAGGTAATAGCCGTATTCGCCGCGTGAACATTCGCCACGGATATAGGTTTCACCACGCGGGATTTTCCAGTGCAGCACGTTGGGCAACTTGGTCATCACCGCACCCGACTTGGGCATCTTCGCCAGAATTTGCCGGATCAGGTCAATCGACAGCAGCAGGTCGCGGCGGCGCACATCGGCACGGGTGTAAATGTCGGAATCCTTGCCCGTCACCGCTTCAAAGTCGAGTTCGGGGTAAACCAGATAAGGCTGGTCTTTGCGCACGTCTTTGGCGACTCCGGCAGCGCGGGCATTCGGGCCGGTAATGCCGTAACTGTCGAGCAGGGCGGTGTCGATAATGCCCACGCCGACGGAACGTTTCTTGAACACGGCATTGTGGAACATTACCCGTTCGACATCGGCCAGGATGCTTTCGATTTCTTGCAAGGTGTCTTCCATGCGGGCGGCAAAGCCTTCCGGCAAGTTGTCGCGCACCCCGCCGGGGATAATGAACATGTGGTAGATGCGTGCGCCGGTCAGTTCCTCGAAACGGTCGAGCATCAGGTCACGCACATAGGTTGTCCATTGCCCGATCACGCCTTGCCCGAATGCACCGGCTTGCCCGCCGAGGTACATCAGGTAGCTGTTGATGCGCCCCATTTCCAGAATCAGGGTGCGAATCCAGTGGGCCAGTTCCGGCACTTCCAGCCCGGCGAGTTCTTCCACGGCGGCGGCGTAGCAGTATTCGTTGAAATCGGGTTCGGGTACGCAGATGCGGCAGACGATGGGGAAGCACTGCATGAAGGTGCGGCGTTCCATCAGCTTTTCAAAGCCACGGTGCAAATAGCCGACGTGGGTTTTGCCTTCCACCACTTCGTCGCCGCACACGGTCAGTTCAATCGCCATATTGCCGGTAATGCCGGGATGCTGCGGGCCTTGCCACAGCTTCAGGTATTTGCCGGAAGTGAGGTCAATGTCCAGCGTGCCGTCGGCTTTCTTTTGCGGGTACTGGCTGCGGTCTGGTTCATAGGCCATCTCAGTCTTCCCCGTAGAGTTGTTGTTTCATGTGCTGTGCCGGGTCGCGGGTTTCACGTCCGGGACGGTCGCGGTAATTTTCCGCGCATACTTGAGGGTGTCGAAATCACGCCGGTAGGGCGGGATGTCTTGCCAGCCTTCCAGAATGAAATCCTCATGCAGGCGCGGGCTGTCGGGGAAGTCGATGCCGAACATTTCGAACAATTCGCGCTGGTAAGTGGCAGCCGCTGCCCACAGGTCGTGGATGCTTTCCATCGTGGCATTGTCGCGGGCAATCAGTACCCGCAAGCCCACATCCTGGCGTTTGGCGCGGTTGTTCAGCAAATAGGTGAGCTGGAACTGCCCGTCTTCCAGCCAGTCCACGGCGGTCAGCAGCACCAGATGGGTGAAGCCTTCCTGATCACGCAGATGCCGTAACAGCGCGTGCAGCCGTACCGCTTCCACGGTGATAAAGGCCAGATCGTCACGCTGCCGGGTGAATTCGCCCAGCAGGAAGCGTGGTTTCAATGTGTCGTAAAGTGCTTGCATAACCATCACCAGTTGTAGTCCGGCATATCCCAGTCGTGGATGACGCTTTTCTGGTTTGCCTTGTACCATTCAAAGTTCTCGGCATACAGGTTAGCGCCTTCCGCCTTGCCTGCGCGGATCAGCTTTTTCAGGTCTTCAAACCCTGCCAGCAAGGCTTCCGGGCGTGGCATACAGCCCGCGATGTACAGGTCAACCGGCAAGTAATCATCCAGCCGCTTGATGGTGTTGTAGGAATCCCAGTACATGCCGCCGTTAATGGTGCAAGAACCCAAGCCCACCACGTATTTCGGGCTTTGCATCTGCTCGTAGGAGCGGATCACGCGCTTGAGCGTTTTGGTGGACAAATAGCCAGAAATCACGAACAGGTTGGCCTGGCGCGGGGTAGGCCGCCACTGGATGCCGTAACGGTAAGCGTCGAAACGCGGTGTCATCAGCGGGCGCATTTCAATCGCGCCACAACCCGTGCCGAACCCCAGAATCCAGATGCGATTCGGAACGCGCCCAGTTGAACAGCTTTTCAATGATGGCGGTGTAAGCAGGGGTTTGTACCGTCGGGCCTGCCTCGCAGTAATAGTCCCGCAGCGGGTCGACTTCAAACTCGACCCCATCCGGCCCTTTGACCATGCGTTTCAGTAATTCTTCTTTCATGTCATTACACCCGTACAACGGCGATGATGCCCAGCGGCACTGCCCAGATCAAAAACCAGCGGATTGACTGTTCAACCCGGAAGCGCGGGAACACCACGCCGACAAACGCCGACACCATGTAAATCAGGAACACCTTGAGGAAGAAGACCGGCCAGTTTGCCGCGCCCCCAAAAAACAGGTTCATGTAGATCACGATCTTGGCGACCGGGAACAGCACCCGGTTGGTCTGCATCAACGCCAGAAACGAGGAATGGTATTCGGTCGGCGGGCCAATCGGCACTTCCTGCGGAGCCAGCACCACGTCAAACGGCGGGCGCATCATCGAGCCAAGGAACGACAGCATCGCCGCCGCCACCGCAAACGGGTTGGTGAACAGTGTCCAGTTCAAGACGCTGCCTTGCTGTGCCGCCACAATGTCGGTCACGGACAAGGTTTGGTATTGCAAGGCCACCGCAAACACCGCCAGCGCAAACGGCAATTCCGCCGCCGTCATCTGCGACAAGCCCACGGGTAATGCCGATGGCAGCGTAAGGATGCCCGCTTTCCGCCGCCCCCAGCGCCATGCCCAGCGTGCCGAAGAACACGAAATACAGCGCCAGAATCAGATCGCCCGCAAACGAGAAATTGCTGAACATCTCCGAACCGTAAATGCTCGGCACAAACAGCAGCAAACCCACCCCGCCGGACAGCCGGAACACCGGCCCCAGATAGAACATCACCCCGTGGGTAATGGAAGTGCGCAGCCCATAGTTCTTGAGCAGGTCAATGTAGTTCTGCCAGATCGGGATGCCATGCCGCCGCCCCACCCGCGCACCGATTTTCTGCACCAGCGCCGTCATCAGCAGGCCGTAGTTGATGACAATAAACAGTGTCAGCAACGCCCACGGGATTTTCATCCATTCAAATTCCATCACTGCCCCCCATCCATAACAGGTATACAACCACCACAAAGGCCAGCAAGTGAATGGCGTAAGTTTGTCCATTGCCGGTATAAATGCGCCGCAACACCTCGGCAGCGGAATGCAGCAATTCAGTGACTGTTTCCCAGAAGCGCGTCACCAACGGCTGCGTCAAAAAGCCCAGTGCCTTGCGGTAAGGGGCGAAGAAGTTCCACGCAAAATGGGTGGTTTCCGGGCGGAACGGGCGTTCGGCAGCAAACACGATATTGAACTGCTTCACCTTCTGCGCCTTGCGGTTCACGAACAGCAGCCAGAGGAACAGCGTGGTGAAAATCACCCCGATGATGATCATGATGGCGACCGGATTCCAGTAGCCGAAATCGCTGCTGATGGTCAGCCCTTCCCAATTCAGGTGACCATTACCCGCAAAGAATTGCGACAGGTAAACGTCCACCTTGCGCAACGCCACCCCCGGAACCAGCGCAAACACCATCAGCGCGGCGACAAAAATCATCTGCGGCAGGATGATCCAGAACGGTGCTTCCTTGATCTTGCGGAACTCATCCTTCAACTGCCCCAAGAAAACGGTGTGGATCAGGCGGAACAGGTACAGGAACGCAATCGGCCCCGCGAGGAAAATAATCACCATCGGCAAGCGGTAATCCGCCGTCATGATGGCATTGTAGAAAATCCAGCGTCCGCCGAACCCGGACAGCGGCGGCACACCCGACACTGCAATAATGCCGATCAAGGTCGCAATGAACGACAGCGGCATCAGCGTAATCAAGCCGCCCATGCGGTACATTTCCCGCGTGCCAGTACGTTTGGCAACGCCGCCCACGGACAGGAACAGCATGGATTTATAGATGTAGTGGTTGATGACAAACATCAGCGCCATCAGCCAGCCCAGATGGTTCATCAGTGCCAGACCAAACAGCGCATAGCCCATTTGCCCGATGGAGGAATACGCCAGCAGGCGCTTGGCATCTTCCTGGAAAATCGCCAGCAAGTTGCCGACCAGCGCCGAGATTGCGCCAATCCACAGCATCACATGGGTCAGTTCCACGCCGTACAATTGCTGCTTGCCCATCGTCATCAGCAACACGAACAGCCCGAACAACCCCGCTTTCAGCAGGATACCGGACACCATCGGCGATACATCGGTTTCAGCCTCGGCATGTGCGCCGGGTAGCCAGATATGCACGCCCACCGATGCCGTTTTGGTCATGAAACCAATCGCCAGCAGTGCAAATACCCACGGTGCAAACGGCTTTGCCACTTGCGCCAATGCCGCGATCTGGAAATCCATCACGCCCTGTGCTGCCAGCGCAAAGCCTGCCAGAATCAGGAACGCCCCACCCAGCGAGAACACCAGATAAGACAGCGCATGAGGTTCGGAATGCTTGCCGCGCAGGATCAGGAAATACGAACCCACCGTCAGCAATTCCCACGCCGCAAAAAAGTCGAACGAACTTTTCGCCACGATCAGCATCGACAAGCCCGCAAACATCAGCATCGCCGCCGGATAGAAACCCACCCGCCGTTGCTGGGTCTGGAAACTTGCCAGCAAAATCAATGCCCCACCCGGTAACATCACCGCCGCAAAAATCAGTTGGAAAGCATCGTAAGACGGGTAACTGAGGTAGAACCAGCCCACCAGCCCGGCAATCGCCATGACATTCTTGATCTTGGCAGGCAGCCAGTCCAGCGGCAAAAACAGCAGCGCAAACAACAGCGGAATCGCCTGCAACAAATTGCCATGACCGGAAAGCTGTCCCCACAGATACGCCAGCAACCAAGCAACCACCGCCGCACCCAGCGTGGCATCCACTTTCATCGGCTGCAACGCCAAACCCGCTTCAGAAGCTTCGCGCTTGATAATGTAGCCAAACCAGCGGAACAAATAAGCCGCTTCCAGCAGCGCCCCAAACAGGATCAGCCCCAGCAACCACAAGCGCCCGTCAGCCGCGAGCAAGTGCGCCAAATCCCACTTGGCATAAAAGCCGGGGAAAGGTGGCAAGCCGACCAGCAAGGCAATGAAGGTAACAAACGCAAACACCAGCAACGGTTGGGAGCGCAATGCCGCCCAATCCGTCAGTTGACGTTGTTTCACCAGCCCTGAAAGCCAGAACAACCCAGCTTTGGCAACCGCATGAGCCAGCAAAATACCACCCGCGATAAAGTAGTAACGCTCACCCAGAATGTCCTGTTGCCCCATCACCGTGAAAATCAGCCCGATCTGCGCCACCGAGGAATAACCCAGCAACCGCCGGTCATTGGTTTGCACCAGTGCAAAGAGATTGGCGGCAATAAAGGTGACAATACCGATAGCACTTGCCATAGGCAGCCACTGCGCCCCGCCAATCAGCAACAGCTTGTCCACCGCATACAGGGTTGCGCCCCCGGTAGCGACCGAAAATAGTGCCGAAAATGCCGGGTGTGCTGATTCATAAATATCCAGCCCCCAGCCATTGGCAGGGAACGGTTTCAATTCGGCAACCACCGCCATAAAGATCAGGAAAAACGCCAGCGAACCGCCTTTGAACAGATTAATGTGCGCCGCCGCCATGCCGTCGATATTCAGTGTGCCGGTGGCGTGGTAGGCAAACACGATCCCGATCAGCATCAGCATGGAAATCAGTTGCGACACGATCAGGTACTTGATACCTGCGCCCAGCGCCCGCTGGTCAGACGAGAGCAGCACCAGCCCGCCCGTTGAAATCATCACCAGTTCCATGAACACGAACAGGTTGAACAGGTCGCGGGTGAAAATCACCCCACACAGCGCCATGATGAAAATCAGCAGGATTGCCATCGCCTGCCGCCCCTGCTTGAACAGGGTGTCTTTCATATAGAGTGCGGCGTGCAGGCCAGTTAAGCGTCATCAGCAAGGCCAGTGCCGCTTCGGCAAGCCCGACACGCAAATTGATCGCAAACGGTGGTTGGGTTCCCGCCGTAAAAATTTCAACCGGCAAAGCGCCATTCACCGCAAACGCATACAGCCAGCTTCCGGCAACCCAGCTCATGAAAGCGAGGGTGGCAAGGGTGATGCCATAGGCAAAGGTACGCCATTTCGCAGGCAGCAAGCCGAGCAGGAAGGCAGCGCCCAGCCCGCCAGCAATGATATAAATTGGGCTTACCATTTCAAATCCTTGCATTTGGAAATGTCGAGGATGCCTTTCGCTTCATACAACTTGTAGGCGTAGGTGAGCATCAAGGCTGTTACCCCAAGGCCAATCACAATCGCGGTCAGCACCAGTGCTTGCGGCACGGGGTCGATAATGCGGGTGACGGCTTGTGCGGCAGATACGGCTTCATCCAGAATCGGCGCGGTGCGCCCGTGCATATAACCCACCGCGACCAGCACCAGATTCACCCCGGTATCGGCGACAGTGAACGAGACAATAATGCGCAGGATATTACGGTTGGTGAGTGCGCCGTAAAGCCCCATCAAAATCAGGATAAAGCCGGTTCCCATAGCGATCCAGTCCATTACGATTGCTCCGTTTCTGCCAGATTGGTCAGCATTGAGGTGAATTCGGCACCGACTTTCAGGCCGACGAAACTGTAGATGACGGGCATGACACCCGCTGAAAAGAGCGCACCGAGAGTGCCGTTCGAGAGGATGCGGCTATCGAGGAAACCGCCTGCGTACAGGATGCCCAGCACGCCACTGGCAACGAACACCAGCCCGGAAACCGATTCCACCACGGAAATAAGCCGGTGGCTAAAACGCTGCAACGGATCGGTCAGCAGCAACAGCAAAGCCGCCGATGCGATAATCGCGCCGCCCTGAAAACCGCCGCCGGGGGTGAGATGCCCGTTAAGGAAAACATAAGCACCCAGCAACAGGATCAGCGGAACCAGCAAGCGGCTACCCGTGGTCAGCAATTCCCCGGATGGCGGCAACTGCCGCTGTAACGCCCGGTGTTTCTGGCCTTGCGACAACACCATGCCAATGATGGTGGCAGTCAAAAACAGCACGGTCACTTCGCCGAGCGTATCCAGACCCCGGTAAGTAATGACAATCGCGGTGACGATATTGGCAGCACCAATATCCTGCGCGGTATGTTCCGCATAGTAACGGGCGGTCAGGTTGAGTGCGCTGTCAGGCACATAGCCCAGCAACAGGTTGGCGAAGATTGACCCAAGGGCAAGCAACAGCAGGAATACGGCAAAACGCCTGATCATGACCGACCTCCGCGCACACGCCCTAAGACAAAGAAGAACAGGAAGGTGGTCAAGCCACTGCCAATCGCCGCTTCGGTCATCGCCACATCGGGTGCTGCCATGAACAGGAACAGCACCGAAGCAAACAGGCTCACCAAGCCCGCCGCCAGCATTGCCGTGGCAGGCCGTTTGGCGAGGATGGTGATAAACGCCGCGCCAATCATTGCCACCGCCAGCAACACGCTGATGGCAAACATTACCGTATTCATGACTTATCCCCCCGGTCTTCTGCCAGATGGTCAACTTTGGTTAACGGTGTTTTTTGTGTCCCGCGCCGATGGGCAGCATTCGCCAACACTTGTGCGGAAACCGGATTGGTAAAGATCAGGAACACGCCGATCAGCAACAATTTCAAGCCCCACGCGGGTTGCAAACAGGCAGCCCCGGCAAGGGTCAACAGTGTTCCCAGTGTGGTGGTTTTTGCGCCCGCTTGGATACGGTTGAAAATATCCGGCATCCGCACCAGCCCCAAACCGCCAAACAGCAGGAAAGACGCGCCGGAAACCAGCAGCAAGCCGCCGATCATGTCGAGTATCAGTCCCATTAGTCCCTGCCCTTCAAGATAGCGGGCGATAGCGATCACCCCAAGGAATGACAGCAGCGCATACACCAGCGCCACGTCCAGATAGATGCCACGGCCTTCGATCAATGCCGCCAGCACAATGAAGGTGATGGCAATGACGGTCAGCACATCAAAGGCGACCACACGATCCAGCCGCGTCGGCCCCGATAGAAAGCGCACCAGCGCGAGCAGAAACGCCACGCCCGCGATTATCGCGGCGAGCGTCACCAATACATCAACCATACATCACCTCAAGATAGGACTCGAACCCGCTGACAATTTCCGCCGTTGCTGCCTCAATATCGGCTGATGCCACCGTGACGCAGTGGATGTACAGCCATTCGCCTTCCATCTCGACGGTCAGGGTTCCCGGTGTCAGCGTGATCGAATTGGCGAGCATCAAACGCCCCATGCGGCTTTTCAGCTTGGTGCGCACTTTGACGATGCCGGGTGCAATCGGCAGCGATGGCCTCAACACAATGGCAGCCAGTGCAAAGTTGGACTTGAACAGTTCCTTGAAAAAGTAACCGTAGTAGCGGAAACCAGCGATGACCCCCGCAGGGGTGAAGCGGAATTCGGTGAAGAAGGACAGGCCGTCACGGTAGAGTAAGGCGATGACCAGCGAAACCACTGTGCCAACGATGAGGATGTCGGCTTCCAGCTTGCCTTCCAGCATCAGCCAGAACAGCATCAGGGTCGCAAACAGGATGGCGGTGTCACGCCACTTGCTAGATTTGCCCTTGTCCATATGGTTCTTCTTCTCCCTCGTTATGCTGTCAATATTGCTATCGGGCTAATTAGAATGTAACTATATTCTAATTAGCCGAGCGAAGAAACCACCTTCGCAGTTTTTCTCCGCTAAATAAACCCTACCGGCGCATAACTGTGCCCCGGCAATAAACTGGCAAGGCTGGTGCTGTGTAAGTGTTTGCTGGCGATGTCCCCAAAGACATTACGGAAGTCTAGCGCGTGTGCCAGATAACGCCCACGGTATAATTGTGTGGCTTCCAGCCCCGGCCATTGACCATAGACCCCGCCCCGGACACCGCCGCCCAAGGCAAACCAGCAACCTGCATTACCGTGGTCTGTCCCTTGGCTACCGTTTTCACTGGCAGTGCGCCCGAATTCGGTCATGGTTAAGATCATGACATCCTTCATGGCAGTGCCCATATCTGCGTACAACGCGGCAATGCCATCTGAGAATGTTTTCAGCATATTGGCCTGATAACCGAGGTGATTGCCCTGCCCGCTATGGGTATCCCAGCCGCCAAGGTTGACCGTGGCAACTTCCAGCCCCACCCCTGACTTGATCAATTGTGCGGTCTGGCGGAGCTGCACCCCAAAGGTATTCGCGGGGTACACTGCGCCATTGGCAGGTTTATAGCCGTTCACATCCAGTTGTTGCACGCGGGCAAGGTCGGCAAACAAGGTGCGCCCGGCATTCTGGATACGTACCCCATTACTGCCCCCAAGGTGTGGGTTCTGGGCATAAATCTGTTGTAAACGGTCGGTCATGCGGCGTTCTGCTACCGCTTCCATATCCAGATCAAACGCCGCCAAATCATTGAACGAGGAAACCGGAACCGCTGCCGCGCAAGGCTTGGGCAATGTCCGTCCCGAAGCTAACGCCCCGAATCCCGCTGCTATTGGCGGAGGTTTCCAGATGGCGGTTCAGCCAGCCATTGCTGGTTTTGCTGATGACCGCGCTTTCAATGAATTGCTCGCTGTCAAAGTGGGATAGGCTGGCATTGGGATAATGCACCGCCGGTAACACCGCGACGCTACCCTGTTTGTACAGGGTGTGTAGTGCGGTCATGGAAGGGTGTAAACCCAGAAAACCGTTCAAATCCAATGCGCCACCGACCTGACCGGGGCGGGCAATGGCAATCGTGGGGCGCAAACGGTAATACGCATCTTCACCATAAGGCACGGAGACATTCAGGCCATCACAGCCCCCACGCTGGAAAATCACGATCAGGCTTTTCGGGGCTGCTGCCGCTTGGGCAGCTTGCAATCCCCGGCATCCCACTGGCAAGCCATGCCCCCGCAGCGGAGGAGGACAGCATGTATTTCAGAAAGTCACGACGTTGCATAATGTTCCCCCCGCCTTATTGGTAGTTAAATTCTGGGTAGCTCAGGGTCGTGCCGATGGTTTCGCGGATACGCCCATCGGCATTGCTGGCATTGGGGTCGAAGCTACCGGCTGAGTTCAACACCCCCAGCGCGGTTGTCCATTCCAGTTCGGCATAATAGCCACCAATCGTCCAGTTCAGCAGGTCACTGGCGATGCTTTCCGCTGTCACCGAACCACGTTCGCGGAATAGCGCCGTCGCATCCAGATAAGTGGAACCACTGCGGGCATTGGCAAGCAAGTTGACGAAGCGCACCCGTTCCTGCAACGCGGCAGAACTTACCCAGTCATCGCCGGTATCGGAATACCCGGTGGGCAATGGGTTCTGGAACAAGCTCATCCCCATGCGCTGGATCGCGGCAGGCAGGTCAGCATAATTGCCCTTGGCCTGCACCGCACGGGCGCTGGCGACGACAAATTCCAGTGGTGTTTTCACTTTGCTGTTGATATTGCCTGCGCTGTAAAACTCCGGTGAAGTCAGGATAAGCCGCAAAACCTGTGTGATTTGGTCAGGGGCAGCCGCTTGCGCTTGGAAAGTTGCCGCACAACGCGATTGCAAGCTGCTGACTGGCTGGTCACTGACAAACTGGGTAATCAGCTTGCTGCAAATGTAATTGGCAGTGGCAGGGTGGCGGGCCAGAATATCCAACACCCGCTCGCCTTCGTCCACCCCGCCCGCCGGGATCTTATTGCCCCAGAACACTTTGTCACGGCTATTGTGCTGCGCTGCATTAAAGAAGAAGCGGTCATTTTGCACTTGCCAGCCGGTGAAGACCTCCGCCAGTGTTTCCACTTCTTTCTGGGTATAACCGCCGTCAACGCCAACGGTGTGCAATTCCAGCAGCTTCGCGGGCATAGTTTTCGTTGGAATCGGCCTTGAGGTTTTTTACGCTGTCGAGGTAATACAGCATCGCCGGGCTTTTGGCACTCACATCCAAGCAGGTTGCGGAAATTCCCCAGTGCATTGGCACGGAAGGCATCGTTTTCCGCCATTTCATACAGCAGGTTGTTGCCCGTTTTACGGAAATCGGTGTTGAAATGGTTATCCCAGAACCACGTCATGACTTCCTGCAACTGGCGGCGGCTGCCAATCATGTGCTGCAAAGCCGAGGTCTGGAATTCCGCCAAGGTGACGGGGTTGGCAGTGCCAAACCGCGCCGCAAACGCACTGTCATCAATACTGGCAGGGTTCAATTGCTGCTCAAGGAAGGCTGATGTACCGTCACTGCCCACCTCCTGCAACAACTCGGCGGTAATGCCAAAGGTGGTGCGGCTCAATAACTGGCGGCTTTCTTCGTGTGTACCGGCAACATTCAGCAGCAGCGTCGCAACCCCTTGCTTGCCAGTGGCATCGGTGGCGGTCAGGGTGACGGTAATTTTACTGTCTTGCACCAATACCCCGTTTGCCAAGGCGAAGGCCCAATCACCTGCCGGGGTCGGGGTCAGGGCTTTAGCCGCAACCAATACTGCCCCGCCTCATTTTGCACCTTGATAGTTCATGCTGCTGACGGCGGTATCGTCACTGTACCGTGCCTTGTAACAGGAAACCGGTTTTCAGCACCGTTTCATTATCGGTATGCGAAGTGATGGTGATGCTGGGGGCGGCGCTGTCTTCCAGCACCTGATAATTGCGGGTGACGCTGGCGGCATTGCCAGTCGCATCGAAAGCCGTGGCGGTCACCGTCGAGGGTTTGCCCTGTTTTCAGTGCCGCTTGGTTGACGCTGAGCTTCCAGATGCCGGTTGCCTTATCCAAGGTGGCGGCCTGAACGGTACTGGCAGTGCCGCTCGCCAAGGTGACGGCAACCCGATCCAAACTTTTGTCATCGCTGGCACGCCCGCTGAGTTCAAAGCCGTAATTCCCGACATCGGCGCGGTTGGGGGCGAGGATTTCCACGGTCGGTGCTTTCAGGTCAAGCGTGCCGTCGTCGGTGCGCCCGATAGCAAACGTCACTGCCCCTTCGGCGGTAATGATGCGGCTGATAGGGTACTTGTTATTGCCGAAAGGGTTGTAAGCCTTGAACACATGGCGGCTACCATTGCGTAAGGTTTCCAAGTCAAACAGCACTTGCCCGGTGGCATCGGTAATGCCCTGTTTGCGCCAAGCGAGTTTGCCATCCGCCGTGATTTCAGAGGCATCAATCCGCTTGCCTGCCATCACCGCATTGCCGTTGTCGCGGTCAAGCAGCGTGACCGGCACAGTGCCTACCGGAAAATCCATAGTGTAGGTTTGCGCTGGGAAACGCGGTGTCATTACGCTGCCTGCATTGTAAGGCGTGGCACTCAGCGTAAAAGTCAACCCTGCTTGCGACAAAATTTCGGCATCTAGCAATGCTTTGCCTTGGGCATCGGTTTTGGCAGAACTGCGCCAGATGTAAGGCCACGACCCTGTATCACCCATCTTAACCTCATTCAAGGTGACATCTTTGCCCACCAATGGCGCTTGGGTGATGGCATTGTGTAAGGTCACTGCCAGCAGGCGGGTTCCTACCATAAAAGTATGCGCCCCCACTGCCTGAATGGTTTGGCTGCTCTTGTAACGTCCAGTTACCGGGTGCATGGCTTGCAGGAAAAAGGTGCGGCCTTTATCCAATCCCGGTAGGTCGATTTTCAGCAGACCCTGCGCATCAGCAACGGCTTTGTTGTACCAAACCGTCGTACCATCCGCCAGTTTTTCGCGGATATGCACCTCTAAGTTTGGCAATAATGCGCCTTCGGCTTGCGTGCCATCTTTGACCGTTATCTGCAAGCTACCGACCCCAAATTCAAACGCGGCGCTGCTGGTAATGTCCCGGCTCCACGCCCCGTAATTGTTGAAGGCATTTGCTTGCAGGCGCACGCTGCCACCACTTGCCAATTCTGGCAGGTCAAAGCTGGTGCTGCCGTTGGCATCAGTTGTCTGGCGGGTGCGCCATTCCAGTTTGCCATCGGGCAACACGCCGTAAGCGGTAATCTGGATGCCTGCGAGTATTTTCCCGGTACTGACATCCTTGAGCGTAACCGGCAAGGGTTTGCTGCCCACCGTGAAGGTATATTCACCGGCTTGCTTGATGCTTTGGCTGGTTTTCCACGTTTGGTTAAACGGGCTTTTGGCTTTCAGCACGTATTCACGCTTATCATTCAACTCAAACAGGCTCAGGCGTAACAAACCCGCCGCATCCGTGGTGGCTTCGCTGAACCATACTTCCTTGCCATCTGCCAACTTTTCCGCAATGGTCACTTTTTGGTTGGCTAACGGTACGGGTACATCTTTGGTATTGTCGATGACCTTGACCCGCACATTACCCACCTTGAAATCCACCGTGCCCGGTTGGGTGAAAACGGGGCTAGCCGCCCGAAACCCGCTGTAGGCGCTGGTATATAACCGGGCTTTTTCCCCGCTAAGCAACTCAGGAATGTCGAAAGCTCACTTGCCCGTTGGCATCGGTGGCGATTTCGCTGTGCCAATTAGATGTCCCGTCCGCTTTAATCCGATACGCCGTCACTTTGGTGTTGGGAAGTGCCGCATTGGTCACGGCATCTTTCAAGCTGGCTTGCAGCAATGGCGTGCCAACCGTAAAGGTATTCTGCTCGCCGGGCTTTAACGGCTGGCTGACTTTGTAATTATTGTTAACCGTGTTTTTGGCTTCAAGGCGGAATGAGCGGGCAGGTGGCAAGTTCAGGCGCAATTGGCCTGCGGCATCGGTCGTCACGCTGGCAAACCAAGCCGTGCTGCCACCCGCCAGTATTTCCCGGACTTGCAGCGGGTAGTTTGCTAGTGGCGGTGTTGCCGTTTTGACCCCATCCAGCACGCTAACGACGGTATTCCCTAGAACTAGCGGCTTAGGTGCTGCGGCGGTATGTCCCAGCGTCGGTAGCCAGCAGGTCAGCATCAATAGGAGCAGTGCTAATCCCTTGCGTATGAAATACTTGGTTGGCATGGCAATGCCCTCACGTTGCTGTTATTGGGGTTTATTTTCTTCATATAGGGCAGCTTGTAATTGCCCGATTTCCCGTTGTTGTGCTGCCAATTGTTGTTCTAACCGCGTCACAGCCTCACTCTGGGTGGAAACTTCGCGGGCGTTTACATCCTGTTGCAAGGTCTGGAGTTGCTGGTCTTTGGCGGCAAGTTGCTGTTGGGTGGTTTGTAATTGGTGTTCCGCTTCATTCAGGCTGGCACGTAACGTTTCCAAGGTCAGTTGCTGCTGTTGAAGCTGTTGCTCAAACGGGGCAGGGGAGGCATCATGGGCGATGACAGGCGGGCATTCTGCTGTAGTGGAATGGCAGGCTCCCAGCGACATGACGCTGGCACATAGCAACGCAGTGGGCAGGTGCGCCATAAAATATTGATTGCAGACATTCATTGTGTGGATTTTTTATAAAGTTAATAACCAAGAGAATGCGCGGTAAATAATTGAATATTTGCCTTTTTCTTTGTCCCTCGCTATTGGTCATTAAATCAGACTTGTCTGACAAAAAGAAGCGTTTCGGCTGTTTTTGATTAACTTTATTTATGATAACTACTGGGAACCAATATGAACCTTGCAGGAACCATCACCCTAGCCCACGGCAGCGGCGGACGTGCCATGCACCAACTGGTCGATAACCTGATCCGCAGCACCTTCAGTAACCCATTGCTGGAAGAGGGTGAAGACCAAGCCCGTATCCCGCTGGCAGAATTGGTTGCCCAAGGAGACCGTCTGGCATTCACCACCGACTCTTACGTCGTCACCCCACTGGAATTTCCCGGTGGCAATATCGGCACACTCGCCATCAATGGCACGGTCAATGATTTGGCAGTCGGGGGCGCGAAACCGTTGTACCTGAGCTGCGGTTTCATCATTGAAGAAGGTTTGCCGCTGGAAACCTTTGCCCGTATTTTGCAAGCGATGCGGCTGGCGGCGGATGAAGCCGGGGTGCAAATCGTTACCGGCGACACCAAGGTGGTGCAACGTGGCGGCGCGGATAAACTGTTCATCAATACCGCTGGCGTGGGCGTAATCCCAGCAGGTTTCAACCCCTCCGCCGGAGGTGCGCAACCCGGCGATGTAGTCATCGTCAACGGCTGGTTGGGCGATCATGGTGCGGCGATCCTCAACGCTCGCGGTGATTTGGCGCTGGATGCGGATATTGAATCCGATTGCGCCCCGTTGAATGCGCTGGTGGAGGCGATGTTTGCCGCTTGCCCCGACATCCACTGCTTGCGTGATGCGACCCGTGGCGGGCTGGCTACGGTGCTTAACGAATTTGCGGAACGTTCCGGGGTTGATATTGTGCTGAAAGAAGATAGCTTGCCGATCCGCACTCCGGTGCGTGGCATGTGTGAAATCCTCGGCCTCGACCCGCTGTATCTTGCCAACGAAGGCAAGCTGGTGGCGGTTGTTCCCGCTGATGCAGCGCAAGCGGTGTTGGCAGCGATGCGGCGCATCCCCGAAGGCCATCACTCCTGCATTATCGGCACGGTGATGCTTGGCGACGGGCATGTGATCCTGCAAACCGCTTTCGGTGGCGAACGGATTGTTGATATGCTCCCCGGCGAGCAGTTACCCCGCATCTGCTGAACACACCCGGAGTCATGGATGAAAACCAAAAAAGCCGCTTACGGCAAACCCCAACGCCTCAAGTTTCCTGCTGAAGAGGCGGCAAATAAATGGCTGGGTTACGCCTTCGACGCTTATTACCGCGCTGATGTCGGTGTTGCCAAAGGTATCCAGCAGGAAGAACGGCAAGGTCGCAAACTTGCCTGCGCCAAAGGCTGTTCCAATTGCTGCAAGAGCCACACCACCATCCCGATTTTTCCGCTGGAATTGCTGGGGCTGTATTGGTATGTCACCAAAATCATGCCCGCCGCGACGCGCACCCGCTTGCAACCACAACTGGCTAATCATGTAGCGGGGCAGCCTTGCCCGTTTTTGTTGGAGGGGGCGTGCAGCGTTCACCCGATGCGTCCGCTGGCGTGCCGCCATTTCAATGTGTTTGGTAAGACCTGCGCGGAAGGTGAGGATGCTTTTTACACGCGCCGTGAAGATGTGTTGACCCCGCTCAAAGTACCATCAGGATGCGGCGTACGAGGCAATGTTGCCGTTCCACGGGATGGTAACGCCGGAGCAGAAACAAGCAGCGATGCAGCATAATTACGTGCAACAACAGGCGCGGGTATTGCAAGAGATTGATTGGGCGCATCTAGCCGCACGGATTACCGAGTAAAAACAGTATAGATTTCCCAGACATAGACAACGAGCGTTTTCTGAAGACTGACAAGCCAAACAATCAATACTCAACCTGCTGCGGAAACGCCGGAAACAACACCGACCGCTCCACCACTTCCGCCGGAATATGAAACGTCATATTCCCCGCCGCATCACACAGCCATACCTCTTTTGCCCCGCGTGAAAAATACAGCATGATTTTATCCTCCATTTCGCGGCTGGTATTGGCAGAAGAGAGGATTTCAACGCAAACTTCCGGCGCAACGGAACATTCGGTTTCCAACTTGATGCGGGTGAATATCTCAGGGGATGCCCAAGCGACATCGGCAACTTTTGTCCCCTTATGCGTGTAAATGGCGCATTCGGTCAAGACTTTGCCTTCATGACGCAGGCTTTTTAGCAAGGCGGCGATTTCACCCTGCAAGATGGAGTGGTAAACCTTGGCGGGTGACAGGACGATTTGCCCGTATTCGTTGAGTTCAAGTTTGAATGGCAAATTTTGCAGGTCAGGATGATTACAGACTTCTTGCCAGTTCATGGGGGTGTCTCCTGTTCAGATAGCACAATCGTAACATAGCTAGGTTTCCCGCCTTATGATAACTTACCCCGTTTTTACGATCTTCTACGTAGGAGCGCGGTAACGTGAAATTCAGCGAATTCAACTGGAATGCCATGCCGGACAAAGCCGGGCATTTTGGCGCATACGGCGGGCGTTTCGTCGCAGAAACGTTGATGGAACCCATCTACGAACTCGAACAAGCCTACGAAAAGCTCAAAAACGACCCAGCCTTTCAAGCCGAATTCGACCGCGACCTCAAATACTACGTCGGTCGCCCCAGCCCCTTGTATCTGGCGGAACGCTGGACACGCGAACTCGGCGGCGCAAAAGTCTACCTCAAGCGCGAAGACCTGAACCATACCGGCGCACACAAGATCAACAACACCATCGGTCAAGCCTTGCTCGCCAAATTCATGGGCAAGAAGCGCATTATCGCTGAAACCGGCGCAGGTCAGCACGGTGTAGCCTCCGCCACCATCGCTGCCCGCCTCGGTTTGGAATGCGTGGTCTACATGGGTGCAGAAGACGTGCAACGCCAAGCCCCCAACGTATTCCGCATGAAATTGCTCGGCGCAACCGTCGTTCCCGTCACCTCCGGCTCAAAAACCCTGAAAGACGCGCTCAACGAAGCGATGCGCGACTGGGTAACGAACGTCGATGACACCTTCTATATTATCGGCACGGTTGCAGGCCCCCACCCATATCCCGCGATGGTGCGCGATTTCCAATCCGTGATCGGGCGTGAAGCGCGTGAACAGATTCTGGAACAGGAAGGGCGTTTGCCGGATGCGCTAGTCGCTTGCGTTGGCGGCGGCTCTAACGCCATCGGCTTGTTCCACCCCTTCCTCGCGGATGAATCCGTCGCCATTTACGGCGTGGAAGCAGGCGGTGACGGCATCGAAACCGGCAAACACGCAGCCCCGTTGTGTGCAGGCAAACCGGGCGTATTGCACGGCAACCGCACCTATTTAATGGAAGACAGCAACGGGCAAATCATCGAAACGCATTCGATTTCCGCCGGTTTGGACTACCCCGGTGTCGGCCCCGAACACGCTTGGTTGAAAGACATCGGTCGTGCCAATTACGTGTCGGTGACGGATGCGGAAGCGATGCAAGGTTTCCACGCCTTAACCCGCATCGAGGGCATTATTCCCGCGCTGGAAAGCAGCCACGCGCTGGCTTACGCGATGAAACTTGCGCCTACCATGTCTAAAGACCAAAGCATTATCGTCAACCTCTCCGGGCGTGGCGACAAAGACATCAACACCATTGCACGGCTGGAGGGCATTACGCTATGAGTCGCATCGCCGCTTGTTTCGCCGCCCTCAAAGCACAGGGCAAAACCGCACTGATTCCTTACGTCACCGCTGGCGATCCGCACCCCTCGATCACCGTGCCGCTGATGCACCGCATGGTGGCAGCCGGTGCCAACATTATCGAACTCGGCGTGCCGTTTTCCGACCCGATGGCGGATGGCCCGACGATCCAGCAAGCGCACGAACGCGCCCTGAAACACAACACCAGCTTGCACGACATCCTCGGCATGGTGGCAGAATTCCGCCAAACCGACGCAACCACGCCCGTGGTGCTGATGGGCTATTTGAACCCGATTGAAATCATGGGTTACGCCGAATTTGCCAAAGCAGCGGAAGCGGCAGGTGTGGATGGTGCGCTGACGGTGGATTTACCGCCGGAAGAGGGCATGGGCGTATTGCCTTTGTTCCGCGAACACGGCATTGACCCGATTTTCCTGTTGTCACCGACTACGCCGGAACGCCGGATTGCGACCGTGGCGCAAGCAGGCGGCGGCTTCATTTACTACGTGTCGCTGAAAGGTGTGACGGGCGCAAGCACGCTGGATGTTGGGCAAGTCGCCGAACATATTGCCCAAATCCGCCAACACACTGACCTGCCATTAGGCGTAGGTTTCGGCATCAAAGACGCGGCAACGGCGGCGGCGGTCGCGAAAACAGCCGATGCAGTAGTGGTCGGTAGTGCGGTCATCAAATTGATCGAAGCGACACCCGACGATCATACTGCTATCATGAATAACATCAGTGACTTGCTGGTTTCCATGCGCACCGCGATGGACGCCTGAACATAGGGGTAAACAATATCAATGAGCTGGTTTGAAAAACTGCTGCCATTGCGCATCCGCACCGATGCCACCAATACTGAAAAGAAATCCATCCCGGAAGGCTTGTGGCATCAATGCCCTGCCTGCCAAGCGGTGCTGTACCGGGCGGAACTGGAACGCAATCTGGATGTTTGCCCCAAGTGCAACCACCACATGCGCATCATGTCCGTCGGCGCGTCTGGAGCTGTTTCTTGACGCGGAAGGGCGTGAAGAAATCGGTGCGAATGTTGCTCCGACCGACATCCTTAAGTTCCAGGATACCAAAAAGTACAAAGACCGCCTGCTGGCTGCCCAGAAAGAAACCGGCGAAAAAGATGCCCTGATCGTGATGAAAGGCACGGTGTTGGGTGTGCCGTTGGTGGCGGCGGCGTTCGATTTCCGTTTCATGGGCGGCTCAATGGGGTCGGTGGTTGGTGAACGTTTTGTGCGCGGTGCGGAAGCGGCGATGACGCAGAAAATGCCTTACATCTGTTTTGCGGCGAGTGGCGGGGCGCGGATGCAGGAGGCCTTGTTCTCGCTGATGCAAATGTCCAAAACCAGTGCGGTGTTGACGCGCTTGAGCGACAAGGGTGTGCCGTTCATTTCGGTGCTGACTGACCCGACGATGGGCGGGGTTTCGGCGAGTTTTGCGATGTTGGGCGATATTCATATCGGTGAACCGAAAGCCTTGATTGGCTTTGCGGGGCCGCGTGTGATTGAGCAGACGGTGCGTGAAAAGCTGCCAGAAGGTTTCCAGCGCAGTGAGTTCCTGCAAGAAAAAGGCGCGATTGACATGATCGTGCATCGCCGGGATATGCGTGAAACCATTGCTGATTTGGTGGCTATTATGCAGCACAAACCTAGCCCCATCCATCGAGGATGAGTTGGATCGCTGCGTGAATACGCTGGATGATTGGTTGCGCTGGCAGGAAAATCATGTTCCTGTCAGCCATCAAGCTGGGGTTGGAACGCATCCGTACCGTGGCGGAACGCATGGGTTTGCTGCCAGTTACCTGTTCCGGTCATTACGGTGGGCGGGACAAACGGCAAGGGTTCTACCTGTGCCATGCTGACGCGGATTCTGCGCCTGCAAGGTTACAGGGTCGGCACTTATACTTCCCCACATTTATTGCGTTACAACGAACGCATTGCCATTGATGCGAGCCTGCTCAGTGATGCCGCCATTTGTGAAGCATTCGCGGCGATTGATCAGGCGCGTGATGATGATTGACCTGACCTATTTTGAGTTTGGTACGCTGGCGGCAGCGTGGTGTTTCCTGCAAGCTAAGGTGGATGTCATCGTGCTTGGAAGTCGGCCTCGGTGGGCGGCTGGATGCTTGCAACCTGTGGGATGCGGATGTTGCCATTATCACCAGCATCGGCATCGACCATGTGGAATGGCTGGGCGATACCCGCGAAGCCATTGGGCGCGAAAAAGCCGGGATTATGCGGGCAGGCAAGCCCGTCATTTGCGGCGACCCGCAGCCACCCGCCATCATTGCAGCAGAAGCGGCCGCGTATCGGTGCACACTTGTTGCAGTACGGTCAGGATTTCACTACAGCGAGGTATTCCAGCGCCAGCCCTGACTGGGTGAGGTGCAATTACACAATGCTGCGTGTGTCGTCACGGCTTTGCAGCAACTGGCGGATCGCTTGCCGGTAACGCCTGCTACCATGCCGAAGGCTTGCGCACGGTCAGCCTCACCGGGCGGATGCAGCGGGTACATGAACAGCCTGAAGTGATCCTCGATGTGGCCCATAATCCCCATGCGGCAAAAGAATTGGCGGCATGGTTGAAAAAAAATCCCATAGACGGTAAAACATTTGCAATTTTTTCTATACTTGCAGATAAGGATATTGCCGGGGTCGTCGGAAATAATGGCGATGCAGGTGGATGAATGGCATTTGGTTGCCTTGTCGGGAAGTCGGGCGGTCAATGTTGAGCGCCTTGCGGAGATACTAACGGCAAGTGAATGTGCAAGTGCCCATCCATACTTACCCTGATTTTCAGTCTGCGTGGAATGCGGTGCAGTTAAGTGCAGAAAAACAAGACAGGGTAGTTGCATTCGGTTCTTTTCTGGTAGTATCCGGTATGTTGGAAATCCTCGTTCCCACGGCTGACTCAGCAAACGCGCGAATCAATAGTTTTTGAGTGTCAAAATTTCAAGGAGCAGTGAATCAGATGGATAATAAGGCTACAACCAAACGTATGATTGGCGCGGTAGTGCTGGTACTGGTTGCCGCGTTGCTGTTGGCATGGTTGCTGAAAGGCAAAAACCGTGACGGTCAGCAAGACATGGCAATGAATCAAACATCCGATACCAAGCCTATTCTGGGGTTCCCCGGTGTTGGTGGTGAACGAGAAACCAAGTTTATTGTGGGGAAGACCCGAATGCCGCAGCCCAACAGAGGTCAGGCAGGCATTGATGCTGCCAGCAACAGGGCGGCAACAGCGCAGGAGTGGCAGCATGATTCCAGGGGTTGACGTGAAACTTCCTGAAACTGTTCCTAACACCACAGGTTTTGAAGTGCGTCCGGCGTGGCGAAGTCCGCGATCTGGTCGATACTGACGGTAAAGTGAAAGATGGTACGGGTAGCATGGGTACTGGCGATGCCAAGGCGATTGTTGGTCAAGTGCCACCAGCCGATGCCGGTCAGAATGCCGATCAAGCCAAACAGCCTGAACAGCAAGCTGTTGCTGCGCCAGCGCCAGCCGACAAAGGTGCTTCTGCTTCCCAACAAGACAAGGCCGCCAGCAGCAACCAAGACAAAGCTGCTAGCCCTGCACCCGTTGAGAAGAAAGCCAGCTCCAAAGTGGTATTGGTTAACGAAAAGCCAGTAGGCAAGCCACATCTGAAGAAGGTGCCAAGGCTGCTCGAAAGCCTGCTGCCAAAAAAGCGGCTGCCGACAAAGCGGCTGCTGACAAGAGCTGCTGCGGATAAAGCGGCTGCGGCGAAATCGCTGGAAAAGCGGCTGCAGCAAAGCCAAAGCGTTGGCGAATGCAAAGCCGGGTACTGCGGCTGCTGGCGGTGCTACTGCTGCTGGTGGCAGTTTCTCCATCCAAGTGTTGGCGAGTTCAGACAAAGCTAAAGCTGATGCGGCTGCGGCTCCCCTGAAAGCAGATGGCTATAACGTTGCAGTATCGACTGCTAAAGTCGGTGGCAAGACTGTCTACCGTGTCTTCGTGAATGGTTATGCTGACCGGGCTGCTGCTGAAGCGGCACAAGCCAAGATGAAAACACGCTATAAGCAGAACCAGTCTATCCAAGGCAGTTTCGTAACCAGCAACAAGTAATCCATGACAGCGGATATTCTGGATCTCAGCATTATTGTCCTGATCATCTTGTCCGCCGTTATTGGTCTGATCAGAGGGTTTGTCAGGGAAGCACTTTCTCTGGCGACTTGGATCGCGGCATTCGGTTTCGCCATGCTCTATGTGAAACCGTTGGCTGCCCAATGCCTTTTGCCGTACAAAGTGAAGTCGTGCGCATGGGAATTGCGTTTGCGGTCATCTTCCTTAGGGGTATTGATGGTGGGGGCGATGATCAATCACTTGTTGAGTACGGCGGTATCATCCATCGGTCTGGGTGGGGTAGATCATGTGCTAGGTGGTGCGTTTGGCGTCCTGCGGGGTGGTTTGATTATTACCTTGCTGGTGTTGCTGATGGGGCTGACGAGCCTACCCGAAGCAGGCGTGGTGGAAAGATTCCAGATTGATGCCTTGGTTTGAAAATACCGCTGGTGTGGTCAAGGAAATGATCCCTCAGGATTTCTCCCGTTATCTTGAACGCCCAGCCATTCTTCCCGCCCCTTAGAGGGTGAAACAGGCTCCGTGAAACACTGAAACAGCCATGTACATATCGTGCATGGCTGTTTTGTTTTGACAGGGTTAGAATATGACGTTTTCGTTGCGCGTAAAGGCATTGCTATGTGCGGAATTATCGGGATTATCGGTCATGAACCTGTCAATCAGGCAATCTATGATGGCTTGACTGTTTTACAGCATCGCGGACAGGATGCAGCAGGGATTGTTACCAGCGATGGCAGGAAGCTCTACCTGCGCCGTGATAACGGGCTGGTCAAAGATGTGTTTCTGGAACGGCATATGGGGATGTTGAAAGGCAATATGGGGGTGGGGCATGTGCGTTACCCCACAGCGGGTTCCTCGTCTTCTGCGGAAGCCCAGCCTTTTTATGTCAACAGCCCTTATGGCATCTCACTTGCCCACAACGGCAACCTGACCAATGCCCATATCCTGAAAAAAGAGTTGTACCGTCAGGATCGGCGGCAAATCAACACCGAGTCGGATTCTGAAATCCTGTTGAATGTTTTCGCCCAAGAATTGTTGCGGCGGGATGCGCTGCGTGTCATGCCGGATGATATTTTCTCGGCAGTCTCCGGGGTGCATAAGCGTTGCAAAGGCGCTTACGCGGTAGTGGCGATGCTAACCCGCGACGGTTTGGTGGGTTTCCGTGACCCGCACGGCATCCGCCCGCTGGTGTATGGGGTGCGTGAAACTGAGCGTGGTAAGGAATACATGCTGGCATCCGAAAGTGTGGCATTGGATGTGCAGGGCTATCGTTTGGTGCGCGATATTGAGCCGGGGGAAGCCATTTTCATCCGCCCGAATGGTCAGGTTTTTACCCGCCAATGTGCCGACAATCCCCGCTACAGTACCTGTATTTTTGAATATGTCTATTTTGCCCGCCCTGATTCCATTATCGACAATGTATTCGTCCACAAGGCGCGGATGCGGATGGGGCGCAAGATGGCGGAGCGGGTGATGCGCGAATGGCCGGAACACGATATTGATGTGGTCATCCCGATTCCCGACACTAGCCGTACCTCGGCGCTGGAAATGGCGTATACCTTGGGTGTGCCGTTCCGCGAAGGTTTTATCAAGAACCGCTACATTGGGCGTACTTTCATCATGCCGGGGCAGGCGAAGCGCAAAAAATCGGTGCGCCAGAAACTCAATCCATTGGGGCTTGGAGTTCAAGGATAAAAACGTCATGTTGGTGGATGATTCCATCGTGCGTGGCACGACTTCCGAAGAAATTGTGCAAATGGCAAGGGACTCAGGGGCGAAAAAGGTGTATTTTGCCTCGGCTTCACCGCCGATCAAGTTCCCCAACATTTATGGCATTGACATGCCTGCTGCCAAGGAACTTATTGCCCACGGGCGTACCGAAGAAGAGGTGGCAGAGGCCATTGGGGTTGACCGGCTGTTCTACCTGCCGCTGCCTGACCTGATTGCATCGGTCAACAAGGGCAATGCCCGCGCTTGAAAGATTTCGACTGTTCCGTGTTCACCGGGAATTATGCTACCGGGGAAAACGGTGACTACTTCACTGAATTAGAGGCTTTACGTAATGACGAAGAACAAACAAAACGTGAAAAAGACATGGCTGCCATTGATATTTGCAACAGTGATTAGCAGCGGAGCGGTAATGGCGGGAGATTTTGCAATGCCACCCCTCCAGCCCCCGCCGCAGGCAGTGGCTGAAATGGGGAAAACGCCCGATTTCATCGTGCAGGATTTGCAACGCCGTTTTCCAAGCTATTCGACCGAGCGGGTGTTGCTGATTGATGGCATCGGGCAAAAAATGGAATTGATCGAAAACGGTCAGGTTAGCCATGCGTGGGTTATTTCTGTCGCACTGAAAGGGTTGGGTAGCCGCAAGGGCAGCGAACAGACCCCTACGGGCGTACACCGTATCGCGCAGAAAATCGGTGACGGTGCGGCGTTGGGCGCTATTTTCAAGGCACGCCAGAATACTGGACGAATTGCCAATATCCTGACGGGCGCGAATGAGCGCAGCACCGAGGATAATGTTACCAGCCGTATCTTATGGTTGGCGGGCATGGAACCCAACATCAATCAAGGCGGTAATGTCGATTCTTATGAACGCTACATCTATATCCACGGGACGGATGAAGAAGGGCGCTTGGGGCAGGGCGCGTCTCACGGTTGTATCCGCATGAAAAATCAAGATGTGATCAATTTATTTGACTTGGTGACTGAGGATACGCTGGTCGTTATTACCCCCACTACAGGACAGTAAACCTTGAACGGTAGCGAATGGGAATTTGAAACGCTGGCAGTGCGTGCTGGGCATGTGCGTACCAACGAAGGTGAGCATTCCGAAGCGATTTTTCCGACCTCCAGCTTTGTGTTTGCCAGTGCGGCGGCAGCGGCGGCGCGTTTTAATGGGAGTGAACCGGGGAATATTTACGCCCGTTTCACCAACCCAACGGTGCGTTATTTTCAGGAACGCTTGGCGGCACTGGAAGGTGGCGAGAGTTGCGTGGCAACCTCTTCCGGCATGTCGGCGATCCTTGCGGTGATGCTGGGGCTGCTGAAAGCGGGGGATCATGTGCTGTGTTCGCGCTCAGTATTTGGTACGACCACGTTGTTGCTGCAAAACTATATTGGCAAGTTTGGGGTGGCGATCAGCTTTGTTGACCTGACCGACCTTGCGGCATGGGAAGCGGCGTTGCAGCCGAATACCCGTTTGTTGTTTGCTGAAACGCCTGCCAATCCGCTGACTGAGGTGGTGGATATTCGTGCGTTGGCAGACATTGCGCAGCGTAACGGCAGTTTGCTGGTGATCGACAACTGTTTCTGTACGCCTGCCTTGCAGCGCCCGTTGGAACTCGGTGCTGACATCGTGGTGCATTCCGCCACCAAGTATTTGGATGGGCAGGGGCGTGCCATTGGCGGTGCGGTGGTGGGCGATAAGGAACTGGTTGGCAATGCGGTTTACGGGGTATTGCGCACGGGTGGCGTCACCATGAGTCCGTTCAATGCGTGGATATTCCTGAAAGGCTTGGAAACACTATCATTGCGGATGAAGGCGCATTGCGATAATGCCATGCAGCTTGCGCAGTGGTTAGAAGCGCATCCGGCGGTGGAGCGGGTCAATTATCCGGGGTTGGCTTCGCATCCGCAACACGCGCTGGCACAGCGGCAGCAAAGCGGTTTCGGTGGGATTGTGTCGTTTGTGGTCAAAGGCGGGCAGGAAGCGGCGTGGAAGGTGATTGATGCCACCCAGATGTTGTCGATTACCGCGAATTTGGGCGATACCAAGACCACGATTACGCATCCGGCGACCACCACGCACGGCAGGCTGACGCCGGAACAGAAAGCGCAAGCAGGGATTGCTGATGGCTTGGTGCGGGTGTCGGTGGGGCTGGAAAGTATCCGCGATATTCAGCGTGACCTTGCACGTGGCTTGGATCTTGGCTAGTCGGGAAGGCGGAATTCAGGGAGCTTGAATTCCCGCCTGATTTCATTCAGTTCTATAAAGGTTTGCCGTTCTTCGGGAACCAACTGGAAACGGTAGCCGCCATCGCCGGGGTAAGGGTCAATATGATCGCATCTGCCATCCATGATGGGCGCAGGAATTTCATCGAATGCCTGACACTCCCTGTCTGGATGGTTTTCCAGAAAGTGCTGGCAGAAAACGCAAACGGGGGGCAGCACACAACTCATGATCTAACTTCCTAAAGAAATTCGCTCAGTGATATTGCTTGCCCTAATTCATGCACGGCATCTACTAACACGCCAACATTTTCGGGGTTAATATGCTGGTGAATCCCATGCCCCAGATTAAACACATGCCCAGAACCTTGCCCGTAACTCGCCAAAATATCAGCGACTTGCTGACGAATCACCTCTGGTGACGCATACAGCACGCAAGGATCCATATTGCCTTGCAGCGCAACTCTGTCACCCACACGGGCGCGAGCATCGGCAATATTAATCGTCCAATCCAGCCCCAAACCATCGCAGCCCGTATCTGCCATTGGTTCGAGCCATTGCGCCCCGCCTTTGGTGAACAGGATGACGGGAACTTTGCGTCCGTCATTTTCACGGGTTACGCCATCGACGATTTTCTGCATGTAACGCAGCGAGAATTCACGGTAAGTCGCGGGTGTCAACGAGCCGCCCCACGTATCGAAAGATCATCGCGGCTTGCGCACCGGCGGCAATTTGCGCATTCAGGTAGAGGATAATGCTGTCGGCGAGCTTGTCCAGCAGCAAGTGCAGGGCTTTGGGGTTGTCATACAACATGCCCTTTACCTTGGCGAATTCCTTGCTGGAACTGCCTTCCACCATGTACGTCGCCAGTGTCCACGGGCTGCCGGTGAAACCGATCAAAGGCACGCGCCCGTCGAGTTCGCGGCGGATGGTGCGTACCGCATTCATCACGTACTGCAATTCACCTTCGGGGTCGGGAATGCCGATCTTTTCAATATCCGCCATGCTTTGCACGGGGTTGGTGAAACGCGGGCCTTCGCCTTCCGAAAAATACAAGCCTAAGCCCATCGCATCGGGAACGGTGAGGATGTCGGAAAACAGGATAGCCGCATCCAGCGCGTAACGCTCTAGCGGTTGCAGGGTGACTTCGCAGGCAAGGTCGGCATTTTTGCACAAATCCATGAAGCTGCCAGCGCGGGCGCGGGTAGCACGGTATTCAGGCAAATAACGCCCAGCTTGACGCATGATCCAAATGGGCGTGGTATCGACGGGCTGTTTCAGGAGTGCGCGTAAAAAACGGTCGTTTTTGAGTTCGGTCATGTTCGACACCCCTGAACTAAATGCGTAGAAGATTGGCTGGTATTAGCCGCCGAGACGGGCTTTGATCAGTCCGCTCACTTGCCCCATGTCGGTACGACCTTGCGCTTTGGGTTTTAGCCATGTCATGACTTTGCCCATGTCGCGTACCGAGGCTGCGCCGGTTTCAGCCATCGCTTGCTGGATGAGGTCATCCAATTCGGCGGCGCTGAGGGGTTGCGGAAGGTAGGTCTGGATAATACCCAGTTCATATTCTTCCTGAGCGACCAGATCGGTGCGGCCTGCATCGCCGTACTGGCGGATGGATTCGCGGCGCTGTTTGGTCATTTTGTCCAACACCACCAGCACGGCGGTATCGTCCATTTCGATGCGCGTATCCACTTCTTGCTGCTTAATCGCAGCGAGAATCAGACGGATAACACCAAGCTGCGCCTTTTCATGCGCACGCATGGCAGTTTTCATGTCTTCGGTGATTTGTGCCTTGAGGCTCATATCAGAACAGACGCACGCGACGGTTTAGGTCACGGGAAATGCGCTTCAGGTTGCGCTTAACAGCCGCAGCACGCATACGCTTGCGTACAGAGGTAGGCTTTTCATAGAATTCACGGGCGCGAACATCAGCTACAACGCCAGCTTTTTCACAGGTGCGCTTGAAACGGCGCAGAGCAACTTCAAAAGGCTCGGTATCACGTACTTTTACACTAGGCATACAAATCTGTCTCAAATCCACAATTGAGTAAAGCGCGGGATTATACCCGCCTGCCAGCCAAATGCAAAACATTCACGATTTTTTGTCGTCTTCCCCGATAAATTCGCCGTAGAGGATCAGGGAATGATCCTTGATGCGGAAATTGTGCAGCTTGGCGAGTTCGATCTGGCGTTGTTCGATGATGGGGTCATGGAACTCGACGACTTTGCCGGTTTTCATGCATACCATGTGGTCGTGGTGTTCTTCGGTAGCCAGTTCAAACACGGCTTGCCCGCCTTCAAAGTGGTGGCGGTTCACTAGACCTGCGGCCTCAAATTGGGTCAGTACCCGGTAAACGGTGGCGAGGCCAATTTCTTCATCATTGCCGAGCAGTGACTTGTAAATTTCCTCGGCACTCAGATGATGTTCTTGGGAATTGCTTAATAAGTCGAGAATTTTGACCCGTGGTTGGGTAATCTTTAATCCGGCACGTTTAATATCCTTCTCTTCCACCCTGCACTCTCCATCCTGAATAGTCTATTATGATGCCCATGTTTACTTTGGACGGTACAAGACTAACATGATAAAGCCTATCATTTCACTTACCCTTTCCGCTGTTCTGCTGTTGGGCGGCTGTAGTTCGTATAAAATGGAAATTCAGCAAGGCAATTACATCACCCGCGAGGAGCTGGCGGCGGTAACAGCCCGGTATGAGTGCGGCAGCAAGTGCAGTCGGTGTTAGGGACACCGTTGCTGGTGGATGATTTCCATAAGAACCGTTGGGATTATGTGTTCTACCTGAAAGCACCCGACTGGGGAAGTGCAGCGCAGCAGCGTGACGGTTTTCTTCCAGAATGGTGTGGTACAGAATATCCGTAATGATGCCGCACCCGTGGTTGTGAAACCGAAATAATCAGCGAAACTTTACGCAGCGTTGCGTGTCGGGGGATGCAACTGGAACGTGAGGAATCCCCTTACCTATCGGCTCACCATCGCCTTTTTTCATCACTTTACCCTCGGCAGCACGTTGTTTGCGCACGGCTTTGGGGTCAGCAATCAGGGGGCGGTAAATTTCGATGCGGTCACGTTCGCGTAACGGCGTATCGAGTTTGCTAGTTTGCCGAAAATGCCTGCTTCCAGCGTATCCAGATGTGAGTTCTGGGTAACGTTCCAGAATGCCCGATGCTGGCAATGCCGTCGCGGATGCTTGCGCCTTCGGGTACTTGTGCTGCCAGAGCAACTTGCTCGTGGGGTAGGGGGTAAACGACTTCGATACGTAAGGTGTCAGGGTTTGCCATAGACTTTTTTCGCCCTTGCGACAAAGGAATCCACCAGCGTATTGGCGATCTGGTTGAAAATCGGGCCAACCACCAGGCTCAGCAATCTTGTTGGAAAACTCGAAATCCAGATCCAGCGAGACCTTACAAGCATCGGCTTTCAGTTCATCAAAACGCCAGAAACCGTGCAGATGCTGGAACGGGCCATCCACCAGGCGCATTTCAATGGTTTTGTTTTTTTGCAGGCGATTGAGGGTGGTGAAACGTTTGTTCACCGCCCCCTTGGCAATTTCGATGCTGGCTTTTACCTGATCGGCATCGCGCTCATGCTCAACCGCCGTCCTGCACCACGGCAGGAACTGCGGGTAGAGGTTGATGCCATCGACCAGTTGGTACATTTGTTCCGAGCTGTAAGGCACTAGCGCACTGCGGTTGATATGCGCCATGCCGGGTTATTTCGCTGGTGCAGCCGGAGCTGGCGGCAGTCGCTGGAGCTGCCGCGGGGTTGCGTTGCTGCAGGAGCCGTAGGTGCTGCTGGCGCGGGTGCAGTGCCTGGTCGGTGCAGCAGCCGGTGGCCGGTGCTGGCGGCGGCGGCTGGGGCGCAGCAGCAGCCGGTTCAAATACGGTGAAACCTTCTGGTAGCTTGAAATCGGCATCCTTCAAGGCGTCTTTGCCCAAGCCACTGAGTTCGCTGCGCGGGCCTTCGGGCAAGTGCTTGGATGCGCAATGCCAAACCGTCACGGTGCAGGCTGGCGGAACCTTCTGTTGGCGGGGTTGCGCCTTGTGCCTTGGCGGATTCAGCCGCGATACCATCCATGTATTCAAACATGGTAACCAGCATTTTGTGGTCGGCGGCATCCATCGCACCGCTGCCTGCGATGCAAACATCACGCACTGGCTTGTCGTCCATCTTGACGGTGGAAATGATGCATTCCATGCCTTGGATGGTTTCCTTGCGCTCGGTTTTGTCCATCTTGATGGCGGGTGGTGGCGCTTTCATGGCATATCTTCGCTTTGCTTCATGCGTTCCTCGATCAGTTTGCGCTGATCTTCCGGCATGGAAGCCATCTGCTTTTTCATGTCTTCCTTGAACTGCTTTTGCATTTCCACCACTTTGGTCATGCGTTCACGGATTTTGTCGGGGGTGGTTTCGATGAACTGTTTGGTCTTGGTGTTGATGGTGTACAGCATTTTCTTGCCGTCATCATACAGGGAGTAAATGTCGCTACCGACTTCTTCCATGCGCACTTTGTCGCCGTGAATCTGGATGGCGGTCTGGCGTGGCTCGGGGGCAAAACCCGTGTCAGTGTAAGTCAACTTGGTGTCTGCAGTGGCGATGCCAGTGAGACCCACAGAAAGGGCTGAAATCAGGCACAGTGACAGTGGCTTAAGGGGATTAAAATGCATTTTTAACTCCATTTTGTATGAGTTTTCTACGAGTGACCAAGCAGCGCCTGAATCCTCGCTAACGGTAAATCTTCATTGAAGCGAACTGTTACATAAGGTTCGTCATCCTGCAATGGTTTGTCATGGGTTAATTGCTTGTGCAGCACAGCAATATCGGCATCCGAGGCATCAGTGCCCGCTTGTTGGCGCTGTAAAATATTGGCTTCCAATTGGGCGAGTGTGGCGCTGAAATGCAGGATCAAGAAGGCGGCTTGGTGCTGCTGTGCCAGTTGCTGAAAGTGTTGGCGTTGCTCACGTTGCAGGAAAGTGGCATCCACCACCACCGAATAGCCGTTTTGCAACGCCAGCGTGGCCAGTTCCGCCAGCCGTTCATAGGTGCGGGCGGTCATGTCAGCACTGTAGAGGTTTTGATCTAGCCCGCTGGGGTGGCGCTTGCGTTCCACATCCGAGCGTAACTGGATGCAGCCCAATTGCTTCCACCAACTGGCGGCAAGCCCATGATTTGCCGGAACCACTGAAGCCATGCGTAATCAGCAGGGCGGGCTGGCGGGCTTGGGTATAGTGTTCCGCAAGGGTCAAGTAGTTGGCGCAGTGATGCAGGCAGTCGGCGCGTTCCGTCGCATCCAGCGGCTGGCTCAGGCGTAAGGCGTTGACTTTGGCACGTACCATTGCCCGGTAAACTTTGTAAAAATTGAGTACCGGGAGTGCGGCGTAATCACCGCTTTCCGCCAGCCAAAGGTTCAGTAGCCGATGCGCCCACGCGGGTTTGCCACGGTCTTCCAGATCCATCAGCAGGAAGGCGCAGTCGCTGGCGGTATCAATCCAACGCAGTTCCTCGCTGAACTCAATGCCGTCGAAAAGGGTGATTTCACCGTCAATCAGGGCTATATTCCCTAGGTGCATATCACCGTGGCAGGCGCGGATGTGGCCTGTTTGCTTGCGTTGTAGAAGCTCTGCATGTAGTCGGGAATATTCCTGTTGCGTCCAGTTTTCCAGTACACTCAGGCGTTCCAGCAGCGGATGCCCATGCAGATGGGTACGCAATGAGATGAAATTTTGCTGCATAGGCGCTAAGACGCTGGCAGGTAAACCGAAATGGCTGTCTGCGGGTGCGTGTTCGGCTTGCTGATGAAAGTGGGCAACGCGGGTAGCCAACATATCCATCTGTTCCAGCGGCAGCAAATCCGCTGCCAACAGGCGGTCAAGTTGCTGGGATGGGTCGAATTGGCGCATTTTGACCGCATATTCGACAACATTGGCAGCGGTGTTGTCGGTGGCTGAGCCTAGCCGGTAACTGCCGTCTACTTGCAACATGGGTACGACCTCCAAGATACAGTTTGGGGGCAAAGCGGCTGTTGAGGCGCACCTCTTTTTCACAGAAATGTTGCCGGTCAGCCAGTTGGGTAAAATTCAGGAAACCGAAATTGACTGGCTTTTTTATCTTGTAAGCGAACTCGCCGGTCAGGAAAATGGTCGATATGTGGGTGTGAATTACTTGTATATTATGCGTCGTATGCGGGTAGAATGCGGGGTTACGCATCGCCTCCGATAGGGTGTCAGATGGATGTGCAGACATGCCAAGTCTCTATATATATGACCCGAAAATATAAGCATAGCAGGAAAATAGCTTGAGTCAGGAAGTAAAACAGGAATCGGCATTGCGGCGTTTTTTTGGCGGGTTATGGTTTATGAGTTCGCTGTTTGGGCGGGTATTCCGTATCCTGCTGCTGGTCGTACTGGTGCTGGGCTTGCTGGTAGCCATTGTCTATACCATGCAACTGGATGAAAAAGTACGTGACCAGTTTGAGGGCAGGCGTTGGGAATTGCCTGCGCGGGTATTTGCCCGCCCGCTGGATATGTACGAGGGGCAGCAACTGTTTGCTGACCACCTTGAAGAAGAGCTGAAACTGCTCAACTACCGCTCAATAGCTGCACCCGCCGAAACCGGGCAGTACCATCGTCAAGGCAATAAATTTGTCATCAATACCCGTGGCTTCCAGTTTGCGGATGATAAGGAGCCTGCCCGCAGCATCAATGTGACCGTGGCTAGCGGCAAAATTACCACGTTGGCTTATGCGGATGGCAAGAACCCGCTGGATCTGATGCGTCTGGAACCGGTGCTGATCGGTAATTTTTACCCCCGCAAGAATGAAGACCGCGTGTTAGTGCGGCAGAAAGATGTGCCCCAGTTACTGGTGAATGGTCTGCTTGCCGTCGAAGACAAGAAATTTTATGAACATCAGGGGGTTAACCCGGTGGCGATTGGGCGTGCGCTCGTGGCTAATCTCAAAGCAGGCCATACGGTGCAAGGGGGCAGTACCCTGACCCAGCAGTTGGTCAAAAACTTTTACCTGACCAACGAACGTAGCTGGCATCGTAAGCTCAAAGAAGCCACGATGGCCTTCCTGCTGGAAATGCGTTACACCAAGCAGGATATTCTGGAAGCCTACTTGAATGAAATCCACCTTGGGTCAAGATGGTGACCGCGCTATCCACGGCTTTGGTTTGGCTGCACAATTTTACTTCAACCGCCCGGTATGGGAGCTGAAAGCTGACCAGATCGCGCTGCTGATTGGTCTGGCGAAAGGGGCGGGTTTCTACGACCCGCGCTTGCACCCTGAGCGTGCGCTGGAACGGCGCAATCTGGTGCTGCAAGTCATGCTGAATGAAAAAGTCATCACCCCAGCTGTCTATCAGGAGGCGCTTGCCCAACCCTTGGGGGTCAATGAGAAAAAGCCTTCCGGTAATAGCCCATTCCCCGCTTATCTGGATTTGGTGCGCCAGCAGTTGCAGCGTGATTACAAGGAAGATGATGTGCGCAGCCAAGGGCTGATGATTTTTACTGCGATGGATCCCATCGTCCAATTGACCGCCGAAACCATCTTGCAAAACCGGGTGGTGCGGCTGGAACGTGCCAATGGCATCAAGAAGGGCAAGCTGAATGGTTCCATCATCATCAGCAGTGTGCAGGGCGGTGAAGTCATGGCGCTGGTGGGGAGCCGCGATGTGCGTTACGCCGGTTATAACCGTGCCTTGACGGCGCAACGTCAGATCGGCTCATTGGTAAAACCCGCCATTTACTTGGCAGCCTTGGAAGATCCCCACAAATACAATCTGGCAACCCGTATCAATGATGGCCCCGTCACCGTGAAGTTGGGGGCGCGGAAATATTGGCAGCCACAGAATTATGACCACTCCAATATGGGCAGTGTCACCTTGTTGAAGGCCATTACCCTGTCACGCAATACCCCGGCGGTACGTGTTGGGGTCGGGGTCGGTTTGGACAAGATCGTGCAAACCCTGCATGACCTCGGCGTTGGCGGGGATATTCCCGCCTATCCTTCCATCTTGCTGGGGGCGATTGGAAATGGCACCGATTGATGTGCAGCAAATGTACCAGAGCATTGCAGCAGGTGGTTCTTATTCCCCGCTGAAAGCTATCCGTAGCGTCATGAACCCGCATGGGCAGGTGCTGACACGTTACCCGTTGACCGTCAAACAAGTGGCCAGCCCTGAAGCTGCTGACCTGCTGACCTATGCGCTATGCATCGGGTGACGGTTGAGGGCACGGCGAAAGAACTTGCCTCCACCTTGCCTGCTTGGAAAAAGGTGGCAGGCAAGACGGGGACGACCAACGACAAGAAAGATAGCTGGTTTGCCGGTTTCTCTGGGCAGCATGTGGTGACGGTCTGGGTTGGGCGCGATGACAACAAACCCATCAATATGACCGGCGGTACGGGGGCGTTGAAAGTGTGGTCGGATTTGTTCCAAGTATTGCCGACCAAGCCGCTTCAAGTCGCCAATTCTTCACGTCTGGTCTGGGTTGATGTGGATCAAGCTACTGGCCTGCGGTTTAATCCGGCGTGTGGTAAGGCAGTACGTACCCCATTCATCAAAGGTACCCAGCCGCAGAAAACCAGTTACTGTGCGCCGCCTGCAAACGGTTGACCCGTTGGAGCCTGCTGCACCGGCTGCTCCGGCGACCGCAGCACCCGCTCCAGCGCCGGTGCAGAAGAAGGGGGGAGCGCCCTCCAGTTGGATTGATAACCTGATGCAATGAGATTGACATGATGCTAAAAAACTATAATTCCGTTGCCACTGGCTTGTTGTTGGCAGGGCTGTTGTCAGCTTGTGCCCCCAACCCCTATGTGTTGCAGGATCGGGTGTATGGGGGCAGGCCAGCCGCACAGCCGTCCTGTGAATGTCGAAAAACCAGCCGTAGATGTGTCCCCTACGAAGTACAGCATAAAAAGCCGCCGCCAACCGAGCAACAGGATTCCCCAGCTCCGGCAGTAATGTGTTGATAAACCCCAAAGCGATGCACACCGTGCAAGCGGTCATGCCTGCCAAACAGTACAAATCCTCTTCTGCGGTACAGGCATTGATGAAACAGGCGGATGCGGAAGTGGCGAAGGGCAACCTCGACAAGGCGGCTGACACGCTGGAACGTGCTTTGCGCATCGAAGCCGACAACCCGGATTTATGGATGAAACTCAGCCAGATCAATGCCCAGCAAGGCAATCATGAACAGGCTGCTCAGTATGGCGAGCAAGGCCAAAGCCTATCAGGAGCAACTCAATTAGCCCTGTCGCCGCTACTCAGTCTGAACTCGACATGCTTGACCTGTTGGGCGAGGCTGGGCCGTTCGCGCAACTGATCGAAGGTTTTCAGGCCAGACCGCAACAGCAGGCCATGTTGAAAGCGGTGCAGGCTACCATGCAGACCCAAGGTACGGCGGTGATCGAAGCGGGGACTGGCGTGGGCAAAACCTTTGCCTACCTAGCACCCGCCTTGCTGTGCGATGAGCGCGTGATCATATCCACCGGCAGTAAGACCCTGCAAGACCAGCTTTACCACAAAGACTTGCCGCTGGTGCGCAAGGCGCTGAAAAGTGCGGTCAAAACGGCTTTGCTCAAAGGTCGCGCGAATTATCTTGTGCCTGCACCGCCTGAAAACCACGTTGGATGAAGGCCGTCTGCCTGACCGCAAAAGCGTCACTTGGCTGCGCCGTATCCGCGATTGGTCAGAACTCACCAGCAAGGGCGATATTGCCGAGCTGTCGGCGGTTCCCCACGATGCTGAAATCTGGGGGCGGGTGACCTCCACCACCGAAAATTGTCTTGGGTGCAGAATGTGGCGATTACCACGAATGCTACGTGGTCAAAGCCCGCCGTGCGGCGCAAGAAGCGGATCTGGTGGTGGTCAATCATCATCTGTTTTTCGCCGATATGGCGCTCAAGGAAGAGGGTTTCGGCGAATTACTGCCACTTGCCAATGTGGTGGTGCTGGATGAAGCCCACCAGTTGCCGGAAATCGCTTCCACCTTTTTCAGCGATACTTTCAGCAGCCGCCAGTTGCATGATTGGAAACGCGATACCGTGGTGGAGGCGTTGGAAGGCGCTTCCGATATGCCGCAAATCCGCGAATTTCTCGACCGGCTGGAAAAAGCGGTGATGGATTTGCGGCTGGCAATGGATACGCCGGGGCAACGTGCGCCGTGGATACGTATCAGCAACAAGCCCGCCATCGTCAACCACCTGCAAGAACTTGAGGACTAGCATGAATGATCTGGCGGCGTTGCTGGAACATGCCGCTGAGCGCAGCAAGGGTTTGCAGTCGTGTTACGAGCGTTTGCTGGAACAACAGGCGCGGCTGGGGCGCTTGCATAATCCACCGCCGGATAGCGTGCAGTGGTTTGAAACCTTCACCCGTGGCTTTGTGATTACTACCACGCCGTTGGATGTGGCAGTGCCGTTCAAAAAGTGCATGGAAGAATTGCCGTGTAGCTGGGTGATGACCTCGGCGACTTTGGCGGTAGGGCAGTCGTTTGAGCATTTTAACCAGCGTATGGGCTTGGATAAGGCGCACGACGCTTGCAACTCGACAGCCCGTTTGATTACTGGAATAACTCGCTGCTGTATCTGCCCACCGGGTTGCCAGAACCGCAAGATGCGGGTTTTGTATCCTCCTTGGTGGAAGCGGCGATTCCGGTGATCAATGCCTGTGGTGGGCGCACTTTTATGCTGTTCACCAGTTACCGGGCGCTGAATGAGGCGGCGGAATTGCTGCAAGACCGGATTGAGTTTCCGTTGCTGATTCAGGGTGAATCGCCACAGCGCGATATGATTGAGCGGTTCCGCGAGCTGGGCAATGCGGTATTGCTGGGGACGGCGAGTTTCTGGGAAGGGGTGGATGTGCGCGGCGAAGCGTTGAGTTGCGTCATTATCGACAAGCTGCCGTTTGCTGCCCCGAACGATCCGGTGATGGAAGCGCGGTTGGACAGCATCCGCAAGCGTGGCGGCAATCCGTTTGGCGAATACCAGATTCCGCAGGCAGTGATTGCCTTGAAGCAGGGCGTGGGGCGGCTGATCCGTGACCAGCAGGATCGCGGGGTGCTGATGATATGCGACATCCGTTTGCGTACCCGCAGTTACGGCAAGACTTTCCTCGACAGTTTGCCGCGTATGCCACGTACCCAGAAGCTGGAAATCGTGGAACGGTTTTTTGAGAAGACCATACCCCCCATTCCCAATAGAGATACTGATGAAATTACTAGCCCTTGATACCTCGACTGAAGCCTGTTCTGCTGCTGTTTATGCGGATGGCGCGACCTTCAGCGAATTTGAACTGACCCCACGGGCGCATACCCAACTGATTTTGCCGATGGTGGAAAAAGTGCTGGCGGCGGCTGGGCTTACGTTTGCAGGATGTGGATGCGATTGCGGTCGGGTGTGGGCCGGGTGCGTTTACCGGCATCCGTATTGGCGTGGGTGTGGCGCAAGGCTTGGCAATGGCGGCGGATAAGCCGGTGATTGCGTTGTCTACCTTGGCGGCATTGGCGCAGCAGGCGTACATGCAGCACGGTGCAACGCAGGTGTTGGTGGCGTTGGATGCACGGATGAACGAGGTGTATTGGGGGCAATATGCCTTGCAGGATGGCTTGATGCAGTTGCAGGGTGTTGAGCAAGTGTGCGCTCCGGCGGATGCGCCATTGCCAGCAACGGCGGGCTGGTTTGCGATTGGGCATGGTTGGTCGGCTTACGCCGAAGCCTTGCAAGCGCGGTTTGGCGACAAACTGAGTGGGATGGATGCCGAATCGTTGCCTGCTGCTGAATTCATGTTGCCGTTAGCCGTTGCCGCGTGGCAAGCGGGCAGGGCAGCCGCGCCGGAAGAGGCGCAGCCGGTTTACTTGCGGAATAAGATTGCGTTGACGACGCAGGAACGGCTGGCGAAGGGGAAGATTATTTAGCCTGTTTTGACATTTATCCTTGTCATTGATAAGTAAATTTAATTAAACTCCGGCAACGTAAAATCTAATACAAAAAATTGACCGGACTCATCACGGCAGTCCGAGTTGACAGGGGGCTATCCACATGACTGTTGCATCCGGGGGGCGGTTGTCCGCACTGGTCTTTTCCATCCTGTTTACTGTGCTGTTGGTGTTATTCGTGACGCCAGCGCGGGCAGATGACGCCATCAAGCCAAGGACTGCTTCGTGCGGCGCGGATTACAGCTCGGCGCAGAACAATTATGGTGGTCTTTACAATTCGCCGAATTTCCCGAATAGCGTTGCATTTGCGGCACTGAAGGCGGATGGCTCGATTAGCGCGTGGGGAGATAGTGACTACGGTGGAAGCGGCGCCCCGAGTGGCACGGGCTTTGTGAGCATCGCTTCCACAAGCAGTGCATTTGCGGCGCTGAAGGCGGATGGCTCGATTAGCGCGTGGGGGTCTAGTGACTACGGTGGCAGCGGCACCCCGATTGGCACGGGCTTTGTGAGCATCGCTTCCAACCCTTATGCATTTGCGGCACTGAAGGCGGATGGCTCGCTTAGCGCGTGGGGGCATAGTGACTACGGTGGCAGCGGTGCCCCGATTGGCACGGGCTTTGTGAGCATCGCTTCCACAAGGTTTGCATTTGCGGCGCTGAAGGCGGATGGCTCGCTTAGCGCGTGGGGGTATAGTGGCTCTGGTGGCAGCGGCGCACCGGGCGGCACGGGCTTTGTGAGCATCGCTTCCACAGGGTCTGCATTTGCGGCGCTGAAGGCGGATGGCTCGATTAGCGCGTGGGGGTCTAGTGACTACGGTGGCAGCGGTGCCCCGATTGGCACGGGCTTTGTGAGCATTGCTTCCACAGTGTCTGCATTTGCGGCGCTGAAAGCGGATGGCTCGATTAGCGCGTGGGGGTCTAGCAACGGCGGCAGCGGCGTCCCGGGCGGCACGGGCTTTGTGAGCATCGCTTCCAACGATGGTGCATTTGCGGCGCTGAAGGCGGATGGCTCGCTTAGCGCGTGGGGAGGCGGCGCTGGTGACAGCGGCGCACCGAGTGGCACGGGCTTTGTGAGCATCGCTTCCAACTCTTATGCATTTGCGGCGCTGAAAGCGGATGGCTCGCTTAGCGCGTGGGGGTATAGTAACTACGGTGACAGCGGCGCACCGGGCGGCACGGGCTTTGTGAGCATCGCTTCCACAGGGTCTGCATTTGCGGCGCTGAAGGCGGATGGCTCGCTTAGCGCCTGGGGAAGGAGTGACTACGGTGGCAGCGACGCCCCGAGTGGCACGGGCTTTGTGAGCATCGCTTCCACAGGGTTTGCATTTGCGGCGCTGAAGGCGGATGGCTCGATTAGCGCGTGGGGGTCTAGTAGTCACGGTGGCAGCGGTGCCCCGGTCGGCACGGGCTTTGTGAGCATCAACGGCGTAGGGCCAAACACCCCCAAGGATTGTGCCATCAAGATCACCCTCAAAGATACCGATGGCGATGGTGTTGCCGACGCTATCGACCTTGACGATGACAACGACGGCATAGCCGACACGGTGGAAGGCACGGCAGATGCCGATGGTGACGGCATCCCCAACAGCCTTGACCTTGATGCCGACAATGACGGCATCCCCGACACGATAGAAGCTCAGGCAACGGCAAGCTTTACCTCGCCCAAGGCGGACGATGCTGCCACTTACCAAAGCAATCACGGCCTCAACTCGGCTTACCTGACGGGTGGTGGCCTCACGCCTGCCAACACCGATATGCAGGATAGCCCCGATTATCTGGATACCGACAGCGATAACGACGGCTTGCGGGATACCCTCGAGGCAGGCTTGGCACTGGCGTTTCAAGACGACGAGAAGGATGGGCTGGACAACGCCATTGATAGTGATGATGCCCAATTTGGCCCCCCTTCAGCGGGCATCAGCAACCCGGCAGGCAGTTACCCCAGCAGCGAGGGCGAAACCAACTGGCGGGTGATGGCGGTGAATGGAGTTAAGCCAAGGACTGCCTCGTGCGGCGCGGATGTCAGTTCGGCGCAGAACAATTACGGTGGTCTTTACAATTCGCCGAATCATCCAAATTATTATGCATTTGCGGCGCTGAAGGCGGATGGCTCGATTAGCGCGTGGGGAGATAGCAGTCGCGGTGGCAGCGGCGCCCCGAGTGGCACGGGCTTTGTGAGCATCGCTTCCAACGAGTCTGCATTTGCGGCGCTGAAGGCGGATGGCTCGATTAGCGCGTGGGGATATAGCTACCATGGTGGCAGCGGCGCACCGGGCGGCACGGGCTTTGTGAGCATCGCTTCTACAGGGTATGCATTTGCGGCGCTGAAGGCGGATGGCTCGCTTAGCGCGTGGGGGTATAGTGGCTCTGGTGGCAGCGGCGCACCGGTCGGCACGGGCTTTGTGAGCATCGCTTCTACAGGGTTTGCATTTGCGGCGCTGAAGGCGGATGGCTCGATTAGCGCGTGGGGACATAGTAACTACGGTGGCAGCGGCGTCCCGAGTGGCACGGGCTTTGTGAGCATCGCTTCCAACGGTGAGGCATTTGCGGCGCTGAAGGCGGATGGCTCGCTTAGCGCGTGGGGACATAGTAACTACGGTGGCAGCGGCGTCCCGAGTGGCACGGGCTTTGTGAGCATCGCTTCCACAGGCAGGGCATTTGCGGCTCTGAAGGCGGATGGCTCGCTTAGCGCGTGGGGAGATAGTGACTACGGTGGCAGTGGCGTCCCGAGTGGCACGGGCTTTGTGAGCATCGCTTCCAGCCAGACTGTATTTGCGGCGCTGAAGGCGGATGGCTCGCTTAGCGCGTGGGGAGTGAGTAACTACGGTGGCAGCGGCGCCCCGGGCGGCACGGGCTTTGTGAGCATTGCTTCCACAGGGTATGCATTTGCGGCGCTGAAGGCGGATGGCTCGCTTAGCGCGTGGGGAGGCGGTAGTAGCGGTGCCCCGGGCGGCACGGGCTTTGTGAGCATCGCTTCCAACCAGACTGCATTTGCGGCGCTGAAGGCGGATGGCTCGCTTAGCGCGTGGGGATATAGTGACGCTGGTGGCAGCGGCGCCCCGAGTGGCACGGGCTTTGTGAGCATCGCTTCCACAGCGTATGCATTTGCGGCGCTGAAGGCGGATGGCTCGCTTAGCGCGTGGGGAAATAGCAGCTACGGTGGCAGCGGCGCCCCGACAGGCACGGGCTTTGTGAGTATCAATGGCGTAGGGCCAAACACGCCCAAGGATTGTGCCATCAAAATACCATTACCCGACCCCAAAGTTGATCTGGAGCTGGTCAAGGTGGCTGATAAACAGACCGCCAAGCGAGGTGATACCGTGCGTTATACCCTCACCCTCACCAACAATGGGCCAGACACGGCAACAGGCGTGGAGGTCAAGGATGTATTGCCAACCGGTCTTGCCCTTCAGGAGCCTTATGTCGCCAGCCAAGGCACGTATACCAACAGTATTTGGCTGGTAGGCTCACTGGCAAAAGGCACAACCGCCACCTTGCAACTGGATATGCTGGTGCAATAGGCTAGATGCAGGGATGCATGGCTGGTCAACGCTGACATTTGCTGGCATAGTCAAGTCATCATCTGATAAATGCTAAGTGAGGAATAGTCGTGGAGTGGCAAGCTGTTATTGACAACCCGTTGTTGCAGGATCTGCCTTTCAAGATTGAACTGAACAAATGGGGAAAGATCCTGATGAGTCCTGCGAGTAACAATCATGGGCGATTGCAGTATTTGATTGGTTCGCGGTTGGAAAGAGGCAAAGGCGGTGGGACTGTCATCATGGAATGTTCCGTCCAGACTACTGACGGCGTGAAAGTTGCCGATGTTGCGTGGGCATCTGATGCCTTCATCGCTGAGAATGGTTTCCAGACACCCTACAAGGTTGCCCCCGAAATTTGTGTCGAAATCACCAGCCCCTCCAATTCCAAAGCGGAAATGGAAGAGAAAGTGCAGCTTTATCTGGCAAAGGGCGCGAAAGAAGTTTGGGTGTGTGATGACCGTGGGCAAACACGCTATTATGCCCATATTGGCGAGATGGAACACTCCCGCGAAGTGTTAGACGGTTTTTGAGAGTCTGTTTACCCACAATGCCGTGCCACCTGCAACGCCAACTGGCATGGCAAAGAAATTCAGCACGGGAATCGCGGTCATCAACGACAGCAGCCAGCCAAATCCCAACGCTTCCGCCCGATTTTTCTTCAACGCCACCAATTCATCCTTGAAAAACAGGTTGTGGTTGCCCATCGGGTAGTCGGCGTATTCAATCGCCAGCATCCATGCGCCAAACAGCGTCCACGCCACGGGTGCGATGATATTGACGCCCGGAATCACGGTGATAATCAGCAGCAGGATGAACCACTTGCCCATATACCACAGCTTGCCGAGTTCGCTGCGGAAGGTGCGCACGATTAGCGCGGGTAGGCTTTTGTAGCCTTCAAATTCGGGGACAGGTTGCCCGTTGAGACGCGCTTCGACCCGTTCCGCTAGCACTGAGTTGAACGGCGCGGCGAGAATATTCGCGACGATGGAAAACACGTAAAACACCACAAAGAAAATCAGCACGGCGAACACAGGCCACAGCAACCATTCCAGCCACGTCAACCAGCTTGGCAATAGACGTGCCATCCAGTAGTCGAGTTGGGATTTTGCCAACCAAATACCGCCAGAAAACAGCACAATGTTGATTAGCAGTGGCACGACCACAAACGGGCGGATGCCTTTTTGCGTGATGAGTGACAGGCCGCTAAACACGTAGCCAAACCCTTTGAACAATCCCGTTATCATTTTGTATTCCCTGTTCCCGATAGTGATGGTGTGGCTATACTGTAGCGCATTTAGCGCACCGATTTAAGTTAAGGAGTTTTAACCATGCAGCCATTCATGCAAGCGATGAATTTCCGCCATGCCTGTAAAAAGTTTGACCCGGCACGCCAGATTCCCGCTGATGAATTCCAGCAGATTCTGGAATTCGGGCGCTTGTCACCGTCGTCTTTCGGTATGGAACACTGGCATTTCGTGGTGGTGCAAACCCCGGCATTGCGCGAAAAGTTGCGTGAAGTTTGCTGGAATCAGCCGCAAATTACCGAGAGCAGCCATGTGGTGGTGATTCTGGCGAAAACCGCAGCGGTTGAACCGTACAGTGAGTATGTGCAGCGTTTGTTCGGGCGGCGCGGGTTGCCAGTCGAGGCGGAACAGGCGTATTTGGCGACGTTATGCGGCGCACAATGACAGCGAAATCAAGCCGTATCTCAATACCTTCGCGTGGAGTTCCAAGCAATGCTACCTCGCGCTGGCGAACATGATGACCGGGGCGGCAAGTTTGGGGATTGATTCTTGCCCGATTGAAGGTTTCTCGAAACCGGGTGTGGAAGAGGTGCTGGCAATTGATACCAGCCAGTACGGGGTGGCAGTGGTCGTGACCTTTGGCTATCGTGCAGGCGAGCAGCCAGCGAAGTTGCGTCAGCCGCTGGCGGATTTGGTGGAATACCGATGAAAACCTTGTTTGCTACTGTATGCCTGTTCTTGCTGTCCGTATCACTGGGGTATGCGGATGGCGGCAACTGGGTGGTGAAAAAAGACCAAGACGGTATTCAGGTGCAGCAACAGCAATCTGGTTCGCCGCACGAAACCACCAAAGGTGTGGTCGAGGTTGAGGCGACGTTGGATGCGCTGGCGGCATTGCTGCAAGATATAAGCGCCTGCCCGCGCTGGGTTCATGATTGCACGGAAGGCCGTTTGGTGGAAACCATTAGCCCTGCTAAGCGTTTGACCTACACCGTCATTCATTTGCCTTTCCCGCTGCAAGACCGTGATATGTATATTAATTCCGTGATCCGCTACCAGCGCAAGGCGGGGACAGTCACCATTACCTTGTCGGGGCGGGAAAATCAGGATACCGGGCAAAAAGGCCGTACCCGCGTGCTGGGTTTAAAAGGTTCGTGGGTTTTCCAGCAAACCAGCCCCGGTCATGTCAGGGTGAATTACCAGATTTACGCCAATCCGCAAGCACCGCTGAATGGTCCTGTGAATGACCACATGGCTGAATCGGTTTTCCATACGCTGCAAAACCTGCGGGACGTGGTGAAGGATGCCAAATACCGTGATGCGAAATTCAGCGCCGAGGATATTAAGGCAATTGAGGTGAAGTAGGTGTTATTCGCCGTAAAGTGTGACGGTGAGTTTGCGCTGGAAACGTCCGGTGCGGTGTTCGTAGAGGTACAAACCTTGCCATGTGCCGAGTGCGGATTGCCCACGGGTGACGGGAATGGTGAGGTCGGTGTTGGTTAACATACAGCGGATGTGGGCGCTCATATCATCGTCGCCTTCATCGCTGTGGCGGTAGGCGGGGTCGCCATCGGGGGCGAGGCGTTTGAGGACGGTTTCGAGGTCGCGGCGCACATCGGGGTCAGCGTTTTCGGTGATGATCAGTGATGCGCTGGTGTGGTGGATGAAGACGTGGCATAAGCCGGTTTTGATGCCGCTTTGGCGGATCAGGGTGTCGATTTGTGTGGTGATGTTGTATGTGCCGCGTCCGGTGGTGGGGATGGTGAGGGTTTGTTGGTAAATAGTCATTAATCCGGCTTCCTTCTGGCGTTGTGGATAGGGCGTCGTATCAATTTTACCCTAAATCAATTTATACGGTTCCCCAACTTTGCCTGCGAATCCGGCGTGATGAAGCCATAATTCAGGTATGAGGATTTTACGGGGATGCGCGACATGGACAGATTGAAGCAGTTTCTGGTGGGGCTTGTAGAGCCGGTGCCTGATTATCAGCTTACCAGTTGGTTGTTCCTGAAAGGGCTGGCAGTGATCTATTGTACTGCCTTCCTGTCACTGGCGGTGCAGATAGAGGGGCTGGCAGGATCTGGTGGCATTCTGCCATTCCGTGAGTTGCTGGATCACTTGTTTGCGGAATATGGCTACGCGGCATGGTTCAAGGTGCCGACCCTGTTCTGGCTCGACAGCAGTGATGTGGCCTTGCAAGGGGCAAGCATTACGGGGGCGTTGCTGGCTGTGTTCCTGCTGCTGGGCTGGGGCAGGCAACGGCTGATCCTGATCCTGCTGTTTGTGCTGTACCTGTCGTTGTATCAGGCCGGGCAGGTGTTCATGAGTTTCCAGTGGGATTATTTATTGCTGGAAAGCGGGTTTCTGGCGATATTCCTGCTGAATGCACCGACCCATCTGGTGATTTTCCTGTATCACTGGTTGCTGTTCCGGCTGCGTTTCTTGTCAGGCTTTTCCAAGCTGGCGAGTGGTGATCCGTCATGGAGCAGTTTCACCACGCTGAAATATTATTTCGAGACCCAGCCGCTGCCGCATGTGGGGGCTTGGTATGCGCAGCAGTTGCCGGAATGGTTGCTGAAAACCGGCGTAGGCTTTACTTTTTTTGCTGAACTGGTGGTGCCGTTTTTCATTTTCCTGCCACGCCCGTTCCGTATTTTCGCCGCCATTATCACCATCCTCATGCAGGTGCTGATTATTGCTACCAGCAACCATAATTTCATCAATTTGCTGACCATATTGCTATGCCTATTCCTGCTGGATGACAGGATTATTGGCAAGCTGTTGCCGGTGCGTTTGCTGGAGCGCCTGAAAGCGGGTTTCCGTGTGCCCGGCCTGACCTTGAAGGTGGCAACGCTGGGGTTTGGTGCGCTGATCATGGCGGTCAACCTGAATGCGATGGTTTCCATGTTGAGCAACCGGCCGTTGCCACCGGCGCTGTATGAACTCGCTGTCATTGGGCCACGCTATGGGATCGGCAACGTCTACCATGTGTTCCCAAACATGCAGACCGAGCGGCAGGAATTGTTGATCGCAGGCAGCTATGATGGGGTTGACTGGGAACCTTATCAGTTTCGCTACAAGCCTGATGCGCTGGAAAAACCCCCGGCCTTCATCGTTCCACACCAACCACGCCTAGATTGGATGATGTGGTTCGTGCCGCCACAACGGGAGGATATGGGTTACTGGTTCAACCGCTTTCTGGATGCGCTATGGAAAAACAAACCGGCAGTAACGCATCTGTTGGCGTACAACCCGTTTGAAGGCAAGCCGCCGCCCCGGTTTTTGCGCGTGGTGGCTTTCCGTTACCATTTCACCACGCCAGAGGAACGGGCGCGGACAGGGCATTGGTGGAAGGCGGAGTATCTGGGGGAATTTCCTGATGTGCCGCCCCGGCTGCCATAAGCCCGGAATGTTGCAAAAAGTCATGCCAAGTTAACCTCTCTTTGCAGTTGTCTATGCCGTATCTGTCAGACAATCTGGCTAACTCTGCGTTACGGTGTATCCAGCGTCGAGGAAATGGATGCGCGGCGCGGTTTTGGATGCCTTGACATCTTTTTTTCCGATGACATAATTGTCATCATGAGTAAAGCAACGAAAATCTTCCAGCGCAGGATCGAATTCCCGGACGGTTGCCTCCTTGAGGGTCTGGTATGGCTCTTGCCGGAAGAGCCTGTTCCCGGCAGTCAGCACCTTTACAAATACCGCCTGTATTACGGCTGCGAAAGTAGGCGTGACATCGGCTACGACAACGAACGCGGCAAAGGTGATCACCGACACTACGGCGAACGGGAAGAAGCCTACACATTTTTGACACCCGAAAAGCTGTTGGAAGATTTTTTCGCTGACGTACAAACACTGAGAAAGGGAGGCAAAGCATGAACAGGAAACTGATTATCAGCATCACATCCGAAGCGGACGCTATGCAGGATTTCAAAGCAGGTTTTCTGCAAGCCTTCACCACGGGTAAAGTGCAGGATGAGTACATTTATTTCACATCCCCAGCGCGATTATTCCAAAAAATCACCCCGAAACGCTGGGAACTGATCGAAAAATTACAGGAAGCCGGAGCCGTCAGTATCCGCGAACTGGCGCGGCTGCTGAAACGCGATATACGCCGGGTGCATGACGATGTGGTGGTGCTGGCGGAAGAAGGCATTATTGAACGCGATGCGGGCGGCGTATTCGTGCCGTTTGCAGAAATTCACACCGACTTTACGCTCAAGACCAAGGCTGCCTGATTTCCCCTGCCAAGCTGCGGACGCACCCCGCCGCAGTTGGCATGGCAATCGCCTACAATCCCGCCCCACTTTCCGCTATCATACCCTCCTTGATGAACTGCCCATTGGTTTACCCCCATGCTGATCTTCCCCGGTAGCGTTGCCCTCTCCGATTTCCGCCGCAACAAGCTGTTGAGCGCCTTGCAAGCCATCGTCCCCACGATCACTGCTGTGCAAGCCGAATACGTCCATTTCGTGCGCAATAGCCGCGAATTGCACCCCGACGAACACGCCCAGTTGCAAGCGTTGCTGACCTACGAAGAAGTGCAAGGCAGCCACGCTTTCAGCGGCACATTGCTGCTCGTCACCCCGCGCAAAGGCACGATTTCGCCGTGGTCAAGCAAAGCCAGCGACATCGCCCACAACTGCGGCTTGACGATGGTGGAACGCATCGAACGCGGCATCGCCTACGACGTGCAAACCACTGCCGCGCTGTCTGAAGCCGAGCGCCTCGCCATCGCCGCGCTGTTGCACGACCGCATGACCGAAATGGTACTGACCGACCTGCAAGATGCCGTCGTCCTGTTCAGCGAAGCCGAACCCGCCGCCTTGCGCTACGTTGACATCAGCAATGACCCCAAAGCCGCGCTCGCCAAAGCCAACACCGACTGGGGCTTGGCACTGTCAGCGGATGAAATCGACTACCTCGCGGAAAATTACGCCGAACTCCAGCGCAACCCCACCGACGTGGAATTGATGATGTTCGCGCAAGCCAACTCCGAACATTGCCGCCACAAAATCTTCAACGCCGACTGGATTATCGACGGCAAAGAACAGCCCAAATCGCTGTTTGCCATGATCCGCAACACCCACGCGCACGCGCCCGAAGGCATCCTTTCCGCCTACCATGACAACGCCTCGGTCATCGAAGGCCCGTTGGCAACGCGCTTTTTGACCGACGTAAAAACCGGCGAATACCACTACACCAACGAACCCGTCCACATCCTGATGAAGGTGGAAACCCACAACCACCCCACCGCGATTTCCCCGTTTGCGGGTGCTGCGACGGGTTCGGGCGGCGAAATCCGTGACGAAGGTGCAACCGGCAACGGCTCGAAACCCAAGGCTGGCTTGAGCGGCTTCTCGGTATCCAACCTGCGCATCCCCGGCTACGCTCAACCGTGGGAACACGATTTCGGCAAACCCGACCGCATCGTTTCCGCCCTCGACATTATGCTCGAAGGCCCCATCGGTGCTGCCGCGTTCAACAACGAATTCGGACGCCCCAATATCACCGGCTATTTCCGCACCTTTGAAATGCAAGCCCCCGGTGCAAAAGGCATCGAACTGCGCGGCTACCACAAGCCGATCATGATTGCAGGCGGCATGGGCAATATCCGCGAAAACAACATCAACAAAAACCCGCTGCCGGAAGGTACGCCGATCATCGTCCTCGGTGGCCCCGCGATGCTGATTGGTTTGGGCGGTGGTGCGGCTTCGTCAATGGCAAGCGGCACGAGCGCGGAAAACCTCGACTTTGCCTCCGTGCAACGCGGCAACCCCGAAATGCAACGCCGTTGCCAAGAAGTCATCGACCGCTGCGTGGCTTTGGGTGCAGAAAACCCGATCCTCTCGATCCACGACGTAGGTGCTGGCGGCATTTCCAACGCCATCCCCGAAATCGTCAACGATGCCGGACGCGGCGGACGCTTTGAACTCCGCGCCGTTCCCAACGCCGAACTCGGCATGGCTCCGATGGAAATCTGGAGCAACGAAGCGCAAGAACGCTACGTCCTCGCCATTGCCGAAGACCGCCTCGACACCTTCCGCGCCCTGTGCGAACGCGAACGCGCTGTCTACGCCGTGGTCGGTAATGCCACGGTTGAACAACAATTGCTGGTGGGCGACTCGCTGTTTGAAAACAATCCGGTGAATTTGCCGATGAACGTGCTGCTCGGCAAACCGCCGAAAATGCTGCGTGACGTGCATCATCAAACCTTCCACAAGCCGGAAATCGACCTCAGCGGCATTGAGCTGGGTGAGGCGATTGAGCGCGTATTGCGCTTGCCAACCGTTGCCTCCAAGTCCTTCCTGATCACCATCGGCGACCGCACGGTGACGGGCATGGTGACACGCGACCAGATGGTGGGCGCGTGGCAAGTGCCAGTGGCGGATGTGGCGGTCACCTCCAGCGATTACACCACCAATTTCGGCGAAGCGATGGCGATGGGCGAACGCACCCCGATTGCGCTGGTGAATCCGGCAGCGTCCGGGCGCATGGCGATTGGCGAAGCCCTCACCAATATTGCGGCGGCGGACATTGCCAATATTCGCAACATTCGCCTGTCCGCCAACTGGATGGCGGCGGCGGGTTATCACGGCGAAGATGCGGCATTGTTCGACACTGTGAAAGCGGTCGGCGAAGAGCTGTGCCCGCGTTTGGGTCTAGCGATTCCGGTCGGCAAAGATTCCCTGTCGATGAAAACCGTGTGGCAGCAAGACGGTGAAAACCGCGAAATGATTGCGCCACTATCCCTGATCGTCACCGCGTTTTCACCCGTGCAGGACATCCGCAAAACCCTGACTCCGGCATTGTGCAGCGACGTGGGTGATACCGATCTGATTCTGGTGGATCTTGGCAAAGGGCGTAACCGCTTGGCAGCGTCTGCGTTGGCGCAAGTCTACGGGCAAGTCGGGCATCACGCGCCGGACGTGGATAACCCTGCCGCGCTCAAAGCGTTCTTCGATACCGTGCAGGATTTGCGTGGCGAAAACCTGATTCTGGCGTACCACGACCGTGCCGACGGCGGCTTGCTGGCAACGCTTGGCGGAAATGAGCTTTGCAGGGCATGTGGGCGTGACGGCTTGCATCGGGCAGATCAGTGGGCAATTGCTGCCTGCGCTGTTCAGCGAAGAACTCGGCGCGGTGCTGCAAATCCGCCATTGCGATACCGACGCGGTGTTGGAAGCGTTCCGCGAAGCCGGTTTGGCGCATTGCACCCACGTCATTGGCGAATTGAACGACAGCGACGAACTGGTGCTGACCTTTGCCAACAAGGAAGTGTACCGTGCGCCGCGTGCCACGTTGCAGAAAATCTGGGCGGAAACCAGCTACCGGATGCAAGCGTTGCGTGACAATGCCGATTGCGCCGCGCAAGAATTCGAGCGCTTGGATGATGTGCAAGACCCCGGTTTGCCGTTCGCGCCAACCTTTGAGTTGGATGAAGATGTGGCAGCGCCGTATATCCGCACCGGAGTACGCCCAGCCATCGCGGTATTGCGTGAGCAAGGCGTGAACGGGCAGGTGGAAATGGCGGCGGCGTTTGACCGTGCCGGTTTCAAGGCGGTTGACGTACACATGACCGACATTATCAGCGGTCGGGTGAAGCTGAAAGATTTCAAAGGCTTGGTGGCGTGCGGCGGCTTCTCCTACGGCGACGTATTGGGAGCAGGCGGCGGCTGGGCAAAAACCATCCTGATGAATCCGCGTGCCAGCGATGAATTTGCAGCGTTCTTTGCGCGGCAAGATTCCTTCGGGCTTGGGTGTGTGCAACGGCTGCCAAATGTTCTCGCAATTGCGTGACATGATTCCCGGTGCGGCGCATTGGCCGCGTTTCTACCGCAACCGTTCTGAGCAGTTTGAGGCGCGTTATTCCGCCGTTGAGGTGCTGGAATCGCCGTCGTTGTTCCTGCAAGGCATGGCTGGCTCGAAGCTGCCGATTGCGGTGGCGCATGGCGAAGGGCGGGCGGTGTTCGATACGGCTACTGCTGAAGGGATGTTGGCGGAAGGGCTTGGTCGGCTTGCGTTACGTGGATAATCGCGGCAATGCCACTGAGCATTACCCCGAAAACCCGAACGGTTCGCCGTTGGGGATTACGGGTGTGACCACGGCGGATGGGCGTTTTACCATCATGATGCCGCACCCAGAACGCTTGTTCCGTGCGGTGCAGCACTCGTGGAAGCCGGATGATACGGGTGAAGATGGCGCGTGGTTGCGGATGTTCCGCAATGCGCGGGTTTGGGTAGGCTAACCTGTACTCAATTCTGTCTGCGCATCACGTAAACCGGTTGCGCAGCCAGCCATCCACGTAATACTACCAACGTTAACGCACCCACAAAGCACACGCCTTCGGTGAGCGTGCGAATCAAATTGCCATTTGCCCAGCTTTCCCGCGTACTTTGCCAGTCAGTGGGGGGGGCTGCTGGATTCCAGCCCAAGATTTCCTGATGCAGCGGAATGTTGATGACGATGCTAACCCAATACACCCCGATGAAATGCACCAGCGCCACGATCAGCCAATACAGCGCCACGCGGCGTTGGCTTTTCCACGCTGCCATGCCTGCCGACACGAAGGGAAACAAGGTTGCGCCGAAAAACAGCACCGCAAAACCTAGGTTGCGCGGGGTTTGGTTGAGGTGTTGCTGCATGTTGGTATACGTGGCGGCATCCACTTGCTGGAGTGCGGGGGCGACATCCAGCGTGAAGGCAGCGAACACGCCACACAAGATGCCCAGCAGCAGCGTCGCCAGTAGTTGCGGGATGAGGATGAATTTCGGGGTCATGGTTTTAGGCCAAAAACGGTGAGTATACGCCGTTTGGATTATTGCCTGCTGGATTCCGTCAGGCTGTAGTTGCCTTGCAGATCGCGGTAAACCAGCACTTTATAGACTGCACCACTTTTAAGCTTGATTTTCATGGCATAGTTCATCCCGGCAACGACTTGCTGCGACGCTTCGAGAAGGCTGTCCAGCCCATCCTTTCCCAGTTGGGAGGCGGCAAAAGTAGCCGCTTTCACTACTTCTGCATCCTGTGAGTTGGTCGATGCCATCCCGCCTGCGATAGGTGCTTCGAGGGAATCTGCTTGACCTCCGGCGTTCTTACAGGCTTTGCTGGCGGCGGCATCGGCTAGGGTACGGGCTTGCTGGTTGGCATCCTTGGCGGGTTTGACCACATCGGTGACGCATATTTCGCTTGCGGTAATCTTGCTGACCACCAGATAGGAGGTGGTTTTTTCTGGCTTTTCCGGGTCTTCGCTGACATTGAAGCGCACGATTAGGGCAATCGGGGTGGCTTTTTTGCCTGCTTTTTGCACCCGCCATTCGGCTTTGTCGCCGAGGGAGGAAAAGCCGTTGGATACCGTTGTCCCCAATTCCAGCGGGAATGCCTTACCCTTGGGATCAACCACGCTCAGGGTCTGGCGTGCGTCGCTATCCTCCCAGTCGAGCTTGTAACCGGCAGTGCCTTGGCAGCGGCCTGTTGCCCAGCCTTCGTCTGCATTGCTTTCTAGGGTTTTGCAGGTGGAACCGCTCAGCTTGGTATAAATGCTGTCGATTTTGGCGCTGGCAGCACTGGCGGGCAGGGCGATGCTGCACGCTACGCTCAGGATCAGGGTGGTGATCAGTGTTTTCATAATATTACCTCCTCGCATTGGTGTGTGAGGTATAGGTTAATGCGTAATGCATGAATTAATCCAGCTTTGGCGATAAATCTATGGTGAATGTCTAACTGCCTTTCATCCGAAACGGAATTAAATCACTAATTGGCAGGTCTATATGAACTAGAATCAAGGGATCGTAATATATAAATAACAGCGTATTCTAGCAGGCACGACTTGATAGCCTGTGCCTGCGGAACACCGTAGGAGTGAGGTATGCGTGCAACCGACTGGTTATGGCAGCATGGTATCGACTGGCTGAATGCCATTCCCCGTGAAGAAGATTTCAGCGCCTTGTGCAATTTCGAGTTCCTTGAACACGAAATCCGCCCTGCTGATGTCATCCTGTTTGCTGGGCAATCACGGGTCAGCAAAGTCATCCAGAGTGTGGTGCTGTCGCCGTGGACACATGCGGCGTTGTATATCGGGCGGCTTAACGACATCCGTGACCCGAAAGCGCGTTCTTGGTTGGCAGCTTACTACGACGGTGATCTGAGCGAACCGCTGGTGATCGAATCCCTGCTGGGCAAAGGCACTATCGTTACCCCGCTGCGCAACTACCGCAAGGAACATTTGCGCATCTGCCGCCCCGCCAGCCTGACGTGGCAAGATGCTGATAAGGTGGTGAATTTCGCCATCGAACACCTCGGCATGGGTTACGACGTAAGGCAATTGGTTGACCTTGCCCGCTTCGTATTCCCGTATGCCATCCTGCCGCGCCGTTGGCGTTCCAGCCTGTTCCAGCATAATGCCGGGCAGCCCACCCATATCGTGTGTTCGAGCATGATTGCGCGGTGTTTCCAGCAAGTGCATTACCCGATCCTGCCCATCGTGCATAACGCGCAGCAGGATGAAGTGCGGTTTTACGAACGTAATTTCCGCCTATTCACCCCCAGCGACTTCGACTACTCACCCTACTTTGCCGTGATCAAATACCCGGCCTGGAACACAGGCAGCGAACCTGCCTACCGCACCCTGCCGTGGCATCAGGACAAGGAGGATCTCCATGAGTTGGTTAACAAAATACCGTCACCAGTACTTCAGCCGCCCCATCATGCGCCTGATGAAACAGCAACTGCCGCCCATCTCACCGACCGAACAGGACGCGCTGGACAGTGGGAACGTCTGGTGGGATTCCGAACTTTTTTCCGGCAAGCCGGACTGGTGCCGATTACGCGATTTATCCATCAGCAAACTGACCGCTGAGGAACAAGCATTTCCTCGACGGCCCGGTGGAAGCACTGTGCCACCGTCTGGATGACTGGCAGATCACCCATGAACTCTACGACTTGCCGCCCGACATCTGGGCATTCCTCAAACAAAACCGCTTTTTCGGCATGATAATTCCCAAGGCCTACGGCGGGCTGGGCTTTTCGGCGCTGGCGCATTCGCAGGTGGTAATGAAAGTTTCCAGCCGCAGTGCCACTGCTGCGGTTACGGTGATGGTTCCCAACTCGCTGGGGCCTGGCGAATTGCTGATGAAATACGGCACGCAAGCGCAAAAGGATTACTACTTGCCGCGTTTGGCGGATGGGCGTGATATTGCCGTGTTTTGCGCCTGACTGGGCCGGAAGCGGGCAGTGATGCCAGTTCCATCCCCGATAACGGGGTGGTGTGCCGTCGGATTTCAATGGCGAAAAAGACGTGCTGGGTATCCGCCTGAATTGGGAAAAACGCTACATCACCTTAGCGCCCGTGGCAACCTTGCTGGGGCTGGCGTTCCAGCTTTACGACCCGGCGCATCTGCTGGGGGATAAGGCGGAACTCGGCATTACGGTGGCGCTGATTCCCACCAACCACAAGGGCGTGGAAATTGGTCACCGCCATTTTGCGCTCGACATTCCGTTCCAGAATGGCCCCACCACCGGGCGCGATGTATTTATCCCGATGGATTGGCTGATCGGTGGGCAAGCACAAGCAGGCAAAGGCTGGCGGATGCTGGTGGAATGCCTGGGCGAAGGGCGCGGCATTTCGCTGCCTGCACTCTCCACCGGGGCGGCGAAAGTTGCAGCACGTTATACCGGGGCATACGCACGGGTGCGCCAGCAATTCGGGATGCCGATTGGCTATTTTGAAGGCGTGGAAGAGCCGCTGGCACGGATTCTGGGTAATGCCTACCTGATGGATGCGGGGCGTATTCTGACGGCTACTGCGATTGATCAAGGGCAACGCCCTGCGGTGATCACCGCCTTGCTGAAATACCAGTTGACCGAACGGATGCGGCGGCTGATCAATGACGCGATGGACATTTCCGGTGGGGCAGGGATTTGCATGGGGCCATCCAACTACCTTGCCCGCGCTTACCAGTCGATTCCGATTGGGATTACGGTGGAAGGGGCGAATATCCTCACCCGTTCGCTGATCGTGTTTGGGCAGGGGGCGATGCGTTGCCACCCGTGGTTGTTGCAGGAAATTCAGGCGGCGCAGGCAGATGATGTGGCGGCATTCGACACGGCTTTTCTGGGGCATGTGAAACACATTGTCAGCAATATTGGGCGCAGCGTTTGGTATGGTCTGACGCAATGCTTTGTTTGTGGTGGTCGGCACGCCGCTGACGCGCCATTATTACCGCCACCTGAGCCGCTTGAGCAGCAACTTTGCCTTACTGTCTGACTTTGCACTGTTGTCACTGGGGGGCAATTTGAAGCGCCGCGAACGCTTGTCTGGGCGGATGGCGGATATTCTTGCCAACCTTTACTTGTGTTCTGCGGTACTCAAGCACTTTGAGGAACAGGGCGAGCCGGAAGCGGATGTGCCGCTGATGGAATATGCTTGTAAATTGACCATCCACCGGGCGCAACAGGCGATGTTGGCGGCGTTCCATAACCTGCCGCACCCGCTGTTGGCGAAAACCTTGCGCACCTTGATGTTCCCCTATGGCAAGCCGTTTAGCCCGCCGAATGATACCTTGATCCATCAGGTGGCACGGCTGGCGCTGGAACCTTCCCCAACCCGTGACCGCTTGACGGCAGGTGTGTACATTACCAATGACCCGGCTGACCGGATGGGGCGGATTGAGGATGCGTTGCATAAAACACTGGCAGCGGTGGAGGTCGAAAAGCAGTTACGCAAGCTGATGAAAGCAGGTAAGTTGGAAGCGCATACGGCGGCGGAAGCGATGCTGGAAGCGCGGGATAAGGGGCTGCTGGACAAGTTCAGCGTGGAAAAATTGCTGGCAGCGCGGCGGGCAACCTTGAATGCGATCCGGGTGGATGATTTTCCGGCGGAGTATTTTCGCAAGGGGGAAGAAGCCGCTGGGGGGGAATTGCCTTTACCGCCGCGTTCCATGCCGCGTGTTCCCCCGGATTTTTCTGGGGATGCCGCATGAGCAAGACTAAAGAATCGCCAGCATGGCTAGCTCCTACAAAGGAAGATGCCGCCATCCCTGTAGGACTTGTCTTGCAAGCGATTCCCCTCTACACGTAGCACCAAAAGCAGCATAGCGGCAATTTGGGGTTTTCCGCTATAATCCCCTCCTTTCCAACAGCCCAACCCCGTGGACACCATGACCGACCGCCTAACCGAAACCGCCCGCCGCCGCACCTTTGCCATCATTTCCCACCCGGATGCCGGTAAAACCACCATGACCGAAAAGGTGTTGTTATTCGGGGGCGCAATCCAGCTTGCAGGCACGATCAAAGGGCGCAAAGCCGGTCGCCACGCCACCTCCGACTGGATGACGATGGAAAAAGAACGCGGCATTTCCGTCACCTCATCCGTGATGCAGTTCCCCTACAACGGGCGCATCGTCAACCTGCTCGACACGCCGGGGCATGAAGACTTCTCGGAAGACACCTACCGCGTACTCACCGCTGTCGATTCCGCCCTCATGGTCATCGACGTAGCCAAAGGTGTCGAAGAACGCACCATCAAACTCATGGAAGTGTGCCGTCTGCGCGACACGCCGATCATGACCTTCATCAACAAGCTCGACCGCGAAGGCAAAGAACCCATCGAGTTGCTGGATGAAGTCGAAACCGTCCTCAATATCCAATGCGCCCCGATTACCTGGCCTATCGGCATGGGCAAACGCCTCAAAGGGATTTACCACCTCTACGCCGACAAAGTAATCCTCTACAAACCCAGCACCGAACGCCGTCAGGATTACGATGAAATCCAAGGGCTAGACAATCCCGAACTCGACAAACTGCTCGGCACACAAGCCGACGAATTACGCGAAGAAATCGAGCTAGTGAAAGGTGCTAGCCACGAATTCGACCTGCAAGCCTACCTCGACGGCAAGCTCACCCCGGTCTATTTCGGCACGGCGTTAAACAGCTTCGGCATCCGCGAATTGCTGGACGGTTTCGTGGAAAATGCCCCCGCGCCGCAAGCCCGCCCGACTACCACCCGCAAAGTCGAAGCAGCCGAAGAACCGTTCACCGGCTTCGTCTTCAAAATCCAAGCGAATATGGATCCGCAACACCGCGACCGTATGGCATTCATGCGCATCTGTTCCGGCAAGTTTGAAAAGGGCATGAAGGTCAAACACGTCCGCATCGGCAAAGAAGTGAAAATCCCCGACGCGCTCACCTTCATGGCATCCGACCGCGAACACGTCGAAGACGCTTACCCCGGCGACATTATCGGCTTGCACAACCACGGCAGCATCCGCATCGGCGACACCTTCACGATGGGCGAAAACCTGCAATTCACCGGCATCCCCAACTTCGCGCCGGAACTGTTCCGCCGTGCGCAACTGCGTGACCCGCTGAAAATGAAGCAGCTCCAAAAAGGCTTGGAGCAGTTGTGCGAAGAGGGTGCAACCCAGCTTTTCAAACCCGTGAATAACAACGACCTGATCCTCGGCGCGGTCGGTGTGCTGCAGTTCGACGTGGTGGCGCAACGCCTCAAAGACGAATACAAAGTCGATGCGCTGTTTGAAGGTGTGAACGTGCAAACCGCTCGTTGGGTCACGTCCACCAACGAGAAGAAGTTTGAGGAATTCAAGACGAAAGCAGCGCAGAATCTGGCTTACGACCATGCGGGGGAACTGGTTTACATCGCCCCGACGCGCATCAACCTGCAAATGGCGCAGGAAAAATGGCCGGACATCAAGTTCCATTCCACCCGCGAGCATGGGGTAGCAACAGGCTGACTTTTGAGCTAAAAAAAGCTACACAGGGGGAACTGGTAGCTGTAATTTGCGAGGGATTCATCGTGTTGTTATGACTAAATTAAAGTGGAGTCCTGCTCGACTCTATTTTAAATTCTAGCAGCACAATCTACCGCTCGTAAGTAACGGCTGGCTGTTACCGCTGCACAGTGGGAATGTGTGCCCAGATTTGCTGGATAACGCGGTTCGTTTGGCGCGGGAAATTGTGCGTTAGTTTACGGCTGGTCTGCGCAAAATCAGGGTATTCATTCTGCAACCGCCGGTATTCTTGCGCCCCGTGTTCCAACCGCTGGTTACATTGATAGAGGGCGGTGCGTAACAGCGGTGTCCAGAGGTGTTTGAGCCTGACCTTGTTAATCTCCTGCATGGCAGTCAGGTAGCGACCTTCCCGATAATGGCAAACGGACAAAGGAAGGTGATACCAGTCAGCGTAGGTTGGGCTAATGTTGATGCTGTCCTGTATAAGTTGCGCTCCGGTTTGCCATTCACTCAAGCCGATGTAAATCAAGCCGAGTTGGACATTCAAATAACTGTCTAGTGAGTTGAGCGCCTGTGCTTTTTCCGCTGCTATCCGGCAGCGTTCGTTGTCCCCGTCAAACAGGCAGGCTAGTGCGTGGTATGTGTGTGAATAAGCATTAGCAGGGGCAAGTTGCAGCAAGGCATCGGCAGCATGAGCCACCTTGGTTTCAATGGACTCAATGACGTGGTATTTCAACCCGTATTCTGTGAAACAATGATTGATGTAGACAAATAAGGCTGGTATGTCATCGGGGAATTTTTCAAGCCGTTGTGTACAGGCTCGCCAACTGGTACGGAAGGTTATGGTAGAGGGATTCCATAAGTACTGGCGTACTGCAACCAAGACCTGATGCTGGGAAGCGATGGGTTGACCGAAATCTAGTTGCTGGCGTACCCAATAGTTATGTGCCACACCGGTTTCGTAGCAGAGGGTATCATGAGCAATACGCTTGATTATCGCGTTGAGTAGCGTAGGTTCTGGATGGTTTTTCCCCAACGGGAAACTGTGTGCCCAGATAATCTGTTCCGTTTGACGGTGTACCAGACTGCATTTCAGGCTGTAGCCACTGTTGTCTGGGTACAGATCAAAGAATAAGGCAAAATCCGCCCCATATTTCTGCCATGCTTCCTGAGGCCAATGCGCTTGTTGCCACGGGGTTTCATCCGCAAACATGACTTGGCAGAAACTGAAGCGGGTCAACGTAGTCACATAATCGCGGGTCAGGTTGGCAATAAACAGCCAACTGTTGTCCTCATTCGCCACAAAGGTACGCGGTATGCACACAATGTTGGGGCCGAGTGACAGGCTGCTGGCGGTTTCCTCCAATAACATCAAGTGACGCTTGACTGCTGCCTGATGCGGGGTAAACGTGGGGTGGTAGCTGCCGTTGGGCAGGTCAATGCGTAGGGGGTTAAAACGCCCTTCGCTTGCGTAATACTCATCCAGTTGCTGGCGTAACCGCCCTGCTTGTACGCGCACTAAGGGGTTATCGAGTACGTTGAAATCAGCGTGTTTGCCTAATCCCTGCACTGCAATGTTGTATTGGGTGATGTGGGTAGCGTTTCCCGTCAGGGTGGCATGGACGATATACGATAGAAATTTACACAAGATTTTGCGTGAGCGGAAACAATGGCTTGTCAGGATACGTTCAAGCTCTGCCTCTATCGCTGGAGCATCAATTTTCATCATTCTTCTCCGGGGCTTCGACATCTTCCCACAGTTGTTTGACCAATAGGTTGGTGCTTTGCGGAAAACCTTGCCCTAACTCGCGTCCTATTTTGGCAAAATCGGGGTAGTTCTGTGTCAGGCTACCCAGTTCGGTGTGTGCCTTGTCCTGCAACTGGTTACGTTGGTACAACACCGAACGCAATACCGGCCCCCAAATGTTTTTCAAGCGGATTTTGCGGGCTTCCTGCAAGGCGGCGGCATAGCTTTTTTCCCGATAAAGGTGCAAGCACACCGTAATGTGATACCAGTCAGGGTAAATCGGGCTAATGTCGATACTGTCCTGAATATAGCTTACCCCGGTTTGCCAGTCGCCCAAGCCGGTGTAGATCAGCCCGGTGGTGGCGTTCAGGTGGGTATCCAGCGGGTTGATGGCTTGCGCTTGCGCCAGTGCTTCCAGACATAGGTCATGGTTGCCGGTCAGCAGGTGGAAACCCGCCAGATACAAGTGCGAATAAGCATTGCCGGGGGCGAGTTGCATCAGTGTATCAACGACTTGGGCGATGTAAGTAACCGAAGGCTGCAACGCATTGTATTTCAGCAAGTATTCCGTGCGGTACATGTCGGCATAGACCAGTATGGCCTGTACATCATGCGGGTGCTGTTCCAAGCGTTGTTCGCAGGTACGCAAGACGTGATTGAATGAGTCTACATCCAGCGCCCATTGCTGTTGGCGCACTGCCACCAAGACTTGATGATGGGAAGCAATGGGTTTGCCTGCAGTCCAGCATCTGCGTACCCAATGGTTGTGCGCTATCCCCGGATCATAGGTGATGGTGTCATGTGCGATGCGTTTGAAGATCGCGTTGAGTGCCGCCGGTTCTGGATAGTGCTCACCTAAGGGGAAAGCTGTGTGCCCAGACGACTTGCCTGGTAAGGCTGTCGACCAAACTGCATTTCAGGTTATACCCCGATGCTGTCGGTGTGTAGGTCAAGAAACAGCGCAAAATCAGCCCCGTACTGAAGCCATGCCTCTTGCAGGCCAGTTAGCGTTTGCTGCCAAGGGGTTTCATCGGCAAACATGACCTGACAGAAGCTGAAGCGGGTCAGGGCGGTGACATAATCACGCGTCAGTCGGGTGATAAAAGGCCAGCCGACGGGTTTCATCCGCTAAAAAGTTGCGGGGTATGCACACCATGCTAGGGCCTTGGGATAAGCTGGGTGAAGGTTCTTCGCAACAACGGTTGCTGAGGCATGGTTCAATCTCGATGGTGAGTGAAGACCGCTTGGTAACTACGGTTTGGTAAGGTAATCCGTAAGGAATTAAAACGCCCTTCCGTGGCATAGTATTCCTCAAGTTGTTTGCGCAACCGCCCAATCTGTATCCGTATCACGGGGTCAGTGCTGGAATTGAAGTCATGCCGGTTTACCCAAGCCTTCTACCGCGATGGCATATTGCGTGATCGGCGGGTTATTGGGCGTGATGGCGTGTTTGACAAGATAGCGCAATAGCTTCTGTAAGATTTTACGTGAGCGAAAACACCGGCTGCTGTAAAATACATTCCAGTTCTGCGTGTACGGCAAGTATCTGTATCCATTAGGTTTCATTTCAGAGTGCTGTTGCAAAGCCTCACTGCCAGAGGAAGAACGGCGACCCCAATCAAGGGATACGGCCGTGGTTTTTGCCTCCTCCCTCACCCCGATCCCTGCGTAGTCGAAGGGCGAAGGGTCGGGATGGGGATTTGCTCGGCATACCCCCATTAAGATATAGTTGGCTGCAAAGCTGGCATTGCCCGGATGTAACAATACATTACCCAAGAGTGGGTTGATGTCATTATTAGGGCCTGCGTACAGCGTTACAGCATCCATATTCACGTCGGTAGTGTAGTACCCCGGAGACGGTAGTTGACGTTGGCTTCCGTATTGCTGACTTGCGTCAAGATAGTACCCAAAATGAGGTTGGTATCATTCCCGCTGCCATTCGCAACCACGCTGTTACTGATATTGGTATCACCTGCCCACAACAGTGAGACGGTTGCACCATCCAATACGGTCGTAGCTGCCATAGGTCGTAGTGGCGGGCAAAGTGAAGTCCACCAAGGTCGGCGGGGTATCACTGGACAGTGCCAGCGGCTGCCTTGCTCATCGACACCGATAGTGATTACGGTGGCGCACTGCCACATAGTAGATTGCCTGCTTTGATGCCACTGAAGCTGAGGGTCGCTGAACCCTGTGTCTGCTTCCACAATGTCACCGTCACGTTGCACCACCGCCGCTTTGGTAGCAATGACCGTCGACGGAAGCAGTCGCATCACGCAATTCCACCAATACCCAGTCAGTCATGGCATCGTTGCCAGTCATGGCCTTGACGGTCGTACTAAGCGTTTCTGCTCCGGCATAATGCCACGGTGCAGCAGCTATACGGCTGGCTGGTCAGGGATCACCCCTTTGGTGCGCAGCTTGTCGTGCATCATGCCATCCGCGCTGTTGTAAGCACCTTGCAGGAAGGCACGGGCTTGCACTTTCACGTTGTTGGACGTGGTGCAATCCTGTGGCGTACCGTAGTTGCCCAAGTAGTGGTTTTCACCCGTAGTGCCCCAGCCAACGTTGTTGAACTGGTTGCCGGGGTTGCTGTGCGTGAGTTCGGCAACGTATTGAACGCATCCGTATTTTCCATCACGCTGACCTTACCCGTGCAATCGCTGGTGCTGGCAAAGTTGAAGACTTCGATTTCCTTGCCCTGCCTTCCAGCAAAGGCATTGCTGCCACTGGGTGAGAAGGTGAAGGACAGGTAGTCCGCATTGCTGCTTTCCGTCGGGGCATCGCTGCGTGAATCGGGCGTCCAACTAATCACCGCTGATAGTACTTTTCAGGTCACTGATGGCGAACTTGTTGGTACCCGTACCATGCGGCACTTTCAAGGTGATTTGCCCGGTCATTGCTCAGGTTAGTGGTCGGTGTTGCTTTCGGACGCATGTACACGCGGTAACGGTTGGAACCGGCATCACGGCGGACTGCTGTATTCCAGCACCGGCTCAGAGGCACTGCTGACGGCGATGATCAGCACTTGTGGGGTGCAGATATTGCTGCTGTCACACGCTTTCAGCATCACGATGTAGGTGTTGTCCTTGTTGGTGTCCTTGGGTGACTTCGTAGTCAGGCGCTGCCTTGAAGGTCAGTACCCCGGTAGTCAGGTCAAGGTTGAACAGGGCATTGTCTGTCGCCGCGCTGTTGTCGAGTGTGTAAGTCAGCGCCTTCGCTGTCGTCGTCAGTCGCGTCGATGTCAATGACCGTGCCAGTACCGTTTTCAGCAAACGGTAACGCTGTTCCCGGAAGTGATCTGCGGGGCAATGTTGGGTTTGCTGGTATTATCCAGCGGGTCAGTGCCTGCGGTTTTTTCCGCAAGGTTGCCGTAGCCGTCAGCCGTCGGAATCGTTGTTCGGGTTGGCATCGTCAGCATCCAGTTCATTGACCACGCCGTCGTTGTCGCTGTCCACTCAGCTGGATTCGATGGCGTCGATTTTGTTGTCACCGTCGGTATCGACTGGGGTACTCAGGTTTGCACCGACTTCGGTCTTGTCGTCTTCGCCGTCACCGTCAGTATCGGTTTTCAGCGGGTTAGTGCCAAGGGTCTTTTCGCTGATATTGCCGAAGCCGTCAGCGTCGTTGTCGTTGCTGGGGTTGGTGTTGTCCTTATCCAACTCGTCCACTACGCCGTCACTGTCGCTGTCGGCCTTGATGGATTCGAGGGCGTCGGCTTTGCCGTCAGCGTCGGTGTCCACTGGGGCGTTTACGTTTGCGCCGACTTCGGTTTTGTCGTCCTTGCCGTCACCGTCGGTGTCAGCCAGCAGCGGGTTGGTTTTCGCAGTGGCTTCGTCGGTGTCCAGCAGGCCGTCGTTGTCGTCGTCGGTGTCAACTACGTCAGCCTTGCCGTCAGCGTCGGTGTCAACCGGTTTGCTGGTCGGGTCAAGCGGGTTGCTGCCTGCGGCTTTTTCCACGCTGTTGTTGAAGCCGTCACCGTCGTTATCGTTGTCACTGGCGTTGTTCTTATCCAGTTCGTCAACCACGCCATCGCTGTCGGTGTCGGTGAGGATGGATTCGAGTGCGTCAATGATAGCGTCGCCGTCGGTGTTGGTTGGGGCGTTGAGGTCTGCACCGACTTCGAGCTTGTCGTTTTCACCGTCATCGTCGGTGTCAGCTTTGGTCGGGTCAGTGCCGAGGGCGGCTTCTTCCGCGTCGTTCAGGCCGTCACTGTCGGTGTCGGGCAGGTCAGCATCCAGTTCATCCTTCACACCGTCGTTGTCAGTGTCGAGGAGGGCGGATTCGAGCGCGTCGATCTTGCCGTCGTGGTCGGTGTCAACCGGCGTGCTGAGGTTCGTGCCGACTTCTGCCGCGTCCAGCTTGCCGTCGCCGTCGGTGTCGTTACTCAGCGGGTTAGTGCCGAGCAGTTTTTCCTGTGCGTTGGTTAAGCCGTCGTTGTCGGAGTCGTTGCTGCCAGTGGTGTCGTCGCTGTCGCGTTCATCGACTACGCCGTCGCTGTCTGCGTCGGTGTCGTCGGATTCGAGCGCGTCATTGCCACCTGTGCCGTCGGTGTTGAGCGGGGTTGCAGGGTTTGCACCGACTTCCACGCTGTCGCTTTCACTGTCGTTGTCGGTGTCGGTTTTCAGCGGGTCAGTGCCGAGAACTTTTTCCTGCGCATTGCTCAGTGTGTCACCGTCGGTGTCGTTGTTGCCGCTGGCGTCATCGCTGTCGCGTTCATCGACTACGCCGTCGCTGTCTGCGTCGGTGTCGTCGGATTCGAGCGCGTCAATTGCCCCTGTGCCGTCGGTATTGAGTGGGCTGGCAACGTTCGCGCCAACTTCCACACCGTCGTTGTCACCGTCGTCGTCAGTGTCAGCCTTCAGCGGGTCAGTGCCGAGGACTTTTTCCTGTGCGTTGGTGAGGCCGTCGTTGTCGGAGTCATTGTTAGGGCTGGCATCGTCTGCGTCGAATTCATCCTTTACCCCGTCGTTGTCGGCATCGAGGATGCTGGATTCTTTCGCGTCGATTTTGCCGTCCTTGTCAGTATCCAGCGGGGTGCTGACGTTCGTGCCCACTTCGGCTTTGTCGTTTTCACCATCGCCATCGGTGTCTGCCAGAGCCGGGTCAGTACCCAGTGCGGCTTCTTCGGCATCGGTCAGGCCGTCCTCGTCGGTATCCGTAGCATCAGGTTTGCTGTTGGGGTCGAGTGGGTCAGTGCTTGCCAGTTTTTCCGCAGCGTTGCCGCTACCATCACCATCAGAGTCGTTGTTGGGGTCAACATCGTCAGCGTCGAACTCATCCTTCACGCCGTCGTTGTCAGCGTCAAGGATGCTGGATTCTTTCGCATCGTTGTTGCCGTCGTTGTCGGTGTCGAGTGGGGTCGCAACATTGCCAATTTCTGCCATGTCTGCTTCGCTGTCCGCATCGGTATCCGCTTTCAACGGGTCAGTGCCTAGGGTTTTTTCCTGTGCATTGGTTAAGCCGTCGTTGTCGGAATCGTTGTCAGCCGACGCATCGTTGGCATCGAACTCATCCATTACACCGTCGTTGTCAGCATCAGTTTTACTGGATTCGATGGCATCGTTTTTGCTGTCGCCATCTGCGTTGAGCGGGGTAGCGACATTGCTGATTTCTGCCATGTCGTTTTCGCCGTCGCCGTCAGTGTCAGCTTTGCGTGGATCAGTACCCAAGGTTTTTTCCTGAGCATTGGTCAGGCCGTCGCCGTCCGTGTCGTTGTCGACAGAGGCATCGTTGGCGTCGAATTCGTCAGCTACGCCATCGCTGTCAGCGTCTGCATCGTCGGATTCGAGTGCGTCATTGTCGCCAGTACCGTCGGTGTTGAGCGGGTTAGCAGGGGTTGCGCCCACTTCCACGCCGTCATCTTCGCCGTCATTGTCAGTGTCAGCCTTCAGCGGGTCAGTGCCGATGAGTTTTTCCTGTGCATTGGTGAGGCTGTCGTTGTCGGAGTTGTTGTCGGCAGAAGCGTCATCTGCGTCGAATTCGTCTTTCACGCCGTCTTGGTCACTGTCGAGGTCGTCGGATTCGATTGCGTCGTTTTTGCCGGTTGCGTCGGTGTTTTTCGGGGCGTTGACATCACCGATTTCCACCTTGTCGTTTTCACCGTCGTTGTCGGTGTCAGCTTTCAGCGGGTCAGTGCCGAGGATTTTTTCTTGGGCATTGGTTAAACCGTCGTCATCGGAGTCGTTGTCAGGGCTGGCATCATTGGCATCGAATTCGTCCATTACGCCGTCGCTGTCAGCGTCGAGGATGCTGGATTCTTTCGCGTCGATATTATTGTCCTTGTCGGTGTCGAGTGGCTTGGCTACGTCCGTACCCACTTCCGCTGCGTCGTTTTCACCGTCGCCGTCGGTATCCACTTGGTTTGGATCAGTGCCGAGGGTTGCCTCTTCTGCATCGTTGAGACCATCGCTATCGCTGTCACCGCTGACGATTGCCTTGACCGTTACCGCCGTATTGTTGGATTTCAACGGTTTGGGCAGGAACGTCATTGGGTTTTCGTCGGGGGTGATTTCCGCTGCTACCGTCATGACGGTATCCAATGCCACATCCTTGCTGTTGGCTTGGACAGTGATGGTTGACGTACCGACCGGCAGTACCATGCCGCTGATTAGCAGGTTACTTTCGGTAGCGTAATCACCCATGACTGTGCCGCCATTGTTATTGGTCAGCGTATTGGCAACGAAGCTAGAGCCTGCCCACGGTGCAGTACGGAAGTTCACTTTGACCGGATTAGTTTCAGTGTTATTGAACGTAATGGTGTAAGTGAACGTGCCATTCTGTGACACGGTGGCTTTGTCGGCAGTCATGGATACCGCGACTTTAGCGGTCGGGTAAGGTTGCGCACTAATCACCACAGGTGTCGGGTTCGCCGCGCCTGCTTGTGACGGATCATCCGACAAGTAGTTGTTGCCGTTGACCGTAACACTGGCTTGGTTTTGGAACGTACCCACCGTGGCGGCTGTCGCATCCAGCATCAGGTAGGACTTGCCCGGTGGCAATGTTACTTTGGTGTTGAAGCTCTGGCTGCCCTTGTAATCGTTGGTCTCCGCAAGGGTCAGGGCAGTTGCCAGTGAGTCATCCGCCCATGTCAAACCCGCAGGCAAGGTGTCGCTGAAGTCGATGGTTTTGTCACCGCAGTTCAGGTTTTCCAACTCGAACTTGAAGGTCACGTCATCGCCTGCAAAGTGACTGCCGCCGGATACCAGCTTGCGCAGGTATACATTGTCCGGTGTGGGTGGTGGCGGGGCTGTTTGACATTGCACGTCAATGCCTTTCACCTGAATGTCGTTGAACAGGTGCGACAGGTTGTAGATGTTGTTGACGAGGGTGTAATCAATTTGCACGGTGTCAATCGGGCGATCAAAGTCGATCAGGACACGCCCTGGATTCAAGCAATCCCAGTGCAGTTTGCCACCTTGTGCTTCGTTAATCGCGGGTAAGGTTGCTGCCCACTGCGCGTAATACGGCGTTTTTGCCAGCGTGAGCTTCGGCATGACCGTAGTGCCACCCAATTTACCGACGATTTTCAGATGGTCTTGGTTGGCGTAGTTGTCTACGTCACACACTTCCATGCTGACACTCATGGCGGGTTTGCTCATCGCCATTTTGAAGGTGATCGGTTGCGCCGCTTGTGCAGGGGTTGACCAGCGCGGAATCCACAGGCTTTTCCAATAGCGTACTGGGTAATAGTCCTGTTGCAGCAAACCGAGGTTGCCCGCTTTGCCGTACCAGATGTCGTTACCTGCCGCATTCACGGTAATGGTAAAGGTTTGGTCGCCTTTGGTAATGGTCTTGCTATTCGTACCCCAATCCCAACCGTCATCCCACCAGTCGATGCTTTTGCTGCCGCCGGTACAGATATTGGCAGGCAGGGAGGTATTGCCCGCAAACGTGATGTACTTGGTGCTGTTCGCGGGGAAGTTGTAGTTGCTCAGGAACTTGCCGTCAGTGGTCGCCGTCACCGGAATGGATTCATACGTGGTGAAGGCGGCACTGTCCGATACCAGCATGAAAATCTGGGCACTGGTGTTGAATGGCAGCGAATCCAGTTGCAACTGTACCGTGCCAACAGTGTTGGTTGCCTGCACTGACCAGATACGTTCCACGCGCTTCTCGGTGACACCGGGGGCGGGGCAAGCACTGGTATCCAAATTCACCAAGGTGGCAACGTTTTTGCCGTTATCACCCCACACCAAGTAGCTGGCATTGTTGGCAAAAGTATTCGCATTCGCCGCATTGTCCGCCGCAATCGCGCCCAAACCAACGGTTAACTGTTCGCCACCGTTGACGGATTTGGATTGCTTCTGGTTCAGTGAGGAAGCGTCGTCGCGGGCAATACCAGCTACGTTGTTGTGGTAGGCGGTGCTGGCGGTTTTGTCCCACACCTTGGTTGTGCCATCCGCTGCGATGTAGTCTTCGCTCATGGTGATGCCGTATTTGATGGCGAGGTAAGTGTTTACCTGCATCATTTCCGTATCGCTCAAGTCGCGGTTGTAGACGATGGCTTCAGGGTACAGGCCATTCAGCGGGTAGGTAGCAGCGGTATCCGATTCCGCACCGATGGTCAATGAGCCGTTGCCCGCATTGAACTGACCGTCAGCCCCGGTAATGGTTTTCTGGTTAGCCAGACCGTTGTAACCCAAACGTGAATTTTGCTGGGCAGTATTGCTGAGGCGTGCGTGCATCGCAATCGGGATGGTAGTGGCATCCACGTCATCATGCCAACCATAACCAGGGCTGGTATCGCCCACAAGGATGGCAGGTTTGTTGTAATACCACAGCAAATCAGGGCGGTCATAAGGTTGGTCGAACTCGATCAATACCCGCCAGTCAGCCGTGTTGGTACGGTTGGTGGAAACGGCCAACATGGTGACGGCATCCGTCTGGTTGGGGATGGTTTTGTTGCCGCTATTGACGGCAGCCAATACTTGCGCCCCGGCAAAATCCAGCGCCGGGTTGAAGTTGAACGCATTACCGATAAAGTTTGGCTGGCGAGCCGCTACGGGTTGGCTAACGTCATTTTTGACTGGGCTGCTGTCTGCCCAAGTGGTGACATCGGCGTTATCGGTGGTGGTGGACGTGCCTGCGTCGGCTTTCAGCCACAGGCCCAAGCCGTCCGCCACGCCGCCGGGAGCAGTCAGTTCCGCGCCGAAGGTGAAGTATTGTCCATTGGCTAAATCCACAGTAGCAACGCTGTTGCTGGTGGCAATTTCAGTCACGCCAGTGGCAAAAGTTGGGTCAGTGCTGACCAGCAAGTGTTGTGCGCCTGCTGCTTGTACTTTGACTACACCGATAGTGCCGCTTTCTTGCACTTTCCACACGCGGTTCATGCGGTAGTAGCCAGTGGCTGGGATGTAGCTGTTGGGCGTGTATTCCGTGCCATAACCCGTTGAGCCATTGTCGCTACCCCAGATCAGGTAGCTTTCGTCATTGGCGAAGGTATTGGTATTGGCTGCATTGCTGATGGCGATTTCACCCAGACCGATAGCAGGCTGGAAGCCGCTGCTGGCAGATTTGGACTGCTTCTGGTTCAGGCTTTGCGCATCGTCACGCGCAATACCGGCGATATTATTGGGGTAGGTCGCAATGTCATACACCGTTGCACCTGTACCATCCAGATAGTTATGCGCCAGGGTGACACCGTATTTGATGCCGAGGTAAGCTTTCGATTTGCTGCACATCGGTTGCCGCCATTGTGCCGCCGTTGGTGGTCGGTGTCCCGGTCTTGTAGACAATCACTTCCTGAATGTCGCCGAGGTAGTTTTCACTTAAGCCCAGACCATCGGTCGATACGTCAGAACCTACCCCCATTTTGCCTGCGTTGTAGGGATAGGTCTTGTTGCCTGCCGGAGCGGTGGTGTTGGAACTGATACCGTTCCAGACGAAGGCTTGTTGGGAGGCGTCCTTGGGCAGCAGGAAGGAGATAATGCCTTGTCCCGCTTGCTGGGCAACGCCGTTATAGTCGCGGTTGCCTGCCAGATAAGCAGATGGCAGGTTGTTGAGCCATTGCACATGGGTCATGTCACGACCAAAGCCATAAATGGAACGCCAGCCGTTATCGCCTACCTTGGACATGGTAAATACATGCACGGCTTCATTGCCGGAAGCAAACGCATCGGTGGTCAGCACGTCTAGGCCATCAAAGGTGACGGCTGGGTTGTAGTTGAAACCGCCATCGGCCTTGAAGACCGGCTGGTAAGTGGTGTTAGTTTGGGTATGGTTACGGTGCTTGCCGGAAGGGTCATGCCACTGGTCAGTTTGGTGCCGTTAGTGGTTGAGCTGGTGCCTGCATCGGCTTTCAGCCAGAGGTTGAGGCCAGTGGTAGCACACGACCCGGTGCGGTGCTGACTTCACCGGTCAGTGCAGTGCTGGCGGGGTTGTCATCAGGGTCATTGCTGGCAATGTTCAGGGCTGGCTGATTTCGTTACCAAACACGGTATCCGTGAACTTCATCTCGACCGTACAGAACTCGTTGGCGTTCAGGGTCAGTGGCATTAGCACAAGTGCCGTCTGTGCGGGTGAACAGAGGCTGCATCCGTGCCGGTGATGGTGACAGAGGGAGAACTTGCCAGGATCAACGGGTCAACCACGGCAGCTTGCATGGCATTGTTAATGAATGGTGTCTACCGCGACAGGTGAGTATTGCAGCGCTGTGGTTGCGCCATTGCCCAATTGCCCTTGACGTTATCAATACCCCAGCATTTAATGCCGCCCGTGCGGGTGATTGCGCAGGTGTTGTAGAGGCCGAGCTGATAGAAACCGCATCCGCCGCACCCGGTACATCAACGGGTGAATATTGGTAGCCTGTATGGTTGCACCGTTACCCAATTGCCCTTGAATCATCCAGACCCCAGCACTTGGTAGCACCGCTACGGGTGACGACACAGGTGTGGTACTGCGAGGCAGTAATGTCTACTGCATCGGTGATGCCAGGAACATCCACGGGAGAATATTGGTAGGCGGTGGTAGCGCCCATTGCCCAATTGACCCTGGTCATCCAGCCCCCAGCATTTGACACCACCGCTACGGGTGATAGCGCAACTATGGTAGTAACCGGCACTGACGGCGACGGCATCGGTGATGCCAACGACATCGGTGGGGGAATATTGGTAGCCAAGGGTTGCACCATTGCCCAATTGTCCGTGGTCATCCAGACCCCAGCATTTGACGCTGCCGCTACGGGTAACGGCACAAGTGTGGTTTTGGGAGGTAGCAATGTCAACAGCATCCGTGATGCCAACGACATCGGTGGGTGAATATTGGTATCCAGTGGTAGCGCCATTGCCCAATTGCCCTTGGTCATCCAGCCCCCAACATTTGACGCCACCGCTACGGGTGACGGCACAAGTATGGTAAAGCGCGGCACTGATAGCAACCGCATCGGTGATACCCACCACATCCGTAGGTGCATATTGGTAGCCAGTGGTCGCACCATTCCCCAATTGCCCCTGGTCATCCAGACCCCAACATTTGATACCACCCGTAGCTGAGCAGGGCGCAGGAATGATATTGGGCTGCGTGACTGCAACCGCATTACTGATGGTAACCACGTCAGTCGGTGAATATTGGTAGCCAGTGGTCGCACCATTTCCCAATTGCCCTTGGTCATCGAAGCCCCAGCATTTGACCCCGCCAGTGCTGGTAACGGCACAGGAGTGCTGCAAGCCGGTGGCGATGGTAGCTGGTGCGGGTTGTAGTTGATGACGGTCGCCTTTTGCGTGCTGTTGCCACCCTTGGGAATAGAGCCGAAATTAACCGGATCAGGTGCAATCAGGATATTCGGCGCTTGCGCAAACGCTAGCACAGGGAATAGGAAGGTTGCGAACAGTAGCAGCAGGGAATGCCACAGCGACATTCTCCTGTTGTCTGGGCGGTGGGAAGGGAATGGATCTTTCATTATAGCCCCCGTGCTATTAAGTTATTCTTTTGAATTAACGTAAATTTTTTATGTATGTTCTATTGTTTAATTAATGTAGCTAATCGGTGAGTTAAAGCCGATAAACGTGCCAATCCACGCGATTGCTTAGCTACATAACAGGCAAGACTTTAGCAATGTATGGCTTTTATTATAAGTTACGTTTATGAGTTACTTGGGCTTATTGTCGGGGGAGGGTCAGACCAAAGCTGTTTCATGATGGGCGTAGGATAGGGGGAAAACCCCCGTTTGCCAGCCCCCTAATACCATATAGATCAGGCCGGTGAGGATGTTCAGATGATGGGTATCCAGTGGGTTGCGTAAGCGTCCTAAGCGTTCTACGAACATATCAACCGCCTCTCCAGAAACGTTTGCCGCAGCATTGGCAACGATAGCGGATTTTTTGGGGCGAAAACAGGCGTTCCCACCAGTTGGGTCGGACGCGACGGGCAGGTGAGCCACATTTGGGGCAGGTGGTAAGGTTAGTGCCTGACATGGTCTATCAATTGGCTCATCGGTGGTGATAATTGTCTTGCTCTATATGCAGCGTTTTTCAAAAAAAAAAAGCTATCCAGCAATATTTTCTGGATAGCCACTTAAATTTAAATAAAGGACAAAGACTTGAAGTGTAAAGAGTGTGTAAACGCTTACTACGGCAAATTCTAGCAGGTTGATGACTTACTTAGGTAGTAACGTAATTTTGTTACGCAATAATATTTACGGATGTGTCACTGATTTTTTTGTGTGAATGCGTCAACACGCAGTTGCGTCGCTATCACTTAGATTTAAGGACAAGACTCTGAAGTTTAGAAAGAGTGTGTTCAACTCGCTGGGTTAGACTGTAGCAACTGGGTGGGTGGCGCGGTAGTAACAGGAATTTGTTATTGCGCCGTGACCGCTGAACTTTAAATCGTGGTAGGAATGCCCATATTGGGGGCATGAAATAACTGTTGTGAGGATTTGACATGAGCGACTTGATCAATCTGGTTTGCCCCACCTGCGGCGTGACCAACCGTATTCCCGCTGACCGCACTGGCTCACAGCCCAAATGTGGCAAATGCCATAGCGAATTGTTCACCGGGCATCCCACCGAATTGACGGGGGCGAATTTCAGCAAATTTATTGCCCGTAATGACATTCCGGTGCTAGTGGATTTCTGGGCACCGTGGTGTGGGCCGTGCCGCCAGATGGCTCCTGCGTTCGTGCAGGCGGCGGGGCAACTTGAACCGCAGGTGCGGCTGGCGAAACTTGACACCGAAGCGCACCAAATGGTTGGGGCGCATTACAATATCCGCAGCATTCCGACGATGGTACTGTTCCGCAATGGGCAAGAAGTCGCCCGCCAGTCCGGGGCGATGGGATCAGCGGATATTGTGCGTTGGGTGCGCAGCCAGTAATCTAGCGAGCTGGTACGTGATTTGCATGACTAAAGTTGTGATAACACGTACCCGCATTTTAATGATAAGAAGGATTAGAAAATGATTGAACCTAGCTTTATGGAATCCCTGAAAAAAGCCCGTACTTACGGTTTGGGCGAGTTTCTGGAAATAATCGGTGAACTTTCTCAGGAAAGCACCAAAAAGGGCGTGATTGACCGCAAGCATAAAGAATTGATTACCTTGGGGATGGCGCTGGCTAAAGGCTGCCACCGCTGCATCGACATCCACACCGATGCGGCATTTAAACTGGGCGCTACCGAAATAGAAGTTTTGCAAGTCCGCAAAGTTGCCCTATACACGCAAGCCAGCCCGGAACACCGTCACGGTGATTTGTGGCAAGCATGGACAGATTCTTGGCGCGAATTTTCCTTAAGCAAAGGTTGCATCGACCGCCGTTGCCGGGAATTGGTGGGCTTGGGCATTGCGTTGGTGCAACAGGATACCCGTCTGATTGAAATGCACACCCACGCAGCATTGGAATACGGCTCAACCCCGGAAGAAATCTTCGAGGTTATGCCGATTGCCCTGCTGATGGATGGCGCACCCGCATTGTCACAAATCCCGCATTTGGTACATGCGTTGGAGCAAGCCCCCGTATTGGAGGCGGCTTGCTGCTTAACCTTTGACCGGCGGCACTTGCAGCGTCGGCGCATTGCCTACCCGTTCCATCTGGATCGGGTAAGATTCACTTTCCACCGTGCCATGGTGATCGCCTTGCGTATCTGGCGGAAATCGTAATACCCACGTAGGCTGAGCTTGGCTTCCCCTTTGGCATCTTTGCCGTTTTCACCGATGATCAGGTAAAGGCGGTGTTCATTCTGGGTATAGCCGGGTCGCTGGATGCTTCATCGGCTTGCAGGTACAAGAAAGGGAAAGGTGGCAAGTTGCCCGTAAAAATATTCCGGGGTCGGGTCAGTGTAGGTTTTGCCGTCAATGGTGAAACGGGCATCTTGCGCGGTAATTTTCAGTGACAGGGCAGGGCTCTGGGTTGTCCATTCGCCGTCATAGACGCCTTTGTCGACGGCAACGGCCGGGGTGCTGAGCGGCAGTGGCAAGCAGGCACAGGCACACGCCCACTCACGGATTTGAACCGTTGTGCTGATTTCATGATGTTCTCCTAGCGTTTTGGGTATTATTGGTTTTATCCGCTATTTTAGTTGATTTATAGCGATCAAAGGGAAACAGCGACCTGATGAATCTTACCACTACTACCCGCCAGCGTTGGGCTTGGGCTTTTTACGACTGGGCAAACTCGGCGTTTCATCACCACCGTGATGGTGGCGTTTTTCCCGATTTTTTTCCGCAAGTACTGGGCGAATGGGCTGCCATCGGAAGAGATTACCCTGCATCTGGGCACGGCGAATGCCTTGGCGAGCCTGTCGATCATGCTGCTTGCGCCGTTTTTGGGGACGGTGGCGGATCAGGGCGGTATCAAAAAGCCGATGATGGCGGGTTTCGTGACCTTGGGCGTGTGCGCCACGTTGGGCTTGACGCTGGTGGGTGAAAGCCAGTGGCAGTGGGCGATGTTTGCTTTCGTGCTGGCAGTGGTGGGGTTTCTGGGGGCGAATATTTTCTACGATTCGCTGCTGGTGGATGTGGCGGAGGAAAAGGATTTTAACCGGGTGTCGGCACTGGGGTATGCGCTGGGGTATCTGGGCGGCGGTTTGCTGTTTGCCTTGTGTGTGTTGCTGACCTTGAAGCCGGAATGGTTTGGGTTGGTGGATAAAACGGCGGCGGTGCGTTGGGCGTTTGGCATTACGGCGGTGTGGTGGGCGGTGTTTTCGATCCCGCTGTGGTGGTGGGTGCGGGAACGTGCGCCAGCGCAGGCGGTGCGCCCACCATTGCCGACCTTGTTGCGCCAGTCGGTGGGGCAGTTGCTGGATACGTTCCATCATATTCGCCAGTTGCGGGTGGTGTGGCTGTTTTTGCTGGCGTACTGGTTTTACATCGACGGGGTGGATACGGTGATCCTGATGTCGGTGGATTACGGCAAGGCGCTGGGGTTTGCGGATGATAGCCTGATTACGGCGCTGTTGATTACGCAATTCATTGCGTTTCCGGCGGCGTTGGTGTTTGGTTGGCTGGGCAATAAGCTGGGGGCAAAACGCGGTATTTTGATCGGGTTGGCGGGGTATGTGTTGATTACGCTGCTGGCAGTACAGATGGATTCGGCGCGGGAATTTTACTTGCTGGCGGCGATCGGTCGGGTTGGTGCAGGGTGGGGTGCAGGCATTGAGCCGTTCGCTGTATGCCAGTTTGATTCCACAGGATCAGGCGGCGGAATTTTTTGGGTTTTACAATATGCTGGGTAAGTTTGCGGCGGTGTTGGGGCCGTTATTGGTCGGCTGGGTGGGCGTGCTGACAGGTTCGCCACGACTTGGGTTTGCTGGCGGTGTTGCTGTTGTTTGGGCTGGGGGCGTTCTTGCTGTGGAAAGTGCCGGAGAAGCAATAACAAATACAAGCCTATTTGCAGCCACCCCCTATCCGCCCTATATTTCCTACTGAATCACTCAGGTATTGGGAGGGTCAGGGAAATGCAAACGGCAGAACGACACGTTGAAGAGATGACCAGAGCCGGTTACGAAGCCGGTTTCATCACCGATATTGAATCCGATACCGTCGCACCGGGGTTGGATGAGGCTGTCATCCGCTTCATTTCCGCCCGCAAGCATGAACCTGAATTCATGCTGGAATGGCGTTTGCAGGCTTTTCGCCAGTGGCTGACAATGGTCGAGCCGACTTGGGCGCATGTGCATTATCCCAAGATCGACTATCAGGCGATTTCGTATTTTTCTGCCCCCAAATCGGTCACGGCGATGCCGCAGAGTCTGGATGAAGTTGACCCGGAATTGCTGCGTACCTACGAAAAACTCGGCATTCCGCTGGAAGAACAAAAGCTGCTGGCAGGTGTGGCGGTGGATGCGGTATTCGACAGCGTGTCGGTTGCCACCACTTTCCGTAAGCAACTGGCGGAAGCGGGCGTGATCTTCTGTTCAATTTCCGATGCCATGCGTGAACATCCTGAACTGGTGCAGCAATACCTCGGTACTGTCGTGCCGCAGCATGACAATTATTTCGCCGCGTTGAATGCCGCCGTGTTTACTGATGGAACCTTCGTCTACATCCCGCCAGGGGTGCGCTGCCCGATGGAGCTTTCCACCTATTTCCGCATCAACGAACGCAATACCGGGCAATTCGAGCGCACCCTGATCATCGCCGACAAGGGCAGTTACGTCAGCTATTTGGAAGGCTGCACCGCGCCGCAACGCGATGAAAACCAGCTTCATGCCGCAGTGGTCGAGCTGATTGCGCTGGAAGATGCGCAGATCAAATATTCCACCGTGCAAAACTGGTATCCCGGCGACGCCAATGGCAAGGGCGGCATTTACAACTTCGTCACCAAACGCGGCCTGTGTGCGGGTGACCGTTCGCATATTTCGTGGACGCAGGTGGAAACTGGCTCGGCGATTACGTGGAAATACCCAAGCTGCATCCTCAAAGGCGATGATTCCGTCGGGTGAGTTCTATTCCGTCGCGGTCACACGTGGGGCGCAGCAGGCCGATACCGGCACTAAGATGTTCCACATTGGCAGAAATACCCGCAGCACCATTGTCTCCAAAGGCATTTCCGCCGACCGGGGGCAAAACACCTACCGTGGTTTGGTGCGCATGAATAAGGGCGCGGAAAACGGGCGCAACCACACCCAATGCGATTCGCTGCTGATCGGCGACCGGTGCGGCGCGCACACCTTCCCCTATATCGAAGTCGCCAACCCAAGCGCCAAAGTCGAACACGAAGCCACCACTTCAAAAATCGGTGATGACCAGTTGTTCTACTGCCGCCAACGCGGCCTGTCGGAAGAAGATGCCGTGTCCATGATCGTCAACGGTTTCTGCAAGGAAGTCTTCAACGAATTGCCGATGGAATTTGCGGTGGAAGCCCGCAAGTTGCTGGCGATCAGTCTGGAAGGGGCAGTGGGGTAAAACAGGAGAAACAATATGTTATCCATCAAAAATTTACACGTAGCCGTCAACGGCAAGGAAATCCTCACCGGCCTGAACCTTGAGATCAAGGCAGGCGAAGTCCACGCCCTGATGGGGCCGAACGGTTCCGGCAAAAGCACCCTGTCGAAAGTGTTGGCAGGTCGCGAAGAATATGTCGTTACCAGCGGCAGCATCACCTACAAGGGCGAAGACCTGCTGGCACTGGCACCTGAAATACGCGCCCAGCAGGGCATTTTCATGGCTTTCCAGTACCCGGTTGAACTGCCCGGTGTCAACAACACTTATTTCATGCAGACTTCACTCAACGCCATCCGCAAGGCACACGGCGAGCCGGAACTCAATTCGCTGGAATTCATGCGTCTGGTGCGCAGCAAGCTCCAAGACCTGAACATCGACGCCAGCCTGCTCAAACGTGCCGTCAACACTGGTTTTTCCGGCGGCGAAATGAAGCGTAATGAAATCCTGCAAATGGCCTTGCTGGAACCTGCGTTCTGCATTTTGGACGAAACCGATTCCGGCCTCGACATCGACGCACTGAAAACCATCGCCACTGGCGTCAACAACCTGCGTAGCCCGGAACGCGCCATGCTGGTCATTACCCATTACCAGCGCCTGCTCGACTACATCCAGCCGGATTACGTACACGTACTGAATGACGGTAAGATCATCCGCTCTGGCGACAAATCCCTCGCGCTGGAACTGGAAAAGCATGGCTACGGCTGGATTCAGGATCATCTGGAGGCCGCAGCATGAACCCGTCAGATACCATCCTGCAACATTACCGGCAAATGGCAGACGCTACTATCAGCGGGCGGGACTGGTTACTCCTGCGGCAGCAGCAGGCAGCGCGGCAATTACAGCAACTGCACATGCCGGAACGTCGTGAAGAAGGCTGGCGTTACACCCCCTTACCCCCGGTGGTGGAACATGACTTCAAACCCGCCGAGCCCGAAGAAGAGTTATTGTTCGCGGATGATGTTGCACAACTGCGTCTGACCGAACCCGACAGCCCATGCATCGTGCTGCTGAACGGCTTTTTCATGGAAGAACTTTCCAGCCTGCCTGAGGATGGTTCGCTGGAAATCCGCAACCTGAATACGGCATTGCACGGCGGTTCCAGTGAGGTGTTTGCCCGTCTGGGCGAACTCAGCGGCGAGCAGCCCCACCTGTTTACGGCCCTGAATACGGCGATGATCGGTGAAGGCGCTTACCTGCGTATTCCTGCCGGAACCGTGGTGGCAAAACCCATCGAAATATTGCACGTCAGCATCAGTTTTGAGAGCGAATTCATTGCCCAGCCACGCCTGCTGGTGGTGCTGGAAGAGGGGGCGCAAGCCGTCCTGATTGAACATTACGAACACCTGTCCGATACCTTGTGCCTGAACAATATGGTGGCTGAAATTTTCCTCGAAAGCGGGGCGCAATTGCTGCACCCGCGCCTGCAAAGCGAAAGCCTGCGTACCCGGCACTTGTCCAGCCTGCACATCCGTCAGGCTGCTGGTAGCCGCTATCAGGGCACGACACTGGCGTTGGGCGGCGTATGGTCACGCACTGAATTCCATGTCGGTTTCAGTGGTTCCGGGGCGGACTGCCAACTCAACGGCTTCTACCTCGCGGGTGACAAACAGTCGCATGACATGCATCTGGACGTGATCCATGCCGTTCCCGGTTGTACCAGCCGCGAACGCTTCAAAGGCATCCTCTACGGTCACAGCAGGGCAGTATTCGATGGCGATGTGGTGGTCAAAGCGGATGCGCAGAAAACCGACGCCCGCCTGACCAATGACAACCTATTGCTGTCGCGTGATGCCGAAATCAACACCAAACCCCGGCTGGAAATCTATGCCGACGATGTACAGTGCAGCCACGGCACGACAGTCGGGCAGATTGACCCGGAAATGCTGTTTTACCTGCGTTCCCGTGGCATTCCGCCAGCACAGGCAATCCAGATGATTTGTGAAGGCTTTGCCGCTGAAATACTCGCAACCTGCCAGTGGGAACCTTTGCAGGTTCGCGCCGGGGAATTGCTGGCGAAACACTTCGCCAATGTGGCAGGAGCATCGCCATGAGCCTACTGCCCTTGAAAGAACGCATCATCAGCGCCCTCCGCCAAGTATACGACCCCGAAATCCCGGTCAATGTTTATGACCTCGGCTTGATTTACTATCTGGAGGTGGATGAGGGCAACAACGTGCATATCCGTATGACCCTCACCAGCCCCGGCTGCCCAGTAGCGGGCAGTTTGCCTAGTATGGTGGAAGCCGCTGCCCGTTCCCCGCTCGAAGTTAATGAGGTCACGGTCGAACTGGTGTGGGATCCACCGTGGGATCAATCCCGTATGAGCGAGGATGCCCGTTTGCAACTGAACTTGTTTTAGGAACTGTCATGACTGAACTTGACGCCATTGCCAGTGATTTCGCGTTTTTGGAAGACTGGGAACAGCGTTACCAATACCTGACTGAACTGGGCGAAGCACTGGCTCCGATGCCGGAAGCGGAGAAGACGGATGAAAACCGGGTGAAGCCCTGCATGAGCAAGGTCTGGGTGCGGGCGCTGCCTGACCCCGGACAGCCCGGCAAGATCCTGTTTCACGGTGATTGCGACACCGCCATTATCAAGGGTGTGGTTGCGCTGCTGGTGAACCTGTTTTCAGGCAAGACGCCCCAGCACATCGTTGAACTGGATGTTGATGCCCTGTTTGACCGCATCAAACTGGCGGAAAACCTCAGCCCCACACGGCATGTGGGGGTTTATGCCATCGTCGAAAAAATGAAACAGCAGGTTTCATCAGGCATTTCTGCAAACTCAGGCTGACGCAGCACACTGGGTTTCACGTGCCTGTCTTGTCCTGATGGGTTCATGGGTTTTGGCCTGCTGGCGTTTGACCGGTGGGATGCTTTCAACATTGCCATGCTGGATGGGGTATCTGTTTGCCAGATGGCCTGCTTCATCATAGGCGTATATCAGCGCACCTTTTTGTACGTGGATGGCTGTTGCTGTGAATCCTTTCAATCCGTCGTCGGCCCAGCGTCCGGGGGCAGAAATCGAAGTGATTTGCCTGCCATTTTGGTCATAAACATAAACCAGTGTCCCGCGCTGAACGGCGTGTCCGATAGCCATGATGTATCCTCCTAGATTATTGATTTAAATAGATTTTTATTATTGAAACGCTGCATTTAAGCAGTACGTCCACACTAACAGTTTCTTTCTTATTGAGGAAATATTCTGGTTTAGGGTTGCCCCTGACTATTGGTGGGGCAGCCCGTCGATAAACAGGTCTCAGGCCGATAATGTGTGCATAGCTTGCTGCGTGGAGCGTGCCGGGTGCGGTCGACCCACCATATGGCCTGCTTCATCGTAACTGTAAATCAGGGTTCCTTTTTGGACATTGACGGCACTTGCGGTGTAGCCTTTCAGGCCGTCGTCAGGCCAGCGTCCTGGAGCGGAAACGGAAGTTACTTGCCGACCGTTCTGGTCGTAAATGTAAATTAATGTACCTCTTTGTACTGCATGTCCGATACTCATGAGACTTCTCCTCGTCTTAGTGGTGGTGTTTTTTAATTATTGCGCTGCGGATATAACCGATCAGCGTACCATACCAGTGAATAATGCCAAGTGAAAACCGACCAACGTAGGGTCACCCCTGATTTGTAAGGGGAGAACCCTCAGACTGCTTAAAGGCCGATCAATTCGGCATGATAGCCTTGGTTTTGGACGGTATCCAGAATGTCACGGGAATACGTCTGCTGTGGATCGTAATCCACCACCATCAAATGGCGGGTACGTTCATGGACACAGGCAGAGCGGATGCCGGGGGAAAACGCTAAGTCATATTTCAGTTGGTGGATTTCCGAATCGGAAAGTTCTTCGTCGATATGCATAACGACGGCTACGTCATATTGGTTCATTACTTGTCTCCTATGATGGGTGTTCCCTTTACGCTCACAGTCCGAATTTGTGCAATGACCAGCCCACGCCGCCATCAACGGCTTCTGGGTGGTGACGATGCACCAGTTGTCCCACCATTGCTACCTGTCTGGGCGGGACATCCACGCTCAGCAGGATTTCGTGGTGGCTAAGGGCATCCCTGAACGCATTCAGATGAACATTGGGGATGCGGGTAGCAAATACGTAACCTGCCGAGAATGTTAGCGCCATGACTGCCAGCCCCAGTGCTGCCCAAGCCATAGCACCGTAGAACAGCGCAATGGCAACGCCTGCCAGAGCCATGAAAAACAGCGCCAGATCAGCGTTCCAGATGATTTTTTCCACTAGAAAATCCAGTCCACGCTGTTGGCGTTCGGTGGCAGGTGGCAAGTCGGTGAGCAGGTGTTTGTCGGTGGCAAAGGCATGGATGTCAGCTTCGTCAATGCCCACGTCTTCCAGTTGCTGGACAGCCTGCTGGGTTTGTTTCCGGGATGGAAACAGGAAGAAAAGTCGCCTGTACATGATCACCTCCTGTATCAGGTTACGCCCGACCCACCCTAAAGCGGGTTCCACCGGCTGTCAAAATCAACTACATTTCATCCTTGAATAAGTCTACAGTGGCAATGATGCGATTATTTATGGGATTAATTTGACTGCTTATCTGACAAGTTGGCTAAATACGGGGTTGTTATTGCTGGATGTGCTGATTGTTGCCATCCTGTTGCCAACCGTTGTGCTGCAACGCCGTGAATCGGGTGCGACGCTGGCTTGGGTGCTGGTGATTGTGCTGCTGCCGTTCGTCGGCTTGCTAAGCTTTTGGCTGTTTGGCACGACCCGGCTGTATTTTCGCCGCCGTAAGCGCCGCAAGCTGGAGGAAAAGCTTGCCCCTGAGCTGGAACGTATGCAGTTCCGGTTGAATGGTGAGCAGCAAATCGAAGGGCTTGCCCCCTCCTTGCTGATTCTGGCAGCCAAGCTGGATGATGTGGGGGCGTTATCTGGCAATGCTGCTGAGATTATGCGTGACGGGGAAATGGTTTTTGCTGCAATGGAACAAGCGTTCGATGCGGCTACCCGGCATATCCACTTGGTCTATTACATCTGGGAGGCGGATTATACCGGCGAGCGGATGCGGAATGCCTTGGTACGTGCGGCACAGCGGGGGGTGGAAGTCAGGTTGTTGCTGGATGATGTGGGTTCGCGGCAAGCCACCGCCCGTTTTTTCGCCCCGTTGCTGGCGGCGGGCGGTAACGTGGCGCGTTTTCTCAAAGTCAATATTCTCAGCCGCCGCCTGAACCTGAATAACCGCAACCACCGCAAAGTAGTGGTGGTGGATGGCAGGGTTGCCTTTACCGGCGGCATGAATGTGGGGGATGTTTATGCAGGGCGGGGAGAGCCGTGGCAAGATTTGCACGCCCGTATTCAAGGCCCAGTGGTGTACGCCTTGCAGGAAGTCTTTTGTCAGGACTGGTATCACGCCACGCGGGAAAATCTGGTCAGTGATGCCTATTTCCCCGCCGTTGCAGATGCAGGCAATATTTGCGCCCAGTTTCTTGGCTAGCGGGCCTGCGGATGAGCGTTGGCAATCCATCCATACGCTGCTATTTGCTGCCATCAATCTGGCTTGCAAGCGTATTTGGATCGAAACCCCGTATTTTGTCCCCGACCGCCCGATCATGATGGCTTTGGAGACTGCTGCCCTGCGGGGGGTGGATGTGCGTTTGCTGCTGCCGGGGCATTCCGACCACCTCTTGGTGTTGTATGCGGGGTGTTCCTTTGTTGATGACCTGCTGGCTGCTGGGGTGCGGGTGTTTGAAATGTACCGCGCCATGCCCCATGCCAAAGCGGTGATGATCGACGGCAATTTTGCCACGCTGGGGTCGGCGAATATGGATCAGCGCAGTTTTCGCCTCAATTTCGAGGGCAATATCTTCTTTTATGGCACAGAAATCGCAGGCAAGCTGGAACATGATTTCCTCGCCCTGTGCGCCAATGCGCAAGAAGTCACGAGCACAGCAACGCCGCAAACTGGGTAAAATCAAGCGTTTGGCGGAGAGTGCTGCGCGGTTACTTGCACCATTGTTGTAAGCTATTGATATTTTATGCTAAGATTTTGATAATAAAGTCTTAGGGTCAAGGGATGAAGCCGCTTCCGTATTATCTTGGTGTCCCTTTATGGGCAAATGCACACTGGAAAGGTACGCTGTTTAGCGCAGATGCCAAACCAGCGGAGTTCCTTGCGCAATACGCCAGCGTTTTCAATGCGGTGGAAGGCAATACGACCTTCTATTCAGTCCCCTCGGAAGAGATGGTCAGGCGCTGGCTGGCTGCCACGCCCGACAGTTTCCGCTTCAGCTTCAAGTTCCCGCGCACCATTAGCCATCAGCATCACCTGATCCATGCGGCCAAAGAAACGCAGGAGTTTTTGCAACGTATGCAACCTCTGGGGCAGCGGCTGGATGGGCTGATGTTGCAATTGCCTGCGTCCTTTTCCCCCAATGGCTTGTCCATGCTGGAAGCTTTCCTGCGTAGCCTGCCGCCGGATTACCATTATGCGGTGGAAGTGCGGCATCCGGCTTTTTTTACCCACACGGCCTCACGTGCTACCTATAATGCTTTGCTGGAAAAGTTGGGGGTGGATAGGGTGATTTTTGAAAGCCGCCCGCTACACGCCGCCGCACCACTGGATGCGGCTACCCGCGAAGCCCAGAGCCGCAAGCCGCGTTTGCCGGTGCAACTGGATGCCACGGCGGCGCAGCCGGTGTTGCGCTACATTGGGCATCCGGTGCTGGAAGCCAACCACGCATGGCTGGATCGCTGGGTAGCGCAAACTGCCCGCTGGTTGGAAGAAGGCAAGCGCCCGCGTATTTTTCTGCATACGCCCGATAATAACCTCGCGCCGCAACTGGCGCGGCTATTTCACCGCCAGCTACAACAACGCATTCCCGGCTTGGCGGACTTGCCTGCTTTTGTTGCCGAAGGCAGAACAAGCCGTTTTGCTATAAAAAAACCCCTGTGCGGGTTGCTTGCAAGGGGTGCTTCTGGTATCCTTCACGCGCCTTTAGAGTTTAAGAATCGCAGAATTTTGGAGTATCCCGATGTCTCGTGTATGTCAAGTAACAGGTAAGCGTCCGGTCACAGGTAATAATGTGTCGCACGCTAACAACAGAACCAAACGCCGCTTTCCTGCCCAACCTGCACGCGAAGCGTTTCTGGAGTCGAAAGCGAAGGTCGTTGGGTTAGGCTGCGTGTTTCTGCGAAAGGTATGCGTATTATCGACAAGAAAGGTCTTGATATCATTCTTGCAGAGATGCGTGCCAGTGGCGTAACAGTTTAAGTCAGGGAGTAACAGCAAATGGCTAAGAAAGGTGGTCGTGACAAGATCAAGCTCGTTTCTTCCGCAGGAACAGGTTTCTTTTATACTACAACCAAGAACAAGCGTACTACGCCGGACAAATTAGAGTTCAGCAAGTACGACCCGGTTGTGCGTAAACATGTAATGTTTAAGGAAGCAAAGATCAAGTAAGTGCTTGGTTTCTTGCGATTCTTTCCAAAGCCCGGCACTGCCGGGTTTTTGCGTTTGTGGAAAATGCGGAAAATATTATGACATGGGTTATTTTAAGCCTTGGCATCCTGATGCTGTTGGCACCGCTGCTGGCGGGGTTCTTAATGTCACCTTACCAGCAGGTCACACGGGTTGAGCTGATTAAGGCATCGGCTGATGATGTTTGGAACGCATTAACCGATCTGCCTCAGCAGACCCAGTGGCGTCCCGATCTGACCAGTATGCAGATGGTTGACGATGATGACGGTTTGCGCTGGGTCGAACAATCAGCAGGTGGCGATGCGATTGTCTTGCGCAAAATCAAGGAGAACCCCTTGAAGGAATTGCTGCTGGAAATGCAGCAAAGTGGCAGCAAAGGCACGCGCCAAGCCCGCCTGAATGCCGTGCCGGGTGGGACTCGCGTAACCTTTACCGAAATGCTGGAAACCCATACGTCGCTGGGGCGTCTCAAAGCACGTATGGGGGGCAACCCTGACCGCCGTTTGGATCAATTTATCCAGCAGTTGAAAGCCACGACTTCAGCAATCCAGTGCAACTGGGTTGAGGTCGGCGCGGGAAAGGCTGAGATTCACCGGCAAGGTCTGACAAGGTGCGCCCTAATTCGGGGTGCAACACTTCCGGGGCAATTTCCGCGAGTGGGAACAGCACGAATGGGTAAGCCAAAATATCACTGTGCGGCAGGTTCTGTGCCGGTTTCAGGTTCAGGTTGTCATATAGCAGCAAGTCTGCATCCAGTGTCCGCGCACTAAATTTTTCCCCGCCACGGATGCGCCCATGCGCCGTTTCCAAATCACGCAAGTATTGTTGCAAGGCTGTGGGCGTCAGGCTGGTTGTAAAGCCTGCTACTAGATTGAGGAACGGCTCGCCAGAAAAACCCTCAGCGGGGGTGGTGTAAATACGCGAAAACACTACCTGACCAAAGTCTTGGGTCAGTTGTTGCATACAGGCGCAAATATTGGCTTCCCGGTCGATATTGCTGCCAAGACTTATGTAGACGCTTGCCACTGCCGGTTCCCCCGCTCAATCCGCACACCTACTTCGCTGGAACCACGTACTGCGCCCGGTTTGCCCACCGTGACCTGAATCCACGGGATATGCAGTTCCCGCATCAGGGTGTCGGCAATGGTTTCTGCTAAGCGTTCGACCAGTTCGTAATGCGCGCCATCCACTAACTGCTTGACCAGTTGGGCGGCTGTTTTGTAATTGAGGGTGTCTTTGATAGCGTCGCTGGCAGCGGGGATACGGTTATCCCACCCCATTTCCAGATCGACACGGACTTTTTGCAGGATGCGTTTTTCCCACTCGTAAATGCCGATGCGGGCATCAAGCTTCAGGTCACGCACATAAACTGTATCCATGCTTTACTCTTGTGGTCAGGGTAGAGCATGGATTGTAAATGGTTAGCGGCTTAGCTGCCACTGACCACGGCTATCTTGGCAGGCTTGGGTCTGGATGTTTTGGTTCCGGCCATCAACCTTGCCGACAATAGTGACTGGGCGGCAAATCGTGCTTTGGTTGTTGACGTTGGCACGGTAAATTTGACCGGGGGTCACATTGTATTGGTTACCCGTGGCGGTATTTTGCCAGCTTGTGGGTCGCCCGCTGTAAACGGATTGTCCCAGATATTGCTGGTCACGCCCATCAAGTTGCGCTCCCCACTGGGTTCCGAGGTAGCTACCTAGCATAGTGCCGAGGATGGTGGTGGCGATTTTGCCATCGCCATTGCCGAACTGGTTGCCTGTTACTCCACCAAGGACAGCCCCCACCATTGCGCCTGTTTGGGCGTTATTCATTGGGGCAGTACCCACGCATCCGGCAAGTGCCAAGGCAGAAGCCAGTGCTGTCACTGCAACAGAACGGTTAATAAACGTTTTCATCGGGACACTCCTTTTCTGATCAGGGAATGGCTGGCAACCTGTAACACGAGTTGCCAGCCAGAACGAGGCTTAGTAGCCCCGGTTGTAATACGGTGCTGGCTGTGGCTGCTGATAGTAACGGTCTTGTTGACCGCCAACCTGACCCCCAACGGCGCTACCAACCATTGTGCCAACAATAGTGGCAGCCGTTTTGCCTTCGCCTTGACCGAATTGGTTACCGGCGACGCCGCCAAGTACCGCACCAGCCATTGCCCCTGTTTGGGCGTTGTTCATTGGTGTGCCACATGCTGTCAGTACGGCAGCCAGTGCAACTGCACCCAAAGAATAAGTAATCGTTTTCATGTATAGCTCCTTAGTAATGATGTGTTTATGTTTTTTGGCTCTTGCCACGTTATTTCCAAGCTCTGGTGCTTTCTTAGAGTGACCATGAACTCAGTAGTTCAGGAAATTTATCATTATTTTTTCTGTTTGGCACATAAATTATCGGCATGTTTTGTTTTTGCGGATAATATTTATTTATTTGTTCTATGGCAGAAAATATTAAGCTAATATACAGGCTTTCAGGGCTTCAGAATTTGGGAGAAACCCTATGGGGATAAAAACAACTGGCATGGCTGCGGCCTTGCTGTTCAGCGCAGTGGCATTATCTTTTCCGTGCATAGGCAGTGCTGGTGAGAGAATTACCAAACCTTGGGTGGCGGGCTATCTGCCGGGTGACTGGCAGCATGGCACTGGTCAGATCGGTATCCTCAATACTGACGACTGGAAGACCGTGACCCATGTCATGCACTTTGCAGCAGGTCTGAATGACAACGGTTCGCTCAATTTTAATTACGGTTCCGCTGGTAAGATGAGCGAAACCAAACGTACCGAAGCGATTAGGATTGCCCACGACAACAAAGTCCCGATCCTGTTTAGCGTCAACTCATGGGTTGACGGTGATAACTATACGGATCTGACGGCACATTCACCCGGTTATCATGCCATCTTGTCGAATGCCACCAAACGAAAAATGCTGGTTGATAGCCTGATTGTGGTGCTGAAGGAGGGGTATGACGGACTGGATATTGACCTAGAGCCTGTCCGTTCCGGGGAGTCGTATGACACGTTTATTATTGAACTTCAGGCGGAAATGAAAAAGGTCACGAAGGTCAAGCTCAGCAATGGCAACGAAATGATGCTTGAGCGCCCCTTGTTGGCGGTGGCAGCAACGCCAAGTGATGGCGCGGCGCAACTGCTCGCCCCGATTCAGGACAAGATTGACCAAATCAATGTCATGACTTATGACATGGCGACGATTTGGCAATGTGAGACATGGCATGACTCCGCGTTGTACGACGGCGGGAGTAAGTATCAAACCACAAATACGCCGATGTTCTCGGTTGATAATGTCGTCAAGACCTTTACTACGGCGGGTATCCCTGCCAGCAAACTGGGCTTGGGGGTCAGTCTGGAGACCCGTATATGGCAAGGGGGGACGTTCGCCAATTCCAGCAATGGTGCATTGCTGCCACGCCAGTTGTGGGATAACAGTGCCAATTGCGCTACTTCATCCAACAGGCCGAAGAACTGGAATGACAACACTACACCACGGGAAGGCTTTGCTGAGTTGATGAAAAAATATTACCAGCCAGCGTATTACAAGTGGGAAAATGCCGCTAAAGTGCCTTACCTCAGTATTGATAAGACGGAATCAGCGGATGATATGTTCATTTCCTACAATGACCCGCGTTCAGTGTCTGAAAAGGTCAAGTATATGAAGGAAAAGAACTTGGGTGGTTTGATGATTTGGGAACTGGGGCGTGAGTGCCTGCCGTCAGGCAATGGTGGCTCCCTTAATGAATGCGTACCGGGGCAGGCAGGCAAATACCGCCCCATCATGAAAGCCATCCGCCAAACCCTGCGCACCGGAACCGGCAAATAGCCGGTTCTCCTGTCGGTTTGTTTAACAGCACAGGTGCTGCACTAACCGCACCCAGTAGCTTGCCCCTAACGGCAGGATATTGTCGTTGAAATCATAGTGCGGGTTATGCAAGGTGCGGCTTTCTGTCGCGTCGCCATTGCCGATCCAGATGTAAGCACCGGGGCGTTGCTGGAGCATGTAGGCGAAATCTTCCGCACCCATGCTCGGCGGTGGGTTCCATTGCACACAAGCTTCCCCCACCAGTTCTGTCGTGACTTGATAGCAGGTTTCGGCATTGGCTTGATGGTTGATGGTGGCGGGGTAGCCTTCCAGAAACTGCACGCTGGCACTGGCATCAAAGGCTTGCGCGGTATGCTCGACCAAGCTGTTGCAGGCGTTGCTTGAGCAGTTCGCGATCCTGTGCAGTCAAGGCTGCGGATCGTGCCATGCAAGGTGACCGTTTCCGGGATGACATTGTAAGCACTGCCACCCACCATGCGGGTGATGCTGATGACGCCGCCGCTGGTGGGTTTCAGGTTACGGGCAACGATGCTTTGGGTGGCAGTAATGATGTGGCCTGCGACCAGCACCGGGTCAGTCAACATATCGGGCATTGCGGCATGACCGCCCTTGCCGTGAATTTCAATATCGAACCCGTCGGTAGACGCCATCACCGCACCGGGATGTACCGCAAACTGCCCCGCCGCAATCCCCGGCCAATTATGCATCCCATAGACCTCGGCAATCGGGAAACGCTCGAACAGGCCCGCTTCAATCATGCGTTTTGCCCCGGCATTGCTTTCCTCGGCAGGCTGGAAAATGAAGTAAACCGTGCCTGCAAAATCCGGGTTTTGCGCCAAAATAGTGGCAGCACCCAGCAGCATGGTGGTATGCCCGTCATGCCCGCAGCCGTGCATCTTGCCGTGGTGGCAGGAAGCATGGGCAAAAGTGTTTAATTCGGTCAGCGGCAGGGCGTCCATATCAGCACGCAGCCCGATATGTTTATCCCCCGGATGGTTACCGCGCAAGATGCCGACCACGCCGGTTTCGCCAATGCCAGTGTGGACTTCCAACCCCAGTGTGCGTAAACGTTCCGCTACCCGTTCGCTGGTGCGGAATTCTTCGTAAGCCGTTTCAGGGTGTTGGTGAATATCACGTCGCCACTGCTGCATTTCGGTATGCAGGGCGTGGCTGGCGGTGATCGGGTCAAGCCTGGCAGTCATGGTCCAGTCCTTTCTTTTCGTGTGTAGCCGCGATTTTATCGGGTATGTCTGGTATTCTTCTAATACTAATACTGTCAGGTAGTGATCTCATGAAAATACAACAAAGCATTATGCTAGTTGGCGGCACTCTTGGCGGCAAGTCACTTGCAAGCGCAGGAGCCAGCGGCCACAGCGCCACAGCCAACTTTGACTTTCCCTCCGCAAGCGGTGGTGGGCAATCAGGTGCAATATCCGGGGGTAGGGCAGGCGGGGCCGCAGTTTCCCACTCAGGCTTATATGCCAACAGCCGCAAGCTGCTTACCCTTACAATTATTATGGTAACACGGCTTATCCGAATTATTCGTCAGGTTACTATCCCTATGGGCAGCAACAGCAGGCTTATTACCCGTATTACCGCCTCAGCAGCAGCAGGCTTATAACCCTTACTATGCCCAGCAGCAGGCTTACAACCCGTATATGGCTCAGCGCATGACGCAGCCTTACCCGTTGCGTCCAGCAGTTCCCTCTGCCCCAAAAAAGAAGGAAGTCAAGCCGTGGGGCGATACCCGTTATATCTGGCCTGATTTCTATACGAATTTTACCGATGATGTCTGGGATAAGATGATCAATGCGCCTTACGATATGGGGCGGATGCCGGGTGGCTGGCAGTTCCCGTCGATCAGTATGCCTGACCCGGTAACGGTGAGTGATGCCATTGCTAATCAGGTTCCGCCGTTCGCAGAAGAAGCGGGCAATATGGTTCCTGTGGATGATGTCGGCAACATGAGACCTTTTTAATGCTCATTATTGGCGTGCTACACTATTAGTCCGATTTTTTCGTAAAAATAATTTACAGTCTATGTTGGAGGCTTGAATGTATTTGCCAAGGCATTCTTTTGCCCCTTATGTGGTCGCATTATTCGCATTAAGTCTGGGGGCGTGTAGTTCCACCCCTGAAAAACAAGGGGATGCGGGCAGCACTTCCCAGCAAGTGATACCACAGAAGCAGGCGGGCGAGTTCAGGGCAAAACTGACCAAGCCCACGTTGTCAGCTATGGTGGTAAGGGCGTTGGCAATTATTCAGCAGGCGCATTGGGTGGGGATTTTGCGGGTGATGCACGTTTGCAGAACTTCATCGAAAATATGGTGCAAACCCAAGGGTTTAACCGCAATTATTTGTATGGTGTGTTTTCCCAGGTGCAGTAACCGTGATGATGTGGCACGCTTGTGGGCCAATTCCAGTAATGACCCCGGTAGCCCGAAAGGTTGGTATGCTTACCGTGACCGTTTCGTGACCGCCGCCAATATCCAGCGTGGCTCAGAATTCTGGCGGCAAAACGCGGCACATTTGCAGCGTGCCGCAACAGCGTTACGGGGTTCCGGCGGAATACATTGTGGGGATCATGGGGATAGAAACCCGTTGGGGGCGCATCCTTGGGAAGCACAAGGTGATTGATGCGCTGACTACTTCAGCCATCGTCAACCAGCGCCGCAGCGATTTTTTCTTTAGTGAACTGAAAAACTATCTGCTGATGAGCCGCAGTGAACGCATGGATCCACTCGCCCCCAAAGGTTCATTTGCCGGTGCAATGGGCTATGGTCAGTTCATGCCGAGCAGCTTCCACGAGTATGCGGTGGACTTTAATGGTGATGGGGTACGCGATTTGTGGAACCCGGTGGATGCGATTGGCAGCATTGCCAATTACTTCGCCAAGAGTGGCTGGCAACCGAATGGGGAAGTGGCAGTGCCCGCACAGGTCAGTTCAGGTACGTATGCCAGTGTGCCGGATGGTTACAAGGTCAAATATTCCATGTCTGACTTGAGCCGTATGGGGGTTGCGCCTAAATATGGCAATGGTTCCGCAGGCCCGGTGCATTTGCTGGCGTTAAGTACCGTGCCGAATGGCCCTAAAGAGCCGTGGGTTGGGTACAAAAACTTCTACGTCATTACCCGTTATAACCACAGCAATTACTATGCGATGACCGTGCATCTGTTGGCGCAAGCAGTGCGTGCTAGTGTGAAAGGCAATGGTCAAGTAGCGCAACGCTGATTGGTGTGTGGTAGGGGCGAGTTCGTGACTGCCCCTACAGCCAGCCCTTGCGTTTGAAATAGACGTAAGGAGCCATCCCCGCCAGAATCATCAGGCCAATCGCCATCGGGTAGCCAAACACCCAATCCAGTTCGGGCATAACCCGGAAATTCATCCCGTACAGGCTCGCCACCAGCGTTGGCGGTAGGAACACCACAGCGGCAATCGAAAAAATCTTGATGATTTTGTTCTGTTCAATATTGATGAAACCTTGGGTGGTTCCCATCAGGAAGTTGATCTTGTCGAACAGGAAGGTGGTGTGGGACATCAGGGTATCAATGTCGCGGATGACTTCCGGGATGATTTCCTGCCCTGCCTGCGTGTCGCGTAACTGACGTTGCAGGAAGGAGATGGAACGTTGGGTATCCATCAGGCACAGGCGCACTTTGCCGTTGCTGTCTTCCAAGCGCTGCCAGATCGTCGATGGCACTTTCCAGATCGGTAGCGGTTTCTTCCAGCACCTTGTGGCTGATGATTTCCAGTTCGTGGTGCAGGTCTTCGATAGTGTCCGCCAGATTTTCCACTTTCTGTTCAAACATGGTCAGCAGCAAATGCCGGGGCGTACGGACTTCGACCTGCCCGCGCCGCGCCCGCATCCTCAGCAGGCGGAAATCAGCCAGTTCCTGTTCCCGCACCGTGATCAGGCGTTCCGGCTGGAGAATGAAGGCAACCGTGGTGGTCTCCATGCGGCCTTCGCTTTGGGTCACGAACAGGGAATGCACATGGATGCCGCTGCTGTCGGTGAAATAACGGGCGGAAGATTCGATTTCCTCCACATCGTCTGATTCCGGCAATTCGGTGTGCAGCAGGATTTCCAGCCGGTCACGCTCTTCATCCGAGGTATCTTGGGCGTCAATCCAGCCGGGGTGGGAAATGGCGTAGTCCAGCAGATTATTGTCAAGTTTGTGTTCGACTAATTTGCCATCCGCAAAGCCGAAAAATCGTAACATTGCCTGTCTCCGGTTGGTATCACTAACGCACGTAGTTGAGTTCGCGGTGACGCAAGATGACGTTTTCACCCATGGTTTGGCGGAAATGCTTGTAAAGCCGTTCCGCAATATAGACCGAGCGGTGACGCCCGCCGGTACAGCCGATGGAAACCGTCAGGTAGGCACGCTGGCAATTGCTGTCGAGGGTAGGCAGCCAGTTGCTGAGGAAGTCGCGTATGTCGGCGTACATGCGTTGCACCTCGTCGTGCTTTTCCAGCCATTCGACAATGCCCGCATCACGACCGGTCAGGGTGCGCAGGTCAGGTTCCCAGTAGGGGTTAGGCAAGCAACGCACGTCAAACAGGAAATCGGAATCCGTCGGCTGATTATGCTTGAAGCCGAACGACTGGATCATCAGCGACAAATGCTGCTGTTCGGTCTGGCAAATCCGCGCTTTCAGCATCCGCCCCAATTCATACACGCCGATATGCGAGGTATCCAGCCGCAGGTCGGCATCGGTCGCCAGTGGTTGCAACAGGGTGGCTTCCAGCGCAATCGCTTTGTCCAATTCCTGAGCTTCGCTGGTCAGCGGGTGGCGGCGGCGGGTTTCATTGTAACGCTTGCGCAATACTTCCTGCTCGGCGTACAAGTAGATGACTTGGGTGCTGGGGACACGCTGACGCACGCGCTTGATAATGTCAGGGGTATCCAGCAGGCTGTCACGCCCGCCCCGGATGTCGATGCCGACCGCAAGATACGGCTGTTTGGCAATCTGCGGCGTACCCAACAAGGCTTCCAGCAATTGCGAGGGCAGGTTGTCGATACAGTAATAACCGTTGTCTTCGAGGGTGTGCAGCGCATAGCTCTTGCCTGCACCGGACATGCCGCTGATGATGACTAGATGCTGCATGGGGTCAGGCTGCTAATGCACCCTCAAACGGGTGGCTGGGTGGGTTGAAGAGTGAAATGAAGTGATCCAACATAATCTGCTTGTCACGGTAACGGCAGATTTGTTCAATCAAGGATTTTTGCATCAGGGTGCTGGTGAGTTGGGTAATCAGCTCGGAATAATCCGGGGCTTGGTTGGCTGGAACCAGAATCGCCATGAACAGTTGCACCGGTTTCTTATCCGGCGCATCCATTTTGATGCCGTCTTCCAGTAACAACAAAGCCCCGCGAGGTTGATAGACGGACATGCCTGCATGGGGAATGGCAACGCCATTGCCGATGGCAGTACTACCCAGCTTTTCCCGATTGGTCAGGGCGTGGAAAATGGCTTCCGCGTCCAAAGTGCTTTGACCTGCGGCAAGCATAGCCGCCAGTTGTTCAAAGGCGCGTTTCTTGCTGGAAACTTCCAGCAAGCAGGCAATCCGTTCGGGAGAAAGCAGGGTAGTCATGTCCATAGGTATCAGTCCGTTGCTTCAGCCGCTTCGACGATTTGGGCGGCTTCCTGACGATGGTGGTCTTTCACTTTCTCCTTGTGCTTGACAATTTGTCTGTCGAGCTTGTCGGTCAAAGCATCAATGGCTGCATACATATCACCTGCTGAAGCATCGGCAAACAAGTGGTTGCCGCTGACGTGCAGGCTTGCTTCGGCTTTGTGGACTTGTTTTTGCACTTCTAAAATGAAATGGATTTTTGCTACCTTGTCGAAGTGACGTGTCAGGCGCTCAGCCTTTTCACGGACATAGTTGCTCATGGATTCTGTCACTTCGAGATGATGACCAGTGATTTCTAATTGCATAATGCAAGCTCCTTGTTCAGGTCATGAAAGAAACTACGTTGTGTTTTCACGCAACGCAGTTCAGCTCGGAACCAATGCTTTCCGCTCATGGGAAGAGGGAATAGCCATTGCTTCACGGTACTTGGCAACGGTACGCCGTGCCACGTTGATACCCTGCTGGTTAAGCAGGCTAGTCAATTGGTTGTCACTCAGGGGTGAGTGTTGATTTTCCTCGTTAATCAGTCGTTTGAGCATCGCCCGGATGGCGGTTGATGAACAGCTTGAGCCGGTATCGGTATCAACCTGACTGGAGAAGAAATATTTGAATTCAAAGATACCGCGAGGGGTATACATGTATTTGTTGGTGGTGACACGTGAAATGGTCGATTCGTGCATCTCTAACTCTTCTGCTATGTCCCGGAGAATCAGTGGCTTCATAGCCTGTTCACCATATTGCATGAAAGCGCTTTGACGTTCAACTATTGCTTTAGCAACACCCAGCAAGGTCGAGTTGCGGCTTTCCACGCTGCGGATCAGCCACCGCGCTTGTTGCAGGTTGGATTTGAAATAACTGGCGTCGCTGTCATTTTTCACCTGCCCCAACATCTCCGCATAGTACTGGTTGACTTGCAGGTTAGGTGTGACTTGCGCATTCAGTGAAACCATCCATTCCCCTTTGATCTTGCGGACAAATACATCAGGTACGATATAGTCGGCGGTGGTAGCAGAATACGCGCTGCCCGGTCTGGGTTGCAGGCTACGCAACAGCAAGATAATTTCTTCCAGCTCACTTTGTTCTATTTTTAGCCGCTTGCCTATTTCTTTATAGTCCCGCCGCTCCATCAAGTCCAGATTTTTTTCCACCAGTTGGCGGGCTTTGAATAGGATGCGGTTCTCAGGCAGGTGGGCAAGTTGGATCAGCAAGCATTCGCGCAAATCGCGTGCGCCTACCCCAATCGGGTCGAGTTGCTGGATAAATTTGAGGACGACTTCAACATCCTCCAGTTCAATCGGCAGTTCGTCACTGAGGGTCTCGAAAATTTCTTCCAGTGGGTCACACAGGTAACCGGCCTCGTCCAGCGAGCCTATCAGGGTTTCGGCAATTTGTTTGTCGATGCTGGTGAGGTTGCTCATGCGGATTTGCCACAGCAGGTGTTCCTGTAAACCAGCATCGGCACTACCCCCTTGATTTTCCAGAAAACCGGAAGCATCGCCACCGCCGTCACTGTTGCTGCGGGTGTCGTAAACGTCTTCCCACTCGGCATCCATATTCAGCTCGTCGGGAATGTTTGTCGAGTTGGGTATTGTCGCTGGTGTTGTCGGGCGCTTCTTCATTGCTATCGGCACTGTCTGCTTTCTGTTCGCTGGCGGGTTCGGGGCGTGAGTCTTCGCTGGCAGGTTGTGAGTCTTCGCTGTCATCGGCAAGTTGCAGCAGCGGATTTTCTTCCAGTGCTTGCTGTATTTCGGTCTGTAGCTCAAGCGATGACAATTGCAACAAGCGGATGGCTTGCTGAAGTTGTGGGGTCATGGAGAGTGTCTGACCAAGCCTGAGATCGAATCCCTGTTTGAGCATTGTTCTTGTTATTCCTTTTACCTATATAGCCGACGAATGCTGTGTTTCATGGCTTTCATACTACGCTAATCGGTTGCTGGTGCAAAGATGTGGCGATAGCCGGAATGGATGGTGGGCAGCACTCACAGGGTGAAATTTTCACCCAGATAAACCCGGCGTGCTTGTTCGTCCTGCAAGATGGCGGCGGGTGTGCCTTCGACCAGAATTTTGCCTTCGCTGAGGATGTAGGCGCGGTGGCAGATGCCGAGGGTTTCGCGCACATTGTGGTCAGTAATGAGGACGCCGATATTGCGGGTCACCAGATGGCGGATGATTTTCTGGATTTCCAGCACCGAAATGGGGTCAACCCCGGCGAATGGTTCGTCCAGCAGGATGAAGCTAGGTTCGCTGGCAAGGGCGCGGGCGATTTCGGCGCGGCGGCGTTCCCCGCCAGAGAGGCTGATGCCTTGGCTGTCGCGCAGGTGGGTAAGCTGAAATTCTTCCAGCAGGCTGTCAGCTTTGTCCTGACGTTGGGCGCGGTTCAGGTCTTGGCGCATTTCCAGCACTGCCATGATGTTTTGCGCGACCGTCAGGGTGCGGAAAATGCTGGCTTCTTGGGCGAGGTAACCGATGCCTTCACGGGCGCGTTCGTGCATGGCGGCGGCGGTAATGTCTTTGCCGTTAAGCAGCACTTGCCCTGCATCTGCCCCGACCAAGCCCGACAATCATGTAGAAACAGGTGGTTTTGCCCGCGCCATTCGGGCCGAGCAGGCCAACGACTTCGGCACTGTTGACGTGCAAATCCACGCCTTTGAGGATTTGGCGTTTTTTGTAGCTTTTTTGCAGGTTACGGGCAGCGAGGGTATTCATTCGGCGGCTTTATTGGTGGGGTAGAACACGGCGGAAACCCGGCCTGATTTGCCTTTGCCACCCGCGCCACCGGCTTTGAGCTGACCTGTGGCGGTGAGGTATTCGATGTGGTTGCTGGTGAACCTGTCCTGATCTTGCAGGAGTTCGGCGTTGCCATCGAGGATCAGGCGTTTTTCCTTGACCAGATACTGCATTGTCGCGGGCTTTGCCGCTGGCTAGTTTGCCGTTATCCATTTTTTGCTTGAGGCTGACGGGTGAGCCAGTGGCGACAATGCTGTGGATTTCATTGTTGGGGGCGTTGATTTCGATGTGGGCGGCGAGGATTTCCAGCGTGCCTTGGCGGATGCTGACGTTGCCATCGTAGCTGGCTGTACCTGCTATTTTGTCGAACACCGCCGAGTCAGCTTCAATCTGCACCGGGGATTCCACGTCGGATTTGATGGCGTAGGCAGTGGAGGCCATGCCCGCCAGCAGCAGGCACAACAGCCATTATTTACCATTTATTTAACTTGGTAAGTTGAACGGACATTGGAATCAAATCTCAGTAGGTCTTGGTCAAGTTTAGCGGTCAAGCCGGTGGATTGCATCGTGCCAGATGGGGAAGTGATGAACACTTCAGCATCGGTTGAAATTTCCTTGCGTTGCCTGATCGTACAGCAGGTGGTCTGTATGCAGATTGAACCCATTGCTAGCTCTTGATTTCCGGGGCAATGATTTCGCTTTGTTTTTTGCCTTGCCAATGCGACAAGTGGCGACCGGAGAGTTCGTAGCTGACCTTGCCATCTGCCGCGACTGCCATGATGGAAAAGTCGGAGAGGTAATAGTCGATCTGGTCTTTTTCCATCGCCAATTGGCTGATGTCGGTTTTGCCCAAATAATCCTCTAGCCTGGGTGATCAGCAGGATGAGGAGCAGGATGACGATCAGCGTAATGGCGTGTTTCATGTCAGATAGCTTTCCAGCTTGGCTTGCAGCTTGCCGTGGGCGTGCAGCAGCATTTCACAGACTTCACGCGCCGCGCCGCGTCCGCCGTGGGTTTGCGTGACCCAGTGGGCGTGTTGTTTGACGTAGTAATGGGCATCACCGACGGCAATGGCGAAGCCGACTTGTGCCATGACGGGCAAATCCACCACATCATCACCAACGTAGGCGATGTTTTCTGGTTTTAGCCCGGTTCTGGTGAGCAGATCGTCGAAGGCGGGGCGTTTGTCGCGGTAGCCTTGCCAGATGCGGTCACGGGGAATTTTCAGGTTGTCGGCGCGGTGCATCACCAGTTCGGATTGCCGTCCGGTGATCAGCGCCATTTCCACACCGCCTTCCATCAACATGCGGATGCCGTGCCCGTCTTTGGAGTTGAAGGCTTTGTATTCCTGCCCTTGGTTGTCGAAGAACAGGCTGCCATCGGTCAGTACGCCGTCAATGTCGAAAATGACCAGACGGGTGTTGCGGGCGCGTTCCAGCACGTTGTCGGGGAGGCTGTCAAAGTGTCATACATCAGGCGATTCCTGCGCGTAAAAGGTCATGCATGTGGATGATACCGATAACGCGCCCGTCCTGCACGACTGGCAGCACGGTGATGGCGTGTTCTTGCATCAGGTTGAGGGCTTCGACGGCGAGTTTGTTGGCTGTCGATGCTGCGGAAGTGCGCGGTCATCAGGGCGGCAATGGCTTGTTCGTGCAAGCCTTGCCCTTTCTCGAAAGAGCGGCGTAAGTCGCCGTCGGTGAAAATACCGAGCAGTTTGCCGCTGGCGTCGGTGATGGCGGTCATGCCGAGTTTTTTGCGGGTCATTTCCAGAATGGCTTGTTGCAAGGCTGCGTCAGGGCTGACTTGGGGGATGTCTGTGCCGGTATGCATGATGTCGCGCACATGCACCAGCAGGCGTTTGCCCAAACGTCCGCCGGGGTGGGAACGGGCGAAATCTTCGGCGGTAAAACCGCGTGCTTCCAGCAAGGCAACGGCAAGCGCATCGCCCATGACTAAGCGTGGCGGTGGTGCTGGAGGTGGGGGCAAGCCCTAACGGGCAGGCTTCTTTGTCGACACCGATATTGATGTGGAAATCGGCGGCTTCTGCCATTGGCGAATGCGGGTTGCCGGTCATGGCGATGATACACACATCCAGCCGCCGGATGGCGGGCAGGATGGCGAGGATTTCTTCACTGGTGCCGGAGTTGGACAGGGCAATGATCACATCGCCGTTGACGATCATGCCGAGGTCGCCGTGGCTGGCTTCGCCGGGGTGCAGGAAGAACGCGGGTGTGCCGGTGCTGGCGAGTGTCGCGGCGATTTTGTTGCCGATGTGCCCGGATTTGCCCATGCCGGTAACGATGACGCGCCCTTTGCAGGCGAGGATGGCTTCGCAGGCGTGCAGGAAATCATCGTCCAGCCGTGAGGGTAGGGCAGCGAGGGCGGCAATTTCGGTGTCGATGACGGCTTTTGCCAGTGCGAGTAAGTCTTTGGCGTGGTGTGGCATATGTATCAAGCCCTTTGTCTGATGTGCCAGAAACAGCAGGCACAAAAAAACCCGCTACTGGCGGGTTTAGATGCTCTGACTTGCGTCTAGTTCACAAGTGGTGCCGAGAGCGAGACTCGAACTCGCACAATGTTACCATCGGCGGATTTTGAATCCGCTGCGTCTACCAATTCCGCCATCCCGGCTAAGATGTGAAGGTTGCGAATTATACCTAACTTTTCGGATTTGTCGAAAGAAATTTTTCAAACTGCTATGCACTTCTGTGCCCATGAAACTGAGTGACTTCCATTACGACCTTCCCCCTGAACTGATTGCCTCCGAGCCGCTAGCGGAACGGACAGCCAGCCGCTTGCTGATTCTGGACGAGCAACGGTGAGTGCCGCGACGGTCAATTTACCGATGTGCTGGATCTGATCCAGCCGGGGGATTTGCTGGTATTCAACAATACCCGCGTGATTCCGGCGCGTTTGCACGGGCAAAAAGCCATCAGGTGGCAAGGTCGAGGTGCTGGTGGAGCGCATTACCGGCGAACATTCCGCACTTGCCCACATCCGTGCCAGCAAGTCGCCGAAGCCGGGAACGCGCCTGCGGCTGGAAAATGCCATTGATGCGGAAGTGACCGGGCGACAGGGCGATTTGTTCGAGGTGCATTTCCCGCATTCTGAATCGGTGTTGGCATTGCTGGAACAGTATGGGCATATTCCGCTGCCACCGTATATTGAGCGTGAAGATACGCCCGCTGACCGCGAACGTTACCAGACGGTGTTTGCGCAGCAACCGGGCGCGGTGGCAGCACCGACCGCAGGCTTGCATTTCGATGCATGCGTTGCTGGCGGCGTTGCAGCGAAAAGGGTGTGGCAACGGTTGCGGTGACCTTGCATGTGGGGGCGGGGACTTTCCAGCCAGTGCGGGTGCAGGATTTGTCCCAACACATTATGCACGCGGAATACGTGGAGGTTTCCCAACAGGTGTGTGATGCTGTAGCAGCCTGCCGTGCGCGGGGCGGGCGGGTGGTGGCAGTTGGCACAACCTCGGTGCGCAGTTTGGAAAGCGCCGCGCACAGTGGTGAGCTGCAACCGTTTCAGGGGGATACCCGTTTGTTCATCACCCCAGGTTATCAGTTCCGCGTGGTGGATGTCATGATCACCAATTTTCACTTGCCTGAATCGACCTTGTTGATGCTGGTGTCGGCCTTCGCTGGTTATAAAAACATCATGAAATCGTACCAATATGCCGTTCGTCGGAAATATCGCTTCTTTAGTTATGGCGATGCCATGCTATTGACCTATAAGCAGAATAAATCGTGATTTCGTCAGCAACAGTTGTGACTTTTCTGCAACTGTAAGATCATAATCGCACAACCAAAAAATATTGTTTTTGCAGAATCATTTATTTCAATTGCGAGTCGATGGCATCCCCGTAGTCAGACGGCGATTGTCGGAGGTTAATCATGAAACAACGTGTCTTGAAACAAACCGCCCTGCCACTGTTGGCTGGAATTATGTTGCTGGCAGTACCCTTGTTCGGGATGGCAGCATTGTCGATGCCTGCCGATTCATCACTGGTTTACCGTGTACAGGGCTTGGATGCGGGCAGTGTGCTGAAAATGTACAAAGAACCGGGTAAAGAGGTGGTCGTCAACATTCCTCACAATGCGACTTGGATCGTGCGCCGTAATGCGCAGATGACTGAAGGCGACAAGGTGTGGGAAAAAGTCAGTTGGGATGAGCAAACCGGCTGGGTATTGTCGGATTCCTTGACGGAAGACCCGGATGCCACGGAGCTGCTTGCTGCCCGCCGCCAGTGCTTGGCTGACCCTAAAACAGCAGACAAGCTGTGCTGTGGCTATCCTGAAGCTGCTAAGGGTGGGCTGTTCAAGTCCATCCCGGTGTATGAAGTGCAGGGGTTGGATGCAGGTCAAAGCCTGATGATGTATGTCGATCATGGTGATAATGCCATTGCGGTGGAAATTCCCCACAGTGGCACGAATATCGTCAAGCTGGGGCAGCGGGCAGAGGCCGGTGCGTTTGCCATGGAGCGGGTGCGTTGGGCAGGCCAAAATGGCTGGGTAGACAATGCCAAGCTGGCCTATGACGAAGCCACAACCAAAGCAGGTGATGCTAAACGGCAACGCTGCGGCGGTGTTTCCGGTGGGGTGGATTTCCGTGCATCGGAAGTGGTTTGCTTGCCAGCGCCCGTGATCCGCCGTTTGCAGGAATCCGGCGCGTTGGATGCCGAAACCGTCAAACTGCTGCTGGAGAAGAGCGGTAAGTAATTTTCCGTAGGGGCGTATTGCATACGCCCCTTTCCATCAAAACGAATGCTTTTCGCAAGCTTCCAGCGTGTTTTTCATCAGCATGGCAACCGTCATCGGCCCCACGCCACCCGGCACAGGCGTAATCCATGCCGCACGTTCTGCCGCTGCTGCAAATTCCACATCGCCTGCCAGTTTGCCGTTTTCCAGCCGGTTGATGCCGACATCAATCACGGTTGCGCCCGGTTTGATCCAATCACCTTTGACTAGCCCCGGTTTGCCTGCTGCTGCCACCACGATGTCGGCTTGGCGTACCAATTCGGGGGTCATGCTGCCGCTGAAGCGGTGGGTGACGGTGACGGTAGCACCCGCCAGCAGTAATTCCAGTGCCATTGGGCGACCGACGATATTGGATGCGCCGACGATCACGGCATGACGGCCTTTGTAAACTTCACCGGTGCTATCCAGCAAGCGCATTACGCCATACGGGGTGCAAGGGCGCAGGCTGGGAATACGTAAGGTCAATCTGCCGACATTGGTGGGGTGGAAGCCGTCCACGTCTTTGCTGGGGTTGATTTGCTCGATGATCAGCGAAGAATCCAGATGCGCAGGCAGGGGAAGCTGTACCAGAATGCCGTCAATCAGCGGGTCGTGGTTGAGTTCGTCGACCAGTTCGATCAGCTCGTGCTGGGTGGTTTGCGGGGGCAAGTCGTAAGAGCGCGACAGGATGCCGACTTCTTCGCAGGCTTTGCGTTTGTGGCTGACGTAGACTTGCGACGCGGGGTCTGAACCGATCAGGATGACCGCCAAACCGGGGCGGCGTTTGCCGTGTTGCAGGCGGGCATCGACACCTTGTTTGACTTCGAGGCGGACTTCGGCGGCAACTTTTTTTGCCATCAATGATCTGGGCTGTCATGGCATTTCCGGGGGCTGGGAAAAAGTGCGTATTGTCGCACTTGACTTATTCCCCGTACAACTGCCGTTTCAAGCCGCTGCGATTGAGAATGGTGGTCGCCATTTCCTCAATCGAGGTTGCGGTGGTGTCGATGAAGGGAATCCTTTCGCGCCGATACAAACTTTCCTGCCACTGGAGTTCCTGCTGGCATTGGCTCAGTGAGGAATAGCGGCTATTCGGTTTGCGTTCTTGGCGAATCTTGTGAAGCTGTTCCGCCGTAATCGTTAAACCAAACAGTTTGTCTTTGAAGGGTTTGATGATCGAGGGCAGGGATGGATGAATCCATATCCTCTTCGGTCAGCGGGTAATTGGCAGCGTAGATACCGTATTGCAAGGCCAGATACAAACACGTCGGCGTTTTACCGGAGCGCGATACCCCGACCAGAATAATGTCGGCTTCCGCAAAACTTTTCGCACTGATGCCGTCATCATTGGTTTGGGCAAAGTTAACCGCAGCAATCCGCTTGGTGTACGAGGCATTGTTATTGACCCCGTGCGAACGCCCGACCGCGTGGGACGATTGTTGCCCCAATTCCTTTTCCATCGAGTCAATGAAACTCTCGAAAAAGTCATAGATGGCGCAATCGGCTTGCTCAATCTGCGCACGCACGGCGGGATTGATCAAGGTGCTAAACACCAAGGGGCGGCAACCGTCCTGCTCGCCGGTCAGGTTGATCTGCTCGGCGGCGGCTCTGGCTTTTTCCTCGGAATCCAGAAACGGGATGCCGATTTTGCGCCATTTAATTCCGTCGAACTGGGTCAGCAAGCTGTGACCCAGTGTTTCGACGGTAATGCCAGTACGGTCGGACAGGTAGAAGACTGTCCGCCGATTCTTGCAATTGCCGCTGCTCATGCCTTGGATTCATCAAGGCTGGCAAGGTGCAACCAAGTATCCACCACCGTATCCGGGTTCAACGACAAGCTGCTGATGCCTTGCTCATGCAACCACACCGCGAAATCGGGGTAATCCGATGGCCCTTGCCCGCAAATGCCGATGTATTTACCTTGCTTGTGGCAGGCATCAATCGCCATTTTCAGCAGCTTTTTCACCGCTGGGTTGCGTTCATCAAACAGGTGCGCAATCAAGCCGGAATCGCGGTCAAGACCCAGCGTCAACTGCGTCATGTCGTTGGAGCCGATGGAGAAGCCGTCGAAGTATTCGAGGAACTCTTCCGCCAGTACTGCGTTGGAAGGAATTTCGCACATCATGATCAGGCGCAAACCGTTTTCACCGCGCTTGATACCTTGGGTTGCCAGCAATTCGGTGACTTGCTGCGCTTCTTCCAAGGTACGGCAGAACGGGATCATGATTTCGACGTTGGTCAAGCCCATTTCATTGCGGACTTTGCGCAACGCACGGCATTCCAGCTCGAAGCAGTCGCGGAAATTGGCAGACAAGTAGCGCGAAACGCCACGGTAGCCGATCATCGGGTTTTCTTCGTGCGGCTCGTAACGGTCGCCTGCCATCAGGTTGGCGTATTCGTTCGACTTGAAGTCGGACATGCGCACGATGACCTTGTTGGGCGCGTAAGCCGCAGCGAGGGTGGCAATGCCTTCGACCAGTTTTTCCACGTAGAAATCGACCGGGCTGGCGTAACCGGCAATCTTCGCGCCGATTTTGGCTTTCAGATCCGCAGGCAGGTTATCGAATTCCAGCAAGGCTTTCGGGTGAATGCCGATGGTGTTGTTGATGATGAATTCCAAGCGTGCCAGACCCACACCCGCATTCGGCAGGCGCGAGAAGGCGAAGGCGCGGGACGGGTTGCCCACGTTCATCATGATTTTCACCGACAAATCAGGCAGGTTGCCAGTGTCAGCAGTGCGCACTTCAAACGGCAGCAAGCCGCTGTAGATGAAACCGGTGTCGCCTTCTGCACAAGAAACGGTGATTTCGTCGCCAGCATTGATGCGTTGGGTGGCATCGCCACAGCCGACGACGGCGGGGATGCCCATTTCACGCGCAATGATCGCCGCGTGGCAGGTACGTCCGCCGCGATTGGTGACGATGGCGGAAGCGCGTTTCATGATCGGTTCCCAGTCGGGGTCGGTCATGTCGGTAACGAGTACGTCGCCTTCTTTCACCTCGTTCATCTGGCTGATGCTCATGATGATGCGGGCAGGGCCTTGACCGATTTTTTGACCGATAGCGCGGCCTTCGGCAACGACAGTGCCTTTTTCCTTGAGCTGGTAGCGTTCGATAATGGTGGCGGAAGCGCGGCTTTCGACGGTTTCAGGGCGGGCTTGCACGATGTAGAGCTTGCCATCGCCGCCATCCAGTGCCCATTCGATGTCCATCGGGCGCTGGTAGTGCTTTTCGATGATCATGGCTTGGCGGGCGAGGGATTCGACCTGTTCTTCGCTCAGGCAGAAACGTTCACGGCGTTCCGCATCGACTTCACGGGTCAAGGTGGCTTTATTGTGTGCGTCGCCTGCGGTGGCGGCGTAGACCATTTCAATGGCTTTTGTACCCAAACGGCGTGACAGGATCGCAGGGCGACCGGCTTCGATATTGGGTTTGTAGACGTAGAATTCGTCGGGGTTGACCGCGCCTTGTACCACGGTTTCGCCTAAGCCATACGCGCCAGTCACGAAGACTGCATCGCGGAAGCCGGATTCGGTGTCGAGGGTGAACAATACGCCGCTTGCGCCGATGTCGCTGCGTACCATTTTCTGTACGCCAGCAGACAGGAACACTTTGTCATGCTCGAAATGCTGGTGGACGCGGTAGGCAATCGCACGGTCGTTGTACAGGGAGGCGAACACTTCCTTGATGGCGGCGATAACATTATCCAGGCCACGCACGTTGAGGAAGGTTTCTTGCTGACCTGCGAAAGAAGCATCCGGCAAGTCTTCAGCAGTGGCGGAAGAACGCACCGCGAAAGAGGCGGTATCACCTGAACCTTCTGCCAAGGTGAGGTAGGCTTCACGCACGGTTTCCAGCAATTTTTCGGGCAATGGCGTATCCATGACCCAACCACGGATGGTTTTGCCTGCACTGGTGAGGGCGTGGATGTCGTCTACGTCGAGCGAGTTGAGCAGCGCGTTGATGCGGTCAGCCAGACCGTCAGCGCGGATAAAATCTTGGTAAGCGTGTGTGGTGGTGGCAAAACCGTTGGGGACACTAACGCCCACATTTGCCAAGTTACTGATCATTTCCCCAAGGGAGGCGTTTTTGCCGCCGACGATGTTAACATCGTGCATCCCCAATTGGTCGAACCAAAGAATGTAATCTGCCATCACGAAATACTCCTGAGTCAAAATTGGACTGTTTTCAAGCTTATTTGTTTAGTTTGGGACATTGTTTCACAAGGGGAGGAAGGGAAAAAGAGCGGCGTTCCTAATGAACGCCGCAAGCACCACAGTTAGCATGAGAAAAACATTCGGTAGTGAATGTTTAACTGCTGCGTAAGATACCTAAAATTGTTGATAGTAAAAAATCAATTGTTTCAATTATTACTATTGTGTTGCACAATAATCACATAATGAAGGAGGATAAACGACCTTGGCAATGCACTATTACAAGCAGACGCGCTACAAGCTGCTGCGGACTTTTTGTGTGGTGGCACAAAAGGAAAATATTACCCATGCGGCTGAACAGTTGCATATAAGCCAGCCGACAGTTTCCTTGCAAATTCAGGCGCTTGAGCGGGAAATGGGGGAGCAGTTGCTGGAGCGGCGCGGCCCTAGTGTCAGGTTGACGCCGGAAGGTAAAGTGCTGTATCAGCTTGTGCAGCCTATTGCCGCAGGGATTGATTCCCTTAAGGAAACCTTTGCTGCCAGTCTGGGTAAAATGGAACAGGGGGAGCTGAATATTGCCGTAGGCCAGTCAACTGCTTTGTATGTATTGCCCAAATACTTGGAGCGTTTTTGTGCGGCTTACCCCGGCATCCGTATCAATCTGCATAATGTCGAAGGGCAGAGTGGCATGAAACGGTTGCTGGAAGATCAGGTGGATTTGGCGGTAGGCCCGTTGTTGCAGATTCCTGATACGATTGTTTACAAGCCGTTTGCGTCGTTTGGCTCCATCCTGATCACCCCCGAAGGCCATCCCTTGGCTAATCTGAAGCGCAAAATCACGCTGGAAGATATTGGGCCGCATGGCTTGATCCTGCCACCCCGCAATATGAGTACGTGGCGCATGGTCGATACGGTATTTCGCCAGCATGAAGTGCCGTATTCCGTGGCGATGGAGGCAGGTGGTTGGGAAATCGTCAAAAGTTACGTGGAAATGGGCTTGGGTGTTTCCATTGTCACCGAGGTTTGCCTGACAGGTCATGAAAAGATTGTCGCCATTCCGCTCAATGATTATTTCCCATCCCGCAGTTATGGGCTGATTGTGCGGCGGGGCAAGTTTTTTACCCCGCAGGCTAAGCGTTTTATCGAGATGTTTGATGAAGGCTTTTTCATCGAATAGGCGCGATCAAGGGGCGATTAGGCTGCCATTGCCCGGACTAGCGGCGTTTGTTGTTCATGCCATGCTTGAAACATCAGTACATCCCACAGCTCGTTTTGCCAGTTATGGGTTGCGGCGAGGTGTTGCTGCCATTTTTCGCGGATGGGTTCGGGGTCAAAAAAGCCTTCGTGGCGTAACCGTGAGGGATCCAGCAAGTATTCCGCCCAATCACGCAGGCTGGTGCGTAACCAGTTAGCCAGTGGTACACCAAAGCCTTGGTTGGGGCGTTCGATCAGATAGCGGGGGACATGGCGATCCAACACTTGGCGAAGCAGCCATTTGCCTTGCCCATTGCGGATTTTCATGTGCAAGGGCAGTTGCCAAGCAAATTCGACTACCCGATGGTCAAGGAACGGTGCACGGGTTTCGAGGCCGACCCCCATCGCGGTGCGGTCAGATTTGGTTAAAATATTACCGGGCAAATAGCCCATCGTATCCATGTACATCATGCGTTCTGGGAAACTTAAGCCAGCGGGGATGCCAGCGGGAAGGGCGTCAGGTGTTGAGTGGATGCCTAATAACACTTCCTCCGGTTGCTTCCAGTGTGAGATGAGGCTGCGGTAAATGTCTTCAGGTGAGGATATGCCGCTGCGTAGGAAGCTGAGTAAATACTGCAACATCGCTTCAGCGTTGCTGAGCGTAAACATAGCGGTTATAGCCACCAAACAATTCATCAGCGCCATTCCCCGAAAGGCTGACGCTGACTTTTGTTCTAGCCAGTTGCGCCACCAGCAGGGCCGGAATTTGCGCGATGTCTGAAAACGGTTCATCGAATAAGCTCGGAAGCTGGGGAATAATGTCCAACACATCGACGCGGCTGGCGATGAATTCAGTATGTTCAGTGCCCAAATGCCGTGCCACTTCGCGGGCATGGTGCGCTTCATTGACGCTGGCTGTTTCGTAGCCGATGGTGAAGGTTTTGATGGGGCGGATGGATTGGGCTTGCATGAGTGCGACCACTAGTGACGCGCCAATCCCACCTGACAGGAAAGCACCCAGCGGTACATCAGCCAGCATTTGTTGGCGTACTGCATCATTCAACAGTTCTTCCAGTGCGTTGGTCTGTTCACGTGGATGTCTGGCGATGCGCGTCTGTCGGGTTTGGGTCACCTGTGCTGCCAACGACCAGTAGGCTTCGGTTGTGCGTCTGGCTGCCCGGTGTGGTTTGTTGGGTGATTTGCAGCAAGTGACCGGGTTCAAGCTTGAAAACCTGCTGGTAAATGGTCAGCGGGGCGGGGATGTAGCTCAAGCGCAACTGGCAAGCCATTGCATCCCGGTTGATGGTGGCATTCCATTCATGGTGCGCCCGTAAGGCTTTTAGTTCAGAACCGAACAGGAAGTGTTGCCCAACCCAGCCGTAGTACAAAGGTTTTTCACCCATGCGGTCACGCGCCAGTGTCAAACGCCGGGTTTTATTGTCCCATAGGGCAATAGCAAACATGCCGATGCAGGCTTGCAAGGTGCGGCGAATCCCCCAGTAGGAAAGTGCTGCCAGCAAGGTTTCAGTATCCGATGTGCCGCGCCACTGGGTGTGACCTTCGGTGGCAAGGCGTTTGCGCAATGCATAGTGGTTGTAGATTTCACCGTTGAAAGCGATGACATAACGCCCTGACAGTGAGACGCCATTGGCTGATGGCCTTCCGCTGAGCGGTCCTGAATGGCTAGGCGTCGATGCCCTAAGGCAATACCGGCTTCCCGGTCTATCCATAAGCCGCTGTCATCCGGCCCCCTGTGTATGAGGGTGGATGTCATGCGGCGCAAGTTGCTCCGCATGTCGGCTGAATTGCGTTTGTTTGAGAGGGAGTAGAAGCCCGTCAGTCCGCCCATGATTTACTAACTCCTTGTACATGTTTTGGTACTGCGTGGTGATGGCTTGGATGGTGTAATGCTTGCGGATGCGTTGCAGGGCGCGTGAACCGAGTTCCTTGCGCCATGCTTCACCCGCATTGATCCATTCCAGCCACGCAAATGCCAAGGATGAAGGGGTGGCTTCCTGTAATTGCAGCACACGTCCGGTGTTGCCAATAATGCAGGGGAATATCGCCGACATCCGTGGCAATACAGGGGACGCCGCAGGCCATTGCTTCGCCAATGGCATTGGGGAAACCTTCTCCACGCGATGAGGTCAATGAGAAAATATCCAGCGCATTCATTAGGTTGGGTATATCTTTACGTTCGCCGAGCAAATGCAGGTTCTGTTTGGCGCGGATGCGTTGTAACAGGTGCAGGAGTTTGGGGTTTTCAGGGGTGACATCGCGCCCTGCGAGAATGAAATGGACATTTTTCTGGTGTTGCAGCAGCAAACTGGCGGCTTCCATGAACAGGGTGTGGTTTTTCATGCGGGTGATAGCGGGCAAACATACCGATGACGATGGCGTCTTCAGGAATGCCAAGGGTTTGGCGGATATTTTCGCGGCTGTAGGGGTTGGGTGAAAATAGTTGGGTGTCGAAGCCATTGGGGATGATGTATGCATTCTTGTCGCAGTAACCAATCGCGGCGTGCTGGTCGGCACTGAGGTAAGCGTTGTAAAGGATACGGGCGGGGGTGTTGGAGCGTTTTGCTGCCAATTCGATGACCCAGCGGGTGGTGCGCGGCTCATGCCGAATGTCGTACAGGGTGTGGTGTATGTTCCACAGTAGCGGATAGCGGTTGGCTAGCGACATATTGGCTAACGATGCGGCGAGGTTGCCGTGGTACATCCAGCCTTGGATGATGTCCGGTTGTAGGATGCGTAATAGCCGTGTCAGTTTGAAAATTTGCCACCCAGCGGTGAGGTTGCGGCTCATATTGAGTGAGTGGACGGCAATGCCATGCGCCCTGATGCGGTTGCCCAAGTCGGCTTCGCTATCCAGTGAAATGACCACGGGCTCAAACTGGCTGCGGTCAGTATGTGCTAAAAGTTTGTACAGCATCATTTCGGCACCACCGGTTGTGAGGCAGGTAATGATATGCACAACGCGAATTTTGTTGGTTTTGTCATCCATCAGGATAGACCCCCATGTTGTATAAGCAATCAGCATACCATTCACGCGGTACATGAGAATTTCATTGGGGGCAGTCGGGCAGTTTGTTGCGATAATCGGACAACAGGTGTTTATGTCATCACTTGGCGGCGTGGTGTTGCTGCTTATCTTGCTTATCTGTGGGTGTCAGGCTGAATATCCATTCTTCGATGTTGGTGTAACCGTTGACGTTTTTGTCGAGGGTGGCATCTGGGTGTTCGGGGTCGAGTCCATTGTCCTGCTCCCACTGGTCGGGGATGCCGTCATCGTCTTTGTCAGGCACGGGGTGAGCCTGCGGCATATTGGTGCCCGCCACCCGCATTATTTTTTAGGGAGTGGGGAATGCTGCCTTGGTTGTTTTGGGTGTCTTCAACAGCCGTGGTGTCTACTGGGTCACGTTTGGGGAGTATTGCCCCGACGGTTGGCAGTATGGTTTTCGGAAGTGTGTGTGCCTTGAAGGTGGTAATCGGTGGGGCAGGGAAGCGGGTGCTGGATTCCCAGTCTGCTGTCGGCCAACTCTTGAGGTTAAAGTTGACGGGTAAAGGTTCGGGTTGTTCAGGGTCGCGGATACTGAGGTTTTCTTCCAGAAATAATTGGTAGTCTTTGCCAGTGTCGTTGGCGACGATTTCGGGCATATCATCCCGGTTGGAATCTTGCCCCATGATGTAGAGGTTGTGGACAAGATTGATCTGCATCTTGCCATATTCGCCGATGATCTCCGCGCCATTATGCCCCCAGTTGTAGACCAAATTGTTGACTACATCCACCACGCCGGTATCGGTCTGGATGCCGGGGTTACGTTCTTGGCTGTGGACGATCAAGTTGTGGTGCAGGCTGATGGAATGTGCCCCTTCCGAGCCGAAAAAGGCGCCCTGGCTGCCGGGATCTTCATCATTAGCGTCGTTAGACAGGCCGGGGCCAATAATGCTGTTGCTGAGGGTGATGTCATGCGCATCATGCTGGCTGGAGACGATTTCAGCGGTTCCCCACGAAAAGGAGCAATGGTCAAGCACCACATTCCACGTTTGCTTACCATCTGTCTTGCCTGTCGCACCCATAATCTTCAAGGCGTCACTGCAACAGTTGGATTCATCCGCCGCGCTGGCACGGAAGCGGATGTGTTGGATCACGACATCGTGCGTGGCGATGGTGAAGGGTTCTTGCTTGATGGACGGTGCGGCGGTAATCATGATGCCGTCGCCGGGGGCGGTTTGCCCAAAGATGGAAAGGTAAGGGTGGTTGACTAGTCAGGTTGCTTTCTAAGCCGGATAGTGCCGCCTGTGGTGAAAACGATAATGCGGGGTTGTGTCTTGTCAATGCAGTCCCGCAGGCTGCCAGTGCCGCTGTCATTCAGGTTGGTGACTTTGCATACAATCCCGCCACGTCCGCCGGTCGTTTGGATGCCAAAACCCTCCGCGCCGGGAAATACGGGTAAGTGCTTGTACGCAGGTTGTGCATACTAGAAATATCAGCAGTATTCGTAACATGACTCGACCTGTAATGGGTTCAGATAAAGCCTACTACAAAAGCTCAATTTATGCCTATGAAGTTTGTTGCTTATCAGACGTAAGCGCCTCATTCATAGATTGACAAGCGGTGTTGCTGTGGTTGCGGGGTTTGGAACAGGTAGCAACCCATACCACAACGCCTGCAAACATGGCGAACAATAAAGTTGGTAACAAAACGAAGAAGCCCTGCATATTTTGCCCTTTATACTTGATTGATTTCAGTATTGTTTAATGGTGCGTATTATTTGTCTCAATGATTTTGAATCTACTTGATATAAGTCAATAAGTCTACAATTCTTTGGTTTGTCTCCAATCTGCCACAAACAATGTTGACTTTAGTCAAGCATGAGTGGCCTTCTCTGATAGATGCTTCGGATACCGGAGTGTGTGTTTTCACACGCTTCGTTGCGTTTTTTGCCGCGCCGTTGCCGGTAAGTAAGGTGTTCAATTGTTTCGGAGGGATTTTATGGAGAACCAGCAGACCTACAATTACAAGGTCGTGCGGCAGTTTGCCATTATGACGGTGGTCTGGGGGATCGTCGGCATGTTGGTAGGCGTAATCATTGCTGCACAGTTACGTTGGCCGGAGTTGAACTTTGATACTCCTTGGCTGACGTTTAGCCGTTTACGCCCACTGCATACCAATGCGGTCATCTTTGCTTTCGGGGGTTCCGCCCTGTTTGCGACCTCGCTGTATATCGTGCAGCGTACTTGCCATACCCGGTTGATTTCCGATAAGTTGGCTGCCTTCGTGTTCTGGGGCTGGCAATTGGTTATTCTGCTGGCTGCCATCACCTTCCCGTTGGGTATTACCTCTGGTAAGGAATATGCGGAGCTGGAGTGGCCGATTGATTTGCTGGTGACAGTGGTCTGGGTTGCTTATGCCATCCTGTTCTTCGGTACGATTGTGAAGCGCAAGACTCCGCATATCTATGTGGCGAACTGGTTCTTCGGTGCGTTTATCCTGACCATTGCCTTGCTGCATTTGGTGAACAGTGCTGAGTTGCCCATTGCTTTGTTTGGTGGACATGACTGGTTCAAGTCCTACTCCGTTTATCCTGGTGCGATTGATGCGATGGTTCAGTGGTGGTACGGGCATAATGCGGTGGGTTTCTTCCTGACGGCAGCATTCCTGGGAATGATGTACTACTTTATCCCCATGCAGGCAGGCCGTCCGGTTTATTCCTATCGTTTGTCAGTGGTGCATTTCTGGGCATTGATTTCCACCTATATGTGGGCTGGCCCTCACCATCTGCACTACACTGCGTTGCCTGACTGGACTCAATCACTGGGTATGGTCTTCTCCCTGATCCTGCTGGCACCTAGCTGGGGTGGTATGATCAACGGCATCATGACGCTTTCCGGTGCATGGCACAAACTGCGTACTGACCCGATCCTGCGTTTCCTGATCGTTTCCCTGTCTTTCTATGGTATGTCTACGTTTGAAGGCCCGATGATGGCTATCAAAACCGTCAACGAGCTTTCCCACTATACCGACTGGACAGTAGGTCACGTTCACTCTGGCGCGTTGGGCTGGGTAGCGATGGTATCCATCGGTTCCCTGTATGCGCTGATTCCGAAGCTGTTCGGGCGTGATGGCATGTACAGTTCCAAGTTGATTGAAGTGCATTTCTGGGTCATGACTGTTGGCGTGGTGTTCTACATCGCTTCCATGTGGATTTCCGGTGTATTGCAAGGCTTGATGTGGCGTGCAGTGAATGCGGATGGGACGTTGACTTACAGCTTTGTTGAGTCGGTGGAAGCGATGTATCCGTTCTACTTCGTGCGTTTCCTCGGTGGCGTTTTGGTGCTTGTCGGCATGTTTATCATGGCTTACAACGTATGGAAAACCGTTGCTGATGCCAAACCTGCCAATGACGTAATTCCAGCAGTAGCTCACTAAGGAGGATCAATCATGAGTAGCGGACATGACATTGTTGAAAAAAACACAGGGTTGATGGCTCTGTTGATTGTACTGGTGGTGAGCTTTGGGGGCTTGGCGGAAATTGTGCCATTGTTCTTCATGAAAGATACCACCGAGCCTGTCGCTGGCTTGAAGCCTTATACGGCTTTACAACTGGAAGGACGTGACGTTTATATCAAGAACGGTTGCTACCTGTGCCATTCGCAAATGATCCGCCCCTTCCGTGCGGAGACTGAGCGTTATGGGCATTATTCAGTGGCTGGTGAATTTGTCTACGACCATCCGTTCCAATGGGGTTCCAAGCGTACTGGGCCTGATCTGGCACGGGTTGGCGGGCGTTACAGTGATGACTGGCATCGTGTTCACTTGAACAACCCGCGTGACGTGGTGCCTGAATCTAACATGCCGGGTTTCCCTTGGTTCGCAACCACCGCTCATTGATGAGACGGATACAGCTGCCAAGATGAAAACCATGCAGGCACTGGGCGTACCTTACACCGACGAGGAAATCGCCAAGGGTGCAGAAGAGGTAAAAGGCAAGACTGAACAGGATGCCTTGATTGCCTATCTGCAAAACATGGGTACTGTCGTCAAGACCCAAAGGTGATCTTATGGACTACAACGATTTCCGTGGTGTGACAACACTGTTGGCGATGATCGCATTCCTAGGCGTCGTGTGGTGGGCTTACAGTAGTAAGAGCAAACGCGGGTTTGACTCTGCTGCTAATTCCATCTTCGAGAGTGAGGAAAAGCAGTTGCACGATGCGTCAGTTAAGGAGGTAGACAAATGAGTGGTTTCTGGAGTGGTTGGATCATCCTGATCACATTGGGCAATATCTTTGCCTGTTACTGGCTGGTTCGCTGGACAACTAAAAAGCGTCCGGGTGAAGTCAGCGATGGGTGATGTCACTGGGCATAAGTGGGATGGCTTGCAAGAGCTAAACAACCCACTGCCGCGCTGGTGGCTGTGGCTGTTCTATTTCACCATCGTTTTTTCGCTGGTGTATCTGGTGCTGTTCCCCGGTTTGGGTACGTTCAAGGGTGTGCTGGGCTGGAGTTCGCAGGGAAGCCAGTACGGTGCTGAAATGGACGCTGCTGCCGAGACCTTCGACCCTGTTTTCAAGAAGTATGCTGCCATGCCGATTGAACAGGTAGCTAAGGACGAGGAAGCCCAAGGTATGGGACGCCGTATGTTCCTGAGCTACTGTTCCCAGTGCCACGGCTCTGATGCCGGGGGTGCAAAAGGTTTCCCGAACCTGACTGACAACGACTGGCTTTACGGTGGTGCGCCTGACCAGATCAAGCAAACCATTATGGCGGGGCGTCAAGGTGCAATGCCTGCCCATAAAGACCGGGTGGATGCTGCCGGGGTTGAAGCATTGGCAAACTATGTCATGAGCTTGAGTGGGCGCAAGGAAGCTGATGCGGCGAAAGTGGCACAAGGTCAGCAACTGTTCACTGCCAATGGCTGTATCGCCTGTCACGGTGTAGATGGCAAGGGCAACCAAGCAATGGGTGCGCCTAACCTGACCGACAACACTTGGTTGTATGGTTCCTCGATGGATACTATCAAGGAAACCATTAACAACGGTCGTAACGGGAAGATGCCTGCTCAAGGTGACTTCCTCGGTGCAAGACAAGGTGCATTTGCTGGCAGCTTATGTCTATAGTTTGTCGCAGAAGAAATAAGCGACATCGTGTAACAGGCCGTCATTTGACGGCCTGTTCGTTGATAAATGTCGTGAAAGTGGTTCGCAAAACAATAAACTCTTTTTCAAACCGCTTTTTATCAAATTAATCTTATAGTTTGCGTGTTAGCTTACGAGCCTTGTCATCAACAGGCAGAAAGGTATTGGAATGTCTGAAAATCCTAACAAAGCAGATAGTAGCTGAAAGCAGCGACAGCGGCTTCTACCAGAAGCACACGATCATTCATCCCCGCAAGACCCAAGGGCAGTTCACCAATTTGCGTAAGTGGGCTGTATGGGCTTTGCTGGGTCTGTACTACATCTTGCCTTGGCTTAAGATGAATGGGCAGCATGTTGTCCTGTTCGACTTGCCAGCGCGTAAGTTTTATATCTTGGGTCAGACCTTTTGGCCGCAGGATATTTTCTATCTGGCGGTACTGCTGATTCTTGCGGCGCTGATGCTTATTTTTCGTCACGGCCTTGGCAGGGCGGGTGTGGTGTGGTTATGCCTGCCCGCAAACGGTCTGGAGCGAAGTGTTCATCTGGATTGAGCAATGGGTGGAAGGTGACCGTCCGCAGCAGATCAAACTGGACAATGCCCCGTGGAATCAAGGAAAAAATTACCAAACGGACCATCAAGCATGTGTTGTGGTTGGTATTTTCCCTGCTGACAGGCTTTACCTTCGTGGGCTACTTTGTGCCGATGGAAACCTTGTGGTCTGAAACTATCAGCGGCACCTTGGGCGGCTGGGCGTTGTTCTGGGTGTTGTTCTACGGTTTTGCCACTTACGGCAATGCGGGGTTCCTACGCGAGCAAATCTGCATCTACATGTGCCCGTATGCACGTTTCCAGAGCGCGATGTTCGATAAGGATACACTGATCATTTCCTATGATGAGGCGCGGGGTGAACCACGCGGTTCCCGCAAACGTGGTGCGGACAAAGCCCACCGATAAAGGTGATTGCATTGATTGCACCTTGTGTGTGCAGGTCTGCCCGACGTGGCATCGACATCCGTGATGGCCTGCAATACCAGTGCATCGGTTGTGCTGCCTGTATTGATGCTTGCGATAGTGTCATGGATAAAATGGGCTATGAACGTGGTTTGGTGCGTTACACCACCGAACATGCCTTGCATGGCGGGGTAACACATGTCCTGCGCTTGCGTACCTTCATTTACGCTGGTTTACTGTTGTTGATCACGGCTGGCTTGATGTATTCCATCCTGCAACGTGTGCCGTTGGAAATGGATATTATCCGTGACCGTAACGCGCTGTTCCGTGACACTGGTGATGGTAATATCGAGAATATTTTCACCCTGAAAGTCATCAATATGGATGACAAAGCCCACGAGTATGCCATCAGCGTTTCCGGTATTGAGGGTATGGAGTTGCGCGGTGCAGAAAATATCCGTGTGGACTCTGGCAGGGTGGCGGAAGAGCCAGTCAAGGTGATTGTGAATCCTGATAAGATGACTGCCCGTAGTCAGGAAGTCATGTTCCATATCGAGGCCAAAGACGATCCGTCATTGGCACAAACCCAGAAAGCCCGCTTGCTGGGGCCGAATAAATAGGAGCGAAGTATGTACGTTGCCGTTGAAGACACCAAACCGTGGTATAAGCAGTTTTGGCCGTGGGCATTGATGGTGATGCCAGCGACCGCCGTGGTGGCAGGTCTTTACACTTATTCGCTGGCTGCATCTGGCAGCAGTGGGCTGGTGGTTGATGATTACTATAATGCAGGCAAGGCCATCAACCGTTCACTGGAGCGTGGTCAGAAAGCAGCGGCGCTGGGGTTGCACGCCAATCTGGCGCTGAATGGGCAATCGGTGCGTCTGTTGCTGGATAATGCCGCCGTGCAGTCCCAGCAGCAACTGACCCTGAAGCTGCTTCATGCCACTTTCCCTAATCATGATCAGTCTGTGACGCTCAGCAATGCTGGCGGTGGGATGTGGACGGGGCAAATACAGGCGTTGTCTGCTGGAAAATGGTATGTGCATTTGCTGCCACTGGATGAAAGTTGGCGGCTTGAAGGTGTTGCGCCAACTGCCGCTGCCACCACGCTGGATTTGCAACCTGCATTATAAGCATCGTGGGGTAAGGGCGGTTCGTGAACTGCCCTTCTACAAACCCTGAAAAAAAGAAGGCTCTCGATAAAGAGAGCCTAAGTGCTTTAGGGTATGTAGAGCGTTGAAGATTGCCGATCCAGAGGAGGTAACGAACATCGGCCTCAGCAACCTTCGAGAGTTATTACACCTGTTTTCTTGTGTGGTTTACAATCCATCGCTTTCTGGTTTCTTGATGCAAGTCAACTAAGTTTGATCTTTTGTTTCAAAGCCTTGTAATCGCTGATGTAGATACGGCATTTATGTACACTGCCTAGCTTTGGGCAGGAAAAGAGGTTGGTATGAGTACAGTTCAGTTCGATGCAGAGTTGATCCGTCGGTATGATACGGCGGGGCCGCGTTATACGTCTTATCCGACGGCGGTTGCATTCGGGCCGTTTACGGAAGATGAGTACAAGGCGCACGCCTACATGAGCAACGAAGACCCGATCCCGTTGCCATTGTCGCTGTATTTTCATATTCCGTTTTGCGATACGGTCTGCTTCTACTGTGCTTGCAACAAAATTGTTACCAAAGACCATTCCAAGTCAGTGACATACCTGGAATACCTGTTCCGTGAAATCGAGATGCAGGCGAAATTGTATGACCGCGACCGTACCGTGGAGCAGTTGCACTGGGGTGGTGGTACGCCGACCTTCCTCAATCACGATGAAATGCGTGCTTTGATGGAAAAAACCCGTGAGCATTTTTCCCTGCACATCACCGATGAAGGCGACTATTCCATTGAGATTGACCCGCGTTCTGTCACCCCGGAAACCATTGGGGTATTGCGCGAAATCGGTTTCAACCGTTTCAGCCTGGGCGTGCAGGATGTGGATGAGCGCGTGCAGGTTGCCGTCAACCGTATCCAGCCAATTGAGCAAACGCTGTCGATTATCGACGCCTGCCGTGCGCAGGGGGCAAAATCCATCAGTGTGGATTTGATCTATGGTTTGCCATTCCAGACGGTTGATAGTTTCCGGCAAACGCTTGATACGATCATTGAAATGTCGCCAGACCGTATTTCAGTGTTCAATTATGCCCATATGCCGAACCTGTTCAAACCACAGCGCCGTATTAACGATGCCGATTTGCCGTCGCCTGAAACCAAGCTGCAAATCATGCAATTGGCGGTCGAACACCTGACTTCAGCAGGTTACGAATACATCGGTATGGATCATTTCGCCAAGCCAGATGATGAGTTGGCTATCGCCCAACGCAACGGAACCTTGCACCGCAATTTCCAAGGTTACACCACCCATGCGGATTGTGACCTGATCGGCATGGGGGTGAGTTCCATCAGCAGTGTGGCGGAATGTTATAGCCAGAATGCCAAGACCTTGGATGATTACTACGCGGTGCTTGATACTGGGCATTTGCCCGTGGTCAAGGGATTGACGTTGGATGATGATGACATATTGCGGCGTTACATTATCCAGCAACTGGCTTGCCACTTTTCACTGGATTTTGGGCAGGTTGAGCGTGTGTTTAATCTGGAGTTTGCGGATTATTTCAGCCGTGAGCTGGAGTTGCTGCAACCGATGGCGGGCGATGAGTTGTTAGCAGTTTACGGATGTCGGTTTTGATGTCACACCACGCGGGCGTTTCCTTATCCGTAATATTTGCATGGTGTTTGATGTCAGTTTGCGCAAGCAGAGTGTGCAGCAACGTTTTTCACGGGTAATTTAGGCTGGAGGGCGTATGCAATACGCCCCTACAGTACGTCGCTGGCAGGGCGGCAGGTATGATGCGCCAGTTGTTTCAGGCGGCTCATATCTGAGATTTTGACCAAGCGGTGCTGGACGGAAATGATGTTTTCTTCCTGTAAGCGCGAAAACATGCGGCTGAGGGTTTCAACTGCCATGCCTAAATAATTGGCAAGGTCGTGGCGTGCCATTGGCAGGTTGAATTCGTTGGTGGAAAAACCACGTTCTTTATTGCGTTCTGACAGGCTGGACAGGAAAGTGGCGAGGCGTTCTTCGGTACGCATTTGCCCAAGGGTCAACAGCAGCATTTGTTCACGCTCAATTTCTGTACCGATCTGGCGCATCATTTGCCCACGCATGATGGGTAATTTGCCGCATAATTCCTGAAAATTATCCATGCTGAGTTCACAAACCAGCGTATCGTCCAGTGCCTGCGCGTCACAGGTATGGCGGTCACGGGCAAACGCATCAAATCCGAGCAGGTCGCCGGGCAGGTAGAAACCCAAAATCTGTTCTTCGCCATCCGGGGTGGAAAGTGAGGTTTTGAGTGCGCCAGCCTTGACGGCATAGATGGATTGTTGCTTGTCATCACGGTGGAACAGGTAATCTTTTTTCTTGATTTTCACCGTCTTGTTGATGGCATTTTCCAGCAGATCCAGTTCGTCACGATTGAGGCCGCGTGGCAGGCAAAGTTCGCTCAGGCTACAATTGTGGCAAGCAACGGCTGATTTTTTTGCACTGTGTAAAGGGACTGTCTTCATGCGTCATTCCGAACTGTGATTATTGTCAAGGAGATGTCAGATTTCCGAGCGATAGCCTCTGCTGACCACCTAAAGCTACTGTTTTTTTGATGTAAATCAAAACTCTGCAAGCGTATTCACCTAGACTTGAGATTGTACACGTTTATTGTCATTAGTATAGGAGAATAGGCTATCATGACGGAACTACTCTTTGGAAGCTGGATGGGCGTATTAACCATCATCGTGATTGTTTTCATGCTGGTGATGATGGCGTATCTGGGGTGGGTGTTTGTGAAAAAGTCAGGCGAATAATTTGGCTCTGAGAGAAATACATTCCACTTTGCCGGAATGCTGGCTAATATGTTGTTACGCCAGTAAACAGGAAAATCAATAAAGTGGAAGACCAACAACCAGAAGTCAAAGCCCCTCCACGCAAGGGCATCTATCTATTACCCAACCTACTAACCACCGGCGCTATGTTCGGTGGTTTTTATGCTGTTGTCGCTGCTATGCAGGGTAAGTTTGAAGCAGCAGCAGTGGCTGTTTTTATTGCCATGATTCTGGATGGGCTGGATGGGCGGGTTGCCCGCATGACCAATACCCAGACGGAATTCGGGGCGCAATACGACAGTTTGGCTGATTTAATTTCCTTTGGTGTTGCGCCGGGTTTGGTGATGTACCAGTGGGCGCTGGTGCATTTGCAGTCGTTTGGCGTGGCGTGGGGGAAAGCTGGCTGGTTGGCTGCATTCGTCTATGTGGCGTGTGCCGCTTTGCGGTTGGCGCGTTTCAATACCCAGATTGGCAAAGTGGATAAGCGCTTTTTTGTCGGTTTGCCGAGCCCTGCCGCTGCTGCCGTGATGGTGGGGATGGTGTGGGTGTTCAATGATCTGGAAGTGACCGGGCGTAATGTGCAAATTCCTGCCTTAATGCTGACGTTATCGGTGGGTTTGCTGATGGTCAGCAATATCAGTTTTTACAGTTTCAAGGATTTTGACCTGCGTAACCGCGTGCCGTTTGTGGCGGTGTTGGTCGTGTTGCTGGTGTTTGCGTTGACCACGATTGACCCGCCGAAGGTGTTGTTTGGGGTGTTTTTGTTGTATGCGCTGTCCGGGCCGGTGTTGTGGGCATGGCGGCGCTACCGTAAGTTTCAGCGCGCGGAAAAAAGATGTAGCGGCATGAATTCCTACGCCTAACGGGCAACACGCGCTATCATTAGCCCCACTTTCAGATTGATACATTGGCTGCCAAACAACACCTGAGCGTGCAGCCAGTGTTTTGGAGCAGGAACATGTCTAAACAACGTTTGATCATTTTTGATACCACCTTGCGTGACGGCGAGCAAAGCCCCGGCGCATCCATGACGCAGGAAGAGAAAATCCGCATTGCCCTGATGCTGGAAAAAATGCGCGTGGATGTCATCGAAGGCGGTTTCCCGATTGCCAGCCTCGGCGATTTCGAGTCTGTCAGAGCGATTGCCAGCATTGTCAAGGACAGTACCGTGTGCGGTCTTGGCGCGCGCACTGGAAAAGGATATTGACCGTGCAGCAGAAGCCATCAAGCCTGCCAACTCCGGGCGTATCCATACTTTTATTGCGACCTCCCCGATCCACATGCAAAACAAATTGCGCATGACGCCGGATCAGGTGGTTGAGCAAGCGGTGTTTGCGGTGAAACGGGCGCGGAATTACACCGATGATGTGGAGTTTTCCTGCGAAGATGCGGGGCGTTCTGAATTCGATTTCCTGTGCCGGGTGATCGAAGCGGCGATTGCATGCCGGGGCGCGTACCATCAATATCCCCGACACGGTTGGCTACCAGATTCCATCCGTGTTTGGCGACATCGTGGGCGTTTGATTACCACCATCCCGAATGCAGACAAGGCCGTTTTCTCGGTGCATTGCCACAATGACCTCGGCTTGGCAGTGGGTAACTCCTTGGCAGCGGTCATGAGCGGCGCACGTCAGGTCGAATGCACCATCAATGGTCTGGGCGAACGTGCCGGTAACGCCTCCCTAGAAGAAGTCGTCATGGCAGTGCGTACCCGTGCTGATGTATTCCCGGTCGAAACCCGCATTGATGCCACCCATATCGTGCCAACCTCACGCCTGGTTTCCAGTGTCACCGGCTTCCCGGTGCAACCGAACAAGGCGATTGTTGGCGCGAATGCGTTTGCCCACGAATCCGGTATCCATCAAGATGGCGTGTTGAAACACCGCGAAACCTACGAAATCATGCGGGCGCAAGATGTGGGCTGGTCTGACAATAAGATTGTTCTGGGCAAGCATTCTGGGCGCAATGCCTTCAAGACCCGCTTGCAGGAACTCAACATCGAACTGAAGTCGGAAGAAGAACTCAACACCGCGTTTTCACGCTTCAAAGATTTGGCAGACCGCAAACATGACATTTTCGACGAAGACTTGATGGTGCTGATGATGGATGCGCGTTCCATGCACAGAAAAATGTGGCGTATGAACTGGTCTCATCCCACGTTTGTTCCACCACGGGCGAATCACCCGAAGCGCGTGTGACCCTGAAAGCCCACGGCGCGGAACACACCGCCACAGCCGTGGGCGGTGGCCCAGTCGATGCGGTCTACAAAGCCATCGAAAGCATTGTCGGCGAAACCGCCAACCTTGCGTTGTATTCCGTCAACAACATCACCAGCGGCACGGATGCGCAGGGTGAAGTGACCGTGCGTCTGGAAAAAGGCGGGCGTATCATCCACGGGCACGGTGCAGATACCGACATCGTGATTGCTTCCGCCAAAGCCTACGTGGATGCGTGGAACAAGCTCGCAGGTCAAGCACTGCGCGAACATCCGCAGCACCATCAGGGAGTATAAACACGGGTGGATTTGCAGGTACGCAATCGCTACATGCAGGCAATGGGGATTCCGGTGTGGATGCCGAAGGATACCTCGCCCCCTAGCCCCCTCGCGTGCAGGAGAGGGGGAACAAGAGGAGACGCAGGCTGTCTTTCCCTTCGTTCCTGCTCTCCTTCCCTCTGCCTGTGAAGGAGTAGGGGCAGCGGGTGTTTCTTTGCGATTGCTTGCTTCCCATCTGGATTGGGAAGAACTCCGTGCCACCGTCCTAGCCTGCACCCGTTGCGCCATCAGCAAAGCCCGAACCCAAGCCGTGTTCGGCACGGGCAACCAGCAAGCCGCGTGGATGGTCATCGGCGAAGCCCCCGGTGCAGAAGAAGATCGTACAAGGCGAACCTTTTGTCGGCAAGGCTGGGCAATTGCTGAACAACATGCTGCTGGCGATCGGGATGCCGCGTGAAACGGTTTACATTGCCAATGTCCTCAAATGCCGTCCGCCCAATAACCGCGACCCGCAAACCGGAAGAGGCTGCCAATTGCCGGGGCTATCTGGAGCGCCAGATTGAACTGGTCAACCCTGACGCTGATTCTGGTGGTCGGTCGCATTGCCGCGCAAAACCTGCTGCAAACCAATGCGCCGCTGGCACGTTTGCGCGGGCAAGAACACCGTGCCCCGGTCGAGCGGCATGCCCGGTCGTTGTCACTTATCACCCTGCCTACCTGTTACGCCAGCCTGCTGACAAGCGCAAGGCGTGGCAGGATTTACTGTTTGCCCGCGAAGTATTTACCCGCCATGCCCAGATGATCCTGATTTTTTGCCGTTACGCCCGATGACCCCGCAGGATATGGATGCGGTGATGGCGATTGAAAAGCAGTGCCTATCCCTTTCCCGTGGACAGCCAGCGTATTTTTCTGGATTGCCTCAAACACGGCTATTCTGGCTGGCTTTATGAGCAAGATGGTAAACTGGTTGGTTATGCGATGATGATGTTTGTGCTGGATGAAATGCACTTGCTGAACATTTGCATTCGCCCCGACGGGCAGGGCAAGGGTTTAGGTAGTCGCTTGCTGAAAACGCTGGAACGTATTGCCCGCAGTGCCAACGCAGAAACCTGTTTTCTGGAAGTGCGCCAGTCCAATTTTTCCGCCATCCGCTTGTACCTGAATGCTGGTTTTAATGAAGTTGGGTATGCGCAAAGGCTACTATCCGGCGACTTCTGGTCGGGAAGATGCCATTGTCATGGCAAAAACCTTACTCTGGGTATTGTGAAAGTTATTAATAGGATAGGTATTAGTGCGTCGTAGTAGTATTATTACCACTTTTGTGGCGGGAGTTAGAGTTTTGGTCATATTGTGTCGTAAAACGGAATTTGCAGAACCAGTGGAAATGATGAATAGCGGGGATCATTGCGCACGTACCACCCACCGTGCATCACATACCGCCCGGATAAGGTCTGTGGTCGCGCCAAAGATGTGATACGCCGTTTACAAAAAGCGGGTTATGAAGCCTATCTGGTGGGTGGTTGTGTGCGTGACTTGCTGCTGGGGCTGACGCCGAAAGACTTTGACATTGCCACCAGCGCCCGCCCGGAAGAAATCCGCAAGCTTGTTCAATTCCTGCCGTCTGATTGGTCGGCGTTTCCGCCTTGCGCATATTTACTACGGGCGTGATTACTTGGAAGTGGCGACATTCCGCGCCCCGCATGATGACAGTAGTGATGACGGCGGCAAGGTCAATGATGACGGGCGCATCATTCACGATAACGTCTACGGCACGCTGGAAGAAGATGTGTGGCGGCGTGATTTCACCATCAATGCGTTGTTTTATAACCCTAGTCAATGGTGAGTTGCTGGATTTTGTCGGTGGTTTGGAAGATCTGCGCCACGGCAAAATTCGCTTGATTGGCGACCCGGAACAGCGTTTCCGCGAAGACCCGGTGCGCTTGCTACGTGCTATCCGCTTTGCTGCCAAGCTGGGCTTTGAGATTGAAGCGCATACCCAGGCGCCGATGGAAGGTCTGGCTATTTTGCTGGAAGCGGTTTCCTCTGCGCGTTTGTTCGATGAAATCATCAAGTTGTTGCACAGTGGCGATGGGCTGGAAACCTTCCGCTTGTTGCGTGAATATGGTGTGCTGCAACACCTGCTGCCATTGACCGCTGAAAGTATCGCCGAAGATACCAGCGGCAACTTCGGGCGCATGGTGGAACTGTCACTCGGCAATACCGACCAGCGTATTCGTGAAGGCAAGTCGGTCATGCCTGCGTTCCTGTATGCGGTGCTGTTGTGGTACAAGGTGCATCTGGCGGCACTTGACCTTGGAAGCGGAAGGGATGCCGGAAATACAGGCATTGCATCTGGCAGCCACCGATGCGCTGCGGGATCAGGTCGATTTTACTGCTGTTCCACGTCGTTTCAGCAATATTACCCGCGAAATCTGGGCGTTGCAGTCGCGTTTCCGCTATCGGGATTTGCGCCGTGCCAACGCTTTTGCTGGGGAATCCACGTTTTCGGGCGGCTTACGATTTCCTGTGCCTGCGTGCCGAAGCGGGTGAGCCGGTGGAAGAAGATGCGGAATGGTGGACAGCCTTCCAGCACGCCTCACCAGAGGAGCGCGAAGCCTTGTGTAAAGGTGCTGCGAAGCAAAGGTAGCCTGCGCCGCCGCAAAAAGCGCAAGAAAAGTGGCACTAGCGCCAAAACCGCACCCCCGCCTAACGCATGAATCCGCGTCACTCTGTTATATCGGCTTGGGCAGTAATCTGGGTGATCCCGCCGCCAACCTGCATTCTGCCATTGCGCAATTGGCCGCTACTGATGGCGTTGAATTGCGCGGCGTTTCCCGTTTCTACACCAGCAAGCCGATGGGGCCGCAAGACCAGCCCGATTATGTGAATGCCGTGGCTTGCATCCACACTCAGCCTTTCTGCCCATGCCTTGCTGCAAGTATTGTTTGCGGTGGAACGGGCGCATGGGCGGGTGCGCGATGCCAGTTTGCGTTGGGGGCCGCGTACTCTAGATCTGGATTTGCTGCTGTATGGCGACTGAAGTTATTGCATACGCCGGATTTGCATGTGCCGCATCCCGGTATTGGCGAACGTTCGTTTGTGCTGCTGCCACTGGCTGATCTTGCGCCGCATCAGGTGTTCCCCGATGGGCGCAAGTTGCAGGATTGCCTCGCCAGCCTTGGCTTGTGACGACCTTTATCCGCTGGTTCTGAACTTCCCCAGTAAAGGCTTGGCGGCCTTTTGCCATTTTAAACCACACTGCATACACCGCTGGTAAAAACAGCAGCGTCAGCAGCGTTGCCACCAGCAACCCTCCCATGATCGCAACCGCCATTGGCCCGAAGAACACGCTTTCCGACAGCGGAATCATGGCCAGAATTGCCGCCAGTGCCGTCAGCATGATGGGGCGGAAACGCCGCACGGCAGCTTCAATCACTGCATCGCGTGGCACTATGCCCGTCCTCAATATTGCGTTCGATCTGATCCAGCAGAATCACCGAGTTGCGCATGATCATGCCCGATAGCGCAATCGTCCCCAGCATCGCCACAAACCCGAACGGGCGGTCAAACAGCAGCAGGAAGAGGATACGCCGATCAGCCCGAACGGTGCGGTCAGTACCACCATGATGACCCGCTGGAAACTCTGCAACTGGATCATCAGCAAGGTCAACACCACCACGATGAATAGCGGGAAACCCGCGCCGATGGATTCGTTGCCTTTAGCACTTTCCTCCACTGCCCCGCCGGTTGCCAGCTTGTAGCCCAACGGCAGTTTGGCACGGATGTCACCCAGCCGGGATTCAACTTCCGTGGTCACGGTCGGGGCTTGAATCTTGCTGTAAATGTCGCCGCGCACCGTGATGGTACGGGTGCGGTTGCGATGCCAGAGAATGCCTTCTTCCTGCACGTAGTCGATGTTTGCCAGTTGTGACAATGGCACGGTTTTGCCGGTAGACAGTCGGCACATTCAACCCGGCAAGGCGCGAAATCATGTCGCGTTCACCTTCCGCACCACGTAACAGGATGGGGATGGTTTGATCCTGTTCGCGGAATTCACCAATCGGCGTGCCGCTCAAGGTGCTTTGCAACAGTTGCGACAGGGCGGATTGGGTTACGCCGAGGCTGATGGCTTTGGCGGTGTCCAGCTTGAGGCGGATGGCTTTGCTGCGTTCGTTCCAGTCCAGATGCACGTTGACCAGATGCGGGTTGGCACGCATCACGCTGGCAACTTGTTCGCCCAGTTCGCGCAATTTCCACAAATCATCGCCGGAGACCCGGAATTGCACCGGGTAGCCGACTGGCGGGCCGTTTTCGAGGCGGATTACCCGCCCGCGTGCCAGCGAAAATGCCGGGTTGTTATCCAGCAAGTCGATCAGTTTACTGCGCAAGGCTTCGCGGTCGGCGATGCTTTTGGTGGTAATCACGAATTGCGCAAAGCTGGCAGCAGGCAATTGCTGGTCTAGCGGCAGGTAGAAACGTGGTGAACCGTTGCCCACATACGCCACAAAGTTTTCGATGTGGTCTTGCTGGGTGTTCAGGTATTGTTTCCAGCTTGTGCAGTTTCGGCTTGCGGTGGCTTGCAATGACGAACCTTCCGGCAGTTTCAGGTCAACCATCAATTCCATGCGGGTGGAATCGGGGAAAAACTGTTGCTGCACAAACTGGAACAGGAAAATCGAACCGGCAAAGGTGGCAACCGTCAGCACGATCACCGTCAGTGGGTAGGCAACACAGGTTTGGATCAGGTGGCGAAACCAGCGGTAGAAGCCTTCAGCCAGATGATGTTGCGTGTCTAGAACAGGTTTCAGTAAACGTGATAGGAAACCCACTTTTTGCACTTTGGGGTCGTGTGGCACATGATCCGGCAATAATTTGAACCCCAAATACGGGATCACAATCACCGCGGCAAACCACGAAATCACTAGCGCAATGGTGACGACCTGAAAAATCGAGCGGGTAAATTCCCCCACCGAGGATTGTGCGGTGGCAATCGGCAGGAAACCGGCAGCCGTGACCAGCGTCCCGGTCAGCATCGGGAATGGCGGTGGTGGTGTAGGCGAAACTGGCGGCTTTGAAACGATCCATGCCTTCTTCCATTTTCACCACCATCATTTCGATGGCGATAATGGCGTCATCCACCAGCAGCCCCAGCGCCAGTACCAGCGAACCCAGCGAAATTTTGTGCAAGCCAATGCCGAACAGGTGCATGGTGAAAAATGTTGCCGCCAGCACCAGTGGGATGGATAGCGCCACCACTGTCCCGGCACGTACACCGAGGCTGATAAAGCTCACTGCCAGCACAATCAGCACGGCTTCAAACACCACTTGCAGGAATTCGCTGATGGAACGTTTCACCGCTGAGGGCTGGTCGTTGACGCGGTGCAATTCCATGCCGACCGGAAGCTGGCTTTCGATGCGTACCAAGGCTTCATCCAGGATTTGCCCAGCGCGATAATGTCGCCACCTTTGCGCATGGAAACGCCGATGCCCAGTGCTTCCGTCCCCTTGTAGCGGAAGGTGGAATGCGGTGGGTCGGCATAACCGCGTTTCACTTCCGCCACTTCGCGCAGGCGCAAGGTGCGGTTGCCAATATTGATGGGCAGGTTGCGGATGTCTTCCAGATTGCTGAAAGCCCCTTCCGGGCGCACGTAAATGCGGTCGGCGGTCGGTGTTGTAAGCGCCCACGGCGGCAATGCTGTTTTGCGCCTGCAACACATCCACCAGTTGCTGCACGCTGAAGCCGAGGTTCGCCAGTTTGCTGTTGGAAAGCTCGATGGTAACGCGCTCGTCCTGTTCGCCAATGCTGAGGATTTTGGCTACATCCTTGACCAGCAGCAGTTCCTTGCGGATGCCGTCCGCAGCATCACGCAACTGGGCAAAGTTGAAACCGTCACCCGTCAGGGCAAAGATATTGCCGTAAGTTTCACCGAATTCGTCGTTGTAAAACGGGCCTTGCACGCCTTGTGGCAGGGTGCGTTCGCATGTTCTCGTACCCGTTTGCGGATGTCGTAGAACATGTCCTCCATTGCTGCAGAGGGGGCGTTGTCTTTGGCAATGACGAAAATATTGGTTTCACCGGGGCGCGAAAAGCTGCGCACGACGTCAACGTAATGCGGTTTCGAGGATGGTTTTTTCGATACGTTCGGCGACTTGCGATTCCATTTCCTGCGCGGTTGCACCCGGCCAGTAGGCTTGCACCAGCATGACTTTGAAGGTGAACGGCGGGTCTTCCGATTGCCCCAGTTTGTTGTAGCCGAAAATGCCCAAGCCCAGCGTCAGCACCATCAGGTAGAGGACAAAATTGCGGTGGCGTAACGCCCATTCCGACAGGTTGAAACCGTTCATGAGCCCGCCTCACCATCATAAGGGACGGGGTTGATGGTTTGTCCGGCACTGAGTTTGTGGACACCGGCAGCAATGACTTTTGTGCCTGGTTTCAGGCCACTGACGGTGACGCCATTTTCGTGGTAGGCAATCACGGTTGACGGGCAGTAATTGCACCTGATTGTTGGCATCCACGACCCACACGGCGGTTTGTTTTTCCTGCTGGAACAGGGCAGAAGCGGGCAACCAGCTTGCGTCCGCTGGCATGGTGCATGCTGGCAGGCTGACATCGGCTGTGACGCCCAGACGTAAATCGGCGGTGGGTTCAGCAGGCTGATTTTGACCAGAAAGCTGCGGGTGGCATCGGTGGCGGGGGAAACTTCGCGTACCTTGCCTTGAAATACCTTATCGGGTTGTGACCAGAGTTTGATGTCGGTCAGTGTGCCGGTTTTCAGGGTTTGCGCGGTGGTTTCGCCGACGCGGATGTGGACTTCGCGTTCGCCTTCGTAGGCAATGTGGGCGACGGGGGTTCCGGCGGCAACGACTTGCCCGGTTTCCACGTTGACCTGGGTGATGATGCCCGCTTGGTCGGCCGTAAGTTCGGTATAACCGGCCTGATTGCCGCTCAATTTGAGTTGGGCTTTGGCGGAAGCAACGCTGGGCGGCGGCGGCATCGGACGCGGCTTGTGCAGCTATCCAGCGCGGCTTGCCCGATGAATTGCTTGCGGTGCAATTCGCTGACCCGTGCCAGTTCGGCTTTGGCGTTAGTGGCATCGGCATCGGCAGCGGCAAGGCTGGCGCGGGCGGTGGCTGAGTATTGAGGTTCAAGTCGGCAGTATCAAGGCTTGCCAAGCACTTGCCCCGCTTTGACGGCATCACCGGGTTCGACGTTGCGGGCAATCACTTTGCCACCGACGCGGAAGGCGAGGTCGGCTTCATAGCGTGCCTTGATTTCGCCGGAATAGGTGACGCCGCTGGCAGTGGCTTGGTCGCTGACTGTCCAGACCTGTGCGGGGCGGATGAGCGGCGACGGTGGTTTCCGGTTCCTTGCAGGCGGTGAGGGCTAGCAGTAATAGAGGAGGGGAAGGATAGGCGGTTCTTCATGGCAGAGTCTCCGGGGTCAGTGCGCCGCGCCACAGGGCATTCAGGGCGGTTTCCAGCATAAACAGGTAATCATCGGTGCAGGCGCAGATGAGCGAGCGTTCTTTCATCAATTCTTTCAGCGGGGTAGGGCGCATCAATTGCCACAAGCCGAGGATCAGCGCGTAGCTTTGCAGCATCAGGGCTTGGGTCATCAGCGGGAAATGGCGTTGCAGGGCGGCTGACGACGGCATTGAGGCGGGCGTAAGTGCGTTCCTCAAAGGCGTAACCAACTTCCAGTGGGATATGGCGTTCCATCATGCCGTGGCATTGGGTTGCCAGTGGCAGGAAAGCGGGGGTTTCAGCCAGAAACTGGCGGGTGAAGGCGAACATGTCATCCATCTGCATGGGTTCGTCCTGCTGGGCGCGGTTGATGACGCGGTTGAAATAGTTGGCAACGTGGCGTTCGTGGATGGCGAGGAACAGCTCTTCCTTGCTGCGGAAATACAGGTAAACCGTGCCTTTGGCAAGACCAGCGGCGGTGGCGATGTCGGCGACATTCGCCATGCGTTCGGGCTGGGAAAGCCAGAGTTGTTCGGCGGCATCAAGGATGGCTTCGCGGCGCAGTTCCTTGTCTTCGGGGTTGGTGGCACGGATTTGCATGTAAATGACTGCCGGTCAGTTGTTTGTAAGGAGTGTAAATGACTCGTTGGTCAGTTGTCGAGATTGAACCTAAAAATCGTATACAATACGCCCTATCATCCATTGTTAGGGGACAATCATGAATCCAGAACACGAAAAAATCGTCATAAACGCCCGCAAAAATGCTGACGAACGCGCCAAAGGCTACCGCGAGCAAGCACTCAAACTCTACCCGTGGATTTGTGGGCGTTGCACCCGTGAATTCACCCATGCCAACTTGCGCGAATTGACCGTGCATCACCGCGACCACAACCACGACAACAACCCAGCAAGATGGCAGCAACTGGGAATTGCTGTGCCTGTATTGCCACGACAACGAACACCAAAAGCTGATCGAAGCCGAGCATGGCGGTTCAGCGGGAACTAAAGGCCCTGCCGCCGCAACGCACAACCCGTTTGCCGATCTCAAAGCGAAAATGCAGAAGAAGTAAGACGTGGGATTTTGTAGGGTGCGGGCTTTAGCCCGCCAATCCTTCAGCCGTTCGCGTCTTGCCAAACAAGCGCCGAATTCCCTTCAACACATCATCCACAAACGTAAACACCACCGGCACGACCAGCAAACTCAAAAACGTCGAAGCAGTCAACCCGCCAATCAGCACAATCGCCATCGGCGCACGGAAACTGGGGTCAGCACCCAGCCCCAGCGCGGTCGGCATCATCCCCGCACCCATTGCAATCGTGGTCATCACAATCGGCCTTGCCCGCTTGTGGCAAGCATCCACCAGTGCATCGAACCGCCCCAGCCCGTGTTCATGCAGCCCCAACATCGCGTAATCCACCAGCAAGATCGAGTTCTTGGTCACAATCCCCATCAGCATCAGCAAGCCAATCACCGACGGCATCGACAAGCTGTTTCCCGTTACCAGCAAGGCCAGCAACGCGCCACCCAGTGACAACGGCAATGCCGCCAGAATCGTCACAGGTTGCAGGAAATCGTGCAGCAGCAACACCAGCACAATGTAGATGCACATAATCCCGATCAACATTGCCGTGCCGAAACTGCCGAACAATTCCGCCATCGTTTCCGCATCGCCGATATTCTGGCGCTTCACCCCAGCGGGCAGGGTTTGCAAGGATGGCAATTTATCCGCTTCCGCAATCACTTCGCCGAGGTTGCGCCCGTTGAGTTCCACATCCAGCGTCACGTTTTGCTTGCGGTCGAAACGGTCAATCTGGGCAGGGCCGCTGCCCATGCGCACGTCGGCAACATTGGCGAGGCTGACCATGCCTTTGCTGCCGGGAATCTTGATCTGGCGGATTTGCGCCAAGTCTTCGCGGAAGGATTTGTCCAGCCGCACCCGAATCGGAATCTGGCGTTGCGGCAAGTTCAGTTTGGGCAATTGCGCGGCAAAATCCCCGCTGGTCGCCATCTGGATCGTGCTGGACAAGGCTTGCGCGGTAATCCCCGCATTCGCCGCCCGCCCATAGTCGGGAATAATCTGGATTTCCGGGCGTTGCAGGCTGGAGCTGGAAGAAATATTGCCAATGCCTTGCAGGGTACGCAAATCGCGGGTCACGGCATTCGCGGCTGTTTGCAGGGCTTGCGCTGTCATCGCTGGCCAGCACGATTTGCATCTTTTCGCCGCCCAACCCGACAGTGACCCGTGCGCCCGGCAAGGCTTGCAAGCGGTTGCGGATGTCGGTTTCGATAGCACCTTGTTTGCGGGTGCGCTCCGTGCGGTTTTTGAGCACGATGCTTAAGGGTGGCTTTGCGCACATCCACACTTGCACCCATCGCAAACGGGCCGCCATCGCCGCTGAAATAGCCAACGGTGGTGAACACGCGGGTAATTTCCGGTACATCTGCCAGTAACTGGCGGGCTGATTCGGCAAGGGCGTAGGTTTCATCCAATGGTGCTGCCCGGTTGCAATTCCATTTTGGCAGCGGTTTGCACACCGTCATCCGGGGGAATAAAGCCGGTGGGTAGTAAGGGGATAATGGCCAACGAGGCGACGAACAGCCCAATTGCCGCTACCAGCGTGATGATGCGATGGTGCAAACACCAGCGCATCAGCACGCAAGTAGTTGCGCATAATCGCGCCATCGGCCGTATTGGGGCTTGGGGTGCGCTTTCATCATGTAAGCCGCCATCATCGGCGTGAGTAGCCGCGCCACAATCAGCGAGAAGAAGATCGCCACGGCAGCCGTAATCCCGAATGGCTCGAAGAATTTCCCCGGTATCCCGCCCATGAATGCGGTCGGCAGGAATACCGCAATCAGCGTGAAGGTGGTGGCAATCACCGCCAGCCCGATTTCGTCCGCCGCTTCCATCGCCGCCTGATACGGGGTTTTGCCCATGCGCAAGTGGCGTTCGATATTTTCCACTTCCACAATCGCGTCATCGACCAGCACCCCGACCACCAGCGCCATTGCCAGCAAGGTCAGCAGGTTGAGGGAATAGCCGAAGTAGTGCATTACCGCAAAGGTGGGGATGATCGCAAGGGGCAGGGCGGCTGCAGACACCAGCGTTGCCCGCCAGTCACGCAGGAAGATCAGCACCACCAGAATCGCGAGTGCCGCACCTTCGTACAGCAGCAGCATCGAGCCGTCGTAGTTTTCCTGCACCATGGCGTTACGGTGTCGAAGGCTTCCTCGAACTTGACCTGCGGGTAGGCTGTTTTCAAGCTGTTCAATGGTAGCGCGGGCAGCAGCGGCAACCGCCACTTCACTAGCGCCTTTGGTGCGGATGACTCTGGAAGCCGATGACGGGCTTGCCATCCAGCAAGGCATAGGTGGAACGTTCCGCAGCAGTGTCGCTGATGTGGGCAATCTGGTTGAGGCGTACTTGCCGTGCCGTCGGGCAGCGGAATATCGAGCGCGGCAATTTCATCCGCTGTTTTGACTGCCGCAAGGGTGCGGATGGACTGGATGCCGCCGCCCACATCGCCGCGCCCGCCAGAAGCATCTTGCTGGACTTGCGACAATTGGCGCGAAACGTCGCTGCTGGTCACACCCAAGCCGCTCATCAATACCGGGTCGAGGTTGACTTGCACTTCGCGGTTGACACCGCCCAGCCGTGACGACTTGCCCGACGCCTTTGGTGGCCAGCAATTCCTTGGTGACTTCATTATCCACAAACCACGACAAGCCTTGCTCATCAAGCTTGTCGGAGGTGACGGTCACGGTGAGGATCGGGCTGCCAGCGGTGCTGAGTTTGGAAACGACCGGGTCGAGTCATGGCAGCGGGCAGGTTGGCGCGGATGCTGTCCACCGCATTGCGCACTTCGTTTTGCGCGACTTCGTTATCCTTGTCGATGGTGAATTCGACGCTGACGATTGCCATGCCGTCGGTGAGGTTGGCGTAAATGTGTTTGATGCCGGTCAAGCTGGCAACGGCATTTTCGACCTTGCGCACGATTTCGGTTTCGAGTTGCGCGGGGGATGCGCCTTCCAGCCCGATGCTGACGGTGACAATGGGCAATTCAATGTCGGGGAATTGCTGGATACCGAGGGCTTTGAAGCCGCCGATACCGATAAAGGTCAGCAGTGCGAACAGCAGGATCGCCGGAACAGGATTACGGATCGACCAGGCAGAGACGTTCATGTGCTATTACCCCGCTTACGCATGTTTCAGTTTCCCGCGCACTTTTCTGAAGCCCACCAAAATATCATCAATAAACGTAAACACCGCTGGAACAACCAGCAAGCTCAGGAAGGTCGAGGCAATCAACCCGCCGATCACCACAATCGCCATCGGTTGGCGGAAGCTGGGGTCAGCCGCCAAGCCCAACGCCGTCGGCATCATCCCCGCACCCATTGCAATCGTGGTCATCACAATCGGTCGTGCCCGTTTGTGGCAAGCGTCAATCAGTGCCGGGATGCGCCCGCATCTGATCCCGTTCCCGCGCCATCACAGCGTAATCCACCAGCAAGATCGAGTTCTTGGTCACAATCCCCATCAGCATCAGCAAGCCAATCACCGCAGGCATCGAGAAACTCATCCCCGTGATCAGCAACGCCGACGAATGCCCCACCCACCGACAATGGCAATGCGGTCAAGATCGTGATCGGCTGCAAGAAGTCGTGGAACAGCAGCACCAGCACAATGTAAATCAGCAAGACGCCGATCAGCATTGCGCCACCAAAGCCGCCGAACAATTCCGCCATACGCTCCGCATCGCCGGACGATTGCCGAATCACGCCGGGTGGCAAGGTTTGCATCGACGGCAATTTATCCACCTGCGCCATCACTTGCCCGACGGGTAAACCGTTTAATTCCACGTCAATGCTGACATTGCGCATCCGGTCAAAGCGGGCAAGTTGCGCAGGGCCGCTGCCCAGTTCCACGGTGGCCACGGCGGACAGTGGCACTGCACCGTTGCGCCCCGGAATGCGTAATTGGCGGATGGTTTCCAGATTTTCACGCACCGATAGGTCAAGTTGCACGCGGATCGGGATTTGCCGTTGCGGTAAATTCAGCTTGGGCAAGCGGGTGGAAAAATCGCCGCTGGTTGCCACCCGCACCACCGCCCCAAGGCTTCGGTGCTCACGCCCAGTTCGGCTGCGCGGGCAAAGTTCGGGGTAATGTGGATTTCGGGGCGTTGCAAACTTGCACCTGAAACCACATTGCCGATGCCTTGCAGGGTACGCAAATCGCGTTCCGCCGCTTGGGCTGCCGTCAGCAACAAGTCGCCGTCATCGCTTGCCAGCACCACTTGCATCTTGTCGCCCGAACCGCCCGAACCGACGGTGAAACGTACCCCCGGCAAGGGTTTGAGGCGGGTGCGGATTTCGTTTTCCACTTCGGTCTGTTTGCGGGAACGTTCTTCGCGGGTGGTCAATTGCAGGGTCAGGCTGGCTTTGCGCACGTCCGCCGCGCTGCTTTCCTGCATCGGGCCGCTGCTGACACCGCCACCGCCGCCACCTGCCAGCGTGAAGACTTTTTTCACATCCGGCATGGGCGCAAGCAATTGACGCGCTTGTTCAGCGACCGCCAGCGATTCTTCCAGCGTGCTACCCGGCTGCAATTCCAGCGACACGGAGGTCAGCGCAGTGTCAGCAGGTGGCACGAAACCTTTGGGCAGCAATTGCGCCAACATCAATGAGCCGATGAACATCGCAATCGCCAAGCCCACGCGTGATGAAGCGGTGTTTCAAACACCAATTTACCGTTTTGAGGTAAGTGCGCATGATCCAGCCATCTTGTTCAGCGTGCTTCTTGCCAGGCTTGTGCGGTTTGAGCATGTACGCCGCCATCATCGGCGTGAGTAATCGCGCCACCAAGAGCGAGAACACCACCGACACCGCCGCCGTAATGCCGAAGGATTCAAAGAATTTGCCCGGTACGCCGCCCATGAAGGCCGTCGGCAGGAATACCGCGACCAGCGTAAAAGTGGTGGCAATGACCGCCAGCCCGATTTCATCGGCAGCTTCCATCGCTGCTTGATACGGGGTTTTGCCCATGCGCAAGTGGCGTTCGATGTTTTCCACTTCCACGATGGCATCATCCACCAAGACCCCGACCACCAAGGCGAGGGCAAGCAGGGTGAGGATATTGAGGGAAAAGCCGAAATAGTGCATCGCCGCAAAGGTGGGAATAATCGCCAGCGGCAAGGCGGCAGCCGATACAAATGTTGCCCGCCAGTCACGCAGGAACAGCAAGACCACCAGAATGGCGAGTGCCGCACCTTCGTACAGCAAGTGCATTGAGCCGGTGTAGTTGGCTTGGATGCGTTCAACCGCGTTGTAGGCTTCGTCGATTTTGACTTGCGGATGGGCGGTAGCGAAGGTTGCCAGTGCAGCGCGCACGCCATCGACCACCGCCAATTCGCTTGCGCCGCGTGTGCGGGTGATCTGGAAGCCGACCACTTCCTTGCCATTGAACAGGGCGTGGGTGGAACGTTCGGCAACGGTGTCTTCGATGCGGGCAATCTGGTCGAGGCGCACATGCCGCCCGTTGGATAGCGGAATTTCGATGCTGGCAAGTTCATCAGCCGTTTTTACCCGCCCTAAGGTGCGCACGGATTGGGTGCTGCCACCGACATCGCCGCGTCCGCCGGGGGCATCTTGCTGCATTTGCCCCAAGCGGTTGGAAACATCGGCGGAGGTGACACCCATGCCTGCCATTAATGCGGGGTCAAGCGAAATGCGCACTTCGCGGTTGACGCCGCCAACCCGCGAGACTTTGCCAACGCCTTTGACCGACATGAGCGTGCGGGTAATGTCGTTATCCACGAACCACGACAGGGCTTCCTCATCCATATTCGGGGAGGCGACGGTGAACGTGACCAATGGGCTACCTGCGGTGGTGACTTTGGACACAATCGGGTCGTTCATCTGCTGCGGCAGATTGGCGCGGATGGTGTCTACCGCGTTGCGCACTTCGTTGAGTGCGACTTCGGTGTCTTTGGCGATGTCGAATTCGGTGGCAATGCTCGCCGAACTATCCGTCAAGGTGGTGCGGATGTGTTTGACACCGGCAATGGTGGCAAGCTGGTTTTCGATCTTGCGGGCGACTTCGCTTTCAAGCTGTTCTGGGTCAGCGCCTTCCAGCGAGGCATTGACCGTAATGGTGGGCAGGTCAATGTCGGGGAAGTTCTGGATGCCAAGGGCTTTGAAGCCTTTGACCCCAAGGAAGGTCAGCAGCGCGAACAACAGGATGGCGGGAACCGGGTTGCGGATCGACCAAGCGGATACATTCATGGTTATGGTTTATCCCGGTTGCTGGCGTTGGCGGCGGGGGCTTTGTCGACGATTTGCACGGTATCACCGTCATTGAGGAATGCGCCGCCAGTGGCGACGATGCGGGCTGCGGGTGCAATGCCGTCGAGTATTTCGACCTTGCTAGTCGGCTTGCCGCCCGGTTTTGACCAGACGTTGGATAACGCGGTTGTCTGTACCAACTTCAAACACGTAACGGTTGCCATCACGCAGGATCACGGCGGATTGCGGTAGCCCCATTGCCTTGCTGGAGCCGGTGAGGATTTCACCTTCGGCAAACATGCCCGCTTTGGCAGGGCTGTCGGTGGGCAGGCTGATGTAAACAGTGGCGTTGCGGGTGTTGGCGTCGAGGGTGGGGGAAACCACGCGCACTTCGCCCGTGACGCTTTCGCCGGTGGGCAAGGTCAGGTGTGCGGCTTGCCCCGGTTGGATGGTGGCGACATCGCGCCCGGCGACTTCGGCACGCCATTCGATTTTGTTCTGGCGCACGAGGCGGAACAGTTCAGTGCCAGTTTGCACCACAGCGCCGAGGGTGGCGGTGCGGGCGGAAACCACGCCGTCATCTGCGGCGATGACACGGGTTTGGCTGAGGCGGATTTGCTGCGCTTCGAGGGTGGCTTGTGCCACGGCTTCGCCGGTGAGGTATTGGTCAATTTGCTGGGCAGGCAGCGAACCACTGTTTTTCAGGCGGCGGGCGCGGTCAGCATTGGCGCGGGCTTCGTCGAGCTTGGCTTGGGCTTGGGCGACATCGGCTTTGACCGCCGCTTGTGACAGCTTGGCGAGTTCTTGCCCCTTTTTGACTTGATCACCCACATCCACCAGCACGTCGGTGATGCGTAAGCCGCTGATTTCCGAAGCGATAATGGCTTCTTGCCACGGGCTGAGTGTGCCACTGGCGGTGATGCCGCTGTTCCAATCGGCTGCCGTTGGGGTGGTGACAGTGACGGCGAGCGCGGCTTTGGCGGCTGCGGGTTTGGCGTCTTCTGCCTGCGCAACATGGGTGAGCGTGGTGAGGCTGGTTGCTAGCAACAGGGTTTGCACGAAACGGGTAGCAAGCGCGGAAGGGTTTTTCATGTTAATGACTGCCGGTCAATTGATTGGGGGGAATCTTAAATGACCAGCAGTCAGTTGTCGAGATTCAATTGCTGGGAGTGGGGTTAGGAGGTGAGGTTTTTCAACCCAAATAAACCTGACTGGCAGGATAGCGCACCCGTGGCGAAACCTGTGTAGCCAAGAAGAACCCCAGCGTCAACGGCCCCACCCGCCCTATGAACATTAGCAGCATCAGGACTGTGCGCCCCAGCCCATCCAGTTGCCCGGTCAGGCCGCGAGTGACGCCAACCGTACACAATGCCGATGTTGCTTCAAACAACAGGTCAAGGAACTTGCCATCATTCGACAAGGTAAGAAGAAACATACCCGCCATCAGGGTCAGCACCGTCAATACCGAAATGGCGGTCACTTTCAGCACCTGATCAATCCCGATGCTACGCCCGAATACATGGAGCTGTTTCTGTCGCCGGAAAAATGCCACCGTTGCCAGCAATAACACGATGAACGTTGTCACTTTAATGCCGCCTGCTGTCGAGGTACTGCCTCCGCCAATCAGCATCCACGAGACAAAACTCAGCACGGTACTGTCGTGCATCCCCGCCAGATCAATGCTATTGAAGCCTGCTGTCCGCGCAATCACTGCCTGAAACCAGCTTGCCTGCCAGCGGTCGAATGCGCTCGGCAATGCCCCCAGCGTCTTAGCATTATCCCATTCCAGTGCGGCAAATATCACCGTTGACCACACCAGCAGCACCGCCGTACCCACCAGCATCAGCTTGGTATGCAGCGAAAACCGCCGCCATTGGCGCAACTGGAACACATCTGCAATCACGCTATAGCCTAAGCCCCCAATGATCACCAACATCGGGATGGTGAAATTCACCAGCGGATTCGTCGCCCAGCGCACCGCACTGTCGGGGAATAGCCCAAACCCAGCATTGTTAAACGCCGAAATGCTGTGGAACAATGCCTGCCACAAACCCGCAGACCAACCAAATTCTGGCACTGTCACCACTGCCAGCAATGCTGCCCCGCCCAGTTCGCACACCAGCACCACCCGCAAGATCACTTGCAGCAAGCGCACCAGTTCACTCACCGACGTTTGGTTCAAATCTTCACGCAAGAACACATGGTGCGACATGCCAATCGGCAAGCCCATCGCTGACAACACCAGCACCGCAAACACCATAATCCCCAAGCCGCCCAACTGGATCAGCATCAGGATAAAAGCCTGCCCTGTGGTGGTGAAATAACTCCCCGTATCCACCACCGCCAAGCCCGTCACGGTGACAGCAGACACCGCAGTAAACAGCGCATCCCCCCATGCAATACCGTTATGGGTAGCAACCGGCAATTTCAGCAACAACATCCCGACTACAATCAGGATGGCATAAGACAGGGCTAACAGTGCCGGAGGCGGCAAGCTGATGGTGCGTTGGAACGCAAGCGAACGGAGCCAAACAAACATGGGATACTCCGCTGCTTAAACGCTGTCGCTGAATTTACGCAAGGATGCCCGCCGCCCTAACAGCAGCAGTTTGTCATCCGGGTGTAATTGCACACTTCCATTTTCGCAGGCCACAAACTCACTGCCGCGCATCAAGCCCAGACAACGCAATTCAAACTTTTCTTCCAGCTTGAGCGAATCGACCGTTTTGCCATCCAGATGATCCGGCACAGTCATATTGACGACGTGGAAACCATTGCCGAGGCTGACATAATCGCGCACCAACGGGTTATGCAGCATCTGTGCAATGTGCTGCCCGATTTCTTCTTCCGGGTGGACGATGCGGTCAGCACCCAGTTTGTTGAGGATGCGGTGGTGGGTACGGCTGCTGGCTTTTACCCACACCGATTTTCGCCCCCAACAGCCGTGCATTCATAGTGCAAAGGATGCTGGCTTCCAAATCTTCGCCCATCGCAATCACCACCACGTCGTAGTGGCTGACCCCGGCTTCACGCAGTGCCAGTTCATCGCGCCCGTCGGCAATCACCGCTTCTGACAAAGTGTTTGCCAAACGGCTGACCCGTTTTTCATCAAGGTCAATACCGAGGACATGGTTGCCGAAACGTACCAGTTCCGCCGCGACGGTGCTGCCGAATGTGCCAAGGCCGATAATGGCAAAACTTTTGTGCTGATGAGCCACCCGTGGATTCTCCTTTGTTTAAAATATGAACGATTCTGTCACAATTCTAGGGCTGGTTTAATGTTAAGATTTTGTTACAAGTAAATGTAAGTAAAAACAACAGGAGAACCAAGAATGGAACAAGATCTTTCCAATGTAAAGTATGTAGGCCCCGCGACCGTCAAACGGCTGGTAGAACACGGCATTACTACGGTTGAACAACTGGCGGTTATGTCAGTAGACGCACTGGCGGCTTTGCCCGGTATCGGCGAAAGTACCGCGCCGCTCATTATCGCCAGCGCCCAAGAGCTGCTTGCTGCCCCGCCTGCTGAGGCGGAAGTGGTGGAAGTTGTAGAAGCTGAGGAACTGGAAGCCGAGGTGGTAGCAAACGAGCTTGCCGAAGAAATTCCCGCTGAATATATCGTGACGCCTTCAGAACCTGAACTTTCTAAAAAAGACATCAAGAAGGCGGCGAAAAAAGCCAAGAAAGCCGTGAAAAAGGCACTTAAGAAAGCCGAGAAGCTGGAAAAAGAAAACAAGAAAGCGGCCGCAAAGCAGCTAAAAAGGCAGAGAAGAAAGACAAGAAAGAAGAAGGGAAGAAAGAGAAAAAGAAGAAAAAGGATTGAAGAAACCTCACCCCCGAGCCCCCTCTCCTTGACAGGCGAGGGGGAACAAGAGGAAGAGGGATTCTACGCCGCCAGCGCCAGCAAATCCGCCCGCGTATCCGGGGTAACAGGTTGCTGGTTATGGTCTTTCAGCACCCCGTTAAGGTCAGCCACCAAGCGTTCTGCGGTGCGCAGGAAATCATGGATCGCTTCGCCATCGTCAATCGGGCTGGGCAGGTTAAGGATCATGGAAAGGCCGGGGGTGGTTTGCATCGTCAATTCTTCCGGTATTAATGTCCACGGTTTGACACCATTGGCAATGCTGAACAGGCTGGTTTCGCCCTGCTCGGTCAAGATGTAGCGATGGAAAATATCCATATCGCCGAAGCTTAAGCCCGCATTATCCAAGGCTTTCAAGACTTCTTCACCCGCAAACCCGGCGTCAATGTCGGCTGCAATGAACATCACCAGTTGGGGCGGTAGTGCAATCGCTTCCCTTACCGGTTCGATAGTTTTGTCTTGTTTGGGTTTGCCCGCCACGCCTGACATCATGACATCAGATAAGTCACGGGCATTGGGGGAGGGGCGCTTGCCATCCCGCGCTGGCACGTCTTCCAGTACGCTGGACAGTTCGTTGCCGTCTGCATCACGCAGCATGGGGACATTTTCATCGCGCTTTTGTGGCAGGCTGCGGCGTGATACCCGGCTGATCACGTAAATGCCCACCAGGGCAACCAGCCCCAACACCATGATAATCAGGCTTACCAGTTCCATTTAAAATCCTTTAATTCTTGCTCGTTGTCGTCTTTATCCATTTGCCAGCTTGACGGCTTCTGCCATATCAACCGCTACCAGCCGCGAGACACCCGCTTCACGCATGGTAACACCGATAAGATTTTCGGCAAGTTCCATCGTGGTCTTATTGTGGGTGATAAAAATGAATTGTACCTGTTCCGACATATGTCGTACCAGCTCACAAAACCGCCCCACATTGGCTTCATCCAGTGGCGCATCCACTTCATCCAACATACAAAATGGTGCGGGATTCAGCTCGAAAATGGCGAATACCAAGGCTACCGCCGTCAATGCCTTTTCACCACCTGACATCAGGTAAATGGTAGAAATCCGCTTACCCGGCGGACGTGCCATGATCGCTACCCCGGTGGTTAGCAGGTCATCGCCGGTCATTTCCAGATAACATTCGCCGCCACCGAACAGACGCGGGAACATTTCACGCAAGCGGCTGTTCACCCGGTCGAAGGTTTCTTTGAAACGGGCGCGGGTTTCGCGGTCGATTTTACGGATTGCGCTATCCAATGTCTCCAATGCGCTGACTAAATCAGCATTTTGTTGATCCAGATACTGTTTGCGCTCGTTTTGTTCGCGGAATTCGTCGATGGCAGCGAGGTTGATTGCACCTAAGCGTTGGATGCTGCGCTGGATGTTTTCCAATTGTTGCAGGAATGTCATCCGGTTTGGCGTTGGCTGGTAATTCAGCTTGCAAGGTGGCGGCGTCGAATTCGGTTTTGCTGAACTGTTCGGCAATGGTTTGTTCGCGCACCTGCACGGTTTGCCATTCGAGCTTGCGGTTTTCCTGGTCGGTGCGGGTTTGTTCGGCAAGGCGTTCGGCTTGGATGCGTTCACCATCGTGCTGGCGGATGTCGGCTTCCTGTGCTTGCACAGGTCTGGCGGGCTTGGGTCAGGTGTAGTTCGACATCGGCGACGTTGTTCCAGCGCGGTTTCGAGTTCGGCTTGCAGGTCGGCGGCGGGGTCGTCTTGCATATGCATTTGTTCCAGCAGGGTGTCGCGTTGCTGTTCCAGCAGTTCGAGGCGGCTGGTGATGCGTTCCAGTTGGCGTTGGCTATTGTCGCGCTGGGTGCGGTTGGTTTCCATGTGGCAGGCGGATGTCTTGCGCGGTCGTCTTGCAGTTCGCGTTGGTCGCGGCGGGCATCGCTGACCGCGTATTGCAAGTGTTCGCGGGCTGGCAGCAAGCTGGTCATGTTCAAGCTGTACGGTTTCCAGCAATTCCAGGGCGGCATTGCGTTGTTCGGTGGCGAGCAGGTGGTCTTCTTCCTGCTGCATCCGTTGCGCATCGAGTTCTTCGCGTTCGGCTTCGACTTGCTGGCGGCGGCTGTGGAGTTGGTCGATGCGCTGTTGCAGGGCGTGCAGGCGGCTGCGGTGTTCGGATTCGGCTACGGTGCAAGCGGTTGGTTTCGGCTTGCGCTTGCTGGCGCTGCTGTTCGTGAGTGCGGATGCTGATCGCGTAGGGTGATCGCTGCGTGCTTGCAAGTCGGCGAGGGTGGTTTCCAGCGTGGCGAGTTGTTCGCGCAAGGACTTCGATTTCTTGCTGGCGTTGCAGGATGCCGCTGTGGGCGTCGGATTGGCGGCGGCTGCGTAGCCAGTTGGGGCCGAGCCAGAGGCCAGCGCGGGTGATGATGGATTCGCCGGGGGCAAGGGTGTGGCGTTGGGAGAGGGCTTCGTCAGGGTTTCGGCGCAGCGGATGCCGGCGACGAACGTGCGTGCCGCTTCGGGGGCGTGGAGTTTGCTGGCGAGGGAGACACCCCTCACCCCAGCCCTCTCCCTCAAGGGGCGAGGGAGCAAGAGGTGCTTCGATGTCCAGCAGCGTGACTCCGGCTTTGGGGAAGTCTCTCTGTTCCCCTCGCCCCATTCGTTCACAGCACACCGCATCCAGATCCTCCGCCAGCACCGTTTCCACTGCCGTTTCCCAACCGCTTTCTACCTGAAACTGTTCAGCAAGGCGTGGGTTGTGTTCCAAGCCGTGTTCTTTGAGCCACTGTTGCGTGCCTTATTGGCTTTGTCCAAGCCCGACTTGTTGCAAGGTTTCCAGTGAGGCTAAGCGCCCTTGCAGGGACTGGCGACGGGAACGCGCTTGGTCAAGTTGGGCTTGCACCTCACGCTGTTCTTGCTGTTGCTGGCTGAGGTTGGTGGTGAGGTCTGGCAAGTTGTGCTTCGGCGAGCGGCGTGGGCTTCGGCGGCTTCTTCCCGTTGGGCTTCGAGTAGTTGTAGGTCTTCGACGAAGCGGGCGGTGGAAAGGTTGGTGGTTTCTTGTTGCAGACGTTCGAGGCGTTGGCTGGTTTGTTGCAGCTGGCGTTCGAGCTGCTCCATGCGGGCTTTTTCGACTTGTGCTTGGCGGGTGGGTTCGGCAACCCGTTGCTGGATGGTGTGCCATTGTTCTTGCCAGTCGTTGAGCTGGGTCTTCGGCATCGAGCAGGCGGTCTTCTGCCATGCTGAGCTGTTCGGCAAGCTCGGCTTCACGGGGTTCGAGGTCGGCGAGGGCGTGTTCGGCGGCGCTGAGTTTGTCGCGGTCTTCGGTGGCGTGGCGCAGGGTTTCTTCGATGCTTTGTTCGGCATTGCGCAAGGCGTCCTGCTGGCGGCGTTGGATGTCGCGCTGGTGTTGGATGCTTTGTTCGATACGGGCAATGTCTGCCCCGGCTTGGTAATACTCGCCTTGCACGGCATTGAGGGTTTCGTTGGCGTCGGCTGTATTGGTTGCGCAGGTCTTCGACAAGGGCTTCGAGGTGGCGCACGTTGGCGATTTGCGCCTGATAAGCGGTGGAACGCTGGCTGAGGTCGTGCAACCGGGTGTGCGCTGTCGGCTTTGAGGGCTTGCCCATTGCAGCAGCAGGACGCTGGCTTCGAGCTTGCGTTCGTCGTCGCGCAGTTCGCGGAAACGTTGCGCGGCTTTGGCTTGTTTGTCGAGGCGTTCGAGTTGTTTTTCGAGTTCGTCGCGCAAGTCGGTGAGGCGTTCGAGGTTTTCGCGGGTGTGCGCCATGCGGGTTTCGGTTTCGCGGCGGCGTTCTTTGTAGCGCGAAATCCCGGCGGCTTCTTCGAGGGTATTGCGCAAGTCTTCGGGTTTGGCTTCGATCAGGCGCGAGATCATGCCTTGTTCGATGATGGCGTAGCTGCGCGGGCCTAAGCCTGTGCCGAGGAAGATGTCGGTAATGTCGCGGCGGCGGCATTTCGAGCCGTTGAGGAAGTATTTGGAATCGCCATCGCGGCTGACTTGGCGCTTGACGGAGATTTCGGCGTAATTGGCGTATTCGCCGCCGAGTGTGCCGTCGCTATTGTCGAACACCAGTTCGACCGAGGCCAGCCCGACGGGTTTGCGTGAGGATGAGCCGTTGAAAATCACGTCTTCCATCGACGCGCCGCGCAGGTGTTTGGCGGAGGATTCGCCCATGACCCAGCGCACGGCATCAATGGTGTTGGACTTGCCACACCCGTTGGGGCCGAGGATGCCGGTGAGGTTGCTGCGTAAATCCAGCGTCACGGGGTCAACGAAACTTTTGAATCCAGCAATGCGGATTTTGCTCAGACGCACTTCTTTTTCCTAATTTGGGGGCGTGGTAATGGACAAACGCGCAAGCATGATATAAAACCAGCGCGTTTTCAACATTTGCCCGACTGTTCATCGGGTCACAGGAGTCCACCATGTCCACACGCCCCAGCAAAGACCTCGAAACCTTCCCCAATCCTAACCCGCAGCGCGATTACACCATTCGTATCGACTTGCCGGAATTCACCTGTATCTGCCCAAAAACAGGCCAGCCGGATTTCGCCCACTTCAAGATTGAATACGTGGCGGATGAGAAATGCGTCGAGCTGAAATCCCTCAAGCTCTATATGTGGAGCTACCGCGAAGAGGGCGCATTCCACGAAGCGGTCACCAACAAGATTCTGGAAGATTTGGTTGCGGCCACTGACCCGCGTTTCATGCGCCTGACCGGGGTGTGGAATGTACGCGGCGGCGTTTACACCACGGTGATCGTGGAACACCGCAAGGCAGGCTGGCAGCCCGCGCCCAAGGTTGAACTCGCGTAATTTTGCCAAAGTGTGTGCGTCTCGCTATGATGCGTCCTTTCTGAACACAAGCACAACATGGGGTACACACACGATGAAACGTCTCGTTATTTTTCTTTTTGCAATGATGTTTGGTCTAGTTGGTTTCAGCAGTGCTATCGCTGATGAGAAACCTGCTGCTGACAAGGCCGCTGAACAATCCACACCGGGAGATAAAATGTCCACTATTCTGATCGAAACCACCAAAGGCAATATCAAAGTCGAGCTGGATGCAGCCGCAGCGCCTAAAACCGTGGAAAACATTCTGGCTTACGTCAAAGAAGGCTTCTACGACGGCACGATTTTCCACCGCGTGATTCCGGGCTTCATGGTACAGGGCGGCGGTTTTAGCCCAACCATGCAGGAAAAAGCCGACAAGCGTGCGCCGGTGAAAAACGAAGCGAACAACGGTCTGAAAAATGATCGCGGTACGCTGGCAATGGCGCGTACTAGCGACCCGCATTCCGCTTCTTCACAGTTTTTCATCAACGTGAAAAATAATGACTTCCTGAACTTCCGCTCAGAAACTTCACAAGGCTGGGGTTACGCGGTATTTGGTAAAGTCGTCGAAGGTATGGATGTGGTCGATGCCATTGTTGGTGTCAAGACTGGCAACTTCGGCCCGCACGGCGATGTGCCGGTTGATCCTGTGATTATGACCAAGGTTTCTGTGGTCGAGTAAGTCAAAGACCCTCATCCCCCAGCCCCCTCTCCCAGAGGTAGAGGGGGAGTAAGAGCTTGTTTTTCTTAGCCCCTCTACCTCCGGGAGAGGGGTTGGGGTGAGGGTCTTTATTATGTATTTTTTGGGCTTTAAAGTTTGGGGATAGACGTAATGAAACATTTCTTGGGGTTTATGTTGGCATTGGCGCTGACATTGGGTTTGGCTGGCTGCGGCGGTGGCGGTTCTAGTACTGTTACGGATGCTGGGACTAACACAACTGCCGATACAACCACTAATACGGGTACTAATACCGGGACGACTACTGATACTGGTACAACGACACTGGTACCACGACGTACCGGACGACACCGGCAATACGGTTTCTTTGAAACCCAAAATCCTGATTGAAACCACGCAAGGCAATATTACGCTGGAGCTGGATCGGGTTGCTGCGCCACTAACGGTGGCGAACATAATGACCTATGTGGAAGAAGGCTTCTACAATGGCACGATTTTCCACCGCGTCATTCCGGGTTTCATGATCCAAGGTGGCGGCATGGCGACTGATATGAAGCTTAAAAGCACCCATACTGCCATCCAGAATGAAGCGACAAATGGGCTGAAAAATGATCGTGGCACGATTGCGATGGCACGTACCAGTGCGCCGCATACGGCAACGTCACAGTTTTTCATCAATCTGGTTGACAATACGGGGCTGAATTACAAAGACCAAACGACCAACAGTAGTTGGGGTTATGCGGTATTCGGCAAAGTTACCGCAGGTATGGATGTGGTCGACAAGATTGCAGCAGTTAAAACCGCGACAGTCGGTACTTCCCAGAATGTTCCGGTCGAGCCAGTCATCATGACCAAAGTATCTGCAATTCAGTAATACCTTTTCTTGCGCCCTTCCCTGACACGGGGAGGGCTGGGGAGGGGTTTCCCTCCTTGGGCATGAATCTTGCTAGATGAATTACAACAATAAGGTTTGCAGGCTTTTCAAAGCCGCTATTTACAACATCGACTCCTGACTGGAATAAGTCTATGAAAAAAGAATGGAATCAATACGATCCTGGTTCGTTGTATGACGAACTGATTGCTGCGGTGCATCAGCCGCGTGAGGCCAGCTACAAGCTGGTCGAATATTTACGTCACCTTACCCCCGAACGTTTTCGCCAATGTGTGCAGGAATCCGAGGCTGTTATCCGTGAAATGGGCATAACTTTCACGGTTTACAGCGATGCAGGCAACATTGACCGTGCTTGGCCGTTCGACATTATTCCGCGCATTATCCCCGCGACGGAATGGGATCGCACCGAAATAGGGCTGAAGCAACGCATACGTGCACTAAATATGTTCATTCAGGACATCTATAACGGCGGCAAGATCCTCAAAGACGGCGTAATGCCTGCTGACATCGTGCTGCAATCCAAAGGCTACCGCAAAGCGTGCATTGGCATGACCCCGCCGCACGGTGTTTGGGCGAATATTTGCGGCTCCGATTTGGTGCGTCACAGCGATGGCGTGTTGTATGTGCTGGAAGATAACTTGCGTGTGCCGTCTGGCGTGGCGTACATGCTGGAAAACCGCAACATCACCAAACGTGTGTTGCCGGAAATCTTCAACACCTTGCCGATTCGTCCAGTCAGTAATTACCCCGCGCAATTGTACGAAATGCTCGCATCATTGCGCCCTGATCTGGATGACCCGACCATCGCGCTGATGACCCCCGGCATCTACAACTCGGCCTATTTTGAACACGCTTTCCTCGCGCAACAAGCGGGTTTGGTGTTGCTGGAAGGTGCGGATTTGGTGGTGGGCAAAGACGATTATGTCTACATGAAAACCATCAAGGGGCTTGGAGCGCGTTGACGTGATCTACCGCCGCATTGATGACGATTTCATCGACCCGGAAGTGTTCCGCGAAGATTCGATGCTGGGCGTTCCCGGCATTATGCGTGCATGGAAAGAGGGCAAGGTTGCCATCGCCAATGCACCGGGATGTGGCGTGGCGGATGATAAAGTCATCTACGCCTACGTACCGGACATGATCCGCTATTACCTCGGTGAAGAACCGACTTTGCCGAACGTGCCGACTTACGTGTGCCGTCGTGACGAAGACCGTGCTTACGTGCTGGAACACCTCGCCGAATTGGTGGTGAAACCTGCCAATGAATCCGGCGGTTACGGCATGTTGGTTGGGCCGCATTCCACGGCTGAAAAAGTCGAGGAATTCCGCAAGCTGATTCAGGAAGACCCTAACAATTACATTGCTCAGCCGACCTTGAGCTTGTCGGTCACGCCGACTTCGTGCGAAACCGATACCGAAGCGGACGTGCATCGTCGTACCACTGATCCGAAAAGCCGTATCAAAATTGCCCCGCGCCATGTGGATTTACGTCCGTTCATCCTCAGCGGTAAGGATATTTTTGTGACACCAGGCGGTTTGACCCGCGTGGCATTGGTGGAAGGTTCGTTGGTGGTGAATTCGTCGCAAGGCGGCGGCAGCAAAGACACTTGGATTGTGGGCGATGTGCAGGAAGGGGAGGAAGTCTGATGTTATCCCGAGTAGCTGAACGTGTTTACTGGATGGCGCGTTACTTAGAACGTGCCGAAAAAACTGCCCGCCTGATCAACGTGCATACCGCGTTGCTGATGGATTTGCCGGGGCGCATGGAAATCAACTGGTTCACCCTGATTCGCTTGTTCAATGCTGAAAAGGTTTTCAGCGAACATTACGAGCGCGGCAATGAAGCCAATATCATGCAATTTCTGATTGCGGACACCAATAATCCGTCGTCGTTGGCAACCTCGTTGGCAAATGTGCGCGAAAACGTGCGTACTTCGTTGGATGTATTGCCGGAAGAAATCTGGGAACAAGCTAACCAGATTCATTTGCTGATGACCAATAGTTTGCCACGCATTTCTGACCGTTACGCACGGCAGATTTTTCTGCGCGAAGTGATGAAGCATTGCCAGTGCATCCGTGGTGCTTTGGATAGTCACATGAGCCGTGACCACAGCTTCGATTTCATGCAAATCGGCAAGCATCTGGAACGCACCGACATGACCAGCCGGATTCTGGAAATGACATCGTTGCTGTTGTCGGATGATCGTAGCGACACGCTGCGTAAATATGACGGCATTTTGTGGACAAACTTGTTGCAAGCCTTGAGTGCGCGGCAGATGTATTTGCAGCACATCCATTCACGGGTCGAAGGCGCAAGCGTGATGCGCTTTTTGATGAACGACAACGTATTCCCCGGCTCGGTGGGCTATTCCTTGGCGGCAATGAGCCGTCGGATGCGCTATTTGCCTGACCCCGAAATGCCGATGACGATGGCGCAACGGGTGCTGGAACATTCGCAAGCGCAAGACGTTGGCGCGATTCCGGCAGAACAGGTACACACCTTGATGGACTATTTGCAGAGCGAACTGGGCGTATTGCACGCCGAGATTGCCAAGACATGGTTTTATCCTGATCGTAGTGGTCAACAGCAAACACAAGGGCTTTAAATGAGTATTCACGTCGCTTTAAACCATTACACCGGCTACAAATTTGACCGTCCGGTAAGCCTGTCGCCGCATGTGGTGCGCTTGCGCCCGGCGGTGCATTCGCGCACGCCGATTCTGGCGTATTCCTTGAAGATCAAGCCGGAAAAGCATTACATCAACTGGCAGCAAGACCCGTTCGGTAACTGGCTGGCACGCTTGGTATTCCCGGAAAAAACGATGGAATTCAGCGTGGAAGTCGATGTGGTCGCCGATATGGTGACGATCGACCCGTTCGATTTCTTTGTGGAAGAGTACGCGCAGAAATTCCCCTTCAAGTACGACAAAGCCCTGCAAAAAGAGCTGATTCCGTATCTGGAAATTGCCGAAGATGGCGAGTTGCTGAAGGAATGGTTGAAGGGTGTTGACCACAAGCAGCCGAATACCGTGCTGTTCCTGGTGGGCATCAATGGGCGTTTGCAGCAGGACATTGGTTACAACATCCGCCTCGAACCGGGGGTGCAATCGTGTGAAGAAACCCTGACCACGAAAACGGGTTCGTGCCGCGATTCGGCGTGGTTGCTGGTGCAAATTTTGCGGCATCTGGGGCTTGGCGGCGCGGTTCGTGTCGGGCTATTTGGTGCAATTGACGGCTGACCAAAAGGCGCTGGATGGCCCTAGCGGTACGGAAGTGGATTTCACCGATTTGCACGCTTGGACAGAAGTGTATTTGCCGGGTGCAGGCTGGATCGGGCTTGACCCGACTTCGGGGCTGTTTGCGGGTGAAGGGCATATTCCGTTGGCGTGTACGCCATCGCCGGGCAGTGCTGCGCCGATTGATGGTTTCACCGATAAATGCGAAGTCGAGTTTGATTTCCACAATAATGTGCGCCGGATTCTCGAAGACCCGCGTGTGACCAAGCCGTATTCGGATGAGCAATGGGCGGACGTGCTGGCCTTGGGTAATCAGGTCGAAGCCGATTTGGTGCGTGGCGATGTGCGCTTGACGATGGGCGGTGAACCGACCTTCGTTTCCATCGACGATATGGATGGGGCGGAGTGGAACACGGCGGCGTTGGGCGAACACAAGCGCGAACGTGCTGGCGTATTGTTGCGGCGGATGCAGAAGGTGTTTGCGCCGGGCAGTGCGCTGCAATTTGGGCAGGGCAAGTGGTATCCGGGCGAACCGTTCCCGCGTTGGGCGTTGGGTTGTTTCTGGCGACCGGACGGTGTGCCGGTGTGGAAAGATCCTGCGCTGGTGGCGGACGATCAGAAGGATTACGGCTACAACGATACGCACGCGAAGGTGTTTGCCGAAACGGTTTGCGCCAAGCTGGCACTGAACAAAAAGTACCTCGTGCCGGGTTACGAAGACCGTTTGTATTACTTGTGGAAAGAGGCGAACCAGCCTGCGAATGTGGATTGGTTGACCCTGAATCTGCGTGATAGCAAGCACCGTAACGATTTGGTGATGGCGTTGCAGCGCGGTTTGGATGTGCCGACGGGTTACGCGCTGCCGTTGCGTTGGGATGATGCGGAGAAGGGCTGGGCGAGTGCGCCGTGGGAATTCCGCCGCCAAGAGATGTATTTGATCCCCGGCAATTCACCGATGGGTTTCCGTTTGCCGCTGGATAGTTTGGCGTGGACGGCTGAGGATGAGCGCGAAGTCGAAGCGCAGCCTTGCCCGTTTGAAGACCGCCCGGCGTTAGCGGATTTCCACGGCGAAGTCGAGCAGCGTTACAGCGCGTATGTCGCCCCGCCTGAGCCGACCTTGCAGCACGCGGATGCGACCAAAACGATGGTGAAGGAATGGCGCGAAGTGCCGCGTACTACCTTGTGCGTGCAGGCGCGGGAAGGGCGTTTGTATGTGTTCCTGCCGCCGTTGCATTTCCTGGAGCATTATCTGGATTTGGTGGCGACGCTGGAAACCACCGCTGCTGAATTGAAGATGCCGATTTTGCTGGAAGGCTACGAGCCGCCGTCTGATCCGCGTTTGAAGTCGTTCAAGGTTACGCCTGATCCGGGTGTTATCGAGGTGAATATTCATCCGGCAACGACGTGGAAGGAACTGGTTGAGAATACTGAATTGCTGTACGAAGAGGCGCGGTTGTCGCGGCTGGGTGCGGAAAAATTCATGCTGGATGGACGGCATACCGGCACAGGTGGCGGTAATCACGTCACGCTGGGTGCGGCTACGCCGAGCGATAGCCCGTTCTTGCGTCAACCGGATGTGTTGCGCAGTTTGTTGACGTTTTGGCAGCACCATCCGGCACTGTCTTATCTGTTCTCTGGCATGTTCCTTGGGCCGACCAGCCAAGCGCCACGGGTGGATGAGGCGCGGGATGAGAGTTTGTATGAGCTGGAAATCGCGTTCCAGCAAATGCCGAGCGGGCACAATGATCAGCCGTGGTTGGTTGACCGTTTGTTGCGTAACTTGCTGATTGATATTACCGGGAATACGCATCGCGCCGAGTTCTGCATCGACAAGCTGTATTCGCCGGATTCTTTCAGCGGTCGCCAAGGCTTGCTGGAATTCCGTGGCTTTGAAATGCCGCCTCATGCGCGGATGTCGTTGGTACAGATGTTGCTGATTCGTACCCTGATGGTGCGTTTCTGGAACACGCCGTATGCGCATCGCTTGGTGCGTTGGGGTACGGCGTTGCACGACCGTTTCATGCTGCCGCATTACGTGTGGGAAGACATGAAGGATGTGTGCGCGGACTTGCAGGCGGCGGGGTATCCGTTCCAGTTGGAGTGGTTGGCTCCGTTCCACGAGTTCCGTTTCCCGGTGTATGGGCGCGTGCAATATTGCGGCATTGAGCTGGAATTGCGGGCGGCGCTGGAGCCGTGGAATGTGTTGGGCGAAGAGCTGAGCAGCCAAGGCACGGCGCGGTTTGTGGATTCGTCGCTGGAACGGGTGCAGGTGAAAATCAATGGTCTGACCGATTCGCGCTACGTGGTGGCGTGTAATGGGCGGCGTGTGCCGATGAAGGCGACGGGCGTGAAGGGTGAGTATGTGGCTGGGGTGCGGTTCCGCGCTTGGCAGCCGCCTTCCGCGTTGCATCCGACGATTGGGATTCATGCGCCGCTGGTGTTCGACATTATTGATACCTGGAATGGGCGTTCGGTGGGTGGTTGCACTTACCATGTGTCGCATCCGGGCGGGCGCAATTCCGAGATCTTCCCGGTGAATGCGTATGAGGCGGAAAGTCGGCGCTTCTCGCGCTTCCGTGAGGAACATACGCCGGGTGTGATTGAGCCGAAGTTCTTGTCGGAAGCGACGCGGGCGTTCTATGAGCATGGGGCGAAGCCGCAGCCGATGAGTCCGCCGCCGGAAGAGGTGAATGCGGATTATCCGTATACGCTGGATTTACGGCGGTGGTAAGAAACCCCTCCTAACCTCCCCTTGTCAGGGGAGGGACAAGAGCAGCGGGGCAGGCTTGGTGCCTGCCCTTTGCTGTGAGCCGGGTATTTTTCCTTGATAGTAGCGGACTGCTTGCCCGGTATGCGTTATGCTAACCCCAAGCAACAGCAAGGAAAGTGTATGCGGGTTTATCTCGATAACTGCATGTTTAATCGTCCATTTGATGACCAAATATTTGATTTTGCTCAAATACTAATACCTTTGGGTTAGTTATTCTAAGCGATTCAATAACCGGTTTGAAGTCATCGTAAAGACGCTGTCTGTCTGAAGAAGGGAAAGAACAATCCTTAGCAGTCCTTCTTAATGGTGTAGTAAAACAAGCTTTTGGATGAAAGTCAGGCTTAATATGTGGCGTAAATAGAATAACTTTAATACCTTTAGATTCGTAATTCGAAATGCGTTTTTGAAGACGGTCAATATAAGCCGAATCGAGATTGCGATTTAATCCGTCAATAATAGCATATTTTATAGAATTATTATTCTCAATAATATCATCAATGAATTGTTTTTGTTCAGTAATATGCTTACCAAAACAAGGGCTATTAACATCTCCATCATTAGCTTCAGTTCCACCAAAATTACAAGTACCAATTGATAAAACGGAGTGATGCTTTAAGGCTTGATTACTAACAAAGCCAGGATAAAGCTGATTAGCATAGCTGTTTCCTAATATACCAAAGTCATATCCGAATCCGGTTGGAGGCAGAAGCGAAGCTGTATATCCAGCAGCAAATTCGTGAGGGACGGTTGGAATTAGCATGGTCGTACATTCTTGAATTTGAGAATGCCCAAAATCCGTACCGTGAACGCCAACATGCCATCCAAACGTGGAAAAACATCGCTGTGGTCGATATTGAAGAAAATCCCCGTTTACTGGATACCGCCCGTTTGTTATTGGCGAAAGGCATCAAAACTCCCATGGGATCATATTCCATCAAGGAGCTACCCACTATTCAAAGCACGGGCTATCCTTGAAGGCATCTTATCCACCCATGGTTACAAGGCAAAGCGTACATGAAACTGCATCCCGAAGCACGGACAACCCCGAAATTACGCAGTGAAATCAAGGCATCGCCGCTCACGCAAACAGCGCTGGCGAAGCAATACAATGTCAGCCGCCTGACGATCCGCAAATGGCAGAACCGTGAGGAGATGACCGACAAATCGCACCGCCCCGATACGCTGCAAACCACGCTGACTGAGGCACAGGAATGGCTGGTGGTGGAGCTGCGCAAGACCCTGCTGTTGTCGCTGGATGACCTGACCCACATCACCCAGGAATACATCAATGCCGCCGCCAGCCGTTCGGGTATTGACCGCTGCCTGCGCCGTCATGGGATTGCCAACCTGACGGTGATGAAGCGGGAATTGTACGGCGAGGATCCGCCACCGAAAAAGGTGTTCAAGGACTACGAACCCGGCTATATCCATATTGACATCAAATACTTGCCGAAGATGCCCGACGAGAAGGAACACCAATACCTGTATGTCGCCATCGACCGTGCCAGCCGCATGGTGTGCCTTGCCATTTACCCGGACAAAACCGCCGCCAGCACAGCGGAGTTTCTGGGTAAGGTAGAGCAACGCTTCCCCATCAAGGTGCAATACGTGCTGACCGACAATGGCAAGGAATTCACCGACCGCTTTACCCGTAAAGGCGAACGTGATCCAACCGGTCAGCATAAATTCGATAAAGCCTGCAAAGGCATCAAGGCTGAACATCGCCTCACCAAGCCACGCACGCCTCAAACCAACGGCATGGTGGAACGCTTCAACGGGCGTATCAGCGACTTGTTGCAAACCACCCGTTTCGCCTCATCCAATGAATTGGCTGAGGCGATCAAACATTATGAACGGCTTTACAACCACTGCATTCCCCAGAAGGCACTGGGATACAAAACCCCTGTTCAAGCACTCAAGGAATGGCAGAAAAAGAAGCCAGATTTGTTCAAAAAGAAAGTATATGATCTATCGGGACTTGGCACTTTATTGGAAGGCTGCGTAGCATTTATAGCCAACCAATCAGCCATGGAGGAATGAATCCGCGCCAACTCTTGCGGATACCACTGATTTGCCAGATGTAGCGCAAACGAATAGCCCAGAAAAATAAAACTCACCACCAAAAACGTATAAAGTCGTGCTAACCAGCGTGAGTGGGCGACGAACATTTGTTTAGGTTCTTCGTGCATTTCATAAATGGCATCTTCTTCCGCCAATGCTTTGGGCGTTTGTTTTTGGATGAATTGCGAATAAAGCCACACCAGTCCAACCATTCCACAACACAACCATAATGCTGCTTCCAATAAGCCCGTCGGTGGTGTCGCTAATGCCAACAACTTTTCCAACCACTTACCTGTATCTTCACCTGCCAATTCCGCCCATGATTGCACGGTTTCTGTCGAAAAATGCCCGGTACCAAGCCATAAACGCCGTTATAATCGCCACCCACGACAACAAATCACTCACCCAAATTTGGGTAACAGCTTCTTTGCGTACCTTGCCGACATTATCCGTGGCTTTATCGGGGCGTAACAGAAACGCCAGCGGAAACCACAGCCACAACGTCGCCTTCAAACTCCACCGCCACATCACTGCCGGAATGTACCAAAATATTCCTAACGCACCAAATTCACTTTCTGTAATATGACGTAATGAAAATGATTTATCTATATTGGTTGCTCCAGGCAGTAACTCAGGTAAATACATTAAGTCTATAATAGCAATTGTTTCTTTCCAATTTATTGGTAGGTTTTTTATGCCATCAGAGAAGTGCAAAATAGTAGCAAAAAAGCGAATTAGAATACTGCGAAGCCAGATTCCAATGGCAATTAATGGTGAAAATAAAACAAAAACACCAATTGCAGTAAGTAATCGTGGCTGCGTGGCATTTTTCCCTAAATGGATTAGTAGAAGATTAAAGATAGATAATCCTATTAATATTCCTGTAAATATAATACTCCCTATAAATAAATCGGGAGACGTAAATGTGGATATCGATATGATGCCAGCTATTGAACCTACAGAAGCGGGAGTGATTTTGAAAGCAATTGAGATATTAAATAAAAGTGTGATTGATATTATAGTCTCTGTACACGACAAAACCGCTAACCCATTGATTTAGATTGCTTGTCATGCAATGAATGAAAGTCCATCGCCCCTATGTTTTACTCTCTAGTTACCACACAGGAGAGCGAAATGGATCTGAGCGATGGACTGAGAGACAGTTTAAAAGCCCACTTAGGTTGGGGCAAGCCCCGTCTGGATTGTTTTGTGGCAATGCTGCTGGCACTCCTGAATGCGCGGCAAATGAATCTGACGTTGTTGGCGGTATATATGGATAGCGACACAGAAATCGCCTCCCGCTATCGCCGTATGCAACGCTTTTTCAGCCAAGTGTTTGTTAACTACAACGCTGTTGCCCACCTCATCATGGGAATGTTCGCCTTCAGTGGGCATCCCTACTACCTCACGTTGGATAGGACGAACTGGAAATGGGGCAAATCTAACCTCAATATTCTGACACTGGCGGTCGTTTACCAAGGTGCAGCAATCCCAGTTTACTGGATGATCCTGAACAAACGTGGCAATTCTAACCAACGTGAACGCATTGCCCTGCTGCAACGGTTCATCAGCCAATTCGGGCGCAACAACATTCTGGGTGTGCTGGCTGACCGTGAATTTATTGGTGGAGTATGGTGGAAGTGGTTGTCTTCCAAAGAGATTCCCTACCTGATTCGTATCAAGGGCAACCAGTTGATGACCGACAAACACGGTAAAGAAACGCATGTTCGCACGCTCTTTGTCAACCTTAAACCGGGCAAACGGCGCATTCTCCGTCACAGCCGCGAAGTCAGCGGGGAATGGGTTTGGCTCAGCGGCTCGAAGCTACCGAGCGGTGAACTGTTGATTGTCGCCAGCAACCACTACACCACCGATCCGATTGAGACTTATCGGCTGCGGTGGGAGATCGAAAACCTGTTCCAGTGCCTGAAAGGGCGCGGTTTCCACATGGAAGCAACGCACTTGACTAAGCCTGCCCGCATCAAAAAGATGATGGCATTGCTCGCGATTGGCTTCTGTTGGGCGCACAAAGTCGGCGAATGGAAGCAAAAAGCCGTCAAGCCCTTGAAGGTTAAAAAGCATGGGCGTACAGAACAAAGTGTTTTCCGCTACGGCTTGGATTACCTGACCGACCTGTTGACGGGAAGCGTGCGTGAAGAAGTCGATAGCCTCAGGCTATTGATCCTGTTTCTTTGTCCACCTCAATTCATGGCGATGGAGGATGGACGTATGAGACTCAGGCAGTTTTCTTTTAACAAAGATTCAATGGGTTAGGGGAGAATTGTCGTGTACAGAGAAAAGTAGTGCTGGATGCAATCATGCCTAAAATCATGGCTTGAATAAGTATCGACCATTCATCGCTATTATGAAACCACCGTGAGGCAACCCATGTTGTTGAATAACTTGCTAATATAACGATGAGCAATTCTATTTTCTTGGAAAGGATAGCTCTCTGGTCTTTATCTGCCCAATAACGGCTTAGCCACTTCACGCCGAGGGCTTTGGATTCAGGGGAACGGAGCAGGATGATAGGTGCGGCGACCGCGCTGATGAGCAGCCACCATTGATGCTCGAAGTGGAAGGCAAGCCAGCCGTACAAGCCAAGGGCGCAGAAGGTTTCGACCACGGACAGCACCGAGATTTGCCCCGCTGCGATGGATTCATCGGTGGAATGCCAAACCCAACCACGGGCAGGCTTGCTGGCATCAGGTGCAGTATCGGTAGGTTCAGGTGTGATCATCAATATAATCCAGTCAAGGAATGACAAGATTGATTTTATATCACAAAACTAGGTGTTGCGGATGCTACTCAACTGCCGATCATGCCACCGACCCAACACCACCAGCGCAACCACAGCCCCCAGCAATGCCAGCGCCATATCCGATTGCGTATCCCACACATAGCCTTGCGTACCCAAAAACGCTTCGGCGGATGTACCCGAAAATTCCGCGACCGCCCATTCAATCAGCTCGTACAGCGCACTGAATGCCAGACAGAAACTCACAATGAAGAAATTCATCCAGCCGCGCCCGTTAATGATGGCTTTGCGGATGAGGATTTCGCGGGCAATCATCGCAGGCACGAAACCTTGCACAAAATGCCCTACTTTGTCGTAATTGTTGCGCTCAAAGCCGAACCATTCCTTGAACGCATCAAACAGCGGCACTTCCGCATAGGTGTAGTGCCCACCCACCATCAAGATGATGCAGTGGAACAGGATCAGCACGTACACCAGCGGCGTGAGCGGAAATGACGTGTAAGTAAACGCCAGCACCACAATCCCAATCAGCGCAGGCACAACTTCCAGAAACCACGTGAAGTAGTCTTTCGGGTGGATGCCTGACCACAGCAGCGTGGCGGCAAAAATACCAACCCACAGTATTTTCAACATGGGGTTAGCGTTCCCACATCACTTCCATATCGTCTGCCTCACCTAACGCTTGCTCAAGCATGGCAATAAGTGCCGGGTCAGCGCCTTGTTCCTTGAAAATCTCAATCTGGGCGCGGTTGAGCCAGTAATCAGTGTCTTCGCGGCTTTCTTCTTCGAGTTGGTCAATCAGGAACTGAAGGTGTGCTTCGGTCAATGTGCCGATGGTTGCGCCAGTGTCTTTGTTTTTGAGTGTGGTCATGGGGTACTCCTTCGGGGTTATTGTTGTGGGTAAGTATATCAGAAACGGGTGTGCCTGACGGTGTTCAGGATGTATATTGGCAGCAGGTCGATCAAGTGAGGAAATCCCGATGCAACCCAAAAATATTACCCATTACAGCCTAGGTGAAGAGATTGCCAATGCCGTCACGCATGGCTTAGGGACGGCGGCAGCGATTGTGGCGCTGACCTTGATGATGGTGAAAGCGGCAGGGGTGCTGGGCGCTGCTGGTATAGCCGGTGTTGCGGTGTACGGCGCGAGTTTGATCATCCTGTTCTTATGCTCGACCCTATACCACAGTTTTTGCAACCCGGCAGTAAAGGCGGTGTTGAAGCGGTTTGACCACAGTGCAATCTTTGTGCTGATTGCCGGAACCTACACCCCGTTTTTGATGATTACCCTGCAATCCCCACTGGCGCATGTCCTGCTGTTTGTGATCTGGGGGATGGCAGTTGCCGGGGTATTGTTCAAGGCGTTTTTTATTCATCGGCTGAAACGGGCATCCTTAACCATTTATCTGGTGATGGGCTGGTTGTCGCTGTTGGTGGTGTACGAACTGTATGTCGCGTTGCCAACCGCCGGTTTTGCGCTGCTGGTGGCAGGCGGGCTTGCCTATACCATCGGGGCTGTGTTTTATGCGGCGAAAAAATACCACTACACCCATGCGATTTGGCATCTGTTCGTACTGGGGGGGGCGGCCTGCCATTGCGTGGCGATTGCGGTGTATGTGATCCCGGCGTAATTTTGAGGTAATGGATGAAGCGTTTCCACTGTGTCTGCGGGCAAGAAGTTTTTTTTGAGGACAAGGAGTGTTCCTATTGCCACAGCCCCTTAGGTTTTAACCCCGACACCCTGCAAATGGTGGTGCTTGCCCGCTATCCGACAGCTGCGGGCCTGTTCGCTGCGTGACCATCCGGTAGGCTGCAATTGGCTGATTTCCCCTGACGATAGCCACAAGCAATGCCGTTCTTGCCGTTTGACCCGCACGGTTCCCCAGCAAAATATCCCCATTAACGTCCAGCGTTGGAAAGTGTTGGAACGTGCCAAGCGGCGCTTGGTGTATTCACTGATTGCGTTAAGCTTGCCCTTGGTTGGTCGTGCGCAAGATCCCCGCTTACGGGCTGGCGTTTGATTTTCTGGAAGACCAGCGTACCAACCCGTTGGTGAAAAAAGCACTGGTGTATACCGGGCATCATAATGGGGTCATTACCTTACACGTGGTCGAAGCTGACGATGCCCACCGGGTAACGGCGCGGGAGCAGTTGAACGAACGCTACCGTACCGTATTGGGGCATATGCGCCACGAAAGCGGGCATTATTACTGGGATAAGTTGGTGCAGGGTACGGCGTGGTATCCGCGTTTCCGCTACTTGTTTGGGGATGAGGAAAACTACCGCCAGTCATTGGATTATTACTATGCTTATGGCCCCGTCCCCAATTGGCAGAAACGCCATATCAGTGCCTATGCCAGTGCCCACCCGTGGGAGGATTGGGCGGAAACGTGGGCGCATTACCTGCATATTATGGATACGCTGGAAACCGCCACCGGCTTTGGCCTGATCCATCGGAATACCGCCGATTCCAGCGGTTTCCACCTGTTGATGCAGGAATGGCGGCAACTCACCGTGATGATGAATGCCCTGAACCGCAGCATGGGGCAGAGTGACCCTTACCCCTTCACTTTGTCACGGCAGGTGATTGTGAAACTGCGCTTTATCCACCAACTGGTGACAGGTTCAGAAGGTATGTAGGTTGTTGTCCGGCTTGGCGTGATCTTCCAAGCGGGGCATGGAGCGGAATGCCTTGGTCAACTGGTTCGCCCATTCATGGCGGATGTCGAGCAGGTACGGGTCTTCCGCCTCAAACTTGTAATGCTAGCGGCTTGTTGAATTGGTCACGCGGGTAAAGCAGCATTTCAATCGGTGGCCCCACGCTGGCATTGCTTTTCATGGTGGAATCCATCGAAATCAGTGAGCAAACCGCCGCATCTGCCAGCGAGGTTTCGCGGGTGATAAAGCGGTCGAGTACCGGCTTGCCGTATTTGCTTTCGCCGATTTGCAGGTAAGGGGTGTCATCTGACGAGGTAATGTAGTTGCCTTGCGGGTAGATCATGTAAAGGTTGGGGTTGCGCCCCTGAATTTGCCCGCCGAGAACCAGGGTGGCATCCGGCACAAAGCCGGTTTGTTCGGTGTGTTTGCGGATACGGTGAACCAGCACATCACCCAAGTACTCGGCAATATCCGCCAGATAATTCAGGCTGTTGATGTTGCGGGGCGCACCTTCCTGCACATCGCGGCGGATTTGTTGGACGACGCCTTGGGTGGTAGCAAGGTTGCCTGCACTCATAATCACCAGACAGCGGTCTGGGGTGGTGACGCAACGGTGCATCTTGCTGTAAGTGCTGACATGATCAATGCCTGCATTGGTACGGGAGTCAGAGGTCAAAACAAGCCCAGCATCAAGAGAAATGCCTATACAGTATGTCATGTTGGTTCAGCGTGGTTGAGGTTAAGATAACTTATTAGACTCTTTGCGGCAGGTCAATGTTCTATTGGTGTTGTTTTTTATTTTGCGACGATAATAACGGTTTTCAGGATAAATGATACGTATGTCAAGCTGGTTTATTGCCGATTTGCATTTGGATGCGTCCCGTCCCGGCGTGCATGCGCAGTTGTTGCTCGACTTGCTGGGGCAGATCGAGGGCAGGGCGGATGCACTCTACATTCTGGGCGATTTCTTTGAATACTGGGTGGGCGATGATGCTTTGGATACGCCTCATGCTGCGATTTTTCAGCCGGTGGTGGAGAGCTTGCGGCAAGTCAGTGACAGTGGCGTGAAACTGTATTTCCAGCACGGCAACCGCGATTTTTTGGTGGGGGAGCGTTTCGCCAAGGCAACGGGCTGCACCTTGTTGCCGGAACAGCACCTCATCGACTTGTATGGCACGCCGACCTTGTTATTGCACGGTGATACGCTGTGTACCGATGATGTCGAATACCAGCAAGTGCGCAAGCTGTTCCGCAACCCGCAATGGCAGCAGCAATTCCTTGCCTTGCCGCTGGAAGAGCGTATCCGCCAAGCCGAAGCGATGCGGGCGCAAAGCCGCCAGAGTATGCAGGGCAAGGCGGAAGCGATTCTGGATGTGAATCAGCAAGCGGTGGAAGCAACCTTGCGGGCAGCGGGTGTATCACGCATGATTCACGGGCATACGCACCGCCCTGCTGTGCATGATTTCGTGCTGGATGGCATGTCAGTGCAGCGGATAGTATTGGGCGATTGGCACGAAGCACAAAGGGAGTTTTTTGCGGGTGGATGCTGACACTATGACGTTGGAGTTTTAATGATTCGTCGCCTCACCTGGTTATGGTTGCTGTGCTGTCTATTTGGAAAGCTGGCAATAGCCGCGTCTCCTTCTTTGGAACCCGTTACCGTGCAATTGAAGTGGCAACCGCAGTTCCAGTTTGCGGGGTACTATGCCGCGCTGGAATACGGCTTTTTCCGCGAGGAAGGGCTGGATGTCACGCTTATTGCCCGGTGGTCCGGACATTGCGCCACTGACCGAGGTGCTGGAAGGGCGGGCGGACTACGCGATTGAAGCGGGGGAATTGGTGTACTACCGTTTGCAAGGCAAGCCGGTGGTGGCGTTGGCGAGTATTTTCCAACATTCGCCCGCGATGTTAATGACCGAGGGCAAAGCGGGTTTGCGCACCCCGCACGATTTAGCCCACAAACGCATTGGGATGCAGGTCGGCGGGCAGCCGATTGTGGAAATCGCCGCGATGTTTGTGAACGAAGGGGTGACGCTGGATGCCTTGGCGTTGCAACCGAATCGACCGGGGATGGACGCATTGCTGTCTGGGCAGGTGGATGCGGAATACGGTTACATGACCAGTGAGCCTTTCTTCAATACACAGGCGGGGCGCGACATCCACTACATCCAGCCGGTCAATTACGGGGTGGATTTTTACGGTGATACGTTGTTTACCAGCGAGCGGCACTTACAGGAACACCCGGCGCAAGTGGCGGCGTTACGCCGTGCCGTGGTGCGCGGTTGGCAATACGCGCTGGAAAATCCCAGATGACATGATCAAGGTCTTGCTGAAACGTTACCCGCAGTTGAACCGTGAGGCGTTGCAGTTTGAAGCGGCACATATCCACGAGTTGGTGAAGCCGGATATTGTCAAAATCGGTCACATGAATTCGGAACGCTGGCGGCGCATGGCGGATACCTTCGTCAAGTTGGGTATGGTCAATGACACCAGCAAGCTGGATGGCTTTTTGTATGACCCCGACCAGAAGCCTGATTACCGCTGGTTGTGGTGGGTACTCGGCGGGTTTGGCATGGTCGCGCTACTGGGTTTTGTCGGTAGTGGTGTGGTGGCGTGGGTCAACGGGCGTTTGCAGGAAAAAAACACCTTATTGCAACAATCGGTCACTGCCCAGCAAGCCGAGTGAGCGTTTGTTGCAGGAAAGCCAGCGTTCTTTGCAGAGCTTGATCGGCAATTTACCGGGGATGGCTTACCGTTGCCATAACGATGCTGATTGGACGATGGAGTTTGTCAGTGAAGGCTGCGAAGCATTGACGGGTTATCCCGCTGAATGGTTGATTGGGTCACAGCGGTTGACGTTGGGCAGGTTTGATTCATCCCGATGATCGTGACGGCGGTGACGGCGACAGTGGTTAAGGCCAGTACGGCGCGGCATCCGTTCCAGTTGAGTTACCGGATAAAACACCGTTCGGGTGAATGGCGTTGGGTGTGGGAGCAGGGGCATTGCGTGGCTTACGATGCAGCGGGTGAGCCGCTGATGTTGGAAGGCTTGATCATGGACATTACCTCGCAGGTCGATGTTCAGCAGAAATTGCAGCAAGCCAAGGAACAAGCCGATGCGGCGACCCGTGCCAAATCCATTTTCCTTGCCAATATCAGCCATGAAATCCGCACGCCGTTGAATGCCGTCACGGGTTTGGCGCAATTGCTGCAACAGGAAAGTTTGCAGGGCAAGCAGCGTGATTACGCGGAAAAACTGCATAGCTCCTCACGCTTATTGCTGGGAATTGTGGAAGATGTGATGGACTTTTCCTGCATCGAAGCGGGGGAGGTGGTGTTGCGCCCTGTGCCGTTCAATGTGCGGGGGATTCTGCAAAGTGTCCGGCACATTGTGCAAGATCCCGTGACGGCCAAGGGCTTGGCGTTTCGTTTGGAGGTGCAAGACGATATTCCGGCGGTGTTGGTGGGCGACCCGTTGCGCTTGAGCCAAGTGCTGAATAATTTGCTGATTAATGCGGTTAAATTTACCAACAAGGGTAGCATTTCTTTGCATGTGAGCTTGCAAGCGCACGACGGCGGCTAAAGTTCAGGTTGCAATTCAGTGTGCGTGATACGGGGATCGGGATTCCGGCGAATCAGCGCGAGAGCTTGTTTGAGCCATTCGTGCGGATTGATGCGGGCGAACATGAAGCGGTGAAAGGCGCGGGTTTGGGTTTATCCATCAGCCGCCATTTGGTGGAATTGATGGGCGGCGCGATTACGCGTGGAAAGCATTCCCGGCGTGGGCAGCGAGTTTACGTTTCTGTGCGGATTTTGGGTGTGAAGCCGCGTCTACGCTGTTGCCCGATGCGCCAATACCTGCCGCTGATACGGCACAGGCGTTGCTGACGGGGGCGCGGATTCTGGTGGTGGATGATGATCCATTGAACCTGATGATCAGCATTGAGCTGTTACACCGTTTCGGTTGCGTCACCGAGCAAGCGGAAAATGCCACGCAAGCGCGGGCGGCATTGATGGCGAATACCTTCGATCTGGTGTTGATGGATATTGAGATGCCGGGGATGACGGGCGATGCCTTGACCCGTCAATTGCGTACTGATCCGCGTTGGCAAACCTTGCCGATTATTGCGATGACCGCTCATGCTTCGACGACGATCCGCGAGCATTGTCTCGCCAGTGGGATGAGCGATTATCTGGCGAAACCGTTTGAGGTGGTGCAATTGCGGGCGATGTTGGTGCGGTGGCTGGCGGGGCGAACGTCGGTTTAATCCAACACCCGCTTCGCCGGAAAACACGCCTTGAACTCGGTATTCCCCGGCTTGCTGGTAATCGTCAGCTTGCCGTTATGCCATTGCATCACATGCTTCACAATCGCCAAGCCTAAGCCCTGTACCACCGCTGGCACGCGAACGCCCTTCATCCACGCGGTAAAAGCGTTCGGTCAAATGCGGCAAGTGTTTTTCAGGAATGCCGGGGCCGTTGTCGATGATGCTCAAACAGGCTTGCCCATCGTCAGTGCTTTCCCACTGAATGCGGATGGTTGTGCCTGCGGGGGTATGTTTCACCGCATTTGCCAGCAAGTTGGTAATGACGCTGTTAATGTCTTTTTCCGAGCCGCATACGCACAAATCGGATTCGATTTGGGTTTCCAGTGTGTGCGTATCGCTTGCCAAGGTATCGCGGATGGCTTGAATGCTGCTTTCCAGCAGCGCAGGCACATCCACCCGATTGCCCATCAGCGGGGTGGTTTCCTGACTTTCCAGCCGTGACAAGGCCAGCATATCGCTGATGATTTGCTGCATCCGTGCGGCTTGTTCGCGGGATTGTTGCAACGGGGCTTGGAAATACTCCGGCAATTCCGGGTCTTGCTCAAACAGTTCGATGTAACCCGTCAGCACCGTCAACGGGGTACGCAATTCGTGGGAAGCGTTGGCAATGAAGGCTTTGCGGGTTTTCTGCAATTGCACGCCTTCGCTGATGTCGCGCACACTCAACACCCGCGAGCCGCCTTGCAAGGGCAGCAAACGTGCCCGCAAGGTCAGGTTGCTGTTGCGTGGCGAGGGGAAGGTGACTTTGCGATCGCTGTTTTCTTCCAGCAGTTTGTGCAAGTCGGGGTTGCGCAACAGCGTGTCAATGCGTTTGCCCCGGTCGGCAGCATCGCGTATCCCTCAGCAATTTGGCGGCGGATTTGTTCGCCCACTGAATGTGGTTTTCGGCATCCAGCAAAATCGGCGGCATCCGGCAATGACTGACAGCACATTATCAAAGCGTGTCAGCAATTCCTGTTGCTTTTGTTTGCGTTCGGCACTTTTTTGTTGGGATTTGTGGAACAGGTAGGCAATTTGTTCCCATGCGCCATCGCTGTCGGGCATTTCTTCAGGCTTTTGCCCATTGGTGAGCCAGCGTTGCAATTCGTGGAGTTTGTGCAACATCCAGCCAATGTAACCCAGCAATACCAGCACCATAATGGGGAACGGGTAGGGGGTCAACCACGCCACCAAGAAGCCACCACCGATCACCAAGGCTAGGCGGTAGCGTTCGACGCTCCAATAATCATTCGACATCAATCACCTGTTGATTCGAGCACTAAACAAATAGCCTGCGCCACGGATAGTTTGAATCACATGATCGGCGGCATGGGTTTTCAAGGTTTTGCGCAAGCGTAGCACATGCACATCCACGGTGCGTTCTTCGATGTAGGTGTTTTGACCCCAGACAAAATCCAGCAATTGGGCGCGGGAATAGACCTTTTCCGGGTGCTGCATGAAAAATTCCAGCAAGCGGTATTCGGTCGTGCCGAGATGCACGGGTGCACCGTCAATGCGCAATTGGTGCGCATCCTGATTGAGTTGCAAGCGTCCGGCGTTGATCACTCGCTGCTCGTCGAAACCATCGGTACGGCGCAACAGGGCTTTGATCCGCGCACTCAGGGCTTTCAGCGACACGGGTTTGATGAGGTAATCATCCGCACCCGCATCCAGCCCGTGGATCATGTCATCCTCTTCACTTTTGGCGGTGAGCATAATGATCGGAATATCGCGGGTCAGCGGGTCACTGCGGAAACGTCGGATGAGTTCGGGGCCGGACAGATCCGGCAGCATCCAGTCCACCAACATTAAGTCGGGTAACTGGTCTGCTGCCAGATCACGGGCGGCCACGTGCATCAGCGGCTTCTATGCACGGCATAGCCTTCCCGCTCCAGCGAGAAGCGGATCATGGCACGTATCGCGGCTTCATCCTCGATACACAGGATGCGTTTTTTCATGCAGGCAACTTAATCATTACCCAGAATTTCATCGCGTACTTTGTCGAGATTGGTGTGGCGCACATCCTTGCCTTTCACCAGATAAATCACGTATTCGCAGATGTTTTTGCAATGGTCGCCGATGCGTTCCATTGAGCGGGCGCACCACGTCACATTCAAGCTGTCTTTGATATTGCGCGGGTCTTCCAGCATCCGGGTGTAGAGCTGGCGCGTAATGGAATCGAATTCTGCATCCACTTGCTGGTCGTTGTTGGCTACTTGCATGGCTTGTTTGACATCCAAACGTGCCAGCGCGTCGAGCGTGTCGCTCAGCATGGTTTTGACGTGTTCGCCCAAATGGCGCAGGGAACTGTGCAAATCGCCGTAAGTGGCGGTTTCTGCTCATTTCCACCGCGTAACGCCCGACTTTTTCGGCTTCGTCACCAATGCGTTCAAGGTCGGTAATGACTTTGATAATGGTGATCAGCAAGCGTAAATCGCTGGCGGCGGGTTGGCGACGGGCGATGATTTCGGCGCATTGTTCATCAATCGCGACTTCCATTGTGTTGATTTCGTAGTCGGAATACGCGACTTTTTCGCCCAACGCGCTGTCACGCTCCAGCAAGGCTTTGATGGCATTGGTGACTTGGGTTTCGACCAAGCCGCCCATTGATCATCAGTTTGCTGCGGGCTGCTTCCAGCTCTTGGTTGTACTGGTGGGACGTATGTTGTGTATTATTCATCCGAAGCGTCCTGTGATGTAGTTTTCAGTTAATTGGTGCTGTGGATTGGTGAACACGGTTTTGGTGTCGTTCACTTCAACCAGTTTGCCCATGTGGAAGTAAGCGGTGCGTTGCGAAATCCGCGCTGCCTGTTGCATTGAGTGGGTTACGATGCAAATGGTAAAGCTTTGGCGCAATTCGTCAATCAATTCTTCGATAGTCGCGGTCGCAATCGGGTCAAGTGCGGAAGTGGGTTCATCCATCAGGATGACTTCTGGGCTGACCGCGATGGTGCGGGCAATGCACAGACGTTGCTGCTGACCACCGGAAAGACCTGTGCCGGGGGTTTGCAAACGGTCTTTGACTTCCTTGAACAAACCGGCTTTGGTTAGGCTGCTTTCCACAATCTCATCCAGTTCGGCGCGGTTGGCTGCCAGACCGTGCAGGCGTGGGCCATACGCCACGTTGTCGTAGATGGATTTCGGGAATGGGTTGGGTTTCTGGAACACCATGCCGACCCGTGCGCGGAGCAATACCGGGTCTTGTTCTTTAGCCGTGGATGTCTTCGCCGTCAAGGTTGATTTCACCCGTGACTTTACAGCCCGCAATGGTGTCATTCATGCGGTTCAGGCAGCGCAGGAAGGTGGATTTGCCGCAGCCGGACGGGCCGATCATGGCAATGACTTCATTGCGCCCGATGTCCACGTTCACGTCGAAAATCGCTTGCTTGTCGCCGGTGTAAAAGACGTTGACGCCCCGGCAGAAGAATTTGGTGTCCTTGCCATCCAGGAAAGGGCTTACCGATTGTGCCAGTAATGTCATGCGCAAATTCTTCACGACCGCCAGCAGCAGGCTTATGGGTTTGCGGCACGGTAGCCGCCGTGTTCAGGGTTGCTTCTGTCATAAGATTACCAACGTCTCTCAAACTGTTTACGCAAGACAATCGCCAGCATATTCATGGTGATCATGAACGCCAGCAGGATAATAATGGCAGCAGAGGTGCGTTCCGTAAAGGCACGTTCCGGGCTGTCTGCCCACAAATAAATTTGCACCGGCAGGATGGTGGCCGGGTCAGTGATACCGTGTGGCACATCGACAATGAACGCAACCATGCCGATCATCAGTAGCGGGGCGGATTCGCCGACCGCGTGCGCCATGCCGATGATGGTACCCGTCAAAATACCGGGCATTGCCAACGGCACAACGTGGTGGAACACCGATTGGGTTTTGGATGCACCCACGCCCAATGCCGCTTCACGGATGGACGGTGGCACTGATTTCAGGGCAGCACGGCTAGCAATGATAATGGTCGGCAAAATCATCAAGGTCAGCACGAAGCTGCCGATCAGCGGCGACGAGCGCGGCATTCCAAACACCTGAATGAAAATCGCCAAACCCAGCAAGCCGAAGATGATGGAGGGCACGGCGGCGAGGTTATTGATGTTCACCTCAATGAAATCCACCCAGACATTGTTTTTGGGGGCAAACTCTTCCAGATAAATCGCTGCCATCACCCCGAGCGGGAAGGCAAACAGCAAGGTCAGGCTCATGGTGTAAACCGATCCCATCAGCGCACTCAGGATGCCTGCCTGCTCTGGTTCGCGGGAATCGCCACGGGTGAAAAAGGTGGTGTTGAACTTGCGCTCAATACGGCCTTCCGCCTCCAGTTTGTCCAGCCATGCCAGTTGGAAATCCTTGATGCGGCGGTCTGCTTCTGGGGCGTTCCGGTCGACATAGCCTTTGTGGAACATGTCGATGTCATCATCTGCCAGCACCCACACGGATTGGTTCGAGCCAATAAGCGTGGGGTCAGCCGCAACCATGCGTTGCAAGTCATATTGCGCGTCGCCACTCACCAGTGATTTCAGCGCCTTTTTTTGCTTGCGGTCTTCCACGCCGGGAATCAGGTTTTGCACGCTGTTTTGAATCACGCTGTTATAGCTGGCAGTGCGCAACTGTTCCGGGGTCGATTCAGCGGTTACGCCCAAGGGTTTGCGCATCCAGCACCACATCCAGCTTGATGTAGGTGCTGGTGAAGGCGGGTAAGCCTTTGCTGAAAATATTGAACATCAGCAGCACGAGGAACATCAGGCTCAGGCTGATGGAGATGAAGCCATAAGCGCGGAAGCGTTTTTCCCGTGCGTAACGCTTGCCGAGGCCAGCGCGGACTTTTTCGGTAATCGTGGTACTCATACGGACTCCTGCTTACTCGTACTGTTCGCGGTATTTGCGCACGATGTGCAGCGCAAGGATATTGAGGATCAGGGTGACAACAAACAGTGCCAAGCCCAAGGCAAAGGCTGCCAGCGTTTTCGCGCTGTCAAACTCTTGGTCGCCAGTCAGCAAGGTGACGATTTGCACGGTCACGGTGGTCACGGCTTCCAGCGGGTTGATGGTGAGGTTGGCGGAAAGGCCAGCCGCCATCACCACGATCATGGTTTCACCGATAGCACGGGAAGCTGCCAGCAGGAATGCGCCGACAATACCGGGCAATGCCGCAGGCAATACCACTTGCTTGATGGTTTCCGATTTGGTTGCGCCCATGCCGTAAGAGCCGTCGCGCATCGCTTGTGGCACGGCATTGATTACGTCGTCCGAGAGCGAGGACATGAAGGGGATGATCATCACGCCCATGACCACACCAGCGGCTAAGGCACTTTCCGAGGCGACATTCAAGCCAATGGCAGCACCCACGTCACGGATGAAGGGGGCAACCGTGAGGGCAGCAAAGAAGCCGTACACCACGGTCGGAATGCCCGCCAGAATTTCCAGTGCTGGCTTGATGTAGGCACGCATGAAGGGGCTGGCATATTCCGAAAGGTAAATGGCTGACATCAGGCCCAAGGGCACGGCAATCAGCAGGGCAATGGCAGAAATCAGCAACGTGCCGACAAACAGCGGAATAGCGCCGAACGACCCTGAACCACCCACCTGATCTGCCCGGATGGCGGTTTGTGGACTCCAGTGTGTACCAAACAGAAAATCGGTTGCAGGGACTTCGCCAAAAAAGCGTACCGATTCAAACAGTACCGACATCACAATCCCTACCGTGGTGAGGATGGCAATCGCAGCACACAGGATCATCACGTACTGGATGACCCGTTCCACCTGGTTGCGGGCGCGGGTGCTGGGTTTGATGAAGCGCATCCCGATGGCAAACCCGGCAATTGCCATCACCAAGACCATAACGGTTTTAGCCATGCTGCTGATGTTTTGCAGGCGGGCGTATTCTTCAGCGGCGACTCTCATTGCCGGGTCGGTAGCGGTTTCTACTCCGTTGGCGACCAGATTACGGATTTGGTTGCTGATCAGGCTCACTTGGTCGCTGGACTGGTTTTGTAATTCAGCGGGCAGGTGGGCGAGGGTCATTTGGGTAATGATTGAGTCAGACAGTACTGACCACAACAGCAATATCACCAAGGCAGGAATACCGCACCAGATGGCGACCAGATAACCGTAGTAACCGGGCAGGGAATGCAGGTCGTTACCGCCACGTTTCGCCGGGGTGGCTAGTGCGAGAGAGCGTTTGCGGCCGATGTAATAGCTGAAAGCGGCTAACACCGTTAGCGTCAGCAAGATACCCAAGGTACTCATGAAAACTCCTGATGGGGAACTGTTCGGTCAGATTGAAGAATCGCGGCTCAGATTGTAGCCGTGTAATGTGACAGTATTGTTACACGCTGTTAATGGTTTTAGGCAGCTTTTAACAAACCCACGTCGCTGACCGGGCGGCGTTGCAAACTGCCTTGCACAAAATGGCGGTGGTAGCGGGTATTGAGGTTGTTCACATCCAGCAGGATGAAAATGTCGGCAACGTTGAAATCGGGGTCGAGGCACGGTTCGCCTGCTACCCATGCGCCGAGTTTCAGGTAGGCTTTCAGCAGTGGCGGCATATTCACTTTGGCTGCGGGTTGCGCGGGCAGTAAATGCATCAAGGGTTTGACGCGCAATTCGGCGGGGGCAAGGTTGTTGGCACGCGCTTCCTGCATGATTGCCGAGGCTTGTGCGCCGCCGTCATTCATGCTGATGCTGGCGCAACCGAACATGAAATCGACACGGTGCATTTCCATGAATTGCGCCAAACCTAGCCACAACATGCCGATGCCCGCGCCATTGCGGAAGTCAGGGTGGATGCAGGTGCGCCCGATTTCAATCGCATTGCCCTTTAGATGCGGGAACAGGCCGCGCAGGTCGAATTCGTTTTCGGAGTAAAAGCTGCCAGCTTTCCGCGCATTCGGGGTGGTGAGGATGCGGGTAGAGCCGACCACTGCATTATTATCAGTGCGGCGTACCAGCAGGTGATGGCAGTAGTCGTCGTAATGGTCACGGTCGATGCCTTCCGCTGGCACTTTCCAGTTGTGCGCCTTGTTCTTTGGCGAAGATTTCGTAGCGTAGGCGTTGGGATGCGTAGATGTCTGCTGGGGTGGTAGCGAGTTCTACTCTGAGTTGTGGTAAGTGAATAGCGGCGGTCATAGGTTGCACTCCTTTCATAATATCGCGCCAGCTTATGAAAGGTGTGTGACAACCGAATGACGGTTATTTTGCAGTAACATGAAATGCTAGTGCTTGAGTTATTGAGCCTAGCCCGCTTGCGTAGCAAAACCGTAAGCCTTAAGCTCTTCGCCATACATGATAAAAATAATCACTGATTGCGAGGTCATTAATGCCTAACAGCAAGCCAAACGCTGCGTTGGAACTGCACGCTTTAGGGCACGCTTATGCGGTGTTCCATGGGCAACGCTTGCACCTATCCCAACGCCAGTTAGAAATTTTATGCATTCTCGCCCTGCATCCTGAAGGTCTGTCATTGACTGACTTACATCACGCATTGTGCAGCAATGTGGCAACGACCCAGCCGACGACGATTAAAACGATGCTAACTGCCTTGCGTCATATGCTGGATGGGCAAATCGGTTCACACCCTTATCGCTTACTTATGCCCGTATGGGCAGATTTCAAGGAGTTATCCGATAAGCTACAGCAGCACAATATTGCGGCGGCGCTCACGCTCTACCGGGGGGCGTTGTTGCCGTTGTCCATTGCTCCGGCACTCGAAGAATACCGTCATCACCTTGATGCCGGTATGGATGCTTTATTGCGCACCTGTACCTCGGCGCAATTGCTGATCGACAATGCCGACAACCTGTTTTGTACCCCGCTGGTTCGTGAACGTTTATTAGCGTTGCTGGCATAAAGGTTTATAAAAGGTTGGTGATAATGGCGTGCATTGCCAACCTTTCATCAACCTACCTTGCTGTAGTGTTAAGGTCATAGAGAGCCGATAACAAACCCACTACAACAAAGGATCTGTGTCATGAAAACGCATCCATGCATCCAAGGAAGTATCGCCCTGTTAGCTTTAGCAGCCACTTCTACCAGCTTTGCCGGTGTCCAGTTTCGTATCAGCCATGAAGCCAGTAGTAATGAATACGTGGTCTACATGACTCCAGATACGCTGCCTTCACCGGATATGGTATTGTCCTCACAAGTGACCCTGAGTGTGCCACACAGCATCGGTACTACCCGTTTTAGCGTTAATACGCTGACCAGTGCGGTAGCGGGAGTCAACTGGGTCAACCATTCACGGGTAGATGCCCCTGTGGAAAATCCTAAAGCCGATTACCTGTCATTCGGATTGCTGTATAGCGGTAGTAAACCTCCAGTATTCGGCTGGCAAGTCGGTAAAGAAAAACGCATCTTTTCGTTTAAAAGCCCAGTCGGTTGTGTGGCTGGTGTTGCCTTGATTAATAACAATGATCCTTTCAACCAGTTGCCAAACTGCTGTCAATACGAATCCAGGCAATGAGTTTTCCAATGTTGGCTGGTTGGGTGGCAATGGCTATACCGGCAATTACGGGAGCAGCGTAACGTGCAGCAATATGTTACCGTCCACCCCCTGTATGCGAGAAAAATCCTATGACATTAAAAGCCATTAACCGGGAAATATTGGCTTTTATCTGCCTTGATAAACAGCATTGGCTCTATCAGCTCAACGTCAGGCCATGCAGAAAAATCTGGATGACTTACGTAGTAGTCTGCAATGCAAGTAAACACGCTAACGCACCACAAACTGTCCTGTCTCCACCCTATGGTTGACCCGTAAGGTAGAGATGGGTATTACATTGTCATGGTCATGTAGTGTTGACACACCGTAGCTGGGTGACTAGTATCTTCCTCATTGATAAAACTCAATCATCAATAAAAAAACGAGTTGTCACCCGTGAGGAACACAAGAATGCCTGTCACGTCCCCACCCCTTGGACTGCGGCAACGCCGTCAGCAAACCGAATTACAGAAACAGCTTTTTCTGGAAGGACATCCCCCCGAAGCCTTGCACTCCCACTCTGAGATTATCGCCTCTTGGCAGCGTTCGGCGCATAAACATCAGCTTCCTGAGCGGCAAGACTGTGCGCGACCGGGTGATACATACGATGCACAGCAGTGCTGGGAAGCCTCCCCCTTACGAAAAGCCGCTAGACATTCTTTGGAGCAGGTGACACATCTGGTCAATGACGGTAAGTGTTTTGCCAGTATCGCCGATTTGCAAGGCCAGTTATTGTGGACATGCGCCAGCACCCCGCTGCGCGGCATGGCTGAACGCAGCAACGTTGTGCCCGGTGCTCATTGGGATGAAGCCTCGGTGGGAACGACGGGCATCAGTCTGGCATTAACCTTGAAACGCCCGGTAACAGTCTTCGCCAATGAGCATTACCTGCCCCTATTACAAGGGCTGGTGTGCTATTCCGCGCCGATCATTCACCCGCAGTCAGGTGAATTACACGGTATTCTCAGTCTCGGTATGGATTGTGAGCAACATACGCCGATGGGGGAGCTGACTATCACGGCGTTGGCGCAAAATATCGTCCAGCAATTGCCGCAATACACCCCGCCGCAAGCTGAATTGGAAATCCACGCACTAGGGCAACCCTACGTACTGTTTCGGGGGAAGCCACTTCACCTAAGCCCGCGTATGATTGAAATTCTGTGCATTCTCGCGCTCAACCCAGAAGGACTGACCTTGGAAGCCTGCCACGCGGTTCTCTACGGTGATGAGCCAGTTGCTACCGCTACCTTGAAATCCGAACTTTCCCACTTACGCTCCCTGTTGGACGGGCGTATTAGTGCGCGGACTTACCGTTTAGTCGGCACGGTCTGGGTTGATTTCATCGCCTTATGGACAGCTATCCGCCAACATCAAACGGCTGAAGCCCACCGCTTATACCGGGGAGAACTCCTACCTAACTCCCAATCCCTAGAAATCAAGGAATGGCGTGCCTGCATCAGTGCCGTGATGGCGAAGCAATATCCTGCCTACTGATCGGCTATCATTCGATAATAAAACCGTCATATAAGCGTCATTTTGCCGTCATTCCCAAGCCTTAGCCTCACAGCCACGATTAGATTTTGTTAGCGAGATTTTCATGGCAGGTATTTCCGACGCAATGCGCGATGCTGTGCATCAACATGCCCCCACGTCTTTGATGGGGATGCAGCAACGTTTGTTCAGCTTTTGGTTCAACAGCTTCATCTACAACCAGATTTGGGAAGACCCCACGGTGGATATGCAAGCCTTGCAACTGACTTCGGAAAGCCGCGTGCTGACGATTGCTTCGGGCGGCTGTAACGTGCTGAATTACCTGACCGCAAGCCCGGCGCATATCACCGCGATTGACCTGAACCCGTACCATTTGTCGTTGACGCGCCTGAAGTTGGCGGCATTGAAACACCTGCCGGATCATGCCACCTTCTACGATTTCTTTGGTTACGCTGACCGCGACACCAATATTGAAGATTATGAACAGCACATCCGCCCGCATTTGGATGCAGAGCTGGATGCGTTCTGGCAAGGCCGCAGCATCTTGGGGCAAAAGCGCATCCACATGTTCCGCGACGGGCTGTATCGCCACACGCGCTTTGGCTATTTCATGCGCCTGTTGCACTGGATTGCCCGCCGCACCAATTACCACCCGGAAAAGCTCCTCACTGCCAACAGCTTGTACGAACAGAAAGCGATTTTCCAGCCAGCACATTGCGCCATTCTTCGACAATAAGCTGGTGAAATTCTTGGGCAAACTGCCAATATCGGTGTTCAGCCTTGGCATTCCGCCACAGCAATACAAGGCGATGAAGGAGCAGGGCAATCTGATTGGGCAATACCGCGAGCGGGTCGAGCGTTTGGCGTGCGATACCCCGATTCAGCATAACTATTTCGCATGGCAAGGCTTTAGCCACAGCTACGACCATGCCAAGCGTCAAGCGATTCCCGATTACCTGAAAGCCGAAAACTACGACACCATCCGCCAGCAATTGGGCAAGGTCGATACGCACCTCGGTTCGATGATCGACTTCCTGGAACAGCAAGCCCCGCACAGCTACGACCGTTTCGTGTTCCTCGACGCGCAAGACTGGATGACGGATGAAGTCCTCACCCAGTTGTGGACGCAAGTTGCCCGCGTCGGCAAGCCGGGGACGCGCATTATCTTCCGTACCGCCGCCGCCGAATCACCGTTGGAAACCGCGTTGCCAGCCGACTTGCGCAGCCAGTTTGTGTACGAAGCCGAGCTTTCCGCGCAACTGTTCCAGCAAGACCGTTCGGCGATTTACGGCGGTTTCCACCTCTACCGCAAGGCCGATTGACGATGGATGCCGCACAGAAAATGGATCAGCAGTACCGTTACCAGCGGTACGTTTACGACTTGTCACGCAAGTATTATTTGCTGGGGCGCGATGCGCTTGTTGGCGGAAATTCCGTTGCAGCCGGGTGAAACCTTGCTGGAAATCGGCTGCGGTACAGGGCGTAATTTGACCAAGCTGGCTTACCGGCATCCGCACGCCAAACTCTACGGCATGGATGCGTCCGCGATGATGCTCGATACCGCCCGCGACAATTTGCGTAACACCTTGTATGCGCAACAAATTACCTTGCAGCAAGGCTTGGCAGGGCAGGTCGACCACACCACGTTTCGGGCTGGAAAAACCGTTTGATCACATTGTGTTTTCGTATGTGCTGTCGATGATCCCCGGTTGGCAGGATGCGCTGGAACATGCCTTAAGCATCCTCAAACCCGGTGGTTGTTTGCATGTGGTGGATTTTTCCGACCAGCAAACCATGCCCGCGTGGTTTCGCAAGCTGCTGTTGCAGTGGCTGGATTGGTTCAACGTCCACCCTGATCCGGCAGTCCCGGCGTATTTGGAGCAAATGGCAGCCCGTCACCATGACCAATTGCGTATCCGCCACCTGAGTGGGCGTTACGCGATGCTTGCGCATTACCAGAAAGGGGGGATTCCCAATGACCATCAACCAGAACTTCCGCAAATATCGCAGTATCTGGATTTCTGATACGCACCTCGGTTCACGCGGGTGCAAAGCCGAGTTTCTGCTCGATTTCCTGCAACACAATCAAGCCGATCATTTGTATCTGGTCGGCGATATTATTGACGGCTGGGCATTACGCAAACGCTGGTATTGGGATACGTTCCACGACCAGATTTTGCACTTGCTGTTTGAACGGGCGCAACGCGGCACGCAAGTGACCTACGTCAGCGGCAACCACGATGAGTTTTTGCGTCCGTTTATCCATCACCGCATTACGGCGATCAGTTTGGAAGACGAAGTGGTGCATACCACGGCAGATGGGCGCAAGTTTCTGGTGCTGCATGGCGACCAGTTCGATGGGGTGATGCAGTTTGCGCGGTGGCTGGCAGTGCTGGGTGACTGGGTGTACGAGCGTTTGCTGGTGGTGAACAATGTGTACAACCGTCTGCGGCGGCGCATGGGCTATCCGTATTGGTCGCTATCGGCTTACCTCAAGCACAAAACCAAGTCGGCGGTGAATTTCATCTCGGCATTCGAGGAAACGCTGGCGAAAGAGGCGAAGAAGCGTCAATTGGATGGGATTATTTGCGGGCATATCCACCATGCTGAAATCCGTGAGATTGACGGTATCCTGTATTGCAACGACGGCGATTGGGTGGAAAGTTGTACGGCATTGGTGGAAGAGTGGGATGGTAGTTTGCATGTGGTGCATTGGACAGAAACGGCAACTGAGGCGACTAGTCCGTTTGCCATTGATTACGCCTGAAGCGTTAATCGGTTTAATCGCGCAAACCCTCAATAAACAAAGGGAGCATCCCTGCTCCCTTAACATTTTTGAATCTTTAGTTGTTGGTCGATTTATTTTTATATGATTAGCTGGCGGAGATGTTTTTATTATTTCAATGCATTAACGGATACTGGCTTCAGTGCAGTAGCCGCAGCAATGGAAGCACTCTTTTCAGCCGCAGGCAGTGCAACCAGACCTTTTTCAGCCAAGTAACCATCAGCACTCAATGCTGCATCGCTGGCAAATTCAGCCATGTATTCCTTGATGCCTGCGACTTGACCAACGTGGCTGTTTTTCACGTAGAAGAACAGTGGGCGTGACAGTGGGTAAGCACCGCTCAGAAATGTTCTCGTAGCTGATTTCTTTGCCGTCAATGGTGGCAGCTTTCAGAGAGTCCATGTTTTGCTCAAGGAAGCTGTAACCGAAGATGCCGACTGCATTATGGTTAGCTTGCAGCTTTTGCACGATCAGGTTGTCGTTTTCACCTGCTTCGATGTAGTGACCATCTTCACGCACGGTAGTACAAGCGGCTTTGAACGCTTTTTCGTCGCTCTTTTTCAGTTCAGGCATACCCTTGAACAGCAGGCAACCTTTTTCCATACCCAGTTCAGCCAGTGCATCACGTGTACCGGAAGTTGGTGGCGGGCCCATGACTTCGATTTTCACGTCAGCCATGTCAGGGTTGATTTGCTTCCAAGTGGTGTAAGTGTTGGGTTGCAATTCACCGTTAGGGCCAGTTGGAACGTCTTTTGCCAGTGCCAGATACAGTTCACGGCGTGACAGTTTGACCGGTGCTGCATCCTTGGCTTGGGCGATAGCGATACCGTCGAAGCCGATTTTGACTTCAGTGACTTCGTTAACGCCATTCTTCATGCACGTTTCCATCTCGCTCTTTTTCATGCGGCGGGAAGCGTTGGTGATGTCTGGGCTATCAACGCCAGCGCCTGCGCAGAACAACTTCATGCCGCCGCCAGTACCGGTGGATTCAACCTTAGGGGCAGCCATGCCGGTTTTCTTGGCAAACTGTTCAGCAACTGCGGTAGAGAATGGGTATACGGTGGAAGAACCGACGATTTCGATATTGTCACGCGCCTGAGCAATGCCAGATGCAGCCACCAGACCCAGTGCGACTGCCAGAGTGAGTTGTTTCATTCAAAAGCTCCTTGAAAAAAGAATCCGGGATGGATTTGCGCGAATCGTAGAGCGTTTCAGTGAAGGCTTTATGACGGTATTGTGAAGGAATGATGACAAGCATTGGCGTGTGCCTTGTCATCATGTCTGCAATATGGCGGGCGTAGCATTCCGCTGAGTAAGCTAATAGGACGAACTAGCCAAAAGGAAAATAAGCATGGACGATAGACATTTACTGGATCACCTCATCTGGATTCGGCGGCAGGCGGTGGCTTTTGCCGCCCAATATCCGGGGCTTGAAGGGGTCGATGCAACCCATCAGGCGTCGGCACACAACCTGCTGCATTACCTGTCAGTACGCAGCCACGAATTGCGCGAGCTACAGCTTGGGCTGATTGAACGTGGCCTGAGTTCACTTGGGTATTCTGGAATCGCATACGCTGGCAACCCTCAATAGCGTCATTGCTGCCCTGCAATGCTTGCATGGGGAAGCGCCCTCGGAAGCACCTGACGCCCCAGTTTCCGTCGCTGTCAGTAGCGGGCTGATAGAGCAGTCCACCACTGCGCTGTTCGGGTTGCGCCCACCTCACCGTGATGTCCGTATCATGGTGACGATGCCCTCTGAAGCCGCTGACAGTCAGGTGTTGATTGGCGATCTGCTGGAAGCGGGCATGGATGTGATGCGCATCAACTGCGCCCATGACGCGGCAGACATTTGGCAGCAAATGATCGGCAACCTGCGCTTGGCAGAAGCCAGCACCGGCAAGACCTGCAAAATCCAGCTTGATTTGGCAGGGCCGAAGCTGCGTACTGGCACGATCCGGGCTGTTGGGCGGGTCATCAAGCTCAAACCGGTGCGTGACCTGTTTGGGCATGTGTATATGCCGGGGCGCATCTGGCTGGTTCCCGAAGGCGAGGATGTGGTTGCCGAGGATTTTCCCACGCTGGAAGTCAGCGGCAAGGTGCTGGCGGAAACCCGTCCGGGCGATTACATCCTGCTCACTGATGCCCGCGAAGCCAGCCGTGAATTGCGTATCGTGGCAAAACACCAGCACGCCCGTTTGGTGGCGACGGATCAGACCGTCTATTTGCAGGAAAACACCCAGCTGTTGTTCGAGCGCAACGGCAAAAAACTCGGCAAAGGCACGCTGATCAATGTGCATGAAGTGATTCCCCCCCTTGTGCTGCAAGTCGGCGACCAACTGCTCCTGACCCGTGACGATGAACCGGGGACGCCCGGTGAGCGCGATGCAGAAGGGGTGCAAACCCTGCCTGCCCGCATCCACTGTACGCTGGAAGAAGCCTTTAGCGCCGTACAAACAGGCCAGCAAGTGTGGCTGGATGATGGCAAGATCGGCGGCACAGTGGAAACCCGTGACGGCGAAACCATCGGGCTGAGGATCACCCATACCCCGCCCGGTGGCGCTAAGTTACGCGCAGAAAAAGGCATCAACTTCCCCGATACCGTGTTCCACACCTCCGCCCTGACGGACAAGGACATTGCCGATCTGGAAGCAATGGCGGGCAAGGTGGACATGGTGGCACTGTCGTTTGTACGTACCCCGCAGGATGTGGCCGACCTGCAAGCCCACCTGCAACGCCTCGGCATTCCCGACACTGGCATTATCCTCAAGATCGAAAACCGGGCGGCATTTGAGAACCTGCCTGCCATTCTGTTGACCGCCCTGCGCTCCCCCACGGTCGGGGTGATGATTGCGCGGGGCGATTTGGCGGTGGAGGTCGGTTTCGAGCGCCTTTCCGAAGTGCAGGAAGAAATACTCTGGCTGTGTGAAGCTGCCCACATCCCGGTGATCTGGGCTACCCAGATTCTGGAAAGCATGGCGAAAAAAGGTGCGCCTTCCCGCGCGGAAGTCAGGATGCTGCCATGAGTATCCGTGCCGAATGCGCCATGCTCAACAAGGGGCCACACATCGTCGAAACGGTACGTTTTCTGGATGGCATCATGCAGCGCATGGAAAGCCATTACCACAAGCGCCGTTTGATGATGCGCCCCTTGAGTGTGTGCCGGAACGGCGGGCTTTAATTTAATGCGACAAGAGAGATGAATATGAACACTAAACAACACACTTCCCAACGTTACAACAACGAACTGGCAGAGATTAGAAGCCAATTGATGATGATGGGGCGTTTGGTTGAAGCCCAAGTGACGGATGCGGTCAAGGCTTTGATTGAACGGGATAGTTCATTGGCGCAGAAAGTGTTTTCATCAGACGATGAAATCAATGCGCTGGAAGTGTTACTGGATGATCTGTGCGCGGAAGCCATCGCCCGCCGCCAACCCGCTGCGGTCGACTTGCGTTTGTTGGTTGCTGTCATCAAGGTGATCACCGATCTGGAACGGATTGGGGATGAAGCCAGAAAAATTGGCCGTTATGCCGCTGATGTTGCTGAAGGCGTCATGCCTGGCGACTTATTAAATATGGATCTCCACCATTTGGGGGATCACGTCAAAATCATGCTGCACGGCGCACTGGATGCGTTTGAACGGCTGGATGTGCCGCAGGCGCTGCAAGTGGCGCTCAGTGATAGGCAGATTGATGAGGAATTTAATGCGCTGTCACGCCAGTTACTTTCCCGCATGATGGAAGACACCCATCATATCCAATATAGCCTTAATGTCATGCGGTATGCGCGTTCCTTGGAACGGATCGGCGACCACGCCAAGAACGTCTGTGAATACGTGGTCTATTTGGTCGAAGGCCGGGATGTGCGCCACACTAATCTGGAAAAAGCACATGACGAATTATCGACGGCTGGATGTTGACCGCATCAAGCAAACCAACCAACGCTTGCTCATCCGGGTGCAGGAGCGTTTTCCCCATGCCAATCTGGTTAAAGTGTGCCAAGAGCTGGATAACATGGTGGACGCACTCAAGGAGAAAGCCTGCTGGATTGCCCGCCCCAATTGGGTGTTGCGCCTGTCAATGGTAACTTCGGCAGTGGTGGTGTTGGGGATTACGCTGGCATTTACCTTCAAGCCCTTGACAGAACTGCTTTCCAATCGGGTTGAAGAGCCGGGCAATTTCCTGCAAGCGGTGGAAGCGGTGATGAGTGGCGCATTTCTGCTGGGGCTATGGTTGCTGTTCCTCATCACCTTTGAGCAGCGTTTCAAGCGTAGCCGGGCGCTGGCGGCGATCCATGAATTGCGTGCCATTGCGCATGTGGTCGATATGCACCAGTTGACCAAAGACCCCAGTTACATCCTCAACCGGGCGGAACGCACCGCATCTTCGCCGGAACGCAATCTGGATGCGTTTGAACTGATCCGCTATCTGGATTATTGCAGTGAAATGCTGGCGATCATTGGCAAGCTGGCGGCTTATTACGCGCAAAATTTCAACGATGCCGTGCTGTACGATGCGGTGAATGATGTGGAATCGCTCACCAATGACTTGTCACGCAAAATTTGGCAAAAGATTGCGGTCTTGCATGAATACCAGCAGAGCAACGCCACCTAACCCTCGGGTTGAATTACCTGACCACGGCAGATTCAACATTGCGGCTTGGCTGGCGATGATAAGGGCATCCAGCCGCAGCAAGGTTGTTTGGAAACGTAGTTGTTCTGCCCTGAACCGCTCACGCTAAAGCGGCCGCTTCAGCCACTTGTTGGGCGGAAAGTGCCGCAGCCGTCCCCTTGCGCTGCAACCAGTTGTTGGTGGCACACCTGTCTTGGATGTCACCCAGCAGGTCGTGCCAGTATTTCAGGTCAGCATTGGCATCTTCCGGCACAACCCCGATATGCCGCAAGGCGTTGGTCAGATAGCGTAGGTTTTTGAAGGCTACGCGCAGGCGATGCAGGGTGGCGGGTACATTTGCGTCAACCGCCACGAGGCGGGCTTGGACTTTGCCCAGTGTTTGCCACCAGAGTGCCAACACGCTGACCGTGAAATACGTCGGTTGCGTGGTGCAACGCTGCTGAAATTGCGTAAGCGAATGTTCCAGATGTTTCCTGAAAGTGTCATTGGCAATGTCGGGGCGGATGGCTTGCCATTTCTCCAGCTCCCGCCTGATGTCGGCATGGAGTGCCTTGCGCACGCCCCGTTCTTCGCCCAGCCGCTCCTCCATCATCTGCAAGTCACGCAACGGGTTCAGGGCTTTCAGCCACTGGTTCATGGGTTTGCGCCATTTGCCGGTTTTGCCGACAGTACGCAGCAGTGGTTCCAGTGCCAAGACACTGCGTGACGCAATACGGAAATCGTGGATGGCGGCAGCAGAATCGTCAGCCCTCACCTGTGCTGCGGCTTGCAGATAGGACTCCACACGTTCTGTTAAGGCATTGATATTAAAAGTATCCATAAACCAAAATGCTGCACCTTCCGTGGGGAATATGCAAATCAAGAAAAGGGTGGCGCAGATTATTTCAGTTGTTCAGGGAGGTGTGGGTGTCCACAAGGTTGAAGTGAAGTATTATGCTCACCTTTTCTTGAACAACGAGATTGAGTCATGTTGAAAAAACAATATTTGAAAACCCGCCCAGCCTGCAAAGTCACCTTCCGTATCAGCAAAGCAGCGGCGCAGTCTGCCCAAGACGATTGCCTTGGTCGGTGATTTCAATGGCTGGGATGCGCAAGCAACGCCGATGACTGCCCTGAAAAATGGCGAATTTACCGCAGTGTTGGAACTGGATACCGGCACGTGCCAGAATACCAGTTCCGCTACCTGCATGACGGTAGCCGCTGGGAAAATGATTGGGAAGCGGATGGCTATGCGACCAACGGTGTGGACGGGGAAAATTCCATCGTGCGCCTTGGTTAATGTTTCACGATCTTCGAGAATAGCTGGATGATTAGCACCCCGGCAATGATCATTCCCATGCCGAGGGTGGCGGCTAAATCCAGCCGTTCGTCGTAAAAAATCACGCCAATAACGCTGATCAGCACAATCCCCAGCCCTGACCACACCGCATAAGTAAACCCCAGTGGCAGGGTGCGCAAGGCGAGTGTCATGAAGTAAAACGCCAGCCCGTAGCCTACCACCATGATGAGGGTAGGGATGGGTTTGGTGAATTCTTCCGTAGCCCGTAGCGAACTGGTGGCAATGACTTCGGCAATAATGGCGAGGGCAAGATACAAATAAGACATAAGTTTGGGTTCAGTTCCACACAACAAGTTGTACGTATAATAAGCGTATACGCTATAAATACAGATTTCTATTTTGTGACAAGGAACCGCATGGCTGCTTTTGCCCACGGTTTTGCGTTTGACCCCAGCTACGGCTATTCGCTGGATGATTTGTTGGCAGTTGGATTGCCAGAAACACCCGCCGATTTTGCCGCTTTTTGGCAGGCACGTTATGCCCGCGCCATGCAGGTGCATCCTTGCCCACGCATTCGGCATACGGGTACGTCTCACGCGGGTTTTGAAGTCTATAGCCTGCGCTACTTTTCCACCGACCATTTTATTATCCGGGGTTGGGTGCTGATTCCGCAGGATCAGCCGGTCACGCGGGGCATGGTATTCGGGCATGGCTACGGTGGTTGTGATGGGCCGGATTACCGTTTATGCCCGGCAGGGGCAGCACTGCTGTTCCCGTGTTTCCGGGGTTTGGCGCGTAGCCAGCGACCACCCATTTCAAGCACCCCGTCTTTTCACGTCTTGCATGACATCGACAAGCCGCAACAGTACATCATTGGTGGCTGTGTGGATGATTTGTGGCTGGCGGTGTCGTCCATGCAGATGTTGTTTCCGGCAAGCAAAGGGCATATCGGTTATTCCGGCATCAGTTTTGGGGGCGGGATTGGTGCATTGGCCTTGCCGTGGGATGCCGCGTATCCAGCGGGCGCATTTGAACGTGCCGACCTTTGGCAACCAGCCCTTGCGCTTGCAATTGCCGACCATCGGTAGCGGTGCGGCGGTGCAACGTTATCAGCAGCAACACGGGAATGTGCTGGCAACCTTGCAGTATTATGATGCTGCCAGTGCTGCCCGTTTCATCCAGCAGCCGATGCACATTGCGGCTGCCTTGTTTGACCCGGCCGTTGCGCCGCCGGGGCAGTTTGCGGTCTACAATGCATTGTCGGAGCCAAAAGCGTTGTTTGTGCTGGAGGCGGGGCATTTCGAGTATCCGAATATGGTGGCACAGGAACAGGCGCTACAGCAGGAACTGGAAGCGTTTTTCGCCCAACTGTGAAGGATTGCTGTCATGCACCTGCAACATTGCCCCCTTATTATGCTGCACCGGAAAGGTTCTTTCGCATAACGGTAAGCAGGTCAGGCAATGCAACGCGAATATCACCGCTGGCACAGCCCCCGGATGGGGCGCACGATGGAATTGCTGGTTTTTGGGCACGCGGGAGCCAAGGTGCTGGTGTTCCCCACCCGCGACGGGCGTTTTTACGAATACGAAAAGTTGCGCATCGTCCACCAGCTTGCGCCCAAGATTAATGCAGGGCAGTTGCAACTGTTTTGTGTGGACAGTGTTGACCACGATTCGCTGTACTGTTTCTGGAAGCATCCGGCAGACCGTATACATCATCATATGCGGTTTGAGGAATACATCCTGCATGAGGTGTTGCCGTTCATGCAGCACAAGAATCCGCACCCTTGCACCATTGCGCACGGCTGTAGTTTGGGGGCGTTCCATGCGGCGAATATTGCGTTTCGTCATCCACATTTGTTCCAGAAATTGAGTGCATTTTCCGGGCGTTATGATTTGACGATGCAGGCGGAAAGCTTCTCCGATCTGTTCAACGGGTATTACGATGAGAATATCTATTTCCACACCCCGACGCATTTTTTGCCGAATCTGCATTGTGAGTCAGCGTTTACAGCATTTGCGCACAGATGGACATTGTGTTGGTGATTGGCAAGGAAGACCCGTTTCTGGGCAATAACCATCATCTGAGCCATATATTGCACAGCAAGGGGATTCGGCATCAGTTGCACGAGTGGGGCGAGCGGGCGCACAAGGGCTATTACTGGCGGCGGATGGCTCCGCTGTATGTGTGATTTCAAAGATAACCGTGACTGTATTGCACACAGCATCCGACACAATTCTGTCACATAGAAACGTTACTATCCCGCCTTGACCAAGGATGACTTTAATTCCCACTCTTGAGAATGCGAGGAATAGTAATGGATTGCGAAAACAATATGGAAGACCTTAGCCGTGACTGGCTGCAAGCAGAACTGGACGAAACCTTGGATGACATGTTCGAGATGGAATTCAATGAACCCATGCTCAGCCAGGAAATCCGCAAAATCTACAATCGCCAGCACCCTGACATGCTGGATAACCGCACCTACTATACCAACCTGCTGCGCCTCCAGTCCGAGCTGATCAAGCTGCAATACTGGGTGGAGCAGACCAATGCCAAGGTGCTGATTATCTGCGAAGGGCGCGATGCCGCAGGCAAGGGTGGAGTCATCAAGCGCATTACCCAGCGGCTGAATCCGCGTGTTGCCCGTGTGGTGGCGTTGCAAAAGCCGAGTGACCGCGAATTGACCCAGTGGTATTTCCAGCGTTATGTGCCGCACCTGCCTTCTGGCGGCGAGATCGTGCTGTTTGACCGTTCTTGGTACAACCGTGCTGGGGTCGAGCGGGTGATGGGGTTTGCGAGCGAAGATCAGGTCGAACAGTTCCTCCAAGACGTGCCGGAATTCGAGCGGATGTTGGTGCGTTCCGGCATCATTGTGCTGAAATACTGGTTCTCGATTACGGATGAAGAACAGCAATTGCGCTTCCTGACACGCATTCATGACCCGATGAAACAGTGGAAACTCAGCCCGATGGACTTGCAGTCCCGCGTCCGTTGGGAACAGTACACCAAGGCGAAGGAAGAGATGTTCGAGCGCACCAATATCCCGGAAGCGCCTTGGTACATCGTCGAAGGCAACGACAAGAAGCGCGAGCGCCTTAATTGCATTGAGCATATCCTCTCGAAAATTCCGTATGAAGATATTTCTACCGAGAAAATCACCCTACCTGAGCGTATGTTTGACCCTGATTACGAGCGCCGCACGTTGCCGGATGAGCTTTATGTACCGAAAATCTACTGAGAGATGGCAACGTGTGGTCATTCTGGCGACGGCCAAACACTGGATACTTTTCTGGATTACGCGCAATCTGCGGTAATCAATGCCCTTTAAAAAACAGCTCGTACAGCGTCAGGCCAATTTCGACCACGATCAAAATGGTGATATACCATTCCACCCGATGGCTTTGCTGGGTTTGCAATAAATCCAGCAAGGTTTCGGCGGTGTTGGAGATGACTTGCAGCTTGCGTTCCAGCGCCAGATGGCGTTCGCGCAATTCAAATTCGTCTTCCAGCCGCAGGTATAAGCCTTCCAGTTCGGGGCGTTCCCACAGCAAATCGGGTTTGTCGGCGACTTCGGCACGCCCGACCATGCGTTGCTGGCTGAGCAGGGAATCGCCGATGTAGGTCAGCAAGACTTGCTTGCTTTGCCCGACACGCCCCTTTTTGCTGAGGTTTTGTGCCAAGGGTTCGATCTTTTCAAAGGTTTTGGTCAGGCGGGCTTCGTCATCGGAAAGGATGGAGCTGCGTGCCAGCATTTCCGCGACCAGTTGCAGGCGTTGCACCGAGGTGTCATGCAGCCACAAACAGCCTTGGGCATCGACGCCTTCCAGTTGTGGTGGGTTCGATGCGCAAGTTGATTAATTCGTCATCCGGCCAAGTGCGTGGATCTTGGATCAACGGCAGCAGGCGTTCCATGAATTGGCGCTTTCCTGCTCGGTACTCATGCCAAAAAATACCACGACACCGTAGCGGAACAGCACCGCGCAACCCCCGCCGGGGATGGCAACGGTCAGCGGGTTAATGGCGAGGGTTTCGTCAGCGCGGAACGGTTTGGTATCAATACGGCTACCGAGCAGGGCTTCGCGTACCCGGATGCTGCCATCGGCTTGTGGATTGAGGGATAGGTTGTTCATGCTAGTGCTATCACAGATCGTTTTAACTATTGTGGCAAGTGTACGGCATAAGCGGTCATATCTAAATACCTGAGATATTTAACAAAACCGCAACATAAGTTTAACCTTACCGTCAACAGGCAGGGTTACATTGCACGGCGTACACGCCCAATTACCCTTGGAGATAACGCAATGAAATACCTGAAAATCAGCCTGCTGTACACTGGCAGTCGCTTCTGCTCTGGCTGGCTGTGGTGGTGATGACAACGCAAGTTCCACTTCCAGCAGCTCAAGTGTCAAATCTGTTGAATTCAGCAGTATGCCAGCGCCTACCGCTGCGGCTGATATGGCTAAAACCTATTCTGCTTCCGTTGCCAAAGTCACTTATGCTGACGGCACGAGCAAAGATTTCCCGCTGACTTACAACAAGTTGTTTGGCGTAAAAGATAAAGTAGGCGGCAATGCTAACCCAGCGGGTCAGTTGTATGACCACAAAATGGCACCTGCTGCATGGATCCGTTGGGCAAGCCTGTCATTGCCGAAACCCCGGATTCCAACAGCCTGCTGAAAGTTGGCAGCAACCTGTTCATGGTTTCCCATCTGGAATACGACTGGATTTTGTCTGACGGTTCAGTAGCAGATAAGGCCGTTAGCTGGTATACCCGTATGCCAATGTCCATGATCCTGACCGGTATTACGCAGGGAACTGACGGCAAGCTGTCGGTCAAATCCCAAAAGCCACTCGACTTTTCGGGCGTTGATGGCCTGTGGATTCCGTGCTTCGGTTCACAAACCCCGTGGAACACGCACCTGGGTTCTGAAGAAGATTACGATCTCCAATACAACCCGCTGACAACCAGTACAACAACCACGCCGGCTGGGATAAAAGCGTTGACCGAAAAGTATTTCAACAATGAGAAAACTGCTAACCCTTACCATTACGGCTTCATTCCTGAAGTCACCGTGAAAGAAGATGGTTCCACCAGCATCGTCAAGCATTACGCGATGGGTCGTGGTACGTGGGAAATGGCTAAAGTCATGCCTGATGGCAAAACTGCCTACTTCGGTGATGACGGTACACACGGTTTCATGCTGATGTTCGTGGCTGACAAAGCGGGTGATCTGTCTTCCGGCACACATGTATGCCGCCAAATGGACGCAAACGTCAGCGGATGCGGGCGGCAAAGCCAACCTGACGTGGGTCAAACTGGGTAGTGGCTAACGACAAGGAAATCAAGGCATTGGCTGATACTGCAACCTTTGCCAGCATTTTTGATGCCGTTGCGCCAACCGACGGTGACTTGCTCCGACAGGTTATACCCGTGTGCGCACTGGTTCTACGGCTGATGAATGCCTGACTGTCAAGGCGGGTCAGGAAAAGGCAGCCGCTTTCCTTGGAAACTCGCCGTTATGCTGCCCTTGAAAGGTGCGACGACTGAGTTCACCAAAATGGAAGGTATTGCTGTCAACGACAAAGACAAGAAGCTTGTACATGGCAATGTCCTCCATCCGTGACAGCATGACTGATGATGCCAAAGAACCGGTCAACGACATCAAGCTGAAAAAGCTGATCATGCTGGTGCAACCTACACGGCTGACATGAAAAGTGGCCAGAAAGACACGGCTGGTGCTGCCATCAACTCCGACTACGTTGCCAGCAATATGTACGTTGAAACCGCCTTGCTGGGTGAAGACATTACGGCTGACGCGCTGGGCAACACCGCTAACCCCAATAAAATCGCCAACACGGACAACATTTTCTTCTCTGAAAAGATGCGCACCCTGTTCATCGGTGAAGACTCCGGGATGCACGTCAACAACTTCGTGTGGGCTTACAACGTTGACACCAAGAAGTTGAGCCGCATCCTGAGCTGCTGTAGTCGGTGCTGAAAACACGGGTCTGCAAGTACTGGATGACATGAACGGTTACAGCCTACATCATGAGCAACAGCCAGCACCACGGTGACTGGGCGACAGGCAAAAACGCGGAAGTCGATAAAGCCATTGCTACCATCGACAAGTTCGACGCTAACTTCGGCTACATTGGCGGTCTGCCAGCCATCAAGTAAGACCTTGCGCAATGTGAGGTTCTCAGTCTGAAGGCTGGTAAGTCTCCTGCTTGCCAGCCTTTCCTTGTTCTTGTAGGTGAGGCGTTATGAACAAAATCTGGCTGTTTGTGTTGTGGTGTTAGGTGTATTAGCTGGCTGTGGTGACAACACGGTTGAAAATGTCCGTACGGACACAGATCCGGTGATACCACAGCCGGTTGCTGGCGTTGGCCTGCAAGGCGACCGTGCCAACCCGGTGCTGTTTGAGAACCCTTACGCGCAAGTACCTGCCCAGTGTTACATCGAAACCTCACGCGGCACGCAAAATGCCTGCCAATATTGCCATACCAATGCTGCCTATCAGGAAGGGTTGGGTAATAACAATCCGCAAGCCGGTCTGGAAGCCCGCATTGGTAATCTACAACTCGAATACGCTTTTGCCGCGTATGACACGGTTATGCCCTTGGCAACCATCAACCGCTGGGAAAATACCCTGAAGCCGGAAAACCTGCGGGCAGTCGTCGCTGCAATGGGGATTGATACCGCCGCGTGGGACATGCGTACTTATTTGCGTACCGACAACTGGAAAGCGGCCTACGAGCAACGCCCCGGCGACCCGAAACAGTGGGATGCGGGCGTGCAATCAGCCATTCCGTCTATTCCCCGGTCTTGACCCGGCTGATTTGCCTGCCAAAGCGGATGGGTTCGTGCGCAGCCAACAGGCCAAAAACGGCTTTTTTACGGATGCGCAAGGCTGGATCACCGGCTGGCGTGCGATCAACTTCATGCCTTACGGCATTTTTACCCCCATGACCGGCTCAGTGTCCGGTATCTATATCCGCTTGCCGGAAATATTCATGCAGCGTGAGGATGGCAACTTTGACCTTGCCACTTACGCGCAAAACCTGGATTTGCTGGAACGCGCCATTCAGGGGCGATTGTTGCCCGCTGACAGCAAAACCTATCTGGGCAAAGCCAACAGCGTGGCGGTTGAGCGCGGCCTGTATCCGCTGGGAACAGAATTTGCCCACCCGCTGCACTACGTCGATGTACGGGCGGACGGGAACCCGCAGCCGCCGGGTCAAGGAAGTGCGCTACATGTATAAAGCCAAAGACTGGCAGCCCAGCCAGTTCCGCCCCGGTGAAAAATCCGAAGGCACGGGCATTTACGGCAACGATGCACAAGGCTGGGTCGATAACGGTGCGGGCTGGTTGCTGGCGGGTTATATCGAAGACAAAAATGGCGCATTACGCCCGCAAACCCGCGAAGAAATGGCGCAGTGTATCGGCTGCCACAGCGGCATTACCCGCACCGAATTTCCGACCTTCACCTCCGGCACGGGCAATACCGTGGACAGCACTTGGGCGATGCCGCGCAAGTTTGCCGGGGAATTGGGTTGGCAGGAAATGAATTACCTGCTGTATAAACCTGACCGCTAATGCTCCGGAAACCGTCACACCGGGCAAGTCAGGGCAGGGCGATCCGCTCAACCGCGAGCTGGGCAAAGGTGAGTTTGCTTATTTCCTCGATACGGTGGTGGGCGCAAGCCTTTACGGTGATATGCCGCAAGCGGTGGAAAAGGTGTTGGGCCAGCATATCCGTGCTGCCAATGGCTACAGTGCCGACTGGCCTGCACTGGATACCACCAGCGCGGACAGTTTCCAGCAAGCGCAAGCCTTACGCCAAACCTTGATGCGTGAATTCACCGCCAAAGGTGGGCATCTGGAAACCGACGGCACGCTCAAGGGTGGTTTGCTGTATCCGCCCGAACGTGATGCTTTAGCCGCTGCTGCCCGTTACCGCCAAGTGGTGGTGAGCCAGCGTTACACCAAGGGCAAGGATGTGTTCCCGGAAACCCCGGTGACGTTCCGCCATTTCCGTGACCCGGCTGAACCCCTGACCCGTGTGGATGGCACGCCTTACCAGACCGGCGAAATCGTTACCGAGCGCCCGATTGAGCAGGATAACCCCGCCAGCCTGACGTACCGTGCGGGCAACAGTGCCACCCAGATTGATGACAGCAAGCCTTACCCGGCAGGCAATTACAACCCGGATTATTTGCCGCTTGCTGCAATTCCCGCTGCAATTCGAGCCAGCACCTGGCAGGGCCAGTAGAACGTCGCCCGGATTGGCAAGACATTCCCTTGACCCGTTTGCCGCTGAGCTTGAAAGGGATGCTGGGGCTTGCCAGACGGGCAAGGGCTTTGCCGTGATGGAACATCAAGGCGGGCAGTTCCTGACCCAAAGCGGCAAGGAATTGCCCGATACAACAAGGGGTAACATTGCTGGAAGTCGGCGAACGTTACGCCCTGTTGCAAAACGGTAAGGCGCTGGAAAAGCTGGAACTGGGTAGTGCGGTCACGCCTAGCAGCAGCCAGACGCTGGCGACTGCCGTCGCACCTGAGGAGATGTGGCGCAGGTGGATTTGAAAGCGTTCCGTGATAATGCGGCGGTTGACCCTTACCGCCTGTTTGATGCGGTGCAGCCGGAAGCGGTGGTAGTGGGTGGCAAGTTGTCCGGCTACCGCTTGATGCCGGGAGCTGACCCGGCATTGTTCGTGAAGGCGGGCTTGAAGGCGGGTGATGTGCTGCTGGCGGTCAACGGCGTCAAGCTGGAAAGTGAAGCACAGGCGGTCAAGTTGCTGGAGCAGTATGCAGGCACTATCCAGCTCAGCCTGACCTTGCAGCGCGGCAAGGAAGAAATCAACTTGCCGGTGAATTTTCAGGAATTCGAGTTGGCATGCCAATGCTGTTTCAGGTTGAGATCAATCATGCATATTTTAATGGTTTCCGACGTGTATTTTCCGCGTGTTAACGGTGTTTCCACCTCGATTCAAGCCTTCCGGCAGGCGTTGCAGGCGGCAGGGCATCGGGTCACGCTGATTGCCCCGGCTTACGCTGAAACGACGGACGATGAAACCGACATTATCCGCATCAGTTCGCGCAATGTGATTGTTGACCCGGAAGACCGCATGATGCGCATCCGTCACATCCATCGCCTGACGGATGAATTGCGGGCGGACGATTACGACATTATCCACATCCACACCCCGTTCGTGGCGCATTACGCCGGGCTGAAACTGGCGCGTAAGCTGAAGCTGCCAGTGGTGGCGACTTACCACACGTTTTTTGAAGAATACCTCTACAACTACATCAAGTGGTTGCCGAAAGAGTGGTTGCGCTATGTGGCGCGGCGCTTTTCGCGTACCCAGTGTGCGGATCTGGATGCGCTGGTCGTGCCTTCCACCGCGATGCAGCAAGTGCTGCTGGATTATGGGGTGGAAACGCCGCTGACTATCCTGCCGACCGGGTTGGATATGCGGGTGTTTGAATCAGGGGATGGCGTGGCGTTTCGGGATAAGCACCGTATTCCCGCTGAGCGCCCGGTGATCCTGTTCGTCGGGCGGGTGGCGTTCGAGAAAAACATTGGTTTCCTGCTGGATGTGACCGACCGTCTGCGCGAACAGATTCCCGACATCTTGTTCGTCATTGCTGGCGAAGGCCCGGCGGAAAAGTCCCTGCATTCGCAGGTCAAGCGGCGTGGGCTGGAAGGCAATGTCAGTTTCGTTGGCTATCTGCGCCGTGATGGTGATTTGCAGGCGTGCTACAAGGCGGCGGATGTGTTTGTGTTTGCCTCCCGCACCGAAACGCAGGGGCTTGGTACTGATTGAGGCGATGGCGTGCGGCACACCCGTGGTGTCAACGGCAGTGCTGGGAACCAAGGACATTATGGGGGCGGGGCAGGGCGGGCTTGGTGGCAGAAGAAGAGCCGGGGGCGTTTGCCGGGCAGGTCGAACGTTTGCTCAGTGACAAAACGCTTCATGCCCACAAGGTTGATGAAGCGTTGGCGTATGCGGCTACTTGGTCGCACACCGCGCAGGCGGAAAAGCTGGCGGAATTCTACCGGCAAGTGCAAGCTAAAGAACTTTGTCAGTAACCAGTAACTGTTCTGGGGTGAATTCTTCCACGATTATATGATCTCTTTTGCCTTGCCCAGTGCAACATCCAGCACGCTAAAACGGCTGCGGTGCAGGTCAGAAAAATGCTGCCTGATGCTTGCCACCTGTTCTGGGGTGATACCGCAAAATTGCTGTAACCAGAGCAACAGCATTTCCTCATCTGGCTGGCTATAGTCCCTGCTTTGCTTGGTTTTACGCAATATACGGTTGATGTAACTGCTGAAATGCAGCATTTCGCCTTCGTTATCCGGCACGTATCCGCTGGCTTTCACTGTCTCGGTGAAATGCCAGACAACATCGTTGATATGGGCTTGTACGCTGCGGTCGGAACGTTGGCACAAGAAAATGTCGGCAGTTTGCGCCATGAATTCGTTAATGAACATGGCAAACTGCTCTTCCTCCAATACGCCAGATTGCAACGCAAATCCGAATAGCTGATCCAGCAGGCGAGGTTTGAAGCGGTCAATGAACGCATCAGGATTGCCTTTGGGCATGGCGGTAAGGATGACGCTGAAACGGGTGTTGACTTCCATCGCTATCAGGCAGTGTTTGCGTTTGACCGTGATGGCGTGAAGTACCCACTGGAAAGCTAGCGTCGGCTTGCCTTCGTCATTTTGTAGGTATTGACCATCTGCGGCGATGTCTTTGTTGGGGGGTGGGTAGACAACCGATTGCTTCACGCCTTTGCGGGTGACGGTGAAAAACTCGGTGGCGGCTTTGGTGCAGTTAAAGATTAGCATTTGCGGGGTTCTTGGCGGTTATGTGCCGCTTAGTATAACCCATCACACCATGAGTGGATGTGGGCAACTTAGCTCCGTTGGTATTGCCGCAATCAGCGCGATAGCTCCGCCAACAGCACGCTTTGTGCCGTAACAGGCGTTTCCCCATCGTTAGGTTGCTGGCGTATATACGTGCCATCGGCGTGCAATTCCCACGCTTGCGTATTGTCTTGCAAGTGCAGTTCAAAGGCTTCGTGAATGACACGCTTACGCAGTTTGGCGTCGAGGATGGGGAACGCGACTTCGACCCGCCGGAAGAAGTTACGCGGCATCCAATCAGCACTGGAGCAATAGAGTTCTTCTTTGCCGCCATTCTTGAAATAGAACACACGCGGGTGTTCGAGGAAACGCCCCATTACTGAACGCACCTGGATATTGTCCGACACCCCCGGAATGCCGGGGCGCAGGCAGCAAATACCGCGCACCACCAATTCCACCCTGACACCGGCTTGCGAGGCTTGATACAGGGCGGCGATGGTTTGCGGCTCAATCAAGGAATTCATGCGGGCGCGGATCAAGGCCGGTTTACCCGCTTGGGCGTGTGCTGTTTCCCGTGCAATCTTGTCGATGACGCTTTTGTGCAAGGTGAAGGGTGAGGCCAACAGGTATTTCATCCCCTGAATATTCCCCAAGCCCGTCATCATGTGGAAGACTTTATGCACGTCTTCGGTCATTTCCGGGTTGGCAGTCAGCAGCCCGAAGTCGGTGTAAAGCCGTGCCGTGCCGGGGTGGTAATTGCCTGTTCCCAAGTGCGCGTAACGGCGTAATTGTTGGCCTTCGCGGCGCACCACCAAGCACAGTTTGGCGTGGGTTTTGTAGCCAACCACGCCGTACACCACATGCGCCCCGGCACGTTGCAATTGGTTGGTGAGGCTAATGTTGGCTTCTTCGTCAAAGCGGGCGCGGAGTTCGACCACCACGGTGACTTCCTTGCCTGCCCGTGCTGCACGGGTCAAATGATCCACGATCACCGATTTTGCGCCCGTGCGGTACAGCGTCATTTTGAGCGCCAGCACCGCCGGGTCACTGGCCGCTTGCCCAATAAAATCAATCACCGATTGGAAACTTTGGTAAGGGTGGTGCAATAGCACATCGCGTTGGCGTATCCGTTCAAAAATATCGGGGTAACGTTCCGTAATCGGCGGGGCAGGGCGGAATGCAGGGAAGCGCAAATCAGGGCGTTCCACCAAATCGCTGATTGCCATCAGGCGGTTGAGGTTAACCGGGCCGTTGACGTTGTAGACATCGCTGGCTTCTAAATGGAACTGTTCGGTCAGGTAGTCGATATTGTCTTGGGGGCAATGGTCAGACACTTCCAAACGCACCACCGCGCCGTAATTGCGCTGCGGGAGTTCACCCTGCATGGCTTGTAACAGGTCGTCGATGTCTTCTTCATCCACGTACATATTGCTGTTGCGGGTCAGGCGGAACTGGTAGCTGCCCAACACTTCCATGCCGGGGAACAAGCGGTCGATGAAGGCGTGCAGGATGGAGGACAGGAACACGAAACTGTTTTCGCTGGTTGCCATGTCAGCGGGCAAGCGAATAATGCGCGGCAAGGTGCGTGGTGCTTGCACAATCGCGGTGTCGATTTCCCGCCCGAACGCATCCATGCCCTGCAAGGCTGACGATGAAGTTCAGGCTTTTGTTGAGGATATTGGGGAAGGGGTGTGCCGGGTCTAAGCCCAAGGGACTCAATAGCGGCATCAGTTCGCGGTCGAAATAGTCGGATAGCCAAGCGCGTTGGCGTTCATCCCAATGGTTGCGGCGCACAAAGTAAATGCCTTCTTGACGTAACGCGGGGATCAGCGTGTCATTGAGCAATTGGTATTGGCGTTCCACCAAATCGTGTGTGCCTTGGTTGAGGGCGCGTAATACGGTACTGGGCGGCAGGTTATCTGCCCCAATCGTGGCAATGTCCAAGCTCAATTGTTGTTTTAAGCGCCCGATCCGCACTTCCAAAAATTCGTCGAGGTTGGAACTGGAAATACACAGGAATTTCAGGCGTTCCAGCAATGGCATCTGCGGGTCGCTCGCCATTTCCAGACGCGGCAATTGAATGCCAATAGGCTCAATTCGCGGTTGATGTAGTAATCTGGGCTATTTAGTGTCATTTCAGTGTTGATTGTCTGCCCAATGTTTCTTCCGTAGTCAAGATAATGTCCTGATGCCAATAAATGTGTGAAGTTACGCGGATGATGCCGTTCCATGCGCGTTTCGAGACCGTGTTTTACGGTATCCCATTCAGTGTCAAGGATACTGTAGATAGCTGTATCGCGAATGACTCCATCCGGCATGATGGCACTGCGGCGCAAAATACCTTCGCGGACTGCACCCATTTTTTCCAGCGATTGCTGCGAGCGGGCATTGCGGATGTCGGTTTTGAACTGTACCCGCAAAATGCCGAAGCTTTCAAACGCATGGCGCATCATCAGGTATTTGCACTCAAGGTTTGCGCCACTGCGTTGGTAGTCACTAGCGTACCACGTGCCGCCGATTTCCAGCTTCATGTGCTTCATGCAAATATCGCGGAAGCGGGTGCAACCAATCGCTTGCCCTGAGGCGCGGTGGATGACGGCAAACGGCAAATCAGTTCCCGCCTCGCGTAAGCGGATGGCGTTGCCGATGAAGGCTTCCATCGGTTCGCGTTCTGCCAGATTGCCGTAGAACATGTATTGCCAGATGCGTTCATCGCGGGCAGCGTGCAACAGGGCGGGGATATGCTGTTCGGTGAGCGGCTCAAGGCGCACTAAGCGGCCTTCCAAGGTAACAGGTTGTAATGTCATGAGTCGTCACTCCTCACAAACGCAAGCCAACACACAGAAACTGCCTTGTGCCAAACCCGCGCCCAAGAAATGCGCCCATCAGCACATCACTGGGGTAATGCAGCCCCAGAATCACCCGCGACAACGCCACCAACACGGTAAATGGCACGACCAGCACGAACCATTCCGGGTAGTAATTCAGTAATACCCAGCTAAACCCGACCGCGTGCAAGGTATGCCCCGATGGAAAGCTGAATTGGTCGAGTGCCGCCACGTTCTGGAAAATAGTGTCGCTGTGGCTGTAAGGGCGTACCCGTTCAGTGGAGGTTTTTAGCCACCGATAAATCAGCAAAGCCGCCAAACCTACCAACGCCATGTGCAGGGACACGCGCACCGCTGCCACGCCGTAAATCAGCGGCAACATCAGTATCAGCACGTACCAGAACACCCCGTTACCGAGACGGCTGACGGCGGCAAAAAACAGGCTGATGGGTTTGAGGTGGTTGACCCGGTTGAACAGCAGGCACAACGGGATTTCACGGTCATTCAGTTGATGCAACAGCTTCATGGGCGTACCTCGTGCAACAGGGTTTGAATCGTTTGGTGTAGGCGTTCGACTACCTTTTCCCAGCTCAGGCTCAGGGCGGTGTGGTGGGCGGCATTGCCTTGGGTTTGGCGTAAGGCGGGATTCAGGGCTAGCGTGACACTGGCTTCTATAAAGGCCGCATTGTCATCCAAGGTGACATTCATACCGTTGGTGCCGTACTGCATGTGTGCGTGGGCAGCGGCGTAATCGAAGGTGACGACCGGCAAGCCGCTTGCCATTGCTTCCAGAATCACATTGCCGAAGGTTTCGCTGGTGCTGGGGTAGAGGAACAGGTCGCCGCTGGCGTAATGTTCCGCGAGTGCGTTACCCGTTTGCATCCCTGCGAACAGGCAATCGGGGTGTGCATCTTGCAAGCGTTTGCGTTCTGGGCCATCGCCGACCAGCAGAAAACGCGCATCGGGAACGTGTTGTTGGATGGCGCGGAATGCTTCAAACGCCAGATCGAGGTTTTTCTCTTGCGCCATGCGCGATACCAGTGTGACCAGCAATTGTTCTGGGCGGATACCCAATTGGGTGCGTAAGGCATGGCTGCGGCGTTGCGGGTTGAACTGGGTCGTGTCGATACCGCGTTCCAGAATGCCGAGTTTGGTGTAACCGCTGGCGGTCAGTTGTTGCTGCAATTCGCGGGTCGGCACGAGCGTCACCAGCGTCTGGTTGTGGACGTGGCGCAAATAGCGTTTCGCCAGATTGAAGAACCCGCTCAGCCGGTAATAACGGCTGTATTGGTCAAAATTGGTGTGAAAGTCGCTGATGACCGGAATGCCGAGTTTTTTCGCGGCCTTCATTGCGGAATAACCCAACGGGCCTTCGGTGACGATTTGCACGATGTCGGGGCGTTGCGTTTTCCACAAGCGTTTGAGGGCGTGGTATTGCGGGAAGCCTAAGCGGACTTCACGGTAAAACGGCAAGGTCAAGCCATTGACGAGGTGTTCCTGAAAACCATCTTCACGCCGGGCTTTTTCGTGTGCCATTTGGCGCGGGCGCACCAATTGCAGGTGGTAGCCGCCGCGTGTGCGCAAGCCCGCCACCATCTGATTGATGGTATGCGCTACACCGTTGATTTCTGGCGGCCACGTTTCGGTGACGATGCTCAACCGGGTGTTGGCTGGTGACGAGTTGCAGGCTAGGCTGCTTGACACAAAAATACACGTCTCATAGTGGATACCCGCTGATTTTGCAGGGTTAATACTGCAAGAGAGTGACGTTTTTGTGACGGTTATGTTTAAGTGGCGGTCGGCGAAAAGCGGTAGCCCGACCCGCGCACGGTTTGGATGTAATGCTCAAAGCCATGCGGTGCGAGCGTTTTGCGCAAACGCAGGATATGCACATCCACGGTGCGCTCTTCCACGTACACATTGCGCCCCCAAGCGTTATCCAGCAATTGTTCGCGGCTGTATACGCGGTCAGGGTGCTGCATGAAAAATTTCAGCAGGCGGAATTCGGTGGGGCCGAATTCGAGTTCGGTATTGCCTGCGGTGACGCGGTGGCTGAGTGGGTCGAGGGTTAGCCCGGCGAATTCGAGGATGTCAGCCGGTTGGGAATGGCGGGTACGGCGCAATACCGCTTGAATCCGCACCACCAATTCGGCGGGGGAAAACGGCTTGCTGATGTAATCATCGATACCTGCCTGAAACCCGGAAATGCGGTCGGCTTCTTCGTTACGCGCCGTCAGCATGATCACCGGGATGTCTTGGGTATTGCTGTCGCGCTGTAAACGTTTCACCAATTCCAGCCCGCTCATGCCGGGGAGCATCCAGTCCATCAGGATCAGTTCCGGGCGTTGGCGGTGGATGGCGGTGTAGGCCTGTTCGGCGGACTCGGCTTCGTTCAAGGTGAAACCAGCACGCCCTAAGGCGAAGCTAACCATATTGCGAATGGGCTGTTCGTCTTCGACAATCAGGATATTGCTCATGTGAAACCTGTATGAATTTCCTATTACGTCAGCATTTAACCCCAGGAGTGTGTCAATTCCGTGACAGTCGGTGGGGTTTGTGACGGTTTTCGGGTTTTCCGGTGGGTAGTCATTTCCTTTCATTTTGATCTCTGCTACAAGGTAGCCCTGCCAATACAGGAGTTACCCGCTTGAGCGCATCTGAAATCGTCAATAAAGTCTGGAACTACGCCCACGTCCTGCGTGATGACGGCGTGGGTTACGGTGATTACGTCGAACAAATCACCTACCTGATCTTCCTCAAAATGGCGGATGAACGTGATCAGGCCGGGCAGGATGTCCACGTGCCCAGCGTATTCAACTGGGCAAAACTGGTGAAGCTGGACGGCGACGACCTGGAAGTGCAATACCGCCACACGCTGGAATTCCTTGGCAGGCGCGGCGGCATGTTGGGCACGATTTTCCGCAAGGCACAGAACAAAATCCAAGACCCCGCCAAACTCGAACGCCTGATCAAGCTGATCGACAAGGAACAGTGGTCAACCCTGCCTGCCGACGTGAAAGGCGAAATCTACGAAGGCTTGCTGGAACGCAACGCGCAAGACGTGAAAGGCGGCGCAGGCCAGTATTTCACCCCGCGCCCGCTGATCGAAGCCATCGTTGAAGTGATGCAACCCAAACCCACCGACACCGTGGCTGACCCGGCTTGTGGCACAGGTGGCTTCCTGCTGGCAGCCCACGATTACATGGCGAAAAGTGCCACTTCGCGCAAGGAACAACGCCACCTCAAGGAAAACGCCTTGCGCGGCAATGACATTGTCGATGGCGTGGTGCGCCTGTGTGCGATGAACCTGTATTTGCATGGCATTGGCGGTGACGAATGCCCGATTTCATCCAACGATGCGCTGGCAAAAGAAGTCGGTGATGAGCGCGTGGATATGGTGCTGGCGAATCCGCCCTTCGGCAAAAAGAGTTCCATCACCGTCATCAACGAAAAAAGCGGCAAAAAGGAACAGGAAAAGCTCACCATCGAGCGCGAAGATTTCTGGGCAACCACCTCCAACAAGCAGCTCAATTTCGTGCAACACATCGCCAATATGCTCAAGATTGGTGGCAAAGCGGCAGTAGTTGTGCCGGATAACGTGCTGTTTGAAGGTGGTGCGGGTGAAACCGTGCGCAAGACGCTGATGGAACGTTGCGACCTGCACACCCTGTTGCGTTTGCCGACGGGTATCTTTTATGCGCAAGGTGTGAAAGCGAATGTGATTTTCTTTGATGCCAAACCCGCCTCCAAAACCGCATGGACAAAGCAGCTTTGGGTCTACGACTACCGCACCAACGTGCATAAAACCCTCAAGCAAAACCGGCTGGCGAAAAACGATTTCGCCGAATTCATCCAGTGCTATGGCGCGGATGACCGCAGCCAGCGGCAAGTGTCCACGACGACGGAACGCTGGAAGTCTTTCACCTACGCTGAACTGCTGGCACGCGACAAAACCAATCTGGACATTTTCTGGCTGAAAGACGAATCGCTGGAAGACACCGACAACTTGCCATCGCCGGAGGTGTTGGCAGCGGAGATTGTCGAGCAACTGGAAGCGGCATTGGAAGAGTTCCGGGCGGTCGAAGCCGTGTTGGCGGATACGGGGTTGTGGCGGAAGAGGGCGTATGCAATACGCCCTCGATATTGATATGTATTCCCTTGTTGTTTGTCGATTAACCGCGATAATTTCCGCCAGAACATATTTGTCTATTGGGGATGACTACGCTGGCTACACAAACCGCCAAACCCGAAAACCTGACCCGTTTGGATATTGATGCCAAGCTGCAAGCGGCTGGCTGGGTGATTCAGGATAAAAACCGCCTCAACCTGTTTGCCGGATTGGGCGTGGCGGTGCGGGAAATGGATACCGCTTCTGGCCCTGCCGATTACATGCTGTTTGTGGATGGCAAAGCCTGCGGGATTATCGAAGCCAAGCGCGAAGGCACGGAACTGGGTGGGGTGGCGGAACAGTCTGCGCGTTATGCGGCTGCCAACGTCAAATATATCGAGCGTTGGGTGGGGGCGGAACAGCCTTTGCCATTCCTGTACGAAGCTACCAACCATGAAATCCGTTTTCGGGATGAACGTGACCCGTCGCCGCGTTCGCGCTATGTGTTCCATTTCCATCAGCCGGAGACGTTGAAACGCTGGCTGGAGGATGGCGATAGCTTGCGGGCGCGGTTGCAGGGATTGCCGGAACTGGACGTTGCCAAGCTCCGCACCTGCCAGATTGACGCGATTACTGGCATCGAACACAGCCTGCAACAAGGTAAGCCCCGCGCTTTGCTGCAAATGGCGACAGGTTCGGGCAAGACCTATACGGCGGTGACGCAAGTGTATCGGCTGGCGAAATTCGCCAAGGTCAGGCGGGTGCTGTTTCTGGTGGATCGCGGCAACCTTGCCACCAATGCCAAGGATGAGTTTGAGCAGTTCGTGATTCCGCATGACGGGCGCAAGTTTACCCAGCATTACAACGTCAATATTCTGGGGCGGGCGGGGATTGCGGATGCCACCAAAGTGACCATTTCCACCATCCAGCGGCTGTATGCGCAATTGACGGGCAGCGAGCTGGATGAGGCGGCGGATGAGCAATCGGGGTTTGAGGTGGAAAGCAGCACTTTGCAGCGCGAGCCGCGCCCGGTCAGCTACAACCCCACCATTCCCATCGAAGCCTTTGACGTGATCATCATCGACGAATGCCACCGTTCGATCTACAACCTGTGGCGGCAGGTGCTGGATTATTTCGATGCGTTCCTGATCGGGTTGACGGCGACACCGACCAAAAAGACCATCGGCTTTTTCGGGCAGAATCTGGTGTCGGAATATACCCATACCGCTGCGGTGCTGGACAAGGTGAATGTCGGCTATGACATTTACCGCATCCGCACCGAAAAGACCGAGCAGGGCGGGCTGATTGAGGCGGGGACGGCGGTGCAGGTGCGTGACCGCCTGACCCGTGAGCAGCGGCTGGAAGTGCTGGACGAGGATGAGCAATGGGCAGCACCGAAACTTGACCGCAGCGTGCTTGCGCCCAACCAGATACGCACCGTGGTGGAAGCGTTCCGGGATCGCTGTTTGCGCGAATGTTTCCCCGAACGCCGTTGGCAGGGCGGCAAAATGGAATGGGTGCCGAAAACGCTGGTGTTCGCCAAGGATGATGACCACGCCGACCGGATTGTGGATGCGATGCGCGAAGCCTTCGCCGAGGGCAATGCGTTTTGCAGGAAAATCACCTACAAACTCGGCAAGAGCGAGGCTGAAAACGCTATCAAGGCGTTCCGCACTGACCCGCATTACCGCGTTGCCGTGACCGTGGACATGATTGCCACCGGGACGGACATCAAGCCGCTGGAATGCGTGGTGTTCATGCGTGACGTGAAAAGTCAGGCGTATTACGAGCAGATGAAGGGGCGCGGCACGCGGGTGATCAGTGCCGACGAGTTGCACAAGGTCACGCCGGATGCGCCGGGCAAAAGCCGTTTCGTGCTGGTCGATTGCGTGGGCGTGACTGAAACCGACAAGACCGAAACCCGTTCGCTGGAACGCAAACCAAATGTTTCCACCGCCAAGTTGCTGGAACAGATTGCGCGGGGCGACCGCCATACCGACAGTTTGCGCACGCTTGGGCAACCGTTTGATCCGGCTGGATTTGCGCCTGAATGCGGCGCAACGTCAGCGGGTGGCGGAACTCGCGGGGCAGCCGTTGGCGTTGCTGGCGGGGGAATTGATCCGTGCCACCGATGACGAGACGCTGCTGCGTGCGGCGCAACAGGCGACGGGGGCGGAACAGCCGAGTGAGGCTGCTATCCAGCAAGCCTTCAAACCCGTGGCGGATGCGCTGGTGAAGCCGTTCCACAACCCCGACTTGCGCGAATTGCTGGAAAGCCTGCGCCGCGACACCGACCAATTGATTGACGACAGTGCCGACGCGCTGCTGAGTGCGGGGTATGACGCGGAAAAGGCACAGCTTTTGATCCGCCACTGGCAGCAATTCATCCGCGACCATCAGGACGAACTCGACGCACTCCAGCTCATTTACCAGCAGCCCTACCAGCAACGCCACCTCAGTTATGAGCGCATTGAGGCACTGGCGGAAGCCATCGAACAGCCGCCGTACCACCTCGCGCCGCTGGAGGTGTGGAAGGCTTACGCGCAACTCGAACACAACCGCGTCAAGGGCGTGCCGCCGCGTGAACTGCTGACCAATATCATCAGCCTGATCCGCTTCTCCACCGGGCTGAGTGACGTACTCGAACCCTTCACCGAACTGGTCGAAACCCGCTTTGCCAACTGGCTGGCGCAACAACCGCGTGACTTCGCGCCGGAACAACTCGCGTGGCTGGGCAAGATCAAAGACCAGATCGCCAGCAATGCCGAAATGACCGTGGACGACTTCGACTACACGCCGTTTAATCAGGACGGCGGCTTGCTGAAAGCACGGCAGTTGTTTGGCAAAGACCTGCAACCCATCATTAACGAACTGAACGGATATTTGATTGCATGAGTGAAATGGCACAGAAGGGAATTGCCGGAAGGGTTGGGAATGGACGAAACTTGGCAATGTTGTCAGTGAAATTATTGGTGAAAGCACACCATCAAAGGAAAATCCTAGCAATATTGAGAATGGTGATATTCACAGGCTGATCGTCGATAGATATGAGGACGCAGCGGCTTGCTGATAGCATTGATGTCATATCAGTGATGACGAGCTTGTGTGACTGATGAAGCTGAACAAACTTATCTGCTCGATGACAAGGTAATTATTGCAACCTGAATTGGTTTGGAAAGTGATTCGGTTCCTTATCGGGCAGCGATTAACCAAGATTTCAAAGCAAGTATCGTATGCCTGAGCTTGATAAAAGTGATCTTGAATACTATGGTTTGTATCCCAATCAATTCAATACCTTTGAGTCAGTATGTACTGGATCAGGTACGACCTAAAAGGAATTCAACTTAACAGTTGAGTAAGATTTGGATTATTCCTCTTGCACCACTTGATCAGCAGAAACGGATTGTTGCCAAGATTGAGGAGCTTTTTTCTCATATTGATGCGGGTGTTGAAGGGTTGAAGAAAACTCAGCGGTTGCTTAAGCAGTATCGGCAGTCGGTGTTGAAGGCGGCGGTTACGGGGGAGTTGACGAGGGAGTGGCGGGAGGAGAATAAGGATAAGTTGGAATCGGTTTCGGTGTTGCTGGAAAAGATTCTGGAACAACGAAAAGCGAAAGGAAAATACAAAGAATCTGTGGAATACAGGTTTGAAGGTGAATTACCGCCTATTCCTTCAACATGGATGTGGGTTAGCCCTGAACAAATCGCCAGTGCTGATGATTATGCGTTGGCTATCGGGCCATTTGGCAGCAATCTGAAAGTATCTGATTACCGTGATGAAGGCGTTCCGTTAGTGTTTGTCAGGAATATTCGTAGCCATAATTATGATAAAGAAACTGCCAAATATGTAACGCCAGAAAAGGCGGGAGAACTCAAAGCACATTCGGTTTCTGGGGGCGATGTGTTGATTACCAAAATGGGTGAACCGCCGGGTGATGCCAGTATTTATCCAAAAACTGAGCCTGATGCCATTATTACGGCTGATTGTATTAAGTGGCGACTGAGTAGCTTGATTGATTGCCCTGAACTGTATGTGCATATTGTTAATTCGCAGTTGATTAGGGATCAGATTGTTCAGCGAACTAAAGGTGTGGCGCAGAAGAAAATCAGTTTGGGGACGTTTCGGTCGATTGCATTTCCTTTGCCGCCAGTTGAGGAGCAGCGGGAGATTTTGCGGGTGATTGAGGAGAAGATGGGGGCGGCGGATAGGTTGCTGCGGGAGATTGAGAGGCAGTTGGTTAGGGCGGAGAGGAATAAGCAGTCGGTTTTATCTGTGATATTTTCTGGAAGTTCACACTAGATGCATTTCAATTGCACAAACTGAAACAAGTTTGTCATACAACCGCAGCCCAGCCAAAGGTTGGATAGCCTAAAGTCATGTTTTTCTGCTGAAATACTGAAGAAAAATCCAGAAACATTTAAAAAGAAGGTTTGTGATTTATTTGGACTTGAACGTAATGGTAATTATGGGTATCTGTCAAGTCCCGATAGATCATATACTTTCTTTTTGAACAAATCTGGCTTCTTTTTCTGCCATTCCTTGAGTGCTTGAATGGGTGTCTTGTATCCCAGTGCCTTCTGGGGGATGCAGTGGTTGTAAAGCCGTTCATAATGTTTGATCGCCTCAGCCAATTCATTGGATGAGGCGAAACGGGTAGTTTGCAACAAGTCGCTGATACGCCCGTTAAAGCGTTCCACCATGCCGTTGGTTTGGGGGTGGCGTGGCTTGGTGAGGCGGTGTTCAGCCTTGATGCGTTCACAGGCTTTGTCGAATTTGTGCTTGCCCGTGGGGTCACGTTCCCCTTTGCGGGTGAAGCGGTCAGTAAACTCCTTGCCGTTATCCGTCAGCACATATTGCACCTTGATGGGGAAGCGTTGCTCTACCTTACCCAGAAAATCCGCTGTGCTGGCAGCCGTTTTGTCGGGATAAATGGCAAGGCACACCATGCGGCTGGCACGGTCGATGGCGACATACAGGTATTGGTGTTCCTTTTCGTCGGGCATCTTCGGCAAGTATTTGATGTCAATATGGATATAGCCCGGTTCGTAGTCCTTGAACACCTTTTTCGGTGGTGGATCCTCGCCATACAGTTCCCGCTTCATCACCGCCAAGTTGGCAATCCCATGACGGCGCAGGCAACGGTCAATGCCCGAACGGCTGGCGGCGGCATTGATGTATTCCTTGGTAATATAGGTCAGGTCATCCAGCGACAACAGCAGGGTCTTGCGCAGCTCCACCACCAGCCATTCCTGTGCCTCGCTCAGCGTGGTATGCAGCGTATCGGGGCGGTGCGATTTGTCGGTCATCTCCTCCCGGTTCTGCCATTTGCGGACTGTCAGGCGGCTGACATTGTATTGCTTCGCCAACTCCTTTTGCGTGAGTGGCGATGCCTTGATTTCACTGCGTAATTTCGGGGTTGTCCGTGCTTCGGGGTGCAGTTTCATGTACGCTTTGCCTGGTAACCATGGGTGGATAAGATGCCTTCAAGGATAGCCCGTGCTTTGAACAAGGGGTAGCTCCTTGATGGAATATGATCCCATGGGACATGACAGGTATCGGTATTGGCATTGCTACTTTGACTTCGATTGTCGCATATTTAAATATTTTTGAAAATGACCATAGTGAGGCGATTGGTTTCCATTTTTCTATATCTCCAATTAGAGCACTTATTCTTGCGGAATCAATCGGTATTGGTATTTCTACTTGTGTCCCTGTTATATTGTAATTGTTGATGCTTTTAATTAATTTTTGAATGAATCCAATCTCTTGGTTGAAATAGTCCTCTGTTTTTTTTGCAAGTTTGCTACCTTCAGTGATGTGTATAAGATCTTTTTCTAGGCTATCTAAGACTAGAGACATATTTGAAATATGGCAATGGAGACCACTAAGGATAATTCTCAATGCGCGAGATTTACTTCTCGCTTTGTTATGATTTTTACGTTTAATTATATAGCTCACCCATTCATTCTTAAGAGTAAACTTATATACATCTACATCATCATTAGAACAATCTAATAGTTTAGCATGTGGCGGTAAGTAAAAAGGCTCTTCCTTGCTGAATTCCATAAAAATCATAGGCTCACCAACTTTTACCCACCATTCTTTATGTCTAACGCCTGCCCGTGCGGATGTACTGGCATGTAGCAGTGCTTTAGAAATATTACTTCCCAAAGTATCCAATGTACTCTCTATAGATTCTCTTAATTTGCGACGGTTTAGTGGTTTAGGTGCTTTACTTGAATGAGGAGGCTGTGGAAGTCTTATAGTAACGGGAAGGTTAGATAGCCCTTCCAAAAGGGCTTCCACTGATATTAGATCACTATCTAACGACATTTTTACTTTTTGAGTGAGTCCAAATTCAAGTTTTGAGTTGGAACCTACGGAATCTGGAAAAACAAAAAAACGACGAAATTTACAGTCAACTTTAAAGGTTTTATTGTCGGGCAATACTATTTGTGGATCTGATGACTGAAATCGTATAACGCTATGAACATCACAAACTTCTTTCCCTCCACTGAAATAGTCAAATCCTTCTGAATGTCTGCGATATATTTTTCCAAAACCACGTACAAATGCTTCTTTGTTTTTATTCAGTGGATAAGACCATTCTGGACTCGCTAACTTCCCACTTTTTTTAGGCATAAGTGCCCTTAAATCTGTAATTGGTAGATGATAACTGAGTAACACAATTATTACCTTCATCAATTAAATAAAAATTAGGGCGCTTACGCTCGTCTATACGATCACGTAAGCTATCTCCCAAGCTTCAGCCCGAAGGCATTATCTTAGAAAAAACATGAAGCTGGTAAACCAACTCCGAATATACGCTATGCGTCACGTTTAATAATATACCTGCTTGTTAATATTGCAAGTGAAAAACACGGAAATAAAATGGCTATTTGATAAAAATCATAAAAAGGCACATGATCAAAAACATAATTTATTAATAAAGGTTAATGATTGATAATCTATTGGGATTTGACAATTATTCGTTGTTCGAAAATCACGAATGGTGGTTTGTCGGTGGGTATCGCTGCGCTCCACGCCACCCTACGGAATTGATAAGTTTTATTGAAAAGCTCCACAATGCCCCTGATACAAAGCCAATACCTAAACATGAGCTAAACGATCAACATGGCAAAATACGACATCGACAGCAGCCAAAGCATGTTTCAGCCGGGTTCAAATAACCGTGTGCTGGCAAACAAGCTGGGTATCACTGATCCCGCTGATATGGATGAGGTCGAGCTGGTGTTGCTGGAAAAGTTGTACGAGAGCGTATTGCTTGAGCATTTGCCTGAAGGGACACTCAAGGCGACAGACCTAAAAAACTGGCATCGCCGCTGGCTGGGTAATGTTTACGTATGGGCGGGAGAAGAGCGTTCAGTCAACATGAGCAAGGGTGATTTCCATTTTGCGGCTACGAACCCATGAAGGCATGGGTGGCGCTGGCTTTGCAGAGTGCTTAACCCGCCAGTGAGAGGTATTGGTACTTGCTGTTACGAGCTTTCAGCAGGGTTTCCAGTTTTTCAATGGATTGCCCGGTTTCAATCGCTGTCGAACTGGCAACCGCCCGCAGAATACGGCTGCGTGACGGGCGTTTGCCTACTTTATGACTAATTTTCATGGTGTGTGCCATATTGATCTTGCCCGCTGCATTGCTGTGGATTGAAGCCCGATTATAGCATTATTGGGGTCGAGTGCGGTGGGTATCGCTGCGCTCCACGCCACCCTACGGAGTTACCGCATCTTTCTTCGCTCCTCCCCTGACAAGGGGAGGCCGGGAGGGGTTTCTTCACCCGCCCCTAAATGCTATTCTTTATTCGCAAATCGCGAACAGAGAATGCCCCATGATCCTCAAACCTCAAGACATTTTGGTACTGCTCAAACTGGTTGCCATAGGCCGTAACGACTGGTCTTACAACCGTCTGGCTGTCGAGCTTGGCATGAGTCCGTCAGAAGTCCATTCCGCCCTCAAACGCGCCCTGACTGCCAGCCTCGCTTTGCAGAAAGCCGACAAGATCACCCCGTACATTAGGAATCTGGAAGAATTCCTCGTGCATGGAATCCGCTTTGCCTTCGTCCCCGAACGCGGCGAAATGACCCGTGGGCTACCGACTGCCTACGCCGCTGCACCCTTGAACAGTGTTTTCCTCCCCGACGGCGAACCACCACCCGTATGGCCTGACCCGCAAGGCGAAGTGCGCGGCATGGCGTTTTCCCCGCTCTACAAATCAGCCCCCAAAGCCGCCCAACTCGACCCGGCACTGTATGAACTGCTGGTACTGGTCGATGCCATCCGGGGCGGACGCGCCAGAGAACGCGCCTTCGCCACCAAAGAACTACAACAACGGTTAAAAACCTATGAACAGAATGCAGAATCCGATTATTCTGGATGTGATTGCTAAACTGGCGGAAAGCAACTGAGTGTGACGGTGGGTATCGCCTCGCTCCACGCCACCCTACGGGGTTTGTGACGGTTTTCTGTTTTCCGGTATACTGTGGCGTTTCAGCCATACTTGGGATAGCCGCGCTTCATGAACCCTGATCTTGCCCGCTTGCAAGCCTACCCGTTTGAACGGATCCGTACCTTGTTGCAAGGCATCAGCCCCGCTGACTTGCCTGCGGTATCGTTGGCAATGGGTGAGCCGAAGCACCCGACCCCGGCTTTTATCCACGAGGCGATTGCAGCTAACTGGAGCGGGTTGGCGAATTACCCGCTGACCAAAGGCACGGCGGTATTACGCGAAACCATTGCTGATTGGCTGATGCGGCGTTTCCAGCTTCCCGCTGGGTCGGTGGATGCTGAGCAGCATGTGATCCCCGTCAATGGCACGCGGGAGGCGCTGTTTGCCTTTGCCCAGACCGTGGTGGAACGCACCGCAGACGCTGCTATCGTCATGCCCAACCCGTTCTACCAGATTTACGAAGGCGCGGCGTTGTTGGCAGGGGCAGAGCCGGTATTCCTGAATTGCACCGCAGACAACGGCTTCATCCCCGATTTTGCCGCAGTGCCAGCTGCGACCTGGCAACGTTGCCAGTTGCTCTACATTTGCAGCCCCGGCAACCCGACCGGCGCGGTGATGCCGCTGGAAACCTTGCAACAGGTGCTGAAACTCGCGGAAGCAGCACGATTTTATTGTGGCTTCGGACGAATGCTATTCCGAACTCTATGCCGACGAAGACAACCCGCCACCGGGTTTATTGCAAGCGGCTGCCGCGATGGGGAATACCGCGTGGAAACGTTGTGTGGTATTTCATAGCTTGTCGAAACGCTCGAATGCGCCGGGGATGCGTTCCGGTTTTGTGGCGGGCGATGCCGACGATCCTCCAACAGTTTTTGCTGTTCCGCACCTATCATGGTTGCGCGATGCCGCCACCGTTTCAGGCAGCCAGTGCAGCGGCGTGGGCGGATGAAGCGCATGTGCAGGAAAACCGGGCGTTGTATCGGCAGAAATTTGCTGCGGTGATGGATATACTTGCACCCGTGATGGACGTGACAATGCCTCCAGCCGGTTTCTACCTGTGGCCTAAAACGCCCGTGGATGACACCCAGTTTACCCGCGAATTGTTTGCCCGCGCCCATGTGAATGTGGTTCCCGGCAGCTATTTGTCGCGTGAAGCCGGCGGGCTGAATCCGGGCGCAAACCGGGTCCGTTTGGCACTGGTTGCCCCGTTGGACGAATGTATTGAAGCGGCGGGACGTATCCGGCGCGTAGTCGAAACCCTTTAAGTATTCTTAAAAAATGGAGACAACAATGTCAGAAGTAAGCCAACTGCAAAGCATTATCGAAGAATCCTTCGAGCGCCGCGCCGACATCAACCCGCGCAATGCTGATGCCGCAAACCCGCGATGCCGTGAATGAGGCGTTGGAACTGCTGAATGCAGGCAAATTGCGCATTGCCACCCAACACGGCGTGGGTAACTGGGAAGTGAACCAGTGGCTGAAAAAGGCGGTGCTGCTGTCATTCCGCCTGAATGACAACGAAGTGATGGATGGCGGTTGCACCAATTACTACGACAAAGTGCCGTCCAAATTTGCGGGCATGAGCGCGGAAGAATTTGCGGCTGGTGGCGTGCGGGTGGTGCCGAATGCGATTGCACGGCGTGGTTCTTACATTGCTCCGGGCTGTGTGCTGATGCCGTCTTACGTCAATATCGGCGCGTATGTGGATAGCGGCACGATGGTGGATACGTGGGCAACCGTCGGTTCTTGCGCACAAATCGGTAAGAACGTGCATTTGTCCGGCGGTGTGGGTATCGGCGGCGTGTTGGAGCCAGTGCAAGCAGGCCCGACCATTATCGAAGACAACTGCTTCATCGGCGCACGTTCCGAAGTCGTGGAAGGCGTGATCGTGGAAGAGGGCGCAGTGATTTCGATGGGCGTTTACATCGGTCAAAGCACCCGCATTTATGACCGCGAAACCGGCGAAGTCATGTACGGGCGCGTTCCGGCGGGTTCGGTGGTGGTTTCCGGCAACCTGCCATCCAGCGATGGCAAGTACAGCCTGTATTGCGCGGTGATCGTCAAGAAAGTTGATGCGAAAACCCGCAGCAAAGTGGGCATCAACGAACTGTTGCGCGACATTTAAAAACGACTTAGCGTAACATCTGAAGAAGCGCCCGGTACTTGGGCGCTTCTGCCGCCGCTTGATTGATATGCTCCTTCACCCCCCAACTGCCATAAACCTGGTAGGTGCGTGGTGATGAAAACGCCATAAACGGCTGGTTGCCGGTGATTTTTTGCCAGCCTTCCAGAAATTCCACATACAGCGCTTCCATCGGTTCTGCCTTGTTTGCGCCGATGTAGTACGGGTTGGGGAAATCCTTGACCGAATGGGTTCTGGGGGCAACCAAATGCTGCCCGCCTTCATACGCAATCAGTGTGACGCCGTATTGTTTGGCAATATCGGCCTGTTTCTGCACCATTGTCAGCACATTCTGGATGGCATAAGGGTTGCGGTCATCTTTTAGCAGCGTAAACACATCCGGCGATACTGCGTATGCCGCCCTGATTTTTCTGGTGGACGTAGAAATACGGCGCAATGGCGAACACGTCGATTTGCTGGTAAGCCTTGTCGTATTCCAGCAGGATGGCGCTCAGTTTGGGGTTGGCGAACCAGCCTGCCAGTACCCGCACCAGCCGCTTGGAATTGCCGAATGCCTGTTGCCAGATGCGGAAGACTTCCAACGAACGTTTGACGTAAAACTTATGCCCTGCCTGCTGCGGGTCGGTATCCAGCCGTTGTTGCATCCCCATCTGCTTGGTGTAGTGCGCTTGGGTGAAGATCGGGTTCCACGCTTCGTTGGTGTATTCCACGTAGGCTTTCAGGTTGGGGCGCAGGTTTTGGCGCACATAATCGGCGTATTGGCGGATCAGATTGTCATCCGCCGCGTGGGGAATGTTGAACCATGCATCGGCATTCAGGCGGTTTGCCAGTGCCACCATCACTTCCAGCGGCGCTCCCCGGCGGCCTTCCTTGCCTGCCCACGTTGCTTGCGACAGGCGCGGCATTTGTTCCCACGCGCTGAGCGGGTTGCGGGTAATGCCAGACATATTCATGAAGCGGATGGTCTTGAAATCACGCATGAAATTCAGGTAGTCGGGGTTGAACAGGATGCTGTCGTAATGCGTTGCAAAATCTTGGTAATTACCTTCACACTGGCTGGCACTGTTGACGCGCTGGAAGGGGTTGTTGGCGCAGATGCCCCCCGGCAGCAGCACGCGGATATTGCGCACATAATTTTCAGGGTTGGATTGCTTAATGACCAGCGTCACTTTGAAAAAGCGGTCTTGCCCCGCCGCAATCTGGATAATGTCTTTGCCGGGGGCGTGGCTGACGAGTTTGGCATCATCGCTGTACTGGATGTCACCTTCACCGTCATACAGCACGGTGTAATTGCCATCCGGGCAGTGTGCCGAGGGGCAGCCAGTGCAGCAAATTGGTTCCAGCCTGCCCGCCATTGAGGTTTTGCGGCCAGCCGTCAGCGTCGTAAACAATGTTGCCACGGGTCAGGTTGGCATCTGCTTCAGCAAACGGCAGTGCCATTTTGAACAGGTTGACGAAGGGTACGCTAGAATCGACTTGCATGACTTCATTGGTATTCATGCCGATGGGCATGGGTGCTGCGTGTGCCGGGGGTGTGGTAGATATGAGACAAAAAACGCATGAAATTATGATGCTAACAGATTTTTTTATTAGTCGCCACGACGGAGTTCCGCTGAATGGCTTAGGTTGGGCAAACTATAGCAGGATACGTGATACCCATCACTTCTTCTGCGCTGCATTCCCATAGAATGCCGCTTGCCTGCCGTCGGTGGAACTTTTTACTACCACTGCCCCTAAATGAGGGGACTTGAATTATAAGTTTTTACTAATATACTGGAGGCTGGTTTGATTTGGGGAAAACACATGACACGCTTGAAAAGCGCCATTTTTATCGCATTGCTGGGCTTTGCTACGTACCGGCTGCGCACGCGGTCGATAAGGCTTTGCTCTCGCCCACTGGGAATGCGGAAGACATTCCAGCGGCGTCGGCTGTTGCCAAAGTTAAGCCCAGGTAGGGACAGCACTGCGGGGGTGCAGTATGGATGCGGGTAGCATCCAGAGAAAGCCGGGGCGCATCTGGATTCCATCACCAAATATTCGGATAAATACGGGGTTGGATGCCGAATATCGTCAAGGCGGTGATTGCCATCGAGTCGTGCTATAACTCGCAGGCGGTTTCGCCGATGGGGGCGCAAGGGCTTGATGCAACTGATCCCGGCGACGGCGGAACGCTTTGGGGTAGCAGATTCTTTCAACACCAACCAAAATATCCACGGTGGCACGCGCTACCTGAGCTGGCTGATGAAACGCTATGACGGCGACCTGTACAAGGCAATTGCGGCCTACAATGCCGGGGAAGGTGCGGTTGATAAATACGCAGGCATCCCGCCGTATGCGGAAACTCAGCAGTATGTGCGCAAGGTATTGACGGTCTACAACGGTTTGAGTGGTAGGGCAATCGTATTGCCCGCCGCTTATGTGTCAGGTGGCAAAAAACAGGCGGCATCGTGGTACGGGCGTCAGCACCGCTGTTTCCTGTGGGCAAGCCGGGGCGTTCTGGTTGGCAGGCTACCAAGGCCAAAGCACCGCAATTGTTCAAGCATTGACTATTTACGCCCTGACCTGAGGTATTCAGGTCGGGTGCAGCCTTTTTCTGCATGATAACAGCCTGTTAGTATTCTCATGGTCGATGTTACACTTCGTATTGTTTTCTGCATTTATTCGTGTACGGAAATAACTTACCATACACCATGTGGGCTAAATCATATAAAAATGAGGCATGAATAGATATGTTTGAATTAATCAAGTCCGGCGGGATCATGATGTTCCCCTTGATTCTGAGTTCCATCATTGCACTGGCTATTATCATCGAGCGTTTTATGTCGCTGCGGGTCGACAAGGTTGTGCCGCCTGAGGATATTGAGCGGGCGCGGAAACTGGCAGGCATCAGTAAGTTGGCAGATGTACAGGTCGATGAATTGCGTAACAGTTCCCTGATGGGGCGGGTGCTGGCGACCGGGTTGGAAAGCCGCGAATTGCCACGCCATATCATGAAGGAAAACGTCGAAGAAGCGGGGCGGCACGTGGTGCAGGAACTGGAGCGTTACCTGCCTGCGCTTGGGGACAATCATTACCATTGCGCCGATGATGGGCTTGTTGGGGACGGTCTTGGGGATGATTGGTGTATTCAGTGCCATCAATACGGCAGGGGTCGGCAATCCGCAGCAAATGGCGGGGGGGATTTCCGAAGCCTTGATTACCACGGTGGCGGGTTTGCTGATTGCGATTATTACCTTGGTGTTTGAGCGTTATTTCAAGGCTAAGGTCGATGGCTTTGTGATCGACGATGGAACGTGAAGCCTTGCGTCTGATTGAAATTGCCAATTCCAGCCGCAAGACCACGCCTAGCCTGCGCCGCGCCAGCCGCGCCTGCGGCAGCCAGTGCAGCGCGTCGATCGCCAGTGCTCGGCTGCTGCGACTGCTCGCAACGTGCGCGTCCCAGGGCGTGGGGGTAAGCCGGCATGAAATTCCGCACCCGTGAGCGTCGTGAAAGTACCGTTGACCTGACTTCGTTGATCGACGTGGTATTCATGTTGCTGATTTTTTTCATGGTCACGACCACCTTTGATAAGAATGCCGAACTCAAGATTGAGTTGCCAACGGCGAGCAATACGGCTGCGGCTACTGCGGCGGACAAGCTGGAATTGCTGATTGACGGGCAGGGGCGTTACTACATAAATGGGCGTGAAGTGCTGAATAACCAGCCGGAAACGCTGTTTCAAGCCATGAGCCAGACGCTGGAGGAGATGGGGGATAATACCCCGCCGCTGGTGATTTCGGCTGATGCTGCTGTTAATTATCAGGCAGTGGTGACGGCAATGGACATTGCCGGACGCCTTGGCCTGACCAACTTCTCGATGGCGACATCGCAATCGGCACGCAAACCACAGGAATAGGATGACCATACCCCGTACTACAGGCTTTCAGGTTTACCGGCGGCTGATCGGTTACTCGTTGAAATACTGGCTTACTTGTTGTTCGCTATCATTGGCCTGATTGTCAGTGCATTGACCCAGCCATTTTTTGCCTTGGGTCTAGCGCCGTTACTGGATAAGGCGATCATGCAACGTGACCCGGCGACGATTGCAGTGGTTGCCACTGGGGATTCTGGGGCTGTTCCTGTTGCGTGGCGTGGCGATGTTCGTGTCAGGCTATTACATCGGCATCGTGGGGCGGCAGGTGACCAAGACGCTGCGGGATCAGGTCTTCAGCCATCTGTTGAGGATGCCGGTCAGGTTTTTCGAGAATAGCCAATCGGGCAAGTTGCTGGCGTATGTGAGTTATTACATTGATCAGGTGGCGAATGCCAGCATCCGGGGGATGACCTCGTTGGTGCAGGATTCGATGACGATTATCGGTTTGCTGTGGGCGATGTTTTGGATCAGTTGGCAATTGACGCTGGGCATTTTGGTGATTGTGCCGGTGATTGCCTTGATTGTGGTGTATGTCACCAGCCGTTTGCGCCGTTTGAGCCACAGTGTGCAAGATTCCGTGGGGGATGTGACCCAGATTGCCAATGAAATGATCCGTGGCTACAAGGTAGTGCGTATTTTCAACGGCGAACACTATGAATCGCAGCGTTTTAGTGCCGCCAATGAGCAGAACATCGAGCTGCAAATGAAACGCATGGTGTTGGAATTGCTGAGTACGCCGCTGGTGCAGTTCATGGTGGCGGTGGCGCTGGCGGGCATCATTTACGTTGCTACCCGTGAGTCTACCTTGGGTGGGTTGACGGCGGGGACGTTCATGTCGTTCATTATGTCGATGATTTTGCTGCTAACCCCGATCCGCAACCTCACCCAATTGAATGCGCAACTGCAAACCGCGATTGCTGCGGGTGAGGGCATTTTTGAACTGCTCGATAGCCAGACGGAACAAGATCACGGTACGCAAACGCTGGAACCTTGCCGGGGGGCGGTGGAATTCCGTGAGGTTTCCTTTGCTTACCCCGACACCGACAAGCAGGTATTAAGCACTATTAATCTCAGCGTCAAACCGGGTGAGAAAATTGCCTTGGTGGGGAAATCGGGCAGTGGTAAAACCACGCTGGTCAACCTGATCCCGCGCTTCCATGATGTGGTGACTGGCACGATTCTGCTGGATGATGTGCCGTTGCAAGCCATCCGTTTGCACAACCTGCGTAGCCAGATTGCCTATGTGGGGCAGGACATCGTGCTGTTTAACGACACGGTGCGCAATAATATTGCTTACGGCGACATGCAACACGTGCCGGATGCGCAAGTGCGGGCAGCGGCGGAAGCGGCTCATGCGCTGGAATTCATTGAAAAATTGCCGCAGGGTTTCGATACCCTGATCGGGGATAATGGCGTGATGTTATCCGGCGGGCAGCGCCAACGGCTTGTCGATTGCCCGTGCCATCCTGTCGAATGCGCCTATCCTGATTCTGGACGAAGCCACCTCCGCGCTGGATACCGAATCCGAACGCCATATCCAAGCGGCGCTGGATAATCTGCTGGCAAACCGCACCACCTTCATGATTGCCCACCGCCTGTCCACCATCGAAAATGCTGACCGGATTCTGGTGATGCAGGATGGCGCAATCATCGAATCCGGCAAGCACAGCGAATTGCTGGCCTTGAACGGGCAGTATGCGCGGCTGCACGCACTGCAATTCCACGATGAAACTTGAACGCTGGCTGCTGAATGTCTGGTACGGGGATGATCGGCTGGGCAAGTATCTGTTGCTGCCATTGACCGGGATTTTCTGTGTATTGGCGGCGTTGCAGCGTTGGTAGGCATAAACGCCAGCAGGTCAAACATCCCGTGCCAGTGCATTGTGGTGGGCAATATTTCAGTGGGTGGAACCGGCAAGACGCCGCTGGTGATTTGGCTGGTGGAACGGCTGCGCGAAGCGGGGTTTACGCCGGGGGTGGTGAGTCGGGGGTATAAAAGCAAAGCGGATGAAATCGGTGATGAGCCCTTACTGATCATTCAGCGCACCCACGTTCCCCTTGTCATCGGCAAAGACCGTAATCAAGCCATTACCGCCCTGCTGCAACAACACGCTTGCGACATCATCATTGCCGACGACGGTTTGCAGCATTACCGCATGGGGCGTGAGGTGGAAATCTGTGTGGTGGATGGGCAACGCCGTTTCGGCAACGGTTTTTGCCTGCCTGCCGGGCCGTTACGCGAGCCGGTTTCCCGCCTTCAAATCCTGCGATTTTGTGGTGATCAATGGTGAAACCATGCAGATGCGCGGCGATACGCTGGTGAATCTGGCGACGGATGCACGCCAACCGCTAGCGCGCCTTGGCTGGGCAAACAGTCCACGTCGTGACCGGCATTGGCAACCCGCAACGCTTTATCCACACGCTGGAACAGGCAGGTTTACAGGTATTGCCGCACCTTTACCCCGACCATCATCGCTTTACCGGCGCAGAAATAGGCTTCGATGATGCGCTTCCCGTCCTCATGACCGAAAAAGATGCGGTAAAATGCCGTCAGTTTGCCACGCAAAACGGCTGGTATCTGCCCATCGAAGCGGTACTGGATGAACGATTTTGCCCAAGCTCTACTGACACGTTTACAAGGATTCAAACATGGATAAGAAACTGCTGGAAATTCTGGCTTGCCCCGTTACCAAAGGCCCGCTGATTTACGACAAGGACAAGCAAGAACTGGTCTCGAAATCGGCACGTTTGGCTTACCCCATCCGCGACGGCATTCCGGTAATGCTGGAAGACGAAGCCCGCCCCTTGACCCAAGAAGAAGTGGAGAAGTTGCACGAATGAAAACGGTTCTGGTGATTCCGGCGCGGTATGCGTCTTCGCGCTTACCGGGCAAGCCCTTGCGTCGAGTTGGCGGGCAAGCCGCTGATCCAGCATGTGCATGAACGGGCGATGGCGGCGGGGTTTGCTACCGTGCTGGTGGCGACCGATGATGAACGTATTCGCTACGTGTGTGCGCCAGTTTTGGGGCGCAGGTGGCAATGACCGCTTCCACCCACGAAACTGGCAGTGACCGTCTTGGCGGAAGTGGTGCAGCAGCAAGGTTGGGCAGATGACACCATTGTGGTCAACCTGCAAGGCGATGAACCGCTGACGCCGGTAGCGAATTTGCATCAGTTGGCGCGTAATCTGGAACACTATCCCGCAAGCCAGCATGGCAACCTTGGCGACGCCGATTATCGGAGGAAGCTGATTTTACCAATCCCAATGTCGTCAAGGTAGTGCGGGATGAGCAAGGGTATGGCGTTGTATTTTAGCCGTGCGCCGATCCCGTTCCAGCGCGATGTGGGTATTATGGCACTACAAAATTATGCCTTACGGCATATCGGCATGTATGCCTATCGGGCAGGATTCCTTAGGGCGTTTACTAGGTTGCCGCCATCCCTGCCGGAGCAACTGGAGAAATTGGAACAATTGCGGGCGCTTTCCAATGGTTATCGCATACACGTTGATATTGCGGCAGAAATTCCGGGGGCAGGGGTCGATACCGAAGATGATGCGCTTAAAGTTTCTGCAATTTTACAAGGTACATAAGCGACAAATATCTAAGGTAGCATTTCATTATATTCTAATAAGCCATTGTTTTGCTTAATAATAACCATTTGACAGCCTAATAGTCCTCTGTCACTATTTCGCAACAAATCTTGAGAATTCGCAAAAGTATAATGATGAGGAGTGATTATTTATGTTCAGAAAGACTATCCTAGCTACGTCGGTTTTGCTGGCACTTGGCGCACCAGTCAGCATTCGCCACTAATGGCCTTGCCCCTACAGGTTTGGGTCAAACCCATAAAGCAATGGGCGGTGCGGCGGCTGGTTATGCTGCCAGCCCCATGAGTATGGCGACCAACCCAGCATCTGCTTCATTTTCACCAGATGGTTATGAGGTGGGCGCGGAAGTATTTATCCCTAACCGTACTGCCACTTTCAAAGGGACTGCATTTGGTGCGCCTGCTGATGCCAAGGCTGATGGTAACGGCGATGAAATGTTCCTGATCCCTGAAGCCGGTTACAAGCGTGACATGAAAGGCGGGTTGTCGGTTGGTATCGTGGCTTATGGTAACGGTGGTATGAATACTGCTTACGATAAGGGTGTGCCTTTCGGTGCAGGCTCTTTTGGTGGTTTGCCGGGCACGTTCTACTAGTATTGACCTCAAGCAAGTATTTATTTCCCCTACCGCCAGCTACAAAGTGAATGATAATGTTGCAGTTGGTGCTTCTGCCAACCTTGTTGTACCAGCGTTTTGAAGCAGAAGGCTTGGGTGCATTTAGCTGGTTGTTTCCAGTTGACCCTACCAGTCTGACTGATAAGGGTGGTTCCAAGTCAACAGGTATTGGTGCAACTGTTGGTATTCAGGGCAAAATCGTCTGACAAGTTATCGGCTGGTTTGGCTTACCGTTCCAAAGTAGACATGGGCAAGCTGGAAGAATATCAGGGTTTGTTCCCGAATGGCGGCGAATTTGACGTGCCTGCGGCAACCACTGCTGGTATTGCCTATCAAGCAACCCCGCAAACCCTGATTGCGGCGGATGTAGAACAGATTGCGTATGCAGGATGTTGCTGCTATCGGTAATTCCCCTGCCAATGGTCAACCGTTTGGTGGAGCCGGTGGCCCAGGTTTTGGTTGGGAAGACCAAACAGTTTACAAAGTGGGGGTCAAGCATCAGGTGAATGATGGCCTTGCGCTGATGGCGGGTTATAACCGTGGTGATAGCCCTGTCTGACTGACTGTAACAACTGTTAACGTGCTGGCACCAGCGGTGGTTGAACAACATCTGTCGCTTGGTTTTGAGAAAAAACTGACACCAAAGTCCAAGATTACCGGATCATACGTCCATGCCTTTGAAAATACGGTGACAGGTAGCGCAACTGTTGCCGCCACCAGGCCCGATTCCAATGGATGCTTATGATCTGACAATGGATCAGGATGCTGTTGGTATTGGTTACAGCGTCGAGTTCTAATCAAAAAAAATCGCTAGGAAGAGTAGAAAAGCGGGGCTTAGCCCCGCTTTTCTTTTATGCCTCGGAAACCAAACAGCAGATAAGCCCGAACCCTGCTGTTCTTGATAGCCTATCTACCAGCCCTAAAAATAGGCAGGCTATCATCCCGAGGTTGTTTTTAACCGTTTAATTCCACTTATATCAGTGGATGCTCATGCGTCCCAAAGGTGTGTGACGGTAAGCGTACCCGCAACAAGGATGACGGCGTTGCCAGTGAAATAGCCCCGTGTGCGATGCCGTCATTAGGCGAGATGATGTAATCTGGCACGCCGCACAGTGTGTCGCTGTTGGCGTGGAATGCCAGATCAATTTCTTCCCCTGCTTCAAATACCGTGAAGTATGAGTTCTGGTAGCGTATCTGCCTGTATACGCGCATTGCGGCAAGCTTCTGCAAAAGTCCTGTGTGTAGAATGATACGTTCCGTCGAGAAAAACCTTGAACATGTTGAAAACTCCTGTTTGCCGTTTCATGTTGCTATGGGTAAAGAATATGGCAATTGAGGCGGGTGAGATGTGATGGCAAACACACAATGGAAAAAACCAGTAATCAAATATTTTTTGTTATTTTGGTTTTTATTTATGATGATGGGTGATTAAATTTTATCATAGACCCCAAAAAGAAAAAGCGGGGCAAGCCCCGCTTTGAGTATGCTTTACGCGTCCAGCAGGTAGCCCCATCCGCTGGCTGGCAAAGACTGTTCAACGGACGGATATTGTCCGTTTAGCCCTTATTTTTATTGAGTTGTTTTTTTACATGCCCCTAGACATACCTGCTACATTGCGTGAAGCTGCCGCTGCTAGCGTTGCTACCCCTGACTCTGCGGCGTTCGCTGGTGTTTGGCATCACGATGTGGGGTGAATGATGTAAGCTGGCACGCCTTTCATGATTTCGTTTTTCAGCGTCGAGCATTAGCCCTTCGCTCTCATCGCCCGCTTCAAATACGGTGAAGTAGGCTTGCTGGTTAGTGATTGCCTGCGTGCGTGCATAGCGGCAAGCTCCCGTGAATGTCTTGTGTGTAGAGTGGTAGACGCCATCAAGATAAACTTTGAACATGTTGTTAGCTCCCGTTGTGCTCGTTTCCTGTAGGTGCAGAATATTTAAAAAACTGCTCTTCAGAATGTGATAGCGAACACACTTTTTGTTTTTTTACCGAAAAGTTTTTTATTGTCTATTTTTGTGGCTTATTCGATACTATTTCCAACGTAATCATAATTTAATTTTATGAATATATTGTGGATGTGCAGAAATGTTCAGCTTAGCTAAAAATGCTGCAATGCCGCATTCTGCTAGGTTGCAGGGTGTTTTTGCAAGATTGTCGACAATCTTGTAAAAATCCTGTCATGTGTAGAAATCACCCTCCTTCCCGGTCTATTATCGATTTTCTTGTCGCTGATGTTGAAGGTGAGTATGGCCGCGAAGAATGTAAACGTAGTACTGGTAGGGGCTGGCACCATGAGTGCCACCCTGGGTGTGTTGTTGAAGCAATTAAACCCATTGTTGACAATCAGCCATTGATTGAGAAGCTTGACGATGTTGCCATGGAAAGCACTAGTGGCTGGAATAATGCCGGTACAGGTCATGCGGCCTATTGCGAACTGAACTACACCCCAGAGAAAGCGGATGGCAGCATTGACGCCAGCAAAGCGTATGCCATTAATGAATCTTTCGAGCGTACCTTGCAGTTCTGGTCTTATCTGGTGCAGCAAAAAGCCTTGCCCGACCCGACTTCCTTCATCAACCCCACGCCGCATCTGAGTTTTGTGTGGGGCGAGAAGAACGTTGCTTTCCTGCGCAAACGTTTTGCAGCCATTGGCCAGCACCCGATGTTTGCTGGCATGGAATACAGCGAAGATCCGGCTGTGCTGCGGAATGGATGCCGCTGGTGATGGATGGGCGCGACCCCGCACAACCAGTGGCAGGCACGCGGGTCAAGCACGGGTCAGGATGTGAACTTTGGTTCCCTGACGCGCAGCATGGTCGGCTACCTGCAAGCCTGCGATAATGTTGACCTGCTAGCTTAATCATGAGTGCAGAAGCTTGCGCAAGCAAGCCGGACGGTAAATGGCGGGTGGTCACCCAGGAAACAGACAGTCTTGAAAACCAGTGACTTTCATTGCCGACTTTGTGTTTCTGGGGGCTGGCGGTGGTGCACTGCCATTGTTGCAAAAATCCGGCATTGCCGAAGGTAAAGGTTACGGTGGCTTCCCGGTCAGTGGTCAGTGGTTGGTCTGCAAAAAGCCTGACATTGTGAGCCAGCATTTTGCCAAAGTGTACGGCAAAGCTTCTATCGGTGCGCCGCCGATGTCCGTGCCGCACCTGGATACCCGCATCATTGACGGTGAGAAAGCCCTGCTGTTTGGGCCATTCGCCGGTTTCACCACCAAATTCCTCAAGGAAGGCTCATTTTTGGACCTGCTGAGCTTCGGTCAAACCGAATAACCTGTGGCCGATGCTCAAGGTGGGCATGAGCAGTTTTGACCTGATCCGCTATCTGGTATCGGAAGTGATGCAAAATCATGATTCACGGATGGATGCCTTACGCGAATATTTCCCGCATGCCAAGGATGCGGACTGGACACTGGCAAGTGCTGGGCAGCGGGTGCAGATCATCAAGAAAGACCCGGTGAAGTGGCGGCAAGCTGGAATTTGGTACGGAAGTGCATGACGGCTGCTGATGGCTCCCTGGCTGCCTTGCTGGGGGCATCGCCCGGTGCTTCTGTCACGGTCACCGCGATGTTGCAAGTGCTGGAAAAGTGTTTTGCCACAGCAAATGGCATCTGATGCATGGAAAACCAAGCTCAAGGACATGATTCCATCTTACGGCGAGTCATTGACGAGTGATGCTGAGTTGCTCCAACGCATCCGTCATACCACTTTGTCGACACTTGGATTAATGCAAAATAGACTCCAACTATTGATTTAAGCAATGGTAAAGATTGAATTAATTTTATTGTCGACACATTGATGGTTTAATACTATCTAAGGCCGGACTTTTGCAATGATTGTCTGGCATTTCAGAAAATAGCAAGATTCGCATCAGCGGGCAGACGAGAGGAATAACGGACTGCCTTCAGGCAGCCATGGCAGATTGCCGACATTTTACCGGTTTCGTTCACTTTTATTGACTCTGAGGTACACTACATGACAACTCGTGAAGCGCAAATTGCAGCTCTGGAAAAAGACTGGGCAGAAAACCCACGTTGGGCAAACGTTAAGCGTACTTACAGTGCGGCTGACGTAGTACGCCTGCGCGGTTCCCTGCAAGTTGACCATACATTGGCAAAACGTGGTTCTGCCAAGCTGTGGGATCTGGTTAACGGCGGCGCGAAAAAAGGCTACGTCAATGCATTCGGTGCGATCAGCGCAGGTCAAGCGATGCAACAAGCCAAAGCGGGTTTGGAAGCAGTTTACCTGTCCGGCTGGCAAGTTGCTGCTGACGGCAACACCTCAGAAACCATGTACCCTGACCAATCTTTGTATGCATACGATTCCGTACCTACCATGGTTCGCCGTATCAACAACACCTTCAAGCGTGCTGACGAAATCCAATGGGGTCGTGGTATCAGCCCAACTGACGAAGGCGGTATCGACTACTTCCTGCCTATCGTTGCTGACGCAGAAGCCGGTTTCGGTGGCGTTCTGAACGCATTTGAACTGATGAAGAACATGATCACCGCAGGCGCGGCTGGCGTTCACTTTGAAGACCAATTGGCTGCTGTTAAGAAATGCGGTCACATGGGCGGCAAAGTATTGGTTCCAACTTCTGAAGCGGTTGAAAAACTGATTTCTGCACGTTTCGCGGCTGACGTAATGGGCGTTCCTACCGTTATCTTGGCACGTACTGACGCAGAAGCAGCTAACCTGATCACCTCTAACCACGATGCCAACGACCAGCCATTCCTGACTGGCGAGCGTACTGCTGAAGGTTTCTACCGCGTTAAGAACGGTCTGGAACAGTCCATCAGCCGTGGCGTTGCTTACGCACCTTACGCTGACATGGTGTGGTGTGAAACCGGCAAGCCTGACCTTGGCTTTGCGCGTGAATTCGCACAAGCGGTACAAGCAGCTTGCCCAGGCCAGTTGTTGTCTTACAACTGCTCACCGTCTTTCAACTGGAAGAAAAACCTGACTGACTCACAAATCGCTTCTTTCCAAGAAGATTTGTCTGCAATGGGTTACAAATACCAGTTCATCACCTTGGCGGGTATCCACGTCAACTGGTACAACACCTTCAAGTTCGCACACGCTTACGCTCGCGGCGAAGGCATGAAGCACTACGTCAACATGGTTCAAGAACCTGAATTTGCTGCGCGTGAAGAAGGTTACACCTTCGTTTCTCACCAGCAAGAAGTTGGCGTTGGCTACTTCGATGACGTTACCACTGTTATCCAAGGTGGTGCTTCATCTGTAACAGCGTTGACTGGCTCTACTGAAGAAGAGCAATTCCACTAAGATTTAACCCATTCCAGACCCTCCCCGTTATGAATAAGAATCTGGAAAAGCCCGGCGCCTAACCCGTCGGGGTTTTTAAGGGTTTCAGCTATTGCAAGGAGATTAAATATGACATTCAAAACAGCCGACCTGCTTGACGACAACGAAGACAAGCCACTGCAAGTGGTACAACCGGGTTTCAACAACTACGGTGGTCGTTCTAAATTTGCAGGCGAAATCGTCACCATCAAGATTTACGAAGACAATTCCCTAGTACGTGAGCTGGTTGCCGAAGATGGCAAGGGCAAAGTGCTGGTGGTTGATGGCGGTGGTTCTACCCGTTGCGCACTGCTGGGCGATATGCTCGCTGAAAAAGCGGTGAAAAACGGCTGGAACGGCATTGTCGTTTACGGTCTGATCCGCGATTCTGTCGACATCGGTCAGATGGACATTGGTGTAAAAGCCCTCGGCACATTGCCGCTGAAAAGCGTCAAGCGTGGTGTAGGTTTGCGTAACGAAGTGGTGCGTTTCCACGATGTCACCTTCACACCGGGTCAATACCTGTATTCAGATGAGGACGGGATGATCGTCTCTCCCGTCCCTTTGCTCGGCGAATAAGCGGAATAAACTACTTATCCAACTGGAAATTCAGCTCATTACTGTCTTTTTTGGCTGGCTCTGGTGGTTTCGCCGGAGCTTGCCCATCCAGGTTAAACTGTAATTCATTACTGCCTGAACTTGCCGCTGGTTTGTTGCTGCTTTCCATCTGGAAGTTGATTTCCTGACCCTGTGGCGCAGGTGCATGACCCTTATCCAGCAAGGTTGTCACCAACCCCGGTGAGAACATCACGATCAACGTCATGATCATTTGCAACCCGACCCACGGCAATGCGCCCCAGTAAATATCGCTGCTTTTCACCTCTTTCGGTGCAACCCCACGCAAATAGAACAGTGCAAACCCAAACGGTGGGTGCATGAACGAGGTCTGGATATTCACGCTCAAGGTAATCCCGAACCAGATCAATGCGCCGGTTGCCGCTGCCTGTTCATTGCCGCCAAAACTCGCCAGTAACACGGGAGTGAGAATCTTCTGCGCGACAGGTGCAAGCAACGGCACGAGGATGAACACAATCTCAAAAAAGTCGAGGAAGAACGCGAGGAAGAAAATGAACAGGTTGACGATCAGCATGAAACTGACCCAGCCGCCCGGCAAATCCGAGAACAAGCCTTCCACCCAATGCCCGCCATCCACGCCTTGGAACACCACCGAAAACGTGGTTGCGCCAATCAGAATGAAGATGACCATTGACGTGATGCGTGCGGTATTTTTGTAGGCTTGCTTAATCAGACTCCACCATTCTGCTGTACCACCCAACTGTTTACGTCGCAAATACGCCAGAAAAACCGCACCCATCGCACCCATTGCACCGGATTCGGTCGGGGTGGCAATGCCCAGCATGATCGTGCCCAACACCAAGAAAATCAGCACGGCGGTGGGAATAATGCCGCGTAAGGCTTTCTTCCACAGGGCTGCACCTTTCAGCGTAATCTCGTTTTCAGGAATGCCGGGCAACCAATCGGGTTTGATGCGTGTCAGGAAAAACGTGTAGAGCATGAACAAGCCGATTTGCATGGCTGCCGGAATCCACGCACCCAAATACATGCTGCCTACGTCGGCACTTGCGGTAGGTGTTTTCAACTGGTCAGCCAGAATAATCAGCACCAACGACGGCGGTACAATCTGCGCAATCGTTCCCGACGCGGCCAATACGCCCGTGGTGTAGCGCATGTTGTAGCCGTAACGCATCATCACTGGCAGTGAAATCATCGCCATCGCAATCACTTGCGCCGCGACCGTGCCAGTAATTGCACCCAGCACAAAGCTGACCAGAATCACCGAATATCCCAAACCGCCACGTACCCGCCCGAACAATTGCCCCATTGAATCGAGCATGTCTTCGGCAAGGCGGCTGCGTTCCAGCACCGCACCCATAAACGTGAAAAACGGTATCGCCAGCAACAACTCATTGGCAATCACACTGCCAAAAATCCGCTGCGGAATTGCTTGCAAAAAAGACAGGGTGAAAAAGCCCATTTCAATCGAAATAAAGCCAAAAAACAGCCCGACCGCCATCAAGCGAAAACGCCACCGGGAAGCCGACCAGCATGAACAACACCAACCCCGCGAACATCAGCAGGGGCATCATTTCCAATGTAATCATTGCTCTGGCCTCTCGTAGTGGGTATCAAGCTGGATCTCGCCTTTGAGTGCGGCGAAGCGTTTCACCAGTTCCGACAAGCCTTGCAAGACCAGTAAGCCGAAGCCCAGTGGCAGCATGAATTTGATGGGGTAGCGCGGTAAGCCGCCAGAATTGCTGGAGTGTTCGAGGATGTCCCACGAGGGCAAGAACAGGTTTTCCACGACAGCCATGCGAACAGGGTGCAGGCGGGGAGCAGGAATAGCAGTAGGCCGAAAATGTCGATCCACAAGCGGGCGCGGTCGGAAACATTGCCGTAAATGATGTCAACGCGCACATGCCCGTTTTGCGCGAGTGTGTAAGATGCGCCCAGCATGACGGCTGCGCCGAACAAGTACCACTGCAATTCCAGCGGCCAGTTGTCGCTGATGTCGAGGCTGTAGCGGAGCAGGGCGTTGCTGGCGCTGACGATGCAGGCGAGCAGGATTAGGACGTTGGCGAGTTGCCCGAACTTGGCGTTCATCGCGTCAACGGCGTGGGAGAATTTTAGTAGCATGGTGAAGAGTATCCCCCATCCCCAGCCCCTCTCCCACCCTTCGACTACGCTCAGGGAACGGAGAGGGAGTAAGAGGTTTGATTAGAGTTTTTTGGCGAACGCGAACTTGGCGTAGGATTGTTCCGCGACGCTAAACCATTGTGCTTGGTTATTGCGGAACACTTTCCAGTCGTCGTAGATCTTTTTGAATTTGGGGTTGGCTTTGGATTCTTCGTCGTAAGTTTCCAGCGTGGCTTTGAAGCAGGCTTCCATGATTTCGTCGCTGAATGAGCGCAATTTCACGTCACCTTGCAGCAAGTTGGCGAGGGCTTGCGGGTTATTGGCGTCGTACTTCGCCTGCATGTCGGTGTGGGCTTGTTGGCAAGCGGCTTCCCACGCGGCTTTGTAGGCATCCGGCAATTTTTCCCACTGCTCTTTATTGACGTAGAAGGAGAGTTGCGGGCCTGCTTCCCACCAGCCGGGGGTGTAGTAGTTTTTGACGATTTTGGCGAAACCGAGCTTTTCGTCGTCGTAAGGGCCGACCCATTCGGCTGCGTCAATCGTGCCTTTTTCCAGCGCGGGGTAAATTTCGCCGCCGGGTAATTGCTGTGGCACTACGCCGAGTTTGCTCAAGACGCGCCCTGCAAAGCCACCGACGCGGAATTTCAAGCCTTCCAAGTCTTTGACGGTGTTGATTTCTTTGTTGAACCAGCCGCCCATCTGCACGCCGGTATTGCCGCCCATGAAATTGACCACGTTGTATTCGGCGAAGAGTTCGCGCATCAGTTTCATGCCGTTGCCGTGCAACATCCACGCGGTTTGCTGGCGCGAGGTCAGGCCGAAGGGAACCGCGCAATCGAAGGCGAGGGCAGGGTCTTTGCCGAAATAGTAGTAGGAGGCGGTGTGCCCGGCTTCGACTGTGCCGTTTTGGATCGCATCCAGCACTTGCAAACCGGGGACGATTTCGCCTGCTGCAAAGATTTTGACGGTGAATTTGCCGCCGGTGATTTTGGAAAGCGCATTCGCCAGTACGTCAGATGCGCCAAAAATGGTGTCGAGTGATTTGGGGAAGCTGGAGGTTAAACGCCAACTGACGCTGGGTAAGTCACTGGCAGCGGCAGCTTTAACGGCCTCTTCTGCCAACAGTGTGGCAGGTGCGGCGGCTAACGCTACGGTGCTTACGGCAGCTTTTTTGAAAAATGAACGGCGTTCCATGGTGTCTCCTTTGTTGCGCGGGTCAATTGTATTGGCATGGTTTTGATCTTTTCGTGAGACAGAGTGTAACGAATCGAGTGAAGAATTAATATTGTTCGGATGCTGGAAGTCTATTAGCCATAGGTTTGAAACCCATTCCTTACGGAACATATGGTATTTGCCCTTTAAAAACATAGGGTTTACCCGATGATTTAAATTTGTGCCAAAGATTGTTGTTGTTTGCTTGGATTTAGCGAATACCACCGTTTGTCTTGATTTTATTACCATTTACTCCTGTTTTAATACCGTTTGTCTTTGATTGTATTTGTGGAAGATGGGTTTTCTTGCACTGTATATACAAAACGGGATAAGTTTTTTTAAAAAATTAATATGCGTTTTATTGTTTTATTGGTTATTTTATAAAAGACAAAAGCGAAAGCCATGCAAGAAGCATCGGTAGTGGAGAGTTATTTTGCTAAAGGAGGGCGTAAGCCATGGAAAGCAAGTGTAGGAATAAACCGTTATTGGAAAAGTACCCGATCAGGATAGGGTGGGGTTTGTTATGCAGCGGGGCAGCACTGGGGGGGTTGATGTTTGCCACAACCCCTGCGAGTGCCGCCGCTCCGGCAAGCGATTACGTTTACGACCATCCCACCCATTCCAGCCCCATCGCCTTGTCGGCGGACCATCAATTGGTCTGGAGTGTCAATCCCGGTGCCAATTCAGTGTCGGTAATCCGCACGGATAATGACACCAAGATCACCGACATCCCACTCGGCGATGACAAAGAGCCGCAAAGTGTGGCACTGACACCCGATGGTCGTTATGCCTACGTGGCCAACGCCGAGGGCAATTCGGTTTCAATCATTAAGATTAAAAACTCCGCCCCTGATGCATTTGAGGCCGAACTGGAAGGCGAATTGCCCACAGGCGCAGAGCCGTGGAATGTGGTGGTTTCACCGAATGGCAAGCGGGCGTTCGTCGCCAATAGTGCCCAGGACACCCTTACGGTCATTGACACCCACTACAACCACATTATCGACACCGTGAATTTGCGCGACAGTGTCTGCAATGATCCAGACCGCACCCGCCACTACCAACCACGTGGTTTGGCAGTCACGCAGGACAGCAGCAAGCTCTATGTCACCCGCTTCTTCTCGTTCGTCAAAGAGGGTGGCAAGCAGGGTGAAGACGCTGGCAAGGAAGGGATAGTTTGCCGTCTGGATCTCAATGCCGACTCGAAATACCAACCCGCGCAGGCGATTCCGCTGGCAGCACAAGTCACAGGCTTCAAGTTTCCGGGGCGTGATGCTGATACGCTGGCTTTCCCCAGCCAGATGCAAAGCATCGTGTTGCGGGGCGATCAGGCTTATTTGCCCAATATCGCGGCCTCACCCACCGGGCCGCTGCGTTTCAATGTCGATACCCACGCCTTTGTGAATGTGATTGATGGTGTAAATGGTGACCACCAAACCGATGCTTCCGGCAAGTTCATCAATTTGCATCTGGGAGCACGTAACCCCGAAGCAGGCAAGGACAGGCTGTTCTTCGCCAACGTCTGGGGGATCGGTTTCACCACTGCCAGCGGTGAGGGCAATGCTTACACCATCTCGGCGGGCAGTGATTTACTGGTGAAAACCAACGTAGCGGCTGATGGCAAACTCAGCAACACGGTGGATGCCGATACCACCCGTTACATCGACCTTAACGACCCTGATGACCCGGCGACCAGCGGCGATAATGCAGGCAAGAATCCGCAAGGCATTGTGATCAAGGATGGAACCAAAGCTTATGTGGCAAACTTCGTCTCACGCAACGTTTCGGTGGTGGATCTGAACACGGACTCTGTGGTCAAGACCATCCGCACGGCGGCTTTGCCAGCACCAGGGTCGGCGGGTGAAATTCTGACCGTGGGGGCGGAGCAGTTCTTTTCCTCACGCGGGCACTACAACCCCATCGCCAGCAATGGCGTTGCCCATGGCCTATCGGTCAGCAACCGTTTGTCCAGCGAGGGCTGGCAGGCTTGTGCAAGCTGCCACTTTGAAGGGCTGACGGATGCAGTGGTGTGGAAGTTTGAAACCGGGCCACGCAAGTCCATTCCGCTGAATGCCACATGGAATCCGCAAAACCGGGGCACGCCGGGCTTGAGCGACGGCGACCAGCGAATCCTGAACTACTCGGCAGTGCGTGACGAAGTGGAAGACTTTGAACTGAATGCCCGTAATATTTCAGGGCCGGGCAACCTGCCTACGCTGCTGGATTGTAGCGAGCCGCCGCCTGCGCAAAGCCTGTTCAATCCCAACCAGGGGCTGATTCTGGGCGATGTAGACCCCAGTAAGCCGCCTTGCACGATTGTCAATTTCAACAAGCCGAATACTGACCGCACCCAGATTACGGTTTCGCTTTTTGGCAGCACTACCGCCGTGCCTGCCGAGACCGCACTGCGTGAATGGGTACGCTTTGCAGTACGCACGCCCAGTAGCCCGCTGAGCGAAGCCGAGGTTCACGGTGGCGTATCTACTGACAAGATTGCGGCGGGTCGGCTGCTGTTTGAACAGGCCGGTTGCCAAAGCTGTCATGGTGGTGGCAACTGGACGATCAGCACTACCTTGGGGCTTCCCAAGCCTCCGCTGGCAGCCCAGATACCTACTGAGCGTGATCCCGTGCCATTGCTAGGCAATCCGGTCGGTGCCCAGTTTGTTGCCGAATTCCTGCGGGATGTGCAGACCTTCAACCTCGGTGTCGTGGGTGGTGAAGCATTCCTGCCGAGTAACCCGTTTGGCAACAATATCGGGGCGAGAAGAGAAGATCGGCAATCTGGCCGCTGATGTGTTTCAGGATGCTTTAGGTTTCGACTACAACGGTGATGGCAAAGGCAAGGGTTTCAATGTGCCGTCGTTGCTGGGGGTTCATGCCAGCCCGCCTTATCTGCACAATGGCGCGTGTGAGACCGTGGCCTGTATTTTGGCGCATGTGCCACATCGTACAGCGGGTCAGAAGCACGGGGTGGATGTTCTGCAAGACTGGTCAGCCCAGGAAGCCGTGGCTGCCTTCGTAGAGTCTATTGATGAGAAGACGGAGCCTTTCACGCTAACGTCGTATTAAGGTTTGTAGGGATAGGGTCTGAAAAGACTTGCCAGGGAGGGTAGTCGGCGTGGGTGAAAGCCTGCGCCGACTCTATTTATCGGGTACACCGCATTTATTTAGCCTCGCTACGGGCATATAATGCCCCGTTTCGATTACCTAACGGGAACACACAGACATGGCACAGTCAGTCAATAAAGTCGTGCTGGCCTACTCCGGCGGCTTGGATACTTCCATTATCGTCCGGTGGCTGCAAGAAAATTACGGGTGCGAAATCGTCACCTTCACCGCTGACATCGGTCAGGGCGAAGAAGTCGAGCCAGCCCGCGCCAAAGCCTTGGCAATGGGCATCAAGCCGGAAGAAATCTTCATCGAAGATTTGCGCGAAGAATTCGTGCGTGACTACGTGTTCCCGATGTTCCGCGCCAACACCATTTACGAAGGCGAATACCTGCTGGGCACGTCCATCGCCCGCCCATTAATTGCCAAGCGTTTGATTGAAATCGCCAATGACACCGGTGCGGATGCCATTTCCCACGGCGCAACCGGCAAGGGCAACGACCAAGTGCGCTTTGAACTCGGTGCGTATGCGCTGAAACCGGGCGTGAAAGTGATTGCCCCGTGGCGCGAATGGGACATGAATTCCCGCGCTGATCTGATGGCGTATGCTGAAAAGCACAATATCCCGGTCGATTTCAAGAAGGCTGGCAAGAAATCCCCGTACTCAATGGATGCCAACCTGCTGCACATTTCTTACGAAGGCGGCCCGCTGGAAGATCCGTGGTTTGAAGCCGAAGAAGACATGTGGCGCTGGAGCGTTTCCCCGGAAACTGCCCCTGACAAGCCTACTTACGTCGAAATCACCTTTGAAGGTGGCGATGCCGTCGCATTGGATGGCGAGCGTTTGTCTGCTGCCACGATCCTCGAAACCCTGAACAAACTGGGTGGCGCAAACGGTATCGGTCGTCTGGATCTGGTGGAAAACCGCTACGTCGGCATGAAATCACGCGGCTGCTACGAAACTCCCGGCGGCACTATCATGTTGCCTGCGCACCGTGCGATTGAATCCCTGACACTCGACCGCGAAGTGGCGCACCTGAAAGACAGCCTGATGCCCAAGTACGCCGAACTGGTTTACAACGGCTACTGGTGGAGTCCCGAGCGCAAGATGATGCAAACCATGATCGACGCATCGCAAGCCTTCGTGAACGGCACAGTACGCATGAAGTTGTACAAAGGTGCTGCTACCGTTGCAGGCCGTAAATCCGACGACAGCTTGTTTGACGCGCGCATTGCGACGTTTGACGATGACGGCGGCGCGTACAACCAGAAAGACGCAGAAGGTTTCATCAAGCTGAATGCGCTGCGGATGCGGATTGCTGCGGTCAAGGGTCGTTAACTCCTGATGGAAGCCCGACTGGAAAAACTGGAACTCCTGTTCATGGAACAGGAGCAGATGCTGGAAACGCTGAGCCATCAGGTTTACCTGCAACACAAGGAAATCCGCAGCGCATTGTTGGAAATCGAGCGTCTCAACGATAAGTTGCGAACGATTGAGCCTTCTGTTGTCGGTAGCCAAGCGGATGAAGCGCCACCACCGCATTATTGAAATGTCTGATCGTTATCAATTGGTGCAAACTCCCGCACGGCTGGAACTGCACGATACCCACGACCCCAAAGTGGGTGCAGTTTACGTCGATTTCGTCGATGGCAAAGCCCAACACCGCCGTCTGTTCGGTGGTGGCAAAGGGCAGGACATTGCCAAAGCCATTGGTTTACACAAGTTCAAACATCCCCATGTTATTGATGCTACCGCCGGGTTAGGGCGCGAATCCTTCGTGCTTGCCACGTTGGGTTGCAGCGTGACCTTGCTGGAACGTTCCCCGGTGGTTCATGCGCTGTTGGCCGATGGCCTCAAACGCGCCCTTGCCAGCGATGACAGCGAAGCAGTCGACATCGCTAGCCGCATGACCTTGCATCTGGCGGATGCGCACGAATGGCTGAAAGCATTACCCTGCCGATAGCCTGCCTGATGTAATTTACCTTGACCCAATGTTCCCTGAACGGCAAAAGTCCGCGTTGGTGCAGAAAGAGATGCGGTTTTTCCACAAGTCGTGGGGGCAGACCAAGATAGTGATGCCTTGCTGGAGCTTGCCCGCCAGCACGTCAAACATCGGGTAGTGGTGAAACGCCCGCGTCATGCGCCCGAACTGCACGGTTGTAAACCTGCCTTCGTGATTGGTGGGAAAGCGGTACGCTACGATGTGTATCTTAAGCAAAGCAACTGCGCAAGAACACGCCCAGTAATAGTATAATTCCGAACCATGCCATGATTTTGAGAATGATGCGGTATAATTGGCGTTTTTCATGTGTATTCATAAGGTCAACTAGTTCGTGGAAAGAAATCGTTTTCTGCTAATCGCCAGCGTGTCTGGAATGCTCGCAGTCATATTGGGGGCATTTGGCGCACACGGGCTGGAAAAGCTAGTGGATGACAAGATGTTGCAACGTTTTCATACTGGTGTCGAGTACCAGTTCTACCATTCACTTGGCATTATTATTGATAAGTATTTATGTATAAACAAATAAATAATAAATATGTCAAGCTATGCTGGTTATGCCTTTCTAGTGGGTATAATATTGTTCTCTGGAAGCCTGTATGCCTATGTTTTGACAGGGATTAAGGGCTTTGCGATGGTCACTCCACTCGGTGGTGTCAGCTTCATTATTGGCTGGGCGCTCCTGTTTTTTTCTGCGAGAAATTTACCGCATTCAGAAAAAATATAGGATAAAGTTATTTCTTATTGCGTTTGGTTTAGGTTAAGCTTTTGGGCAGAATGAGTGCTGTTACAGTG
>CAWFRV010000008.1:0-118490 GCA_963818325.1 uncultured Gammaproteobacteria bacterium | reverse complement strand
GTGCCGCGTTACGGCAAATAACGCAATGGGCGTGTATTCTCACGCGCTTTAGCCGAGCCTATTGACTGGCTGTTGCGGTAAAGTTGTTTGCAAACAACACGTTGTATTTTTGGCACAAACCTTGCTGGGTATGGGGTATTTACGCTTGATTTATCGGAGCTTGCCCCATGCCAAACCTGTCTTCCGTGTACCTCGCGGTACTGTCTGCCCTCGTGCCTCTGACTGTCCTTGCGGATACTGAAACAGCCACCGTGCTGGATGATGTCACCGTCACTGCCACCCGTTCCGCACGCGGTAGCAAAACCGTTCCGGCAGCCGTTGCCAGCGTGGGCAAAGAAAAACTCAGCAAGCTCAAAATGAACAGCATCAGCGACGCGCTGCAAAATATCCCCGGCGTGCTGACCTATTCCAAGAACGGTTTGAGCGATTCCAAGCTGGTGATTCGGGGGGCGGGGCTGAAAGCCAGTTACGGCATCCGCGAAATCATGGTATTGCGCGACGGTATTCCGATGACCGAACCGGACAGTTTCACCCGCCTTGATTTGATCGACGGGCAAGACATCGAGCGGTTGGAAGTCACCAAAGGCCCTGGCAACCTGTACGCCTCCGGTTCGGCAGGCGGTACGGTACAAGTCATCACCAAATCAGTCTTCGACCAGCAAGGCAATAACGTCAAAGTGGGCGTGGGCGATGATGCTGCCAAGAATGCCCATGTACGTTTCAGCCGCAAAGTGGGCGACAACCAAGCCTTATCCGTGACTGCTACCCACCGCGAAGTGCCGAATGACTGGCGTTACCGCAACGATATGTCCTCCAATCACGTCAGTATCAAGCACGGACTGGAATTTGGCGACGGCAATACGCTGGAAACCGAATTGGGCTACGCCAAAGTCGATATGCAATTGGCAGGCAGTATGGATGACACGATGTGGGCAGCCTTCAAGGATACGGGCGAACAGAAAGACGTTTCTGGCGTATTCAAACATACCGGACGCTATTCTGAAAATGTCTCGGTCAATACCCGCGCTGAAATCGACAAGGGCAGTTACACCCTCAAACCCAAGGTCTATTACAGCCAATATCACCATATTCACCCTGTCACTGGCATCGTTAACGACAATACCAAGAACCCGCCACACATGCTGGGGGCGGATGTGGAGGTCGAGAAAAAACACCAATTGGCTGGCAAGGATGCCAAAGCCGTTTTCGGTGTGGCAGGGCGTATCAATACCACCAAGGATTCTGAAAAATACGAATACGCCGACGTGAAAAAGCTGCCCACAGGGCGGATTACCACCACGTTGTCCGACACCAAGGGCAAGCTGGCTGAAACCAGCAGCAGCGAAGGCAAATTGCTGGGCGTATTCGGCTCAGAAAACATCAAGCTCAACGACAAGCTGTCCGTGGATATGAGTGCGCGGGTGGATGACGTGCAACTAACTTCCGACATCAATCAAACCAGCAAATACGACTACGCCACCGGCAAATACGTTACGGGTGACGGCGTATCCCACCACGACCACAGCATGACACTGGGTTCAGCCAGCCTCGGCGCAAGCTATGCCTTGACCGACACGGTGAATGCCTTTGCCACGGTTGCTAAAGCCGACCAAATTCCCGCCGATAGTGAACTCGACAGCAACCCCGCCCTGAAAAAAGCCAGCAACCGCAATGTGGAAGTCGGCTTGAAAGGGCGTAGCGGACGGTGGTCATTTGATACCTCCGTGTACGACATCGAGGGTAAGAATGAGGTGGTGCGGTTGCGCTTACCCGATAGCACCAACCAATACGTGAATGCGGGCAAAACCAGCAAAAAAGGTTTCGAGCTGTCCGGCAGTTATGCGGTGGCGGAACGGGTGAATGTGGGCGGTGGCGTGGCTTACAACGATTATAAATACAAGGATTTCAAGGAGCTGATCGGTACGACCAATATCGACCGCAGTGGTAATGCTTTGCCGCTTATCCCGAAAACGCAGGTGAATGCGTTTGCCGAATACAAACACCCGAACGGTATTTCCACCCGCGTACAGGCACGTAAGGATGGCGCTTACTACCTCGACAACGCCAACAGCGAGCAGTGGAAAGATAACAAGGTGGTGGCTGATCTGAACCTTGCTTACACCAAAAAACAGCACAAAGTCGATATGACGGTGGATAACGTGTTCGACGAACGTTATGCGGTGGAAGTCAGCAAGGATACGGCGGGCAAGCGTAGTTATGCAGCGGGTTCGCCGCGTGCCGTGTTGGTTAATTACACCTACCAGTTCTAGGAGGGGCGTATGAAAGCAGTAAGAAAATCCCCCCTAACCCCCCTTTTGCAAAGGGGGGGAACTAGGAAGTGGCAGACTCTTGCTCCCCTCCTTTGAAAAAGGGCGAAGCGCCGCGAATGAGCGGCTGGGCGGGGTTGGGGGAGGATTTAACGGTGGTTGGAGTAATGTCACACTTTTGTTAGTAGCGTTTGGCTTCGGCTACGCTCAGCCAGCGGTGAGTGTGGCGGCGGATGAGGCGGGGTGGACGGCTGCCCCAGTGTTATTGCCTGCACCCGCTAAAGGTGCGGATCGTCGCGCCCAGTTTTTGGTTCAACCTGTCAATCTGACGAGTCAGCAGGTGGTGGTCTTTCCCCCTTTCGGGGGGGAAACCCCTTTGGCATCTTGGACAGCCGAGCCACAAGAGGCGGGAAAATTCGCTATCAAAAGTCACGGCAAGGGCAATTACCATTGGATCACAGCGAGCAGTGAGGATGGCAAACGCCTTGCCAGCAGCGTGTATTACTTTTCCAACCCCGGTGCTGCGCCGCGTGAGTTGTTGCAGCAAGACATGAGTGCGCTGGAAATCAAACCGCTGCAATTGCCGCGTGAACATAGCCAATTCCGTGCCAATGAAACGTGGGCATTTCAGGTGCTTTATCAGGGCAAGCCGATGCCCTATGCCACGGTGCAACTGGAAACCAGCAATGGCACACGCCGCAGCCAGCCCAGCAATGGGCAGGGGCAGTTTGGGGTGACGTTCCCGGATGATTTCAAGGCGCTGGAGGCAGGGCAGCATGAGCATCATGCCGGTGGTCACGGCGGCGGTCATGGCATGGATTCCGCCCAGTTCGCCCTGAGTGTGGAATATGTCGGGGATCACCAGCGCGTTCAATTACAAATATGCGCCTGATGCGTTTGCCAATAAGGCGGTGTTACCCGCGTTAGGCTTTGCGTTGGGCGGGATGTTGCTGGCAAGCCCGTTGTTGTGGCGGAGGAGAAAAGCATGACTACGTGGAAACAAACCCTGACCTTGGGGCGGCTGCGCTTTGCGGTGCAAATCCTGATGTTCATCTTTTTGGTGTATGGCGGGGCAGTGATTGGGCATTACGCGGCGGATAAGATTTCCGGCGAATTGCCTGCGCTGTCGTGTGCGTATGATCAGCAGAATGCCAGTTATTGTGTGCTGATTCCGACCCAGCACCAGTTGCACCATCGGGTGGGTGAGGCATTGGTGCAAATGCAGCAGTTCAGCTTTAAGGTATTGCTGCCGTTGTTGTTTACCTTCCTGACGTTTTATGCCTTTTTTGTGTTCATCAACAAGGCGTTTTGCGGGTGGATTTGTCCACTGGGGACGTTTCAGGAAATGCTCTACAAGCTGGGGCGTTGGCTTAAGTTGGAAAACCGTTATGCGCTGACTCCGGCACAGACCTATGTGGTGCGTCCGCTGAAGTGGTTGATGTTGGTGTTTCTGGTGTTCTTGTTGCCGTTGCTGGCGGGGCTGGGGGTTACTCCGGCGGCAACGGGGGATGCGTTCTGTCAGATTTGCCCATCGCGTTTGCTGACCACGCTGGCAACAGGCGATCTGGAACAGTTGACCATCAATCAGGCGGGCGTGGCGGATTGGGTATTTTCTGCGATTCGTTCGCTATTGTTTGGGGCAATGGTGGTGGCGGCGTTGATGGTGCGTCAGCCGTTTTGCCGGATTTGCCCGATGTTGGCATTGCACGCGGTATTCCGCCGTTTGTCACCGCTGCGTTTGGTGAAGCATCCGCATGAGAAGTGTGAAAAATGCGGGATTTGCCACAAGGCTTGCCCGATGGATATTCATGAGATTTGGCATGAATCCGGCACGAAAGCCTTCCACGATGACTGTACTTTGTGTGGGCGGTGTGCGGAGTTTTGCCCCGATGACAACGTAATCCAAATCAAATTTGGCCCGTTGGCGTTGTTCAGCTCAGCACGCGACTATTACAAACGCCGCATTAAGGGCGAAAAGCCGGAAGGCTATCGGGTAGTCAAAAAACTTGAGGCTATTCCGGTCAAGGTGGAAAAACCATGATGGAACCGTTTGTGCTGGCGCAGGTAGGATTGTTTTCAGTCTGGGTGTTGGGGGTGTCGGTGGGGTTTACTGCTTGCACCGCCTCGTGTTTGCCGTACATGGGCAGTTGGGTGATGAGCCGTAATACCGGGATGCGCGGTACGTTGGTGGATACTGGGCTGTTCGCATTGGGTAAGATCATGGCTTATGCTACGCTTGGCGCGGCTGCCGGGGTATTGGGGACGGTGCTGTTACAATACCTCAAATCCGGTATCGGCAATGTGCTGATCGGGGCGGCGAGTGTGTTGGCGGGGTGGTGGTTGATCCGTAACCGTACCGCACAACATCGCCGTTGCGGGTTAAGCCGTCGGCAAAATATGCACCCGTTGCTGTTGGGTTTCAGCCTGAGCTTTATCCCCTGTGCGCCGCTGGCGGCTTTGCTGGCAGCTTGTGCGGCGGCGGGCAGTGCAGGGCAAGGCATGGCGTATGGTTTTGTGTTTGGTCTGGGTGCGGCGTTGACCCCGCTGTTTATCATCCTGCCGCTGCTGGGTGGGTTGGGACGTGAGTTACGCAGCCGTAACCCGTGGCTGGAACAGTGGTTGGTGTGGTTAGGCGGTGGTGTGTTGGTTGTCATCGGTGACTTACCGCATGACGTTGGCAATGTGATTAAGGTGGATAATGGAATTTCTGCAAGCCAATCTGGATTATCTGGTACTCGGCACCCTCGGCCTGATGAGTTTCGTCATGCTGGCGCTGGTGATTGAGCGTTACCTGTACCTCAAGCAAGGTCAGTTTGCAGCAATTCGACCACATCGAAACCCTGAAAATCGACCTGACCCGCAACCTCACCACCATTTCCAGCATTGGCTCGAATGCGCCGTATGTGGGCTTGCTGGGAACGGTGCTGGGGATTCTGGTGACGTTTTACACGATGGGGCAGGGCGGCAAGATCGAAGTCAATGCCATCATGCTGGGCTTGGCGTTGGCGTTGAAAGCGACGGCGGCGGGGCTTGTTGGTGGCGATTCCGGCGATCATGTTCTACAACGGTTTGCTGCGCAAAGTGGAAGTGCTGACCGCCCGCTGGCAGGCGCTGCGGGATGGGAAAAGCGCATGAAACGCTTCGACCAAATCAACATGATCCCCTTCATCGACATTATGCTGGTGCTGCTGGCAATCGTGCTGACCACCGCTTCGTTCATCTCGCAAGGCTTGATTCCGGTGGATTTGCCCAAAGCGGAGCAAAGCGAACAGGCCAACGGCGATGAAAAGGTGCTGGAAATCGCCATCAATGCGCAAAACCAGATTTTCCTCGACGGCACGCCCATTACGGTAGCGGAGCTTGGCGGCAAGCTGGAGGCGCACCCTAACACCACGCCCGTGCAATTGCGGGTCGATAAAGTGGCAGCGTTCGAGCATTTCATCAGCGTGGTGGATGTGTTGAAAGCCAAGCAGTTTGCGGCAAGTGTCCATCCAGACCGAGCAAGCGCAGTGAAATGTCATCTGACCGGCTTTGGTATTTCTGCGCTGTTGCACGCGGCGGTGTTGCTGGCAGCGCTGCCATTGCTGTTGTGGCAGGACAAGTTGGGCTTGCCAGAGGATCAGCCCGTCACAGTTGTCGCTTGCCCAATTTCAACCTGCGCCACCGCCCGAGCCGGTAGCACCTCCAGCCAGTAGCAGAACCGCCGCAGCCCAAACCGGAACCACCCAAGCCTGAACCCAAACCGGTAGAAAAACCTAAGCCTGTCGACAAAGCCCAAGCCGGTGAAAAAGCCGGTAGCGCAAACCCAAGCCAGAGCAACAGCGCGAGCCGACCCCGCCAGTAGAACCCTCAACCTGAGCCAGTACCTGTGCCGTACAGCTCCTGCACCCCGCTCCGGCGCAACAGGCTGTTGCTACGCCCAAACCTGCCCCTGCCGCGCCCGCTCCCGCTAGCCAATAATGCCGCCGCAGAAGCCGCTTACCGCCGCAAACTGCAAAACCTGATTGCTTCGCGCAAGCAATACCCGCGTATGGCAGAAAAAGCCGAGGTGGAAGGAACGGTTACGGTGTCATTTACGATGTTGCCGAATGGCACGATCACGGGCGCACGGGTCAGTAAGAGTTCCGGCAATGAGTGGCTGGACAAGGCAGCGGTGCAAGCAGTGAATGCGGCTTCCGGCGCATTGCCATTCCCAGCGGACATCCACAAATCACAGTGGGATTTTGCGCTGAAGGTGAATTTCAAACTGGACTGGTAACGTGGGAAAAAATACGGGCCGAAGCCCGTACCGGATCGCGCCACCTGAGGAGAGGTAGGTAAGTCTCAGGCAGCTTCACAAAGTGGATGGCGTACAGTCTGCTTCGCGGCTTGGGGGCGTTGCGCCCGTACCGGAATAATCTCTAGGCCAATTTCGTCATGGTGTTTTAACAGCCAGCGGCGGGCTTCGGGCGAGATGTGTTTGCCCACCACAAAGCCAGTTGCGCCGTAATTGCGGCTCACCAGTGCTTGCAGCAGCAGGCAACGGTTTTCCCCCAACCCTTCGACGCACGGCAGCAGCGACAGTTTGACCTGGCGCGCGGCATTGCATTTGACCTGATTGCGCAGTTCGCGCACTTGCTGGTGGAAATCAGGGGCGGTTTCATTGATGCCAATTTGTACCAGCAAGCCCGCCGCCGGTTTCGGTATCGGTGAGCCATTCGCAGGCACGGTGCAAGTCGTCGGTATCCAGTGCGGGCGTGGCTTGCACGGCGATAATGCTGTCCCAGTCCTGCAACTGTTGGCGCAAGGCGGGGACGTTAAAGCGCATACTGTTGAAGGTCGGGTGCAGAATTTTCTGCAAGGGTTTGACCGTGCCGCTGGCGTACCACGTATCCGGCGTGCGGCTGGGGTCGAAGGCTTGCGCCAGTTCCGCGACATCGGCGGGCAGGCGGTAGAAGCTGTCGACCTGCAACTTCAGCAATGGCGCGGCGTTCCAGACCATCTACCAGCACGATGCGCCCGCTGAGTTGGGCTTCGCGTTTTTCTGCCGGGGTCAGGGCAAGTGCCAATGGTAGCGGCCATAATGTGCCGTTTGCCAGCCGGTTGCGGCGCAGGACGCTGCTGTGGTCGTCCTGATTCAAATAGCCGTGCAAGGGGGCGAAAGCGCCATTCAGCAACAGTTCCAGCGTGCTGATGTCGCTGGGGTTGACGATTTTATGCAGGATGCTCATGAGGTCTCCCCTCCGGTAAATATGTGTTGCAGGCGATTATGTTGTAATGCATACATTATGAAAAACGATATAATCGATATGAATATCTGAAAATGAGATACAAGTATGAAACTGTTCCAACTGCGTTTGCTCAAAACCTTGCTGAATAACGGCATGAATGTGTCGCGGGCGGCTGACCAACATTACATTGTGCAATCCGCCGTCAGCCGCCAACTGGGCTTGCTGGAAGAAGAATTGGGGATGCCGCTGTTCGAGCGCAAAGGCAAACGGCTGGTGGAACCGACCCCGGTGTGCAAAGCCATCGTGCAGGAACTCGACCGTATCGAACAGTCGATGGAAAATATCCGTGCGGTGGCGGACGATTTCCGCCTGCAAACCCGTGGCGAAATCCGCATCGCCACCACCCATACCCAAGCCAAGTATTTTTTGCCGGAAGTGATGTTGGAATTCCGCCAGCGTTACCCCGATGTGGCGATCCATTTCCTGCAAGGCACGCCCGTGGAACTGGTGCGGATGCTGCACGATGGCAAGGCCGACATTGCGGTGTGCACCGAGGAATTGGGGAAAGATAACTGCACTGGATAGCCGCAAATGTTACGACTGGAATCACGGGCTAGTGCTGCCGGAAGGCCATCCGCTGGCAGAGGGCAAGTTGACGTTGCCGCGTATTGCCGAGCATCCGGTGCTGACTTACATTTTCGGTTTTACCGGGCGTTCCAAAATCCACGAAACGTTCCGCAGTGCGGGCTTGGAACTGGATGTGACCTTTGCGGCGACGGATACCGATGTGATTATCAGCTACGTGCGGCTGGGGTTTGGCGCGGGCATTATTGCCAAGATGGCGTATTCGCATATCCACGACGACGATCTGGTGCTGCGGGATTTGTCGCACTTGTTCCCGGTGTCCACCACCCGCGTGGCGTGGCTGAAAAATAAGTACCTGAAACAGTACATTATGGAGATGGTGGATTTGCTGGTGGAGCAGGGGGAGAGTGAGGAGTGGTATGCGTGAACCTTACGGCTGCGCTATGATGCACTTTCGTGATTTTGAAAGGTTTTACATGAAACACATATTGATAATGACCAGCCTGCTTGCCCTGACCCTCGGCATCACCGGCTGCGACCAGTCCCCCCAACACCCCGAAGACTTGCCGTGGCAAGTCACCACATCCCCCGAAGGCAACCCGCAAGTCTTCCATTTGGAAGTGGGTAAAGCCACCCTGAAGGATGTGATCGAACGTTTCCACAGCTTCCCGGACATGGCGGTATTTTCGCACGAAAGTGGCAAGCGCACGCTGGAAGCCTATTTCGGTACGCAGCGCATCGGCCTGTTTGAAGCCAAAATCATTGCTGAGTTGCACAGCTGATGCCGCGATGCTGGACAAATTCCAGAACGACGCCACCAAGCCCGAAGGCATGGCGAGTGGGCAGTGGAAATACAAACTCTCCGAAGCGAGCGTCAAAGTTGCCAATAGCCTATTGGTACACCGGCTGATTTACATGCCGATGATTAATTACGAGCCGGAAATTGTCACTGCCCGCTTTGGTGAGCCTGCCGAACGCTTGCCTTCTGCCCAAGCAGGGGTGGAATACTGGTTCTACCCGCAGAAAGGGTTAGCAATCCTGATGAATAATGACGGTAAGGAGATCCTCTATTACACTGCACCACAAGGACTTCGCCGCACTGAAACAGACCTTGCTGGAGGCAAAACCCAAGAATGACGACTGATACCCGCACCTGCCCCGTGGTGGAAACAGAAAACCCTCGCCGAGATGAATGAGGCTGAATGGGAAAGTATCTGTGACCATTGCGCCAAATGCTGCCTGATCAAGCTGGAAGACGAGGAAGACAGCACGGTGTATTACACCGATGTCGCCTGCGACTTGCTGGACGGCACAAGCTGCCAGTGCAAGGATTACAGCAACCGCGAAACGCTGGTTCCCGATTGCTTGCACCTGACGCCGGACAACCTCGACGAGCTGTACTGGATGCCGCCCAGTTGCGCCTACCGCTTGTTACTGGAAGGCAAAAACTTGCCGTCGTGGCATCATCTGGTGTCCGGCGACAAGCAAAGCATCCACCGCATGAAACAATCGGTGATCGGGCGCTTCACTTACGCCGCCGAAGTCAATGAGGAAGATTGGGAGGAACGGGTCGTTACATGGCCGCTGAAGAAGAAAATGTAAGCCAACGCATCGACAAATGGCTGTGGGCAGCGCGGTTTTTCAAGACCCGCCCACTGGCAGTCGAGGCCATTGACGGTGGGCATGTGCGCGTCAATGATGAGCGGGTGAAACCGGCGCGGAATGTGCGCCCCGGCGACAAAATCCGCATTAAAAAAGGCGTTGAAACGTGGGTGGTCACGGTGCGTGGGTGTCAATGAACACCGCCGCCCCGCCCCCGAAGCCCGCTTGCTGTATGAAGAGTCCGAACACCAGCGTGAACAGCGCGAAGCGGTGATCGAAGAGCGCCGTTTGCATGGTGTCAATATCCAGGTGAAAAAGCCGGACAAGCGCGAGCGGCGCATGATCGACAAGTTCAAACAAGGGTGGTGATTTGAAATATTAGCAAATGCTTATAAATGGGTATAAACTGGTGAAACCACTAGAGGGAGACACCATCATGAACACACGTATAATTATTTTCACTGCTTTGACCTTGCTGACCAGTACCGCATCCGCTGATTTTTTCGATGGCTTCGATATGGGCAATTTCTTTGGCAATAACCGCCAAGAACAGTCCCAGCCAAGCCAGCACAACCGGGCAAACCCACAGCAATGGCGCAAGCAATGCCAACGGGCAGTCACGCGGGCGCGGCGCAGCCGACATCAATATGGATTTCGACCTGAATTTCCGTGCCAAGGCTAACAGCATGTTCAACGCTGACGGCAGTGGCGCAAAGTCGCGGCGATGTGGCCCAATATCAGGCTAGCCAGCTTGGTGCTTACGGTTCGGGTTATAACACTGCCTATAATTACCTGAATACCGTGCCGTACAGCTACACCTATCCGTATACCCAATACAATTACTATACGCCGTATACGCAGGGGTATTATTACCCCCAGTACTACCCACAAGCTTACTATCTCCCGCCAGCTCAGTAGGCTATAGTTTAGGGCAATCATAAAAAGGCTACTGAAAGGAATGTCTAATGCCCGTTTTACGCCCACTAGCTTGGTTGTTTGCGTTATTGTTGCTCGTAATAGCGGCGGTGGCGTTGTTTGCGCTGACCTTCGACGCCAACCGTTACAAACCTGAAATTCAAGCACTGGTCAAGGAACAGACCGGGCGTGAACTCACTATTGGCGGCGACATTGGCTTGTCGTTTTACCCCAATATTGCCCTGCAACTGGGGCAGGTGGAACTGGGCAATGCCAAAGGGTTTACCGATAGCAGTTTCGCCGAGGCGCACAATGCGCGGGTTGAAGTGCAATTTCTGCCCCTGCTGCAACAGCAACTCAAAATCAATGAAGTCCACCTGCAAGGCTTGAAGCTCAACCTGCACCGTGCCAAGAATGGCAAAACCAACTGGCAAGACTTGTTGCCCGACAATTCCAATCAGGCCGATGCCGAAGCGGGTGAGGCGATGACCAAGCTGCTGGGTGGTTTCGTGGTGACCGGGGTCAGCGTGGAAGATTCGCAAGTGCGCTGGCAGGATGATAAGCAAGGCAAAACCCTGACGCTTGCCCCGCTCAACCTGAAAACCGGCACTTTCCGCCCCGGCAAGCCAGTAGACATCCGCCTCGACACCAACCTCAAGCAAAACCAGCCCGCCTTGGATATGCACCTGAATGTCACCACCACCGCGCAACTGGCTGACAATAAAAACGACTTTTCCCTGACTAATCTGGCGTGGCAAGTGCAGATGCCCGACAAGCTGGATGCTACCGTGAGCGGCAACTTGCAAGGCAATCTGGAAAGCCAGCAGTTGGCGATCCCCGATTTGCAAGCAGAGATAAAACTGAGTGGGCAAGGCACACTCAAGCTGAGCGGCAACCTTAGCGTGGATCAGGCGAAACAGTTACTGAAGTTGCGCGGAATGCAATTGCAAGCCAATCTGCAAGGCGGCGTGTTGCCGGTCGATAGCGTTGCCGCCACGGTCGGTGGCGAGCCGACGTTGCATCTGGGCAAACAGCAACTCGATATTGCCGGGTTAAACCTGACGGCAGATGTCAAAGCGCCACAGCTTCCCGGTGGGCAATGGCAACAGCAAGCCAGCGGCAAACTCAGCCTCAATCTGGACAGTGGCAAAGGCTTGCTGGATTTGCCGCAAACCCAAATCAAGGCGTTGGATCATCAACTGGATGGCAATTTGCAAGTCCACGATCCGCTGCTGCCCAGCCGGGTGGTGGAGGGCAACTTCAAGGCTAACCAGCTCAGTTACCCACCGTTCGAGTTGCAACAGGCGACGCTGGGCGTCCACTTTGGACAATGGGCAGCTCAAACTGACCCCAGCAGGTACGCTATTCAAGGGCGCTTATCAGGGAACCATCAATATCGACACCCTCCAGACCCCGCCCGTGCTGCGTACTGAACACAAGGTGCAAAAGCTGCGTACCGAAGACCTGTTCTTTGCCCTGACCGATGACCGGCTGGTGACCGGGGCGCTGGATATGACGGCGAAACTGGATTCGGTAGTGGGTGATGCCAAGGCTTTTCAAGCAAAACCTCAATGGCGTGATTGACCTTGAACTGAACGATGGCACGATCCGCGACGCCAATTTTGCGCAAAAAACCAAGGAAGTCGTCAAGCTGTTCGAGAAAGAGCGCGTCAATGACATGGGCGAAAAGGAAGTCGCCTTCACCAAACTGAATGGTCAGTGGTTGGTACACCAAGGCGTATTCCACACCGATGAAAACGTAATGACTGCCCCGCATTTTCAGATCAAAGGCAATGGCGATGTCAACATCGTCGACGAATCGCTCGATTTCAAACTGCGTATCAGCGAAAAACCCAAGCCCGACAAGCCGGAAGGGCTGTTTGCGCCGTTGCATATTTTCGGTGCGTGGACAAAACTCAGCTACGAAGTGGAGCTGGATGTGCTGCTCAAGGCGCTGGCTAACAGCGCAACTCGACAAAGAAAAAGCCAAGTTGCAGGACAAGTTTGATGCCGAAAAGCAAAAGCAGATCGACGCCCTCCAGCAACAGCGCGACGCTGCCACTGACCGCCTGAAAAACGAATTGCAGGGCGAAAAGGATAAGCTGGAACAACGCTTGAAGGATGAGTTGCAGAAACAGTTGAAAGGCTTGTTCTGATGCCAGTGGCGGACTTTTACAGCCTCTACATGCCCCCAGAGGCGGAGCTGTTCGCCGAAGATATTGCCATTGTCGAGCCACCGTTGGAACAGACGCTGCGCGGTGAAAGCTATTCTTTTGCACGTTCCAAATACCTGCTGGCGACGCAGGTGTATCAGGATCACCGCACCGAATTCTACGCAGGTTGCCCCTTCCAGCAACAACAGAAACTGCTGGTTCCGCTGCTGTCTTCCTGTGGCTATACGCCGCGCAAGGATGCCAACCGCGCCCAGCGTATTGAGTGGGAACACATTGTTCCGGCGTGGGTGTTTGGGCATCAATTGCAATGCTGGCAGCAGGGTGGGCGCAAGCATTGCCGCGACACCAACCAAGCGTTCCGCCAGATGGAAGCCGACATGCATAACCTTGTCCCGGCGATTGGCGAGATCAACGGCGACCGCAGCAATTTCCGTTACCAGATGATTGCGGGTGAAGCGCGTGTGTATGGCAGCAAGGTCAATATGGAAATCGACTTCCAGCAACGCACTGCCGAGCCGCCGGATAATGTGTGGGGCGATGCGGCGCGTGCCAGCCTTGTACATGCGTGACCGCTATGGCCTCAAGCTGGGGGATGCGCAGGAAAAGCTGTTCCGGGCGTGGAACAACCTCGACCCGGTGGATGGGTGGGAACAGCAGCGCAACCGCTTGATCACTGAATTGCAGGGCAATGACAACCCTTACATCACCAATTACCGCAAGTTGGATGCTACGAATCCGGCTCCTGCTGCTCCGGTAGGCAGCGGGCAAGTGGCGCAACTGGATTGGGTGGATCAGCTTTACCTGCTGGTGTTCCAGCATCGGGATAAGTTGCCGTATGTGGTGGTGTCAGTGGCGACGGTGCTGTATCTGGGGCATTTGCAGGCCAAACGGCGTAAGGTCAAAAAGGCTACGCCGAAGCGACGCTAGAGCTTAAAAGAACCAACATCGCCACCACAAACGCCGCAAGGTAAACCCACGGGAACGCAATCAGGTAAGTGACAAGCTGTGTTGCCCCTTGCGAATAAGCCCACCACGCGCCAATGCCGGAGATGGCAAAGGCTACCGGAACCCCGATCGCCGCAACCAACAGCGCACCCGCCCATGAAACCTGCATATTGGCGATGCTGATGATGCTGCCCATCGCAAAAAATGCCCCTAGTGCGACACCCACTACACTCACAGCCGTGTTGATCCACAATGTTGATGACATAACACACCTCGTTCTTATGGTTGGAATAATCTCAGCACTATAAGCCCGTTGTCTTCAAAATATCCAGCACGGCGGGGAAATCTGCCCGTTTAAGAAAGCGAGGCATGACAATCTTTACTCCCTCGTGATTATGCTTATAGTCTAGCTCTTTGGGGCATTACGTGTAGGAGGCTTGGGGTTTATGTACAACGTCCGTGACAATATTCAGGCAAGCCTTGGGCATTTCCGCATGGAAGGCTATTGGTTCCGTTACAGCAGTTTTGTGCCACGCTTGTACAACTGGTGTCGGGAACTGGGGTTTGATGCGGGTAAAATCATGCCGTCGCGGGCGTTCTGTTCGGATGAAAGCCAAGGCTACCCGGTGATTTTGCTGGCAAAACACTTTGGCGCGTTTCCCTTTCAACCACGGGCGGGTGGGCGGCATTATGGCGATAGACCGGCATGGGCCGCACGCGCACCACGGCAAAGATCTGGTGATCGTGCATTCCAGCCACGTCGGTTATGACCCGGAAACGGGTAGCTTTGGTAGTTACCGGCGTTCGCAGACGGAACACGGTGAATGTTCCAGCAATTGCGGCAAAATCCACGGCACGCTGAACTGGTATCTGGATGAGTACCAATTTGCCAGCAGCAATATTTTCGTCGATATGCGCGATGACCATTGCCGCCTGACCATCGACAACCAGTATTTGTCACACAGCCGTGACCGCAGTCTGGTGCTGTACCTGAACAAGATGGTGGAACATCAGGCGGATGGGGAAATTTTGCCGCTGTCCATCCAGAGTACTGCCCGCACTTTCCGCGCTACCGAGGCGTTTTACAAGCACATGCGCTGGTTCTTTCATGCGGGGGAGGGCAAGCAGCCGATTGGCGATGCCTTGCTGCCGGACTATTTCACTTACCATACGGGCTTGAGCGAAGACCATGACGGTACGCGCCAGTTGGAGATGAACCTGATTGGGGCAATGCCGTGGATCGTGACTTCTGCCGAGCCGATGCTGACGGCTTCACAAGCCAATACGCAGGCCGAATTTGACCGGGTGTTCCGCAGCATTTCGCAGGAAAAAGCCTACCGGGGGCGTAACTTGCTGTATGTCGCCGGGTTGCATGTGGATATTTCCCCGGCGGATGGGCAATTGTTCCCGCTGACCAAATTCATTCCGTGGGCGGCGTATGTGCAACTCAAAAGCGGCGAGCGTTATATTCTGGAACAGGAGGCGCTGTTTGCGTGTTTGAATGCGCGTAGTGCGGAAAACCCGGAACAGATTGCGCTGGATGAGGCGATTCATTTGATGGAGGATGCGGAGGAGGTGCATTTGCACTTGCCGTCTTAATCGAATAAACCGAACGTAACGTTAGAAACAATCCACTGTGAATTTCATTAGCGGCTGCTTATACTGCGCGGCATACGATAACTTTTATAGATCGTTTGTGAATTAAATTAATTTAAGGAGAACCCCATGTTTGAAAATAAAGAAGGCCAGCGCGTTCCTAACGTGACATTCCGTACCCGTCAAAACCACGAGTGGGTCGATGTCACCACTGACGACGTATTCAAAGGCAAAACCGTCATCGTGTTTTCACTGCCGGGCGCGTTCACCCCGACCTGTTCTTCTACCCACGTACCGCGCTACAACCAGTTGGCGGATACCTTCAAGAAACTGGGCGTAGACGAAATCGTGTGCATGTCCGTCAATGACACTTTCGTGATGAACGAATGGAAAGTTGACCAGAAAGCCGACAAGCTGACCTTCATTCCAGACGGCAACGGTGATTTCACCGACGGCATGGGGCTGCTGGTTGACAAAGGCGACATCGGTTTCGGCAAGCGTTCATGGCGCTATTCCATGCTGGTCAAAGACGGCGTGATCGAAAAAATGTTCATTGAACCCAACAAGCCGGGCGACCCGTTTGAAGTGTCTGATGCTGACACCATGCTGGGTTACATTGCGCCCAACACCAAAGCACCGCTGGATGTGACCGTGTTCACCCGCCAAGGTTGCCCATTCTGCGCCCGCGCTAAAGGCATGTTGCACGACGCTGAAATTGACTTTGACGAACTGGAATTGAACCGCGATTATACCAACCGCAGCCTGCGTGCTATCGCTGGTGTGGATATGGTTCCGCAAGTGTTCATCAACGGTGAGTTGATTGGCGGGTCGGATAAACTGGAAGCTTGGTTGCAAGCACGCTAAGAAGGAGTAGGGCATGAGCCAACATTACGATTTAATCGCCATCGGCGCAGGCAGCGGTGGCCTTGTCAGTGGTAGAAAAAGCGGCGAAACACGGTGCGAAATGCGCCGTCGTGGAAGTCAACGACGACCTCGGCGGTACGTGCGTCAACCGTGGCTGCGTTCCCAAAAAAGTGATGTGGTTTGCCGCAAATCTGGCTCATGCCCAACACGAAGCACAAGATTACGGTTTCGCCACGACCCCCGGCAAACTCGATTGGGGCAAGCTGGTCAGCAAGCGCGATAACATGATCGGCGGTATTACCGACTGGTACATGGATAGCTTTTTGTCCGAAGCGGGCATTGACCTGATCCAAGGCCAAGCGCGTTTCGTCGATGCCAAGACGCTGGAAGTCGATGGCGAAACCTACACCGCTGACCACATTGTGATTTCCACGGGTGGTCGCCCGATTGTGCCGACCGATATTCCGGGGGCAGAACACGGCATCACTTCCGACGGCTTTTTCGAGCTGGACGAACAGCCTGCGAAAGTCGCGGTCGTCGGTGGCGGTTACATCGCGCTGGAATTGGCGGGTGTGCTGAATGCGCTCGGTTCGGAAACGCACATGTTGCACCAAGGTTTCCCGGTGCTGATCGGTTTCGATAGCCTGATGCAGAAAACCCTGCGCACCCAGATGGAACACGACGGCATTGTTGTTCAACGACACTGGCAAAATTGCCAGCGTCGAAAAACAGGCTGACGGCAAACTGACCGTCCATTACGCGGACGGCAGTACCCTCGAAGGCTTGGATCAGTTGTTGTGGGCGATTGGGCGCAAGACCAATACCGACGACATTGGTCTGGAAAACATTGGTCTGGCACTTGCGCCCGGTGGTTTCATCGACGTGAACGACTATCAGGAAACCAGCGTTCCCGGTGTCTACGCGATTGGTGACATTATCAATAAGCGCGGCGTGCAACTGACCCCGGTAGCGATTGCCGCAGGCCGTCGCCTCGGTGACCGTCTGTTCGGTGGCATGAAAGACCGCAAGCTGGATTACAGCCTGATTCCAACGGTGATGTTCACGCATCCGCCGATTGGCACGATTGGCTTGTCGGAAGAAGCGGCGCGGGAACAATACGGCGATGCGGTGAAGGTGTACAGCACCGAATTCACCCCGATGTATTATTCCTTCGTCAAGCACAAAGCCAAGACTGCGATGAAGCTGGTGGTGGTGGGTGCGGAAGAAAAGATCGTCGGCTGCCACGCCATCGGTTTGGGTGTGGATGAAATGATGCAAGGTTTCGCGGTTGCCATCCGTATGGGGGCGACCAAGCAGGACTTTGACGACACTATCGCCATTCACCCTGTCAGCGCCGAAGAAATGGTGACGATGAAATAAGTATTAATGGTGGTCTATTATGACCACTTATCGGTGGCTTTAAACCGTAACCCCAGCCCGCCCACAAACACGTTCTTGCCTTGACCTATACCCCATCCATTACCAACGGGATAAAGGATGGCGATGGCATGGCAAGACCAACATGGCGTACAAGTTTGTGGCTCGGGCTGGGCATGGGCATTTGTGTTGCTGTTGAGCGGCTGTGGGGGCGGGATTCGCGCAAATTCAGACCAGTGTGGTGAGCCGTACCGCTGATCCGCAGTTTGCTAACCGCATGAATGACAACCTTGAGCGTTTCGTCACCGCTACTTTGCAACAGCCGGATGCGGTCAATACGGCGCTGTTGTTTGACGTGCCGGGGCGCAATTACCGTTACCTGCGGGCGCAAGGGCAGGCGAATCCGCAAACCGGGGCATTGATGATGCCGACTACCCCGTTCCGTGTTGCCAGTATTTCCAAGGTGTTTACCGCCACGGTTATTCTGCAATTGGTGGAAGAGGGCTATTTCACGCTGGATACGCCGCTGTCGCGTTTGCTGGACAACACCTTGTTGCCCGCAGGGTTATACGCTGGATGACCTGCATGTGATGGGCGGCGTCAAGTCGGGTGGCAGCGTGACCATCCGCCAGTTGCTCCAGCACACGGCGGGGATGCGGGATTACATTGCCGACTCGCCGACGGCGCAGGATAGCAATGGGCTGTTTGCGCAAATGATCAGTGATGTGCTGAATAATGGTGGGCGCGGACTTGCCTCCAAGCAGTGGAATGGCAAGGCATTGCTGGCTAACTATCTGGAATCTGGTTTGGCGGGTCATGCCCTGTCCGCACCGGGACGCCGTTTTGATTACAGCGATACCCATTACCTGTTGCTGGGGCTGGTGATCGAGCGAGTCACCGGGCAATCACTGACCAGCAATTACCGTGGGCGCATTTTCAACCGGCTGGGGATGGTGAATACGTGGCATGAAGGTTTTGAAGCAGACCGTGGTCAGTTGGCGCACCATTTCTATAACCTGATTCCCCAAGGCACGAACCGCAACCTCGATATGATGGCAACCCGCTTCGATACCTCGGCAGCGTGGGCAAGTGGCGCAATCGTTTCCACCGTGGAAGACTTGTCGCTGTTCATGCACGCCTTGATGCAGGGGCAATTGTTCCGTGACCCCGCCACCCTGACGCAAATGAAGCAAGTGACGGTGACCAGCCCTTACTACGGCCTTGGCCTGCAACGCGGCCTGTTCAACGGGCGTGAAGTGTGGGGGCACGCCGGTTTCTGGGGAACCATCATGCTGTATGACCCGGAAAAGGATGCCTACCTGATCATGACCGAGAATCAGGCCAACCGCGACATGTTCAAGGAAGCCGAGAAAGTGTTCAATGCCGCGTTGAGCGCCGGATTGTAAGGTAGGGGCGTATTGCATACGCCCTTAACTCATTTCTTCGCCAGTTCCCTATCCCAGCCCGTGACTTCTTTGGAGCGATCCTGATGGATGCTGTACTGTTCCAGCACTTCCTTGTGTTCGTTCTCGGCAAGCTCGCGGTCAATGGCGACTTCGTAGCCTGCGTAGTCTTCCAGCATGATGAAGGGTGCGGTGGTGGCTTTGAGGCGTTTGTAGAATTCCTCGAAGGTGTTGAAGCGTTCGCCGTTGAGTTTTTTGATGCTCATGGATGACAGGTCATGGAACCCCAAGTTGCCGGTGGAAGCCAGCACTTGGGCGATGCTGACATCATCCTTTTTGCCCTTGTCTTGGCGTTCGTCATAGTCTTCGCGGGTCTGGCAGCTACTGTAGGCTTCATCAGCAGTGAACACGAAACCGCCGTAAATGAAGTAGCGTGGTTCCTTGTCGTAGTTGTGAATGCTTTTGTCAGCCTTGTCCAGCAGCAGTTTGACCTGCATGGGTTTGCCGTCACGCACGATGTCGAGGGCTAGTGTTTCCCCGATCTGGTGCAGGTCGAGGTAATGCAGGAAATAGATGTTCTTGCGGTCGGTCAGTGCTGATGTGCCGTCATCATCCACCTTTTTGCCGTCAATATGGGTAATGACATCGCCTTGTTTCAGGACTTTTTCCGCTGAGGTATTGGCGCAAACTTTGTTGACCAATACCCCGGTCTGTTCGGTGGTCAGTTGGTATTTTTTCTTCAGGGCGGGGCTGAGCAGGTATTCAACATCGGCGGAGAATTCGGGGAAGCCGTCATACTTGCCATCGTCCATGTCTTTCAGGAAGCGGTTGACCATCGTGGTGGGGATGATGTAGCCAATATTTTCGCCGTCTTCGCCACTTTTTTGCATCACCATGCCTGCCACTTTGCCGTCCACCATCGCGGGGCCACCACTGTTGCCGGGGTTGATCGCCGCATCAATCTGGATCATTTGGTAGGACATATCGCTGTGGACATAGGGCAGGTATTCGATACGCGACACGATGCCCCGCGTGGTGCTGAGGGTATCGCCACCGATGGGGTAGCCATACACCATGACTTCCTGATGGATGTCAGGCAACTCGCCTAAACGGAGTGGTTGGCCTTTGGTGAAAAATTCTTGGTCTTTCACCGTCAGGATAGCAATGTCCATTTCATGGGAAACGCTTTGCACCGTGGCCTGATAACGTTTGGGGTTACCATCGCGCTGAATCTCCACAAAAATCTGGTCTGCCACCACATGGGCATTGGTGAGGATGCGCTTGCCGTCAATAATGAAACCGGAGCCACTGGAGGCAATGCTATCCGCATTCCACGGGGCGTAAGCGGTTTGGGATTTACTGGTGACGTAGATTTTGACGATGGAATTTTCCAGCAAGTCTGCTGGCGATTTTTCTGCGGCGGCGGCAGGCAGCAAGCCGACTATAGGCAGGGTAACAAGCAGGCATAGGATGCCGTAACGGATGGTGCAGAATATGGAGGGCATAAGTATGGCTCAGGCAAACGAATAATCAGGGGTATTGTAATGCAAATAATACAATAATGGTTATTTTCCGTCCTGAACAATACGCCCATCCACCATGCGGATTTTGCGCCGCGCCCGTTTGCCAATTTCCAGATCATGTGTGACCACCAGCAGGGTAATGCCTTGCGCATTCAGGTCTTCAAGGATGCGGATCACGTCGGCACTGGAATGGGTGTCGAGGTTGCCGGTTGGCTCATCCGCCAGCAGCAAGGGAGCTTGCAGGATGGTGGCGCGGGCAATGGCTACCCGTTGCTGTTGCCCGCCGGAAAGTTGCGCGGGGCGGTGGCCTGCACGGTCAAGCAAGCCCCAGCCCTGCCAGTGCTTGTTGCACTTTTGCCTTGCGTTGGCTGGCAGGCATCCCGGTCAGCACCAGTGGCAGTTCCACATTTTCAGCCGCTGTCAGGCGCGGGATCAGGTGGAACGACTGGAAGATGAAACCGATTTTGTCGCGCCGTACTTGCGCCCGTTTTTCTTCCGGCAAGGTGGTGAGTTCGCGGCCTTCCATGCGGTAAGAACCGGCATTGGTCTGGTCGAGCAGGCCGAGCATATTGAGCAAGGTGGATTTGCCGGAGCCGGAAGGCCCCATCACGCTGAGGTAATCGCCCGCGTGGATGTCGAGGCTGACATGATCCAGCGCGTGGACGGTTTCATCCCCCACTTGGAAGTTGCGGCAAATGTCGCGGAGTTGGATGAATGGGACGGGGGTATTGTCACTCATCCGCTGTTTCCTTCGGCTTCGCTGCAACGCCCTCTGCAACGCCCGCCGCACCCGGTGTGGTGACAATTGGCGTGCCTTCCGTCTAGCCCAGCGGTGACTTCGGTAAATGTCCAGTTGCTCAAGCCGGTTTGGATTTTTTGCTTGGTCAGCTTACCTGAATCGGGGAGCAGGTAGGCGTATTGGTTGTCCAGCAGGGCTTCGGTGGGGATGCGCAATACGTTGGGGCGGGTTTCGAGGATGATGTCCACGTCCGCGCTATAGCCGACCAGCAAGTCTTTGAGGTCGGCGGGGTTGCTGAAAGCGAGTTCGACTTCGACGGTACGCGCTTGTTTTTCGAGGTCAACCACGTAGGAGCCGACGCGGGTGACTGTGCCTGCGAAATCGCGCCCGCGCCATGCGTCCAGCGTAATACGGGCGGGCAGGCCGGGTTTGATTTTCGGCGCATCCACTTCGTCAATCGGGGCACTGACCCGGAAGCAGCCCGGTTCGATCAGGTCAATCACCGGCAGGGTTTGGATGCCGGGAGGGGATGGGGTGACGTATTCATTAAGTTCGCCGTTAATGTCAGCAATTACGCCTGCAAACGGGGCTATGAGGACGGTGCGTTCCAGTTGTGCTTGGGCGGCTTTCAACTGGGATTCGGTAACGGTGATTTGGGCGGCAGCGGCTTTGCAGGTGGCGGCGGCAACTTCCGCCGTGGTGCTGGTTTTGTCGAGTTCTTGGCTGGAAATGGTGGCGGATTGGCGCAAGCGGGTGGCACGTGCGGCGGAACGCTTGGCTTCAGCGGCTTGCAAACAGGCGGCATCGTGTTGTTGCTTGGCGGCGGTTACGCCATCCCCAGCGGCTTTGAGGTTGGCTTGCAGGTCATTGTTCCACAGCCGCAGCAGCACGTCGCCCGTATTGACTTGCGAGCCTTCGGGGAATGGCAGGGCGCTGATTTGCCCGCCAAGCGAGGGGGAAAGTTTGGCGCGGCGGCAAGCTTTCACGGTTCCGGCGCGGGTGTTGGCAACCGTGGACTCGACAGCGCCACGGGTGACTTTACCGACACTGACTTCTAACGCAGTGGGGTGTTGCCGCTGCCAGATAAACCAAGCAAGCGCGGCAACGACCAGCAGGATGAGCAGAATACGGAAAATACGCATGGCAATACTCCTTTGCCCTTTCCATTATACTTCATACGGGTCATTGTGCCTGATTCGGGGTTTCATTACCCTCTCATGCATCAAAAACGGTAAGGATAGACAGATGAACCAGCAAACAATGAACCAAGCGGAAGAACTGTTAGTGAAAGCGCAGTCCGGCGAACTGGATGGCGATGCTTTCATCCAGCAGTTGATGGAAGTGACGCTGTTCATGCCGATTTACGAAAAGCACCAGATTGGCGGCTTGCAACCGACCACGGGTGATCAAGCCGTGCCACTGACGCTGGATGATGAGGCGGGCAATAAGGTGCTGATCCTGTTCACCAGCCCTGAGCGTGCCAAGGTATTTGTGCGCGATTTCCCCGGTTACGGCGGCGGCTTGCTGGCGGAATTTAAGTGGATTATTGAGAAGGTCGGCGTCGGTTACAGCATTTCGATCAACCCCGACCATGAGATGGGGATTGATCTGGAAGTGGGGATGTTGCAAAACCTACACTAAATACTGCGACCAGTCGTGGTAGTCCTTGCCGAACACAAAGAAATGCGGGTTCAGCATGGATTCTTTGGTGTTGTAACGCATTGGCTGCATGTCGGTGCGGGTGAAATGCCCACCGGCTTCTTCCACAATGATTTGCGCGGCGGCGGTATCCCATTCCGAGGTTAAGCCCCAAGGCGTGGGTAAATGTCGGCAGTACCTTCGGCGACGAGGCAGGCTTTGAGGATGCTGCCCAGCACGGCGTATTCGTGTTCGCCAATGCGTTCGAGAAACTGCGGCATGATCGGGTCACGGTGCGATTTGCTGCCCATGACTTTGAGCGGCGTGCCGGTGGTGCGGGTGCTGATCGGGAAGGTTGCGCCGTTGGCTTGCTTGAATGCGCCGCCGCCTTGGTGGGCAAACCATGTTTCGTTCAGTGCGGGGGCGTGAACTACGCCGAGGATGGGCTGGTGGTTGTGTACCAGTGCAATCAGGGTGCTGAATTCACCGTTGCGTTTGACGAATTCGCGGGTTCCATCCAGCGGGTCAACCAGCCAGTAGGTTTGCCATTGGCTGCGTTCGCTGAAGGGCAGGCTGGCGGATTCTTCGGAAAGCACCGGGTATTGCGGCGTCAGTGCGGTCAACGCATCCACGATGTGGTGATGGGATGCCATATCCGCTGCCGTTAGCGGTGAATCGTCGGCTTTGTGTTCCACCGCAAAGTCTGGCGAGTTATAGACCGCCATGATTTTGTCGCCTGCTGTCTTGGGCAATGCGCACGGTGGCGAGGAGGAGGTTGGGTAAATCCATGAGAATTCCTGTGTGTTATTAGGCGTGTTGTTTCAGCCAATCCTGCGCCAGATACAGCGCCAGCAAACTGCGCCCTTCGGTGAAATCATCCTGCAACAACAACTCGGCGGCGTCAGACAATTTCCACGGTACAACTTCCAGCGGTTCGGGTTCATCACCTTCCACTTGATGCGGATAAAGGTCGCGGGCAAGGATCAGGTGGGTGTGATGCTGCATGTAACCGGGGGAGAGGCTGACGCGCCGCAATAAGTGCAAGTCGCGTGCGCCGTAGCCGACTTCTTCCATGATTTCGCGGTTGGCGGCGTCGAGAACATCTTCGCCGCGTTCCACTTTGCCTTTGGGGAAACCGAGTTCGTAGCGCCCGCTTCCGGCAGAATATTCGCGGATCAACAGCAGGGTGTCATCATCCAGCAGTGGAACGATCAATACCGCGCCATTGCCACGGTTGGCAAGGCGCTCGTAAATGCGGCGTTCCCCGTTGCTGAATTCCAAGTGGAGTTCTTCCACATGGAACAAGCGGCTGCTGGTGACGGGGTGTATGGCGTGTATCGTGGGTGGTTTTTGCATACCCCGATTCTACCATTACCACGCCTGACTTATCACCTTGTCCCCGTGCAGGTAATGGATGAATTCGCCAATCATCACCGAACGGTCATTTGGCCACTGGTAGCTGGAATAGCTGTACGGGTCGGCGGCTGTGGCGGTTTCGCTGACGATGGGGGTCAAGTGCCTGCATCGTGCCCGTTTGGGTGTTGATGTTGAGGCGGTACAGCTCATCCTGTGTCCAGTTGTAGTAGGTACTGGGCGACCGGAAGGGTAGTCGGTAGTGCCATTATGTAGGCTAACCGGCAAGGCGACTTGCAGGTTGTTGCCTTGCTGCAAGGTGGTCAGCGCATGGTGGCTTTGGGAAACGGCGGTTTCCGTGCCGCGTTTGCCGATGCTGATCTTTTGCTTCTCATAAGGGCTGGATGGGTTGGTGATGTCGATCAGGGAAAGTTTTACGCCTTGATACCATGCGCCACGCCCGTCATCACCGCCATCGACCGCAATCGCATCTTTCCCAATGCCCAGCAGGTAATTGTCGCCGACGGGGTGTAGGTAGTCGGAATAGCCATCAATCTTCAACTCGCTGGCAACGAACGGATCAGCCGGGTTCGATAAATCCAACAGGTACAGCGGGTCAGTGGTGCGGAATGTCACCAGATAGCCTTTGTTGCCAAGGAAACGGGTAGCGTAAATCTGTTCGCCCGGTTTGCCCAATGCCTGCGTGCGAGTGTTGTTGGGCAGTTTTCCCATAATGTCCAACGACTGGTTGGCGGCATTTTCCTGCAAGGTGTATAGGTGTGCAGGGGATGGATTGGTCGATAGGTTATTGTCGCCAGTGTAGGTGATCACCCGCAGCACATCGTTGTACTCGCTCATGCGGAACGGTTTTTGCTCTTGCTGCCAGCCCAGATGCCCATCGACGCGCCCAGAACCTCGGTAGTTGATGCCGTTTGCCAATGAGAATTTGTGCAAGTCGGTGGTGATATTGGGTTGATAAGCGATGCTTGTGGCTGTATTACCGTCAGTGCTAACCGGCGCATCATAATTGTACTGGGTCGTTGCCAGATAAATAGCATCGGTGGAAGCGTACAAGGTTTCGGTATCACCCGCGAAACACTTGCCTTGCGGGGTAGGTGTGGCGCTGTTCATATCAATTGCCAGCAAACTGACGATGCTGGTTTGGTAGCTTTTCTTGTCGGTGTATTGCGTCATGAAGCAATCATCACCGCTGAAAATTTCGTTTTTGCTGCCACCATTGAGTTGGTAATCGGGCAGGAAGTCGGCAAGCGTGGCGTTATTGATCAAGGTGCGATTTGCCGCTGCTTCTGTTTCGGTGGTTGGGTATTGCACTAATCCCGTTAACGTAGGGCTGTGGCGCGTGGCTACGTACAGCGTCGAACCGATGCGACGGCTGCTTATTACTTGCCCATCCACTGTCAGTTTGGCGGTTTGGGTGGGGTTTTCGGGGTTGGCAACATTCAGCAAATACATCTGGCTTTGCTGGTTTTGCCAGAAGCTGGGGATGAACCAGCGGCTCCAGATACCGTACATCTGCTGTTCTTCCGCAAGGGCGGCGAGTTTTGCGCCATCAAGGTACAGACCGCTCAAGCGGGTATTGCTGTCATTGCCCAACGGCAGGTCTTTCACCAGTGTGTTGCTTGCGTCATTCGTTTTGAAAATGCGCACATTCGGCTGGTCGGTTGCGGTGGTGTAAAGGTATGTGCTATCGGTTTTGATGCGGTCGGCTTCGTCAACATTAGTTTCTTGGGTGTTGGTACTGGAAACGCTCTTGGAGGTGTCAGCGGCGGCCGATGTTGCAGCCATTACAGGCATGATGCAAACGTCTGTGTTTTTACCGCAGTTGTACATATCGGTACGAACCGTGCCGTAAATTTCCAGCATCTGCTGTTTGATCAGGGTTTCGAGTTCTGCGTTGTTGGCAGCTTGTTTCAATGCCGGTTTGCTGGCGGTAGTATTGCCCGTGTTGGTGTTCGTGCTGACGGTGGTGCTGGAACCGCCGCCACCGCAGGCAGTGAGTAGCAATGCGATGGAAAGACTTAACCCAAACTGATGCGGATTTTTCATAATACCCTCCGGTATGATGTCACTTTAGTTGTATGTGGAAGCCCATAAAATGAATTATAGCGCAATAGATTTAAATTGGAACGACATTAACACCGTGTTTTTAGACATGGATGGCACGCTGTTGGATTTGCATTTCGACAACCATTTCTGGCTGGAACACTTGCCGGTACGTTTGGCAGAACAGCGTGGGGCAACACCAGATGAAGTCCGCGCCTATTTGCACGAGCGTTACACCGAGATGGAAGGCACATTGGATTGGTACTGCCTTGATTATTGGCAGAATCATCTGGGTGCAGACTTGGTGGCGTTGAAACACGAAGTGGCGGATCGGATTGCGATTCGGGCGCATGTGGAACAGTTCCTGCAATCCCTGCATACACGCGGTAAGCGGGTGGTGTTGCTGACTAATGCGCACCATAAAAGCGTGGGGATGAAATTTGGCTACGTGGCGCTGGAACAGTATTTCGACCACATTATCACCTCGCATTCGCTGGGATTACCGAAAGAGCATCCCGATTTCTGGCAGAAATTGAGTGGGGTGGAAGCCTACGACCCGGCGCATTCGCTATTCATCGACGACAACTTGCAGGTGCTGCGCTCGGCACAAGCGCATGGGGTGAAGTACTTGCTGGCGATCCATCAACCGGACTCACAACAACCGCCGAAAGATACGCAAGAGTTTACAGCGGTGGAATGTTATACACAGTTGATGGGGTGATTATAAATTTTTTGCCTTGACAATAAAGAAAACCTTGGTTAGCTTACCGTTGGGCTTATTAATTTGATTTTTGCGGGTACTTTATCATGGGCTTTACTAGATTATTGTCAGTTTGCACCCTTTCTTCTGTGCTGGTCGCTTGTGGCGGCGGTGGCAACAGCGATTCCAGCACCAACACTACACCAGCACCAGTAGTAAATACGGGCACAAGCAGCCTGTATACCGGCAGCCGCACGGCGGCAGTGGTGACGGATGCCAACCAGAAGTTGTTGGTGGCAGGGATGCTGAACACGGGCGGCAGGATTTCAGGTTTGGTCAACGTTCTCAACTCACCTTTCGGGGATTCCACTGCACGTAACGGCAATCCGGTATGGTCGCTGGATGCTACCCCTACAGCCTGCCAGAATGGGGGGACAAAGCAGGTGGCAAGCAGCTTTGATGACAGCAAAGGTACGGGGGAAATGCGCTATACCTATACCCAGTGCGTCACTAGTACTGATACACTCAATGGCAGTTACCTGCTCAAGATTAACAAATACGCTGTTTCCGGCACGCAATACAAGATCAGTGACGTGACCGTTGAGTACATTGATTACACCAAGATGACGGGTACTGTTACTGATTCTTCTGTTGGGACAATCTCCCTGAAAAGTGCCGGTGATGGCTCAATCACCGCCACTTCCAACCTACTGTACCGTGATTCCACGGGTTTGCAACGCTTGGACACCGACCTTGCGTTTAGCATTGCCCCCGCACGCACCACCATCGCTGGGCAGCTTTGCGAAAGTCTGAACGGTTGCGTCACTATCAGCACGCCGGTTCCCCATAGCAGCACGACCACTAGCGCCCAAGGGCAAAGCGTCCTGACTGGCGCGGCTAATGCCAAGGTACGTTACCGGGTGGCAGGTACGTCAACAGCCCTGCAAAAATGGATGGACTTGGATGCCAACGGTGATGATACGTATGAATCAAGCGTTCAATATGTGAACTAGGCTCTATTCTGGCTGGATCTTACGGGATCCAGCAAATTCAATACCTGTCACTCGGTGTAATGGTCGGTGGTATTATGTGATGTTCCTACTACGAGGGAAATCACTATGTTGGACTGGAACGCTATTCTGCACTTTGCCGACCACGGCAACCCACCGCCCGATCAAACAGTCACCAAAACCGCTGCCGAATGGCGCGGACAGCTCAGTGATGCGGCATACCACGTTACCCGTAACCAAGGCACGGAACGCCCCTTTAGTTCGGCGATGTGCAGCCTGTTCGAGCCGGGGCTATACGCCTGCGTTTGCTGCAATACCCTGTTGTTTGATGCCTTGGAAAAGTTTGATTCGGGCACTGGCTGGCCTTCTTTCACCCAGCCAGTCAAGGAAAATGCGATTGCTTACCACGCCGACCGTTCCCACGGTATGACGCGGGTGGAAACCACCTGCAACACTTGCGGGGCGCACTTGGGGCATGTGTTCCCGGATGGCCCAGCGCCTAGTGGCTTGCGTTATTGCATGAATGCGCTGGCGTTGCAGAAGCAGCCCGCTGGTAAACCGCAGCCCTAAGTTGTTCCAGCTCCAACGGTTTGGTCAGGTAGTCGTTCATGCCCGCCGCTAGGCAGCGTTCGCGTTCCCCAGCAATCGCATGGGCGGTTAGGGCAACAATGGGCAAGTCGCTAAAGCGCGGGTCGGTGCGGATGCGGCGGGTAGTTTCGTAGCCATCCATCTCTGGCATACTCACATCCATAAACACCAGTGTGAAATTTTGCTGCTGAATTTGTTGGATGGCATCCGCGCCACTGGCGGCAACGCTGACGGTTACGCCAAAGGTTTGCAGCAATTCCCGCCCGAAAAACTGGTTGATGGGGATCGTCATCGACCAGCAGGATGTGTTCGAAGAAACCCCTCCCAGCCTCCCGGTATAGAGGTGGTGGGGCACATTCTTGTTCCTCCCCTGATAAGGGGAGGTTAGGAGGGGTTTCTTCTGCCTGCTTGTGCAAGGGAAATTCCAAGGCAAAAAAGAACCGGCTGCCTTCACCTAGTGTGCTTTCTACGCTCAGCTTGCCTTCCATCGCCGCCACCAGTTTGCTGCTGATGGATAGCCCCAGCCCGGTTCCCCGGTAACGTTTGTCGGTGCTTTGGGTAATCGGGGAAAATGGCTCGAATAAGCGTTCTTGTTGCTGTTGGCGCTAGGCCGACGCCGGTATCAACCACTTCAAAATGCAGCATGGCTCTGTGTTGGCTCAGCTGCATGATTTCCCGGATAAACAGGCCAACATGCCCCTGTTCGGTGAATTTGAGGGCATTGTTCAACAGGTTTAACAACACCTGTGACAGGCGGGTCAGCATCACCCAACAAGGCCGTATGGGGCGGGAACCAGCTTTGCAGGTTGAGGGCGAGGTGCTTTTGCTGGGCATGTTCCTGCAACAGCTTGTCCAGATTTGCCAGTAATTCACCGAGGGTGAATGGCTGCTGTTCCAGCACTTGCTGGGGGCTTTCCAGCCTTGCCAGATCCAGCACGTCGTTGATCAGGTTGAGCATGTGGCTGGAAGCGGTTTCCAGCCGGTCAACGTAATCGCGTTGCTGCGGGTTGAGCGGGGTATGTTGCAGCAGTGTGCCAGTGCTGATGACCGCATTCATGGGGGTGCGCAATTCATGGCTCATGGAGGCGAGAAATTCACCCTTGGCAAGGCTGGCGGCTTCTGCCCGCTGGCTATTGTTCGCGCAAGTCGCGGGTACGTTCCGCTTGGGTCAGTGACAGCAGTACCATGAAGGCCAGGATCCCCACTTGCATTAGGTCAATGGCAGGAGGCCAGTTACGGATAATGCCTGCGCCCGAGCAACATAGGGGTAATGCCAGTGGCAGCATAATGACGAATGCCCAAGCAAAACTTTTGGCTTCGACGCAGGCCGCGCCGGTACAGGATGAAGGTTGCCGGGGCGACGAGGATAAGCAGCGCCAACGCCAGTAGCGGCTGCAATGAAAAAGTCATACGGCACAAACAGGGCAAGCGACCAGTGACAGCAGACAGGCAGTGATGAGGGCTTGGAAGGGCAATCTGCATCACCGGCAAGTGACGGGGAATATCCAGCAAATGGTAAAAGAAGCTGGCAGCACTGGTGATGGCAATCTGGGTGAATATCGCAGGAGCCCAGCCAGACAAGCCGGGAAACAGGGTGGGCATGGTTCAGTATCCCGTTCAGGTAGCTGAGTTCCGCACTGGACGGCCAGGATCAGAAATGTCAGGCTCAGGAAGCTGGCTTCCCGCAGCTTTAGAAAGGTCAGGAAATTGTAGGCTGCCAGTGCCAGCATCCCGCCCCAGAATGAGGCCGTAAAACAGGTAATCAGCGATGGCAGCTTGCAACAGGTTGCTCTGCCGTTACCCAGTTCCAGTTCAAACGACAGCGGGATGTTGGGATTGTTGACCTGCACGTAAACGCTGCTAAGGCATCCCCGGCGTCAAGCTCAGCTGGTAAGCGGGCATCCTGAAAGGAGTGAGAGGCTGCAAAGGCTTGCAGGTGGGTGGGGGCAGTCGTATCAGCCGTTTGCAGGTAAGCCCATACCATGCTGTTGTCTTGCCCCCGGAACAGCACATAGCCATACTTGCCGTGTTGGGCGTGGCTGACCAGCTCAAACCGTGCCCAGTAGGTTGGGGTGGTGTAACCGATTTGCGGGTGGTAATCCCAGCCGCCTTGGAATTTCAGAGACGCCATCCCCACGGTCTTCTGCCACTTCGACATAGCGGGTAAAGCCACACTTGCGTGTGGTGTCATCCAGCACCAGCGGCGGCGCGGCCAACGCTGACTGGAGCAGTAACAGGCAGCAAATTAGCAGGACGGCTCGGAACAACGGGGGTGGTTTCCATTCAATGGCTTAGGGTCAGCCAAGCATACAACGCCATGCGCTGAATGCAATGCCTATAATTCCCCCATAAGCTATCATTGCGGTTTTAGTTGGTGACATAATCCGCCCGTTTTTATATCAACGTGTCAGAACGAGGGATGATTATGTTCAGGGTTTGCTGGTCAGTGCCAATGGGCGCGTGTTTGCTTGTGTCTGCTTTTCAGCCGGTATGGGCGGATACCACAACAGAATTAAAGCCGCGTAGTGTCGGTTTGGAACTGTATTCTCAGGATCAGGATGTTCAAGTGACGGGCTTTACCATCCAGAATCCGCTGTTGGCAGCGATGGTTCCTGCTAGTGCTAAGGATATGGTCAAAGTGAAAAATAATTTACAAACAGCAGGGGTGAAGCTGGATTATCAGGCAACACCCAACCTCAATGTATTCGGTGGGCTGGCACAGGTGACGGGGGATGCGTCTGCCAAGCTGTCGGCTATTCCGGGATTGGGATTGCCGGACATGAAGTTTGATGCGGATGGCCTGTTGTATAACATGGGGGCAACGCTTAGCGGGCGGAATGATCGCTACTTCGGCGCATTAACCTATGTCCACAGCATTGCTGATACCCACGGCGGCGTCGAAGGTGGCACGGTGGACACAGTGTTGCCGATGGCTGGGGTATTGACCAAGGTGGGGGCATTCAATCTTGGGCTGCTTTACCAGCAGGCGGACATCAATTATGCCGGGACGGTCGATTTGCCGGGGTTCGGTCAAGTGGCGGCGACGGTGGATGGCGAAAGTGCTGACAAGTTCGCTTACCGTGCAGGTTACCAAACCCAGCTAGGTAAGGATGTGTATGTGGATGTCAGTGCCGGTTTCGGTGGTTGGCAGGAAGCGCGGTTGGAACTCAGCAAGCGTTTTTGAGTTCCCCAGCACTAAAAAAAGAACCAGCCGCCACCCACAGGGGAGCAGGTAGGGCCGGTAGAGTGAGAGCGAATAAAAAGCAGCCCGCCATCATTTGGCGCAGTCCGACGAGCCGAGAAAAAGGCATTACTGCATTTTTATGATGTGTTTATCCCAGAAGGCACCCGTGAGACCTTCCAAGGTAATGTACTCGTCTGACTGAAGGAGGCGCAGGTATAACCTATGACCAATCAGTCCGGGTATAAGGGGTTGCAGGGAAGCTGGCAGGGCGTAACCCTCTGCCACTCCTTCTGCTGTTATGGTGTCCCCGTGTTGGTGCGCACGCTTGCCCATCTCGGACAGCGCCATTGCCGGTTGTGCAGCCATTAAGGCCGCCAGCAAACAACCGGTCATTAACTGTTTTTCCCTCAACATGTTAAACATCCTTGTATTGATTTTCGTTGTGGTTGGCTAGGTATCTCAACTTTCATGACAAGTAAGGTAGTGGATGCTGCGATGTTTGTAAGCAAAAAAATTGTAAAAAATTGTAACAGGTAATGTTTTTTTGATTACTTATTGTTCAGAAAAGTGGTAATGCTGGTTTCAATCTGCTGGAATTCTGCGTCTAGCACGGGCAGGAAAGTGGCTTGCTGCAAGGGGTGAATTTGTTTGGCAATAATCGTTTCAAGGCAATCTTGTAAGGTTTTGGAGCTGTACAGATGGGCAGTGGCCTTAAAGCGGTGGGCGCTCGTCAGCGGCCTGATCCCACTCGTGTTGTTGCAGGCAGGCTCAGCAGGTCGTGGCGATATTGGCGGATTTGTGGCAGGGCAAAAGCAAGGAAACGCGCCGCGCCCTCCTGCCCCAGCATTTCAACCAAGGTGTTTAAAGGGCTGGGTGAGTGTTCATGGGTTCAGGATCAGACGGTAGCCTTTGCGCCAAACCGTGTGCAGGTGTACGGGGTTGGCGGGGTCATCGCCGAGCTTTTTACGCAGGCGGTTGATTTGCATGTCGATGCTACGGTTCATCGGGTGATGTTCATTACCGTTCATCGCATATGAGATAGCATCCCGTGTCAAAATTTGTCCGGCGTTTCGGCACAGAAACTGTAACAGGCGGGTTTCCTGTGTGGAGAGCTTGATGCAGGTCTCGTGGTTGACCAGCCGTTCCTGCACGTGGTCAAACAGGTAGTCGCCAATCTGGATAGGTTCCCCGTTTGCCGGTGCTTGATGGCGGAGAATATTACTGATACGGATCAAGAGTTCCTTGGGGTGGAAGGGTTTGATCAGGTAATCTTCTGCGCCCAGTTCCAGCCCATGTAAGCGTTCTTGGGCGGATTTTTTGGCAGAAAGCAGCAGCACGGGGATGTGCGGGTAGCGTTCTTTTAGCCAGCCCAACCAGTGCAAACCATCTTTACCCGGCATCATAATGTCCATCAGGATGATGCCGGGTTGGTAATGTTGGAGGACTTTGCTGATCTCTTCGCCGCTGGTCAGTGCCTGAATTTGGTAACCGTGGGCCACAAAATATTCTTCCAGCAATTTGTGCAGAAGAACGTCATCATCAACCAGCAAGACGCGATATGGCGAATTATTATTCAATTCAGGCTTTGCGAGGGTCATTTGCCAAAAAAATTAACGGTCTGGATACTCACTAAACAGTATTTTAATGCGTTGGAAACCAAAAGCCGAGAAAAATCATAACTAATACGTAACATAGTTTTGTTACTACTCGCTGCGTAAAGCATCTACCGGCGGCAAGGCCGATGCCCGCCGTGCCGGGGCGAAGCCAGCCAGCAGCCCGGTCACCACTGCCACCGTTTCCGCCAGCAGCACGTACAACCAGTCAATCTGTACCGGCATGGCGGGTATGGTGGCATGTAATAGCCACGCAATACCGATGCCAGCCACCATTCCGGCGACACCACCCAAGCCTGCCAAGGCTGCCGCTTCCAGCAGGAAAAGCTGTGTCACCTGCTGGCGGGATGCGCCTAGCGCCCGCAGCAAACCGATTTCCCCGGTACGCTCATTCACTGCAATGCTCATGATGGTGAGGATGCCAACCCCCCCTACCAGCAAGGAAATGCTGCCAATGCCCGCGACGACCGCTTTTAGTATAGTCAAAATCGAACCTAATGTTGCCAGCATGTCGGTTTGGCTGGTGACGGTGACATCTTCCGTGCCGTGGCGTTGGCTGAGGGTTGCCTTGATCTGGCGGATGATGTCAGCTTCATTCGCCCCGGCCTGATACAGCACGTCGATTTCCATCAATCCAGCGCGGTTGAACAGGGACAATGCCCGCGATACCGGGATGTAGACCGCATCGTCCATATCAAAACCGAGGATTTGCCCCTTGGATTCCATCACCCCGATGATGCGGAAGCGTTCTTGCCCGATGCGGATGCGTTGCCCTAAGGGGTTGACGCCGGGGAACAGTTCCGCCTGAATTTTTGCGCCAATCACTGCCAGATTGCGGGCTTGCTGGGCGGCATCATCGGGTAGGAATTGCCCGCTGGCGACATTCAACTGCCACGTTTGCGGGGTTTCGTGGTTGAGTGCCGAGTACGGTTGTCCAGCGGGTGCGGTTGCCCACTTCCACCGGGGAATTGCCCTGCATGACCGGGACAGAGGTTTCCACCCCCTGAATCCGCCGCAAGCTATCGGCATCCTCAATCGACAAGCGGGCGCACATTGCTGATCATTGCACCGGAAACCCCCAGTGTGGTGCTTTTGCCGGGGTTGATGGCGATGATATGCGCCCCGAACTGGGTGAATTGCTTGAGGATGTATTGCTGCACCCCGCCGCCCAGTGCGGTCAGCAGCACCACAGCGGCAATCCCCACCGCAATCCCCAGCGCGGTCAGGAAGCTGCGCATCCGGCTGAAACGGATGCTGGTGCTGGCAAGGTGCAGGTAATCGCCTAATAGCATCGCTACCTCCCCGCCAGTGCGGCAACCGGGTCAAGCCGTGCTGCCTGCCGTGCCGGGATGCTGCCGAACGCCAAGCCGGTGACAAAGGTGACCACTACCGAGGCGATCAACGCCCATAACGGCGGTTGGGCAGTAAATTCGGGGAATGTCTGATTCAGGGCGAATACCCCGCCCAAACCCAGCAGCAAGCCAATCGCGCCGCCCGCACTTGCCAACAGGGTGGCTTCGGTCAGGAACAGGCGCAACACCTGCGTGGTCGGTGCGCCCAGTGCTTTGAGCAGGCCGATTTCAGCCTTGCGCTGGCTGACGGCAACCAGCATCACGTTCATGATCAGGATGCCCGCCACGACTAGGCTGATGGCGGCGATTCCCCCCAATGCCCACGTCAGGGCGCTGAGGATATTGTCGAAGGTGCCGATCAGCGAATCCTGCGAAATGATGGTGATGTCATTTTCACCGTCATGGCGTTGGCGGATGGTGGTTTCGATGTCCTGTTTCGCTTGTTCCAGTTGCCCCTGACTTTCTGCGGTGACGATGATGCGGAACAGCGACGGCGCATTGAACAGGTTGCGGGCGCTGGCAACCGGGATCACCACCATGTCGCTCATATCCGACCCCAGCGATTGCCCCTTGCCCGCCAGCACCCCGATGACGCGGAAACGCGATGCACCGATGCGTACCCATTCGCCCAAGGCATTGCGGTTGGCGAATAGCTCTTTCCACACAGTTTCGCCTAGCAGGCACACGGCGCTGGCAACACGCGGGTTGGTATCGGGCAGGGGTTGCCCAATGGCAAGTTCAAGCTGGCGGGCGCTGAGCAGGGCAGGGGTGGAACCCATGATGGTGACTTCGCGTTCACGGGCTTCAAACGAAACCGGGGCAGCGCCGATGATAATGGGGGCAACATCCTTGATGGCGGAGCTGCGTTGCAGGGCAAGCGCATCATCCAGCGTCAAGTCACGCGGGGTAGTGCCAATCAGCGGCGGGGCAGCGCCCGTGGTTTCCGAGCGCCCCGGCAATACGATCAGCAGGTTGGAACCCAAGCCTTGAAATTGCCCGATGACGTACAAACGTGCGCCTTCCCCCAAAGAGGTCAGCAGGATGATGGCAGCAACGCCGATACACATCGCCAACAGGATCAAGGCAGTGCGCCCCGGATAAGCACGCAGGGCGTGGTAGCTGAACTGGAGGGTATCTTGCGCTTTCATACCCTCCAGTGTAGACCCTATTTGGGTGGGGTGTACTGCTTCAGCCGTGTTTCAATCACGTCCCCATCTTCCTTATGACGTACTTGCACGATGGCGTAGCCCAGCTTGGGAGCTAGCCACAACGTTGTCTGGCGTTCCCCGCCCTGATGCACGACTTCGACCTTCTCGCATTCGTACTCGCCCGCTGGGACGGTGATAGTTTCCTTGCCTAGCTTGCGGAAGCGGTAATCTTGCAACTTACCCCGGCTGACGACCTTATAATTCAGCGGTTTACCGGCGCTCAAGGCATCCATCAGGTGCAATTCCATTACTGCCATGTCCAATGTGCCGTTGGGAACCGTCAATTTATAGGCATTGCCATCGAATGTCCCCGTCGCGTTGGTAGGGGTGGCAAAGTTCAATTCATCTTTTTTGTCCTTGCGCTTGTTTTTGTGGTGATTGAGGTAATGCGCCGGGAATCAGGTCGTCGCCTTTTTTCGTGCCGGTACTGCGTTCAGTCAGGGTGTCGCCGCTGAGCAGGGCTGCCAGCCCATTGGCTTTGGTGAGTTTCTGATAGGTATAGGCATTGCCGTCATAGCGTAGGCTGGCGGTCATGACCCCCATCTCCAAGCCTTTGGCACTGACGGTGTAACTGGCTTGAAAAGCAGGTGGGTGCGGCCTCTGCGGCTGAAGCCAGCAATGCAAACAGCCGAGCGCCATGATTAAACGTTTCATCTAGGTTATTCCTTTAGGGTTAACAGCATTAATTTATTAGACTACAGTAGCTCAGCTTGGTTCTGAAACGCTACACTGTAAAGATGACGCGAAATATTAGAGAATAGCGCGCTGTGAAACCTCGAAAATCAGGGAGAACCCTTCTGTGAGTAACAACATTATCTACCTTTCCGATGCTACGTTTGAGCAGGAAGTGCTGAAATCCACTGTACCCGTGCTGGTTGACTACTGGGCAGAGTGGTGTGGGCCGTGCAAAATGATTGCCCCGTTGCTGGACGAAATTGCCGGTGAATTTGCTGGCAGGCTGAAAGTTGCCAAGTTGAACATTGACGAAAATAAGGATGTCCCACCGCGTTACGGTATCCGTGGTATTCCGACCTTGATGCTGTTCAAGAATGGTGCGGTAGAAGCGACCAAGGTTGGTGCTTTATCCAAATCCCAGTTGACGGCATTTCTGAATCAGAGCCTCTAAGTAATGCCCGTAGGGGATGCCCTCTGTGGCTGCCCTTTATTCTTGCCACGGATGCTAGCGGTTATTTTGCTGGACTCCATGAAACTAGCGTGCTAGTTTGAACGTACTTGAACCTGCATCCAGATTCATTCTGGCACATCCTGTCCCAGTAACTCAGTTTCCTTAATCTCAAATTCCTGTATCAATTCATCATCTATGAACCTGTCTGAACTAAAAAAGAAATCTGCCGCCGAAGTTTTTGAAATGGCCCAAGCCATGGGCATCGAAAGCATTTCACGAACCCGCAAACAAGACATCATCTTTGCCTTGCTGAAAGCCAATGCCGCCAATAACGTGGACATCCACGGTGATGGCGTACTGGAAATCCTGCAAGACGGTTTCGGCTTCCTGCGTTCGGATGATTCCAGCTACCTCGCGGGTGCGGATGACATCTACGTATCACCCAGCCAAATACGCCGCTTTGGCCTGCGTACCGGCGATACCGTGTCAGGTAAAATTCGCCCACCCAAAGACAACGAGCGTTATTTTGCGCTGCTGAAAGTTGACACCATCAACTTCGAGCCACCCGAAAGTGCGCGTAACAAGATTGCCTTTGAAAACCTCACGCCGTTGCACGCCGATGACCGGATGCGCATGGAGCGTGGTAACGGTAGCCGTGAAGACATTACTGCCCGTGTCATCGACATCGTAGCACCGTTTGGTAAAGGGCAACGTGGCCTGATTATCGCGCCGCCGAAGGCCGGTAAAACCATCATGCTGCAAAACATTGCGCAGAGTATTGCCTCCAATTACCCTGATAGCTACCTGATCGTGTTGCTGATCGACGAACGCCCGGAAGAGGTGACAGAAATGTCGCGCATGGTGCAGGGCGAAGTGGTTTCCTCCACCTTCGACGAACCTGCTGCCCGCCACGTGCAAGTCGCTGAAATGGTTATCGAAAAAGCCAAGCGTCTGGTCGAACACAAGCGTGACGTGGTTATCCTGCTGGATTCCATTACCCGTCTGGCGCGTGCTTACAATACCGTAGTGCCATCTTCCGGCAAGGTGCTGACAGGTGGTGTGGATGCGAACGCGCTTGCATCGTCCGAAACGCTTTTTCGGTGCGGCACGTAATATCGAAGAAGGCGGTAGCCTGACCATCATTGCCACGGCGCTGATTGAAACCGGCTCCAAAATGGACGATGTTATCTACGAAGAATTCAAAGGCACGGGCAATATGGAAATCCATCTGGATCGCCGTATTTCCGAGAAGCGCGTGTTCCCTGCCATCAATATCAACCGTTCCGGCACACGCCGCGAAGAGTTGCTGACCACGCAAGAAGAGCTGCAAACCTTGTGGGTACTGCGCAAATTCCTGCACGGTATGGATGATCTGGAAGCGATGGAATTGCTGTTCGACAAGCTGTCGAAGACCAAAACCAACAGCGAATTCTTCGACGTAATGCGTCGCGGGTAAATGTAGGGTGATCCCGTGGGCGCTTATGCTGAACGCCCTACGACCCCCCTACAAATCTTCCATTGTTAGGTTTTCTTCCCGCAGATAATGATCCAGCCGCCGTTGGTCGATGACCACATTCAGGCTGAAATTCCCTTCATCCGTCACGTTTTCTTGCTGGATCGCTTTGTCGGCATACAGTTTGGCGCGTAAGCGTGCGTGTTGGGGTTGCAGGGTCAGTGTGCCCCGGAACATGTGCCCGGCGAAGTAATCCCCCAAGTATTCCAGCAGTAAGTCCAGCCCCAGATTGTTTTGGGCGGAAACGTAAATGCGGGTGGGGTTGGTGCCAGTGCCTTCCTCGATGTGCGGGCTGAGTCCGCCGAGGTCGATTTTGTTCATGACTTCGATTTGCGGCACTTTTTCTGCACCAATTTCGGCAATGACTTTATTGACCTGTTCGCGGAACAGCTCGATTTGCTCGTCATGGCTGTCGATGACGTGCAGCAACAGGTCGGCGTCAACGGTTTCCTGCAAGGTGGAGCGGAAGGCGACGACCAGATCGTGCGGCAGGTGGCGGATGAAACCAACCGTATCCGCTAGAATGATTTCTTGCTGGTTGGGCAGTTGTACTTGGCGCAAGGTCGGGTCAAGGGTCGCAAACAGTTGGTCAGCGACGTAAACACCCGCTTGGGTCAGGGCATTGAATAGGGTGGATTTGCCTGCGTTGGTGTAGCCGACCAAGTGAGACTGTGGGGATTTCAGCTTTTTTGCGCGATTGGCGGCCTTGTTCGCGCTGGTTTTGGACTTTTTCCAGACGCTTGTCGATTTGCTTGATGCGTTCGGCAATCAGGCGGCGGTCGGTTTCCAATTGGGTTTCACCGGGGCCGCGCATCCCGATACCACCTTTCTGGCGCTCAAGGTGAGTCCAGCCGCGTACTAGGCGGGTTGAAAGGTGCTTTAACTGCGCGAGTTCAACCTGAAGTTTACCTTCGTGGCTGCGGGCGCGTTGGGCAAAAATATCCAGAATGAGGCCGGTACGGTCTAGCACGCGGCATTGCAGCAGCTTTTCTAGGTTGCGTTCTTGGGCGGGGGAGAGGGAGTGGTCGAAAATGACCAGATGGGCATCGCGGGCTTCGCGTAACTGACGGATTTCTTCCGCTTTACCCGTGCCAACGAAATAGCGTGGGTCAGGGCGTTGGCGTGAGCCACTGATAAAGCCGACCACTTGGGCGCCAGCAGAATCAGCGAGTTCGACGAATTCCTTTTCATCTTGCACGGACTTTGCCGTATTGAAACTAATTTGAACAAGGACAGCATTTTCACCGCCACCGGGGCGTTCAAATAGTTCCAATCGGCAATCTTCCTATGTTTTTACGGAATGACTTATTCTTCGGGAGCCAGTGCCAATTTGATCGGGCGAGCAGGCACGATCGTGGAAATGGCGTGCTTGTAAACCAGTTGGCTAACGGTATTTCCCAACAGTACAACGAATTGGTCAAATGACTCGACGTGACCCTGCAATTTGATGCCGTTGACCAAATAGATGGAGACAGGAATCCTTTCCTTTCTCAGAGCATTAAGGAAGGGTTCTTGTAATGTGTGCCCTTTCGACATGAGCTTCTCCTAAAAATATTCTCGGGTTTGTGGTTGTTATGGTCTCACACCTAAAGCAAGGGGTTGGTGGTGAGCCAGTCGCTTGTTTCCTTCGACGCCTAAAAGCTTATCAGTTTTACCGTCTCGCAAGAATGCCAGTTTGTCGGACGTATCCGTTCATCCGCCAATAAACGCTGAAACGTTGCTGATGACCGATGAAAGGTTTAATGCTTGGGGGTCATACACATCAATACTTTTCTCGGAACGCAACCACGTCATTTGACGTTTAGCAAGCTGTCGTGTTGCGACAATAGCACGATCGCGCATTTGATTGTAGTCTATTTCATTAATTAAATAATCCCAAATTTGCCGATAACCGACGGCACGTATGGCGGGGAGGTGGGTGTCGAGGTCGCCGCGTGCCAAGAGTTTAGCGACTTCATCGACAACGCCTTGTTGTGAGCATTTGGTCGAAACGTTGTGCAAGACGCTGGTGTAACCACGCCCGATTTTCGGGTATCAAGGCAATTTTGAGTAATTTATACGGGCAGGCGTCATGCCATGCCGCTTGTTGCAGTTCGGTGAGGGGTGTGCCGGTTAGCTCAAATACCTCAAGGGCGCGTTGCAGGCGTTGCGGGTCGTTGGGGTGAATGCGCTGGGCTGCGACTGGGTCAATTTGCGCCAAACGCTCATGCAGTGCTTGCCAGCCGTGGGTGGCGGCTTCGGCTTCCAAGCGGGCGCGGATGGCGGGGTCAGCTTCGGGCAATTGCGACAAGCCGTATTCGAGGGCGCGGAAGTAGAGCATGGTTCCGCCCACCAGCAGGGGGATACGTCCGCGTGCGGTAATGTCAGCCATTTCGCGCAAGGCATCGGTGCGGAAGTCAGCAGCAGAATAGGGTTGCGAGGGGTCGAGAAAGTCGATCAGCCGGTGTGGGGCTAGTGCTAGTGTTGCGGCGTCTGGTTTGGCACTGCCGATGTCCATGCCTTTGTAGACGAGGGCGGAATCGACGCTGATGATTTCCACGCGGAAAGTGCTTGCGTAATTCAACTGCAAGATCGGTTTTGCCCGTCCCCGTCGGCCCCATGATGCAGATGGCTTTTTCCATCATCTTCCCCGCAGGAACAGTTTGTCGATTTGATCCAGTGACATTTGTGTCCAAGTGGGGCGTCCGTGGTTGCATTGCCCGCTGCGTTCGGTGCGTTCCATGTCACGTAACAGGGCATTCATTTCGGGGATGCTGAGTTTGCGGTTGGCACGTACCGAGCCGTGGCAAGCCATGGTTGCCAGAATTTCGTTCATGGCGTTCTGGATGCGCTGGCTTTCGCCGTGGGTGAGCAAGTCGGCGAGTACGTCACGTACCAAGGCTTCGGTATCGGATTCTTTCAGCAGGCTGGGGACTGCGCGGATGGCAAGCTTTTCCATTCCCATGCGGTCAAGCTCAAAGCCCAGTGCGTGGAAAGTGTCGGCGTGCTGTTCGGCGTAATCCGCTTCCTTCTTGCTCACGTTGAGGCTGGCGGGCACTAGCAGCGGCTGGGAACGGATGGCGTCTGCTGCCATGCTTTGCTTGAGGTATTCGTAGGTAATGCGTTCGTGGGCGGCGTGCATATCCACCACCACCAGCCCGCTGGCATTTTGCGCGAGGATGTAGATGCCATGCAGTTGGGCGATGGCGTAGCCGAGGGGGGGCATGTCATCGGTGTCTGCTGGTTCTATTGGCGCAATGGGTTGATAGAGCTGTTGGTAAGCTGCCATTTGTTCGCGCACCGGCATCTGCAGGCGTGGTTGGTAGGTGGTGTAGCCGCCGCGAGGAACCTCACCCCCCGCCCCCCTCTCCTTAACAGGCGAGGGGAGAAGGATAGGGGAGGAGGAGAAAACACGCTCTTGTTCCCCCTCTCCTGTCAAGGAGAGGGGGTTAGGGGAGCTGCATCGGCGCACTTGCCTCATCCCCCGGTCGAATATCCGCCAACGCCTGATGCAATGTGCGGAACAAAAAGTCATGCACCAGCCGCCCTTCCCGAAACCGCACTTCCTGCTTGGTCGGGTGGGCATTCACATCCACCAGTTGCGGGTTCAGTTCCAGAAACAGCACAAATGCCGGATGCCGCCCGTGGTACATCACATCCTGATATGCCTGTTTCACCGCATGGGTAATCAGCTTGTCACGCACATTGCGGCTATTGACGTAAAAATATTGCAGGTCGGCCTGCGAGCGTGAAAACGTTGGTAAGCCTACCCAGCCCCATAGCCGCAAACCGGCTGCTTCGTAATCCAGATACACACTTTGTTCCACGAAGGCACTGCCGCAAATCTCGGCAACACGCCGCTCTGCACCCGCCCGGTCATCCGCTGGACGCAAGCGCAGGGTGTTTTTCTGGTTATGGTTCAGCTCAAAGCCGACATCAAAGCGGCTGAGTGCAATTTTGCGCAACATATCTTCGATATGCCCGAATTCGGTCTTTTCGGTTTTGAGGAATTTGCGCCGTGCCGGAGTGTTGAAAAACAGGTCGACGACATCGACGGTTGTGCCGATGGCATGGGCAATGGGTTCGGGTGCGTCGAACACTTCTTGCCCGTCGCCAAACAGTTTCCAGCCTTGTGCGGCATCGGTGTGGCGTGAGCTGAGGACTAGGCGTGAAACCGAGGCAATACTGGGCAGGGCTTCACCCCGGAAACCGAGTGCTACTTACCTGTTCCAGATCGTCGAGGCTGGCAATTTTGCTGGTGGCATGGCGGCTGAGCGCCAAGGCTAACTCGGCCTGAGGAATGCCGCTGCCATTGTCGCGGATGCGGATGCGTTTGCCGCCGCCTTGTTCAATATCGATCTCGATGCGGGTAGACCCGGCATCGAGGGCGTTTTCCAGCAATTCCTTGACCACTGAGGCAGGGCGTTCAACCACCTCGCCAGCAGCGATTTGGTTGATGAGGTGGGAAGGAAGCTGGCGTATTGGCATCAGAGGCGCTGGCCTCCGCTTACCGGGGCAGGTTCACTGCCCACTGGTGGGGTGATAGGTGCAACCGGCTGTGTTGGTGTCACCGGGAGCGGCAACGGGTGCAGAGGTTACGTTGCCTGGTTACTGGGCGCAACAGCTGGCGTGGTGCTGGTTGCTGCGCTGCGGTGTTAGCGGTAGCCTGCTGAGTGAGTGCCTGTAAGTCTTTGGAGCGGTCAGCATTGACGCCGTATTGCGCCAGAATGGTCGGGCTGGCGGCTCGATGGCTTCCTTGCGGTCAATCACGACCTGATAGTCATCTGCTGTTTCCAAGGTGATGTAATCGGCAGTGGAGGACTGTACTTTGGTGAAAAAGTCGCGGAAATCACGGATTTTTTCGCCGTTGACCTTTTCGATCAGCAAATCATTGTCGTGATGGTAATCTTTGTTAATGTCGGCTGGCAGTACTTTGGTCATGATGACGGCTTCGCTGCGGGTTTCATCCGGTGATTCGTAGGTGAGTGCGCCAATGCGGGCTGGCGTACCGTCCATGCCGTCGATGACATCCTGATTCAGCGGCATGAACACTAAGCCACCAAAGATGAAGTAGCTGGGTTGCTTGTCGTACTGGTTGGGTTTGACCAGCAAGTATTCTTTGCCCGGTTTGTCCAGATGCAGGGAAACTGTCCTGTTCCTGACCTTTGCGGATGATCTTGAACTTAACGTCATCGCCGATCTGGTGCATGTCGATGTAATGGGTATGGTCGATGAATTCACCGGGGCGGAATTCCACCGTGCCGTTGTTTTCGATTTTATGCCCGTCGATGCTGGTCACAATGTCGCCAATTTCGAATTTTGCCGTCTGCCGGGGAGTTTTTGTAAACCTTGTGTACTAGCATTCCGGTTTGGTCTTCGCCCAAGCCGTATTTGCGGCGCATCGCCGGGTTTTCCATGGATTGGGTCAGGAAACCGTGGAAGCCGTAGCCATCGACCTTGCCGTCTTTTGCGTCATCCAATACGTGGCGGATAATGGGGGTGGGGATCATGTAGCCGATATTTTCGGTCATCAGGCCGGATTGCATCGCAACCCCGACGACTTTGCCGCCCGAAATGACCGGGCCACCGCTATTGCCGAAGTTGATGGCAGCATCGACTTGGGCAGCAATCAGGTTTTCACCGGTATGCACGTAGTTTTGCTTTTCGATGCGGGAAACGACGCCGCGTGTGACGCTCAGGGTGTTGCCGCCAATCGGGAAGCCGTACACTTCTACCGATTGCTGCATTTTGGGTAAGTCACCCAGTTCCAGCGGTTTGATGTCTTTATAAGCATTGGTGTCTTTGGTGCGCAGCAGGGCAAGGTCGGATTCGTGGGAAATGTAGACCACTTCTGCTTCATAACGCTTGGTTTCGCCATGACGCTGGACTTCCAGGAAGGTGGCATCAGCAGCAACGTGGGCATTGGTGAGGATCAGGTTGCCCTCAATGATCAGGCCAGAGCCTGAACCTTTCTGGGAGTCTGAGTTCCAAGGCGACAGGGATTCGTAAGTGTGTTGGACGATATGGACCTTTACGACCGCATCTTTGATTTTTTCGCGTGGGTCGTTGCTGTTTTCGGGGGGGGCTGCCACTGCCGCATCTGTTTCGCTATCTAGGGCTTCGGGAAGCGGGGCGGTGGTGTTGGATTCAATGGCGTGGGGTGAGCGCCCAGCCGGTAATGCCGGGTCAGTGGGGGTGGGTGGCTGGGTAGTCTGGGGTGCAGTTTGGGTAGCTGGCGCAGGCGGGTTGATGCCGATTTCAGCTAACAGGTTCGGTGAAGCTGGCAAGGCCAAGGCACAGCAAGGTGCTGGTAATAATGGTTGTTTGGCGCATTTGATTGAGTCCCGTTTATAAAATAATCACAGCCCTAAGAACGAGGCATTAATAATTAATGGACTATAGCGTATCCGTCGGTCGAGTGAAAACACTTTAATCTGACGGTAATCTATCGGTTTTTAAGGCAAAACTTGGTATTCTTCGGCACTTATGGCACTGCGCACGCCCCAAGACGACAATAGGATCGAATGATGACGGACTACAAGCACACTCTCAACCTGCCGAACACCCCGTTTCCGATGCGCGGAGACTTGGCAAAGCGTGAGCCGGGGATGCTGGCAGACTGGGAAAATCGCCAGCTTTACCAGCAATTGCGTGCCAATAGCCGCACGGTCGCCCCAAGTTCATCTCTGCACGATGGCCCGCCGTATGCGAATGGCAGCATCCATATCGGTCATGCCGTCAACAAAATCCTCAAGGACATTATTGTTAAGAGCAAAACCCTGAGCGGTTTTGATGCGCCGTATGTGCCGGGTTGGGACTGCCACGGCTTGCCGATTGAACTCAAGGTTGAAGAAAAACTCGGTAAGGCGGGCGATAAGGTCGATGCGTTCGTATTCCGCAAAGCTTGCCGTGAATACGCTGCGGAACAGATCGACCTGCAACGCAAAGATTTCAAGCGTCTGGGCGTGTTGGGTGACTGGGAAAACCCGTATTTGACGATGGATTTCCAGACCGAAGCGGACATTGTGCGGGCATTGGGGCGCATTGCTGCCAATGGGCATTTGCACAAAGGTGCAAAGCCGGTGCATTGGTGTACCGATTGCGGCTCGGCGTTGGCGGAAGCGGAAGTCGAATATGCCGACAAAACGTCATTTTCGATTGATGTGCGTTTCACCGTAGCGGACGAGGCTGAATTGCTCAAGCGTGTGCCGGAAGCCGCAGGGCAGGGTGATATTGTCAGTCGTTATCTGGACGACCACCCCGTGGACATTGCCTGCCAACCAAGCGGTTGCCTTAAACCCCGAACTGGAATACGTGGTGGTGCAAACCGCCAGTGAGCGTCTGATTCTGGCAGAAGCCTTGTATGAATCGGTGTTGCACGGGCTGGAGATTAGCGAACACCGCATTATTGCCCGTTGTCATGGGGGACAAGTTGGAAGGCTTGATGCTGCAACACCCGTTTTATGCGCGTCAAGTGCCGGTTATTTTGGGCGATCATGTCACCACCGAGGCGGGTACAGGTGCTGTGCATACTGCGCCCGGTCATGGTCAGGAAGACTTTGTGGTGGGTCTGAAATACGGCCTGCCGGTGGATAACCCTGTGGGTAACGATGGCTGTTTCCTGCCGAATACCGAATTGTTTGCGGGCGAATCTGTCCACAAGGCCAATCCGCATGTGCTGGAAGTGCTGACCGAGCGTGGCAAGTTGTTGAAAGCAGACAAGTTGCGCCACAGCTACCCGCATTGCTGGCGGCACAAAACCCCGTTGATTTTCCGTGCCACCCCGCAATGGTTTATCAGCCTTGAGCAAAATGGTTTGCGTGCCAAGGCGCTGGAGGCGATTCAGGGCGTGAAGTGGATTCCCGATTGGGGCAAGGCGCGGATCGAAGGCATGGTGCAAAACCGCCCTGATTGGTGTATTTCACGTCAGCGTAACTGGGGCGTGCCGATTGCCTTGTTTATCCACAAGGAAACCGGCGCATTGCACCCGCAAACGCGCTGCGCTGATTGAAGCGGTGGCGCAACGGATTGAGCAGGAAGGTATTGATGCGTGGTTCCGGCTGAGAGCCGCAGGAATTGCTGGGTAAGGATGCCGCCCATTACGACAAAGTGGGTGACACGCTGGATGTGTGGTTCGATTCCGGGCGTAACCCATGCCTCGGTGTTGGAGCGCCGTGCTGACCTGCAATTCCCGGCGGATGTGTATTTGGAAGGTTCCGACCAGCATCGTGGTTGGTTCCAGTCATCCTTGCTGTCAGCGATTGGTACACGCGGTGAAGCACCTTACCGCACCGTATTGACCCACGGTTTCGTGGTGGATGCGAAGGGCGAGAAAATGTCCAAGTCCAAGGGCAATATCGTCGCGCCGCAGAAAGTGACCGGCAAACTTGGGGGCGGACATCCTGCGCTTGTGGGTGGCGTCGACTGATTACAGCCGCGAAATGTCGGTTTCCGATGAAATCCTCAAGCGCACGGCGGATGCTTATCGGCGTATCCGCAATACAGCGCGTTTCCTGCTGGCGAACTTGAATGATTTTGATCCGGCAACCGATTTGGTGGCGGCAAGCGAGATGCTGCCGTTGGATCGTTGGGCGGTGGATCAGGCCGCGCAAGTGCAGGACAAAGTGCTGTCGGCTTACGAGCAGTTTCCAGTTCCACCTGATTGCGCAGGAAGTGTTGAATTTCTGTACGGTGGAGTTGGGTAGCCTGTTCCTCGACATTACCAAAGACCGCCAGTACACCATGCAGGCGGGCAGCCGTGGGCGGCGTTCGGCGCAAACGGCGGCGTGGCATATCTTGCAATGCAATGGTGCGTTGGTTGTATCCGGTGCTGAGTTTTACCGCTGAAGAAATCTGGCAGCAATATGCCGGGTGAAAAGCCGGTGGAATACGTGCTGTTTACGCAATGGTATGACGGGCTGTTTCGGTTGGATGATACGCGATAAACTGTCAGCCAGTGAGTGGAGTTCAGTGTTCAACCTGCGCGAACTGGTCAGCAAGCAATTGGAAGAGGTGCGCGTGGCAGGCAGCATCGGTGCGAGTTTGGAGGCGGAGGTCGATATTTATTACCGCAAGGACATCCTTGAACCGGGCACTGATCCGCTGCTGAAGCTGGGGGATGAATTGCGTTTCGTGCTGATTACCTCTGATGCCAATCTGCATGATGTGGCAGAACTGCCGGACGCTGAGCGTAGCCGAAGCGTGGAAGTGTTGGAGCATGTTTTCGTGCGGGTTAGCCGTTCTGAACATGGCAAGTGTACCCGTTGCTGGCATCACCGTGAGGATGTGGGCAGCCATGCCGAACACCCTGAGCTGTGTGGGCGTTGTATCGACAATATTGAAGGCGCTGGTGAGGTGCGCGAGTATGCGTAGTTTCCGTTCTCTTTCCGCCGATACGGGCATGTTGGCTTGGTTGTGGTTGTCTGCGGTAGTGATTGCAGTTGACCAATTGACCAAGTGGATGGCGGAAGCCAATCTGGAGCCGGGGCAGCCGTTCACGGTATTTCCGCATCTGGATATGACACTGACTTATAATCTCGGCGCTGCCTTTAGCTTTTTGGGCAGTCAGGATGGTTGGCAGCGTTGGTTTTTTGCGGCACTCGCTGTTGTTGCAAGCATCTTTTTCATTAATTGGCTACGCAAGTTGCGCAAGCAACAAGTATGGGCGGCAGTCGGTTTGGCCTTGGTGATCGGCGGGGCGATTGGCAACCTGATTGACCGGGTGCTGTACGGCAAGGTCATCGACTTTATTTCGGTGTATTTTGATATTCCCTTGGTGATGGAGAATTACCATTTTGCCGTGTTTAATGTCGCCGATATGGCGATTACGGGCGGGGCGATCTTGCTGGTGTTCTTGAGCTTGTTTGCTGCTGAGCAGATGGAATAAAGAACGTCTCTGAGCCGGGCGCACCTTGAGGGATAGCGCCCCTGTGAGGGGTTCTTCAGGCAAGCAATTCGCGTGCAATCTTAACCTGCTTTTTCACTTGTTCCGGTGCAGTGCCGCCTAGGTGGTTACGTGCTGCATACTGAACCTTCCAGTGTCAATACCGCAAATACATCATTGTCGATGGTGTCGGAAAACGCCTGCAATTCTTCCAACGCATTTCACTCAGGTCACGCCCGGTTTCCACGCCGAGTGCGACAGCTTTGCCAACGACTTCGTGGGCATCGCGGAACGGCAAGCCTTTGCGTACCAGATAATCAGCCAAATCAGTCGCAGTCGAAAAGCCTTGCATGGCTGCTTTGCGCATCTTTTCCGGTTTGGGTTGGACGTGCGGCATCATGTCGGCAAATGCCCGCAAGCTGCCCAACAGCGTATCCACGGTATCAAACAGCGGTTCTTTGTCTTCCTGATTGTCCTTGTTGTAAGCCAGTGGTTGGCCTTTCATCAGGGTCAGCAGGGCGAACAAGTGCCCGAATACCCGCCCGCTTTTGCCGCGTACTAATTCTGGTACGTCGGGGTTTTTCTTCTGCGGCATGATGGATGAGCCGGTGCAGAAGCGGTCAGGCAGGCGGATGAAATCAAATTGTGCCGATGTCCACAGCACCAATTCTTCCGAGAAGCGCGACAAGTGCATCATGATCAGCGCGGCAGCCGAGGTGAATTCGATAGCGAAATCCCGGTCACTGACCGCATCCAGTGAATTACGTGCCGGGTAATCAAAGCCCAGCAGTTCCGCCGTATAATTGCGGTCGATGGGGTAGGTTGTCCCCGCCAGCGCCGCTGCCCCCAGTGGCATGACGTTGATGCGCTTGCGGCAATCTTGCAGGCGCTCGAAATCACGTTGCAGCATTTCAAACCATGCCAGCATGTGATGCCCGAAGGTGATCGGTTGGGCAACTTGCAAATGGGTGAAACCGGGCAGGATGGTGTCGGCTTCGCGTTCCGCCACTTCCACCAGTGCGGCTTGCAGGCGGCGCAATTCGTGGCTGATGCCGTCAACTTGCTCGCGTAGCCACAGGCGTACATCGGTGGCTACCTGATCATTGCGTGAGCGCCCGGTGTGCAGTTTCTTGCCTGCAATGCCGATGCGGTCGGTCAGGCGGGCTTCGATGTTCATGTGGACATCTTCCAGCGAGACTTTCCACTCTAATTCGCCTTTTTCAGCCAATTGTTCGATTTCGTCTAATCCGCTCAGGATTTGTTCAACTTCAATGGTGTTTAATAGCCCTGTTTTCCCCAACATGCGGGCATGGGCGCGGGATCCTTGGATGTCGTGCTTGTACAGGCGCTTGTCAAAGTGGATGGATGCGGTGAATTCTTCGACGAATGCGTCGGTGGATTCGCTGAAACGTCCGCCCCAAGGCTTGTCCTTGGTGCTGATCTGGTTGCTGTTGGCTCATGGGTTAATGTTGAATTTTCATCAAGTTGCTAAAATAAGTTGCCAGACATTATCACATTGTGGAAGAATAAAAAAATGCGATGCTAAATATCGTGCCCATGCAACTTTAAGTTGCAGGTAGTATACAAGGAAATGCTCAGCCTGCTATGTCAGGTCAGGGAATTATAAAAAATATAAACAACAAACTGGATCAGCGTAAAACGTTCCAACGCCGGTTGCTACGTTATCTGATTGAGAGCAAAAAATGCCGTCATTCACTGGAAAAACATTAAGTTACTTGCCTAATCTCTGCGTCCCGCAGGCGTTGTTGCGTGCTGTGCTGGCGGCGGAGTTGCTGGCGATGGTGCTGGCATTGACGGTGGCAACCGATCTGCGTGATTTCTTTGTCAACTTGGGGTTGCATTCGCTGTTTGTGCAGTGGGTGACCTTAGCCTCCATCTTTACCTTGTGTTTCATTAGCCGTTTTGTCGCCTAAGCCGACTGTGTTTCAGGCATCCACTATTGTGTTTGCTACTATCGCGGGCTTTACCTTGATCGCTTCCGTGCTGGGCTTGTTGATGTCGGGTGGTGAGGTGGTGGGCGATGATGCTGATGAGTGCTTTGTTCATCGTTCAAGAATCTGGTGATTAGTCTGGCGATTACCGTGGTGTTGTTGCGGTATTTTTATATTCATGGGCAGTGGGAAGAAACGGTCGAGGCGGACTCGGCTGCTAAGTACGATGCGCTGCAAGCGCGTATGCGTCCGCATTTTCTGTTCAATAGTCTGAATACCATTGCACATTTGGTGCATATCGACGCCAATAAAGCTGAAGATGCCTTGCTGGATTTGGCCGATATTATGCGCCTTACACTCGATAAACGGTCTCGGATCAAGCTGAAAGAGGAGCTTAGACCTAACCCTTGCGTACTTGCGTATGGAAGGCTTGCGGTTGGGTGAAAAACGTTTGCACGTCAAGCTGGATATGGATCAGAACAGCTTGCCGCTGGATATGGATATTCCGCCCTTCCTGTTGCAGCCATTGGTCGAAAATGCGTGTCTACCACGGTATTCAGCCGCGCCAGGATGGTGGTTTGTTGACGGTTAGCCTGTATGACGCAGGTGATCGGCTGGATGTTTGTGTCACCAATCCGTTGCCTCCATCAGGCATGAGTACCCATACCAAAGGCAACCACATTGCCCAAGAAAATATGGTGAACCGCTTGCATCTTGCCTATGGCGACCGCGCCAACCTGAAAATCCAGAAGAACGTACAACAATACCGGGTCTCGTTTTCCATCCCCAAGGAGTAGAAGAATTATGACATTGAAAATTTTAATCGTTGACGATGAGGAATATGCCCGCGCCCGCATCAAGGGTTTGCTGGCAAGCCAAGTCGATTACGGAGTTTGTGCAGAAGCCGAAAACGGGGTGGATGCAGTGATGATGACCGAACGTTATCAGCCCGACATCGTGCTCATGGATATTTCCATGCCCGGTATGGATGGGTTGGAAGCCGCTCGGCACATTTCGGGCATGGATAGCCCACCAGCCGTCATATTCACCACAGCGTATGGTGAATATGCTTTAGAAGCCTTTTCAACAAAAGCAACAGGGTATCTTATGAAGCCTATTAGACAAGAACAATTATTACAAAGTCTGGAACAAGCCCGTTCACTGAACCGTGCCCAACGCATGGAGGCGCTGGAAAACCGTGATGGCAGAAGCAATATGCTGTCACGTAAGCACATTTGTGCGCGGATGCGGGGCAACCTTGAATTGATCCCGATTGAAGATGTGGTGTACTTCCAAGCCGACCAGAAGTACGTGACAGTGCGCCACAAAAAGGGCGAAGTCATCATTGAAGAATCACTGAAATCGCTGGAAACCGATTTGGCTGACCGTTTCATCCGCATTCACCGCAATGCACTGGTATCCAAGACGGCTATCGCGGGTTTGTCCAAATCATCTGTCGGGCGCACCCAAATTGTGCTGGATAACGTCAAGGACCAACTGGAAGTGAGCCGCCGTCATTTGGCAGAAGTCCGCCGCTTCGTGCGTAACCGTTAATTTGCTGTTAATTTTTCCTGTCTTGAGGGGCGTGGAGGCGTAATGCCATCACGCCCCTATTTTTTTGTTTGCACGGCCTTATGTGCTGTGTCGATGGCTTGCTCCAGATAAGCGCCATAAAAATCAGGGCTGTTGTAGCCTAGCAAAGGTTCTGCCACTTCTTCCCCTTCTGCATTCAGAAACACCAGTGTCGGTGTGAGGGATGCCTTGTGCCGCACCGCAAATGCATCCGCATCCAGCTTGTCACCGTTGAAATCGGTAATGGGTCTGGTCACTGCCCAAGCTAAAACGGCGGATCAGGATACGTGCATCGTACTTGCCACTGCTTAACATCGGTTCAAGGTATTCGGCTTCCAATCGCTTGCAGAATCCGCAGTAATCAGCACGGAATGCCAGTAACAGCGGTAGCTTTTTGTCACGCATTTCCTGCTGTAAGCCTGAAAATCATAAGCATCTTGCACGTTTCCCTCGGCTGCGGCTGTTTGGCTGGATGCGGTCAACAGTAGCACCCATGACAGTAACGTAGCCGTGAATAGTCGGTTTAGATGCATCAATTCCTCCTCAGAACAAAATCTGTCATTTTTCAGCTTTACATAGGCAAAATATTAAGGCATTTTGTTGTGGCGGGATATACCAAAAGGGATATATAATGCCACCCTGTTTCCTAATGGGTCAGGGTCACCCCCAGTGGTTGACCGTATATTAGTATATATTTATACTCCATCGGGATTTAGGCGAGAGCAGGTGGTGATTAGACCTTCTCCAGAGGAGCAGATGCGAAGCATACTTATAATTCAATTCATCCTGATGCTGGCGGGTGTAGCGGTGTCGTTTTTCTATCAGGGTGAACCAGCATTGTTGCCTGCCTTGTATGGCGGTGCGATTGCACTTGCGAACACATTGTTGCTGTCGCGGCGCGTTGCGCAGGCGGGAGAGATAGCGAAAACCAGTCCACAGCAAAGCGTGAATGCTTTGTATTTTGGTGTCGTACAACGATTTGTATTTGTGTTAGTTGCGTTAGGGTTCGGTTTGGGCTACTTGAAGTTATCCCCTGTTCCTTTGTTAGGCACGTTTATGGTGTCGCAACTGGCTTACATGCTGATGGGAACCCGCCAAGTCGGGTGATGCCAGCACGAGATTTTTTAACTTTGTGTACGGAGTGAATTGTGAGCGAATCAAATGCGCCAGCAATATCAAATCCTGTTGAGTACATCCAGCACCATCTGACCAACTGGAGCGTTGGCGTTGAACACGGTGAGCAAGTCAAGATTATTGACTTCAGCGTCGTTCACGTCGATGTTCTGTTGTTTAGTGTGTTACTCGCAGGTTTGCTTGCTTTCTTTGCTTGGAAAATCGGCAAAAATCTCAATCCTGATAAGCCTACCGGGGCGCAAAACGTCGCGGAAACCATCGTTGAGTTCGTCAACCAGCAAGTGAAAGACATTTTCCCGAATGCTGACAGTCTGATCGGGCCTTTGGCGATCACTATCTTTATGTGGGTTCTGTTGATGAACTCAATGGACTTCTTACCAGCCGACTTGTTGCCAGCACTGGCGGGCGGTGTTGCTAGCCTGTTCGGGGCTGATCCACACCATGTTTACCTGAAAGTTGTACCAACTACCAACTTGGACACCACGTTTGCCTTAGCACTGTCCGTGTTTGCACTGATCATCTTCTACAACATCAAGCACAAAGGCTTGGTTGGTTACATCAAGCAATTCTTGTTCCACCCATTTGGCCCTTACCTGATGCCGGTCAATATCATCATGACAGCGATTGAAGAGGTGGCAAAACCTGTCAGTCTCGGCCTTCGTTTGTTCGGAAACATGTTTGCGGGTGAACTGCTGTTCCTGTTGATTGCGCTGTTGGCGTTCTCCGTTTGGGCGATGCCTGCACAGATTGCGTTGGGTTCACTCTGGGCGATTTTCCACATGCTGGTTGTGCCGTTGCAAGCATTCATCTTTATGCTGCTGACCATCGTGTACCTAGGATTGGCGAGCCAGAGCGGCGAAGACCATTAACCGCACGTCGGTAACACATTTTTCGTTTTTATTTTTTGATTTTTAACTTTTCTGGAGATTTCACGATGGATGCACAAGCAATTGCAATGATCTATTCCTACACTGCTGTAGGCGTTGGCATTATCCTGGCGGCTGCTGGTCTGGGTTCAGCACTGGGCTGGGGTATGATCTGTTCTAAATTTATCGAAGGCATCGCTCGCCAACCTGAAATGCGTGCGCAACTGACAGGTCAAATGCTGTTCACTGGCGGTTTGATGGAAGCATTCCCAATGATCGTTCTGGGTATCTCCATGTGGTTCATCTTTGCTAACCCGTTCATCGGCGCAGCTAAAGCAGCACTGGGCGCTGGTTAATTCCCCGATTGTTAAACGTTGTTACTAACATTCGGAGGTTAACATGAACGTAACTGCAACCCTGATTGGTCAGATGATCGTTTTTTCGATCTTGGTCTGGTTCGTCAAGAGCGTACTGTGGGAACCGATGCTGAAAGTGCTGGAAGACCGTAAGGCGCGTATCGCCGATGGTCTTGCCGCTGCCGAAAAAGGCAAGCACGAAGAAGAATTGGCTCGCAAGCACGCATTGGATGAGCTGAAAAAAGCCAAAGCCGAAGCGGCCGAAATCGTTGCACAAGGCCAAAAGCGTGCAGCGGAAATCGTTGACGAAGCTAAGAATGCTGCTGTCGAAGAAGCAGGCCGCGTGAAAATCGCAGCTCAAGCAGACATCGAACAGGAAGTTTCACGTGCACGTGAAACGCTGCGTACCCAAGTCTCTGCGTTAGCAGTGGCAGGTGCGGAGAAAATTCTTGGTAAGGAAATTGATGCCAAAGCTCACGCGAAAGCATTGGATGAACTGGCTGCGCAAATTTAAGGTGGTGAACCATGTCTGATTTGACAACCGCTGCTCGTCCTTACGCCCGTGCGGTGTTTGAGATGGCGCAGGAAGCCGGGAAGCTGCCCCAGTGGTCAGCGCAACTGGCAGCCATGTCTGCGGTGGTCGCGGCTGAAGGTTCATCTGCCTTGTTGGCTCATCCTCGCATGACCAAAGAACAGAAAGCGACAGTATTCGGCGAGATTGCAGGCGATGCACTCGACGATCAAGGCCGCAATCTGCTCAAGGCACTGGCAGAGAATGACCGTTTTTCGTTGTTACCTGAAATTTCCACCCTCTTTGAACAAATGAAGGCGGAAGCGGAAGGTGCCATTGAAGCGGAAATTATTTCTGCACAGGAAATGAGCGATGACCAGCAGCAGACCATTGCTGCGGCACTCCAAAAACGCTTGGGACGTGAGATTAAGCTCGTCACTAAAGTTGACCCAGCCCTGATGGGTGGCGCAATTATTCGCGCAGGTGACTTGGTGATTGACGGCTCAATCCAAAGCAGGCTGAAAGATATGAAGGCGGCGTTGGCGCGTTAAGCCCAGCCGATAATTGAGGAATAGCATATGCAACTTAACCCAACTGAAATCAGTGACCTGATCAAAAAGCGCATCAGCAGCTTTGAGTCTGGTGCTGAAGCTCGCACTGAGGGTACGGTTGTCTCCGTTACGGATGGTATCGTCCGCCTTCACGGGCTTGGCGATGTAATGTCCGGCGAGATGATCGAATTCTCCAACGGTTCTTACGGTCTGGCTTTGAACCTAGAACGTGACTCCGTCGGTGCGGTTGTCCTTGGTGATTACAAAAGTATCACTGAAGGCGACACTGTAAAATGTACTGGTCGTATCTTAGAAGTACCCCACGGTCGTGGTTTGCTGGGTCGCGTTGTTGACGCACTGGGCAACCCGATTGACGGTAAAGGCCCTGTTGACAACGACGGTTTCGCGCCAATTGAGCGTGTAGCACCGGGCGTTATCGAACGTAAATCGGTTGACCAACCGCTGCAAACCGGTGTGAAAGCACTCGACGCAATGGTTCCCATCGGTCGCGGTCAACGCGAACTGATCATCGGCGACCGCCAAACCGGTAAAACAGCGGTAGCTGTTGACGCAATCATCAACCAAAAAGGCAAAAACGTAAAATGCGTTTACGTCGCGATTGGTCAGAAAGCGTCATCCGTTGCTAACGTAGTACGCAAACTCGAAGAGTACGGCGCACTGGAATACACCGTTGTCGTTGCGGCTACTGCGGCTGACCCAGCTTCCATGCAATACCTTGCGCCTTACGCGGGTTGCACCATGGGTGAATACTTCCGTGACCGTGGCGAAGACGCCCTGATCGTATACGACGATTTGACCAAGCAAGCTTGGGCTTACCGTCAAGTTTCCCTGTTGCTGCGCCGCCCACCGGGTCGTGAAGCGTATCCAGGGGACGTTTTCTATCTGCATTCCCGTTTGCTGGAACGTGCTTCCCGCGTTAACAAAGAATACGTTGAAGAATTCACTAAAGGTGAAGTGAAAGGCCAAACCGGTTCATTGACCGCACTGCCAATCATCGAAACCCAAGGTGGTGACGTTTCTGCCTTCGTTCCGACCAACGTTATCTCGATCACTGACGGTCAGATCTTCTTGGAAAGCGACCTGTTCAACGCGGGCATCCGTCCTGCGATCAACGCAGGTCTGTCAGTATCCCGCGTAGGTGGTGCTGCACAAACCAAGATCATCAAGAAACTCGGTGGTGGTGTGCGTTTGGCACTGGCGCAGTACCGTGAATTGGCAGCGTTCTCACAGTTCGCATCTGACCTCGACGAAGGCACTCGTAAGTCTTTGGCGCGTGGTCAACGTGTTACTGAACTGATGAAACAGCCGCAATTCTCTCCGCTGTCCGTAGCAGAAATGGCTTTCTCCCTGTACGCCGCCAACGAGGGTTTCCTCGATGACGTGGACGCGAAGAAAATCGTGGATTTTGAAGCAGCAATGCTGAGCTACCTGCGTTCTTCTGAGAAGGCTCTGTTGGACAAGATCAACGAAAAAGGTGATTTCAACGGCGAGATTGAAAGTGCGATGAAAAAAGCACTGGAAACTTTCAAGTCGAAAAACACTTGGTAATGGGAGGTTATTCCTATGGCAGGTGGTAAAGAAATACTAAGCCAGATCAAGAGCATTAGTAATACCAAGAAGATCACCAAAGCAATGGAGATGGTTGCTGCATCCAAAATGCGCCGTGCGCAAGACCGGATGAAAGCCAGCCGCCCCTATGCTGAAAAAATGCGTCAAGTGGTTGGTCACTTGGCACATGGTCATCTTGAATACCAACACCCTTATACCCAGACACGCGAAACCGTGAAACGGGTTGGCTACATCATCATGTCCTCTGATCGGGGCTTGTGTGGTGGTTTGAACGTCAACTTGTTCAAGCAAGCGTTGCGTAGTATTGCCGAGTGGAAAAAGCAGGATGTCGAAGTCGACATCTGCGTCTTCGGTGCTAAGGCTTCTGCTGCGTTCCGCCGTTACGGGATTGTCGCCCAGAAAACCCACATGGGCGATGCCCCAAAAGTGGCGGATATGGTCGGTACGGTCAAGGTAATGTTGGATGCTTACGAGGAAGGCCGGATTGATCGCCTTTTCTTGGTCGAGAATGAATTCGTCAACAGCATGACGCAAAAACCGCAGGTGACTCAGCTCATCCCGCTGGTGGCATCTGCGACGGATTCAATCAAGCACCATTGGGACTACATCTACGAACCTGAGTCGAAAGAAGTCATTGATGCGTTGATGCAGCGTTACATTGAATCACTCATTTACCAAGGCGCGGTTGAAAACGTGGCTTGTGAAATGGCAGCGCGGATGGTCGCAATGAAGAGCGCCTCCGACAATGCCGGAACCATGATTGATGATTTGAAGCTGATCTACAACAAGGCGCGTCAAGCGGCAATCACTCAGGAAATTTCCGAGATTGTTGCGGGTGCTTCAGCGGTCTAAGGCTGTTACGGATTTTAAATTTTAGTGAGGTACTGAATAATGAGTACTGGAAACATCGTTCAAGTCATCGGCGCGGTTGTTGACGTGGAATTCCCACGCACTGCTGTGCCAGCGGTCTACGATGCGTTAACAGTAGCCGACCAAGGTCTGACCTTGGAAGTCCAGCAGCAGTTGGGCGACGGCATTGTACGCACTATCGCGATGGGTACGTCTGACGGCGTAAAGCGCGGTATGCAAGTGGTGAATACAGGTGCACCGATTTCTGTTCCCGTCGGAACAGGGACATTGGGGCGCGTGATGAACGTATTGGGCGAAGCGATTGATAACGCTGGCGACATCGTTCACGACAAGAAAATGCCAATCCACCGTGCGCCTCCTGCGTATGATGAATTGTCATCCGGTATCGACATTCTGGAAACTGGCATCAAGGTTATCGACCTGATCATGCCTATCGCCAAGGGTGGTAAAATCGGTCTGTTCGGTGGTGCGGGTGTAGGTAAAACCGTAACCCTGATGGAGTTGATCAACAACATCGCAAAACAGCACAGTGGTCTGTCTGTATTCGCGGGTGTTGGTGAACGTACTCGTGAAGGGAACGACTTCTACCACGAAATGACAGAAGGCGGCGTTATCGACAAGGTAGCACTGGTTTACGGTCAGATGAATGAACCACCCGGCAACCGTCTGCGCGTTGCGTTGACTGGTCTGACCATGGCGGAACACTTCCGTGACGAAGGCCGTGACGTTCTGATGTTCGTTGACAACATCTACCGTTACACCCTGGCGGGTACGGAAGTATCAGCACTGTTGGGTCGTATGCCATCTGCGGTAGGTTATCAGCCAACATTGGCGGAAGAAATGGGCGCACTGCAAGAGCGTATCACTTCCACCAAAACTGGCTCGATCACTTCCTTCCAGGCGGTTTACGTACCTGCGGATGACTTGACTGACCCATCCCCAGCAACCACCTTCGCCCACTTGGATGCGACACTGGTATTGTCACGTAACATCGCGGAACTGGGTATTTACCCTGCGGTAGACCCACTTGACTCCACCTCGCGTCAGCTTGACCCGCTGGTTGTTGGTCAAGAACACTACAGCGTAGCGCGTGGCGTGCAAGGTATCCTGCAACGTTACAAAGAACTCAAGGACATCATCGCGATCTTGGGTATGGACGAACTCTCTGACGAAGACAAACAAGTCGTCGGTCGTGCGCGTCGTATCCAACGCTTCCTGTCCCAGCCGTTCTTCGTAGCGGAAGTGTTCACGGGTTCACCGGGTAAATACGTTACCCTGAAAGAAACCTTGAGCAGCTTCAAAGCGATCCTCAACGGTGAATACGACCACCTGCCAGAACAAGCGTTCTACATGGTCGGCGGCATCGACGAAGTTGTTGAAAAAGCTACGAAGCTCTAAGGGGGCATCATGGCGATGACATTTCATTTGGACGTAGTGACGGCAGAACAAGCATTGTTCTCCGGCACAGTCGAAGAAGTGATTGCACCGGGCATTATGGGTGACTTAGGCATTATGCCGCGTCACTCGCAGTTGATTTCCAAGCTGCGTGCAGGCGAATTGCAGTACAAAACCACCGAAGGCGCGATGGCATCGCTGTTCGTCTCCGGTGGTGTACTGGAAGTTCAGCCGCATGTGGTGACAGTATTGGCTGACACCGGGATGCGTGCGGAAGACCTCGATGAGGCCGCCGCCCGCGAAGCGATGAAGCAAGCCCAGGACGCGCTGCAAGGCAAAGACCCGGAAGACCTCGACTATGAGGCGATCCAGACTGAGCTGGAAGTCGGCGAAGGCGCAGATCGAAATGCTGCACCGGATCGGTAAGCTACGCGGTCACTGAGTTTCGGCGCAAGTCCGCAAAAAACAAAAAGGCTCCTTCGGGAGCCTTTTTGCTGTGGGTGACAGATAGCCAATCTCAACGCACCCGGATGCTAAATGCCCCGGCACGTGCCGCCAGATAGGTGGTGGCTTCCAGCGTATAAGTCCCCGCCGCGAGGCTACGGGTAATCTGCGAGTCGCTGCCGCCGTTGCTGTCATCATTGAATGCCACCACGCTGCCCTGTGCGCCATTGCCCGCCAGTAAATACAGGTAAGCATCCTGCTGGCTGGAATCCAGATTAATGCTGACCTCTGCTGGGGCTGCCAAGCTAAAGCTGTAATAAGCCGCATAATAGGTACTGCCCCGGTGGGTGGATACACAGTTGCTTGCCCATTGCCCGATGGCGTTTTGCCCGATGGTTAAGTTGGCTGGGGTGCAGGTGGCAACGGCATTTTGTACCGCCACGTTGATCGAGAATGCTCCAGTGCGTGCCGTATGGTAAGTGGTGGCTTCCAGCGTGTAGGTTCCCGCTGGCAGGCTGCGCACGATCCGCGAGTTGGTGACGCCCTGCGCTGTCATCATTGAATGCCAACACATTGCCTTGCTTGCCTTCACCTTCCAACAGGTACAAGTAGGTATCTTGTTGGCTGGAATTCAGCCCGATGCTGACATCTGCCGCAGCACTCAGGGTGAAGGTGTAGTAAGCCGCGTAATAGGCCGCACCCCGGTGGGTGGCGGTGCAATTGCTGTCCCATTGCCCGGTAGCCGCTTGCCCCAAGGTAAGCCTGTTGGTGGTGCAGGTGGCAGGCGGTTTCGCCACTGCTGCGGATACATTGATTGAGAATTCACCGTCGCGTTCCGCATAGTAGGTGGTGGCTTCCAGCGTATAGGTTCCTGCTGGCAGGGCATACACGATCTGGGAATTGGTGGAAGCGTTGCTGTCATCATTTTGGCTGAGGATAGCACCGTCTTTGCCGTTGCCCTGAAGCAGGTACAGGTAAGCGTCCTGTTGGGTGGAGGTCAGGTTGGCGGTAACCGTGGCAGCCGTGTCCAGGGTGAAGGTGTAATAGCGGGCGCGGTGGGTGCTGCTGCGGTGGGTGGAGGCGCACTCGCGGTTCCATTGCCCCGTGGCGTTGCCACCCAGTGCCAAGTTGCTTGGGGCACAAGTGCTGGTTTGCGGCGCTGCAACTGCTGACGTTGGTGTAACTGCTGCTGCTTAGCCCCACATTGTTGGTGACAGTCAGGCGGAAGGCGAGGGTTCCGGCGGCGGCAGGTGCGACGAACACTGGGGTGGCAGAATGCCCTGTCCGTCAGGGTGACGGGGGTTCCGGCAGTTTGTTCCCAACGGTATTGGCTGATGCCGCCGCCGGGGGTGCTGTCGCTACCATTGCCCTGCAGGGTGACGCCAGCACCGGGCAGGACGCTTTGGTTTGCCCCGGCATTGGCAACCGGTGGGGTTTTGACCGCCATGACCGCACGGTAAGCATCCAGCGCCCCGGTACCACAGGTTGCGGTAGTGCAATCGTTGCCCGTACCGCTGGCAAAGCTGCGGGTGGCGGCTTTGAGTTTCTGTTCCAGCAAGCTGGGGCGGGCGGCGGGTGGGATGCTGCCATCGGTCAAATGGCTGTTGGCTGCCAGCATCAAGGCCAGCACGCCGGAAACATGCGGGGCAGCCATGCTGCTTCCCGAATAAGCGGCGTAGGTATTGTCATGCAGTGGGCTGGTTTTGCCGCCATCCAGTGTTGACAGGATGCTGACCCCCGGTGCGCCAATGTCCACTAGGCTGCCAGTGTTGGCAAAGTTTGCCTTGCTGCCGTTTTGTGCCAGCGCGGTCACCGCAATGACGTTTTGGCAGTTGGCGGGGCGGTGGTTGCTGACATCAGCATTGTCATTGCCTGCGGCTGCTACCACCACTGCCCCGCGTGCGGTGGCGGCATTGATGGCATCCTGATAAGTCACGCCGCAAGCGCCGCTGCCGCCCAGACTCATGTTGATGACGTGGGCGGGGGTGGGGTTGGTGACGCCATTGACGGTTTCCCCGGCTGACCAGCGGATGGCGTCGCTAATGTCGGATAGGTAACCGCCGCATTTGCCCATCGTCCGGGCGACTATCAGGCGGGCATTCCAGTCAACACCGGCTACTCCGTAAGCATTGTTGCTGACAGCGCCAATCGTGCCTGCCACGTGCGTGCCATGCCATGAGCTGTTGTGGATGCTGCAACCCGTAAAGTCGGGGGTGGCGGCATCGTCGCTGCTGATCCAGTCGCCAGTGTCGGAAGGGTCACTGTCACGCCCATCCCCATCATTGCCCATGAAGGCGCGGCTGACGAAATCATAGCCTGCCAATGTCGCCGTGCCGCCGGTCAAGCGCGGGGCAAGGTCACGGTGGTTGAGTACCCCGGTGTCGATCACTGCCACCACCACGTTGCTAGAACCGGTGGTTTCCCCCCAAGTGGCTGGCAGGTTGGCAGAACCCGGATACAGGTAAGGTGGGGCATAATTCCACTGGCTGGCAAAGGCGGTGTCATTGGGGCTGACATCGGTGGTCGGGAACATCAACTGGTCAGGTTCGGCGTATTCAACCGCCGGGTCAGCACGCAGGAGGGTGGCGTAATCGCTGGCTTCCTGCAAGGTCATGGCGGCGGGTAGCTGGATGACATGGCTACCATTTGCCATCGCCCGTTTGTAAGTGGCGTGGATGCCAAGACCCACGGCATCCACCGCGCCCTGTACTGCCATCCGTTGGGTGGAAACCCCGCTTGCCCGCGTGGAAGGCTTCAGCTTGACGATGATCTGGTCTGTCTTGGTGACAGGCTGCGCTGGCAGTGGAGCCGATGCCGTGGTTGCCACAGCAGCAGAAGCCATACAGGATAAAAGTAGGCTTGGCAGGATATTTCTTAGCATGGTCGTTACCCTTGTCTATGGTTGGCAAGGACGCCCATGCGTTGAAAATCAATGGCATGGACATCCTTTGCGGTTGTCATGCCTACAGCATAAAAAAGCTATGTAAAGAAAGATTGCCAACAATGGATAACTGTGTTTTATCCGCTGATCAGATACTTTGGCGTATTAAAAAAAGGGATGAATGGTTTCCCCCCCAGTCTCGACAGACGCTACGGCGGGGGGCTGAACCACGCCTGCACGGGCGTTGCCAAGAATATATCCAGTGGAATGCCGCCAGTCCCCACCACCAGCTTGGTGACGTGGGGGAACTGCTTGGCAAAGGTTGCCAATCCTGTCAGCACACCTTTGTTGCGCCCACTTTTGACTTCAATCGCCAGCAGGCGCGTCCCGTGTTGGATGACAAAATCCACCTCCGCATTGCCTTCCCGCCAATAGCTCAGGCTCATATTGTGGGGCAAAGCGTTGTAAAGGTACGCGCCCACTGCCGATTCCACCAGCCTTCCCCATTGCTCACCATCCTGTCTTGCACCGGGGTAATCAAAGCTGTGCTGGGCGGTGAGCAAAGCGGTATTCAGCACCAGTAATTTAGGGCTGGAAGCACGGCTACGGGCAAGATCGCCCGCAAATTTATCCAGCCCCGCCAGCATCCATGCACCGTTCAGCAGCGTCAGGTAGTGCGCCAGTGTGGTGGTGTTACCCGCCTCCTGTAGCTGCCCGATCATTTTCTGATAGGAAAGGATCTGCCCGGAATAGTTGCACCCCAGTACGAACAAGCGGCGCAATAGTGCAGGCTTGTCGATACGCGCCAGTTGCAGCACGTCGCGGGAAAGGGTCGGCTCGATGATCGCGTCCAGCACGTAACTGCGCCAGCGGAATTCGTCATCGCTCAACACCGCAGCCCCCGGATAGCCGCCAAAATAGATGAAGCGTTCCACATCCCACCCGAATGCAGCCTGCATTTCGCTAAACGACCAGTGCGGAACGCGGATGAGTTCAAACCGCCCAGTCAGACTTTCACCCAAGCCCTGTTGCATCAGGAATTGGGCAGACCCCAATAGCACCACATGCAGGTTGGTTTGGCGGGTAGCTGTCCTCATCCCAGAGCATTTTGACGGTTTCTGACCAGCGCGGGATTTTTTGCACCTCGTCCAACACTAACAGGGTGGGTTGTTGGGTAGCCATAATCCTTGCCAACTGCCATTGCTGCTACAATCCACAGTGCATCGGGGGCGGCGGGTAAATCGGCACTGGCGTAGTGTGTTTTGCCTGCAAATGCGGTCATTGCCTGACGTGCCAGCGTGGTTTTACCGACTTGGCGTGGCCCGGCAAGCACTTGCAGGAAGTGGCGGGGTTGTTGTAAGCGGCTGGTGAGAAGGCTCAGTTGGGGGCGTTGGTACATATGGCTCTCAATATTACTCAGTATATTGAGCAATATTACTCAATTAAATGCAAAGAGCAATGTCTAACGGGATTAGAAAAACGAGCGGTCTTGTTCCCACATCACGATTTTCTGTTTGGTAGCCGCCGCTTTCAGCAATTGGATCAGCGGGTAAGCGCGGACGTTGATGCTGACGGCCTTTTCCTCCGCATCAGGCTCAGGTGGTGGCGGGGGTTCTTGGGCTTGCAAAGCTGCTTCTAGTTGTTGCAGGGCAGCCGCCACATCTTCGCCGCGAATGGCGCTGGGGATAGTGCCGCTGTGCCCCATTAGGCGGATGAATGTTTTCGCGTCTTTTTCAAACATGGAAACGCTGGCGGAAGCGGGGCTGGTAAAACGGATCATGGCTTACTCCTTGTCAGAACGGGTTTGGTGACTTTTGCTGTCCACAGATTCAGGTAATCAATTACCCCACGGCATTCGGGCATATCGTCATAAGTGACTGCGGCGAATTGCTTGCCTGTCCACACCCATTCGGTGAATGAACCGCAATCCCCCAGACCCCGACCTTTATTGTATTCAGACAGCATCCCGGTTTTGGGGTCAAATGACGCATTGACCAGTTGCGAATCCCCTGCGTCATGTAATGCCAATTTGGCGGGGGTGGTTTGTGGTTTGGCGGATGCCGCAGACGCTTTGGTTACCACAAACATATTGCTCATCTGGTTGTACGCACCGCTGAAACAGGTGATGCCGACCAGATAATGCTTGGCATCCAACGGTTCGGCGAAGTCGTTTTTGCTGGGTTTGTAATCACCTTCATCGGCTTCGCAGTCCGTCAGGCTGCCCGCCATTAGCGTGCGTACCTTGCCGCTTAGACCGGCGGGCGCTTTCATCCCCTTAGGTGGCAGGGCTGCGGTTAGCTTCGGGGTGGCAGGTGGCATGGCGCTCATGGTTTTGCGGCCGGTGCGGATCAGGGCGGTGGTGGTGTTCAGGCGCTTTTGTTGCGCATCCATGTACAACAGGCTGGCAGCAAGGCCGCTGAGTGTGGCGCGGCGGGTGCTTGAGCCGATCACAATCTCCAGCAGGGCGGGTTTGACCAACATTGCCAGCAGCGCGGTGTTTTTTTCAGGCGGAATCACGATGCTGGCTTCTTGCTGTTGGGTGCTGCTCAGTTTGCCCAGTGCCAGCGATTTGCCGCCCGCCCGCAATACGATTGGCTTGCCTGCCAGATTGCTGGGCAGTGCCTCATACCCCAGACGCAGGCTGAAAGCGGGGGCATCGCCCGGTTTCCCGCCACGTTCCAGCCGCAGCAGCGCACCCATTTCATTGGAACCATCATCCTGAACCATGAAGGAGGTGGCTTCACAAGCGCGGATATTGTTGCAGGCAACTGCCCAGTCTTTGAATACTTTGACCTCACTAGCGGGCGTAGTCGGGGCGCTGAGTAGCGGCAATGGCAATAATAGTGCGATGCCCCCCAGCATTAGTTGTCTGCTCCAGCGGTGGCGGGTGGATGGCATTTTCATGGGATGTCCTCGGTGGGTGGTATAGCGTGAGTTTAGACGCTTATGAGGGATTTAGGTTCTGTCATCCTTGTCATGCAGTGACACGCCCCTGTCGTTTTCTGACAGCATTGCTATGCCAATGCCGTCATCCGTTCCCATTAAGAATGATCAACCCTATGATTATCAATCACTTAATCATGATCGCCAACGTTGGCACAGCGGTTGCAATATGACTTTCAGTCAGAACAGCGTAACAGCAAAAAGAATTTATCAGCAAGCCCCAAGAGGCAGAGAGCAGGCTTAAACATTAATAACAATAAATTGCCTGACCATGCTTCGACTCCTCTAACCCCCGCCGTCAAAAGCGGGGGTATTTATTTTTCCAGATAAAACATGGTATTTTGCGCGGCTATACCCAATCATATATTGAAGGATGAAAACAGGTGGGCAAGTTTCGCTGGGGAATTTTTGGTACAGGTTTTGTTGCAGGCAAGTTTGCCTTGGGCCTTAAAGCACTGGGTAATCACGAGGTCGTGGCGGTCGCTTCCCGGTCTCAAGAGAAAGCTAAAGCGTTTGCCGCAGGCTTAAAGGTGGATGCTACCTGTGGCAGTTACGCAGAAATTGCCTGTCTCGAAAACGTCGATGCAATTTACATCGCGACGCCTCCCAACGTACATAAGTTGCAGGCGCTTATGTGCATTGCCGCTTCAAAAGCCGTGCTGGTTGAAAAACCCTTTGCGATGAATGCAGCCGAAGCGCAAGCGATCCGCGCAGCGGCGCAGGCAAACGGTGTTTTTTGTATGGAAGCGATGTGGACGCGCTTTAACCCGGCTGTTCAAAAGCTCAAAGACATGGTGGATGCTGGCGAGTTGGGTGAAATACGCCTGTTAAATGGCAGTTTTGGCATTCAGGAAGTGCCTTCAGAATCCAATCATTTATTTAATAAAGCCATGGGCGGCGGCGCACTGCTGGATCGTGGTGTTTACCCCATTTCTTTGGCTGTGTATTTGTTGGGCAAGCCGGATTACGTGAGTGGCGTACTCCGCCGTGCAGAGGGAGGGGTAGATGAGCAGGCCGCCATTACCCTCGGCTGGCAAGGTAAAACCACTGCCCAGTTCAGTGTCAGCCTTATTGCTGACCTGCCCAATAACCTGAGTGTTTCCGGTAGCAAAGCCCGTATTGAGTTGGATGCCCCGATTTATCGTCCTTCCCGTTTGAGGGTTTTTTCTTCACATGCCATGGCGCGTGCCCCTGCACAGGCTCCCAGTAAAAAAGACCACATTAGGGAATCGGGGGCATTGCACCAACTCCATCAGCACTTATTGCCACTGTTAACGGCAAAAGCAGGCAAAAAAGTGAATGCGCTTTATTCAGGCAATGCTTATCACTACCAAGCTGAAGAAGTCCGCCAGTGTGTGCAGGGTGGCAAGCTCGAAAGTGCCATCATGCCGCTGTCAGACAGTGTCGCCGTTATGGAAATTGTTGATCGTTTGCTTGCCCAGTAGAGTCAACATCATTTCACTCATTTTACGGGTTTATGTACTAAGCTTCTTTGGTCGTACTTAGCTTTACAACTACTTCCATCGGAGAAAAACATTGAACATTGCCATCGTTGGTTGTGGTTACGTAGCAGACCCCTACATGGAGACACTGCATTATCACGCTAATTTAACCCTGTTGGGCGTTGCAGATTTGCAGCGCGAGCGTGCCGATATTCTGGCCAATCACTACAAAACCAGAGTATACGACTCAACGGAAGCACTCATGGCTGACCCGGAGGTACAGATTGTTGTCAATCTGACCGAGCCGAAAAATCATCATCGCGTGAATATGATGGCGCTGAATGCGGGTAAGCACCTGTATTGTGAAAAGCCGCTGGGCATGAATCTGGACGAAGCTCGCGAAGTGCTTGCTTTGGCGGAAGAAAAAGGGCTGATGGTATCGGGCGCACCTTGCAGCGTATTGAGTGAAACAGCGCAAACCCTGTGGAAAGCGGTAGAAGACGGCGCGGTTGGTAAGCCGCGTATTGTGTATGCCGAACTCGACGACAACCCCATTTACCGCATGAAACCAGAGAATTGGAAGAACGCCCGTGGCATTCGCTGGCCTTATTTAAACGAGTATGAAACAGGTTGCACCCTTGAACACTCTGGGTACTACCTCACTTGGATCTGCTCGATTTTCGGGCCAGCGCAGAGCATCAGCGGTTTTTCTTCCTGTGTTGTTCCCGATAAAACCGACTTACCGCTGAACCCGGCCAATACCCCTGATCTCGCCATTGCGTGTATCGTATTTGAATCCGGTGTCGTGGCACGCCTGACTTGCAGCATCGTTGGTACTTATGATCACCGCATTCAAATTGTCGGCGATGAAGGTGTGTTAACCGCCAATGAGTGTTGGCACTACGCAACGCCGGTTTATCTTGAGCGATTTTCCCAGTTGAGCCTGAATGCCCGCAAATTGCGCAGTGTGCGCGGAAGCAATTTGCTGAAGTGGATTTTTGGCGTAGGCGGTAAGCAACAAAAACTGGTTACCGAACCCATTTCGCAATATCCAGACCGTATTCGGGAATTTAAAAATAAAGAGCGTGGGATGTTGGGCTTACTCGTAAAAATGTTGAGTAAGCGAGAGCTGGTATTTATGGATTTTTTCAGAGGGGTTGCTGAGCTTGCCGAGGCTATAGAAAACAAGCGCCGTTGCCACATTCCCGCTGATTTTGTCCTGCATGTGAATGAGCTGGCACTGGCGATGCAACAGGCGGGGGAAACCAGCGAACCCTACGAACTCACCACTACTTTTGAGCCGGTACGTCCTTTACAGCGTACTCTGGATTCTAAACAGAAATATGGTGGCGATTCGCGCAACTTTTTAGCGTCCTTAATCGAAAAAATGATTGAACGCTTGCATAAGCATTGAGTTTAATAACAATAAATTGCCTGACTATGCTTCGACTCCTCTAACCCCCGACTCAATAGCGGGGGTATTTATTTTTCCAGCATAATGCGGATTACCCGCTCATCCATGCACGAACGCATAAACGCATTCATCGCGGTTTCATCCCCTGAACTATAAAACGCTAGCATCAACGTGTTGAATTCCAATTGGCGTTTGGCGGGTAGGTTGATCGCGGGGTAGCCGTGCTGGAGCAGATGCCCGTTCATCATGAAACGCCCCATACGCTTGTTCACGTCGTAGAAAAATTGGCAACGCGCCATTGTCAGGAAGAGGTGGATGGCTTGGTCGTAAATGTCGTCGATGTGCGCAAGGTCGGCAATCATTGCCTCGAAACGGGCGGGCAATTCGGCGACGGGTGGCGGCATGTAGTCTGTTCCTGCGATGAATACGCCACCGGAGCGGAAACGTCCCCATTCTAGGGCTTCTTCTTTACCCGCGGCGGCGTGGAGTGCGCAGGCTTTTTCGGCGGAAACGGTGAATTCGCCGCGTTCGAGCCAGCTAAACAGTAGCCGCCATGCGTTGCCTTGGTTGAGGGTGATTTGCTGATCGGAAAGTTTGTGTCCGCCCACCGTGATGCCGTCTAGCAGGGTTTGGACTTCCGGCAGGGTCATGTTGATGCCTTCCAGATTGACCGCATCGCAGACGAATTCGCTGAGTTGGCGTTTTGCCAGCATCAGGGCTTTGGCGGGGTTGGGGGGGATTTGCCAGTGAAGGTCTTGCATTTTAGTCATCCTTGTTTATGGTCTAGCCATGCAAACCAGCCAATTAAACCTATCACAGCGAGGGTCACAACAATATTCAATGGTTCACCAGACTCTAATAAAAACCATTTGTTATTGTCAGATGTTTTATCTATCCATCCTAATTTGACTGCTAACGATGGTGACGCATTCATTGCTAACCAACCAAAGGCCACCATTGCGCCTCGCCAAAAACGTCGTTTGGTGTTCAATAGGTAAATTAAGTAGCCAACGATGACTCCTGCTCCGATAGCGATAGGCCATGATTTCAACCAAAAACCTGCCAAGCCTGCCGCAATCATTCCTAGCGTGACACTGAAAACCCACCACTGTTTGTGCCACCTTTCAGGTGTAGGAGGTGTATGAACTACAAGTGGAATTTCTTTCTGTACCGTAGGTTTCTCGGTAGGGGCTGGCGGGTGGTTATGTATGTGGATTGTTGGGGTTGAGGGTGGAAATCCTTCTGAATCTGTATCAAGTCGATGTTTTATTTGTTTTAGTTCTTCTGACTCAAATACACCTTCTAATAACGCTGATACCTGCACATCCACAAACTCGCGGTCACATTCTACTGTAGTTTTGCCACGTTCTTGTGCGCGTTGCAGGACGCTAAACTCGAAGTATTTAGGATTGGTGGTATCTGGATTCGTACAATAATGGCAGTTGCATGGGATCATCTGCTCTACGTCGATGTTCCTGAACCATTTGTGGTGCAACATCTCAATTTCATCACGTATTGTACGTAGCAGATATTTACGTTCACTGACTTTACCAGTAATCGTTATGTCAATCACTTTTAGACCATCACGATTTTCTTCTTCATGGATCTGGGCGTGACAATCATTTCGTTCTAGCACCATACCTTTGCGCCATACCAAATCACCATTTTTGCCTTTGGTTATTAGGTGATTTAAACGAACAATCAAGCGGGTTATAATGCCTTCAGGCATGAATTTATATTGGAAACTAAATTTCAGGGCATCAATACCGCTCCATTCGTATAAGGGGCAACTTTCATTTAGTAGTTGTGGAGCAATGTAAATGTTGTCTTTGCCATCTACTTTGTAGCAAATTTCAAAATTTTCTTTTGTCATGAGATTGAGTAGTTTACCTTGCTCAATCATATTGTATTTATTTTTCCAGATGCTTTCTAATTTAGATATGCTGAAGTAACCATTAGCTTGGGCAATAGTATTGTCGTTAAGCACACTGTACACGGCATCAACTGCCCACTGTGGGTTAAGAATAATAAAATCACTTAATGTTGGATCGTCCATGAAATGCAAGATGCTACCCATTTCATGTAAGTATCCGCTTAATGCTTTTTGATTTCCTTCATCTAAAATGCCATGAGAAGTACAAATAGTGGCATATTCAGAAAAACAAATATGATCATTTTTTTCTGCCCGCTCCCTTAATGCTTTGCGAATTTTATCCCAATGAATAGGACGATCATCATTTACATGCTGTAGTTTTACAAGCATATTTTGAATAGATGAGCTTAAGAAGAAGAACCTTTCATCGTTTTTACTTAAGTTGACTTCGCACATACTGATTTTTAATTCAGGGTATTGCTTTTGATAAAAAGCCAAATCAAATTGATTAATAAATTTTCCATTTTTATCATTTAATACAACCAGAATTGGGCTGTGAGTTCCTTTTTTCTCTCCCAGAAGATGTATTATTTTAAACCAGTATCGAAAATTAGCAGTAGTTTCTTTGCGGTCATTAGCTGATACTAATAAGTAAACAGCACTCGGAGTAAGAAAAAACTGATGCGTCATGTACTGAATTTGCTGTCCACCAAAATCCCAAATATTGGCAGTAAACCTTCTTTCTTTTTCAGTGGGGTGATCAAATTGCCATCCTTCACGTACTTGTATGCCAAGTGTTGAATCCTGTTCCTGCGGTACTATATATTCTGGGTTGAACAGCTTTTCTAGTAAAGTGGTTTTTCCTGCACCTGGCTCACCAACTATAATTAACTTTGCTTCATTTATCTTGCCTGTTCCTTGATTTTTAAGATTTTTATATTCAGTGATATTTCTTTCTAGTCTTATTCTTAACTCAGTATTGAGTTCGTTCAAATCTTTCTTTGATATCATAAGACTCTTTTGAGTATCCGCTATTATATTTTTTAGGCGAATTCGTTCTTCAGTGCGAGTTTCTAGGTCATAATGAAATTGAAGTTGAGCCAGTTTGTTAATCTCCTGTTTCTGTATATGAAGCTCTCTCTCCTGCATACGAAGCTCTCTCTCCAACTTTAGTTTGCGATGTGCTAATTCATTCAATCTATTAATACGTTCTGCTTCTGCGAATGTAGGCATAGGAGAGTTAGCTTCATGTTCCTTCAATCTATTAATACGTTCTGCTTCTGCTAATGTAGACATAGGAGGGTTAGCCTCATGATTAATAAGTTAATGTAGATTATGCCAGAAATGTAGATTTGTACACCATTTCTCTATGGTTCTTTACACCATAAAACTGCCATGCCACAATGCCTCAATGAAAGCCACCAAACTGCTCCATACCAAAGAAGAATACGCCCAAGGTTTCGTGGAAATCCTGATCTGGCGCGTTCCCAAGCCTGTTCCACCGTCGGAACACCCGTACAAATATCGGTTGGTCTACATTGTTGAGGGCAAGCGGGTAGTGGGGTATGACAATGAGCGTGGCAAAGGCGATCACAAGCACATCCGAGATGCTGAATTGCCATACTTGTTCCAAAGTCCGGCAAAGTTAGTCGCAGACTTTATGCACGACATCGCAGGGGTAAACACATGAACCAAAACATTCTGACCATCAAAGTAGGCACAAGCGTACAGTCCTCACTCGCACTCGCCCAACAAATGCTAGAACGCCTCGAAGTCGGCGAAGAGCCCGCCCCTTACTTCGGCGTAGGCTTCAAAAACGTCAGCCAAATGCTCAGTGTTTTCACCCCCAAACGCTGGGATTTGCTGGCAGCGTTACGCGAACACGGCGCAATGAGCATTGCCGAACTCGCCCGTACCCTGCAACGCGATTACAAAAACGTCCACAACGACGTGGAACGCCTGATGGAATGGCTTGCCATCGAACGCGATGCCAATGGCAAAATCTTCACGCCCTACTCAGAAATCGTGGTGGATGTGCATCTGCCCCAGCAAAAAGCAGCGTGAGGAAATAGACTAATGGCAACAGCACCAAAAACCGTGATATGGCTTTCCCACCGGGATAACCCTACAATCAAGCACATATCCATCACCCCGCAGAGGGCACAGCATGCAAATAACGCTTGAAATACCGGATCACGTCTTGCTTCCACAACAGGATAAAACCAGCCTTGCGCAGCTACTCAAGCTACATACCGCTTTGCTGTTGTTCCAGTCCGGTCAGTTGTCGCGTGGCGCAGCCTGCGAATTTGCAGGCGTGGATATTTACACTTTCCTCGCCGCTTGCAAGCAGCACCACATTGAAACCATCAGTGCCGATATAGATGAAATCGAAGCCGAAGTCATACGGTTCAAACAGCTTCGCGCCGCATGATCGTCATTGCAGACAGTTCGGCACTCGTTGCCGTCTCAACTTATCGGGGTCTTGACCTGCTGGAGATATTGTTCGGCACAGTGTTAGTCCCAGCCGCCGTGCATGATGAAGTATGCGCACAAGGTAAACCCCAAGCGGATGCTTTGAGGGCTTATCTGGTTGGTAAAGTCCAAAAAGTCGATATGAGTCAGTGCAAACTCCAAAAAACATCTGGCTTAGGCAATGGCGAGCTGGAAGCAATGGTATTGTACAAGGCTACATCAGCAAACTTGATGCTGGTCGATGACCTGCGGGCGAAAAAATCTGCATACACCAACGGGCTAGAAACCATGGGCAGCTTAGGTTTGTTGCTGTTGGCAAAAGAAGAAGGCTTAATTGCCGACATCACATCTCGTGTCCGGCTGCTGCAAAACTCGAATGCCTACCTGAACCCACTGCTCATTGAACAAGTATTGCAACGGGCAGGGGAATAACTACATCAAGCTGCCCCAGCAAAAAGCGGCGTAACCCCCGCCGCCCTGTCACCTCTGTCACTCTCTGCCGCCACCCTGTCGTTTTCTGACAGCATTGCTATGTTAATGCCTGTCAGCCCTTCCCGCCAAAAACCATCAATATCAACGTTATCAATCACTTAATCCTGATTGGTCAACGTTGGCACAGCGGTTGCAATACTCCTTTCAGTCAGAACAGCGAAACAACATAAAGAATTTATCAGCAAGCCCCAAGAGGCAGAGAGCAGGCTTAAATATCAATAACAATAAATTGCCTGACCATGCTTCGACTCCTCTAACCCCCGGCTCAAAAGCGGGGGTATTTATTTGGGCAACTTTTCTAGTATCCTGCACAGCTTGAAATCGTGTCACACCGTGTCACCTACGCGCAGCAGGAATCATCATGTACACCAACAAAACCTGGAATCTTGACGCCGCCCGTCGCCTGTATAGCATCGAACATTGGGGCGATGGCTATTTCGACATCAATGCGGCGGGCAATGTCGCCATGTAGTTACCGGGCAATCCCAGCAGCAAATTGATCTGCACGCCCTTGCCATGCGCGTCCACACCGAAGACGGGATGCGTTTTCCGCTATTGGTGCGCTTCGTTAATGTGTTGCATGACCGGGTGCAACGCCTGCAAGGTGCATTCAATCAAGGCGATTGCCGATTGTGGGCAAAGCAGCCGTTACACCGCGATTTACCCGATCAAGGTCAACCAGCAACGCAGTGTGGTGCAAGAAATCCTCAAAGGCGGCGGCGAACAAGTCGGCCTGGAAGCAGGCAGCAAACCCGAACTCATGGCCGTGCTGGGTTCAGCCCCCGCTGGCAGCACCATCATTTGCAACGGCTACAAAGACCGCGAATACCTGCGCCTTGCCTTGATCGGGCGGCAGATGGGGCATCGCATTTTCATCGTCATCGAAAAGCCTTCCGAATTGCCGGAAACGCTTGGAAGAAGCCGCCAAACTCGGCATTGAACCGCTGCTCGGCATCCGCGTGCGCCTGTATTCCCTCGGCAAAGGCAAGTGGCAAAACACCGGCGGTGAAAAATCCAAATTCGGTCTTTCCGCTGCGCAAGCCCTGCACATGATTGAACACTTGCAAGCGGCGGGCAAACTCGATTGCCTGCAATTGCTGCATTTCCACATGGGGTCGCAGATTGCCAATATTCAGGACATCCAGCGTGGGATGCGCGAAGCCAGCCGCTATTTCGCCGAATTGCACCGCTTGGGCGCAAACATCCGCGTGGTCGATGTGGGCGGCGGTTTGGGGGTGGATTACGACGGTTCGCGTTCGCGCAATGTCTGTTCGATCAACTACAGCTTGCAGGAATACGCCAATACCATCGTGCGTAGCGTGCAGGATGTGTGCGAGGAATACGAACTGCCATTCCCCGATTTCATTTCCGAATCCGGGCGTGGCTTGACCGCGCATCATGCGGTGCTGATCACCAATGTCATCGACACCGACCCGGAACAGCCGGAAACCGTGCCGGAATTGCGTGAGCCGGATGATGCCGACCCGATGATCCTGCACAACCTGTTCCGCCTGTACCACAACCGCAAACAGTTGCCGCCCTCGGAAATCTACCACGATGCGGCGTATTGGTTGGACGATGCCCACGGCATGTACGCCCACGGTTCCATCGACCTCAACCAGCGGGCTAGGGCGGAAGAATTCCACCGTGCCATTTGCCGCAAACTGCTGAGCCAGCCGGAACTGTTTGACGCCTTAGAGCCTGAAATCCAGAGCAGTTTGCAGGAAAAGCTGGCGGACAAGTATTTCTGCAATTTCTCGCTGTTCCAGTCGATGCCGGATGCATGGGCGATTGCAGCAGATTTTCCCCATCATGCCGTTGCATCGCCTGCAAGAAAACCCGGATCGGCGCGTGACGATGCAGGATTTGACCTGCGATTCCGATGGCACGGTCTCCCATTACGTGGAGAGCGGGCGCTTGGAAAGCACCTTGGCGCTGCATTCGCTGCAACACGGGCAGCCGTATTTGCTGGGCATTTTCATGGTGGGGGCGTATCAGGAAATCCTCGGCGATTTGCACAACCTGTTCGGCGATACCGATTCCATCAATGTGGAACTGCTGGCGGATGGCAGCTACCGCTTATCCGAACCGGAACGTGGCGATACCATTGATGAGTTGTTGCGCTATATTCATTTCGAGCCAAAAGACCTGCTGGCGCAATGTCGCCGCAAACTGGCGGCAGCGGTGGACGATACCGAACGCCAAAAAATGCTGTTGCGTGAAATCGAAGCAGGCTTGATCGGTTATACTTACTTGGAAGATTAATTCGGGGAACACGGGAAATACATGGAATACGTACTGTTGGGCGCATTATTGTTGGGCATTTTGCTGTTTTTGGTGGCTTGGCTGGCGGTGGTCGGCGTTTGTTTCCAGCGCCATCCGGTGACGGGTTTGATTGCGTTGTTGCCGGGGATTAATCTCTTGGTATTGCCTGCCACTGTGGCATCGGGTGTCTGGCTGGGTGATTACTGGCGTTGTCGGGGTGTTGTTGGCAGGTGTTGCGTGGTTTGCGGGCGCAAACCAGCACGTATACCGTTATGTCCACCCAGTCGGTTGAAGTTGCCGCCCCGTGCGCACAGAGCCAAGCCAGGCCCCGCACCAGCACCCGCCGTTGCCCGCTGAACCCGTGCCGGTGGCACTTGCCCCGGTAGCACCCCGCTGCCCTCCCGCGCCGCCAGCGCCACCCACTCCGGCTGAATTGCTGGCAGGTGCAGAAGACTTGCCTACCAACGCCCTTTACCATGTGGTGTTTGAACCCATGGGCGTCAGCGAACTGCCTGAGAGTACCGGCAAATACGTGCGCATTACCCAAAAAGATGGGCACCGGCGCGAAGGCAAGGTGAACACGGCGTCCAGCTATCCAAATCGAGCTGGAAGAGCGTTCAGACGGTGATGCCAAAACCCGCACCATCAAGATGGATGAGATCCGCGAGGCTTTCCTGATGACGCGCAAGCAGGGTGGGGAATAACGCTATGCAATGTTATGTTTACCGCAGCCGCCGCAAACCGGGTTCTTTCCTGCTGCTCCCGGAAAAGGACAATTTCGGGCGCGTGCCTGATGTTTTGATGACGATTTTTGGCGTGCCAGAATTCTCGTTTGATTTCGACCTGAGTGCCGAGCGCAAACTGGTTCTCAAGGTGGAAGCCAGCGAAATCCGCCGGGTACTGCAAGAAAATGGCTTCTTTCTGCAACTTCCCCCCAGCGAAGAGTTGCGCTGCTGATTAGCGTCAAGACCCCTACCCACCAAACGTGGCATAATAAGCGAAATGTTACGGGAGGTGACGGATGGGGCAGGAAATTACGCACGACCATTTTAGTCCTGAAGATTGGCAGGAATACGCCCAACGTTTGGATGCCGAAACCCGCTTGCTGCGCGAGATGCTGGAGGCAGGGAAGTTTTCCAACCAGCCCGCTGTCGGTGGGTTTGAGCTGGAAGGTTGGTTGACCGACCCGCATTTTCGCCCCACCCCCCGCAATGCCGCCTTCCTGCAAGCCTTGGATAGCCCGCTGGCCACCACGGAATTGGCGAAATTCAATGTCGAGCTGAATACCGTGCCACGCCCGCTGACCGCTGCCGCCCTGAGTGATTTTGAAATAGCCTTGCGTGACTTGCTGGAACGGGCGTATGCCGCCGCAGGCAAGCTGGGGGCAAAACTGGTGCTGATCGGCATTTTGCCCAGCATGGTGCAAAGCGATTTCTGTCTGGACACCATGACCGATTCCAACCGCTATCAGGTGCTGAATGCTGAAATTCTCAAGGCACGTCACGGGCGGGCGTTGCGTATGGCAATTGACGGGCGCGAATCGCTGCATATCCAACACGATAGCCTGATGCTGGAGGCGGTGACCACTTCGTTTCAGGTGCATATGCAAGTTCCGGCGGCGACCGCGCACCATTTCTACAATGCCGCGATTATCGCCTCCGCGCCCATTATGGCAGTGGCAGGCAATTCGCCATTCCTGTTCGGGCGTGCCTTGTGGGAGGAAACCCGTATCCCGGTATTTGAACAGGCGGTGGATGCAGGGCGCGAATTCCCGGCGCGGGTCAGTTTTGGTTCGGGTTTTGCCGACAAAAGCATTGCGGAATGTTTCGAGGAAAACCGCGATATTTATCCGGTGCTGTTGCCGGAGTTGCAGGATGAACCCGCCGAGCGTTTCGCCCACTTGCGCCTGCATAATGGGGTGACGTGGCGTTGGAACCGTCCGCTGGTCGGTTTCGACCCCGACGGTACGCCGCATATCCGTATCGAACACCGCATCCTGCCCGCAGGCCCTAGTGTGCCGGATATGCTGGCGAATGCCGCGCTGTTCTACGGCCTGACCCAGTATTTGGGGACGCAATTGTGTGCAGGCGAACCGCTGCCGATGGCTTTTGCCATAGCACGGGAAAATTTCTATAATGCCGCCCGCGTTGGGCTGGAATCGCACTTGCGGTGGCAGCGCCAAGAATGGCGGGTGCAAGACCTGATGCTGGATGAATTGCTGCCCCAAGCGGCGCAAGGGCTGGAACAACTGGGGATAGCCGATGCCGACATCCGCCATTACCTCAGCATTATCGCTGCCCGCATTGAAACTGGGCAAACCGGGGCAGTGTGGCAACAGCGCCATTTGGAACGCACCCAAGGCAGCTTTTACCGCCTGATGTTGGATTACACCCGTTTACAACGTACCCACACACCTGTCCATACGTGGACGCTGGATTGTTGAGAACCTTTGAATCATGTTGAAACTGACTGAATTGCACACCCTGCCGGAAGGATTTTTCGAGCTGCATAGCCCCCGCGAACTGCATACCCTGATGCCGAACCCGACCCTGCTGCATCTGGAGGGCAAGCGTGAACGCACGCCTGTTCATTTCGGTGCTGCTGCATGGCAATGAAGACACCGGCTTTTTCGCCATCCAGCAATTGCTGCACAAGTACCAGACGCAAGCCTTGCCGCGTTCGCTGTCGGTGTTTTTCGGCAATATTGACGCCGCCCGTTTTGGGATGCGCCGCTTAGAAGGGCAGCCCGATTACAACCGGGTGTGGCCGGGCAACGAGGTGGAAGATTGCGATGAAAGCCGCCTGATGGCTGAAGTGACGGAGATCATGGCGTCCAAAGAGCTATTTGCCAGCATCGACATACACAACAATACCGGCAAGAACCCGCATTACGGCTGCATCAACGTGCTGGATAACCGTGCGCTGCAATTGGCGCGGCTGTTTTCCAATATCGTGGTGTTTTTTGAAACCCCGCGTGGGGTGCAGTCGATGGCAATGGCGCAATATTGCCCGTCCGTGACCATCGAATGCGGCAAGCCCGGTGTTGCCCAAGGCGTTGAACATGTGCTGGAATTTCTGGATGCCGCCTTGCATAGCCAAGAATTGCCTGACCACCCGCTGCCCGCCGCACGACCTGAACCTGTATCAGACCGTGGCGCGTGTCACCGTGCCGCCAGCGCATACTTTCAGTTTCAGTAATATTGATGCTGACATCCTATTGCTGCCTGCGCTCGACCGTTACAACTTCTCAGAACTGCCAGCGGGGACGGTGTTTGCCAGCACGGAACACCCCGACGCCAGCCTGCAAGCGTGGGATGATGAGGATATGGAAGTCGGGGAACATTTCTTTTTCCGCTACCGTGATGAGATTCGCCTGAAACAGGCATTGATGCCCGCGATGCTGACGCTGGATGAAACCATTATCCGTCAGGATTGCCTGTGCTACTTGATGAAACGCCTGCTGGTGGAGAATCAACAACCATGACGGTTAAAGCATTTGAAGGGCATACGCCGGAGATTCACCCCACGGCTTATGTGGATGAGAGTGCCTATGTGAGTGGTGATACCGTGCTGGCGGAACAGGTTTCCATCTGGCCGATGGCGGTGGTGCGTGGTGATGTGAACTATATCCGCATCGGGCGCTTGACGAATGTGCAGGATGGCGCGGTATTGCACGTTGCCCACGCAGGTGAATACACCCGCCCGGGCGGTTTCCCGCTGCTTATCGGTGAGGAGGTGACCATCGGGCATCGGGCGGTATTGCACGCTTGTACCATTGGCAACCGCTGCTTGATCGGCATGGGCGCAATTGTGCTGGATGGGGCAGTGGTGGGCGATGATGTCATCATTGGCGCGGGCAGTCTGGTTCCGCCCGGTAAAGTGCTGGAAAGCGGCTACCTGTATGTCGGCAGCCCGGTCAAGCAAGTACGCCCGCTGACGGAACGGGAAGGTACTTTCCTGCGCTATTCGGCAGCGAATTACTGGAAACTGACGGAGCGCACGCGGGGTTCATAATCAATCAGGGACAGACTACGATTCCCTATTGCTCAGGTCTTCCTAAAACCTTTATCATCAATTTCTGCATGTTTTTGATAAAAATTCTCACAATGTAAATCGCTGTTTACTTATTCCTTGTTATAGTTGCATTAATGTTGCTGTTGGCACATACCACTAACGGCAACGTGGGGCTTTCTTTTGCAACCACAATTTGGGGAATACTCATGACTCAGACTACATCACGTTTTGCCGCCTTGGCATCCACTACCCTGTTGGTTTCCAGCCTTGCGCTATTGTCTGCTTGCGGCGGCGGTAGTTCCGGCACAGCGGCTACTGATACCAGTAGCACGGCGGATAACACCTCGACCACGGGCGACACTAACGCTACTCCTGTTACGCCTACCACACCTGATACCAGCGTCAAAACGGGTGTGTTCATTGATGCGCCCGTCAAGGGTTTGACCTACAAAACCGCCACCCAAAGCGGCGAGACCAACGACAAGGGCGAATTCAAATACATCACGGGCGAAACCGTCACCTTCAGCCTCGACGGTGTAGCACTCGGTTCGGGTAAGGCACAAGCCAAACTGCCCGTCACTCTGATTTCGACTGAAGGCTACGTTGCCCAATTCCTGCAAACGATGGATACCGATGCTAACCCTGATTTGATCGACGTATCCAAGATCAAACTGAGTACTGCCGTTAAAACCGATCTGGCGGCATTGATTGCTAAAAGTGGCGATTGCTCCAAAATTAAATGCTTAGACACTATTTTGGATACCGCCACCTTGACCAAAATTCAAACGGATAGCCAAGCAGCATTGGTTAACCAGAAGGTAGTGGCAAGCGAAGTGGCGGGAGCGCACGTCCTTAAAGCCGTCGGTTCTACTCCGTGGCAAACCAGCGAAATTTCCGGCATGGTAACGGCTGAGGACGGTGGACTAACCACGTTCAATGCCGATGGGACATTTACCATCATGAACGATTTTGCAAATGAAGATGTCTTCCATAGCGTAGGCACATGGCAATTAAGCGGCGGTCAATTACTGGTGAGCCTCACCGAAGACGGCAAAAGTAAGCAATACAAACTCCATAAAATTAGCCAAGACGGTGACACCAGTGACGTGTTTGCCGAAAGTACAACGAATGCCACTGAGGACGGTGATTTGTTTGAATTCCACAAAGCCCAGCCGCTGACGCTAGCAGCACTGAATGGCAAACACCTCAGTTTTGATATGACGGGTACTTCCTGTACTGCAATGACCATGTCCTTCAGCGGTGCAACCGCTACCTTGCGCGACAAATGCGGTGGGAAATATTCAGAAGTGGTTGGTACGGCTGAAAATGTTGCGGGTACGACAAATCTCATCAAATTCAGCGTAGGCACGAAGTACATGCTGCTTGCCCTCACCAGTGGTGATCTGACCAAAGGCAGGATGGTTCGCGCCAATGTCTCCGGTAGTACGTTGGGCAGTTTGGATGCTAACAACGTCACCGCTGTCAGCGCACCGCTGCAACCCTAATCACACGTCTATGAGTTGGAATTTAGAGCTGCCCTAGTGGTAGCTCTTTTTCTTTAAAAGCATTGCAGGTTCATCAATTTCATCCATGAATTCTGATCTCGACAACCATCTCCATATATTGCTAACATGCAATATATGGAAACAACACTCATCGCCAAATCCAAAGAAATTCATGACGATGGTTCAATCGTCGAAGTCGTTATTTGGCAGCTTTCTGAACCTGTTCCACCTTGCGGACATCCCTACAAATACCGTTTGTATTTCGGCTCAAATAGTGTGTGCAGGGTCAGATACGATAATGAACGCGGCAAAGGTGATCATAAGCATATCAATGCTGATGAAATAGCCTACATGTTCACCACCATCGATCAGTTACTCGATGATTTTGAAAACGATATGACAAACTGGAGGGAATCATGAAAGCAATCATTGAAGTGGCGAAACGCGGTTCTGCTCTCCAAATGGCACGGCGACAACTCGCAGCCTCCCGCCAAGGGCAAACACCTGATTTTTGGCTTTCGTTTGAATCAGCCAGAACCCTGTTTGCGGAACTTACTCCCGCAAGGCTCGACCTATTGGATACGCTCAGCAAACTCGGTTCATGCAGCGTTTACGCGCTTGCCAAAGCGGCTGCCCGCAACTACTCGAACGTACACGCCGATATTGCCCGGCTTGAAGATATTGGACTCGTTGAACGGGCTGAGGATGGCAATATCCTAGTGCCGTTTACAGCAGTAGAAATACGGATGCCCTTGGCGAAAGTTGCCTGACGGAAATCGGGGAGAAGCGGTGTCTTCTTGCTTGCACCTCGCTATACTAGACAGCACACAGACGTTATCCAACGTTGGTTTACAGGAGATGACTTCATGTCAATAGCTGAATTACTGCCCTCTGTGGTTTCACTGCCCCATGCCGACAAGTTCCGCTTGGTGCAGCTATTGCTGGAGCAACTGGCAAAGGAAGATGGCGTTGCCTTACAGCCACCCGTTACCGTGACCATACCTTTCAACCCCCGCCTGTTTTTCGGTGTTGCCCGCAACCCTAAACAGGAAATTGATGCCTATCTGGGTAGCCTGCGCGAAGGATGGCTGTGATGCGCTATCTAATGGATACCAATATTGTCATTTACTACTTCAGTGGTTTGACCGACGACGAAAGCATTCATACGCTGTTAGCAGACAGCTTCAACATTTCCATTATCACTAAGATCGAATTTCTAGGTTGGAGCCAGTTTGCGGTTGATGCCCAACTGCATGACGCGACGGCGATAATCCCCAAAGATGGTGGGTTTCGTGCCTCAACCCACCCTACGCAAGCGTGGGATGGCATCTGCCGATTGGCTTTTGCAGGCCATCTGATAAAGGGTGCGGGTTATCAGACAGGCGCTAATCAGTGATTTCCTTGATCTACTATAGTTTTTCCATTCGCAAATAATAAATGTGCCCAATTGAGCAGGGCACTAATAAACCCATCGAAACGTTGGGGGAAAAACAGGGCTTTTTTATGGATTAAGGAGCATTTTGCATGGCAGCATATGGATGTCATTTTCAGCAGAAGAAAACGGCGGGTTTTGTTTTGCCACCTACCGGTTGGTATTCAAAACTGATACCCACACTATCACTGGCCTTGTCTTCAGGGATGGCGATGGCAGAATTGCCACAGGGTTCTTTTGCACAAACCTGCCTTGCATTGGGTGATGTCAGCACGCCTACGCCAGCCCAAACCAATCTTGGCATTATTTGTGGCGCTGATGGGCGCGGCATTGCTTCCTTGTCTGACCGTGATGATAATACTGCCGTGGCTGCCATGCGCCATGAAGAAGCCGCCATCCAAGGCACGATTGTTACCCAATCCGCGCACAGGCATCTCACCCATATACAGGGGCATCTGCAAGCTACCCGTAACAGCAAACGCCCCCCAAACCCCAGAAGCCGTCGCCCCAAGGCTGAACGCAGTAACTTCTTCATTCACGGCGGTTCCATCAATGGCAAAGGTGCTGGCAGCAACGATGAAACAGGCTTTGGTGAGGGTGTGGCGCTGAGTGCAGAGGATGCCGCCACCCATACTGCCTTGGTTCAGGGGCAACGCGCCTTTGATGTCGATGGGCATGACCTCACCCTCGGTATGGATCGCCGTCTCGACGATGAAAAAACCACGCTAGGGGTGGCTTTCGGTTATGACAAACGTGATGCCACATTGACCGGCCAGCTTGCCGAGGATGATGACGGCAAGGTGGTTAGTGGCGGGGTGAAGGGTGAGGGAGTACATCTCAGCGGTTACATGAGCCGTGAGCTGTCTGATGCGGCATATCTGGATACTGCCATCAGTGTTGGCAACAATGACCTGACCGTTACCCGCCCTGTACCCCAAGTCACCCCAACGGGGGATGGCCCAGCAGATACTTACACCCAAGCGGTTGGCAGACCGGCAAGTACCCACGTTTCTGCCAGCATTGGTAGTGGCTACAAAATTGTCAGCCGTAATGTGGCGGTAACGCCTTACACCCGCGTGGATTACACCAAGGCGACCATTGATGCTTATGAGGAAAGTGTGCGTGGCGTCTCTGAGGGCATGAAGCTGCGTGTCAATGAACAGGATATAGAATCCTTGATGGGTTCAGTGGGCGTGAAGGCCAGCAAGCCGGTCTGGGGAAAAAAAGGTACATTATACACCCCCCATGCCTCACTGGAGATTAGCCATGAGTTTGCCAATGATGCCCGTGACATCATGGCCTCACTGCCCGCAGCAGACGGTTTACGCCAAACCGACGGCACAGCCATTGCACCGTCTGCGGTACGTACTAACGACCCTGACCGCACCCATGCCACGCTAGGGGCGGGTGTTTCCGCCTCGTGGTCTAAAGGGCAGGTAGGGTTTGTGAATGTTGAAGTCCTGCGGGGTAATGAGCAGTACACGGACACAGCCGTCAAAGTTGGGTATCAAATGGATTTTTGATGTTACCACCCCTGTGACCAGAAATTCCCATTGTGGAAATAATGCACATAATCCCCCACCATCACGCTGCGGTCATTCTGCGGGTACATCCAGTATTCTTCCCCGCCACGTTCGGTGATCAGCGGGGCTAACTGGCGGATTTTCTTCGCGGCTTTGTCCACCTCGAAACGGTACAGCCCGGTCTGGGTGTGGGCGTAGTAATCGGATGCTTGCCCCTGCATTCCGGCTTGCGGGCGTGTCATGCAGCTTGATGGGCAGGGCAACGCGCAGGCTGTTACCGACGGGCAACACTGTGACCGCATGGTGGTCATGCAACGCTGCCGAATCCGTGCCGCGTTTGCCGAGGATCAGCTTGTCCACTTCCTTCAATTCCCCCGGTTTGCTGGTGTCGATCAGGGAAAGTTTCATGCCCTGATACCATGCGCCCCGGAAATCGCCGTTGGGGTCGGGGATCGCGTCTTTGCCAATGCCCAGCAGCAAATGCTTGCCGACCGGATGCAGGTAGTCGGAAAAACCCGGCATCTTTAATTCGCCTGCAATATACGGGTCTTGCGGGTTGCTCATGTCCAGCACGTACAGCGGGTCGGTGCTTTGGAAGGTCACCAGATACGCCTGATCACCCACAAAGCGTGAGGCGTAAAGCTGTTCTTCCGGCTTGCCCAACTGTGCGGGGCGTTTGCGGTTGGGCAGTTGCGATACCAGTTGCAAGCCATCCTTGCCGCCTTCCTTGAGGATACTGAGGATACCGGGTGACTTGCCGTAAGGCGCAGTAATCGCCATCGACGGGTCGGTGAAAGTGTCATTGTCGGTGATCACCCGCAGGTAGCCATCCTGTTCGCTGAAACGGAATGCGGATTCTTGCCCGCTCAGATGCCCCGGTACGTCACCGCTGCCACGGTAGGCAATGTCCGTGCCGGTGAAGGCGAATTTGTGGATGCCGGTGCTGCTGCGTGCGCCTTGCGCCTGATTGTAATGGTAGTCGGTGGTGGCAAGGTACAAGGCTTCTGGCGAGGCGTACAGGGTTTCACGTATTGCCGACGTAGCAGCGGCTTTTGAAGCTGAAACTGGCGGCATTCAAGTCTACCGCGACGATGCTGACGATATTGGTGCTGACCATAGCCAGACGGCTGCTTGTCATCTGCCTTTTCGGCGACGCTTGATGTAGCAATTGTCAGCCGTGACCAGTGGTGCAGTTTTGCCGTCAGCGGTGTGGTAAGTGGGCAGGAAGTCTTGCGCGGTCAGCTTATCCGTGCCCGCTGCCCAGATTCGACTTGCGGGTAACTTTGCAGCACCAGATACAAGGTGTCACCGACGCGGCGGCTGGCGTCGAGCGTGCCGTCGAGTTGCACTTGTAAGGTGGTGGCGGCTTGCGCGGGTTGGCGCACGTCGATGTAACGCAATTCGGTTTGCTGCGGGCACGGTGATCATGTAAGGCGGCATCATCCGCACAGCCCCGTTGGGCGCTGCATGACCGGGTTCGGCTTGATAAGCTTGCACCGAGGGTGACCAGCCGCCGTTGCTTGCCCGCGAGGTAGAGGTTTTGCAGGCTGCTGCCTTCGGGCACGGTGAGGCGTTTGACTTCCTGCAAGCTTTTGCCGCCGTCGTTCATTTGCATGATACGCAGGGTATTGTTTTGGTAGCTTTGGTTATTGGGTGCGCCGATGGCGTAGATGTGGCGTCCGTCGGTTTTGATCAGGTCGGCTTCATCCACCCCACGTTCTTGCAGGTTGGTGGTGGAAAAGGTGAGTGCTTTAGCGACTGCCGGGGCGGCGGGTGCAGGCGCTGCCGCAGGAGCCGCACCATAAGCGTAATGCTGCGGATTCTGGTAGGCTTTCAGCAAGTAGTCGCGCAGTTCGCTGGCAGTGGTTCTTTTTCAGGCTGCCCGTGTCGCTATCATCGGGGGCTTCCAGCGATGCGCAGGAAACCAGCCACGGCACGAACAGGACAGGCAGATATGCGGTGAATGTTGTGGTTTTCATAGCGGCTCCCTGATTTGCATTTTACCTCGCTTATGATCATATTCTAGTCCAACAGTTCCGTTATTAAGGTGATATAACGCATGAATTCAATCTTGTGGCGCTGCCCGCTTTGCCACGAACCGCTCAAGTTGGTGGGGCGTAGCTTCGCTTGTGCCAACCGCCACAGCTTCGACCAAGCCAAAGAAGGCTACGTCAACCTGTTGCGGGTCAACCGTAAGCACTCGGCTGACCCCGGCGACAACAAGGAGATGCTGGAAAGCCGCCGCCACTTCTTGCAACAGGGTTTTTATGCGCCGCTCGCCGCAGGTTTGGGCGAAGCGATCCGCCAGTATTTTCCTGACCCGAGCCAGCCGTTGACGCTGTTGGATGCGGGGTGCGGGGAAGGTTACTACCTCCAGCCAACTGGCGCAACACCTCGGCGCAAATGTGCAATGCTACGGCACGGATATTTCGCGGGCGGCGATGCGCTTGGCGGCGAAACAGTACCCGGCGATGCAGTTTGCGGTGGCTTCCAGCTTTGAACTGCCGTTGGCGGATGCGTCGGTGGATGTGCTGGTGCGGGTGTTTGCCCCAGCGGCGGAGGCTGAAATTGTGCGGGTGTTGAAACCGGGTGGGCTGTATTTGTGGGCGTACCCGGCGGCACAGCATTTGTTTGAGTTGCGTCAGTTGATCTATGACGACGCCGAAGCCGCATAGGGTGGAGGAGCATTTGCCGCCAATTGCGGGGATGGTGGAATGTGCGCCATTGCGCTGAGTTACCCCGTGACCTTGCCAGATCAGGCAACGGTTGCGGCATTGCTGCACATGACGCCGTATTACTGGTCGGCGAGTGCGGAAAAACAGGCGCATTGCCAACGTTTGCAGTCGCTGGATTTGACGGTGGATTTTGGGGTTCGGGTGATGCGTCATGAGATAGTATCCAAGAGGTGATCGACACGGTGAAACGCCGCAATGCAGGCGAACCGGAGTTCCATCAAGCCGTTGTTGAGGTGCTGGCATCGCTGGAGCCGGTGTTGGAGCAGCGCAAAGACTTGCGGGATGCCCGCATTTTGCAGCGTATTGTCGAGCCAGAACGTCAAATTATCTTCCGCGTGCCGTGGGTGGATGATGCGGGGCAGGTGCAGGTGAATCGCGGTTTCCGCATCCAGTTCAATAGCGCGATTGGCCCTTACAAAGGCGGGCTGCGGTTTCACCCTAGTGTCAATGCCAGCATTTTGAAATTTCTGGGGTTTGAGCAAGTCTTCAAAAATGCGCTGACGACCTTGCCACTCGGCGGCGCTAAAGGTGGCGCGGATTTTGACCCCAAGGGCAAGTCGGATGCGGAAGTGATGCGTTTTTGCCAGTCGTTCATGACCGAATTGTACCGCCACATCGGGGCTGATGCGGATGTGCCAGCGGGTGATATGGGGGTGGGGGTGCGTGAAATCGGCTTTTTGTTCGGGCAATACCGCCGCATCCGCAACGAATTTACCGGCGTATTGACCGGCAAAGGTGCTGGGCTGGGGCGGCTCGCTGATTCGCCCAGAAGCCACAGGGTACGGTGTGGTGTATTTCGCCGATGCCATGCTCCATGCGCGTCATGAAGCCTTGGATGGTAAAGTGTGTACTGTCTCAGGGTCGGGTAACGTTGCCCAACACGCGGTGGCCAAGCTGCATGAACAAGGCGCGAAAGTCATCAGCTTGTCGGATTCGGATGGCACGATTTACGATCCTGCGGGCATTGATGTGGAGAAACTGGCGTGGGTGATGGAACTCAAGAATGTGCGGCGCGGGCGTATCAGTGAATACGCGGCGCAGTTTCCGGCGCAGTATTTGCCCGGTAAGCGCCCGTGGGGATTGCCGTGTGATTGTGCTTTCCCCTGTGCCACCCAGAACGAAATTACCGCAGACGATGCCCAAACCTTGTTGGCAAATGGCTGCACGCTGGTGTGCGAAGGTGCGAATATGCCGAGTACGCTTGGAAGCAATAGCACTGTTCCAAGCCGCCCAGATTTTGTTTGCACCGAGTAAGGCGGCGAATGCGGGCGGGGTGGCGACATCGGGGTTGGAAATGAGCCAAAATGCGCTGCGCATGAGTTGGACACGCGGCGAGGTGGATGCCAAATTGCATTCGATTATGGTGAATATCCACCAGCAATGCGTCGATACCGCAGCAGCTTACGGGCAAGCGGGCAATTACGTGGCTGGGGCAAATATTGCTGGTTTTGTGAAAGTAGCCGACGCGATGTTGGCACAAGGGATTATTTAATGTCGAAGAAACGTGAAATTCCGGTGTTTGCTCACCCGATTATCGAAACCCATTGCCATCTGGATTATCTGGAAGGCGATGCGCTGGAAACAGCCTTGCAAGCCGCCCGTGCAGGTGAATGTCGAACGCATTATCACCATTGCGGTATCGCCCGACAATCTGGAAAAAGTGATGGCGCTGGCGCAGCACTACCCGCAAGTGTGGGGTACGCAAGGTATTCACCCGCACGATGCCAACGATTACAGCGACGCGGTGGATGCGCAAATCCGCGCCAATGCCTTGCACGCGAAGATACTGGCGATTGGCGAAATCGGGTTGGATTACCACTACGACTATTCCGACCGTGCCAAACAGCGTGATGCTTTCGAGCGCCAGTTACAGATGGCGATTGATCTGAGTTTGCCGATTGTGGTGCATACCCGCGAGTCGGATGCGGATATGGAGGCGATTTTGCGTAATTTCGTCGGGCAAATGCCGAAGCGTGGGGTGATCCACAGCTTCACGTCGGGGCAGGCGTTGGCGGAATATTGCCTTGGCGAAGGTTTTTGTCTGGGCTTTAACGGTATTAGCACGTTTAAGGCGGCGGATAATGTGCGCGAAATTATTAGCATCACGCCTATCGACAAAATCCTGTTTGAAACCGATGCGCCGTATTTGACGCCGATTCCGTACCGTGGGCACAAGAACGAGCCGAAATACCTGCCGTTTATTGCCGAGCAGGTAGCGTTGGTGAAAGGCGTGCCGCTGGAAACGCTGTTGCCGCAGGTGTGGAAGAATAGCGTGGAACTGTTTTTCGATAGGGTGTGAAAACGCTATTAAGCCGATTCTGCTGTGGTTAAAACCGGATCCTTCATCCAGTAACTGAGTTTTTCGCGTAATTGCGCCACATTGAGCGGCTTGCTGAGGTAATCATTCATGCCTGCGTTCAGGCAGTTAGCGCGGGTTTCTTCCCCGACATCGGCGCTCAGGGCAATGATGGGGATGGGGTGGGCTTCGTCATCAGCAGCTTCGCGTTGGCGGATGGCACGGCTGGTTTCTTGCCCTGTCATACCCGGCATGTGTAAATCCATCAAGATCAGGTCAACGCTTTGTTGTTCCAAGGCAGCTAGTGCTTCTTTGCCATTTTCGGCAAGTATGACGTGCAGCCCAAGCTCTTCCAGCCATAAATGCGCCACTTCGGCATTGATGGGGTTATCTTCCACCAGCAACACCCGCCCAGCCAGATCAGCATTCATTTCAGGCTGTTGCGTCAGTTCGGGTAAGGGTGGGGCAATATTGTCTGCGAGCGTAAACGGCAAGGTGAAATAGAACAGGCTGCCCAGACCGGGTTGGCTGCTCAGTTCCAGTTTGCCGTCCATGAGTGCTACCAAACGCGCTGCAATGGGTAGCCCCAGACCTGTGCCACCGAAACGCCGGGTGGTGGAGCCGTCTTCTTGGGTAAAGGCATCAAAAATGCGTTGTTGGGCATTTTCCTTGATGCCGATGCCGGTATCTTTGACGCTGAACTGGATGAACACCTGATTTTGCTGGCACTGTTGCAGGCAAATATCGACGCTCACGGAGCCAATGGTGGTGAATTTGATGGCATTGCCGAGCAGGTTAAACAGCACTTGGCGTAAACGGTGCGCATCGCCTTGCAGCCTGGTTTTGCCTTGCAAGTCGATGTGCAATTGCAGGTAAAGCTGCTTGCTGCTGGCTTGTTCGCGCAGCACCTCGACAATTTCTTCGGTCAGGATTTGCAGGTCAAAACGTTCTTGCTGTAGCTCGATTTTATTGGCTTCAATTTTGGAAAAATCCAGAATGTCTTCAATAACACCGAGTAAATGGGTGCCGGAAGTGGCGATAATGTCGGTGTAATGGCGTTGGTTTTTACTCAGATTGGTGATTTTCAGGAGTTCGACCATACCCAGGACGCCATTCATCGGGGTGCGGATTTCATGGCTCATCACGGCGAGGAATTCGCTTTTGGCTTTGCTGGCGGCTTCGGCGGCATCTTTGGCGCGTTGCAGTTCCAGTTGCGCGTGTTTGGTTTCGGTAATATCGGCTACGCTGCCGACCATGCGTAACGGTTGCCCATCCGTACCCCATTCCACCACATTGCCGCGATCCCGTACCCAGATAATGCTGCCATCTTTGCGCCGCATCCGGTGTTCGTGGGAATACGCGCCTTTGCCTTGCAGACAGGTTTGAATCGCTGCCATGATGTCGGCGCGGTCTTCTTCCAGCAGCAAGCCAGTGAAATCTTCCAGGGAATGCTCGACTTCATCGGTGGGAAAGCCGAACAACTCACACCAGCGCACATTATTCACCAGATGGTTGGTTCCCACATACCAATCCCAAATGCCTTCGGCGGTGGCTTCCAGTACGTGTTTCAGACGTTGTTCACTGGCTTCCGCACGGGTACGTGCCGCGTGCAGATCGGTAACGTCGCTGGCAAGAATGAGCAGGTTCTTGGTGCCATCCGAGCGCATGAAAGGTTTTTTGATGGACTGATAATGGCGTATTTCGCCAGAGCGGGCATCCGTCGATTGTTCCATGACCACACGGGTTTCGTCCAAGCGTAAGGTTTCTTGCATATCTTGCTGATAAAACTCGACTTGCGCTTGGTTGCGGTTGAAAGCACGATCATCCTTGCCGATCAATTCACTCGGTGTCGTGCCATACAGTTCTGCTAGGGTGCGATTACCAAACAGGAACCGGCCTGCCTCGTCCTTGAGTATGATGATGGAGGGACTTTCGTCCATAATAGTGCGTAACAGGTTCTCCCGCTCCTGCGCTTCCTGCTGACACAGGGTCTGACGGTTGTGTTGCCGCCAAAGGAGGTAAGCCATTGCCGTCATGGCCACACAGGCGATGCAGACGATGCTAATCAAGTAGCTCACTGAAACCATTGGCAAACACTCATTAGTATTGTTATTGCTGGATAAGCTTAATATGGCTAATGATAGACCTATCGTTTAGGTATCCGCAACTACTAGCCAGTGGGGGATGACGGGTGACAAAAGCGGTGTGAATTACAAGCTTTGGCTCTGCAACCACATCTCCAACGCCGCCATGTGCCACAGCTTACTGCCCTGAATCCGCGTCAAATGCGCTTCAGGCTGTGCAATCACCTTGTCGATGTAGCTACGCTGGAACAGCCCGCGCTCACGGCAGGCTTGCGAATCCAGCAATGCCCGCATCATTTCCAGAAACTCGCCGCGCACAAACTTCAAGGCAGGCACGGGAAAGTACCCCTTGGGGCGGTCAATCACGCTATCCGGCACTAGCCCCCGTGCAATCTGCTTCAGCACATACTTGCCACCATCACGCAGTTTCAATTCAGTCGGCATTTGCGCTGCCAGTTCCACCAATTCGTGGTCGAGGAACGGCACACGCGCTTCCAGCCCCCACGCCATCGTCATGTTATCCACGCGCTTGACCGGATCATCGACGATGAAAGTGGTGGTATCAGCCCGCAATACCGCATCCAGCGTTTCTTCTGCATCCGTCGATTCCAGCAATTCGCGCACCAGTTCGCCGGTATAGTCGCGGGTCTGGAATGGGGTTTGCAGCATTTCTGCCATCTCGCTGTGGTCGCGGTCGAAATAATACGGCGCGAGGCGTTGCAGCATGTCGGGGTTTTTGTCGGCGTGCGCTTGCGGATACCAGAAATAGCCGCCGAAGACTTCATCCGCGCCTTGCCCGGATTGCACCACTTTGACGTGCTTCGATACCTGTTCGGAGAGCAGGTAAAAGCCAATTGCATCCTGCCCGAACATCGGTTCCGCCATGTTCGCTACCGCTTCTGGCAGGCGTGACAGCGTTTGTTCGTTGGGGATGTGGAATTTGTGGTGGGTCGGCTGGAAGCATTCTACCACCGCGTCGGAGTATTCGTATTCGCTGCCTTTTTCCTCCGGCTGGTCGTCGAAACCGATGGTGAAGGTGCGGATGTCTTTGATGCCGATTTCGGACAGCAAACCGACCAGCAGGCTCGAATCCAACCCGCCGGAGAGCAGCACGCCTACGGGCACATCAGCAATATTATTGCGGCGGCGCACGGCGGTTTTCAGCGATTCGTGTACTGCGTCGATCCATTCCTGTTCGGAACGTGGCTCGGCGGGGCGACGTGCCACCAGATTCCAGTAACGTTTCAGCTCTTGCCGCCCATCCAAGTGGATAGTGAGGCTGTGCGCGGGTTGCAGCTTGCGGATGCCGTTCAGCACGGTGCGCGGCGCAGGCACAACCGCGTGCAGCGAAAATAGGTTGTGGAGCGCCAGTGGGTCGAGGCTGGTATCAATCCCCGGCGTGGTCAGCAAGGCTTGCGTGTTGGAGGCAAAGCGGAAACTTTTGCCATCGGCTGCGTAGTACAGCGGCTTGATGCCCATGCGGTCACGCGCCACGAACAGCACTTTTTTGTGCATGTCCCAGATGGCGAAAGCGAACATGCCTAGTAGGTGCTTGGGTGCGTTTTCACCCCATTCTGCATAGGCTTTGAGGATGACTTCGGTATCGCCATTGGAAAAGAAGTGATGCCCGCGTGCTTTGAGCTGTTCGCGCAATTCCGGGTGGTTGTAGATCGTGCCATTGAACACCAGCGCCAGCCCTGATTCGATGTCCACCATCGGCTGGCTGGATTTGTACGACAGGTCGATGATCGCCAAGCGGCGATGCCCAAACATCAAGCCACCGTCGGAAAAGCTGCCTGCGTGGTCAGGGCCGCGCTTTTCCAGCTTCGCCATCATGCTGTTGAGGTATTTCAGTTCGGGGAGTTGCCCGTCGAGGCGTAGTTCACCGCAGATGCCGCACATGGGAGTTCCTTGTTGTTTTCGAGTTTGCCCAAATTTACTTGTTTGAGCGTTCTTGCCAGTAGCCCGGTTTCCGGTTCAGATGCGTAACAGCAATAACCAGTACACTGTCATCCCGAACCTGATAGATGATGCCATAGGGAAAGCGGTTAGTCAGGCAGCGCCGCGTATTAGGTGAGAGTGTTGACCATGCTTTCGGGTAGTCTAGTATCCGCTGGATGGTTGCGTAGGCTTCCTCCAAAAAAGCCAGACCTAGACCCGGTTGGACAGAATCATAGTAACTGACAGCCTCATCCAGTTCTTGGCGTGCTGCGGGGTGAAAATGAAAGACTTGTAGCATTATTGCAATCTTTGGCGAATTTCTCGGAAAACCTGTTCACCATCAAGTGCTTGTACAGTACCCGAAGCGATGTCCTGAACCCGTTTCTCAGCCTCATTTGCCCACAGGGTATCTATATCCTGCTGGGTCGGAATATTCAGGCTTTTGAGCAGCAGGTCAACCAATGCAACCCGTTCTTCGCTGGGTAATTGCATGGCTGTGTCGGCAAGTTGTGTAGCTAATGCTGTCATACTGAAACTCCCAAGCAGTAAGTTGCTTTTACTGTAAACCATTCATTAGATAGGAGCAAATACACCTCCCTCTAGTTATTCAGCCGTTTCTGCATCTCTTCCTGCAACCGCTGCATAATTATTTCTTCCACGCTTTGCGGCTGTTGCGGCTGCATTTGCCCGTTATCTTGCGGTATGTTTAGCGGTGGGAATGGTGGTATTTGCGCATTATCCGGCGGTGCTGGATTGCTGATGCCACGGATATTGAAGGTGTGCGTAACCGTCTGCCCGGGGCGTACATTCAGCGATTTGCTGCCATGAAAACCCTGAAAGTCGAAACTGACAATGAATTCTTGGGCGGGCAAGGTGAGTTCTGCCAGCGATACGCCATTGACCTGTTCCACCATCGCGCCATCGGGGCGGGTGACGGTGAAATCGACAGGAAGTGGGCTGCCATCATCGGCTGACAGCGCAACAACCCGCAGTTTGCCATCAGCAGTGGCGGGCGCTTGCGGTACAGGTTGGCGTGGTGGTGGCGCTTGCACCACTGGCGCGGGGGCGGGCGCATTGGCAGCGATGGGGGGCAGGGGGAAGATTTCATTGACCACAGCACCTTGCGGCACGCTGATATTGCGGGTGACGCTGCCATAGCCTTCTGCCCGTACCGTGATTTTGTACGTGCCGGGTTTGAGGGCAAACACCGCTTTGGAGGTGTAAGTGGCTTTGTCGAGGTTAGCGCCATTGGCTTGCTGCACGTAAACATTGGCCTTGATGGCCCTGCCGCTTTCGGTTTGGGCGACAATTTCCAGCTTGCCGGTTGGGGCGGTAGCGGCGGGCGGTTCATCAATCACAGCAGGTGCTGCAACGGGCGCGGGAACTGGCGCTGCAACCGGCGGTGGTGGCTGGGTGGTGATTTCATCGGTTGGCAGGTTGCGGTCAGGGCTTACCGTGGTATCTGCTGCCGCTGGGGCGGTGTCTTCCTTGCTGGCATTCGGTTCGCCGACCAGTTCGACCTTGTTGTCTTCTTCCGGTGGTTTGTCGCTCAACGGGCGGGTGAAAATGCTGTTGTCGCCAATCGCTGAGGGCGAAGGCAGGTTGGCATTGGGCATACTGGGGGGCAGGTGCTGCCAGTCGTTTTCGGCTGCATCGGGTGCGACTGGCTGAGTGGGGGCGAACAGGCTTTTGACGCCGAGGTAGGCGAAAATAAGCAGGATGCCTAACACTAGGCCGCCAATCATCAGTTTCATTTTTCCGCTCATCGTGGACTTCTCGTTAGTCATGAATTAGGGAAGGATAGCAGAAAGTTGCCGCTTGCCCATTCCATTGGTAGGCTGAAAGGTATTTTTTGGATGGATTGAGGGCTGAGGAGGCCGTTATGTCAAACACACTGCAACATTCGATTAATGCACACCGCGCTTTGCTGACCGATTTATTGGGTAATGCGCTCAACGAGTACGCAGGCAGGATTTTGCCCCAGATGGAGGATGCTGAACGGCTGGATGAGTGCCTGCGTAAGGCGTTCCGGGCGTTGGATTATTGCAAGTACGTGTATGTGTTGGATGCTAACGGGGTGCAAATCAGCTCGACCATCAACCGCTATGGGGCGGATACTGAGGCGCGGGGGCGTGACCGTTCCGAGCGGCCTTACATGCAGCATATGCAGGATGCCAGCATTGATTTTAACTTGTCGGAAGCCTACATCAGCCGCAATAAAAAGCGCCCGTCAGTGACGGCGATTCAAACCATCCGCGCTGCTGACGGGCAGCGGGTCGGGTTTTTGGGGGTGGATTACGACTTGCGCGAATTGCCGCATTCCGACGTGATTTACGAAGAACCCAGCCAGTGGCGGCAAATCAAGGGCGATCCGGCGATTCGGGGCGGGCTGTTCTTTCAGCAGCGGGTGGAAAGCGTGATGGATCGGCACATTGATGATGTGTTGTCGGTGCATGAGGCGCTGATTTTGGATCAGGGCGTACACCATTTTCAGATCCATTTTTCCAGCAGCCGTACCACGATTTGGCATCGGGACGACCCGTTTGTGTACCGCATCCTCACCAATGAAGAGCTGATTGACCCGAATATTTGCTTGGCGTACCCGCGCCGCCCGTATTTCGAGCGTGCGATCGTGCCCCCTGCGGATGTGGGCAAAGTGTTGCGGCAATTGAAGGCATTGCGCTTTGCGGATGACACCATTTACTTGCGTTCGGCGTCGCTTAATATCGTCAATGGCACGGTGGGGTTGAATTTTTCCTGCGACGGCACGCATTACATGGGTTACGACCAATTTCTGGCGTTAGGCTTGGATTTTTGGTTCGGCGGCGAAGTGTTCCCGCAAACGGTCGTGCCCGCCGCGCCAGTGGATAAGCCGCGGCTTGGATGGGGTAGTGGAGGAAATTGCCAGCACCGGCTGTATCCAAGTCAATAAGCTGTTGTATGCGATAGAAAAGGATGACGTGCCGGAGCCATTGGCTGGTTTCAACCATGACGAGCGCGATTACATTTACCGCGAACTGAAATCGGTGATGGATGTGTACGAGGGCGGTGTGTGTGGGTTATGACAATTCATCAGCCGAATACAGGCTTATTGCGCCGCACCTGTAAAATGCCCTATCTTACGCGCTGTACATAAATCCTAACCATTAAGAGGAGTAACGACCCATGGCTCATACACTGCCAGAACTGCCTTTCGCAAAAGACGCACTTGCCCCGCACATGTCCGCTGAAACGCTGGAATACCATCACGACAAGCACCATAACGCTTACGTTACCAACCTGAACAACCTGATTCCGGGCACTCAGTTTGAAACCATGAGTTTGGAAGAGATCGTGAAAGCGGCTCCGGCTGGCGGCGTTTACAACAACGCAGCCCAAGTCTGGAACCACACCTTTTTCTGGAACTGCCTGAAGCCTAACGGTGGCGGCGCACCGACTGGCGCACTGGCTGATGCCATCAACGCCAAGTGGGGTTCTGTTGACGAATTCAAGAAAGCCTTCACTGCTTCTGCGGTGGGCAACTTCGGTTCTGCATGGACTTGGTTGGTGAAAAAAGCTGACGGTTCGGTGGACATCGTGAACATGGGCGCTGCTGGCACACCACTGACCACGGGCGACACTGCGTTGCTGTGCGTGGATGTGTGGGAACATGCTTACTACATCGACTACCGCAACCTGCGCCCTAAGTTTGTGGAGACTTTCCTCAACAGTTTGGCGAACTGGGATTTCGCGGCGGCGAATTTCGCAGCGTAAGTACTAGCCTTTCGCATACAGCAAAAAAGCCGGGACATGCCCGGCTTTTTTGTGCCTGATATGTTTTGGCTATTCTTTGTGTTTATGGGGACAAATTATTTCTAAACAGGCATTCATCAAAAAAATAGCTAATATCTACGCAAGATCATTTAACCCCATTTTTCCTTCCAGAGCGTATAGCCATGTATAGCGATGCCGTTGCGGATGCCCATTGCAGGCAATTGTATGAACAGTTTTGTAAAGGTGATCATCGCGCCAGTATTGAACTGGTCAACCTGTTTGGTGATAGGTTGTTGCGTTACATCCGCCGCAGTTGCATTTATGACAGCTACGAGGCCGCTGAGGATTGCGTACAGAACACTTGGGCGAAGCTGGTTCAGTATTGCGGGAAACCCGTGCAGGAAAGCAGTTTCTGGGGGTTCATGTGCGCGATTGCCAAACATCAGGCGATTGATGATTACCGGGCGAATACCCGCCAGAAACGCAACCCCGGTGAAGGTATGGACTATCTGGAAGACGATGACCAGCCAGCCTTGGCTGACCATGATGCCGACCCGGCAAAACAGTTCGAGGCGCAGGAAGACGAGCGCGAGTCGCAAGGCCGGTTGCAATCCTTCAAGCAAGCGGTGGCAGGTTTGCCGGAACGCCAGCGACTGGCACTGACGCTCCAGTTGGCGGGGTATTCGCTGAAGGCCATCGCCCAACACATGCAGGAAAAGGATGAAACGGTCAAATCCCATTTGCGCTATGCCAAAAATAAACTCAAGCGCGTCTTGGTGGAGAATCAGGAACAGGATATGGATATGTTGGAGGCTTGTAACGGATGAACGCTGACGACACCTTTGACCAAGAACTTACCAGCTTATACCGGGCAGCTTTGCTGGATGAGGATTTCCAGCAGCAGGTCAGGCAGGATCTGCAAACATTGCCAGATGCCGCACTAGCCGACCTGAAGGCTGCGGAACAGGTGTTCGTGCAGAATGAAAGCCTGTCCGCAGCGATGAAGGCACGCCTGCTTGATATGGTTCCGCCGTGTAGTAAGCGGCAGTCTGCTCCCGTCAAACCGCAACCTTGGTGGCGCAAGCTGTTGAGTGCCGACTGGGCAAGTTCCCTGTTACCGAGGCCAGTGTTCAGTATCCCGGCGGCATTGATGGCGGGGATGCTATTCGGGGTGTTGCTGCCAACCCTGCTCTCCAGCCTTAATCAGTCGGATTACGTGACCCGTGGCGGCGAGGTAGATAAGAATACTGTTACCCGTCCTGATGCACAGGTTGGGGGGCAAAATGGCATTACCGATGCCATCCGGCAGAATCCGCAGCAATGGCTGGAAGCGATTGCCGAACTGTTGCGGCAGGGCAAGGTGGCGCAGGCGCGGGCAGAATTGCAGGCGTTTGAACTCCAGCACCCCAATTACCAGCCATGACTTAACCCTGTGGCGTCAATAATTGTTTTCAAAAGTCAACTTCCAACCCTAGGGTTAAGGTACGTTTATTGCCTTGTACCAATGCATTGATGTCCGCCGAAGCCGCAATGTAATCTTCATCCAATAGGTTTTGTACCCCTGCACGTAGCGTGGTGCGCTTGTCCAACTTCCATTGGGCCGCCGCATCCAGCCGGGTGTAGCCCTCTATCTCGAAGCTATTGCTATTATTGCCGGGACGTTTGCCCACATGCACTGCACCGATGCTTAATTCTGTCTTAGCATCCGGTGTGTAGCTCAATTGCAAGGCACTGCTGTGGCGCGGCACACTGGCAAGTTGTTTACCCGTCAGCTCCGCGTTATCGCTAGTGATGCGGGCATCGGTGTAACTGTACCCGACACTCAGATCCCATTGGGGGCTAAGGGGCTGATCGACGCTGGCTTCAATGCCTTCGGATTGTTGTGCGCCAGTGAGTACGCTGTAGTTGGAATCTAATGGATCAGGGGTTAGGACATTGTTTTGCTTGATCCGATAAGCACTCAGGTTGACCTTAACGGGTTTGCCCATCGATGTGTCGCGGGCATAACGCCAGCCGGTTTCGTGCTGGACACCTTGTTCGGGTTCAAACAGGTTGCTATTCCTGTCCCAGCCGGTATTGGGGTTAAAGGATTCCGTGTGGCTGGCAAACCATTGCCAGTGCGGAGTGGTTTGCCAGAATACGCCCAAGGACGTGCTGGTGTCGCGGGTATCAAGGTTGCGGGCAGAAAAGCCGGGGATCTGTGCATCCACCGTGGTATGGCTGGCACGTACTCCGCCAGTGATCCCCAATTTGCCATTCATAACGGTATGGTGTTGCAGATACCAAGCGCGTTCTGGCCAAGTGTTGGAAATGATAGTTTTGCGTAACAGGCTGTCATCAGGCAGGGCGTAGCCAAACAGCGGCTGGTAAACATTCAGCGTAGTCCACCCTAAGCCGGATGCAGACTGGAACGAGTTTTCAACTTGTTGGGCAAAGAAACCCACACGGGTTTGCTGTTCCAGCTCGCCGCTTTGCCGCTGGTGACTGAGTTCGGCACGTAAGGCGCTCTGGTTCTGATCCACATGCGTTTTGTTAATATAGTCATACCATTCATTAGGGGTATTGCTGGGTATACTGATGCCGATGTGGGTTTCTGTTTGCTCTGCCTTGATATGACTGGCTTGTAAGCTGGCTTCCCACTGTTCATTCAGTTGGCGGTTGTAGTCAATAGCAATGCGGGTCATGCGACGATCAGCTTTGGAACGCGGGTCTACGTAAGAGATGTTATACAAGGGCGCACCATTGTGGAAAATGGTATTGCTATTGGCTTCACGGTTTTGCCACCCGTGTTCCAAACTCAGTAACAACGTTTGGTCATCACCATTCCAGCGTAGTGAAGGTAAGATGGAAAAGCGGTCATCGCCGACATTGGCATAGCCAGTTTCTGCTTGCTGCCCACTGACCAATAAGCGTCCTGCCCACTCGTTGCCGCGCAATGCGCCGGTCATGTCCAGTAATCCACGCACCTGTGAGGGCGCTCCCATCAACAGGCTGAAGGTACGTTTGGGTATCAATGACGGTTTTTTGCTGGTGTAACCAAATGTGCCACCGGGTGCGCCGAAACCGGACAAAGTAGAATCACGCCCCTTGACAATATCGACACTTTCCAGTGTCGCAGGATCGCGCAGGTAAAAACCCTGTACATCGGGCAAGCCATCCAAATCCGCTTGATAAGCACGGAAACCACGCACGGTAATCGCGCTAGTAGCACCCGTCGTATTTCCGGCTTGCACACCCGGTACATAGGTGGCGAAATCTTCCAGTCGGTTGCCCCCCGTTTTGGCAGCATCCTTGCCCTTGATGTGGGCGCTGGACTGGGCAATCTGGTCAGCCGGACGCCCGTAGCCGGACATCTTCGGCGCTTTGGGTTTGGCGTAAACGTCCACCACCAAATCGGTTGGGGTTTCGGCGTTGGCAACAGGTGTAATAGGCAGCAACATGCCTGCCAGCGGTAACAGATAACAGGTTTTCATCAATGTCCTCATTGGATAGCACCACCTTCGCCGTAAACTATAAACGCAGCCCAAAAAGCAGGGTGTGCGGTCGGGTAGGTTTCTTTCTGCCAGCCCAACCAGCACAGCCAGCCGCATTCACCCGGCGCATCCAGCACCGCCACCATGCTTTGGCGCAGGGCTTCGGCACGGCGCAGGCCGGGTGTTGCCTGCAAGTTGCCGAACAGGCCGGTCATGAGTTGGGCGGTGGTGCGGGATTCCACCGGCCAGTGCGAGGCCAGCACGCTGTGGGTTCCTGCCATGAAAAACGCTTTGGACAAGGCGGAAAGCCCTTCGCGGGCTTCGCCGTCTGCCAGCGTGCCGGTATTACAGGCCGACAACAGTACCCAGTCAGCATCCAGTTTCAGGGTGGCGATTTCGCTGGCACTCAGGTAGCCATCATCGTCACCCGAACTTTTGTCCGGCGGGGTCAGCACCAGCCCGGCTTCGCGGCTTTGCTCTGGGGTAGCGGTGTCTTCTTGTGGCGATAGGGCGTGGGTGGCGAAACTGATGACCTTGGCGCGTTTGAGTTCGCCCGCATGGTTAAGCTGTTTCAGGCGGGTTTCAGTGGCGCTTTCTGCCAGATACACCGAGGTTTGTGGGTCAGCTTTCAACAGTTGGGCAATGGCGCGGATTTCGCTGGCGGTGTCAGGCAGGCGGGCAAGGTTGACGCGGAACAGGCTGGCTTGTTGCGGGTTGCGTGCATCCAGCAGTGGGTCGCCAAAACCGAGGAAGGGGGTGCGTTTGCTTTGGCTGGATTGGCGGTTTTCGCTGCCGGTTTTACGCAGGTCAGCCAGTGAGTGGACGGAGGGCAGGTAGGAAAAGGCGTAGTGGCGTGACAGCCAGTCGGCTTTGGCATAAGTGGCGCTGTCAGGTGTTGCGGTAGTTGGCGGGGCGCTTTTGAGTAGCACATGCAGGGGCAGGTTGTGCAGGGAACCATCCGCGACCGCGATGATGTGTTTCACCCCTGCCAAATCCTTCTCTGCCGGGGCGAACAGTTGCTGGTAGAGGCCGTGGGCAAGGTTGAGGTTGAAGGGTTTTTGTGGGTCACGCAAGGTTGCCAGCAGGCCGGTGTTGGGATTTTCCAGTGCCGGTTGCAGCACTTCGCGGTTGGCTTCCAGTTCGTGCAAGGTGGTTGCACGGTTGGGGCGTACCACAAATAGGGTGGATTTGCCGGGGGCGGCGGTGGCTTCCACCCAGACCAGTAGGGCCTCGTCGGCTTGCAGCATGGCTTGCGCTTGTGCCAGCGGCAGTGGTTCAGGGTGTGCCAGTTGCTGGTAGGCGGGGAATGTTTTCGCCAGTTCCTGTTGCCGTTGCTGGATGGCCTGGCGGGTTTGCTGCATATCCTGTTGCAGGCGCTCGGTGTCGGCGGCGGCTTGCGGGCTGGGGTTGGTCAGGCTGGTGGTGTATTGCTTGTCGAGTGCTTGCAGGTGGGTTTGCTGATCCCACAGGGTTTGCAGTTGGGTGCGGATGGCGGGCTGGTCGGCGGCAAGGCGCAGGGCAATCTGGCGGAAAGCTTCCAGCCGGGTAGAACCGTGTGCCAACTGGGCGGCGCGGAAGGCTTCCGGGATGGCCTGGTCAGATTGAAGTTGCCCATTGTTCAGGCCGCGCCGCAGGATGGATAGATGTGCCAATGCTGCCCCCTGTTTGGCGTTGGTATGTTCGCGGTCGTTGTCGGCGGCATAAGCGTCATACTCGGCGTAGGCTTGCTGCACGTATTCAAGTGCCTTGGGAATCTGGTTGGTGAGTTTGTGGACCAGCGCCAGACCGTCGAGGCTGGATGCGCGGCTGCCGGGGTGGCTGGGGGGTAGGTGGTTATCGGGGAGTGCCAGATTCTGTTCAAAATATTGCTGGGCTGCGGGGTATTTGCCGGTCATGACGTAAGCCTGCCCCAAGGCGTTCAGGGTCATGGGCAGGCGCAGTTTGTGCAGGTTGATTTCCAGCGCGAGGCCGGTTTTGTTTTCGGGGGTTGCTTGGGCAAGGGCGAGGGTTTGGTGCAGTAGCGGGATAGCCTGATCGATTTCACCTGCTTGCAGGTGTTGCAGGACGAGGGTATCCAGATCTGCTCCAGCGATGGGGGCGCTGATTTGCTGGAACAACTTGTTGGCTTGGTTGCTATTGCCCTGTTCCTGATAGGCCATTGCCAGAGTTTGCAAGGCCGGGGTGAAATCCTGTGTCGGGATGTGCGGCTGCAAGCGTTCCAGCAGGGTGCGGCTTTCATCCAGCAAGCGGGCGGCATCGGCACGGCGTTCCTGCTGCGTGGTAGATGATCCCCAAATCTTTCAGTTTGCCTGCCAGCATGAATTCGTAGCTGTGGATTTGCGCCTGCATGGTTTGCAGTGACTTGGCACTGTCCGGCAATTGCTTGAGCAAATCGACGGCTTCCTGCTGGGTTGCCAATGCCTTTTGCCCGAAGGTAACAGCTTGTTCCTGCAAATTTTCTGCCTTGTCGTAAGCATTTTGGAATCGGGCTTCCATCGCTTGCGCTGCGTTGATTTGTGCCTGGTTCTGGTGGGTGTTGGCCAGATGCAGGAGGGCGCTGAACAACTTGTCGGTTCGGGAGGGGGTATCCGGTAGCTGGTGCAGGGTGTGTAGTATTTGTTCGGTTTGTTGCTGGGCAGTGGTGTTCAGTTTCTGCGCCTGCTCGTAGTGGGCTTGCTCCAGTTCCTGATGGGATTGTTGGCTGAGTTGGAGAATGGTGGCGAATTGGGCTTGGTAGTTTTCCTCCGCCAGCACGGGCAGGGGGAAGAATAATCCGGTGACAACGCATAACAGGCAGCAGAGCGTGAGGAGTGGCGGGGTGGTTTGCGTCATCCCTGTCATGGGCATTTTCCATTCATTTTGGGTGATTTTTATATAGCACATTTAACCCCGTTTGCAGACGAATGACGTATGGCTGGATGTGAACGGTGTATTTCCACACCAACCAGATACCAACTCAGGGAGAACCCACATGAAACCATTGCTGACTACCATTAGTGCTGCCGCTCTTGCCTTGATGCTGGCCTTCCCCGCCAGTGCCGAAGAGGTGAAAGTCGAAGGCGAGGCTTTCGCTAACCCCACTTCCAGTTTGGAGGCAGCACCTGAAAAATTGCATCTTGACCCTGCCACCCTGCCGCAACGGGAGTCACGCGGCGGATTCAGCCTGTCAGATGTGGTTTTGCCTGAGTTAACTGCCGGGGAAATCAAAAGTTTGCAGCAAACCGATGGCAGCAATGAAAAAGGCTTGCGCGTCGGTATCGGTCGGGACATTCCTGATTCTTTCGGTGAGGCAAGCGGCTGGAACTGGGTAGCAGTGGACGGCGGCAAAGTTGCCCATCTGGGGGTAACGTCTCCCGGTGCGGTACGGATTCGGGTGCAACTGCAAGTCGGGGAGTTGCCGGAGGGTGTGGAACTGCGTTTCTTCTCGCCAACAGAACCGGCCACCGTTTATGGCCCGTTCACCCGCACTGAGCTGGCAAACCAGCCCAAGGATGCAGCAGGCAAGACTTTGTTCTGGTCGCCGTCGGTGGCAGGCGATGCCCTGAAGGTGGAAGTATTCCTGCCTGACGAGGTGGAACCAGCCGCCATTCAGGTGGGCATTCCACAACTGTCACACATTGTCCTCGATCCGCTCAGTGGCAAAAGCCAGAACGGGGTGTTGGAGGCGAATACGGCGTCCTGTTTCATTGATGCCGCTTGTCTGACACCGGAGTGGCAGCAGATTGGGCGTTCCGCTGGTGGCTACTTCTTTCATAATGATACGGATGGTTATACGGGATTCTGTTCGGGTACGCTGGTGAACACCACGGTTGGCAACAAAGTGCCTTACTTCCTGACCGCCAACCATTGCGTTGATAGTGCTACAGAAGCAAGCAGCATGAATTTCGTCTGGCAATACGCTAATTCTGCCTGTGGTAGCAACGATGCGGGGCAGCGGGCGTTGTTTACTTCCGGGGCAAAACTCCTGACCACCAGTGCGGATGTCGATACTACGCTGGTGCAGTTGAATGACTATCCACCAGGGGTGAGTTATTTTACTGGCTGGGTCACTACCGCATTCAATCCTCAGGAGCAGGTAGGGGGAATCCTTCATGCCGGTGTTGAGAAGAGCATTACGCCTAAAGCCGTATGCGCAGGGAAATTTTCTGGCGTTTCTGGACATCGTTAATCATCAGGCCGTTGTCGGCAATGCGGGCAAACGGGCGGCTGTGCAGTGGACGCACGGGATTACAGCACCCGGTAGTAGTGGCTCAGGTTTGTGGGCAGTACAAAGTGATGGTTATTACCTGAAGGGTCTGTTGTCTAGTGGCACTTCCAGTTGTAGCGATCCGACAGGGCTGGATTTCTACACCCGCATGGATCAGGCATACCCGATGCTCAAACCGTGGTTGAATCCTGCCCACTGAACACCCAATAACAAAACTCTTGACAACGCACTAATTTGGTGATTGACAAGCGCAAGTCGATTGCCTATAGTCTTCCGCTTTCTCGCAAAGGCAGCCTGTTTTGGCTGCCTTTCGCATTTATGGCTGTTATGGCGGATTTTTGGAGGTTTTGCCGTGACTAATGCAGTAATGCCGACGTATGCACGTTTGCCCGTCACGTTTGCTAAAGGTGAAGGCGCTCTCCTGTGGGATACCACAGGCAAACAATATCTGGATGCCCTCAGCGGCATATCCGTCTGTAACGTCGGTCATGCGCGACGCGAAGTGGCGGACGCTATTTGTGCGCAAGCCCACGAATTGCTGCACACGTCCAACCTTTACCAGATCGAACACCAGCAAGCCTTGGCGGAAAAACTGTGTGCGCTTGTCGGGTCTGGATAACGTGTTTTTCGGCAATTCCGGCGCGGAAGCCAACGAAGCCGCGATCAAGATTGCCCGTTTGTACGGTCATAATAAAGGTATCGAAATACCCACCATCGTGGTGATGAGCAACTGCTTTCCACGGGCGCACGATGGCAACCGTGACCGCAACGGGCAACCCCAAGGCACAAGCGGGTTTCGCGCCCGTTGGTCGAAGGTTTTGTGCGGGTCGAATACGGTGATGCGGATGCAGTGGCGGCACTGGCAAGCAACCCGAATATCGTGGCAGTACTGGTCGAGCCGGTGCAGGGCGAAGGCGGTATCCGTATTCCGGCGGATGATTACCTGCCGCGTTTGCGGGCACTGTGTGACCAGCACGACTGGTTGCTGATGTTGGATGAAATCCAATCGGGCATGTGCCGTACTGGCAAGTGGTTTGCGTTCCAACATACTGGCATTCAGCCGGATGTGATGACGCTTGGCGAAAGCACTGGGCAATGGCGTGCCGATTGGTGCGTGTTTGGCAGGTGGCAAAGCCGCAAGCGTCTTTGGCCCTGGTAATCATGGCTCTACTTTCGGTGGTAATCCGCTGGCGTGCCGTGCAGCGCTGGCAGTGCATTGAGGTAATGGAAAACGAAAACCTGGCCGCACGTGCTGCTGAGCTGGGTGAATATTTCCTGTCGCAATTCCGTGCAAAACTGGCGGGTAATGGCAGGTGTCACGCGAGATTCGCGGCAAGGGTTTGATGCTGGGTATTGAATTGGAGCGTGATTGTGCGTGAGCTGGTCAAACAAGCACTTGGAGCAAGGCTATTGATCAACGTGACCGCAGGTAATGTTATCCGCTTGTTACCGCCATTGGTCATCACGCAGGCACAAGCTGACCAAATAATAACTATGGTAACAGAATTGGTGCAGGCATTCCTGCACCCTGCTGCTGGAGAGAGAGTCATCATGAATAACAACTGTCAGACATTTTCTGACCCTAACCGATTTTACGCCGGTTGAGCTGATACGGCTTGATTGGGCGGGCAATCGAACTGAAAGCCATGTGGAAGCGGGGTGAAGCTCACGAGCCGCTGCATTTGCGTACCTTGGCGATGATTTTCGAGAAATCATCCACCCGTACCCGCGTGTCGTTTGAAGCGGGCATGACGCAATTGGGCGGGCATTCCATGTTCCTGTCGCCGAACGACACCCAACTGGGGCGCGGTGAGCCGATTGAAGATTCTGCCCGTGTGATTTCGCGCATGGTCGATGTGGTGATGATCCGCACCTTTGAGCAGGCAAAAGTGGAGCTGTTTGCGGCGCATTCCCGTGTGCCGGTCATCAATGCGCTGACGGATAAGTATCACCCCTGCCAGTTGCTGGCGGACATGATGACGTGGATGGAACAGCGTGGCTTGCCCAATGGCAAAACCGTGGCATGGATTGGCGATGGCAACAATATGTGCCATTCGTGGATGGAAGCCGCCAAGCTGTTTGGTTTCCACCTGAACGTGGCTTGCCCAGAAGGCTATGACCCGGATGCGGATGTGGTCGCCGCAACGGCTGGTTCGGTGACGTTTTTCCGTGACCCGAATGCAGCGGCAAAAGGTGCGGAAGTGGTTGTCACCGATACGTGGGCAAGCATGGGGCAGGAAGCGGAAAAGAAAATCCGTGAAAAAGCCTTTGCTGGCTATCAAGTCACCACCGAGATGATGCAACTGGCAACGCCGGATGCGATTTTCATGCACTGCCTGCCCGCGTACCGTGGTCTGGAAGTGTCGGCTGATGTCATGGATGGCGCACAAAGCGTGGTTTGGGATGAAGCTGAAAACCGCTTGCACGCGCAAAAAGCCTTGCTGGAAGTGCTGGTGTGTGGTTTCCCGGAAGGTATTTCTGACGCGGCATGAGAATAATCTCCGCCAACACTAACGGCATCCGTTCTGCTGCGAAAAAAGGCTTCTTCGATTGGATGAAGCAGCAGCAGGCGGATGTGGTTTGCATCCAAGAAACCAAGGCGCAAATCCACCAGTTGGAAGAAGACCGTGCCTTGTTTTTCCCCGCAGGCTATCATTGCTACTACCATGATGCCGAAAAAAAGGGCTATAGTGGCGTGGCAATCTACGCCCGTACCCAGCCGGATGAAGTCATCATGGGCATGGGTCACGCTGAATTTGATGCAGAAGGGCGTTACATTGAGGCGCGTTTTGGCAATCTGAGCGTGGTTTCCTTGTATTTGCCGTCAGGTTCATCCGGTGAAGAGCGTCAGCAAGCCAAATACCGTTGCATGGATCATGTGCTTGCCGTTGCTGGAACAGATGAAAGCCGCTGGGCGCGATGTGGTGATTTGCGGCGACTGGAACATTGCGCACCAAAACATCGACATCAAAAACTGGAAAGGCAACCTGAAAAACTCCGGTTTCTTGCCAGACGAACGCGCTTGGTTGGATAAGTTGTTCCATGAATTGGAATTTGTGGATGGCTTCCGTGAAGTGAATCAGGAAGCCGAGCAGTATACGTGGTGGTCAAATCGTGGGCAGGCGTGGGCAAAAAACGTCGGCTGGCGGATTGATTACCAGATTCTTACGCCATCACTGAAGGGCAAAGTGAGCGCGGCGGCGATTTACAAGGATGAACGCTTCTCCGATCACGCTCCCCTGAGCTTAGATTATGTTTATGAAATTCCTTGTCGCTTCTGCTGTTACTGGCGCTGTGTCTACCACAGGCTAACGCCGCCATACACCGCACCGTCCTAAAATTGGTTTGGTACTGGGTGGCGGCGGTGCTGCCGGTGTAGCACATGTCGGTGTGCTGAAAGTGCTGGAAGCCAACCATATTCCCATCGATGTGATTGCAGGCAACAGCATGGGGGCGATTATTGGCAGTTTGTATGCGTCCGGGCATGAGTGCCGACGAGATCGAGAAGGTGGTACACGAACTCGATTGGATCAAGCTGTTCCGCGATGACCCTTCGCACGACATCAAGTCTTACCAACAAAAACAGCAAAGTGCGGACTTTTTCAGTGCGTTCAGCGTCGGCGTGTCCAAGGAAGGGGTGAAATTGCCCAGCGGTTTGATTGACGGGCAACACCTGATGTTTGAATTGCGCCGCCTGCTCAAGCCGGTGGAACGGGTGAGTGATTTTGACCGTTTGCCGATTCCGTTTCGTGCGGTGGCAACCGACATTCGTACCGGCGAAACCGTGGTGTTGAAACAGGGCAATCTGGCAACAGCGGTGCGGGCGAGCATGTCGATTCCGGGGTTGTTTGCGCCCGTGACCATCGACAAGCGTTTGCTGGTGGATGGTTTTGTGTCGAACAATTTGCCGGTGGATATTGCGCGTCAGATGGGGGCAGACATTGTGATCGTGTCGAGCATTCCGTCAGAAACCAACCGCAAGCTGGATTCGGCGCTGGACATTAGCTTGCAGTCGATGGATTTGCTGATGCGCAAGACCAGTGAGACGCAACTGGCTAGCCTGAAAAAGGGTAGGGACATCCTGATCCTGCCGCCAGTGCAAGACATTGGTAATCTGGCCTTTGATCGTGTGGCAGAAACCATTCCGCGCGGTGAAGCGGGTGCGCGGGCGCAATTGGCAGCGTTGAAACAACTGGCTGTCCAGCAGTGGACAGACGCCCGTCCTGCACCAAAAACCGTAACCCTGACGGCGGATGTGCCGATCCGCTTGGCGCGGGTGCAGCTTGAGAATGAGTCATCCTTAAGCGATGCGCTGGTGCAGCAAAAACTTGGCATTCAGGCGGGTGAGTTGCTGGATGATCAAGCAGTTGCAGGCGGGTCTGGATCGGGTTTACAGCCTCGGCTATTTCAGTTTGGTGGATTACAGCTTAAAGCAGCGTCCGGACGGGTGATTATGACCTCAAGGTCATGGCGCACAAGTCGGTGGAAGGTGAGCAACGCATCAGTACCGGGTTTGCCTTGAGTGATGATTTCAACGGTGATACCGGGTATCAGGCTGGGGTGAAATACGTGCGTCAGGGCTTGACCGACAAGGGTACGGAACTGCGGCTTGCAAGGCGTGATTGGCGAACGCATTCTGGCTAAAGCGGAATTGTACCACCCGTTGCAGGATGATAATGCGGGCTTCGTTGCGCCGCGTGCGTGGTATCAGGAGCGCAATGCCAGCATCCTGCAAGACGCGCAACAAGTGGCGGAATTGCGCGCGAGCGAAGCCGGGGTGCAGGTGGATGTTGGGCGTGCTTTGCACAATACCGCCGAGGCGCGTGCCGGGGTGTTTTACCAGCGCACTAGCCCGGAGGTGAAAACAGGTACGTTGACCTTGCCGGATGATTCCCTGACCGAGGTAGGGCTGAAGTTCCAGTATCAGGCGGATACGCTGGATTCGGTGAATTTCCCGACCACGGGCGGACGGGTAACGGCAGCGTATACGCACGGTCTTAAGGCGTTGGGCAGTGACACCAATGTTTCCCGCTTTGAAGTGGAAGGCGAACGGGTGTGGAGCCGTGATAAGCACCGCCTGATTGCCAGTGGACGGGTGGAAGCCAGTACCAATAATGAGGGTGGCTTGTTGTACAGTCAGGGGAATACCTTGCAAACCGGGCGCTTGGCGTTTTCAGACAATGAGCAGTTGATGGGCAATTACACGCTGGATGGTTCCATGACGTACATGCGCCAGCTTGCCGAAGTGCCGCAGATTGCCAAGGTGCATGTGGGCGCGTCGCTGGGCGCACGGCAAGCATGGCAGAAAGCCGAGGATGTGAAGCTGGGAGATTTGCGGGCGACCGGCTCGGTATTCGTGGGGGGAGAAACGCCGGTAGGCCCGGCGTTTATCGGGATACGCAAGACCGAAGGATTCGATCAGGAAGCGTATTTTAATTTTGGGCGGGATTTTTAAGGGTTACTTATTTTTCACGCCTTCAACCGACAAAATCATTTCGACTTCTTTGGAGGCTGGCCCCAAGTCTTTCTCGATGCCGAAGTCGGCAAGGGCAAACTTGGTGCTGCCTGCAAAGCCACGGCGGAAGCCACCCCACGGGTCACTGCCTGCGCCGATTTCTGTCACGTCAATGGTGAGCGGTTTGGTGACGCCGTGCAGGGTCAGGTTGCCTTCCAGTTTGCCGCCGCTGTATTTGGTGCTGACGAATTTGGCTTCCGGGAATTTTTCAACATCCAGAAACTCTTTGCCGCTCAAGTGTTTGTCACGCTCGGCGTGGTTGCTGTTGACGCTGGTGGTGTCGATGGTCACTTCCACTTTGGCGTCTTCCGGCTTTTTCTCGTCGTAGCTGAAGTTGCCGCTGAATTTGTCGAAACGCCCGTACAACCAGCTATAACCCAAGTGCTTGATGCGGAACTGGATGGAGGCGTGCATCCCTTCGGTGTCGATGGTGTAGTCTTCTGCGTAAGCGGCGTTGCCTGCCAGCAAACCCAGTGTCAGCAGTGAAGTGGCGATGATGTTTTTCATGTGATGTCTCCTTGGTGTGGTCATTAGCCCTTGCCCAACATGCGGGTTAGGGTATTGTCTTTCCAGTAAAAATGGTGGATGAAAGCAGCCAGCGCGTGTACGCCGACCAGAAAAATAAACAGGGTGGCGGCAATTTCGTGGATGTCGCCCGCCAGTTCGCCGCGATCCTTATCCGCAGGCAAGAGTGCTGGTAGCTCGAACAGGTCGAACACATTAATGCCATGCCCTTTCGCGGTTGAAATCAGGTAGCCACTGATCACCATGCATGATCAGTAAGCCATACATGCGCTACATGCCCCAGCTTGCCCGCCAAATGGGTGAAGCGCGGGCGCATTGCCGCTGCGGTAATGGGCGTGGCTGGGAATAAACCCACGCCAACCGCACCAGCAACAAGCCAGCCAAGCACCACACCGGTTGCTTTATGCAGCGCCGGCAGGGTGTGATATAGACGGTCGTAATATTCCAGATCAACCATGTAAGTGCCGACGACATACATTCCGATCAGTGCCACCGCCATCAGCCAATGCAGCAGGATCGAAACCCACCCATAAGCCTGTGTCGAATTTTTCGTATTGCATCGTCTTGTCCTCCATTATGGCAAATCAAACAGCAAAAATTCTGCTGTCGAATCCGTAGTAAACGCCAGTGCCGCCTCGTCCCGCACCGCCACTGCATCACCCAGCCTGCAAAGCTGTGCCATTCAGTATTAAGCTCACCCCGCGCCACATGCACATAAACCGCACGGTTCTCCGGTTTGGTGTAGCTGACCGTTTCACCTGCTTCCAGAATGCTGGCATACAGACTGGCATCGGTATTCATGCTGAACGAGCCATCACGTCCATCGTGGTGACGCCAGCAGTTGCAGCTTGCCGCGCCGTTCTGCCAGCGGGAAATGTTCCTGCGCATAACCGGGTTGGATGCCAGTTAACTGTCGGCAGCATCCAGATTTGCAGCAAATGCACGGTTTCAGTTGCCGAATGGTTGAATTCCGAATGCAAAATGCCGCGCCCTGCACTCATGCGCTGCACATCGCCGGGGCGGATGGTGCTGCCATTGCCCAAGCTATCCTTGTGCGACAATGCACCTTCCATTACGTAAGTCACGATTTCCATGTCACGATGACCGTGCATCGGGAAGCCACCTTTTGCTGCCACCCAGTCTTCATTGATGACACGCAAAGATGAGAAATTCATGCGTTCAGGGTCGTAGTATTCGCTGAACGAAAAACTGTGGCGGCTATCCAGCCATTCATTCGTGAATGCGCCGCGTGAATCTGGCACTGATGACGTTCCATGTTGTTCTCCTGATGACTTGTCTTTACCTGAGTAAAAGAATAAGGTTTAATGTTATTTTGATAAAGACACTAAAACTACATTAACTCTCAACTAGGAGTTTAGAATGAGCCGTCTGGAATACATGGGTAATTTCGTCGCAGTGGTCGATACCGGCAGTATCACCGCCGCCGCTGACAAGTTGGAACTGACCGTTGCCGCCGTCAGCAAGCGCCTGAAAATGCTGGAAACTAACCTTGGGTGTGCGCCTGCTGACCCGCAACACCCGCCAGCTTGCCCTGACCGAAGCTGGGCACTATTACTACCAACATTGCCGCGAAATTCAGGAAGAAGTGAACCGCGTCGACCAACACCTGCTTGCCATGCAAGGCACGCTCAGCGGTTCGTTGCGCATTAACATGCCGATGACTTACGGCAAAGTGCGCCTGTCGAAACTGCTGATCCGTTTTTTGCAACAACACCCTGACATTCACCTCACCGCACATTTGGACGATGCTTATACCGATGCAGCCAATGGTGATTACGATGTGGTGATCCGCATTGGGGTGCTGGAAGATTCGCGCTTGGTTGCCCGTAAGCTGGAAAATGTTTACCTGATGCCGGTGGCTTCCCCCGCTTACCTGCAAGGCCACGGCACACCGCAAACCCCCGCTGATCTGGCGCAACACCAATGCTTGCATTACACCAACGTCAGCCACCGCGAAGGCTGGACTTTTTATGATCGGGAAGGGAACGCCAGCAATGTGCAAATACGCGGGCAACTATGCGCCAATAATGGCGAGGTGCTGAAACAAGCAGCAGTAGCAGGCATGGGGATTGCCCTGCTACCCGATTTTGAACTGATAGAATCGCTGGAAAAAGCTGAACTGGTACACGTCTTGCCGGACTATTCCGTGCAAACAATGGCAGTCTACGCCGTCTACCCCAGCCGCCAGTTCCTGCCAGAAAAAACGCGGGCGCTGGTCGACTTCCTGATCAGCGCCCTGCAAGTAGGTTAAGCGGTTTGACGTTTTTGCCAAAAATAATAAGCAACCAGCACCAACAGCACGAAACCGAGTACGCAAGCGGTGATCAACAGTTTGTTTTCCTCAATTAGCGCCTGATTGCCGCCGATGAAATAGCCAAACAATGCCAGCACCAACGACCACAAGCCTGCACCAAGGGTGGTATACAGCGCGAATGCAGCCGGGTTCATCCGCGTCAGTCCCGCAGGTAAAGAAATCAAGTGACGAATTCCCAGCACCAAGCGTCCGGTAAAGGTTGAAATTGCACCATGCTTGAGGAAAAACGCATCGGTTTTGTGCAACAGGGCAGGACGCACGAAAAAGTATTTGCCGTACTTTTCCAAAAATGGACGCCCGACCCAGAGTGCGAACGCATAGTTAAGAGATGCGCCGACCAGACTTCCGCAGGTGGAAGCGAATGATCACCATTAAGAAATTCATTTTCCCTTGATGCGCCAACATACCGGCAGGAATGACCACCAATTCACTCGGTATCGGTAAAACGGTTGATTCCATTGCCATCGCAATGAAAATACCCCAATAACCCCATGCTTCAACTGTGGTGAGTACCCAGTTGACAAAATCATGCAACATGCCAAACCCTTTGTTGTTCCCTGAGCGTAGTCGCAGGGATGTTTAATTAAAGATGCTCTGAAGCGTAATCCGCCAGCCGTGAACGTTCACCGCGTTGCAAGGTCACATGCCCGCCATGTTCCCAGCCCTTGAGCCGATCCACCACATAGGTCAGACCTGATGAGGTTTCCGTCAAATAAGGCGTGTCAATCTGGGCAATATTCCCCAAACACACCACTTTAGTTCCCGGCCCTGCACGGGTAATCAGGGTTTTCATCTGTTTCGGCGTCAGGTTTTGCGCTTCGTCGATAATGATATACCGATTCAGGAAGGTTCGACCACGCATAAAGTTCAGCGATTTGATCTTGATTTTGCTCATCAGGAACTCATCGGTGGCGGTGCGTCCCCATTTGCCACCGTTGGCAGGCTGGGTTAACACCTCCAGATTATCCATTAGCGCACCCATCCACGGCGCCATTTTTTCCTCTTCCGTACCGGGCAAGAAGCCAATGTCTTCACCCACTGGCACGGTCACGCGGGTCATGATGATTTCCTTGTAAAGCTGCTCATCCAGCAATTGCGCCAGCCCCGCTGCTAGTGTCAGCAAGGTTTTGCCCGTGCCCGCAGCCCCCAGCAGGGTAACGATGTCGATTTCAGGATCCATCAACAGGTTCATCGCAAAGTTTTGCTCGCGGTTACGCGCCGTAATGCCCCATACCGCATGGCGTGGCTCGGTGAAATCGCGGATGGTTTCGATAATCGCATGGTTAGGCGTTTTCTTGCGCACAATGGCTTGAAACGGCTGATCTCCCGTCAATGCCAAGAAATGCCCCGGCAGCCACTCATCAATCATCGGCCCGAACAGCTTGTAGAAGGTATGCCCACGTTCCTGCCAGGATTCCATCTCCTTGGCGTGTTGCTCCCAGAAATTCGCGGGCAGTTCATGGAAGCCGGTCGGCAAGCAGGTCAACATCATCCAGCACTTGGTCGTTGAAATAATCTTCCGCCTTCAAGCCCACAATCGTCGCTTTGATGCGCAGATTAATGTCCTTAGACACTAGGATCACATCCCGGTCAGGGTATTTGTCGCGCAAACTCAGGGCAACGCTGAGGATAGTATTGTCCGGCGAATCCCCCGGCAGATTGGCGGGAAGCTGGTGCGGCAGTGCTTCAGTCTGGAAAAACAGCTTGCCGCTTACCCCGCCTTTTCCGCTCATCTTAAGGAAATCGCCCGCCAGTGACACGCCTTCATGGATGCTGTCGGCACTTACGTCGGACAACAAATCATCCATGAAACGGCTAACCTGACGCACATTGCGGGCAACTTCTGACACGCCTTTTTTGCTGTGGTCAAGCTCTTCTAGTACCACCATCGGCAAGAAAACATCGTGTTCCTGAAAACGGAATAGGGCAGTCGGGTCGTGCATCAACACATTGGTATCGAGGACAAACAGACGTTTTTCGTGGGTATGCGGTGCGTGTACTGGACTCATGCGTTTTCCTTTGGTTGTTATGTTGATTAAGGCTAAGGCTTGGGCGGCTGCGAGTACGGCTGCAACATGCCCTTTGACAGACACTTTGCGCCATTCATGACGCAGGACACCCTGTTTATCCAGCAAGAACGTACTGCGCTCAATGCCCAGCACCTGTTTGCCATACATATTTTTCAACTTGATGACATCGAACAGCTTACAAACAGTTTCCTCCTGATCCGCGAGCAACTCAAACGGAAACGCCTGTTTCGCCTTGAAATTTTCGTGCGATTTCAGGCTATCGCGGGAAATGCCGAAAATTGCAGTATCCGCCGCCTGAAATTGCGCATAGGCATCACGGAAATCCTGCCCTTCCGTGGTACAACCGGGCGTGCTGTCTTTAGGATAAAAATAGAGGACAATATTCGCCTTGTCCGTAAAATCAGACAGGCGGAAGTGCAAGCCCAGATGTTGCTGCCAGTTCAAAATCTTCAACAGGTTGCCAAGCGTGGGTGTGGTCATCATGTTCTCCTTTTTTAAGCACGGTAAGCGCATCAATCCTGTAATACTTGTGTTTCATTACCCGCCTCAGTAGTATGCTGTCAAATCATTTTTTGGAGGATTGCATGTTTCGTGGCAGTATGGTGGCACTCATTACCCCGATGACAGCCAACGGGGATGTGGATGAGGCAGCGTTGGAAGCCTTAGTTGCATTCCATCTTGAAAACGGCACTGACGCTATTGTAGCCGTCGGCACAACCGGCGAGTCGGCGACCTTGAATTACAAGGAACACCGTCATGTCATGAAACGTGTGATTCAACTGGTGGCGGGCAAGATTCCCGTCATTGCAGGCACTGGCTCCAACAGCACCGCCGAAGCGATTGAAATGACCGAAATCGCCATGCAAGACGGTGCAGATGCCTGTTTGTTGGTAACCCCTTACTATAATAAGCCGACGCAAGAAGGCTTGTATCAGCACCACAAGCTGATTGCTGAACGGGTTGCTATTCCGCAAATCCTCTACAATGTGCCGGGGCGGACTGCCTGCGACATGTTGCCCGCGACCGTTGAACGCCTTGCGGCGATTTCCAACATTGTCGGTATCAAAGAAGCCACCGGCAATCTGGAGCGTGTCACGCGAAATCCAGCAACGTTGTGGCGACCGCATCGACATCTACAGTGGTGACGATGCCACCGCGATGGAACTGATCCTGATGGGCGGAAAAGGCGATATTTCCGTCACTGCCAACGTAGCTCCCAAAGCCATGCATGAGATGTGTGCTGCTGCGTTAGCCGGTGATCGTGAAACCGCCAGCCGTATCAATGCCACGCTGGAAGATTTGCACAAAAACCTATTCCTCGAACCCAATCCCGTACCGGTTAAATGGGTCATTGGCAAAAATGGGCTACGGTGCATGAGCAGGGCATTCGCCTACCGCTTGTACCTTGTTCTGATGCCATTAAGCCTCAACTGCTTGCCGCGATGCGTAAAGCGGGTATTGAGTGTTAGTTTTCTAAACGGAATAGACAATGAACCCCATGAATATTCTTCCATTTGTCACGTCCAGTATTAGTTGTCAGCTCAATACTGGTATTGTCCGCCTGCTCAGGGCTGAATATTGATTCAGTCAGTGATCGGGTGAATTACAAAAACAATAAAAGCATCAACGCGCTGGAAGTTCCGCCCGACCTGAATGCGCCGAATTATGACCCGACTTATGCCACCATCCCCGGTGGTTCGGTGAGTGCGGCAGCATTGGCGCGAGGTGAAGTGCAAAGCGATGGCAAAGTCGTCCTGCCTACTAATGCAGGTATCCAGCTCATGCGTGAAGGCAATGTCCGCTGGTTGCAAGTCAACGCCCCGCCCGAAGCTGTTTGGTCAAAATTACAGGAATTCTGGCGCACGATGGGTGTTGGTATCAAGCGCGACGAACCGCGTGTTGGCATCATGGAAACCGACTGGGCAGAAAATAAAGCCGAAATTCCCCTCGACTTTATCCGCAAAACCATCGGCAAAGCCTTTGAAGGCATGTACGACGCAGGTAGCCGTGACCGTTTCAAAATCCGTCTGGAACGCCCTGCTGCACAAGCGACCAACGTTTACCTCAGCCATGAACGTGCCGAGGAAGCTGTCACTGGTACGGGTACAAAATGGCAATACGTCCCAGCCCGCCCGGAGCTGGAAGCCGAAATGCTCAACCGCCTGATGGTATTCATGCAAGGCGGTGATCCTGCACAGAGTGGCTGCACCCGTAGCAGAATCCAAACAGACTGCTGTCCCCGTCGCCATTACCCAACTAGAAGGTGGTCAGTCTGCCCTCAGCGTGGGTGGTGCTGCCAATGATGTCTGGATTCGCACCGGCGTTATGCTGGGGCGGATCGGCATGAGTATCGAAAGCCAGCAACGTGCCAACGGCGTCTACCTCGCTACCTATGACGGCGATGCAGGCAAGTGACAACAAGCAAGGCTTTTTCAGTCGTCTGTTCAAGTCTGACAAAGAGATGCTAAAAGTTGGCAGCAAATATCAGGTGCAAATTTCTGATGCAGGCAACCGTAGCCTGATTACCGTCGGTGATGCCGATGGCAGTCCACTTAAACCAGCCGTGGCGACTGCATTGCTGGAGCGCCTCAAGTCCGAATTTGAACGTTAATGCTACGTTTTGCCTCCCTAGGCAGCGGCAGCAAAGGCAACGGAACGCTGATTGAGTCCGGCAAAACCCGTGTTTTGCTGGACTGCGGTTTCTCACTAGGTGAAACCGAGCGGCGTCTACACCGCTTAGGTTGCCCGCCCCAATCCCTCAGCTGCCATTCTTATTACCCACGAACATGGCGACCATGCTGCTGGGGTAGGGCGGCTTTCCCGGCGTTACAATATCCCTGTCTGGCTGACGGTGGGCACTTGCCACGCGATGCGTGATACCAACTTCGCCCAAACCCACTACATCAATGTCCATCAAGCACTGGCAATTCAAGATTTGCAGGTAATGCCTTTCCCTGTTCCCCACGATGCCCGTGAACCCTGTCAATTTGTCTTCAGCGATGGCAACCATAAATTAGGCATCCTGACCGATGTCGGTAGTCATACGCCGCTAATCCTGCAAATGCTCGACCGCTTGGATGCGTTAATGTTGGAATGCAACTACGACGCAACCCTGTTGGCAAACGGTGTTTACCCACCTTCGCTAAAGGCACGAGTCGCAGGGTCGTTACGGTCATCTGGATAATAAACAGTCCACTTACCTGCTGGAACAGCTTGATCTAAGCAAGTTGCAGCACTTGGTTGGGATGCATCTGAGCGAAAATAACAACCTTCCTGAGTATGCCTATCAAGCTTTGTGCGCGGGAGCTGGTTGTGAGCAAAGTTGGATTCAGCTTGCAAATCAAGCGGATGGCATTGGCTGGCTGGAAGTCCGGTAAAGACTTTCAAAAAAGTTTCATAAAAGCAGTTGACGAGCTGAACGTGGCCTGTATAATGCGCCACTCACTCAGGGCAGAAACGCTCTGAAACGAAAGCAGAATCAATTACTTAGGTAGTTTTTCAGCTTTTAGAGGTCGAAAAAGGTTTTTGAGAAAGTGCTTGACACGAAACTGCTAAACTCTTTAAGATTCGCCCCTCGCTGCCAGAGGTAGTGCGATATTTAACAAAAGAAGCCAGAAAACTTGTGTGGGGGCTTGTAGTTTGTGCGGAACGCGCAAGAAGCAAGCAACCAAAGAAACACGTTGAATTA
>CAWFRV010000007.1:0-152003 GCA_963818325.1 uncultured Gammaproteobacteria bacterium | reverse complement strand
CCTCCTTTACGAGAAACGCCGCTCACACGCAAGTCACAAGTTCCCACACAAGTAGTCTGGCAGACCACGTTTATTGCAAGCGCTCTAGTACCGAACACGGGTCTATAGCTCAGTTGGTTAGAGCGCACCCCTGATAAGGGTGAGGCCGGTGGTTCGAGTCCACCTAGACCCACCACTCTTGCATCGCAAAAGGTTTTAAGGGGCCATAGCTCAGCTGGGAGAGCGCCTGCCTTGCACGCAGGAGGTCGTCGGTTCGATCCCGTCTGGCTCCACCACTTTCTGGTCAACGTAGCCGTAGCAATACAACGTAAGCTAAACACCAAAAAGGCATTGCAATAAATGTACACAACCACGGTAACTTCAGAAGTCACCGCAAAGCAGCCCTTTAGGCTGCTTTGCACTGGCTTTTGTCGGTTCAACCTAAGTAGATAGGTCGTTCTTTAACAAAATGGAAAAATATCAAGGCGAAATGTATAACTGAGAAGATTATATATCTCAAGATTGATCGTTACGAGATTATAGACACTCTGTAACCCGAGTTTACCGCACAAAAGGTAGTAGACTGTTTCGGGTTATAGGATCAAGTGACTAAGCGTACACGGTGGATGCCTTGGCAGTCAGAGGCGATGAAGGACGTTATAGCATGCGATAAGCTACGGTTAGCCTGCAAATTGGCATTGACCCGTAGATTTCCGAATGGGGAAACCCACCACTTTTGTGGTATCCCGCAAGGGAAGCGAACGCAGGGAACTGAAACATCTAAGTACCTGTAGGAAAAGAAATCAACCGAGATTCCCCCAGTAGCGGCGAGCGAACGGGGAGCAGCCGAATCTTTTAGTGTTAGTGGAATGGTATGGAAAGGCCAGCGATACCGGGTGATAGCCCCGTACACGAAAATGCTTTAAGGACATATTAAGTAGGGCGGGACACGTGAAATCCTGTCTGAAGATGGGGGGACCATCCTCCAAGGCTAAATACTACTGACTGACCGATAGTGAACCAGTACCGTGAGGGAAAGGCGAAAAGAACCCTGGTGAAGGGAGTGAAATAGAACCTGAAACCGTGTACGTACAAGCAGTGGGAGCCCTATGGGGTGACTGCGTACCTTTTGTATAATGGGTCAGCGACTTACTTTCAGTGGCAAGCTTAACCGATAGGGGAGGCGTAGCGAAAGCGAGTCTGAACAGGGCGTTCAGTCGCTGGGAGTAGACCCGAAACCGAGCGATCTATCCATGGCCAGGTTGAAGGTGTAGTAACATACACTGGAGGACCGAACCCACTACCGTTGAAAAGTTAGGGGATGAGCTGTGGATAGGAGTGAAAGGCTAATCAAGCTCGGAGATAGCTGGTTCTCCTCGAAAGCTATTTAGGTAGCGCCTCGTGTATCACTCCTAGGGGTAGAGCACTGTTATGGCTAGGGGGCCCTGACCGGCTTACCAACCCATTGCAAACTCCGAATACTAGGAAGTGCGAGCACGGGAGACAGACAGCGGGTGCTAACGTCCGTTGTCAAAAGGGAAACAACCCAGACCGCCAGCTAAGGTCCCCAAATTGTGGCTCAGTGGGAAACGATGTGGGAAGGCACAGACAGCCAGGAGGTTGGCTTAGAAGCAGCCATCCTTTAAAGAAAGCGTAATAGCTCACTGGTCGAGTCGGCCTGCGCGGAAGATTCAACGGGGCTTAAGCCACATACCGAAGCTGCGGACTTGAATTTATTCAAGTGGTAGAGGAGCGTTCTGTACGCCTGTGAAGGTGAACTGGAAAGTTTGCTGGAGGTATCAGAAGTGCGAATGCTGACATAAGTAACGACAAGACGGGTGAAAAACCCGTCCGCCGAAAGCCCAAGGTTTCCTGCGCAACGTTAATCGGCGCAGGGTTAGTCGGCCCCTAAGGCGAGGCAGAAATGCGTAGTCGATGGGAAACAGGTCAATATTCCTGTACCGGCACTAACTGCGATGGGAGGACGGAGAAGGCTAGGACAGCAACCTATTGGATGGTTGTTTAAGCGTTTAGGTGGGATTCTTAGGCAAATCCGGGAATCCATTAACACTGAGGCGTGATGACGAGGTACTACGGTACTGAAGTGTTTGATGCCATGCTTCCAAGAAAAGTCCCTAAGCTTCAGGTTAGTGCTGACCGTACCCCAAACCGACACAGGTGGGCTGGATGAGAATTCCAAGGCGCTTGAGAGAACTCGGATGAAGGAACTAGGCAAAATGGTACCGTAACTTCGGGAGAAGGTACGCCCACGCAAGTGGGCCGCAGAGACCAGGCCGCTGCGACTGTTTATCAAAAACACAGCACTCTGCAAACTCGAAAGAGGACGTATAGGGTGTGACGCCTGCCCGGTGCCGGAAGGTTAATTGATGGGGTTAGCGCAAGCGAAGCTCTTGATCGAAGCCCCGGTAAACGGCGGCCGTAACTATAACGGTCCTAAGGTAGCGAAATTCCTTGTCGGGTAAGTTCCGACCTGCACGAATGGCGTAACGATGGCGGCACTGTCTCCATCCGAGACTCAGTGAAATTGAAATCGCTGTGAAGATGCAGTGTACCCGCGGCTAGACGGAAAGACCCCGTGAACCTTTACTATAGCTTTGTACTGAACTTTGAACCTACTTGTGTAGGATAGGTGGGAGACTATGAAACTGGAACGCTAGTTCTGGTGGAGTCGTCCTTGAAATACCACCCTGGTATGTTCGGAGTTCTAACCCAGGTATCACAATACCGGGGACAATACATGGTGGGTAGTTTGACTGGGGCGGTCTCCTCCTAAAGAGTAACGGAGGAGCGCGAAGGTGTGCTAATCACGGTCGGAAATCGTGAGGTTTGTGTAAAGGCATAAGCACGCTTGACTGCGAGACAGACAAGTCGAGCAGGTACGAAAGTAGGTCTTAGTGATCCGGTGGCTCTGAATGGAAGGGCCATCGCTCAACGGATAAAAGGTACTCCGGGGATAACAGGCTGATTCCTCCCAAGAGTCCATATCGACGGGGGAGTTTGGCACCTCGATGTCGGCTCATCACATCCTGGGGCTGAAGCAGGTCCCAAGGGTATGGCTGTTCGCCATTTAAAGTGGTACGCGAGCTGGGTTCAGAACGTCGTGAGACAGTTCGGTCCCTATCTGCCGTGGGCGTTGGAGATTTGAGGGAAGCTGACCTTAGTACGAGAGGACCGGGTTGGACGAACCTCTGGTGTTCCTGTTGTCACGCCAGTGGCATTGCAGGGTAGCTATGTTCGGACGGGATAACCGCTGAAAGCATCTAAGCGGGAAGCCCCTCCCAAGATGAGATCTCCCTGACCCCTAGAGGGTCCTAAAGGGCCGTTGGAGACTACGACGTTGATAGGCTGGGTGTGGAAGTGCAGTAATGTATGTAGCTAACCAGTACTAATTGCCCGTGAGGCTTGATCCTATAACCCAAAACGGTCTACTAGAGATGTATACATCGAAGACAGGCACACTGTCAGACCTCAGTATTACGTATCACTTGATATTTTTCCAGATTAGGTCGAGAAGACTACGGCAGATGAGCGCATAACGCCCTCACTGACCAACAAAACTTCCCAACCTTGCCAGTTTGCTTGGTGTCCATAGAGCTGTGGAACCACCTGATCCCATCCCGAACTCAGAAGTGAAACGCAGCATCGCCGATGGTAGTGTGGGGTCTCCCCATGTGAGAGTAGGTCAACGCCAAGCACTATTCCTAAAAGCCCTGTATTAGTTAACTAATACAGGGCTTTTATTTCCTCGAAGCATTAGGTTTACCTTAGTGTTTCGAGCAAATAAAATGCTTTTCTTAAATGTCTTGACAACTTGTTCTCGAAGTCATTTAAGATTCGCCCCTCGCTGCTTAGAGAGCAGTGCGCAGATTAACAAAAGAAGCCAGAAAACTTGTGTGGGGGCTTGTGATTGTGCGGAGAGGCACAGAAGCAAGCAACCATTGAGTTCACGTTAATATATTTATACGTAATTTCGATGGATTTGCTCTTCAATTTCAAAAGATGAAAGATTGAACTGAAGAGTTTGATCCTGGCTCAGATTGAACGCTGGCGGTATGCTTAAGACATGCAAGTCGAACGGAATCTTCGGATTCAGTGGCGGACGGGTGAGTAACACGTGGGAATCTACTGAGTAGTGGGGGACAGCCCGGCGAAAGCCGGATTAATACCGCATACGCCCTACGGGGGAAAGGCGCAAGCCGCTATTCAATGAGCCCGCGTAAGATTAGCTAGTTGGTAAGGTAAAGGCTTACCAAGGCGACGATCTTTAGCTGGTCTGAGAGGATGGCCAGCCACATCGGGACTGAGACACGGCCCGGACTCCTACGGGAGGCAGCAGTCGGGAATATTGGACAATGGGCGCAAGCCTGATCCAGCAATACCGCGTGTGTGAAGAAGGCCTGCGGGTTGTAAAGCACTTTCAGTTGGGAAGATAATGACGTTACCAACAGAAGAAGCACCGGCTAACTCCGTGCCAGCAGCCGCGGTAATACGGAGGGTGCAAGCGTTAATCGGAATTACTGGGCGTAAAGCGTGCGTAGGCGGTTTATTAAGTCAGATGTGAAATCCCCGGGCTCAACCTGGGAACTGCATCTGATACTGGTAGACTAGAGTGTGGGAGAGGAGAGTGGAATTTCCGGTGTAGCGGTGAAATGCATAGAGATCGGAAGGAACACCAGTGGCGAAGGCGACTCTCTGGACCAACACTGACGCTGAGGCACGAAAGCGTGGGTAGCAAACAGGATTAGATACCCTGGTAGTCCACGCCGTAAACGATGTCAACTAGCCGTCAGGCCCGCTTTAGGGTTTGGTGGTGGAGCTAACGTATTAAGTTGACCGCCTGGGGAGTACGCTCGCAAGAGTAAAACTCAAAGGAATTGACGGGGGCCCGCACAAGCGGTGGAGCATGTGGTTTAATTCGATGCAACGCGAAGAACCTTACCTGGTCTTGACATGTAGTGAACTTAGCAGAAATGTTTTGGTGCCTTCGGGAACACTAACACAGGTGCTGCACGGCTGTCGTCAGCTCGTGTCGTGAGATGTTGGGTTAAGTCCCGCAACGAGCGCAACCCCTATCCCTAGTTGCCAGCACGTAATGGTGGGAACTCTAGGGAGACTGCCGGTGACAAACCGGAGGAAGGTGGGGATGACGTCAAGTCATCATGGCCCTTATGACCAGGGCTACACACGTGCTACAATGGGTGGTACAGAGGGAAGCGAGACCGCGAGGTGGAGCAAATCCCAGAAAGCCATCCGTAGTCCGGATCGGAGTCTGCAACTCGACTCCGTGAAGTCGGAATCGCTAGTAATCGCGAATCAGCATGTCGCGGTGAATACGTTCCCGGGCCTTGTACACACCGCCCGTCACACCATGGGAGTTTGTTGCACCAGAAGCAGGTAGTCTAACCGAAAGGAGGGCGCTTGCCACGGTGTGGCCGATGACTGGGGTGAAGTCGTAACAAGGTAGCCGTAGGGGAACCTGCGGCTGGATCACCTCCTTTACGAGAAACGCCGCTCACACGATCACAAGTTCCCACACAAGTAGTCTGGCAGACCACGTTTATTGCAAGCGCTCTAGTACCGAACACGGGTCTATAGCTCAGTTGGTTAGAGCGCACCCCTGATAAGGGTGAGGCCGGTGGTTCGAGTCCACCTAGACCCACCACTCTTGCATCGCAAAGGTTCAAGGGGCCATAGCTCAGCTGGGAGAGCGCCTGCCTTGCACGCAGGAGGTCGTCGGTTCGATCCCGTCTGGCTCCACCACTTTCTGGTCAAGCGTAACGTAGCAATACATGTCAAGCTAAACACCAAAAAGGCATTGCAATAAATGTACACAACACGGTAACTTCAGAAGTCACCGCAAAGCAGCCTTTAGGCTGCTTTGCACTGGCTTTTGTCGGTTCAACCTAAGTAGATAGGTCGTTCTTTAACAAAATGGAAAAATATCAAGGCGAAATGTATAACTGAGAAGATTATATATCTCAAGATTGATCGTTACGAGATTATAGACACTCTGTAACCCGAGTTTACCGCACAAAAGGTAGTAGACTGTTTCGGGTTATAGGATCAAGTGACTAAGCGTACACGGTGGATGCCTTGGCAGTCAGAGGCGATGAAGGACGTTATAGCATGCGATAAGCCACGGTTAGTCTGCAAATTGACTTGATCCGTAGGATTTCCGAATGGGGAAACCCACCACTTTTGTGGTATCCCGCAAGGGAAGCGAACGCAGGGAACTGAAACATCTAAGTACCTGTAGGAAAAGAAATCAACCGAGATTCCCCCAGTAGCGGCGAGCGAACGGGGAGCAGCCGAATCTTTTAGTGTTAGTGGAATGGTATGGAAAGGCCAGCGATACCGGGTGATAGCCCCGTACACGAAAATGCTTTAAGGACATATTAAGTAGGGCGGGACACGTGAAATCCTGTCTGAAGATGGGGGGACCATCCTCCAAGGCTAAATACTACTGACTGACCGATAGTGAACCAGTACCGTGAGGGAAAGGCGAAAAGAACCCTGGTGAAGGGAGTGAAATAGAACCTGAAACCGTGTACGTACAAGCAGTGGGAGCCCTACGGGGTGACTGCGTACCTTTTGTATAATGGGTCAGCGACTTACTTTCAGTGGCAAGCTTAACCGATAGGGGAGGCGTAGCGAAAGCGAGTCTGAACAGGGCGTTCAGTCGCTGGGAGTAGACCCGAAACCGAGCGATCTATCCATGGCCAGGTTGAAGGTGTAGTAACATACACTGGAGGACCGAACCCACTACCGTTGAAAAGTTAGGGGATGAGCTGTGGATAGGAGTGAAAGGCTAATCAAGCTCGGAGATAGCTGGTTCTCCTCGAAAGCTATTTAGGTAGCGCCTCGTGTATCACTCCTAGGGGTAGAGCACTGTTATGGCTAGGGGGCCCTGACCGGCTTACCAACCCATTGCAAACTCCGAATACTAGGAAGTGCGAGCACGGGAGACAGACAGCGGGTGCTAACGTCCGTTGTCAAAAGGGAAACAACCCAGACCGCCAGCTAAGGTCCCCAAATTGTGGCTCAGTGGGAAACGATGTGGGAAGGCACAGACAGCCAGGAGGTTGGCTTAGAAGCAGCCATCCTTTAAAGAAAGCGTAATAGCTCACTGGTCGAGTCGGCCTGCGCGGAAGATTCAACGGGGCTTAAGCCACATACCGAAGCTGCGGACTTGAATTTATTCAAGTGGTAGAGGAGCGTTCTGTACGCCTGTGAAGGTGAACTGGAAAGTTTGCTGGAGGTATCAGAAGTGCGAATGCTGACATAAGTAACGACAAGACGGGTGAAAAACCCGTCCGCCGAAAGCCCAAGGTTTCCTGCGCAACGTTAATCGGCGCAGGGTTAGTCGGCCCCTAAGGCGAGGCAGAAATGCGTAGTCGATGGGAAACAGGTCAATATTCCTGTACCGGCACTAACTGCGATGGGAGGACGGAGAAGGCTAGGACAGCAACCTATTGGATGGTTGTTTAAGCGTTTAGGTGGGATTCTTAGGCAAATCCGGGAACCCATTAACACTGAGGCGTGATGACGAGGTACTACGGTACTGAAGTGTTTGATGCCATGCTTCCAAGAAAAGTCCCTAAGCTTCAGGTTAGTGTTGACCGTACCCCAAACCGACACAGGTGGGCTGGATGAGAATTCCAAGGCGCTTGAGAGAACTCGGATGAAGGAACTAGGCAAAATGGTACCGTAACTTCGGGAGAAGGTACGCCCACGCAAGTGGGCCGCAGAGACCAGGCCGCTGCGACTGTTTATCAAAAACACAGCACTCTGCAAACTCGAAAGAGGACGTATAGGGTGTGACGCCTGCCCGGTGCCGGAAGGTTAATTGATGGGGTTAGCGCAAGCGAAGCTCTTGATCGAAGCCCCGGTAAACGGCGGCCGTAACTATAACGGTCCTAAGGTAGCGAAATTCCTTGTCGGGTAAGTTCCGACCTGCACGAATGGCGTAACGATGGCGGCACTGTCTCCATCCGAGACTCAGTGAAATTGAAATCGCTGTGAAGATGCAGTGTACCCGCGGCTAGACGGAAAGACCCCGTGAACCTTTACTGTAGCTTTGCACTGAACATTGAACTTGCTTGTGTAGGATAGGTGGGAGACTATGAAGCTGGGACGCTAGTCCTGGTGGAGTCATCCTTGAAATACCACCCTGGCAATTTTGGATGTTCTAACCCAGGTATAACAATACCGGGGACAGTGCATGGTGGGCAGTTTGACTGGGGCGGTCTCCTCCTAAAGAGTAACGGAGGAGCGCGAAGGTGTGCTAATCACGGTCGGAAATCGTGAGGATAGTGTAAAGGCATAAGCACGCTTGACTGCGAGACAGACAAGTCGAGCAGGTACGAAAGTAGGTCTTAGTGATCCGGTGGCTCTGAATGGAAGGGCCATCGCTCAACGGATAAAAGGTACTCCGGGGATAACAGGCTGATTCCTCCCAAGAGTCCATATCGACGGGGGAGTTTGGCACCTCGATGTCGGCTCATCACATCCTGGGGCTGAAGCAGGTCCCAAGGGTATGGCTGTTCGCCATTTAAAGTGGTACGCGAGCTGGGTTCAGAACGTCGTGAGACAGTTCGGTCCCTATCTGCCGTGGGCGTTGGAGATTTGAGGGAAGCTGACCTTAGTACGAGAGGACCGGGTTGGACGAACCTCTGGTGTTCCTGTTGTCACGCCAGTGGCATTGCAGGGTAGCTATGTTCGGACGGGATAACCGCTGAAAGCATCTAAGCGGGAAGCCCCTCCCAAGATGAGATCTCCCTGACCCCTAGAGGGTCCTAAAGGGCCGTTGGAGACTACGACGTTGATAGGCTGGGTGTGGAAGTGCAGTAATGTATGTAGCTAACCAGTACTAATTGCCCGTGAGGCTTGATCCTATAACCCAAAACGGTCTACTAGAGATGTATACATCGAAGGCAGGCAACTGTCAGACCTCAGCATTACGTATCACTTGATATTTTTCCAGATTAGGTCAGGAAGACTACGGCAGGGGGGGCATACACGCCCCCCTGGCCAACAAAACTTCCCAACCTTGCCAGTTTGCTTGGTGTCCATAGAGCTGTGGAACCACCTGATCCCATCCCGAACTCAGAAGTGAAACGCAGCATCGCCGATGGTAGTGTGGGGTCTCCCCATGTGAGAGTAGGTCAACGCCAAGCGCCATTCCGAAAAGCCCCGTTAACGGTTTCCGTTGCGGGGCTTTTTTTATGCTGGGCATTTATGGAAAATGCCCACATCAGTTCACAAATAATCGCCGGATTACCAAGAATAGTCCGCACCACCAACAGCAACAGCCCTAACAATGGGGTATGACTCCATCCGACCGTAAAGGCTTAGGGGAGTATCTGATTATCGGTAACGTTTAACGTAAGCCGCGTAGCATCCATATTCCACCTGCTAAAAACACCAATAAAGGTAAAGTTGCCGAGAGCAAGGGCGGGATTCCGTACACAATCCCCACGCTTCCGAACATGCGGTTGAATAGGAAGAATACGATGCCGATAAGGATGCCAATGAATATCCGTTGCCCAGCCCCGGCGTTGCGTTGGAAGCTAAACACGAAGGGCGCGGCGATGATCAACATCACCAGTGTTGATAGCGGTGTGGTGAAATGTTGCCAGAAAGCCTGCTCGAAATGGGCGCTGCTGAGCGCATTGTCACGCTGATGGCGGATATAATCCGCTAGTTCGCTGGCTGCCAACTGATTAGGTTTCACCGCCGCAATTGTCAGCACTTGCTCAGGAAGTAGCTTGTCTTCATGCACTTGCGCAAGGTTTTCCTGATTGACGCCATCTGCCTTGATGGTTTTGCGCTTGAATTCGTACAGCATCCAGCCACTGGCATCGCGTTCTGCTCTGGCGGCGGTGGTGATGCTGTCGATGCGCCCTTCTTCTGGATTAATGTCGTAGATAGAAACGCCTTCCATCTTTTTCTCTGACCACAGCTTGGCAATATTGAGGATGCGGTTGCCGTCTTTGACCCAAATGCCTTGATTACCGATGGCAAGCTGTTTTTGCTGCATTTGTAATTTGAAGCTGCTGGCAGCAAGTTCAGTGCGCGGCGCAATCCATTCCCCCAGCACAAAGACCAGTACGACCAGTACGAAACCGAGTTTCAATGCCATCAGCACAATCTGGTGGATGGAAACCCCGGCTGCCCGCATCGCAGTCAGTTCGCTGTTGGCGGCAAGATTACCCAGCCCCAGCAAGCTACCAATCAGGGTGGCGGTGGGGAAATAATCGTACAGCAGTTTCGGCGTACCCATCAGGATGTAGTAAAAAGCTTGCAGATTGCCGTAATGGTTATCAGGGCTGACATCACCAAGTTCACCGAGAAACGCGAAAAACCTATCGAGTAGTGCCAGTGATAGCCAAGTAATCAGGACGCTGTTCAGGATGGTTTTCCACAAGTAACGTTCCAGAATGCTCATGCGGGTTTTCCATAGTATTTGCGTAGCAGCCACACTGCTAAGCCCAGCATTACCAAATGTATCCACCAGAGTCCGGGCAGCAGCGGGAAGCTTTCCTTGTCCATCATCCCGCGCACGCTCGCCAACACGCTGGCGTATAGGGCGTAGATGAGAATAGCGACGGCAATCTTGCTATAACGCCCTTGTCGGGGTGCGGTGTAACTGAGCGGAAATGCCAGCAATGCCAGCAGCGGCGCGGAAAGGATGACCGAAATCCGCCATTGCAGCTCGACCCGTGAAGCGTTATCCGCTTGTTGCCACAGTTGCAGGAAAGGTGTCGCCGCTAAATTGCTGGCATTTTCGAAATTGCGCAGTGGAATACGGATGCTGTGTTCGCCGAAGCGGACGACGTTCATGCCACCTTTGTCGCGGTCAGCTTCATAACGGTAGCCTTTGCTGATTTGTAACACCCGTTCGCCGCTGCCGGAGTCGATGAACAGCACAGCCGATTTTGCCCAGATCAGCACCTCATTCTCACCGTCTTTGACACGGATGAAAAAGCGTTCCATCACCGTGTGGCTGGGGTCGATGCTTTCTGCCAGTACGGTGTAATTGCGCTCGGCTGAGCCGGAACTGACGAATTCACCGGGTGGGATGCCCGCCGCTTCGGGGCGTTGGTTGATTTCGCGGCGTAATGCTAAGTTATTGGTTTCGAGCCACGGTGAGACAACAATAATGAGTGCCGCGAGCAAGAGTGTCAGCGGCAACACGAAACTGAAAATAGCGCGGTAGAAATGGCGCGGCGCAACCCCGGCTGCCCGTAGTGCCGACATTTCTGAATCGCGGTACAGGCGGCTAAAAGCTAGCATCATGCCAATCAGTAGTGCCACGGGAATCAGGCGGATCAGTTGTTTGAGTGAGCCAAACCACAGCAGGTTGCCGACCAGATCCGCAGGCAGGCTGCCGGTACTCGCATCTGCCAGCAGCCGCACGAAGGTATTGCCGACAATAATGAGTGTCAGCACCAGCAGGGTAGCGCCGAAGCTGAGGGCAATTTCCTTGAACAGGTAGCGGTTAATAATCATGGGTGCTTAGACATCGGTTTGTGCCATGTATTCCAGAGTGTAGTCAGGCTGGCGGCGGTTGCGAGGCTAGCAATGCTCATTTGTAACCAGAATGCCTGCGAATAGCCACTATCCAGCCGAAATAGCAGCAGGGAAAACAGCAGGAAAAGTCCCGCGAATAGCCGTTGCCCGCGCAGTGAATGGCTCCAATGCCAGCCGGATGCTAATTTCCACCCTGCCCACGCTGAAAACCAACCGAAGGCTGCCCCGGCGAAAATATCCATCGGCCAATGTGCGCCGACGGCTACGCGGCTGAAATCCAACCAGCAAGGCGGCGCAAAACAGCAGTGCGGTTAGGCGTTCGCGTTGCAACACTAAAGCATAGATGCCTGCCAACAAGAATGCAGATGTGGTATGCCCGGATGGGAAGCTGAAATTATGCAAGTCGCTACCGATGACCTGCACGTGTTCGCCCAATATGGCTAAAGGGCGTTCCAGTGCCAACAGCGATTTCAGGCTGCGGGTAAACAGCGTGGCAATGATTCCCCCCAGCAATCCGGCGGGTCAGTAATTGCGGGTAGCGGAAGGACAGGAGGCTCAACAATGCCAGCGATACCAGCGCATCCCCCAAAATCGTGAGGTTTGCCCATAAGGCAGCAGGCAGCAAACTGAAAAGCTGGTTCATGCCCCAGAACAGCTCGGTATTCAGGCCGCTGATGCCAATGGTGGCGGCAATCAGCACCATCAACAATACTGGAACCCCGACGGTTTCCAGCTCATCCCGGTTACCTACACCCCGGCTGCTGAGCGTAGCCGAAGCACTCACGGTGCTTTCAGCCGTTTTGCCAGTACCAGACCACCTTGTTTGAAGACTATTGCGTAATCTTCAGGGGGTTGCAGATATTCAGCTTTGGAAAACACGTATTCGCCGCCGACTGGCGCACGGTGCGGGGTGATGGCTTCGCGGTAGACGCTAAAGCTTGGCATGTTCACCCCATCCATCACGATGACAGAATCCGTCAGGTAGTGGCGGGCAAAGCGTGCTGCTTCTTTCACTGGGGCTTGTTGGGTGTAAGCAATCACCGGAATCAGCACGCTGCCCAAGAACAGCGTTTGCAGGATAGCCGTGCCAATCAAGCGCCAGTAATTTTGCACCTTAGGCCACAGCAGCAGCGCGATGAGCGCCGCTAAGTAAATGCCAGTTGCTGCCCGGTAGTAATTCCCAGTGACTTTATGTGATTGCTCCAGCAAGCCTTGGTAATAGGGGGTTGGATTTTGCGCGACGGTTTGTGCCAGCAATTCGGGCAGGAACAGCAACACGCCCGCCACCAGTATCGCCGGAACCACCGCCAGCCAACGGTTGGGATTTTCCCCACAATGCTTCGCCAGCAGCAGTAGCAACGGGGTAATGCCATACAGCATGTAATGCGGCAATTGCGTGTTGGAAAAGGAAAAGAACACCAAGACGAAGGCAAACCAGAACCACAGGAAGCGGTCGAGGCTTCCCCCGCCTACTTTCTTCACCAACTGCCCCAACAAGCCGCCAAACGGCATGATGATAAACGGCAGTGCCACCACGTAATACCACACCTGCCCGCCATGCCCTTCCATCGTGTCGGCAAAGCGGTCGACGTTGTGTTTGAAGAAGAAACCGTCGATAAACGCCTGCCCTTGCGCCATGTATTCGAGGATGTACCACGGTGCGGCTACTGCCAGAAATACCACCAGCCCGTAGGGGTTGAACACGGTTTTCAGCCACAGTTTCCACTGCCCGGTGCTGACATACAGGAATGCACTGACCACGAAGGGAATGGCGACAGCAACCGGCCCTTTACACAAGAAACCCAGCCCCAGCCACAGGAATACCCGGAACAACACCATGCGCGATGGGTTTTCCCAATAGCGCCAAATGTCGAACAGGCTTAACACAATCAGCAGGTTAAGCACCGCATCCGCGGTGGCTGCCCGCCCGATAACCACGATCATGGCAGATGTTGCCACCATGACGGCGGCGAGAATCGCGCTTTGCCGCGACATGCGTGGTTTGGCGAAATAATAGCTTGCCATTACCCACGCACTGGCAGCCAAGGCGGAGGGCAGGCGCAAACTCCACTCATGCACGCCGAACGCCGACACACTGAGCGCCTGCAACCAATAAATCAGGATAGGCTTGTCGAAACGCGGTTCGCCATTCAGGAAGGTGGTGATGAAATCCCCACGCTGGAGCATTTCCCACGTTGCCGCAGAGAATGCACCTTCATCCAAATCGAACAGCGCAGGCGTGCCGAGTTGCCAGAAAAATGCCAGAACCACCAGCGGTAACAGAAAACCATCACCGCTGTGCAGCAACCATTGCCGCAAGCCAGATGCAACCCGCATCAGGATGCCTTACGCCAATCACGCGCATCATCTTCGCTTTCCGGGCGGATGACGTAAGCATTGCGCTGGGAGGATTCAAAGTAAATCCGCGACAACATTTCCGCGATAATGCCGGTGGTCAGGAACTGGATGGAGGTTATCACCAGCATTACCCCCGCCAGCAATAACGGTCGCCCACCGATGTCGTTGCCCAAAATGAATTTGTCGATGCCCAACCACGTCAAGATCAGCGAGCCAAGCAAGCCAAACGCCAAGCCAATCGTGCCAAACAAATGCCCCGGACGTGCCCGGTAGCGCATAAAGAACCACATGAACAGCAGGTCGATAATCACCCGGAAGGTGCGCGAAATGCCGTATTTGGATTCCCCGCTCAAGCGTTCATTGTGGTTGACGACCTTTTCACCGATGCGCGAAGGCGGAACCGCCGTGGCAACCCATGCTGGGATGAAACGGTGCATTTCGCCGTACAGCCGTACCCGTTTCATCACCGAGGCGCGGTAGATTTTGAGGCTGCAACCGTAGTCGTGCAGGTTGACCCCGGTGACTTTGCGGATCAGGCGGTTGGCGATGCGCGAGGGAATTTTGCGCATGATCAAGGTGTCTTTGCGGTTTTTGCGCCAGCCGACCAATAGGTCGAGGTCACGTTCCTGCAAGTCTTTGACCATTGCGGGGATGTCGGCGGGGTCATTTTGCAAGTCGCCATCCAGCGTGACCAGTAGGCTGCCGCGTGCTTGGTCGATACCTGCCTGCATCGCGGCGGTCTGGCCGAAATTGCGTTGCAACTCCACCACATGGATGTGGCTGCCGAAGTTGGCTGCCGCTTCCCGCAGGCGTTTTAGGGTCTGGTCGGAGCTGCCGTCATCGACCAGCACCAGTTCCCATTGGCATTCAAAGTCTGCCAGCGATTCGGTCACGCGCTCGACCAGTGGCAGAACATTACCTTCTTCATTATAGAAGGGCACTATGATACTGACGGTATCAGGAGAATTTGTCATTAAATCAACGTCCGGTTCGGTTACAATACTCCGCTGGATTATACGTTAAAGCGGGTGAATGATGACAGAACAGAGCAATACATCGAGCCAACGCTGGAAACTAGCCCTATCGTGGCTGGTGCTGATCATATTTGTGGTGGCGGTGGAGTACTGGGTCGGCTGGAAAACAGTGCTGCAACCGTGGATGACCTTTGGCTGGGCGCAAGGGGTGATTGCCTTGGCGTTATTGGTGCTGAGCTATGCGCTGCGGGCGTGGCGGATGTACGATTATTTTCCGCAATACTTGACGGGGCAATGGTTGCAGACCTGGCGGCTGATGCTGATCCATAACGTACTGAATAATTTGTTGCCTGCACGCACGGGTGAAATCAGTTTTCCGGTGATGATGAAACGCTATTTCGGGGTGAGCTATGCGCAGTCGGTGTCGGCGCTAGTGTGGTTCCGCTTGTTGGATTTGCACGCGATTTTGGCGTTTGCGGTTTATCCTTTGCTGGTGGTGACGCCGTTGAAGCGTTTGGCTGTTCCTGCAATTGTGATATGGATGCTGTTGCCCATTGCGGTTTATTTGTTGCGTAACCGGATTGAGGTGGCGTTTGCGGGCAAGGATGGCAAGTTGAGTGAGTTGGCACAGCAGGCGATGTATGGCTTGCCGGATAATTGGGGTGAATTCTGGCGTAGCTGGGTGATGACGTGGGCGAACTGGATCGTGAAACTGGTGACGCTGGCGTGGCTGCTGGGGCAATTTATGCCGAATGTGAGCTGGAATATGTTGCTGGCGGGTGTTGTCGGCGGCGAGCTGACCAGTGTGCTGCCTATCCATGCACCGGGCGGGTTTGGGACGTATGAGGGCGGGGTGATTGCGGCATTGTCGCCGGTTAGCAGCCTTCATGCAGCGACGGTTGGGGCGGTGAATGTGCATTTGTTCGTGCTGGGGTCGTCTTTGGTCGGGGCATTGATTGGTTGGTTGATTCCGTTGAAAAAACTAAAAGAGTAGGGCGAGTGGGGCGAATTCTATTTTTCATTTTGCTGACCATCACGGCTTATCGGGCGTGGATGGTGGCGACTAATGGCTTGAGCCTGTATGTGGATGAGGCGCAATACTGGTATTGGGCGCAACATCTGGAGTGGGGTTATTACTCCAAGCCGCCCGTGATTGCGGCGATTATTGCGGCGACCACGGGGCTGTGTGGTGACAGTGAATTCTGTGTGCGGGCGGGTAGTTTGCTGCTTTACCCCTTGAGTGCGCTGCTACTGTTTTTGGTGGCCAGAAAGTTGTTTGATGCGAAAGTGGCGTTGTTGGCGGCGGTGTTGTTTATTACCCTGCCTGCGGTGAGCTTGTCGTCTACCCTGATTTCGACCGATGTGGCGCTGTTCTTTTTCTGGACCTTGGCGCTGTATGCCTTTGTGTTCGCGCTCGATAGCGATGCTTGGGATGATTGGTTACTGCTGGGCATCGCCTTGGGTTTGGGGATGTTGAGCAAGTACACGATGGGCATTTTTCTGCTGTCTGCCCTGATCTATGTGGTGGCGGCACGGCGCTTTGATTTGCTGCGGAATCCACGCGCATGGGCGGCGGTGCTGGTGATGGCGCTGATTTTTGCCCCGAACCTGTGGTGGAATTGGCAACATGATTTCCCGACCTTTAAGCATACTGCCGATATTGCGGCGGGCAGTGCGCGGGGGCTATTGCATTGGGATGAATTCAGTGAGTTCATCGGCGGGCAATTTGGGATGTTCGGTGTGGTGCTGTTTCCGCTGTTGGTATGGGTGGTGATCAAGGGCAAGGTGGCGCATAAAACGCTGCTGTTGAGTTTTGCCCTGCCATTTCTGCTGATCATTACCTTGCAGGCATTGTTTGGGCGGGCGAATGCTAATTGGGCAGCGCCTACCTATGTTGCGGCAACCTTATTGGTGGCGGCGTGGCTTGAATGGGAAGTGGAAAACAGTTGGCGCTTGCCCTGTCCCTCAATATCTTGCTTGGCTTGTTGGTCTATCATCCTGCGCCGCTGAACCAATGGCTGCATACTGATTTACACAAACGCCTCAAAGGTTGGGATGAAATCGGTGAGCAATATTTGGCGATCCAGCACCAATACCCTAACGCGATTCTGTTGGCAGATGGGCGGGATGTCCTGAGCGAACTGCTGTATTACGCCCGCCCGCAAGGCTTGCGCGGGGTAAGCTGGAACCCGCGCCACTTGCTGCGTCACCATTACGATCTGGTCACGACGCTGGATGGCAAGGCAGGCAAGGATTTTCTGCTGGTGACCACCGACCCGTTGTCCGCTAAGGTGTCACGGCTATTTCAGCCAAGCGCAAGCCGGCTGGGCATTTGCACGTAAACATTCACCCATCCTATAAGCTGGACTATAATGTCTACTTGCTTAAAGGCTTCAAGGGGCTGGTGTCACAATGAAATTCTGGAAACAATACCCACACCTTTGGCTGTGGCTTAATTTTGTGGCTGCATCCACGGCAGTATTTTGGTTTTCTAATTGGGATTTGACGGTTGCCGGGTTATTTCATCAGCCAAATCATTGGCTATTGGATGATTTTCCGCTGTGGAAGCTGGTGTTGTATGACGGGGTGCGCTACGTGGCAGGCGTCGTCTTGATTGGCACGCTACTGCTGGTGCTGGGCAGCACATTATTGCGCCGCTGGTATCGGTTACGTTTGTATGCCATGTATGTATTGCTGGTATTTTTGGTGGGGCCGGGGCTGCTGGTCAATAGTGTGTTCAAGGATAACTGGGGCAGGCCGCGCCCGGTGCAAGTGGCACAGTTGGGGGGACTGGAGGCGTATGTGCCGCCGGGCTATTTTGTGGCAGATGGTCATGGGCGTTCGTTTCCCAGTGGGCACAGCTCGGTGGGGTTTGCCTTTATCGCTTTTTGGTTCTTGTGGCGTCAGCATAAACCGCAATGGGCGCGGGCAGCGTTACTGCTGACCTTGCTGCTGGGTTGCTCGGTCGGGCTGACGCGCATGGCAGCAGGTGGGCATTTCCTTTCCGACGTGATGTGGTCGGGGTGGGTGGTGCTGTTCGCTGCGTGGTTGTTGTATTACCCACTCATGCGTATTCCCGAACGTGAGGCCGCTTACTGCCATTAGCTGTTACCCGGTTGCACGTCAATGCCGGTAATTTCCCCGTCGGCGTCGATGTGGATGAAGAGTTCAATCGGGTTGCAACAGACTTGGCAGTCTTCGTAATATTGCTGGCTGCCTGCGGTGATGTCGATTTCGGTGCTGAATTTCGAGTAGCAATACGGGCAGGTAATGTTGCTATGAGTTAGGGCCTGCGACATGATAATTAATCCTCTAAAAATAATTGCATAACCTCATTGAGGAATTGCCAGCCAATGGCTGTCGGGCGGATGCGCTCGCCGTCAAAATCCAGCAAACCGCGCTGCAATGCCTGATCCAGTCCCGCCTTGAGGTGATCAGATGCCAGACCGGTACGTTCCGTAAACAAAGCGATGGGGAAACCCTCCCGTAAGCGCAACGCATTCAGCATGAATTCAAAGCTCAAGTCGGCGGGGGTAAGCGTCTGCTCGCCGCTGCGTGCTGCACCGTGCATGGCTTGCTGCATGTATTCGGCGGGTTGGCGGTGGTTGTGGTAGCGGGTGATGCTGGCGTCGGCAGGGTTGGTTATTTTGCCGTGTGCGCCTGCACCGATTGCAACGTAATCACCGAATTCCCAGTAGTTCCGGTTGTGTCTGCATTCAAAGTTAGGTCTGGCATAAGCGGACACTTCGTATTGAGTATAACATGACGAATTGATTAAATGTTGCCCTGCGAATTGAATTTCTGCCACTAAATCATCATCGGGTAATGGCGGCGGCTGTTTGTAGAAAACGGTGTTGGGTTCGAGGGTGAGTTGATACCACGACAGGTGGGTGGGTTGCAGGTCGATAGCTTGCTGTAGGTCTTGCAGGGCTTCATCCTGCGTCTGCTGCGGTAAGCCGAACATCAAGTCCAAATTAAAGTTGTCGAATCCGGCGGTACGGGCAATATCGGCGGCGCGTAGGGCTTCGGCGCGGTTGTGGACTCGGCCTAAGGCTTGCAAATGCTGTTCGTTGAAACTTTGGATGCCGACCGATAAGCGGTTGATGCCTGCTTGCCGGAAGCCTTTGAATTTTTCCTGTTCGAATGTGCCGGGGTTGGCTTCTAGCGTGACTTCGATATTGGGGCGGAACGGGAGCATGGCGCGGATGCCACAGAGCAATTCGTCAATGCTTTCGGCTGAAAACAGGCTGGGCGTGCCGCCACCGATGAAGATGGATTCGAGCTTGCGTCCCCAGATGTGGGGGAGTTCGTGGGCAAGGTTGGTGAGCAGGGCTTGTACGTATTGTTTTTCCGGCAAGCCGCTGGGGGCGGCGTGGGAATTGAAGTCGCAGTATGGGCATTTGCGGATGCACCACGGGATGTGGATGTAGAGGGAAAGGGGGATGTGGGTCATACGTTATCTTGCTTGGGGCGCTGCATAATCACCTTGAACTGGTTGCCTTCGCGGTCGTCAACGAATTGGATAAAGGCGTAACTTTCCAATGCGCGGGGAATGCCGCTGCCCAAACCACGATAAGGCATTTGCCGCGTGGCATGAGAGGCAATGATCGGATTACGCATATTCGACAAGCCGAAACGGATTTGCTCAATGGTCAAATGGTTAGGCAAATGACCGGGGCTGATGATTTCCACCCGGTCGGTAAACATCAGGATGCGGATGGGGGAGGAAATGAAGTAATCACGGTGAATCAGCGCATTGACCAGCACTTCCTGCAAGGCGATTTCGGGAATTTCGAGTTTGCCGAGGCTGTTCACGCCTTGCCCTGACTGCAAGCGGTGTAAGTTGCGGGTGATGAATGATAGAGCGCGTTCGTATTGGTTGATTAAGGGGCCTTCGATGTCTTCACTGTCGCGGTAGTGTTGACTGGCGATGCTGATGCCGTCGATGTAAACAGCTTTAACCATGAAGGCGGGGCGAAATTGTTGCGGGTTTTTGCCGAACAGCAGTAAACCAGCCAGATTGAGTTGTTGCCCGTTGCCGATGTGCAGGCTTTTGATGATTTGCGTTATTGGCAAACCCGATTCTTCCAAGGTTTGTTGGTAGCGGTTTTCAAAATATTCGGCAAGACGTACCCGTTGGATGTCTTGTGGGGTGGTGCTGGGTATCAGGGTTTCTTCGGCATAAATCAGTCCGGTGGCCTGAAACATACGCTGGATTTCTTCGCCTTGGGCTAGGATGGTTTGCAGTTGTTGTGCGTCCATAGGCTAACTATAAATCTCGCTGACATTCAAGCTAAAACCGGGCAGAAACAATATTTCTGGCACGCAATCTTCCCCCCGCAGCAGCACCGAATCCGTCACCGAGGTGAATACCTGCAAAGTCTTATTGCGTGGGTTGGCAAACCATACTTGCACCACCCCAATGGAAAAGTAGTCTTCCAGCTTTTCCGCCATATCCACCCACGTATCACGCGGTGACAAGACTTCTACGACCAATTCCGGTGCAACATCCAGATACGATTTGGATTGGACTTGCTGCAAACGCTCGTGGGAAATGAACAGCACATCAGCAGCCCGCACACTATCAGGGTTGCGGCGAATGTACATGCCAACTTCCCCCGTCATGATCTTGCCGATGTTGTGCTTGCGTACAAAACTTTTGAGGCAGAAGGCGATGTCGCTTTCAGTTTCGCCGTGTTCATATCCTGTCGGTGGCATGGGGTGCAATTTTCCTCTGATTAATTCAACGCCTGAGGTGTCAGCCATCGCAAACAGCTCATCCGCAGTGATTAGTTTTTTTTCCAGTTCGGGGGCAGGGTTCAGTAAAGTAGCGGCAGACATGGCAGTGCCTCTTGGTTAATGCTCTTGCCTGATTGTAGCGGATTGCCTTGCTATCTGCCTAACTGCCTGTACGCTGTTGCCTACAACACCTGCACGACATTCAACAGCGATTGGGTTAGGATTCCACCATGCAAAACGCCTACCACATTCTCAACAACACCTACGGCTACGCCGATTTTCGCCTGAACCAGCGCGATATTATCGGCTCATTGCTGCAAGGGCATGATGTCCTCGCGCTGATGCCCACGGGTGGCGGCAAATCGCTGTGTTACCAGATTCCGGCGTTGGTGCGCGATGGCGTGGGCATTATTGTGTCGCCGCTGATTGCGTTGATGCAGGATCAGGTCGATGCGTTGCTGCAACTCGGTATCCGCGCCGCTTACCTCAATTCGACGCTGAATTTCGGCGCGGTGCAGCGGGTGGAACGCGACTTGCTAGCAGGTGAAATCGACCTGCTCTACGTCGCGCCCGAACGTTTGCTCAGCGAAAAAATGCTGCCCTTGCTGGAACGCCTACATTCCACCATCGGTATCAGCCTGTTTGCCATCGACGAAGCGCATTGTGTGTCGCAATGGGGGCATGATTTCCGCCCGGAATACCAGCAGTTGTCGATGCTGGCGGAACGTTTCCCCGGTGTGCCGCGCATTGCGCTGACGGCGACGGCGGATCAACGTACCCGTCAGGAAATCATTGAGCAGTTGCGCCTGCAACAAGCGGATATTTACGTCAACAGTTTTGACCGCCCCAATATCCACTACACCATCCAGCAAGGGCAGCAGGCACGGCAACAATTGTGGCAGTTCATCGACACGCATCATTCGCAAGATGCCGGGATTGTGTACTGCCTGTCGCGCAAAAAGGTCGAAGATACTGCCGCGTGGTTGGCGCAACAGGGGCGCACCGCGTTGCCGTATCATGCGGGAATGGATGCGGACACGCGCCGTAACCACCAGCAACGTTTCCTGCGCGAAGAGGGCGTGATCATTGTTGCCACCATCGCGTTCGGCATGGGGATTGATAAGCCGGATGTGCGTTTCGTGGCGCATTTGAGCCTGCCGAAAAGCATCGAAGCTTATTATCAGGAAACCGGGCGGGCGGGGCGTGACGGTTTGCCCGCGAATGCGTGGATGGCGTATGGCTTGCAAGATGTTATCACCTTGCGCCAGATGATGCTGGAATCGACCGCCAGCGAGCAGCAAAAGCGCATCGAACACCACAAGCTGCAAGCGATGTTGGGCTTGTGCGAAATGACCACCTGCCGCCGCCAAGCGTTGTTGAGTTACTTTGGTGAACCGACACCGCAACCGTGCGGCAATTGCGATAATTGCCGGAATCCGCCGGAGGTGTGGGAGGCAGCGGTGGCGGCGCAAAAAGCCCTGTCGTGCGTGTACCGCACTGGGCAGCGTTTCGGGGTGAATTACATTATCGAGGTATTGCTGGGCAAGGATGATGAGCGCATCCGCCAGTTTCGCCACGAGCAGCTTTCCACGTTTGGGATTGGTAAGGAACATTCGGAGGCGGAATGGCGCAATATTTTCCGCCAATTGATTGCGCTGGGGTATTTGACGGTGGATGTGGACGGGCATGGCGGCTTGCGTTTGACCGATAATGCCCGCCCGTTGTTGCGCGGGGAAATCGAGCTGCATTTGCGCAAGGAGCAGAAGCGCGAACGGATGCGGCGTGATCGTGTGCGGGGTGATCCGGTCGCTAAACCACGGTTTAACCGCGATACCATGCCCATTGAGGTGGAAGCCTTGTGGGAAGCTTTGCGTGCGCTGCGGCTACGCTTGGCACAGGAACAGGGTGTGCCGCCGTATGTCATTTTCCACGATTCCACCTTGCTGCAAATGGCGGATGAACGCCCGCAAACGCTGGAGGCGATGCGGGGTATCGCGGGGATTGGGGAGCGTAAACTGACGCAGTATGGGCAGGCGTTTTTGGATGTGGTGTTGGGGGCGTGAAGGGAATCTGCGGCTTCGCCGTTACCCCTCACCCCAACCCCTCTCCCTCAAGGGGCGAGGGGCTAAGAGAAGATCTTTCTTGCTCCCCCTCGCCCCTTGAGGGAGAGGGGGCTGGGGGGTGAGGGGTTCTTACTGCACCCCCTCCAACAACAAAACCAACTCCGCCGCATGTCGATAGTGCAACCCCTCATCCTCCGCCAAAGCCAAATCCCGCTCCCCGGCGATAATCGCTTGCAGCTTGTGCAGGAAGTTTTTGTGTTCTTGCCATGCAGGAGCTTGCAAGTTACGCTCTATCTGCCTGCTCAACCTCCGCCGTATCCCCCTGCTGTATCGCCAGCCCCACCGCCAAAGCTAAACGCCCAGCACCAGAATGATTCTCCCCACCATCCCGCCGATACGCCAGATACGCCGCCAGTGCCTGTTGCCGTGCCTCGCGGGCGGCTGGTGGATTGCCGCTGGCTTGTTCCAGATCGTGCAGGATGTCCCATGTTTTCCACGGTTGAGCCGCATGACCAAATGCCTGTCCGCACTCAATCGCCCGTAGCAGTTCCGGGCGGGCTTCGTCATAGCGTTGGAGTTTGATCAAGGTATTTGCAATGTTGTTACGTACAAAACCTTCATACCGTAAATCGCCCAATGCCACATACATGCCCGCTGCCTGCCGATAAAAACTCACTGCCTGTTCCGGGCGATTCCATTCAACATAAAGATTGCCCAGTTCACCCAAGCTACTCGCTTCACCCGCCTTATTGCCTTGCTGGCTTTTAATCGACAGGGACTGCCGATACGCCTGCTCAGCCTGTGCAAAGTCGCCTGCCATCCTGTGCGTCATCCCGATCTGATGCCAAACCGTTGCCACTGCACCCGGTTCATCCAGTTGCTGGAACAGTGCCAGTGCTTGCTGATAGCCTTGCAGGGCATCGGCATAGCGTTTTTGATCTATGCGTACCGTAGCAAGCTGGATTTTGCCTACCGCAACCTGCCGCGTATCTTCCAGTTTTTCGGATCGTGTAATCGCATCCTCATAAGCCGCTGCCGCTGCTTCCAGTTGCCCCAAGGCTCGCAGGCAATCGCCCTGTTCCGTCAAGGCTACTGAAGCCATCCTTGCCCCGCTTTCCCCCAAGGCTTCAAAACGCCGTTGCGCTTCCTGCAAATAGGGCAAGGCTTGCGCGGCTGCTCCGCCTGTTTTCAATACCCGCCCCAACAGGAAGTGAGCCATCGCCAGATCGTAATCCGCCCCGGCATACGCCTGTTCCCCAGCCTGCTGGCACTGCTGCAACAAGGCTTGTGCTGCCTGAAAAGCGGCTTGTAGATCACCCTGCTGCAACAGGCGTTCAATGTTCATGCGTTCATTTTCAAAGCGGGCATGACTCCACTCGCCCAAAGCCTGCGCTGCCTGCTTGCGCCATGCCACCACCTGCGCCAGTGCCTGCGGTTGATGCAGGTTTGCCAGCAATTGCTCGACACTGCCTGCCTTGTCAGCCACCACTTCCGCCGCCACGCTTCCGGCTTGTAAATCCGCCACCAGCGTTTGCAGATAAGCCATCAGGTTGGGCAGTTCCAGTTGGGTGAGTTGTGCTGCCAGCTTGGTATCTTTGGAAATGCTGCTGATAGAGAAAACCCACCAGTTGCCCCATCACTTCCCGCCAGCGTTGCCGATAGCCCTCGCGCTGTTGCGCTGTCAGCCCCAAATCCAGCGTCGCAGGCAAGGCGGGATCAAGGCGGATGTAGCCGTAGTCGCCGATGGGTTGTGCCAGACCGACTTCGAATCAGTGCTCTGATGCTAGATTTCGGTGATTTGTTCGGAATCCACAGCCTAATACCATGTGCAATAATCTGCCATGCTCCACCATCCTGAAACACTGCCAACCCCGCAATCTGCTCGCGCACTTCCGGCGACAGCCGCCGCAGGGAGAGTTCGACGCTGGCGAACAGCGACAGTTCGCGCTGCCCCGGATGGCGTTGTTCCAGTTCCTGCATGATCGCCCGCACATTCGCGGTGGTCGCCTTCACCCCGCGCTGTGCCAGTTCCCGCGCCAGCAGCACCAACGCCCGCGCATGGCAACCGACCGAACCCACCAGATCGTCCACTTCCTGCGGCGTATTGCCCTGATCATCATGGCGCAGGTGCAAACCTTCGTTGTTCATCACCTGCATCACCAACGCCTTGGCATCCGTCACGCTCAACGCCCCCAGCACAATCTCGCGGGCTTTGTGGTGGAACGGCGCAGGCAACGCCTCGCGGGTAGTGAACAGGACTCTTGCTCCCCCATGTTCGCTTCGACTCCGCTCAGCGAACGGTACTGCCTGCTCCCTGAGCGGGGTCGAAGGGAGCTTCGCCAAAACCTCCAACACCGCCCCCACATTCCCCTCATCCGCCAACAACGCCTCCACATTATCCACCACAATCAACACGCGCTCGTTTTCCAGCACCCGCCGGATTGCCTGCAAGGCTTTATCGGTGTCGCTGGCGTATTCCGCTGCAAAATTGTGATTCGGGTTCACCAGTTGCTGGAGCAGTTGTTCCAGCACGTAGTCGGGGTGGGTGTATTGCTCGACGCTGACGAAGGCGCACCGCTCGAAGCGACGGCTTTGCACCAGCCACCGCGCCAGTTCCACCGCCAGCGTGGTTTTGCCCGCACCACCCTGACCGCGCAGCACCGCATAAGGTTGCTGTTCCAACAACCGCTCGACTTGCAGCAATTCGCGGCTACGCCCGATGAAACTGTGCGGCGGCGGTTCGGGCAGCCTGCCCAGCCGCGTCTGGCGTTGTTGCGCCGTCATCAGTTGCGCGGTGGCGGAAGGTAGCCGTGCGAACAACTGCGGGTCGTGCTGTTCCTGATACAAAATCGGCACAAACCAGTCCTGCAAGTGCAAATCGCCCGCGCCCGCAATCGGCAGGCGGAAGGTGTCGCGCATCAGCTCCGTTTGCCCCGCCAGCATCGCCTTGCCAATGCGTTGCCCCTCCGCCAAGGTGCGGTAAAACTGGGTGACGAAACGCCGCGCCGTTGCCACCAACACGCTGTGGGTCATGGCAACCACCGAGGCAATGCCTTCTTCCAGCAACTTGGCGGCAACCGACGCGCTGGGGTCGGTATCGGTCTGCGCGGTTTGGCAGGCTTCGAGGAACACCAGCGGAATGCGGTAATCGCGCAACAGTGCCGCCAGTTTGTCGGCGTGTACCAATTGCATCCGCCGGTTTTTCAACTCATGGCTATCCTGCGGGTCTTCAAAACACAACGCACCCAGCCCATGCTGCTGGTCGTAGACCCCGTGACCATCGAAGTGGACGACGTGATAGGGTTCGTCCGCCTCACTGGCGCGACGCAATTCCTTTTCCAGTGCGCCCAAGGTCGGTGGTGTCAACACGCTCACTTGCACCAACTCGCCAAGGGTTGCCACCCCCTCCACCAGCGGCAAGGCACTGGCACGGTGGTCGATATAACCCACGCCATCCTGTTCCGGGCGCGGACTCAGCAGCAAAATGCGGATCGGCAACTGGGTAATGCTGGGCGGTTTCTGATCGTAATTGGGCAAACGGCGGCGGATGCGCACCGGGTATTTGCCATCACTGACATAGCCTTTGCCATCGTGCAGCAATTCCCACGGCAGGCTTTGCAAGCGGCTGGCAGCGGTATTGGCATTGGCTTTTTCCGCATCGCTGGCATCCTCCAGCAACGCCGTTTCCACCAGCACCGAAAACAGGCGTTCGGACTCGGTGCGGGTATTGTGCCAAGCCGCTTTCACTGCCTGACATTCGGGCTTGTCCAGCACGGCGGCGGATAGCTTCGCGCCCCATTGCGGCAATTGCGCTTCGGTACGTTGCGCCCGGTCGCGGAACAAACCGACAGGCCAGTGGTAATACGCCTCCAGATACCAACGCAATTCGTCCTGCTCAATTTGCCCGATGGGGGCGGTGAAGCGGAACGGGCGGCTGGTGACTTCGCGTTCCTTGCTGAGGTCGGCGGGGGTGTAGGTCAGGGTTGCCCGCGCACTCAGTTGTTCGCTGCCATCGGCGTTGCGCGTCAAGGTGGGTTCGGTCAGTTCCAGCAGCAATTCGGCAAGGGGTTTGTTTTCGATGGTTTGTTCTGTGTGGCAAATCGTCGGGCAAGCGTTCGCCGAGGGCGGCGAGGATGCGTGGCATCGCTTCCTGCAACTTGCCGACTTCCAGCTCGATCTTTTCGCCAGCGGGTTCTTCCGTGAAATAGCGTTTCAGGGCTTTGGGCGTAATGCCGGGGAGCATCAGCGGAATCACGCGGTAATCGGCACGTTCCTTTTCGACCTGTTCCGCCAGTTCAATTTCGTCGAATACCCAGTCGGAATTGATGGTTTGCGGGCTGATGACGACTAAGACATGGCGGGCAGTGCGGATGGCTTCGGCAACTTCCGGCCAAAGTTTGTCGCCACCGCGCAAATTACGCGAATCGACCCACACGTTAAGGTGATGAAGTTCCAGCTTTTCACGCAATTGCTTGACGAACGCATCGTCAGCGGTCGCGTGGGAAATGAAGATGTGTTTGCCCGAAGTAGATGACGACATGCTAAGCCCCTGTTTGCCGTAGTTTACAGCAGTATAGCAAACGCCGGGTTTATGTCATCATAAGGTATTCCCTGTCGGTAGAAGGAACCTCTCCATGCCCACCCTGAAACTGCGCCGTATCGCGATTGACACTTACAAGGAAAACGTCGCCTACCTGCACCGCGACTGCGCGACCTACCGCAGCGAAGGCTTTCAGGCGCTGAGCAAGATCGAAATCCGCAATTCGCGGGATGCCCGTCCGGTGGTTGCCGTGCTGAACATCGTCGATGATGCCAATATCGTTGCCCCCGGTGAAATCGGTTTGTGTGAACAGGTGTTCGCCCAGCTTGACCTGCCGGAAGGCCACCCGCTCACGGTTGCCCACGCTACCCCGCCGGATTCGTTGCGGGCTGTGCACCGCAAGATTTACGGCGAAAACCTAGCTTACGCTGACTATCAGGCCATCCTCGCAGACATTCTGGAAAACCGCTATTCCAAGATCGAAATGGCGGCGTTTCTGGTGGCCTGTGCGGAAAATGGCATGGAGCGTGAAGAAATCCTCTACCTGACCCAAGCGATGGTGAATACCGGCGAACGCCTCGACTGGAATGCGCCGCTGGTGGTGGATAAGCACTGCATCGGCGGTATCCCCGGCAACCGCACCACGATGGTGGTCGTGCCGATTGTCGCCGCCCACGGCATGTTGATGCCGAAAACCTCCAGCCGCGCCATCACTTCCCCCGCTGGGACAGCCGATACGATGGAAGTGCTGGCGCAGGTCAATATCGAGCCGGAAAGGCTGCGTCAGATCCTGCGTCAGGAATGCGCTTTTCTGGCATGGGGTGGTACGGCGCGGCTGGCTCCGGCGGATGACATCCTGATCGCGGTGGAACGCCCGCTGTCGCTGGATTCACGCGGGCAAATGGTGGCGTCGATCCTGTCGAAAAAGGTGGCTGCCGGTTCCACCCACTTGCTGATCGACATCCCGGTGGGGTCGACTGCCAAGGTGCGCAGTTCCAACGATGCCATGCATTTGCGCAAGCTGTTCGAATACGTCGGCGACCGCATGGGGCTGCATCTGGATGTGGTCATCACCGACGGTAGCCAGCCGGTCGGGCGCGGTATCGGCCCGGTGCTGGAAGCCCGCGACGTGATGCAAGTATTGCACAATGATCCACTTGCCCCGCCCGATTTGCGCGAAAAAAGCCTGCAACTGGCGGGGCGGATTCTGGAATTTGACCCCGCAGTGCGCGGCGGGCAAGGCTACCAACTGGCGTGTGAAATCCTCCAGTCCGGGCGGGCGCTGGCGAAGATGCAGGCCATTATGGCAGCACAAGGCGTCAACCCCGTCAGCTATTCCCCCGGCAAGCTGCAATATGCGGTGCTGGCGGAACATTCCGGGATGGTGAGCGCCATCGACAATCTGCAAATGGCACACATCGCCCGGCTGGCGGGTGCGCCGCTGGACAAGGAGGCAGGGGTGGATTTGCACAAAAAGCTCGGCGAGCGGGTGGAACGGGGCGAACCCCTGTACACCATCCATGCCGAATTCCTGTCTGATTTCAATTTCGCCAAAGCAGCCGCTGCCAAAGACAGCGGTTTCCAACTTGGGGCAATGGTTTAGGGCAGCAAATTCGCCAAATTAACAAAATCCTCCACCGCCAACGTTTCTGCCCGCCGGGTCGGGTCTATCCCCACGCTTTCGATCTGTTCCGCTGTCAGCAAGTCTTTGAGCGTATTGCGCAAGGTTTTGCGGCGTTGTGAGAACGCTTGCTGCACCAGTTTGCCGAATTGTTCCTCGTCATTGGCAAGATGCGGGGGCGTTGCCCACGGTTTCAGGTACACCACCGCCGAATCGACCTTGGGTGGCGGGGTAAATGCGCCGGGGCCGATTTTCAGCAAGTAATGCGGTTCGCAATAGTATTGCACCATCACCGACAAGCCGCCCGTAGTCGGAACTATCCGGTTCGGCCGTAATGCGATCCACCACTTCCTTTTGCAGCATGAACAGCATGTCGCGGATATGCGCCCGATGTTCGCAGAAAGTGGAAAATCAGCGGGGTGGAAATGTTGTAGGGCAAGTTGCCGATAATGCGCAAGCGTGTCGCCGTCGCCGCGCAAGGCGGGGATGTCCAGCTTGAGCGCGTCTTGGGCGTGGATGTGCAATTTACCTTGCGCTTGCGGCTGTTCTTGCCACCACGCAATCACGTCGCGGTCGATTTCGACCACATCCAGACGCGGCAGCAATTCCAGCAACGGGAAGGTGAGTGCGCCGGGGCCAGGACCGATTTCGACCACATGATCGGTGGGTTGCAGGTTGACGGCGCGGAGCATCTTGTCGATGACGTTGCGGTCATGCAGAAAATGCTGACCGAAACGTTTTTTGGCTTGTTGTTGGTACTGGGACATGTGAATCCGGTGGGGTAAGGTTCCCTCCCCTGATAAGGGGAGGGTTAGGGAGGGGTTTCTTCTTACGGCAGTATTTTCAGTTCAACCCGGCGGTTTTGCGCTTTGCCGTCGGGCGTGGCGTTATCCGCAATCGGGGTGTTGGGGCCGTAGCCTTTGGCACTGAGCAATTCGGCTTTAGTGCCTTTTTCCACCAGATATTTCATCACGGCTTCGGCACGGGACTGGGAGAGCTTTTCATTAGCTACCTTGTCGCCGCTGCTGTCGGTGTGACCGCCTACCTCGATTTTCAGGTCGGGGTATTTTTTCAGGGTGACTGGCGGCTTCATCCAGAATTGGCAGGGATGCAGCCGTCAGAACCGCTGAACCGGTTTCAAACATGACGCCTTTGAGGTTGATGTTTTCGGTTTTGGAACAGCCGACCTGATTGACTTCAGTGTTGGCGGCAGTGTCGGGGCAGAGGTCAGCATCGTCAGCAATGCCGTCCTTGTCGGCGTCGGCAATGGCATCGCAGCCTTTGTCGTCGACTTTCGTGCCTTCTTTGGTGTCGAGGCACTTATCGGCATCATCGGGTACGCCGTCTTTGTCGCCATCAGGTGGGGGTAGGTCACAGCCTTTGTCGTCGACTTTCAGTGCCTTCCTTGGTGTCGAGGCATTTATCGGCGGCGTCGGTACGCCGTCTTTGTCGCCGTCAGGTGGGGGCAGGTCGCAGCCTTTGTCGTCGACTTTAGTGCCTTCCTTGGTGTCGAGGCATTTGTCGGCTTCGTCGATGTACGCCGTCTTTATCGCCATCCGGTGGTGGCAAGTCACAACCTTTGTCGTCGACTTTCACGCCATCTTTAGTGTCAAGGCATTTGTCGGCTTCGTCAGGAATGCCGTCTTTGTCGCCGTCAGGTGGAGGTAAGTTGCAGCCGAGCGCGTCGATTTTTGCGCCTTCTTTGGTGTCAGGGCACTTGATCGGCTTCGTCAGGTCACGCCGTCTTTGTCGCCATCGGGTGGGGGTAAGTCACAGCCTTTGTCGTCGACTTTAGTGCCTTCTTTGGTGGTTGGGCACTTGTCAGCTTCGTCGGTCACGCCATCTTTGTCGCCATCGGGTGGGGGCAGGTCGCAGCCGTTGTCATCTACTTTTGCGCCTGCGGCGGTGGTGGGGCAGCGGTCTTTGTCGTCGGTTACGCCATCCTTGTCGCCATCTTTGGGGGGTTCGCAGCCGGTTTCAGTCCACTGTTACACCCGTGGCTGTGGTGGGGCATTTGTCGAGTTTGTCAGGAATGCCATCGGCATCGCTGTCTTTGGTTTCGTTTTCGAGGGTGGTGGCAAGTTGTTGTTTTTCATCTGCCAGCCGCTGCTTTTCGGTTTCGAGGGCAGGCAAAATTTTGGCGTAACTGGGCAAATTGTTGGGAAACATCCGCGATTGCCGCAACTTTGGTGTCCATTTCATTGACCTTGCCTTCCAACTCGTCTTTTTCGGCTTTGCAGCTTTCCAGTTCGGCTTTTTTGACGCTTTCTGCCAGTTCACCTTTCAGGGCAGTCAATTGGCTTTCGATGTCGCCTTTGCCTTTGCTGGCTTCTTCAAGTTGCTTTCGAGGTCGGCAATGGTTTTTTCCTGAAGCGATAGGGTTTCTTGGGTTTTGCCTACCAGTCGGTCTGTTGTTGGCGCAGGCTGTTGAGGGTTTGGTTGAGGGTGTCGATCTGCTGGGTATTGGTGTTTTGGGGTGGTGGCTTGGGTGGTGGCTTGAGTGGCTGGCTTGGGTTCCCATCAGGTAATTGCCATTGCGGTAGCCATAGCCATGTTAGGCCAAGCAAAGTTCGGAATAGTGGGCAACATCATCGGCGGCGGCGCGGGTGGCGTCATCATCGAGCCGGGCAGGAAGTATTGCGCAGGGTTGTAGTAATACTGCATCCCGCCGGTGTAGGGCTGGGTGTAACCGTAGTTGCCGCCCCAGCTTGTGGTGGTTTGCGGCTGGACGTAGCGGTAAGTCGTGTACGGGCTGGTGGTAGTGGTGGCGACCGCAGGGTCGGTCTGCGGGTAGACGTAAGATGTCCCGTTACTGGTGGTGGTCGTGGTGGTTGTCGCGCCTGTTTGTGGGTAGACATAAGTTCCCGTTGTGCCGGTTCTGCCTGTGATGGTTTGTGTGCCGTGGTGGTTCCCGCAGGCTGGGTGTAGGTATAGGTGGTTGGCGGGGTGGTAGTGGTACTGCTGCTGGTGCTGCTGGTCCGCTACGGGGCTTATCGCTGGTGCTGGCGTGGTGTCTGGTGGTAGGATACTGGGGTCGGGGAATTGGGGCGTTTCCGCATGGACGGCGGCTGACATTGACATGGCTGAAAGCACGGTCAAGCTGGCAATAAGTTTGTGCATGGGCGATCCTCTCTCAAAAATACGGCAAAATATTAAGTTAGTTGTTTAACTTCTATCCACCGATGGCTAAGTCACGGCGGGCGGCTGAAATGGTGATGGTGAAGCCTGCGATCACATCCAGAAAGGCCATGCCGGTCAGGATCAGAAAGACGGAGTTTCCCGCCCATGTATAAATCAGCCAAGCTGTCAGGTAGAAAATCAACACGAAGGTTGACAACAAGTGGTCAACAATCGTGGTCTCTGAGGTGCGGGTGGATTTGAATAGTTCGACATACAGGAAGACGACGCCCAGCAATACCATGAAGTCCCCCCACGTGGGTTTCCATAAGGAACCAGATGGTAGGTACATGTGGAACAGGACATGGTTGAGGCCATTGGGGAACAGGTTGACCTTGACCGCTAACCAGTAGATGACCAGCAGGATGCCGAAGAATGGGACGATTTGTATGACTTTGAACATGACGGTTACTTATTCTCCATTTTATTAACCTTGATTACATACACCGCTTATCCATGCCTTGGTGGCGGTTGGCGGAACCTGGGTACAGTATACCGTGTGACACAAGTATAAACGAAGGGTTTTCTGGCGTCAGGCGTAAAACACAAAATCTCGCAGATTCAGTCTGTTGGCTAGGGATGTAGCAGAGGATACGTTCGTCGGAATATTTGTGGTGTGTACGCCACACGGAATATAGTGGCTGCGATCATGTGACCCAATACCAATAATAAAGGCACGCAGACAGAGAGATATAACGATGAATAACAAAAAAATTCTTTCCCCCGCTGGGCTATCCTGCCATTACTGTTCTGTTCTGCCGCTGTTCTCGCAGGAGACGGTGGTTATGATGCGCCGTTTGGTCAAATTCCAGCCACCAGCAGCAAGCGTTCGTTAGCACTGGAAGATGAACGCAGCACCCATGCTGAACTGCACCCATCTGAAGCTGCTCCCGATACCATGAGCCAAGCGCAAGACTTGGGTCAGGAAAGCGATGGTTTTCTGGAAGATTCCACTGAAACCTCCAGCCTCAATACCGGCTATGTGGGCGGCAATACCCGCATTGGTATTGGTGTCGATACCGAACTCAAAGGCAAAGCCGACGTGAGCCACGTATTCCGTGACACTGGCAGCAGTGCCACCATTGGGCAGGGCTATGTCGGCGTCAACCCTAATGCCGACAAAGATTTGGGTGAAGAAACCCTGACCGGTGCAGGCGTCAAAGCTGAGCCATCACTGGGTGTCGGGTGACCCGAACAATGCTTCGCACGTCAACAAGGTATTCGGTGCTTACGACCAAAATGAGCTGAAAGACAAAAAAGCCACAGCGGGTTATGGTCAGGAAAATGCTGACCTGTTCTGGTCAGGCCATGTCAGCAAGGGCTTTCCGACAGCCGCGTACCACGCCACTCCCGGTGTCAGCGAAAAAGCCTATGACTACGGTGTTGGCGGGCGTGTCGGTAAGTACTTGCCTGATCAACAAATGCGCGTGCAAGGCGGTCTGGACCACGAATGGGGCAAAGATTTTGCCGATAGCGAAAAGCGCCCTACCCAGACAACCCTGACGGGTGGTGTGGAAAAATTCTTCCCAGATACCCCGCACAGCGTCGGTGCTGAAGTGGAAGTCTACAAAAAATCCGGTGGTTTTGTGGATGGCTCGCGAAGATGCTGAAGCACGTGGTGGCGTTTCCTACCGTTACGACATCGGCAGCGAAGCAGGTGTTTGGCAGCCAGAACAGCGTTACCGCCGTATCCGTACCGAAATTCCGGGCGAGCAAATCAAACAGCCGCCCAAGATCGAGCGCAAGCTGGTCAAAAATACCATGGAGCTGGAAGCCGATACCTTCTTCAAGCTGGATAGTGCCAAGCTGACGCCTGAAGCTCAGGAGCGCATGAAAGTGGTTATTGGTCAAATCCGTGCGTCCGGTCACGAAGGTAATATCCGCATTACCGGCAATACCTGTGACAAGGGTTCAGATGCCCACAACCAGAAGCTTTCCGAGAACCGTGCCAATGCGGTGCGTGATTTCATGATCAACAATGGTTTCAGCGGCAATGAATTGCTGGCACAAGGTTTGGGTGAAAGCCAGCCGAAGTACCCGAATACCGCCTACGGAAGGCCACAAAAACCGCCGCGTTGACATCGAATACGTCACTTACCAAAACGAATACAAGGATGAGGTGATTGAACAGGGCGGAACCAGCACCACAGACCCGAAAGTGGTGTGGCGCAAGGAACTGATCCCTGAACCACCTCTCTGGGTACGTCAGGCGTTGCGTAATACGGCTGACCACAAACAGACCGTGGATACCTATAAAACCACGGCTGGTACGGGTGGTGGTACTTACCCCGAATGCGCCGGTTGCGGTGAATGATACCGCAACCACCACCAGTGGCACACCAGTGACCATTGATGTGTTGGCAAATGATACCGACCCGAATGGTGATACGCTGACCATTGTCAGCTTTAACCAAGGGTACTAATGGCTCAGTGACGCAGGTTGGCAACAATCTGGTGTATACGCCAGTGGCAGGTTTTACGGGTACGGATACCTTCACCTATGTCATTACTGACCCGGCAGGCAACCAAAGCACCGCAACGGTGACGGTTACGGTCGGTGCTGTAGACCCGAATGCGCCGATAGCGGTCAATGATACCGCAACCACCACGAGTGGTACGCCGGTCGATATTGATGTGTTGGGCAACGACAGTGATCCAAACGGTGATACTTTGAGCATCGCCAGCTTTGATCCGACGGGTAGCAAGGGTGGCACGATTGTGCGCAGATGGCACTAAGCTGACTTACACGCCAGCGGCTGGCTTCACTGGCACTGATACGTTTACCTATGTTGTCACTGACCCGGCGGGCAATAAGGCGACTGCCATTGTGACCATAACCGTCGATCCGGCAGATCCGGGTGCGAATGTAGCGCCAGTTGCTAAAGATGATACGGGTGAAACCACCAGTGGGAAAGAGGTCACCATTGATGTGTTGGCAAATGATACCGATGCGGACGGTGATACGCTGACAGTCGTGCGTTTCGATCAGGGGGCTAACGGTTCCGTGAAACTGGTGGACGGCAAATTGGTGTATACGCCAGCCGCAGGCTTTAGCGGCACGGATACCTTTGATTACGTCATTACTGATCCAGCGGGTCATGAAGCCAAAGCTACGGTGACGGTAACCGTGAAAGCGCCTACGGCTAATACCCCGCCGGTTGGCAACGCTGATACGGGTGAAACTGTCACAGGGACGGCGGTCACTATTCCCGTGCTGGCAAATGATGAGGATGCAGAGGGTGATGAGTTAAGCATTGCTAGTTTTACCCAAGCGGCGCATGGCACGGTGACGCAGGATGGCGATAAGCTGGTATATACCCCAGCCGCAGGCTTTACCGACACGGATACCTTTACTTATGTGGTTCAGGATTCGGCTGGTAACAAAGGCAATGAGGCGACTGTAACTATCACCTGTGCTTGTGGTGGTGACGGAAATGTACCGCCAGTTGCCACCGCCGACACGGCTGAAAGCACCAGCGGGACGCCAGTGCCTATCGCGGTGTTGGCAAACGATACGGATGCAGACGATGATAAACTGAGCGTCGTCAGTTTCACTCAGGGCGCTAAAGGCGGCACGGTTACGCAGTCTGGCGATACCTTGACGTATACACCTAAAGCAGATTTTACCGGCACGGATACCTTTGAGTATGTGATCACTGATACGGCGGATCATAAGGTCACTGGCACGGTAACCGTGACGGTGAAAGCGCCACCACCAAATACGCCAATGGCGGTGAATGACTTGGCAACTAAATTGCCGATTCCGCTCAATGATACGACGCCTAAGACCTTGGATGTATTGGCAAATGATAACGGTGAAGGTCTGACCATCGTCGCTATCCCTACCAAGCCAGCTTACGGTACGGCTGAGATCAGTGCGGATGGTAAGTCGATCATCTACACCTTGCGTAGTGGTTACTGCATTGACCATAGCTTCACGTATACCGTGCGTGACAAGAATGGCAAAGAGGCGACAGCTACCGTGTGGATTGATGTGGAACCTACCAATATCACCGATCCGAACAGCCCTCCCGCCTAATTTAGCCTTCACCCTCTTCCGCCCCCTGAGCGTAGTCGAAGGGGCGGGCGCGGGACTCTAAGGAAGGCCGCAGTGGTAATACGCTGCGGCTTTTTTGCGTTATGGCTGATTCAAAAAAGGCAATAGATCATCCCCGGCAAACAAGATAAAAGTTTTGTTAGCCAGCATCGCCGCAAAATTCTCACCGTAGCCAAACAAGAACCGATGTGTAGACACGTCCGCCAACAAGGCACGCTGGAGCGTAATCTGATTGCCATTGATGCGCACATCGCTGACAGCTAGCGGATCGGCTCCCCCATAACAGTGACCGTATTGCTCGGTTCCGAATAAAAACAAACTGCTGTTTGTCCAGCCCCGCCGCATAATGTTGGAAGACGCTGGGGGCGTTATGTGGCAAACGGTATAAATAAACCTGCGGGTTCTTGATGGATGCCAGCCCCGGCGCATCAACCGTCACTTCTGTCAGTGAACTGCCCAGCAGCCGTGGCGGCGGCGGGGTCAAGCCATCAGCCGCCGGGTTAAACCCACAAAATGGTTTGTTGAAATAGATAATGGATGTGTTTCCCTGTTGGAAATCAGTAACACTTTGCCGCCAGTTTTCGCCATCCTGCTCACCCACAATACCGAGGTAGTGGTTGGCGATTGCCCCATTCATGGCAAACACCAGCAAAACCACGGCGCTGGGTTTGAAGTTGCGTGTCGGGGCAACAAATAACAGGCTGGCGAAAAACAAAGTGGCGGGGGCGAAAAAATACCTAGCGCCAAGATGAGGCGGTAGGCGTAACCACTGTTCTTTGCCCAGTGCCCCGGCAAAACTGAGTACCAGCAATACTAACGAGGCCAGTATTAACCAGCGCCCCGCTGTGGTCACCCGCACCCAAACCAGCGCGTATGTCAGGGCTAACAGAGCCAGCAGCTAGCAGTGCAAAATAGCCTGAACTCACTATGGCAGGTTGTTGGGTCAATCCATACGCACAGGGGAGGCAGACATTATCCAAGATGATGTGGAAAAAACTTCTGATTGCGAATAGGTCTAGCGGGAAGCTCAGTACCCGCCCATGCCCCGTGCCTGCCAACACCAAGATGATGCCACCGACAGCAACAGGGAGGCTATAAAACAGCCAAACCCATTGCCGTTCCCATAAGCCCCTTAACACAAATAGGGGGGCAAGAAATGCAGCGACCACACCACTTAGACCGGCTAGCAACAAGGTTGCGCCATTCAACACATGGCGTTGCGCCGTAAAGCCCTCTTTTGGCGCTGCCAGAATATAGGCGGCTGCCAGTGCCAACCAAACTTGGCTGTTAATCGGGTTGAGCCACGTTTCAAATGATTGGATCACTAGCACAGGAAGCAACAACAATATGCCCTGTTTGAGGCGCTTGCCCGCAAAATAATGGTTAAGCACCACCACCCCAAACAATAGCAACTGTATGAATAATGACACGCCAAGGCTGGCATAAGGGGCATAAGGCAGCGGAAGTTGGAATGCTAGGATTCCAGCCAAGTTAGGTGGCAGGGACAGGTACTGCAACGGCATTGCCCATAACGCTTCGTAGGCCGGTAAAACCCTTGCCTGAAGGTAATAAATTACCCCATCTTCTGCCCAAAAGCGCGGGGATGCGAACAATGCTGGCGCTTTGGCAACCGTCACCAGCAAATAAACCATGAATAGTGTTAGGGCGGATAAGTGCCTATTTTCGCTAAGGTATTTGTACATGACCATGAAAACCTTTGCTTAGCGTAGGCTGTGTACGGCAGCAGCCACCATGATTCCCACCCCGATACCGGCAGCAATCTCGACACGGCTATGCCCGATGCGTTCGCGCAATACTGGCGCGGAAGTGGTGGAAGTCGCCAAACGGTTGATGGCCTCTGCTTGTTTACCAATCTGGCGGCGCAAACTATTGGCATCCAGCATCACGATAAACGCCAAGGTCAGGGCAACCCCAAAGGCCGGATGCCCAATGCCTTCGCGCAATGCAATCAGGGTTGCAGTGCTGCTGACAATGGCACTGTGGTTACTGGGCAGGCCACCATAGCCAATCTGACCGAATGCCCATTGTTTTGCCCGCCAACTGTTGATCAGAAATTTCATGCCGCCTGCCACCAGCCATGCCAGTAGCGGCGTTACCCCATAAGCCCCATCCATATTATTTTCTCAGCAAGCTATAAAGCAGTAATCCTAACCCGATTGATCCCATGCTCCAACTGATTAATGAAACGCCTAAGGCGATAGGCAGCAGTGGCGAGGTAGTAGTGAGCGTGGCAGTCACCAGCAAACTCCCCCCCACAATCGCCAGCCGGTTGCTGCGTTGTGACTGCTGCATTTCCTTGCGCAAGGCTTCCAGTTGCTGCGATTCCCACTGCATTTTGAGCTTTTGCTGTACGGTTTGCTGCATGATGTCGTGCAGCATATTCGGCATGTACGGCAGGTTTTCCAGCAGTTTGGGCAGGTTGACTTTCGCGCCATTGAACAATGCCCGTACCCCGACTTGCTCATCCATCCAGCGTTCGATGAAGGGTTTGGCGGTAGACCATAAATCGAGGTCGGGGTAAAGCTGACGTCCCAAGCCCTTCGATATTCAGCAGGGTTTTTTGCAGCAGCACCAATTGCGGTTGCACTTCCATATTAAAACGCCGGGCGGTCTGGAACAGGCGCAACAGGAAATGCCCGAAGGAGATGTCCTTGATCGGCAAGTTGAAAATCGGTTCGCACACCGAGCGGATCGCCGATTCAAATTCGTCGACCCGTGTGGTGGGCGGAACCCAGCCGGATTCCACATGCAATTCCGCCACCCGTTTGTAATCGCGCTGGAAAAAGGCGTAGAAATTTTCTGCCAAATAGCGTTTATCGGCGGGGGAGAGTGTGCCGACAATGCCGAAATCGACCGCGATGTATTGCGGCTCGTTGGGGTTGGCGGCGTTGACGAAAATATTGCCGGGGTGCATGTCGGCGTGGAAAAAGTTGTGGCGGAATACTTGGGTGAAAAATACTTCCACCCCCAATTCGCCGAGCCGCTTGAAGTTGATATTGCGTGCTTTGAGCTGTTCGATGTCGCCGACCGGGATGCCGTAAATCCGCTCCATCACCATCACGTTGGGGTGGGTGTAGTCCCAGTAAATTTGCGGCACGTACAGGGTGGTGCTGCCCTCGAAATTGCGGCGTATTTGGCTGGCGTTGGCAGCTTCGCGCATCAGGTCGAGTTCGTCGAAGATGGTCTTTTCGTATTCGGCGACCACTTCCACCGGGCGCAGGCGGCGGGCTTCTTTCCAGTAACGTTGCAACAATTCCGCCATCAGGTACATCAGTTCGATGTCTTGGCGGATGGTTTTGTCGATGCCGGGGCGCAACACTTTCACCACCACTTCTTTGCCATCCCACAATTGTGCGGCGTGGACTTGGGCGATGGAGGCGGATGCCAACGGGTCGGTTTCAAAGCGTTGGAACACTTCGGTGACCGGCTTGCCGTATGCCTTTTCGATCATACTGCGGGCTTCGGCACTGCAAAACGGCGGTACGCGGTCTTGCAAACGGGTCAGTTCGGCGGCGATGTCGTCCGGCAACAGGTCACGGCGGGTGGAGAGCATTTGCCCGAACTTGATGAAAATCGGCCCCAAGTCTTCCAGCGCCCGGCGGATGCGTTCGCCGCGTGGGCGGGTTTCCTGCTTGCCCCAATTCCACGGTGACAGGTGGTAGATGAAGGCAATCGGGCGTAGGAAGGGGATGTTGAAGACGAGTTCATCCAAACCGTGGCGGATAAAGACACGGTTGATCGTCCACAGGCGGAGGATGCGGGTGAAGGGTTTCATGCAGTAAAACCGGTCAGGGGAAAGCGGCGCAGTTTACCACATCAAATCGTCCGGGATTTTGTAATCGGCGTATGGATCGTCTTCTTCCGCTGCGGCTTGCTCGGTGCTGCCGGTGTTTTGCACCAAAATGCAGGCGGCATCGCGCTGGGCAATCTTCTCCGCCACCTGTTTGGGCACAAGTTCGTAACCGTCACCGAATTTGACCAGCACGATAATGCCGTAGGCGAGTTGGTCTTGCAGGGTGCTGGTGAGGTAAATCTTTTTGACCTTGCTGCCGTCGGCGAATTGGTAGGCAATGTCGCCACGCTTGCGGTCAATGCTGTTGAGGGTAATCAGTTGCTTGATTTGCGCCCTGATCGCTTTGTGTTCGGCCTGTTCGCGCTGTTGGCGGTTGAGTTCGCGGGAACGCTCGGCTTGTTCCTGCCGCACTTTTTCAGCCAGCAGTTTGGCTTCATCCACCACGACTTCACCGGATTTTCTTGGCCTGTTTCTGGGCTTTGGCGGTCTTTTGGTGGGCTTGCTTGCGCTGATCCTGCTCGATTTTGGCGGCCTTGGACTTGTCGATCAAGCCAGCGTTGAGGAGTTGGTCTTTGAGTGATGCCATGTGGGAATATCCATCGGGTGAACGTTATGGCGGGAGTATATCAGATGCATCCCGTGGTTTCAGAATAGGCAACGGTTCCCACGTAATGAAAGGTGTTATGCGCCGTTTGAACCTGCCCAAATCGTCGTAATGCATGACATCGAACACGTCCTGATCTTTGCCAAAATGCTGGTTGGCACGGTGTAATGAGGTGTAAGCCGGAACGATGCCAATATTGTCTTGCGCCAGTAGCCGTTTGCGGATGCCTTCTGGATCGGCGATGGAAATAGGCAGGTTGGCGGCGTGAATCGCCAGCAACATGTGCATTGTTTCCACCATGCGGCTGATGGCTTCGCCCCGCAATTCAATCTTGAAGCCTTCGCGCTGGTAGGGTGGGCGTGTGACCGCTAGGTTGATGTGGGTGGTATTGCCGCCGCGCTTGATTTCCCACGGATGCCCGCCGACTTTTTTTAGCGGGTGCTTGTTGTCGATCCAGTCGGCAAATTCTTGTGCGGAGTCTGGGGCTATGTCCAGCAGCCCTTCGTGGCGTCCATCGGCGTAGCGGGCATACATTTCCCGCCCGGATAATGATTCATCGACGCTTTCATCCTGACGTTTTCCGGCGATATAGGCGATTTTGCAATAGTGGAAATAGTCGGTGGCGGTCATGGTGGCAATTTGGGTGTTTGCCTGTCGATGGAAAAAGCCTGTTTCGACCAGTTGTACCAGCTTTGCGGTGTTGGTTTCGCCCAGTTCCTTGTCGAGCCGGTAGACATCGGGGAGGGAGGCGCGGATGAGGGCATTGGGGGCGATGCCGTAGCGATAACGTAATGGGTATTCAAGCTGGATTTTTTTGTTGGCTTTTATCCAGTCTTTACGGATAACTTTTAGCCATTGGCGGGCGGAGGTGAGCAGGGGTTCCCATGTTGCGGCAAGCTTGTTATCGTGGGCAGAAAAGTTCCCCATCAGGCGCATTGTCCGCACGTCCTTGTCCGGTTCGACTTCCAGCCCGCCACTCTCGCCGCTGACATGGGTGATGTAGTAGGTTTGCTGATATTGGTTGATGTGCAGGTGATGCCATTTTTCCTGCGGGTCAGGAAATAGGATATTCCACACCCGATCTGTGCTGGATAGGGTGTAGGCAAAGTTATCCAGTTCTTTCACGAAGGTGGAGGTTAGGGGTGTTAGTTCCATTGTGTTGCATTCCTTACCTGTTGTGCGGATGTCGGGGCTACAATTATTAAATATACTGGTCTTTTAAACGTTAAGTCACACAAAGGTTGGTTTTATATGTCCACACTTGAACGCGCCATCGAAATCGCTGCCCGCGCCCACGCAGGTCAACTGGATAAAGCCGGGCAGCCTTACATCCTGCATCCGCTACGCTTGATGTTTGCTGTCCAGTCGCCAGCCGAACGCATAACGGCGGTGTTGCACGATGTGGTGGAGGATACGTCACTGACGTTTGATGACCTTACGCGGGAAGGTTTTCTGCCAGAAGTTATCGAAGCTGTCAGGGCGCTGACCAAACACGAGGGTGAATCCCGGATTGCAGCAGCCAAACGTGCCGTCCAGAATCCGATTGCGCGGGCGGTAAAGCTCGTTGATGTGGCTGACAATATGGCTCTCAACCGTATAGCAGAGCCAACGGCGAGGGACTTGGCACGCTTGCAAGAATACGCGCAAGTCCGTGAAATTCTGTTGGCAGGAAATGTAGTTTGAAATGAATGAGCTTTTCCCACCTTGGCCGCTACTCGCCGCTTTCATCGCTGCCAGCTTCGCTCTTGCGGTAACACCTGGCCCCGGTGTTTTCTACATCGTGACCCGCAGCCTTGCCCAAGGCCGCCGTTCCGGCCTTACGTCGGTAGCCGGTGTGGCACTGGGCAATCTTGGCAATGCCATCGGCGCATCCATTGGGTTGGCAGCACTGTTTGCGGCGTCGTCGCTGGCTTTCACCCTCGTCAAGTATGCAGGTGCGGCCTATCTGGTGTATCTCGGCATTCAGGCATTGCGAGAACCGCCATCGCAGATGCTTGCTACCGCGCCTGAGTCTGCACGGCTGGAGCGGATTTTTCGGGATGGCTTTATTGTTGCGCTGTTCAACCCCAAAACGGCGGTGTTTTTCGCAGCATTCCTGCCGCAGTTCATGGTGGTGGAGGTAGCACCCATGCAGAGCGTGGCCTTGGGGGCGCTGTTCGTCGCCATTGCAGCTATGACGGATACGGTCTACGCCATCGCAGCAGGTGTGTTTGCCCCCGCTTTGGCACATGCCCAAGGATTCCGCCGGTTTGGGCGTTATCTAACCAGTAGTGCCTTCATTGGGCTGGGGATTTTTACTGCTTTTGCGGGGGCGCGTGCTGCCAAGTAATGGCATTTGAATTCTCGCTGAAAAGCACCGACTATTGAAACCTACTCAGAACAAGCAAGGAACAGCCATGAAATCCAGAATCAGCATGATCACCTTGGGCGTGAAAGATCTGGCGAAAGCCGTGAAATTTTACCGCGATGGCTTGGGTTTTCCGCAAATGGAGTCGCCGCCGTCAGTGGCTTTTTTTACCCTGAATGGCAGTTGGCTGGGCTTGTATGGGTATGATGACCTTGCGGAAGACGCTATGGTTTCAGCAGCAGGCAGTGGTTTCAATGGCGTTGCACTGGCGCACAATGTTGTCTCGGAAGCAGAAGTGGATCAGGTCATGGAACAGGCAGTGATAGCAGGGGCGATAGTCACCAAGCCTGCACAAAAAACTTTTTGGGGTGGGTATTCGGGCTATTTCAAAGACCCAGACGGGTATTTGTGGGAAATAGCCCACAACCCGTTCTTTTGGGTTGGGCCGGAGGACGCTTAGCGCCGACCACCTTTGCCGCCCGGTTTTGGCTTGTCTTCACGGACTTTTAAGGGTTGATCCATGAAGGTTTTGCCGTCCAGCCCCGCCATGACTGCACGGGCTTCATGCCCTTCCATGCCGATGAAGGCGAAACCTTTGCATTTGCCGGTAAAAATATCGCGTGGCATTTCCAATTTGCGTACTGTGCCGAATGTGGTGAGGAGTTCGCGGAGTTCTTTTTCTGTTGCCTGTGGCGCGATGTTACCGATGAAGAGTGTTTTCATGCGTATTCCTGATGGAGTGGGTGTGGAGCTGTAGCAGTACGGAACAATCCCCGTATCGCCGCAGCATGATGTTGCGACGATACAAGGGAAGCATGGGAAGCACTAGTGCTTCAATGCCGCTATTGTTGTTGGGGGAAGTCCCGACCCGGCCTGAATGGCGGGTGTGAAATGCTTACTGAGGAACGACGTTCGCAGCCTGTGGGCCTTTAGGGCCTTTTTCTACGTCAAAGCTGACAGCTTGACCTTCGGTCAGAACTTTAAAGCCAGAGCCTTGGATGGCGCGGAAGTGGACAAACACATCGGGACCACCATCAGTTTGTGAGATGAAGCCGAAGCCTTTGGTTTCGTCGAACCACTTAACAGTACCTGTAGCCATGAAAAATTTACCTTGAAAATCAAATATATCGTTAGGGTTTTGCGTGCAAATAATGAAGAGGAATTTGTGGAGCAAAAGAGGGGAAATGCTGAAACTGCCAATCATAGATATGTCGCTACCCGTATGGTAGGCTAATTGACGGCGATATGCCACTTATTTTAAGAGACAAAAAATGCAACAGGAAAACATACGCCACGTATTGGTTTGGTCGGGTTGGGTACGCCTGACCCACTGGTTGATGGCTGTTGGGGTGCTGTTCCAGATCGCCAGCGCATGGGCGATTCAGCATGGCAATATTGATTACGAATTCTGGCGCGATTGGCACATGATTAGCGGGCAATTGTTGCTGATAGCGGTGGTGGGGCGGGTGATCCTGATGTTCTTGCTACCGGGCAGCGCCCATTGGCGCGCCTTTTTGCCCGACAAGGCGCAACTGGTGGGCATCAAGCAAATGCTGTTGTTTTACCTCAGTTTTGCGCGGTTTCCTCTGCCCAACTGGTATGCCCATAACCCGTTTTGGAAGCTGCTCTACCCGCCACTACTGGTGGTATTGCTGGCTTGTGCCGTGACTGGTTTGGTGTACAACACACCCAATACTTTCCTCGGTATGTCGATGTTCAAATTGCACAGCGGGCTGGCGGATATTATTGTCATTTTCACCGTGGCGCATGTGCTGGCAGTATTCCTGCATGACCTGAAAGGCAAGGGGGCATCCATTTCCGGGATGATCAGCGGCTACCGCTATTTCCATGTCGAGAAGCAGGACGCAGTCCAAAAAAGCAATCCGGCAGCGGCGGTTGGCAAATCATCCATCGTCCACGTCTCCATCGACAGCATCAAAAAGCCGCCTAAACAGTAGCATATTCAAATATTAAGCAAATCGTACAATCTCTGCGTGGTTTGTAGTGAGCTACGCAGCTTCGGTCTATAGTCAGTCAAAGGCTGTGTTAAAACCAGAAGGAGGAGTGTATGAGCAAGGTGCTAGAGGAAGTATTGGCTGCTAACGCTGACTATGTAGCCAATTTTGGCGATAAAGGTAATCTGCCGATGCCGCCCGGACGGCATTTCGCTATCCTGACGTGCATGGATGCACGGCTTGACCCCGCCAAATACGCGGGTCTGGCTGAAGGTGATGCGCACGTCATCCGGAATGCAGGTGGTAGAGCCAGCGATGACGCGATCCGTTCACTGGTCATTTCCTACAAGTTGCTGGGGACGAGGGAATGGTTCGTCGTCCACCATACTGATTGCGGGATGGAGACCTTCAACAACCAGATCATGGGCGATTTGCTGGCAAGTAGCTTGAAAACTGCCAGTGTTGATGCATCCGGTTGGCATGACAGTGGCGCTGGGCTCGGGTACGGCAGATGGCAAATTCATCCAGTGGTTGACCATCAGCAATCAGGAACAAAGCGTGCTTGAAGATGTGCAACGTATCCGTAACAGTTCGATGGTGCCGTCTGACATCCCGATTTACGGCTATATCTATGACTGCAAGACCGGCAAGATGCTTGAAGTGCCGCAGGCAACCGAAGCTGGTCGGGCAGCTTAATGGCTTTCCAGCCGTTTAAGCCGTGCTTCCAGCCGATCCGCATCCATCCGCAGGGTATCGACCGCATCCAGATACCTGCGGATTTCGGCATCGCTGGGGAGTAAGCGTGCTTCTTCCTGCAAATATTCCTGAGTATTCAAACGCATGGCATGGGCGGAATCGTCCAGCCAGCCTTTGGTGTCGCGTGCCACTTGCCCCATCTGATGTGCTAATACATCCCCGACAGCGCGGGACAGCAATTCTTCCCAATCCACGTCGATTTCACGCAAAATCTGGCTGAAACGGTTGCCCAATGCCATATCGCCGTCAATCTTGATGCCTTGTTCCAGCATTGCCTTGCCGCTGTCTTCTGCTGAAGATAAGCGCATCAGTGCCAGTGCGGAACCGTGGATGGTCACATCAGGTTCTGCGTCATAGGCCGTGGTTACCCGCACATCCGCTTCTGTTGGCAGGAAATACAAGCGTAAGTCCGGGTTGCTGACGTGCAGGCAGATCAGTTTGCCCTGCAAGGCTTGCAGGCGTTCGAGGGCGGTTCCGTGGGATTGGCTATCCAGTTTCAACCATGTATTGAAGGCGGTTTCGAGGGTGGCGGTTAGGGCGGCGAATAGCATGGGGTGTCCTCACAGTGCTTGGCGGATGTTGTCCACCACATCCGCCGGGGTCATGTCATGGGGCAGGATTGTCACGGATTTGCCATCTTTGCTGACCATATAGGTTTGGGAGGTGTGGTCAATCAAATAGCCCATCGCTGAATTACTTTGCACCTTGGAAAAGAAAGCGCCGTATTGGCTAGCCGCTTGCTTGATTTCTTCGGCTGTACCCGTCGCGCCGATAAAACTGGGGTGGAAATGGGTGGCATAGGCCGTCAGCTTGTCGCCGTTGTCACGTTCTGGGTCAACACTGATGAAAATGGGCTGTACTTGCGCGATTTCTTGCGGCGACAATTCCTTCAAACCAGCGGAGATGATCGCCAGTGTGGTTGGGCAAATGTCGGGGCAGGAGGCATAGCCGAAATACAGCACCACGACCTTGCCGCTGAAATCGCTGAGTTTTACCACTTTATCGCCCTGTGTCAGGCTAAAATCACCGCCAAATTTGCCTTGCATAACGGGTACAACTGTCCCGTTGGCGCTAGGGGGGACGCTGGATCGGGTAGTGAAATACTGGGCGGCGGCAATGCCAATGGCAAATGCGGTCAAAGCAATAATGAGGGTAGATTTTTTCATGGCTGTAGCATACCTGCCTTACGGGTTATTTGCATCCAAACCCACCTTTGTAGCGTAATAACACTAATCAGGTTATTTATGTTAGGAAATCACGCCATGTTGATCAAACACCCATACGATCTTACGCGAAAATGAGGTCACCGATTACGCGATTTACCAACGTCGCCGCGATTTCCTCAAAACACTGGGGGGCATCGCATTGCTGGGGGCAAGTGGTTTGCCGCTGACGGCGCAGGCGAAATCCGCGTTTTCGACCGATGAAGAGCAAACTAGTTTTGAAGACATTACCACCTATAACAATTTCTACGAATTCGGCACGGATAAGGGTGACCCGGAACGTTATGCCAAGCTGATGAAAACCTCACCGTGGAGTGTGACGGTGGATGGCGAATGCGAAAAGCCCGGCAAATTGAATCTTGGAGGATCTCCTCAAACCGCACAGCAGGGAAGAGCGCATTTACCGTTTACGCTGTGTGGAAGGCTGGTCGATGGTGATCCCGTGGCTAGGTTTCCCGCTGGCGGATTTGCTGAAACGTTTCGCGCCGACCTCGAAAGCCAAATACGTGCGCTTTGAAACCTTGGTTGACCCCGATCAGATGCCGGGGCAAAAACGCCGCGTCCTCGATTGGCCGTACACCGAAGGCTTGCGCATGGATGAGGCGATGCATCCGCTGAGTTTCATGGCAACTGGCTTGTATGGCAAGGATCTGCCTGAACCAGAATGGTGCACCGTTGCGCTTGGTTGTGCCGTGGAAATACGGCTTCAAAAGCATCAAATCCATCGTCAGGATCAGTTTTGTGGCAGAACAACCGGATACCAGTTGGGGGCGTTCCGCACCGGGCGAATACGGCTTTTATTCCAACGTCAACCCGGATGTGGATCACCCGCGTTGGAGCCAGCGCAAGGAACGCCGCATCGGTGAATTCCGCAAGCGCGACACCTTGCCGTTTAATGGTTATGCCGAGCAGGTCGCCAGCCTGTATAGCGGCATGGATTTGAGGAAAAACTTCTGATGCAAAAGCAAATCCGCGAACCCTATTTCACCAAGGTATTCAAGCCTGCCGTATTTATGCTGGCACTGGTTCCGCTGGTGTTGCTGGGCTGGGGCGTGTGGCAGGACACGCTGGGGGCAAACCCGATTGAAACACATTACCCGCAGCTTGGGTGAATGGACGCTGCGGTTTCTGCTTTTAACGCTGCTGATCTCCACACTGCGGCGGGCGACAGGTTGGGCGCAAGGGTTACGGTTACGCCGTATGCTTGGCCTGTTCGCCTTTTTTTATGGCACGTTGCACCTGTTTAGCTATGTGTGGCTTGACCAGTTTTTTGATTGGGGGGAAATCTGGCATGACATCCTGAAACGCCCGTTTATCACCGTGGGGATGCTGGCATTCCTGCTGATGACACCGCTGGCACTGACTTCATTCCGCGCGGCCATACGCAAACTGGGGCGCAACTGGCAGCGTTTGCACAAGCTGATTTACCCGCTGACGATGTTAGGTGTGCTGCATTTCTGGTGGTTGGCGGATAGCAAGGCGCGGACAGATATGCCCTTGGTGTATACGCGTATTGCTGGCAATATTGCTGGGGGAACGGCTGTGGCGTTGGTTGCAACAGTAACTCAATAAGATACCAGCAAATCCCCAATTTCATTCACTTCCTGACGGATGCGGCGCATCACCGGCAATAAGCCTAAGAAATACCTCAAACAGGTGCGGCATCAAGGTGTGAGCCGGTCATGCTTGCCATGAAGTCCAAGGCTTCTTGTTCGCACAAGGCTTTTTTGTAGACACGTTCATGCACCAAGGCATCGTAAATGTCGACAATGGCGGTGATTCGGGCGGAAGTGGGAATTTCTTCGCCCATCAGCCCACGTGGGTAGCCGGAACCGTCCCATTTTTCGTGGTGGCACAAGGCGATTTCCGCTGCCATATCGAGTACCGGGATGTTGGAATCTTGCAGCATTTTAGCGCCGATTTCGGTGTGGCGTTTCATGATGGCGAATTCGGTGTCGGTCAGTTTGCCTTTTTTGAGCAGGATGCGGTCGGGGATGCCGATTTTGCCAATGTCGTGCATGGGCGCGGCAATACGGATGTCATCAATTTGCTGTGCATCCCAGTTCAGGGCTTTGCCCATTGCCGCAGCGTATAAGCCAATGCGTTTGACGTGTGCGCCGGTTTCTTCGTCGCGGTAACTGGTGAGGCTGACCAGTTTGATGGCAATTTCTTCTTCACGCTGTTTGATTTTTAGGGTGCGTTTCTGGACTTCGTTTTCCAGCTTTTCTTGGGTCAGCAAGCCTTCGCGCAGTTGTTGCAGGTGGCTGACTTCCTTACGGTATTTTTCCCCCAGATTTTGCAGCAACAGGATGGATTCGCCGTTCGCCCATAACGTGCTGGCTTCTAGTGCCACTTCGTTGCCAAGTTCGTCGGTTTCGACCCACACCCCAGAGGCGAGGGGGGATCCCTGTTGTGCCTGCCAGTGTTGCTCGGCGTCTTCCATGAAGCAGGATGAGGTAAGGGAATACCTCGGTCAGTGAGCAGTGCTGCGGGGACGCTTGCCCCAGGAAAATACACCAGCCATGCGGGTGTGCCCGACAATAGGTTGAAATGCTCGGCTGTTTGGCGGGAGAACACCGCGATGTTCAGGGAACTGCAAATGGCTGATAGGCAATTATCCATGCTGTTCTCCCAATTGTGTCGCCAGTTGTTGGAACATGGTTTCGACGCCTGCCCCCTGTTTGGCGCTGGTTTCGACCACCGGGTAGCCGAGTTGTTGCAAGTGTTGGAGTTGTTGCGCGTCCAGTTGCCACTCATGCTTCAGGTCGGCTTTGTTGAGGGCGAAAATGGCGGGGAGTTCCCCAGCATGTTGTTTCACCATCTTATGGATGTCGAGGGCAGTGTCATAGGAATGGGCGCGGGTGGCGTCGATGACGATAATGTAACCCGCCATGCCGCGCAGGTAAGCGGTGCGGATGCTGGTGAAAGCGTCTTCTCCGGCAACGTCCCAAATCATCAGGGAAAGCTGCTTGTCAGCCACATGCAGTTGTTTTTTGTCGATTTTGACGCCCACCGTGGTCAGGTATTTGTCGCTGAATAGGCTATCGACATAGCGCCGGATCAGGCTGGTCTTGCCAACCGAGAATGCACCTAACAAACATACCTTTTTCTGGATCATCGTCATTCCTTTAATAAAGTGCGACCCGATAACTGACGCTGCGTGCGCTTTGCTGCAATGCAGGTGGTACGCCCGGTTGGTTTGAACCGTAGGCCAGCAGCACGAATGCTGGGACACCTGCATTTATCAGGGCATTGCGCATGTTTTCGGCACGATTGGCGGCAAGTTGCTGGTTAATGGCTTCGGTTCCGCTAGCGTCGGTATTGCCTATAATCATGATTTGCGGCGTTTTGTCTGCCTGTTGGGCGGCTTGCAGCAAATCCTTGATAGTCTTCGCCAAGGCCGCCACCTTAGGGTCTGTCGGCTCAATAGCGGCACTCGCCGTGGCAAAGGTATACGTTGCGGTTTCTAGTTGCTGGGTAAGGCGGGTAAGGGTGGTGGCATTGGCATCCGTTTGTTTGGCTTGCTGCTGTTGCTGATCCAGCAGGGTTTGCACGCTGGTTTGCAGCGCAGCGTGTTGGGTTTGCTGCTGGCGTAATTGGCTTTGTAAGGCTTGCAGGGTTTGCTGCTGTGTCAGCTCGGTTTGCGCTTCTTGTGCGGCAAGCTGTTGTTGTTGCAGGTGGTATTGGTAAGCCCACCACGCCAGCCCGCCCGCGAGGGTTGTCAGCAGGGCATAAGCCAGCCATGGGGAACGGGCTTTTTGAACCTGTTGCTGAGTTTTCAGGCAATTTGCCAGCAGTGGTTCAACCCCTGCGAAGGTGGAGGAGTCGCCGTTGTAAGCTTGGAATGCGTGGTCGTATTGCTGGTGGATGGCTTCTGAAGTATCCACCAGCAGGGTGCGCAATTCGCCGGGTGCATTGCCGCGTACCACCATTGCGGTGATGGCATAGGGGCCATGTTCGACCAGTACGCTCAATTCTCCCAGCCGCAGGGTGTCGAGAGTGTCATCGCCATCAAGCGCAAAGGAATCTTTGATGAAGTCCTGAATAGCGGTCAACATGCCGGAGACAATTTCGGGCTCTTTACTGATGGCATGTTCGGCAACCACATGTTGCAACAACAGGCCGCTTTCGCGGTGAATCAGGAAGACTTGTTCCACTTGATAGACCAGCGTGCGCATCATCGCCACTTGCGCATAGCTTTGTCCGGTGCGCCATGCGTCGAAACGCCAGCGCCATGAGCGTAACGACAGGCTTTGTTCCAATAGTTGGTTGAAGGTTGCCAGTGCTTCATTCAACGCCTGTTGGATGGATTTACGGATGGCAGGCCCCATTACCGGGTACAGCACATCAGCAAAGCGTTTTGGGTTGCTGCTGATGGCGTGGGTCATGGCCTGTGCGACTGTGGGCGCTAATGCGGCGGAGACGCCACCATCTTGCGATTCCCGCAGCTTGAGTGCTTCGGCAATGACGCCCGCGACGCTGGCGCTGTATTGGTCTGAATGCTCAAATTGCGCCTTCAATACCAGCAGATCGTCATAGTCCTTGCCAAACAGCAGGTGGCGTAACTGCGCAATGTCGGGCGTGCCATGCATGGCTTACACCGTTTCTCCTGCAAGCTGGTGGCTTACGTTGTCCAACAGGGCAGCGAGCATTTTGCGGTCAGCTTTGTCTTGACGCAGTTGCTCGGCAGCGTGCTTGATTTGCGCCAACAGGTCTTCGCGCTGCGCTTCCATGGCTTGGGTGAGGCGCTTGGATTCTTGTTCAATGCGCTGGTTCAGGCCGGTTTCGCTGGACTGTAACTGGCGTTGCAGGCTGTCGATGCCTTTGCTGGTCTGCTCAAATTGCTTGCGGGTAATGGCGGTGTCGCCTTGCCGTGCTTTGGCTTCCTGATCCAGCAAGTCTTGGAGCATGAGGATTTCGTGGTTGAGGTTGTCCATATTTTTGCGCATTTCGTCGCGCACCGAATTTGTCCAGACTTTGACGAAACGCTCCAGATTCGCTAGACGTTTTTCGTTTTCACGCGCCGTATCGCCGAACAGGATGTTGCGCACCATGTCGAGGTTTTTGTCTTGGATCGGGGGGGCAAATTCGAGGTCTGCTTCTGTTGTGGTCATGGTTGTCGCCGTTGTTGTTATTATTTGGGGCGATTGTTAAGTTATCACTGCCCCTTGGTGGCTGCCACTTTTCCTGATGTATGGTTATTGGCAATACCCGTACAACTCTTGTAGCTGTTATGATCATATTTTCTAGATGTCACCAACCACAGGAGCTTGTCGTAGTGGAGAATACCGCTAACCTAACCCACCATCGCCCTCATTCACGATCCGTCCACTTATGTCATTGAAAAAGAGCCGTATTACGTGCCGGTCGGCAATGAAATTACCTTGTTTGAAGCCGCCTACGCCAACCATTTGCCCTTGCTGTTGAAAGGCCCGACCGGCTGCGGCAAAACCCGTTTCATGGAATACATGGCGTGGCGGCTGCAACGCCCGATGATTACCGTATCCTGCCACGATGACCTGACCACTTCCGATTTGGTGGGGCGTTATCTGGTGAAAAACGGTGAAACGGTGTGGGTGGATGGCCCGTTGACCCGTGCAGTGCGTTCCGGCGGCATCTGTTACCTGGATGAAATCGTCGAAGCCCGCAAGGATACGATGGTGGTGATCCACCCGCTTGCCGATGACCGCCGCATTATGCCGATCGAAAAACTGGGGCAATTGTTGGAAGCGCCGGATAGTTTCTGTCTGGCGATTTCCTACAACCCCGGCTACCAGAGCGTGTTGAAGGAACTCAAACAATCCACCCGCCAGCGTTTCGTTGCCATCGAATTTGACTACCCGAAACCGGCACTGGAACGCCAGATCATTATCCACGAAACCGGGCTGGATGTTGCGGTTACCGATAAGCTGCTGAAGCTGGCGGATATGACCCGCAACCTCAAAGGCAACGGGCTGGAAGAGGGAGCATCCACCCGCTTGCTGGTACACGCGGGCAAGCTGATTTCCAAGGGCGTGGAACCGCGTGCCGCGTGTCAGGGGGCGATTGCCTTGGCGTTGACCGATGACGCGACATGATTTCCGCCATTAACGAATTGATCGGCGCACTGTTCTAAGGGGAATCGGTTTGAAAGCATCCCAAGCACCTTACTCAGCCGAATTCCTGCTGGAACGGCTTGGAGGAGTTGTACGAAGTTGAATTCACTTGGCTTAAAGTTGAGAGGCTGGTGGATGGCTTGGTGCCGCTTGATCGCGATACGCAGGATTTCATCCTTGGCTGGGCAGAGCGTTTGCTGACCACCAATGTCTACATCAGCCATGAATTCATCATCCGCGTGGTGGATGCGCTGGATCGGCTGGAACGGCGGGTGATTGAGGCGTGGGCAGTCCATGCGGCCGATACCTTCGACCGGCTGGGGTTGCGTCCTGCCTTGGTTGTCATCCAGCAGGTTGATAGCTTTCTGGACAATGCCCACGCCCATGCCGAAGGCGTAACCTTCGAGGAAGTCGAGCCGGTACTTTCCACCTTCGTTTGTGGCTTGTCGGGGCGTCGCCTCAAATTGGCGCAAGGGCGATACGGTTTACACCGACAGCGAAACCCTGTATCTACCCAACATTTCGGCAAAGCTGGAAAAGTCCAAGGACAATTTCCTGCTGTGTAAGGCGCAAGTGGCGTTCATGTGGGCGCAGACGCGCTTCGGCAGTTTCCGGGTCGATTTTGCCAGCGCGTTTGCGGCTTACCCGGATCGGGAACAGGCGTTGGCGGCGTTCCATGCGCTCGATACCCTGCGGCTGGAAGCGTATATGGAGCGGGAATTGCCGGGGTTGTGGCGCGATATGCAGCATTTGGTGGCATTGGATGAAGAGGATCGGGGCGAAGATTCTGGTTCCTCCCTTGATAAGGGGAGGTTAGGAGGGGTTTTTTCGCGCCTACAATCGCCTGATGCAACCATCAATGATGTATTGGAACTAATTCCAGATGTGCTGGGTTTGGTGTTGCCACAGCGCATTTACCAGCCACGCCTCAACCCCGAAGCCGTCACCGCTTGTATGCTGGCGCGGATGGAGCGGGAGAAGATTTTGCTGCGGGTGAAGTTGTCGGAGTTGGCGAAAGAGTTGGGCTTCGACTCCGCTCAGCCAGCGGAAGAGGAAGAAACCCCTCCCGACCTCCACGACCGCTGCGCCGCCGGAATTTGAGTTGCGGGAGATGCAGGATGGGCAGGGCATGGAGTTGGTGCTGGATGATAAGCCGATTGCGCCGCCGGAAGATGTGAAGCAACTGATTACTTCCATCATGCTCGACTGGGGCGATGTGCCGCCAGAAATGCTGGTGGCGGCAGGGCCCGGTGAATACGACCCTTCCCTGTACCAAAAAGAAGAAAAAGACATTGAGGATGTTTGGAAGGGCACGTACCACGAAGAGGGCGCATTCCTCTACCGCGAATGGGATCATGCCCGCCAGCATTACCGCAAGAACTGGTGCGTGTTGCGTGAACTTGAACTCCCCCCCGGCGATCCTGCTTACGTTGCCAGTGTGCTGAACAAGTATCAGGGCATGATCAAGCATTTGCGCCGCACCTTCGAGGCGATGCGCGATGAAAACCGCCTGCTCAAGCGCCAGTCACAAGGCGATGATGTGGATATTGATGCGCTGGTGGAAGCACTGGCTGATAGCCGCGATGGGCGCGAAATGAGCGACAAGCTGTTCCAGCACATGCACCGCGCTGACCGCAGCATGGCGGTGATGTTCATGGTGGATATGAGTGGCAGCACCAAGGGGTGGATCAACGACGCGGAGCGCGAAGCATTGGTGATGCTCTGCGAGGCGCTGGAAACCCTCGGTGACCGTTACGCGATTTACGGCTTTTCCGGTATTGGGCGCAAGCGTTGTGAAATCTACCGCATCAAGCGTTTTGACGACCCGTATAACGCTGACACCAAGGCACGGATTGCAGGCATTGTGCCGAAAGATTACACCCGTTTGGGGGTGGCGATTCGCCATTTAACCGAGAAGTTGAATGCGGTGGAAGCCAAAACCCGCCTGCTGATCACGCTTTCCGATGGCAAGCCGGAAGACTATTTCGACATTTACAACACCCAGTACGGGATTGAAGATACCCGGCAAGCCTTGTTTGAAGCGCGGCGTACCGGCATCCACCCGTTTTGCATCACCATCGACCAGCGCGGCAAGGATTATTTGCCGCACATGTACGGTCACGCCAATTGGGTGGAAATTGATGATGTGAAAAGCTTGCCGTTGAAGGTGGCGGATATTTACCGGCGGCTGACGACGTAAAGTCAGGGCGTATGCAATACGCCCCTACAACTTCGACATCCACTGCTCATGGAACAGCGGTTCCGGCAACTGCCATACTTGTGTATGCAAGTCGCAGAGCATTTCGGCATCTTCCAGAATCACCAGCCGTTCGCTGTTGGAAATCGAGCCGGGGCCTTTTTCCAGCAAGCGTTTGACCAGTTCTTCGCGTTGATGGCGTGTGCCTTCGGGGACATTGCTGCGCTGCGGGATGTAGGTCATGTGCTGGCGGAAAGCCAGCGGATCAACCAGCACCCGGATGAACAAATCACGGGTGGAAATGCACGGGTTAGCCAGCATTTTGGCGTAATTGGTTTCAAAGGCTTGCAGGATGAAATCCGGCGCAACCTCATCCGGGGTGCGGAACAAGTTGGCTTTTCAAGCTGGTTTGGATGCTGGTCAGCATCCCCAGAGGCACGGCAAACACCAGCCCGCCAGCACGGGCGACATCCACAGGAAGGTCATCGGGTTCAGCACCAGCAACACGATGCCCCACACCAGCCCTATCGAGCTGATCCAGCCGTATTCCTGCACGGCATCCTTCCACGCCAACCCGCCGCCAGTGCGTTGCTGCGTCCCCCACGTGGCGCGTCGCCCTGCGAGTATTTGCACGATAAAGTCGCTGTAATACATCATGCGTACTGGCGCGGTCAGCATGGAGAGGAAGGTTTCCGTTACTACGCTAGCGGTCAAGCCAATGATGCCACCAAATTTCTGCACAGTGCCTTTGCGTACCGCCAGTGCCAGCCCGAACGTTTTGTAAAGAAACAGCAGGATAAGGGTCAAGGTCAGCAGGGCAGTATTGCCTGCGGTTAGCGGAATCAGCGTGAGTTTGGGGTAAAACACTGCAATTGCCGTCAGCACCAACAACCAGCCCAGCCAGATCAGCGAACTGGCGTAGGACATAATCCCCCCAGCAGCAGGAAACGGTGCAAGTTGGGGATGCCATGCGACCAGATGATCAGCCAGTGTTGCAAGTTGCCCTGACACCAGCGGCGGTCACGTTTGAGCGCATCCGTCATGGTCGGTGGTGGGCGCTCGAAGCTGCCTTCCATGTCGTAGGCCAGCCATGTTTCCCAGCCTGCACGGTTCAGCAGGGCGGCTTCGACGAAATCGTGGCTGAGGATTTCCCCGCCCAATGCGCCGCCTTCTGGCAGCTTGGGCAAATGGCAATGCCCCATGAAGGCTTGGGTGCGGATAATGACGTTATGCCCCCAGTATTGGCTTTCGCCCAGCCACCACCAGTGCAACCCGGCGAAAAACACCGGCCCGTAGATGCGGTTGACGAATTGCTGCCCGCGTGCGTACAGCGTATCCAGCCCGACGGTGTACAGCGGGGTCTGGATCAGGCCGACGCGCTCGTTGTTATCCATCGCATCGACCAGCCGTACCAGCGTGTCGCCTGACATCAGGCTGTCGGCATCCAGCACTACCATGTAAGGGTGGCGCTTGCCCCAGCGGCGGCAGAAATCCATCACATTGCCGCTTTTCTTTTTGGTGCGGTGCTTGCGGCGGCGGTAGTGGATGCGGTCGGAGGAACCGACTTCACGGCACAAGGCTGACCATGCGGCTTCCTCGCGCAGCCAGTTGCTGGCATCGTCCGAGTCCGAGAGGATGTAGAACTCGAAGTGTTCCAATTGCCCGGTTTTTTCCAGCGACTGGTAAATGCTTTGCAGCCCGGCGTAGACGTAGGCGATGTCTTCGTTGTAGATCGGCAGCAGGATCGCGGTGGTTTCCAGCGTTTGCAGTTGCGGCAGGGGGGAATTGGGCGAGCTGGCAATGCGGTTATTGCCCACCAAAGTTAAGTACCCACAAGCCCGCCAGTGCAGTCATGAACCCCAGTGCCAGCCACAAAAACAGCACCGCAAAGGGAACCAGCACCAGCAGTTGCCAGATAAATGACAATTCACTGGGCAGGTTTGCACCCAGCCAGAAGGTTGCCAGCGCGGTCAGCAAGCCAATCATGGAGAAAAACACCACACGCCGCTGCATGGCGGTGACTTGCCAAGGTGATTTTTCCGCTGTGTTGGCTCATTTAGTGCGGGTGACGTGCCAAACGCTGCAAACGCTGGCGCGGGCGTGAAGAACAGCAGGGAAATCGTTTGCAACGGGGCGACCCGGATACTGCTGCGCTCAAAACGTGGCCCGGTTTTGGTGCGGTTGTCGGTTTTGCTGTCCTGTAGCTCATCGCTAGCCGGTGGTTGGGGCGCGGCCTTTTTGCACTGGCAGGCTTGCAGCAGCGCCAGCTCTTGCTGGGCGGTGCTGATAAACAGTTGGATGAGTTCTGCTTCGGCAATAGATGCCCGCCCATGTCAGCTTGAGGGTGATTTGGGTGAGTAAATGCTCACGCTCGGCGTCGGCAAGCCGGTGCAGCTTCAAGTAATCGTTGGTGCGCTTTTTTGCCAAATCCCATGCATTGCTGGAGGCTGGTGGATCCAGTACTGTGGGGCTGGATGAGGTTTGTGCTAGTTGTTCAGTCATGTGTATCAATCCCCGCAAGGGTTGTTTAACGGTCAGGTGTTGCCTGTTGTTGTTATTGTACTGCCTGGTCACGGTGCATTGCACAGTGCCTCAGGAATTGGATAAGACCACGTTTCGCTCACAGGGTTTCCACCGTTGGTCAGGCGGATGGTGAGATTCATGGGTTCATTGCAGTTTTCCGGGAAAACCGCTGCGATGACCCGCCATCCTTTCACGTAAGGGTTTTCTTGTACCACGGCTGGTTTGGTCTGGCCTTTGCCGTTGAATGTTACCTCGACTTCCGGTAGTCCTGCCAGTTTGGGCACACCCGTTGAAGTCGACGATAAAGCGGATACGCCCTTTGTGACCGGGCATACTGTCAACGGCGCGGTTGGTGGCACGGGTGGAAACGGCCTTGCCCAAGGTGTGGGCAGCGGGGTCTTCCGAACGCCACGACAAACGGTAGTGCAGATGCCGCAAGGCTTGCCCTGCATCGCTTTTCCAGTACGCCACGATATTATCCACGGTATCGGCTTCGGTGTGCAGGCGCAGCAATTGGACATGTTCCTTTGCCCCAATCTTCCAGCGGCTCCACCCATACGCTTGGACGTGCATGATACCACGCTTCCAAATCTTGGTAATGGTCGAAATCACGGTCACGCTGCATCAGGCCAAAGCCGGACACCTTGTCCAGTGGGGTGGACTGGAAGTTGAAATAAGGCACTTCGGATAACGGTTGCCATGTCCAGTCCTTGCCTTGCTGGATCAGCAGGCCGTCAGAATCATGCACTTCCGGGCGGTAGTCGCCGTAGTGTTGCGGGGAGTTTTCGCCGTGGAAGAACATGCTGGTCAGCGGGGCAATGCCGATTTCGGCGATGTCTTTGCGCGGGTAAAGTTGGGTTTCGATCTCAATGTCGGTAGCTTTGCCGGGGGTGAGGACAAAGCGGCTGGCAGCGGTGGTCGATTGAGAGTCTAACAGGCCGCAAAACACCAGTTGGGTGGCATCCTTGGCAGGTTTTTCCAGCCAGAAATGGGTGTAATCGGGGAATTCTTCTTTGCCTTCCAGCGAGGTGTTGATGGCAAGCCCACGGGCGGAAAGGCCGAATTGGTGGTCTTCGGCAAGGGCGCGGAAATAGCTTGCCCCTTGGAAGGTCAGGGTTTCACGGTGCATATCCCCGGCATTGGTCTTGCCCATTTTGGAGAGGATACGGAAGCCAGTGAAGCCCATTTTGGCTTCATCCTGTTCAATGTTGAGAAATTTGACTTCCGAGTAATCGAAATAGCTGCTGGAAAACTTGATCGGTTGGGCAGCACCATTTTCCCATGCAAACAACTCAATCGGGCGGATGTAGTGCATTCCCGGATGCATGAATTCCAACTGGAAGGGTAACATCTTCTTCCCGCCAGAAGGTCTTGGGTTGCCTTGGAACTTGATGTGTTGGTAGTGGTCATAAGTGATCCGCCCGGTATCCACCTGCATCATCGGTGTTTTGCTGAAAGGCTGGGTGGCAAGCTGTTCAGCAACTTGTTTGACGTGCCCAAAGCACCCCTCTGCGGCATAAGCGGATAGGCTTGAAAGCAGCAGTAGGGCAAGGGATAAAAGCCGGACAGGCAAATTGATTTCATGGTGGAGGCTTGAAGATTGACCAAAGGACTTGGGAGAGAAAGTCTAGTGCAGAATATCCAGCACGTCCAGCGGTATATTGTTGGCATATCCGTCACTTGGTCGTATAGTTCCGCTCCGAAACAATCAGCAGGCCAAGAGGCAAGGAAACCGTAATACATGAACCGTGACATTTCGCTGGATATACTTGAGAGGCGTCATGCTGATCATCATGGCATCAGACCATTTTGGCGAGCCTATTTTTCAGCACCTTTATGAATTTGCCGGGTATGTGAGTGCGGCAGAAGGGTTTGTATTCCTGTCGGGGATGCTGGTGGCGTTGGTTTACAGCCGTTACCACACCGCAGGCGGGCAGGTGCTGGAACAGCGGGTGTGGCAGCGTGCTGGCACGATTTATTTATACCATTTATGGTGTTGCTGGGTGTGTTTGTGTTCACGATGGCAACGCAATGGTCGGGGGCGTACTGGACTAGTTTCGCCAATGAGATGCAGGCGGAACCTGCCCGTGGTTTGCTGTCGGGCATGTTGCTGGTGTATCAGCCGCCGATGCTGGATGTGTTGCCGCTGTACGTTGTGCTGATGTTGGCAGCACCGTTTGCGTTGCGCTTGATGTTGCAGTACCGCGCCATTGGGGTGGCGATGGTGTTGCTGGGCAGTGGCGGTTTCTGGCTGGCGGCACAGTATGGCTGGGGGCGTGATGTGTTGGCACTGTTGCCGAAAGGTTTGCTGCTGCGCGGTGGGGCGTTTGATTTCATGGCGTGGCAATTGGTGTTTGTGTTGGGGATGGTGCTGGGTTTCCTGCGGTTTCAGCAGCAAGGATGAATTGCCCCGTGTGAATGGCTGGTTATGGTCGGCAAGCCTTGCGGTGGTGGTGTTTTTATACCTGCAACGTCATGGCTATGTGCAACGGGATGCCTCAGCTGCTCACCGCTTGGTTGCAGGAATACCGCCACATTGCGCGGGACAATATGGCGTGGTTGCGCTTGCTGGATTTCTTGGCGTTTGTGTACGTGATTGCCGGGCTGATTGCGCTGCACCAGCGTTACCACGTGTTTAAGCTGCTGGCGTTGCCGGGGCGCTGGTTGGCGTTTCTGGGGCAACATTCCTTGCAGGTATTTGCTTACCATTTGGTGGTGCTGTATTGCTACATCCCGTTCCGTTGGGGCGCATTGGGCGTTTACCGATAACCAGAAGTGGGTGGTGTTGGTGGCATTTCTGGCAAGCCTAAGCCTGCCAGCCTTATGGCATCAGTGGTATTTGCAGCGCAAAAAGCGTGAGGCTCAGAACTTGAAGCCTTTGTGCAACGCTACAATGCCGCCGGTCATATTGGTGTAAGTGACCCGTTCAAATCCGGCGGCTTCCATCATGCCCTTGAGGGTCTCTTGATCCGGGTGCATACGGATGGATTCCGCCAAATAACGGTAGCTTTCCGCATCGTTGGCAATCAGCTTGCCCATCATCGGCAGGAATTTGAACGAATACTGGTCGTAAAGCGGTGACAGCCCCGGTACGACCGGTTTGGAAAATTCCAGCACCAGCAGCCGTCCACCCGGTTTCAATACCCGGTACATGGAACGCAGCGCCATATCCTTGTCGGTCACATTGCGCAACCCGAATGCCATCGTGATGATGTCGAAATGGTTGTCGGCAAACGGCAAGCATTCGGCATTCGCCTGCACGTAGCGCACATTGCCGCCAATCCCCATATCCGTGAGGCGTTCCCGCCCGTTTTCCAGCATTGAGGCATTGATGTCTGAGAGGATGACTTCGCCATCTTCCCCCACGATCCGTGCAAACTTAGCCGCCAAGTCGCCCGTGCCGCCTGCCAGATCCAGCACCCGGTTACCCCGTTTTGCCCCAGCGGCATCAATCGTATAACGTTTCCACAGCCGATGGACGCCGAATGACATTACGTCGTTCATTACGTCGTACTTGTCGGCTACTGAGTGAAATACCCCGGCAACCCGACTAGCTTTCTCAGTAACGGGTACTTGTTGAAAACCGAAATGGGTGGTTTGTTCCTGTTCTGCCATGCGACATGCTTCCCTGTGATTCAAGTTTCAAAGCATTGTAACAGGCAAACGCTGCTTACTATATGGAGTCAGGTTATGAAAAAGTTGATTGCGGGTTTGGGGCTTGACAGTACTGGCGGTTCCCGCCGCACAGGCATGGACAGGTGGTATTGATGACATGCGTACCATGCAAGCCAATGAACACCGGCCAATTGTGCGTATCAAGCGTTATCACGTTGATACCGTATCATGTGGGCAGTGCCATGTAAGGTATGGTCATTGGGCAACATCAGCGCGCTCCACATCAGCGCCCCATCAGGCCACGGGCTGGCAACGTTCTGCACGGGTAGTGCCTCATGGGGTAGCGGCGTCAGGCAGCACGCCCAGCATTGCGCCCGGTGCGTCCGGTACAAATGCACGCCTATTATGTGCCACAGCGTCACCAAGCGGCGCAGCATCCACCACGCATCCACCGTATTGTGGGGCAAGCGCCACCGATGTGCCGCTACATCCGCTGACACGTTTAGACGGGGCTGAAGATCTGTCCCATCCAAGTGAGGATGTCTGTCCGCCACACTAACGCTACCAAGCCTGCCATTGCCAACCACGGGCCGAATGGCATTGGCAGGCTTTCGCGGCTGCGTTTTGCCACCATCCACAGGATGCCGAACACCGCCCCAAATGCGGATGAGGCGAAAATGACGAAAGGCAGGATTTGCCAGCCGCCCCATGCGCCCAGTGCTGCCAGCAGTTTGAAATCGCCATGCCCCATGCCTTCCTTGCCGGTCAGCAGGCGGAATAAGTGGAATACTGACCATAAGGATAGGTAGCCGAACACCGCGCCCATCACTGCATCGGGCAGGCTGGCAAACATGCCATCCATATTCAGCAACAAGCCCGCCCACAGCAGTGGGTAGGTCAGGATGTCGGGCAATAGCATGGTTTTGGCGTCAATCATGAACAGCGCCACCAACACCCAAGTGAAACCCAGCAAGGCCAGCAATTCAACGCTATAACCCACCCGCCACGCGACCAGCATCGAGAGCAGTGCTGTCGTCAGTTCAACCAAGGGATACTGGATGGAAATAGGGGTTTTACACCCTGAGCATTTACCCTTGAGGAACAGGTAACTGAGGATGGGAACATTTTCCAGTGCGGTAATTTTGTGACCACAGGTTGGGCATTGCGAACGCGGAACCACCAGATTGAAGTCCCCGGTATTCATCTCGCTATCATGCTTGCCCAGCCATTCGGTGCAGTCACGTTTCCACTGGCGTTCCAAGATGATGGGCAGGCGATAAATCACCACATTCAGGAAGCTGCCCACCAGCAGTGAAAATAGCCCAACGACGCCAATCAGCCACACTTGGCTGGTGCTGAGTAAATAAATAAGTTCCATAGTTGTACTTTCCTAAACGACAGCCCCAAGTTTAAATATTGGCAGGTACATGGCAATCACCAGACTGCCGACGATACCGCCCAGTACCGCCATAATCAGCGGTTCAATCTGTTTGGCAAGGGTATCCACCAAGCCGTCTACCTGCGCCTCATAATAATCGGCTACTTTTGCCAGCATTTCTTCTAGCCGCCCTGATTCTTCACCAATGCGGGTCATTTGCACCATCATATTGGGGAATATCTGGGTGGTCATCATCGCAGTATTGAGTTGCACCCCGCGAGCGGTGTCGTCTTGGATGCGGCGTGAGGCTTCCTCATACAAGGCATTGCCGGTCGCACCCGCTACCGAATCCATCGCTTCCACCAGTGGCACACCAGCGGCAAACATGGTGGCTAGTGTACGTGCAAAACGTGCCACTGCCGACAAATTCAGGATATTGCCGATGATGGGCATTTTTAACGAGAGCTTTGTCCATGAAGCGGTCAAAGGCTGGCGAGCGTTGACGTGCTTGCGTGTAGGCTAACACCGATGGCGACGAAACCCAGCAACGGCATCCACCACTTGGCAACCAGCCAGTCTGAGAAGGAAATGACCAACAGGGTGAACGCCGGTAGGTCGGCACCAAAACTGCTGAACACCGTCTTTGAATTGCGGAATAACCCAGATCAACAGGATTGCTGATACCACCACCGCCGCGATAACGACGATAACCGGGTACATCATGGCGCTTTTGACTTTGGCTTTGAGGGCTTCGCTTTTTTCTTTGTAGGTTGCCACCTTTTCAAGCATGGTTTCCAATGTACCCGCTTGTTCGCCCGCCTTGACCAGATTGACAAACAGCTTGTCGAAATATTTCGGGTGACTTGCCAAGGCATTGCCCAAACTCGCGCCGCCTTCGATGTCAGCCGTTAGCTTTTTAATCAAGTCACGCACTGAGGCGTTATCACCACCGGAGGCCATTAATTCCAGCGACTGCACCATCGGTACGCCGGAACGCATCATGGTGGTGAGCTGGCGGGCAAAGTGGGCAATATCCGCCGGTTTGATGGCAGGTTTGAATAACGGTCTGGGTTTGCGGTAGATACGCCCCGGATTGATGCCCTTGCGACGCAGTTCGGCGCGTAACCAGTTGGGGTTAACGGCTTGGGTTTCCCCGCGCATTTTGACGCCATTGCGGTTGACGCCTTCCCACATGTACATCGCTTGCTGTGCACTCGATGAGCGTACTTGGCTGGCGTCGGTTTGTTCAAGGTTTTGCTCTGGGTTTTACTCTGCATGTCGGGGACTCTGCGTTATTTTTATAATCTGAGGCAAGTCTAACACGGGAATGCATGGGATAGGCTTCCCGATAGATAATCGGTCATCCAGTCGCCTTAGTCGGAGGTGACACGCTCCAGCTCGGCTAGCGAGGTAACACCTTGGCGCACCTTGTTCAAGGCGGAACGGCGCAAATCCAGTATGCCTTCTTTGAGTGATTGTTCGGCAATTTCCAGTGAATTGCTGCCGTTCATGATCATGCGCCCCATTTCAGCGGAAATGGGCATGACCTGATAAATCCCCACCCGCCCCTTGTAGCCGCGTGAACATTCTGAGCAGCCCACGGGTTCATACAGTTTCAGGGAAGCCAACTCGTCCTGCTGGAAACCCATTTTCAGCAAGACATCATTGGGGACTTCTGTCGGGTCGTTTGCAATTTTCGCACAAGCGCCGGGCGAGGCGTTGGGCAATGATCAGGTGAACGGAGGAGGCAATATTGAACGGCGGCACGCCCATATTCATCAAACGGGTCAAGGTTTCCGGGGCGCTATTGGTGTGCAGGGTGGATAAGTACCAAGTGTCCGGTTTGCGCGGCTTTGATGGAAATTTCCGCTGTTTCAAGGTCGCGGATTTCCCCCACCATGATGATGTCTGGGTCTTGCCGCAGGAAGGAGCGCAAGGCTTCGGCAAAGGTCAGGCCGACTTTGGCGTTGACGTTGACCTGATTGACACCGGGCATATTGATTTCAGCCGGGTCTTCGGCGGTGGAAATGTTTTTTTCCGGGGTGTTGAGGATGCCTAGCCCGGTATACAGGGTGACGGTTTTACCGCTACCTGTGGGGCCTGTGACCAGAATCATGCCATCCGGTTTTTCCAGTGCCTTCATGAAATCGTGCTGTTGCTTGGGGTCAAAGCCTAGCTTTTCGACCCCTAGGGTGGCGTTGGAGGAGTCGAGTATCCGCATGACCACCTTTTCGCCGTACAGTGTGGGCAGGGTATTGACCCGGAAGTCGATTTTTTTCTGGTCGCTGACGGTAAAGCGGATACGCCCGTCCTGCGGAACGCGCCGTTCGGAAATATTCATCCGCGCCAGTACTTTGATGCGTGAAATCAGTTGTTGCGCAGAATCGTTCGGCGGGGTGGCAACGACTTGCAGGATGCCGTCGATCCGGTAGCGGATGCGCATGTTTTTTTCAAACACTTCAATGTGGATGTCCGATGCTTTGGATTTGATGCCGTGTGCCAGCAGCTTGTCGACGAATTCAATGACGGCGGGGTCTTCATCGTCTTTGGTTTTGAGGTCACGGACATCAAGGGAAATTTCTTTGGCAGCAGCGGGTGCGGCCGTTTGGGAGGCTTTGCCTGCTTGGGGCGTGCGTGGCATGCCCCATCATGCCATCATCAACGTTGCAGGTAGCGTTGCAGTTTGTCGAATTCGACAAACACAGGTTCAGGCATCAGACCCGTGGCAAATTTAACATCATCCAGATTGGTCAGGTAAGTGGGGTCGGCTAAGCCCACCATGATGGTTTTTGCCGCGCTGATTCAGGGGAATCAGATTCAGTTTTTTCATCTGCTCTGGAGTGAGCAGGTTGGTAATGGCGGGCGGGATGTTGATCTGATCAAGGTCAACCATGCTGAGGCCGTATTCTAGGCTGGCAGCATAGGCAACATCTTTGGCGGAAACCAGGCGTGAGCGAATCAGCCATTCAACCAGTGAGACTTTTTCAGTGCGTGCTTTTTGCACAGACTGGGTAGCCAGTTCCTTGTCGAGCAAGTCCTGCACGACCAATTGTCTGGCTAGTCCGGGTAAAGGAATGGATGATGTCAACGGAATCATGCGTTAGCTTTGTTGTTCGTTATTAAACCTGTCAAGGGGGCATGATACCGTGTCGAAAGCGTCTATAAAATGAATTTATCCTTGGATGTTGCTTTCCCAGCTATCTACTGGCCTCCGTTTTCAGCGTGGTTGTACGTTTTGAGGTAAGCTTATCGCATCGCTCTGTGGAAGTGTTGCGGGAGTGGATGGGCATCCGTACCAAAGTGATTCCACAGATGCAGGCGTTCAATGGTACGGAGCCAGTGTTTGAGGAGTTTCGACGGAGGATGAGCCGTGCGAGTGCAATGCCTAGCCGTGTTTGTAATTCTGCACTGATGGCGGCTTCCAGCCCTAGTGTCTTGTAGCCGATGCTGCTGAAAGACAGGTGGATCACGGGGTGCTTGTTATCCCAATCTCGTTGGTTTTCAATCCACAAGCCTTTGAATAATTCGCGTTTGCCGCTGAAAATAGCTTTGAGGGTTGAGAGTGTGAGTGATTTTCCGAAGCGGCGCGGGCGGGAAAGGAAGTAATACTTGCCACTCATGATCAGGCGGTGGATGGCTTCGGTTTTGTCGATGTACAGGTAGTCCTTGCCGATGATTTCTTCAAAGGTTTGGATGCCGACGGGGAGTTTTTGCAACATGGGAAGTCCGCTGTGGAAAGTGCATGAGGGAAGCATAGCACACTCTGCGGTGGGGGATTTTAGGTTGTGATGCCTGAGTATCAATGCAGCTTGAGTTTGCTGACTTCCTCTTCGGCTAATCCGGTCTTTTCAGCGATTGTTTTGTCGTCCAGCAGGCCGATAAGCTGGCGGGCGAGGCGTGCGCGGCGTTCTTCGACCCGTTGGTGTTGGGTTTCGAGCAGTTCGACGCTTTCCGGGTCAATGTCGAGCTTGAGCAGCAGGTTGGCAAGGTCTGCTGCCATGCGTTTGAGAAGTTGCTTGCTGGTGATGTCTTTGGTATGCATGGGATTGAGTGTGGCTTACTTTGCTGCGGCAACTTGCGCCTGTTGCCACGGATTAATCGCTAACGTCCCGACTGGTTTGCCGGTTTCACGGCTCCATGCCCACAATACATCCGCACTCCTTGCCGACCAGCGGCAGGAAAGCGTAGTCATTGGCTGTTTTGCCGTGTTCCGCGAAGAACTGTTCCAGCTTCTGCTTGTGTTCGGGGTTGGAAAGCAGTACCTCTGGTTTTAAACCGTGAGCGAGAACATCTTGGGTGAACTTGTCAAAAGGTTCATAGTATTCCGGGCGTCTTTCCAAATCAGGTAAGCCAGATAATACTTCAAATAATAGTTTGTTGCGGGTGTCGCTATCTTCTGGTCTTTTTGCGTAGGCCAACTTTGGGAGCCAGAGTTTAGATATTTTGAATTCTTCGTGCTGCGCTCTTTCTGGTAGGGCCTCTTTAGCCGAGATCAGTTCAAAACGGTCTATGGTATAAACGACATAAGCGGGATGGCCTTGGTGAATGGTAAAGCTGCCATAAATTAAAGCAGCTAGTTGAATAGATGCAATTACTGATAAATCAAATTTCAATGTCGATTTGTTTTTCTTGAAAATGATAAATGTCAAAAATGGACCAAGTACAAGGTCAACCCCAATCAGAACAGCCAAGAGATTCTTAAGCCCACTAATCTCAGCAAAAGGAGCTGGATACCAAATAGAAAGAACAATGGAAAGAAATGCTGCAAGAATGAAAGCACTGATTGCCAAGTGTATAGATGCAGCTTTTAATTTATCTTTTATCATATGCTAACCTCCCTTGTTTGATTGTGTTTTTTCAGTTAACGGCATTCAGCCGGTACATATTTTGAATTGATTGGATTCGTGGGTATTGTGGTTGGAATGCTTCTGGCAGTTGCCGTATTATTACTTGATGATGCACATGCCCATTCAAAGGAGCCAGTATTACCTCCAGTCAAGGCGGCATCTAAGGTGCTAATTCCAGCAGTTGTACGGACAGACGGCGTCAGGGTAAGTTGATCTTCATTAGGAGCGATGCCAACGGCACTATGATTGAAATCAATGGTAACAACACCAGTAGTACTGTTTATGTTAATTAAATCAACATATTTGCTGGTTGGTGCAGTGCCATTGTTGTTGTCTTGAATATTCCAGTCGTTTGCTGCGACGATAATATCTGATAAGCTCGCGGCATTGCTGGTAACACTTATTTTTGCTGCTTCTGCCAATTTGAAGCCTTCCATTATTCTTGCCCGCACGGTGTAGTCTTGATAGGCAGGGAGTGCAATTGCAGCAAGAATGCCGATAATGGCAACAACAATCATTAATTCTATCAAGGTGAAGCCTTTTTGTTTGGTCTTCATTTTTATCACCTTGGGTTTCAAGTTAAAAGGGTGATCACATTAACATGATCACCCTTGTTCTTATTTACAAGATCAGATTAACGGCATTCTGATGGAGCATACTTTGACAGCATTGGTGCTGCTGGAGCTACTACGGCAATGGCACGTGCAGTAGCAGTTGCGTTTGTTTCAGAAGCACAGCCCCAGTCTACAGCACCAGTTAAGCCATCTGTCAGTGCAGTAGCCAAAGGCGAAATACCTGCGGTAGTACGGACGATGGACTCAGTGTAAGTTGGTCTGCACCAGCAGCAATACCAACAGAGGCATTGTCGAAGTCAACAGTAATAACGCCAGTAGCACCATCAACAGCAATAGAGTCAACAAATTTACTAGTCGCTACAGTGCCATTATGGTTGTCGTCATCGTTCCAGTCACCCGCCATGACACCCAAGTCAGCCAGTGTGGTGACTTCTGTGCCGATAGACAGTTTCAGTGGTTCCAGCATGGTGACACCTTCCATTACGCGGGAGCGGACGGTGTAGTCTTGGTAAGCAGGCAGTGCAATTGCAGCCAAAATACCGATGATGGCAACCACGATCATCAATTCGATCAGGGTGAAACCCGCTTGTGCGTTAGATTTCATTGTTTTCATACTCATTTTCGTCATTCCTTATTGTTAGGATTAGTTAGGATGTTTTTAATGTCCTGAGACGCAAGTGATAATGCAGGAGGCGTGCCAACGGCAAAATGAAGGTTAGCGGTTGGTTTTCGGGGATGAGCGGTGGTTTTTGGGGGGTGAGTGTCGATGGTGTGTCAGGTTGTGACAGGTGGGTGGGAGAATGTGACAGAAAGAGGATTGAGACTAAGCGATGCCAGTGGAAATCGACTTCAGCGATATTCCAGAAACTACTGAACAGCAATGTGGAAAAACTGGTTGCATTTACCGCCCATCCGTCATTGTACGGAACGCCGATGGCATGGCGGCTTTGTGCAATCCAGCGGACTACCAAACGCGGTAAAGCCAATTGCCTGCGCGAGGCGATGCTCAAACAAGCTGCGTAGGCAGCCTTTGCTGCTAAGGTAATTTTTTGGTCTTGTCAAAGTAGACAACATGAGGCAAATCTTTGAAATGATCATCTGCGGTTACTAATACAACGTCAGCATAGCGTGCTGTGGCATAAATAACGGCATCCGCAAAGGATAGCTTATGTTCCAATGCCAAATCCGCTGCCAGCAAGCTGATGGCGGTATGTAGCGGCACAACAATCCCTTGTTCTGTCAGTGCCGCGACCTCTAAAGCACGATTTTCACCGCGTTCACGTTTGACCCATTTATACAGTTCAAACTGAACGACGGTGGGAACATAAACCTGCTCAAGATCACTCAGCCACGGTTCAAATGCCGTGACCAATACACCATCAGTCAGCCATTCAATCCAACCACAAGTATCGACTAGGCAGGCCATTAAAAACGATCCTGCCGATCACGGTAGTTTTCGGTGTTTGCGCCCTTGAGAAACCCCCGCATTTCCTTGATCGAACGTACTTGCACCAATTCAATCACCTTGCCTTTCGCCAGCACAGTAAATTGTTGACCCGCTTGTAGATTGAGCAACTCACGGATGCCTTTAGGTATCGACAGTTGGTATTTGCTCGAAAGTGTCGCAGTGTGCATTTTACGTTTCCTTTATCTATACGTCATAGCGTAAGAATAGTGTTTGGGATAGGTAAATGCAAACGGTATCACCCCTCATCCAACCCATACTTCTGAATCCGATAACGCAACTGCCGAAACGACATCCCCAGCACTTCCGCCGCCTTAGTCCGGTTCCAGCGCGTCTGTTCCAACGCCTTCAAAATCAAGTCGCGCTCCGCCTCCTCATCCACCGGATTCCACGCAGGCAGCCGCAGATTTTCCACCCCTGTCCGTTACATGTGCATCAAGCCCCTCTTCGCTCCCTGAGCGTAGTCGAAGGGAGGGGTTGGGGTGAGGGGGAAACGGCGTTAGCCGTCATGCCAGCATCCACCGGCAACTGCAAATCATCCGGCTGGATCGTATTGTTATCACACAGCGTACTCGCCCGCTCCAGCACATTTTCCAGCTCGCGCACATTGCCGGGGAAGCCATACGCCGCCAACTCATCCCGCGCCGCTGGCGACAGCCGGATCGGCGGCATCTGCCAACGTGCCGCAATCTTGTGCAGGAAAAAGTCCGCCAGCAGCAAAATATCTTCCTGCCGTTCGCGCAATGGCGGCACTTTCAGCTTGATCACATTCAGCCGGTAATACAAATCTTGGCGGAAATGCCCCGCTGCCACTTCGTGTTCCAGACTTTTGTGGGTAGCACTGAGGATGCGCACATCCACCGGCATTTCTTCTGTGCCGCCGACGGGTTTGACCGCGCCTTCCTGAATCGCCCGCAGCAATTTCACCTGCATGGTCAAGGGCAAATCGGCGACTTCATCCAGAAACAACGTGCCTTTGTGTGCCGCCTGAAACAAGCCCTGCTTGTCCGCCACTGCGCCGGTAAAGCTGCCTTTTTTGTGCCCGAAGAACTCGCTTTCCATCAAGTTTTCAGGAATCGCCCCGCAGTTGACCGGCACAAATGGCGCCTTTGGCGCGCGGAGCCTTGCAGGTGAATTTGGTGTGCCACCAATTCCTTACCGCTGCCCGATTCACCGTGGATGTAGACCGGCGCTTGGCTACGTGCCAGCTTGCCGATGGTGGCTTTGAGTTGCTGCATCGCGGGGGAATTGCCCAGAATGCTGCTGCTATGGGTGGCATCGCCCTCATCGCTGCTCGGCGTTTGCCGCCCTTTACCCGCCGAAAGTTTCAACGCTGTCTGGATCAGCTCGCGCAGTTTGGGCAAATCCACGGGTTTGGAGACGAAATCGTAAGCGCCCGCCTTGAGTGCCTCCACCGCCGTATCCATGCTGCCAAACGCGGTAATCACTGCCACCGGAATGTGCGGATGGTTTTTTTGCAGGTAGCGCACGATGTCGATGCCGCTGCCATCGGGCAGTTTCATGTCGGTCAGGCACAGGTTGGGGTGGTAAGTTGTCGATCTGGCTGAGGGCATTTTCCACATTGCCTGCGGTGATGGTATCCAGCCCCATGCGCAACAGGGTGATTTCCAGCAGTTCACGGATGTCAGGTTCATCGTCGATGATGAGTACAGTTTGGTCGGTCATGATGGTTATCTTATTTTTTATCTTGTTGTATTAGCGGTGATGGGAAAACACCATGCGGAAGCAGCTACCGCCTGAGGCTTGGGCAACATAGTCTAGGCTTGCGCCATTGGTCAGGCAAAGTTCGCGTGACATGAACAACCCCAGCCCCGTCCCTTGCGTGCTGGTGGTGAAAAACGGTTCAAACAGGCGCTGGCGCTGGGCTTCCGTCATGCCGTGCCCATTGTCGATGATATTGAGCATGATGTCACGGGTATGTGCCGGGTTACCGCCGTGGATGTCGAGTTGCAAGTTGTTGGGGTCTGTCGTGGGCGTATTTGTAGGCATTGCGGCACAAGTTCCAGATGATCTGGTGCAAATGCGCCGGGTCGAATTCGATCACGGTGTCAGCGGGTTCGATGTAAAGGTTGACCTGTTCTTCGCGCAGCTTGTTTTGCTGGATGAAATCTTTGCGGAATTCGTGCAGCCACAGTTTGAGCGCAAGGCGTTCGCGGTTGGGGGTCTTTTTGCGTGACAGGTTGAGGACGCTTTCGATGGTCAAATTCATGCGCCGGGCGTTGGACTGGATGATTTGCAGCAAGCGGGTGTCGGCTTTGTCGAGATTCTGTGATTCGCGTCAGCAGTTGCGCGGCGTGGCTGATTGCACCCAGCGGGTTGCGGATTTCGTGCGCAATACTGGCGGTCAATTGACCGAGGGAGGCGAGTTTGGCACTTTGCAGTTTTTCGCGCTGTTCGGTGGTGTCTTCCAGATTGATCATGGTGGCGCGGCGGGACTGGTTGCCCAGTTGCGAGAACCGCGCCCGCATTTCGGTGGTGTTTTGGTGGCGCACGTCGAAACTGGCAATGCGTGGGCAAATGGTGTGCAACCAGTGTTGCAGGTGGTGGTCGAGTTCGGGGGCGAATTGTTGCAGCGGTTTGCTGCGCCAGTTACCGGGTTGACCGAGCATATCCCACGCGGATTCGTTCATGTGGCGGATCGAGCCGGAACCTTCCACCACCACAATGCCGGATTCGAGCTTGTCGAGGATCGACTGGTTCAGTTGTGACAGGTTGGCAATGTCGACGCCGCGCCGTTGGGCGAGGGATGCCATCGCGCTGGCTTTGCGTATCCAGCGGTTGCTGGCGACGCTGATCAGCATGATGAACAGCGCAATCAGGCCGCTGTGCATGACCCTGCTTTGATCCGATACGCCCTTGGACTTGCAGCCATACCTGCATGGCAACCAATGCCATGCCGGTCAGGGTTGCCAGCATCAGGGAGACGTGACCGGGGTTGCCGAGGTGCGGGATCAGGACAGGGATCAGCAGCAAGATGCCAAACCCGGCTTCAATTCCGCCGCTGGAATAAATCAGCCCCAGCAGTATCGCAATATCAAGCAGCACGAAACAGACACGGTTTGCACCGGCAGGTCAGGCCATTGGAAATAGGAGGCCAGGTTGCTGAGAACCGCAATGGTCAGGTAAGTGACGGTGAGCCACACAAACAGGTCAGGGTCGTGATTGCCCCAGTTTGATATTGCTGTATTCCAGTGTCAGGGCAATCAGCAGTGCGCCTGCGAGGGTGAGGCGGTAGACGTGGTAAAGCCGTAGCAGATTCCACGGGTCTTCGTGCAGGAAGACCGGGCTTAGCTTTTCGTCAAGTGTTGTGTCGCGTGTTCCAGACTGCAAAAGTATTTCCCCCCCTGGGAAATCGCTTCGTGTTCCGGGACATGCAAACCGCAGTGCAGGCAGCGCACCATGCGGGTATTGTTAAGGCTTTTCCCGGCCGTTTTTTTGTGTTGTTGTTCCAGGCTTTGCCTGCGTTGCCACGATTTTAACAGAAGAAACCCGACTACCAGCAAAACGAGGATAAAAATAATACGGGACATGATGTGTTACAGCCTTTTCAGGTATAGTCTTTGGTTTGTTACCTTACCGTTTTATGACACCGTGCAAAAGAAAAATCAGACTTTACGCATCGCATTAGCCCAGTTGAACGTCTGTGTGGGGGATGTTCAAGACAATCTCCGCAAGGTGCAAGCTGCCATCCATCAAGCGCGTGAGCAGCACGCTGACCTGATCGTGTTCCCCGAACTGGTGTTGGCGGGGTATCCACCGGAAGATTTGCTGTTCCGCCCCGATTTCCTTGCGCCAGATGCAAGCCGGGGTGGCGGAAGTTGCCGCGGAAACGCACGGCATTACCGTTATCCTCGGCGCACCGTTAAAGCGCGGCGGCGTTGCTGCGGAATATGGCGTGCGTGCTGCGTGATGGGCAGGTGATGGGTGAATATGCCAAGCAATGCCTGCCCAATTACCGGGTATTCGACGAAAAACGCTATTTCACACCGGGAAGCGAGTCGCTGGTGATTGAAGTGGCAGGCGTCAAACTCGGCATCCTGATTTGTGAGGATATTTGGGAAGATGCCCCGGCAAAGGCAGCGGTACTGGCGGGGGCAGAAGCCTTGTGCGTGTTGAATGCCTCCCCGTTCAGCTATGACAAGCAGGCGCAGCGCACTGAATTGCTGCAACGGCAAGCGTCTGCTAATCAGCTGTCCGCTGGCCTATGTGAATCTGGTGGGGGGGCAGGATGAGCTGGTGTTCGATGGCGATTCGATGCTGCTGGATGCATGCCGGGAATATCGTGTTCCGGGCGGAGGCGTTTGCGGAAGGGGTGTTTGTGCAGGAGTGGGATGTTGGTAGGGTGGGTGGAGCGGAACGCGATACCCACCGTTCGGACGTTGCCGAGCATGGTGGGTATCGCTACGCTCCACCCATCCTACGCAGTGCCGATAAGTGTTATCTACCGCGCCATCACCACCGGCATCCGCGATTACGTGCGCAAGAACGGTTTTTCCAGCGTGCTGCTGGGGCTTGTCCGGCGGGATTGATTCGGCGCTGGTGCTGGCTTTGGCGGTGGATGCGTTGGGGGCGGAAAATGTCGAGGCGGTGATGATGCCGTTCCATTACACCTCCGAGATGAGTGTGGAAGATGCCTACCAGCAAGCGGCATGGCTGGGGGTGCGCTACCGCAATTTGCCGATTGCTTCGATTTACGACAATTTCACTAGCCTGCTTAGCGCCGGAATTCGGCGACCGTCCGGTGGATGTGACCGAGCAGAATTTGCAGGCGCGTATCCGGGGCGTATTGCTGATGTCGCTGTCCAACAAGCTGGGCAGTTTGCTGCTGTCTACCAGTAACAAGAGCGAAAGTGCGGTGGGTTATGCCACCCTTGTACGGCGACATGGCGGGTGGATTTTCCCCGCTGAAAGATGTTTACAAGATGCAGGTCTACCGGCTGGCGGAATACCGCAATACGCTGGGGCAGGCGATTCCGCAGCGGGTGATTGAGCGCCCGCCTTCCGCCGAGCTTGCGCCGGGGCAGGTGGATCAGGATTCCTTGCCGCCTTACGAGGTGCTGGATGCGATTTTGCAACGCTTCATTGAGGGCGATGAGGTGCTGGAAGACATTATTGCCGAGGGATTTGATGCAGCAACCGTGCGCCGCGTGGTGAATCTGGTACTATTGAGCGAATACAAACGGCGACAGGCAGCCCCCGGCGTGCGCATCAGCGGGCGCGGGTTCGGTAAGGATTGGCGTTACCCGATTACCTCTGCTTGGCGTAAAAATTTACCTTTCAAAACCCCAAAGGAGCAAGCATGAAGCTGATTCAGGCCATTATTAAACCTTTCAAACTGGATGACGTGCGTGAAGCCTTGACCGAAATTGGCGTGACCGGGATGACGGCGACTGAGGTTAAAGGTTTCGGGCGGCAAAAAGGCCATACCGAGCTGTACCGTGGTGCGGAATACGTGGTGGATTTCCTGCCCAAGGTCAAGCTGGAAATCGTGGTCAAGGAAGAGGATGTGGATACGGCTATCGAAGCTATCCAGAAAGCGGCACATACCGGCAAGATTGGCGACGGCAAGATTTTCGTGCTGCCGGTTGAGCAGGCCATCCGTATCCGTACCGGCGAACAATGGACGGGATGCGGTATAAATAAGCTTGCCGCGTCAACTGGTCGTCATTGAGGGGACGCAGGCGGAATGCTTGCAGCGGGTGCAAGGTTTGCAGCCGGTTGATGCGAAAAAAGCGCATACCTTGCTGGGGCAGGAATGTGATGCCTTGGTGTTTGATGCCCACAGCGGCTTTGATGTGAATGCATTTGCGGCGGTAAGTGGAACCTTGCGCGGGGGCGGGACGTTGTTTTTGCTGACGCCACCGCTGGATGAATGGGCGAGTTTTCCAGACCCGGATTACCGGCGGTTTATTCCCTATCCCTTATCGCCGGAAGAGGTGGAGGGGCGGTTTTTGCGGCGGTTTGTGCGGATGTTGAAGGAGAAGATCGCACCCTAGCCGCCCCTCGTGCAATGAGGGGCAAGAACTCCTCGCGCTGCCTCCCATCCTTGCAGAACGAGATCAGATTTTCTTCGCAGCTGATCATCCAAACCATTCTGCAATCTGAAGTTCCAGTGGTGCTGACGGCAGATCGGGGGCGCGGCAAATCGGCAGCATTGGGCATGGCTGCCAGCCAGTTGCTTGCTGCGGGCAAACGGGTGTTATTGACCGCACCTTCCCGCGCCACCGTCGCAACCGTTTTCAAACATGCGGAAAATCCCCCCTCATTCTTTGCGCCCGACGATTTGTTGCAAACCTTGCCGCAAGGTGATGTGTTGCTGGTGGATGAGGCGGCGGCGATTCCTGTGCCCTTGCTGCTGAAAATGCTGGAACATTACCCGCGCTGTGTATTTTCGACGACGTTGCATGGCTACGAAGGCAGCGGGCGCGGTTTTGCCTTGCGCTTCCAAAAGGAACTGGATGCCCGCGCTCCCGGTTGGCAAGCCGTGCGTTTGCACCAACCGATCCGCTGGGCGGAAAACGACCCATTGGAACATTTCATCAATCAGGGCATTGCTGCTGGATGCGGATGTGGAAGTTCCCCGTACGGGGCAGTTCATGCAATTGCCCGTACGCGCAAACCCTGTGCCGATTTACCGTCAATTAAACCGCGACGAACTCGCCCAAAACGAACCGCTCTTGCGCCAACTCTTCGGCCTGCTGATCACCGCCCACTACCAAACCCGCCCCTCCGACCTGCGCCAGATGCTCGATGCGCCGGATATTTCCATCCACATCCTCGAACAGCAAGGCGCTATCGTGGCGGTTGCGCTGCTATCCCGCGAAGGTGGGCTTGGATGCGGAACTGACCGCTGCGATTCACGCAGGAACGCGCCGCCCCCACGGGCATCCCATTCCGCAAACCCTAACGTTCCACGCCAAAATCCCCGGCGCTGCGGAGTTGGTGTGTGAACGGGTGATGCGGATTGCGGTGCATCCTGCTTTGCAGCATCAGGGATTAGGTGCGCAATTGTTGCAACATCTGTTAGCATTCGCCGCCGATAGCGGGGCAGATTACATGGGTGTCAGCTATGCCATGACCCCGGAATTGCTGCGTTTTTGGGAACGTGCCGGGTTTGTATTGGCGCGGGTCGGGCATCGCAAAGATACGGCTAGCGGCAGCCGTTCGGTGGTGCAGGTCAAGGCATTGAGTGCCGCAGCCGCTTTATTGTTCAAAGGGTTATGAGTTTGGAAAAGGTTTCATCGGGCAAGCAACGGTTTCTGGCGCTGGATGCGTTGCGCGGCTTGGCAGCATTATGGGTGGTGTATTTCCACGTCTTCGGCGGCTTGGGTTATTTGGCGGTGGATTTCTTTCTGGTGCTGAGCGGGTTTATTCTGTCGCACCGTTATTGGTACGCGGATAAGCCTGCCACCCCGCTGGTCTTCATCAATCACCGCATTGCCCGCCTGTATCCGCTGCATCTCTACACCCTGTTGGTATTTGTGTTGGTGCATTGGTTGATGTATTGGACGATGCCGAGTTACCCGGATGGGGCATTGTTCACCTTCGTGCAGCACCTGACCATGATGCACAATATCGGCTTGAATCCGCACGGGCTGACGTGGAATTACCCCAGTTGGTCGGTGTCGGTGGAATTTGTCGTCAATATCCTGTTCATTTTCCTGATGACGCGGGCAGACCCGCAGCGGCCTATTGTTTTTGCTGGGGACGCTGGGGATTGTGGTGTTGTTCACCTTGCATGGCAATTTGAATGCGCAGACCGAAACCTACCTTGGCGTTGTCAATGCGGGCTTATTGCGCGGGATGTCGTCGTTTGTGCTGGGTATTGTGTCGTATCGCTTGTACCTGTTTTACCGCGATGATTGGCGGGTGGAACGCTACGCCACATGGCTGGAAATAGCGGGCGTATTGCTGGCGGCGGGGCTGCTGTGGAGTCATACCGATGCGCGGGATGAATGTGTTCGTGCCGTATGTGGCGTTGCTGATGGTGGCGATTTTTGCCTTCGAGCGGGGCTGGGTGTCGCGTGTCTTGCGGCGGCTGGCGTACTTGGGCGATATTTCCTACTCGGTTTACCTCAACCATTTGGCGGTGTTGATGGTATTTCGGCATCTGGCGCTACAGTATGGCTGGCCGAAAGCGCAAGTGTTGGGGATGACGCTGGCAGTGGTGCTGGTGTATTCGCATTTCACCTACCGTTATCTGGAAATCCCGGCTGGGTAAGGCGATGCGGCGGGGGCTGGCATGGTTGACTACCAAACCCCCGCGCCTGCATTAATGCACAGTCCACTCGACCAAGCCGGTGTAAGCGGTGATCAGCACGATCACCCCGAAGGCAATCCGATACCACGCAAAAATAGTGAAGTCGTGGTGGCTGACGTAGCGGATTAAGGCCCGTACCGCAATCATGGCACTGATGAAGGCAAACACGAAACCCACTGCCCATGCGCCCATGTCATCCATAGCTGAGCAAGTGCCGTTCCTTGTACATGGAATACACCGAAGCAATCCCCAGCGTCGGCACGGCGAGGAAAAACGAAAATTCTGCCGCTGCTTTACGCGATAGCCCAAAGAACAAGCCCGCCAATGATGGTGGAACCGGAACGTGACATGCCCGGAATCAAGCGCGACCGCTTGCGCAAAACCCAGTTTCAGCGCATCCAGTGGGCGGATGTCATCCACCGTTTCAATCGTGACCGTATGTTTGCGTTTTTCTGCCCACAAGATGATGAATGCGCCAACGATAAACGCAATGGCAACCGGCACGGGTTTAAACAAATATTCTTTAATCGTGTCACCAAACGCCAAGCCCAATACTGCCAGTGGCAAGAACGCAATCGCCAAGTTAATGATCAGCGGATTGGCAATCGGGTCACGCCCAATGCCTGCAAACGTGCTGGCAAAACGGGTGCGGTATTCCCACACCACCGCGAGGATTGCCCCCAACTGGATGGCAATTTCAAACACCCCGCGTTTGTCGTGATCCATAAAATTCAGCAGGTCGCCTGCCAGAATCAGGTGTCCGGTACTGGAAACGGGCAAAAACTCGGTTGCGCCTTCCACCAGTCCCATGATGGCGGCTTTGAGTAGTAACAGCAGATCCATGAAAATCCTTTAGTGTGTTGTTTAGTGGATGAATGAGTGGATGGATTATAGGCGATGTCGCTGGTCGCCAAGTCTAAAGCCCTGACATTCGGGCGTAAACCCCTTACTAAACCCGATTACCTTGAAACGCTCACCCATTTCCGACGGCAGGCTCAAGGTGCGCACTTGTTGCGCAAGTCGGTATTGGTCGGTTGGATTTGCCTCCAGCGCCGCGATGAACAATTCCTCCAGCCCGCTGCTGGCGAGGAACATCGCTTGGGTGGTGTAACCGGCAAGTTCCAAACCCGCATCCAAGCCTGCGGTTCGCCACGGCGGTGAAATCGACGCTGGCGGTAATGTCCTGCAGGCCGACGTAAATCAGCGGGTTGTCGTGGACACGGTGCTGGTAATGGCAAATCAGCGTGCCTTGCGTGCGGTCAGGGCGGTAATAATCGGCCTGCTCGTAGCCGTAGTCGATCAGCAATAATGCGCCTGCTGCCAGCACGTCTGCCATGCTTTGCATCCAAGCGGGCAGGGCGGGGTTGAATTCGGAGGTGTAAGAACCATCGACCGCCACCCATCCGAACCCATTTTCCTGTATTTCCACCTGTCGGATGACCCGTTCCCCATCCACCAGCGTAAACAACTCCACCGGCATCGCATCCAGCACCTCATTGCCGACAATCACGCCGCGCATCGGTGTTTCCGGCAAGCGATCCAGCCATGCCACCCGTTCCAGCAAATGCGGCACATGTTTCTGCAAGGTTTGGCGCTGGCGATCGCGCAATTCCGGGCTGAGATCCAGAATCCGGTAATGCTGTGGCAAACAGCCGATAGCTTCCAGACGCGCCAATATATCCGCCGCCATCAAGCCGCTGCCTGCCCCCAATTCCAGTATGTCGCCGCCGCCGAGTTCGGTCAGCACTTGCGCACATTGGTTGGCAAGGCACTGCGAAAATAGCGGGGAAATTTCCGGCGCGGTGATGAAGTCGCCACCCTTGCCAATCTTGCGTAAGCCTGCCACGTAATAGCCCAACCCCGGCTCGTACAAGGCCATGCGCATGAATTCGCGGAAGGGGATGCTGCCGTCATTGGCGGCTAATCGCGGTGCGGATGCGTTGCGGCCAATTGTTCGCTGTGCGCCAAAGCCTCGGCGGAAGGTGTGGGTAATGTGTCAGTAAAGCGCATGTCAGGTTATGATGGTAAAAAACATAAAGCTTAACAGAAGGTATGGCATGGCGACATTAGAAGGTAAGGTAGCACTGCTCACAGGCGCAGCACGGCGCATCGGCGCAGCAACCGCCCGCACCCTACACGCAGCAGGTGCAACGCGTGGTAATCCACTACCGCAACTCATCACAGGATGCTGAAAACTTACAGGCAGAATTAAATGCACAGCGGGCAAACTCCTGTTTTTTGGTGCAAGGCGATTTGCTGGATGATGGCAAGCATTCCCGCACTGATCGCGGACACGGTCATCGGCACAGGCGGGCAGGCTGGATATTCTGGTGAATAACGCCTCATCCTTTTACCCCACACCGTTGGCGACCGTGACCGAACAGCAGTTTGATGACCTGATTGGCACCAACCTGAAAGCCCCGCTGTTTATGGCACAAGCCGCTGCACCCCACTTGCAAGCCAATCACGGTTGCATCATCAATATCGTCGATATTCATGGCGTGCGCCCGCTGCAAGGCTATGCGGCTTATTGCGTGGCAAAAGCCGGTTTGCTGATGCTGACCCAAGTGCTGGCGCGGGAATTGGGGCCGGAAGTGCGCGTCAATGGCGTTGCCCCCGGTGCAATCCTGTGGCCGGAAATGGCGGAAAACCACGCCATGCACGTCGAAATCCTGACGAAAACAGCCCTACAACGTGAAGGCAGCCCAGCAGATATTGCCAGAACCGTACTGTTTCTGGTGCGCGATGCGGATTACATCACCGGGCAAGTGATCCCGGTGGATGGCGGGCGGTTGCTAAACCATTAAGCCGCGTAAATCTTTCCCGGCTCAATCAGCAGTTTGGTGGGTTTGTGGAGGATTTCCAGCAACAGCATGACCCGTTCCTCACCGTCATACTTTTGGAAAATCGCTTCCAGCCCCCGGAAAGGCCCGTCGGTAATGATTACTTTGTCGCCGGTGTGGAAGCGGTCAAGGTCAATGGCACGTTCGCCAAGGTAGATTTCTTGTGCTTTCAGTGTTGATAATGCTTTCGGGCACGCGAGCTACTTCATTGCCAAAGCGTACAAAGCTGCTAATGCCTTTGGTGGAGCGGATCGGTGCCCAGTTGTCATTCACACCTTGATCCAAGTGGATGAACATATAGCGTGGGAACAGCGATTCGATCTTGGTAATGACTTTGCCGCGTTGCGTGCGCAAGCGTTTAGCGAGGGGGCGGTAAACGTCGTAGCCCTGATTGCGCAGTTGGAATTCTGCGACTTCATCCTTGTGTGGTTTGCTGGTCAGCAAGAACCAGTTTCTGTCGGTTTCGACACTCATGACGCTCTGAAATACCCTTTAGTAAGCCCAACTAAATACCTGCCCACGCTCTACTTACCAAGTCCCCAAACCTGAAAGCCTCACCGCGTTACACAGCGTTACAATTTCTTGAGTCTATTCGATATACTCTGAAGTTCAACCCTTATAACTATAGAATATTTTTATAGAATTTTCATAATTATTAATGAATGCTGAATCGACAAGGGCAAGTTACATGATAAATCATCAGGATAGGCTCATTAGTGCATCAGGATTATCACGCTACTACAGTGACCATTGCGCGGTAAATAATTTGGATGTTGCGTTGCACAAAGGTGAGGTGTTGGGTCTGTTGGGGCCAAATGGTGCGGGAAAGTCCACCACCATGCAGATGTTGACCGGCAATTTGTCCCCCAGCGCGGGTGAAATCCAGATAAACGGCATTGACTTGCTGGATGAGCCACGCAAAGCCAAGCAGCAAATTGGCTACTTGCCGGAACAGCCGCCGGTTTACCGCGATTTGACCGTGGCTGAATACCTGCATTACTGCGCCCGCTTGCGCAATGTGCCGAAAGCCATGCGTAATACAGCGGTGGAAACTGCCCGCGAACGCTGTGGTTTACAGGACGTGGGCAAGCGCCTGATTGGCAACCTCTCCAAAGGCTATCGCCAGCGGGTGGGGATTGCGCAAGCCATTTTGCACAACCCGGCGGTGGTGATTTTGGATGAACCGACGGTGGGGCTTGACCCGATCCAGATCCGTGAAATCCGCAGCCTAATCCGTGAGTTGGGCAAGGATCATGGCATTATCCTCTCCACCCACATCTTGCCGGAAGTGCAGGCGGTGTGTGACCGGGTGCAAATCCTCAACCGGGGCAAGACGGTGTTCAACGATACGTTGGATGGGGTGGAATCATTGGAAAAGGTATTTTTCGACCTGATTTTCCGGGAGGTGGCAGCATGAATGCGATCTGGGCGATTGCCAGCACCGAATTCCGCCGCATGTTCCTGTCGCCGCTGGCGTGGAGCATTTTAGCGGTGGTGCAGTTCATCCTCGCGTGGATGTTCCTGCTGGGCTTGAATGAATACAGCGTGCAAACCCAAGCCACAGCGGTAGGCGCATGAAGACATCGCGGGTATTAGTGAAGCCTTGATTCCTTTCCTGTTTTCCTCCGCAGCCTCGATCATGTTGGTGGTGATGCCGCTGATCACCATGCGTTTGTTTGCCGAAGAGCGCATGAACCAGACCTTGACCTTGCTGACCTCTTCACCGCTTTCCAGTACCCAGATTGTGTTGGGGAAATACTTCAGCGTGTTGGGGTTTGTGTTGCTATTCGTCGGGTTGTTGGCGCTGATGCCAATGTCCCTAAGCTATCGCCACGCAACTGGATTGGGGGCAATTGGCAGCGGCGGCGTTGGGGCTGACCTTGTTGTTGGCGGCGTTTGCGGCGGTGGGTGTGTTCCTGTCATCGCTGTCACGGCAGCCGGTGATTGCGGCGGTCACCACTTTCGGCTTTTTGCTGCTGTTGGATGTGTTGTACCAGTCGGGGCATTCGCAGGGGCGCGAGTGAATTGTTTGTCTACCTGTCAGCCTTTGGGCATTTCTTATCGTTTGTGGGGGGCATGTTCGATAGCAGTGACTTGGTGTATTACCTGCTGTTTATTGGCGGGTTCCTGATCCTGACCATCCGCAAACTCGACAACGACCGGCTACAGGGGTAAGCACCGATGAAAATGAGTAAAAATGCCCATCGTTTGGTGGGGCTACAAAACGCGATTTTCTACCTGCTATTCGTGGTGGTCATTGGCTTGCTGGGCTTTTTCGGGCGCGAATTCAAGTTTGCAGGCCGATTGGACGTATGGCAGCCGTAACAGCTTGTCCGCGCCCACGCAGACCTTGCTGCAAACACTGGATAAGCCACTGAAATTCATTGCCTACATTCCTGACAACCCGATGTTGCAGGAGCAGCTTAAGCAATTGGTGGGCAAATACCAGCGGGTGAAGCCGGATGATCACTCTTGGAATTCGTCAACCCCGACCTTGACCCGGAACGGGCGAAACAGGACGGCATTGAACACGCCGGGCAGCTTGCGATTCACCTCGGTGAGCGCAGTGAGGTGATGGATTCCGCCAGTGAGGAAACCATCGGCAATGCCATCCAGCGCATGAGCCGGGGCGGGGAACGCTTGGTGGTGTTTCTGGAAGGTCATGGCGAACGCAACCCCTTGGCGGACGAATCCACTGGCATGTCGCAACTGGTGGCTAACCTGCAACGCAACGGTTTCAAGATCCAGCCGCACAATCTGGTGCGTACCCAGATCCATTCCGCAGAATGCCAGTTTTGCGGTCATCGCAGCGCCACAGCAGGACTTATTGCCCGGTGAAGTCGATGTGCTGAAAAAGTACGTGGAACAAGGGCGGCAACTTGCTGTGGTTGCAAGATCCCGGTGGGTTGCATGGTTTACAACCGCTGGAAGAATTGCTTGGCCTGCAAATCTACGACGGCACGGTGATTGATGCCAATGAAGCAGTTGCAAGCCTTGCTGGGAATTAATCACCCGGCGGTCGTGCCGGTGGTGGATTACGGCAAATCCGACATTGTGCAAAAGCTGGCTGGCACACAAACCGTATTCCCATTTGCCACGATGATTGCGCGTGAGCCCGCAAGCGGGGGTAAAGAGTGGCGCATTGGCATGGCAGGCAGAGGAATTCCTCAATACCCTGCCGACCAGTTGGCTGGAAAGCAGCGGGGTGTTGGAAGGTGCGGTGAAATTCGACGAAGGTAGCGATGATCAGGCTGGGCCTGTGCCGATTGGCGTGACCTTGACCCGTCACCTTGGAGTGCGGCTCGACTAGCTCAGCCCAGCGAAGGAACAGCGGGTGGTGGTGATCGGCGACAGCGATTTCATGCTCAATAGCTTCATCGGGCTGGGGGCAAATCTTGGATCTTGCCAGCAATACCTTCAACTGGTTGAGTGCTGACGATAATTTGTTGGAAGTGCCGGTGATTCGCGCCCCTGATACCAAGCTGGAATTGGGTGAAACGGCGGGCTTCGTGCTGGGGACGTTCTTCCTGTTTGTGCTGCCGATCGGCTTGTTGCTGGCAGGTGTGTTGATCTGGTGGCGCAGGCGGAGACGTTGAGATGAGTAATACCACACAATCACGGCGTTTATGGCTCAATCTTGCCTTGTTGGTGCTGGTCGGCGGGCTTGGGCGCGGCTGGCTTGGTGGCAATCCAGCCAGCCGCACACTTGCCAGAAACCTTGCTTACGCTGACACGGGCAGACATTACCCGCGTGACCATTACCCGTGAGCCGGGCAGTGCTAAGCCTGACATTATCCGGCTGGAACGGCAGGGTGAACGCTGGCGTATGCTGGAACCGAAACAGGTGGAAGCTAACCCTACCCGTATCAGCCAATTGTTTACCCTGCTGGATGAGTCAGTGGCAGCCAGCTACGACGCCGCCGGTAAAGACCTTGCGCAGTATGGGTCTGGAACCGGGCGCAGGTCAGTGTGGCATTCAACGACGAAACCCTGCTGTTTGGGACGGATAACCCGATTTCCCGCCAGCGTTACATCCTCCACGCAGGCAAGATCAAGCTGGTGTCGGAAGCGGTTTTTGGGCTATTGACGGGTGAGGCCACGCGCCTTGATTGCCAATAAGCTCGTGCCTGAAGGACGCAGTGTGAAAGCCGTCGCCTTGCCGGACGGTTACAATGCCAAGAGCGGCGGATTTGGTGCAGAACTGGCAATCGGCAGATGCGATCCGCGTATGAAGCGTATGCAGGCGAGGCGAGCAAAGGGAAAATCACCCTGACGCTGGATGACGGTAGTCACCTTGAGTTCGATTTATTATCCAGTGATGGGGAACTTGTGCTGGCGAATATTGTCTCAGGTGTACGTTACATTTTGGCAGAGACTCAGTGGCGCTATTTACTCCCCATTAAATAGATCGATGTCATGCTTCTATGAATATGCTGGTGCGAAATTGCCTATAAGGATGTATAATGACAATTGAATTGAAATTGATCAAAAATGTTCAGGGCGCATTCGGGCAAATTCACGGGCAAACAGTATGAAATACACAGTGTCACTCTTGAGAGTTCTGGCGTTGGTTGGTGTACTAATGCTGTCGCTACATCTATTGTTTTGGCAGATGAAGTTAAAACACACTCCAGCAATTCCACGGCAAACCACCTCAACACCGCATGATATCGGCAAGGTCTCGTACTTGCTGGGGCAAGCGGAACTCACCCTGCCGGATGGGACGGTTGTAGCTATCACAAAACAGACCGAAATTCCTGAAGGCAGTAAAGTATCGGTAAAAGACCGCAGTAAATTGAATCTGCTGATGGTCGATGGTGAAACCGAGAAACTGCCTGCGAACAGCACCTTGGAGTTTACCAAATACAGTTATGACCCCGCGAATCCTAAAGCGAGTGAAATTCGCAAAGAACTGATCGAGGGCGAAGTTACCAGCAAAACCGGTGTTGGTGGTACAGAGGCCAATGAACGTTACCGTTTGAATTCGCCATTGGCAGCGATTGCGGTATTGGGTACAGAATACACCGTCAGCATCAGCGGGAGCGAAACGCGGGTGGTGGTGCTGGACGGTATTATCTCGATGGCGAAATTGGGTGGCAATTGCCAACGTTCCGGTTTGGGGGCGTGTGCGGGCGGTGAACAGCTTGTCGGAAAATCAGCGTGGTTTGGCGTTGGTCGTGCGTAAAGATCAGCCGCACACCTGTGCTGATTCCAGCCTCGACACCGCCGCCAGTCAAGACGCTGCCCAAACGACATCCGCACAGGAACAGGCTGAAGAAGAAGCGGCTGACAAAAAAGCGGCGGAAGAAGCGGCTGCTAAGGAAAAAGAGTCTAAACTAGCGGCTGAGCAAGAAAGCGGCTGAAGCACGCTGCAGAAAGCTGCTAGCGACAAATGCGGCTGAGCAAGCGGCTGACCGAAAAAGCTAGCGACAAAAGCGGCTGAAAGACTGCCAAGGAAAAAGAGGCTAAACTAGCGGCTGACAAGAAAGCGGCTGAAGACGCAGCGGCTGCTAAAGAAAAGGCGGCTGATAAAAAAGCTGCCGAAGCTAAAAAAGCCGACAAGCAGGAAAGTGCTCAAGCCACGGAACCTGCGCCTGCAAAGACCAGCGAAGTCGTTGCACCGTAGCGGAAAAACCCACCGACAAAGCCGACTTGAAGTGGCGAAAAGTCGATGAGCGTGACCCCTTGGCGGAAGTGAAAGCGAAGTTAACGAGGTTAAGAGTGGTGACACCAGCACCCGTTACCGTTGCGGTGCAACCTAAAACGACCACAGCGGTTGAAACCACCGCGCCTGTGACCAAAGACCAGAAGTTGTGGTGGCGGAAGCCCCGAAAGTAGCGAGTAATTTAGAAAGTACCCAGTCGGGTAGTTTAGTCACCGCCTTCGACGCCAACGACTGCGCCGACCACCACGACAGTGACAACGCCGACTGCCACGACGCCATCCACCTCCAATCCGATGATTTTGGTATCGGCGGGTTCTAGCTGCGGTAGTACTGGTTGCCATCCGGGTCGACAGGACGAGCTTTGGTGGCGTAGCTGGAATCCTCTGGTACGGGCAGTACTCTACTGGAATCAGCGACAGGTGGTGCATTGACCGGCGGCTTTAACCACTACACCATTAGGTACGTCCTTGGGTGGGTGCGACGACTACCGATTTGGTAGAATCTTCCAGCAAAGCTGGAAAGCACCGTGACGACCGATGCGGGGCAGGTGATTGCTGCCGTGACACCGCCGGTGGTAGAAACGCCAGTGACACCTGTCACACCTGACGCCAACACCTACTTTAGCGCCAGTACGTTGGGGCAAGTATCGACCCTGCTGCGGTGGTGGACGGTGACAACGCTGGGTGATCAAGTCAGTAGCCAGTATGCGCAATTGATTGCAGCCACCACGGCGAATGCTTACACCATTGAGCGTCTGAATGGGGCAAGCGCCATCGTTGCCAGAGCAGCGTGATGTTGCCTTTGCCTTGGGCAGCTACGAAGCGAATGTGCGTAATGCCACCACTGGTGCCGCAACCGCTGCAACCGTTGACGGATGCGACGCTGAATGTCAGTTCAGTGCGCAACACCTTTGATACTGGCTTTACCGCTGAACTCCCCGGTTTATACGGGGGCGGTAAAAGCCACCGGGACGTATTCGGCAACCGATGGCATTTTGAAAGATGATGGTACGAACCCGCAAACCACCATTAACGGTGCGGTGGGTGTCCTTGGTGATGTGACTGGGGCGGCTTATACCTTCACCCATCAGATTGACCCGCTGTTAAGCGCGGATGGTGCGTTGAACTGGACAGGAACAGCCGCAGCGCCGGTCATTCCGGTACGAACAACCGTTGGGAATTAAGTTTCGGTAAAGTAGGCTGGACGGCTGCTGGTGCTGTTTAGGCATCGCAGCCGTTTTGCTGCTGGTGCAACACTACGACCCCTTACAGGTGTATAGCAGTTGGCAAACCCGTGTGTGGAATGCTTACCAACGTTGGGGTGTCGCTGTCGCCGAGCCGAAAGATCCCTTGGTGTTCGTGGTACAGATTGATAATCAAAGCATTAAATTTGTGGAGGAAAAATACGGTGAGGGCTGGCCTTGGTCACGCCAACGTTATGCTGATTTATTAAAAATTCTGTTTGAAGACTATAAAGTTGGTGTCGTGGGGGTGGATATTGCCATGCCGTATTCCCGTGATACGCAAGGTAATGACGCTTTATTAGCCTTGTCACAGCAATACCCGTTGGTACTTCCACAAGCGTTCGATTTCTCATCGCCTAAAAATGCGCTGGTGACGGGCAAGATTTCCGCTGGCATTGCGCCGGATGAGGCAACGGCAACCGCCGTGTTGCCTGAGGCGAACGGTTATGCGGGGCTGAATAATCAATTAGTTGCAGACCAAGTGTATTGGGCATGTTACGCCGATAAAAGATCCGGTGTCGGGGATGGTGACGCAAGTGCCGCCGCTCATTCGGTATGCTGGGCGGCTTTACCCGATCTTGGCGCTGGAGATGTTGCGTTGCCAGCAAGAAGATGGGAAATATGCTGTATCGATAACACCTAACGCTAACGGGCAGACCTTGCGTTTGCGTGATTTGATGGGTGAGGGGAACGATATCGAACTCTTGCTCGATAAAGCCGGGTTGTGGCGTGTTCCTTATCGCGTGAAGCGTGAAGATATTAGCGCGCATCCTCGCCAGCGATGTCTTGCAGCATAAAGTTCTCCCTGATATTGCCGAGTATTTGCCGAATAGTATGGTGGTGGTGGGGGGTAGTGCGCCGATGTTGGGAGACCAGCACCCGACGCCGTTGGAGGCGAATGCGGCGGGTATGACCGTACACCTGCAAATGCTGGAATGGTTGTTGTCAGAAGAGCTGGGTATTCCGGCTTTTTCGCTGGATGTGTGGTCGTGGGTTATCGGTTTCTGTGGTTTGGCGGGGCTGTATTTCTTGTTGGTGTACGGCGTAGGCGCAGGCACGGTGGTGCTGGTGCCACTGTTGTTGGCGCTTGCTTGGTTGGGCTTGGGTTTCTGGGCGTGGCTGGAAAAGCAATGGTTTGTGCCGATGCACCCGGCGATGCTGTTCCTCGCGTTTCTGGCGATTCAAGTGCCGTTGGAATGGTGGTTTGCGCAACGCACTACCGGGCGTTTACGCAACCTGTTTCAGGATTATTTGCCCGCGCAATTGGTGGGGCATATCGTCAATGACAACCGTCAGGATTTATTGCTGCCCAGCAAGCGTTGCTTAACCTTGTTGTTTGCGGATATTGCCAACTTTACCCAACGCGCCGAGCGGGTTACGCCAGAAGTCTTGTCAGAACTGACCCAACAAATTTTGGAACGTCTGACCGTTGTGGCGCACCATCATGGTGGCACGGTGGATAAATACATGGGGGATGCGGTGATGGTGTTTTGGAATGCACCGTTCCCGCAAGACGATCACGCTGACCGGGGTGTGGCAGCCGCGATGGATATGATGGCAGCCATTGAGCAATTCAACGCCGAAGGCAGCGCCTTGTTGGAAGGCGAACCGATTGCGGTGCGTATCGGCGTGCATACCGGCGAAGTGGTTGTCGGCGATTTGGGCACACGTTTCCGCCATGCGTATACCGCGATTGGTGATGCCGTGAACGTAACCGCCCGTTTGCAAACCCTTGCGCGGGAACTGCACGAATATTTGGTGGTCAGTAAACAAACAGTCGAATTATTAACGCAAACATGGCCTCTGGTGAGCCGGGGCAATATTGCGTTGAAAGGACGACAAGAAACCGTCGGGGTGTATACTCTGATCCACAATCAGGATGGTGATAGGAATGACGATGGTGCTGAACAGTAAACAAGGTGCATGGGAGTCTGGCGGTTTGCCTGACGCTAGCGACGGGCGTGGCAGCGGCAGGAACGCCGCCAACCATTAACCTCGAAGCCTTGCTCCAACAAGCGGAAACGGCTTGTTTGCAGGGCGATACCTTGCGCCTTGCCGCGCTGAGCCAAGATATTCGGCAGGTGGCTAAACAACCAGCGTTGCAGGGGCAAGCAGTCTTCCTGAACCAGCTCATGAGTTTGTTTGAAGCGGGCGTTTGCCAACCGGGTCAGCAGCAACCAGCCTTGACCAAGCGTTCCAAGCCACCGGCAGCGGGTACGCTGGTACCGACGACCACACACACTAAGCATGTGCAAGTGGCTACGGGCTATCTGGATAATGTCAATCAGGGCAGCCGTCACGAGCGCATTACCATCATTAACCCCTTCAACGGTTTGCTGGTGGAAGGGCGTTTGGATGAACGCAATTTGCCGTTATCGTCGGGTTTTGTGAGCGTGCAGGGGACTTATCGGGTGGCGGATACGCGAAGGGTCACATTACCGCCGCCACGGTAGCGCGGCAGGAATACACCGATGAGCCAGATTTCAGCACCACGGGCTTTGCGCTGAGTCGCCAGCAAACCTTGGCGGGTGGCAAAGAAGCCAGTGCCTACCTCAATATGATCCGTGACGATTACGGCAATGTCGAACGGCGCATCGGCGGCGTGTATTACCAGCCGTGGGTTGCCACCGATCAGGAAAAAACCGGCGTGATAGCGGGGGTCGAATACGTCACCTACCCCGAACAAGCCTTATACAAAGCCGTGGTGACGAATGTGGCCTTGGAGCGCCGCAAAGCCTTGCCACAAGGTGGTGAAGTGGCCTTGCGGGGTCGCCTTGAACTTGACCATGCGCTGGAAGACCGCCCCGGTGGTGATCGGCAAGAGGTGGAAGTGTCCGCCGGGTGGAAAGGCAAGCCGCTGTTAGCCGGTTGGCAGCCCAGTGCAGGCGCAAAAGTTGCGTATAAACTCGACGGCAAGCCATTTGACCCTAAGTTGTACGGTGACAGCACCCGTACCCAGTTACGCACTGGCGTGGATTTGGGTTTGAGTAAAAAAATCGGCAGCAATAAAAAATTACAAGTGAGCTACCAGTATGGGCAAACCAAGGATAGGGAAGTGCCGTTGTTTGACCAACCCGCAGGCAGTGCGCTGGGTGTGAGCTTCGAGGTCAGTTTTTAAGGTCACTAACTTTCCTTATGAAAAAGTGACCAATAAATAAATACGATTTTCGCTGTGTGCAAATATAACTAATACTCCATGCTAGAGTGTTCATTATTTAGAGGCATAGATGAAAATCAGTATAAGAAATCTGTGGTCACTGATGTGCGTCTTGGTGCTGCTGGCGGCTGAAGTCAGTTCAGCCAGTACGCCGCCAACCCTAACGGCAGGCATGATTGGTAAAGTCACTTATTTGTTGGGGCAAGCCGACATCACCGATGCGGATGGCAGTGTGTCGCCATTGGCATTGCAGATGGAAATTCCTGACGGCAGCCGCATCACGGTCAAAGCACGCAGCCGGGTAAGCCTGTTAATGCTGGATGGCGGTATCGAAAAGCTGGGCGCTGACACCGTTTTTACCTTCAATAAATACACCTATGACCCTGACGACCCCGCTGCAACCGAGATACGCAAAACCTTGCTGGAGGGTGAAGTCACCAGCACGACCGGGCAAGGCGGTGAAGACGCCAAAGAACGTTACCGCATGAATTCACCGCTGGCAGCCATTGCGGTATTGGGCACGGAATATACCGTCAAGGTTAGCAAGGGCGAAACGTGGGTAACGGTGCATACGGGGGAGATTTCCATTGCCAAGTTGGGCGGTAGTTGCCAGCCGTCTGGTTTGGGCGCTTGTGCGGGTGGGGAACGCTTGTCGGAAGGGCAACGTGGTTTGGCATTTGTGGTGCGGGCTAATGAACCGAAACCGATTTTGATGCCAGCCACGGCTATTCCCGTGAGTGAAAACTAAAGCAGAAACGCCCCCGCCCCCGTAAAAGAAGCCGAAAAATCTGAGTCAGCAAAAGACTCAGCAAAATCTGAGCAAGCGGCAGCGTCAGAAAAGCCTGCTGAACCTGAACCGCAAAAAAGCACGCAAGCGCCAACCCCTGCTGCTGCGCATCAGACCAGCAAGACAATAGCAGAAAAAGCAGCAAGCTCGCCTGAACCTAAAGCGACTGAGAAAGCCAGCCTGATTGCCAGCCCAACGCCTGTCACCGAAAAGCCCCCGTGGCTGACGCAGCGGATGAGCGTAACCCGGTGACACGTCATGCTGCAGCGGTAGTGCTGTCGAACTACTTCGGCAGTACGCACGCGAAGCGTCACGCCTAGCTGTTACCCTCGAATCGGTGGCTTCCGCTTTGACCGCAAGCACGAGGTGAGTTCTACCCCACAGCAAGAAACCGACAGCGGGGCAGTACCACCACCAAAGCCAAGCAAAGTTTGGTGCAGTCCAGTAACAGCGTTGCTAGCTCAGCCAGCGGTGACACCTGTCGTTGTACCTGTTACAGAAAAACCTAAAGTGGTCGTTATTACCGCGCCTGCTGTTGAGCCAGTGCCAGCCGTGCTCAGAAAAACCTAAAGAGCCAACGGTTACGGCGGTAGTCTCGCCAGTCGCACCTGTTACCGTAACGCCTGTGGTTGAAGCCGTCCCCGTAAAACCAACAGCAGCGGTAGTCACACCGTTACCGCACCCGTTCCCGAAAAGCCTAAGACGGAAACAGTTGTTGCAGCGCCCAGTGTTGTTGCTGTGCCCGTCGTTGAGCCAGTGCCAGCAGTACCAGAAAAACCTAAAGAGGCAACGGTTACGGCGGTAGTGACGCCAGTCGCGCCTGTTACAGTAACGCCTGCGGTTGAAGTTGTCCCCGTAAAACCAACAGCAGCGGTAGTCACACCCGTTACAGCACCCGTTCCCGAAAAGCCTAAGACGGAAACAGTTATTGCAGCGCCCAGTGTTGTTGCTGTGCCCGCCGTTGAGCCAGTGCCAGTAGTGCCAGAAAAACCTAAAGAGCCAACGGTTACGGCGGTAGTCACGCCGGTCACGCCTGCTGTTACAGTAACGCCTGCGGTTGAAGTCGTCCCCGTAACACCAGCAGCAGCGGTAGTTACCACAACGCCAGCCGTTGAGCTGGAATTACCTGCGCCAATCGTCAACTGGGGTAAGTATGATCCAACGGCAAGTGTCGATGGCAAAACCTCTTTAGGCGAGCAAGTCGGCAGCAGTTACACGCAACTGATTCAGTCAGCCACGATAAGCCCGTCTAACCTTGGACTTCAGCAGAATCCCAGCGTATCACTGCCAGAACCCGATAAACGTGATGTTGGTGTTGCCCTAGATAAGGCCGCAGCCCCGTTGCTCGCCGTGCCGTCGCAGCCGTCAACAATGCAGACGCAGGCAAAACGACGCCATTATCCAGTAGCACTGAGTACATTGCGTGATGATGGTGCTACGCCTCAAACGCCGTTGATTACTGCGCCGTTGACTACTGCGCCTTTAACTGCTGCACCGTTGGCTCCCACCATCAGTACAGGCGTTAAGTACTGAGGCGGTTTTGGATCGGACGAGTGATTCCCCGCTGACTCCCGCTGACATTAACGCCTCCGTTAGCGAGTCCTTGAAGTGCGTTAGTGGTCGCGGGTAGCGAATACCCGCGCAAACCGCTCGGCGGATGCCGCATCCATATTGAAATACAGCGACGGTTCGATCAGCTCCAATTCCATCAGGGCAAAGCCGTTGTCGGTGCGTACCCAGTCGATACGGGCGTAAAGCGTCGGGGCGGGGATAGCAGCAAGCGCCGCTCGGCTCAGTTCCAGTAACATCGCTTCCGGCTCGACGCTTTGCAATTGCCCGCCGTGTTCTTCTTGCACGCGAAAATCGCCGGACTTGGGGGTTTTCAGAATCGTGTGGCTGTATTCATCCCCAAAAAAGAACAGCGAGAACTCACCTTCGGTAACGATGGCGGGGATGAAGGGTTGCACCATGCAATCGCGTTCTTGAAACAGTATTGCCAGTGTTGCGGCTTGCTGGGTGAGGGTGGTGGGCGTGAGGCGGAAGGTATCATCGGCATTGGCGCTGATGATGGGTTTAAGGATGATTTCCGGCGTTTGCCAGTGAGTGAAGAGGGGAAGTAATTGTGCTACGTCCAGCCCATGCAACCATTCGGTCGGCACAATCGGAATGCCTTTGGTTTGCTAGTTCGCGTAGGTAAATTTTGCTGAGATTCCAACGTACCACATCCAGCGAGTTGGCTAGCTTGGCAGTAGAACGTTCAATGGTGTCGAGGACAGCGAGGAATTGCGCGGGATCGTTCTGGTAATCCCAGCAGGAGCGGATGATAACAGCATCGAACTGATTCCAGTCGATGCTGTTGTCGCGCCAGTCTACGCGTTTCAGCTTGCCAGCCGTAGCGTTGCAGTGGAGCGTAGAGAAGCTCGTCGTAGCAGACGAACTTCTCCAGACTTGCCATGCTCAGGAAGGCGCAGCGTTTCACGGCAATGGCTTAAGGCGCAGGCGGGCGCTTGGGTTTACCCTTGTCCTTGTCTGGCGCAGCTTTTTTGACAGCAGGCTTGCGTGCGGGTGGTTTGTCACCGCCGAACTTGGGGCTTGTCGTCAGCAAACGCGCGGTTTGTCACCGCCAGCAAACGGGGCGCTTTCCTTTTCGCTGCGGGGGCGGCGGTCAGGGCGTTCGCCACTGCGAGCGCCACCGTCACGGCGTGGCGGTGGGCCATCGCGGCGGGCGGGTGGGCCATCACGACGCTGCGGCGGGCGACGATCATCACGCGGTCACGGCGTTGTCCGCCACCACTGCCACTGTTCGGGGAATAGTCAGCAGCCGCTTCACCGGCTGGTTCGATATTGAGCATTTGCCCTGCTACCCGTGCGGTTTTCAAGTCATGCAGGATGTCTTTCGGCATTCCGGCGGGCAAATCCACCAAGCTGCAATCGTCCTGAATGTCGATGTGACCGATGTAACGGCTGTCCAGCCCGGCTTCGTTGGCAATTGCGCCGACGATATTGCCCGGTTTGACCCCGTGGGTACGCCCGACCGCAATGCGGAAACGTGCACATTTCAATGGTGTCGTCATCGCTGCTGAATGCGGAGTTGGCGGCATTGGATTTGCGCTTGCCGGGGCGCTGATCCTGATCGCGTTCACGGGCAGCGTTCGGGTTGTATGCCGGGTGGTTTTTCTTTTCTTCCAGCAGCAATGGCGAATCGCCTTGCAACAGTTTGGCAAGTGCGGCAGCAATTTCGATGCGCAGGGACATTGTGTTCGCGCTCGTAACCTTCCAGCAATTGCGAGAAGAAATCCAAGCCTTCTTCTGCCAGCGTGTCGGTGATGCGTTGGCTGAACTGGGCGATCCGCCGATTGTTGATGACTTCGGTGGAAGGCAATTCCATCAGGTCAATCGGTTTGCGGGTAGCGCGTTCGATGGCACGGAGCAAATGACGTTCACGCGGGGACACGAACAGGATGGCTTCGCCGCTACGACCCGGCACGACCAGTACGCCCGATACGGTGGACGTAGGATTCGGTGTCGGTGGGGATGTCGTAGTTGATGACGTGGCTGATGCGTTCCACATCCAAGCCGCGTGCGGCTACGTCGGTGGCGACAAGGATGTCGATCTTGCCTTTTTTCAACTGGTCGATGGTACGTTCACGCACGTTTTGCGCAATGTCACCGTTGAGGGCGACGGCATTGTAACCGCGTGCTTGCAGTTTGTCCGCCAGTTCCACGGTTTCGTTTTTGGTGCGCACGAACAGGATGACGGCATCAAACGGTTCGGCTTCGAGGATGCGGGTCAGTGCATCGAGCTTGTGCAAGCCGCTGACCAACCAGTAACGCTGACGGATGGTGTCGGCGGTGGTGGTTTTGACCTTGATTTTGACTTCTGCCGGATTGGTCAGATAGCTCTGGGCAATGCGGTGGATAGCGGGTGGCATGGTCGCCGAGAACAGCGCAATTTGGCGCGTTGGCGGGGTTTGCTCCATGATCCATTCGATGTCATCGACGAAGCCCATGCGCAACATTTCGTCGGCTTCATCCAGCACCAGTGCTTGCAAGCCGTCGAGTTTGAGCGAGCCACGGCGCAGGTGATCCATCACCCGACCCGGTGTGCCGACCACGACTTGTACGCCGCGTTCCAGTTGGCGGAATTGCGTGCGGTAATCTTGCCCGCCGTAAATCGGCATGACGTGGAAACCGGGCAGCTTGCCCGCGTATTTCTGGAAGGCTTCTGCGACTTGAATCGCCAGTTCGCGGGTCGGCGCGAGCACGAGAATTTGTGGCCCGGTCTTGCTCATGTCCAGCCGTGACAGCAGGGGCAGGGCGAAGGCGGCGGTTTTACCAGTGCCGGTTTGCGCTTGTCCGAAGACATCGCGGCCTTCCAGCAGGTAGGGAATGGTTTCAGCTTGAATGGCTGAGGGAGTTTCATAGCCGAGGTCTTGGACGGCTTGCAGCACGGGGGCGGCAAGGCCGAATTCAGCGAACGCGGGCAGTGTATTGGTTTCTGGGGACATGGGGCTTACAGGTGAGGAGGAAACCGGGCATTATGCGCTAGTTGGAAGAAAGCGTCTCCTCCTTAAGATAAAGCGTCTTTCTTGGGGTGCTTCTACAAATCCTGCACAAAGCCACCGAAGTACTGCAACATGGTTTGCGCGTAAGGCTTGATGCAGTTGGTGTGGTCAGACGGGGCAGCGACGCATTCCGCCAGATCAAGGTCAGGCGTGCCTTTTGTCTGCATCCCTTCCAGAGCGCGGGTGGCATTGCCAAACGGCACGGTTACGTCGCCACGCCCATGCGTCAAGCGGGTCGGCGTTTTGGCTTGCCAGTCGTACAGGCTGTTGCGTTTCATGGTGGCGTAGTCGTTTGCCATCCAGTCCATCAGGAAGGTTTTGCTGAATTTGATGTCGCTTTCTTTGGGGATGAGGAAATACAGCAGCAGGTCTACGGTGGCTTCGTCGATTTTGCCGGGGTATTTGGCGGCAGGGGCAGGGCGGCTTAAACCCAATGCACCACCAGCGGCTGCCAGCAAGGCTTTGGTACTCAGCAATTCATCGAGGGTGTATTGCAGGTCGTAAGGCCCAGCACCGGCAACGCTGGCGGTGATGGGGACACCAGCGGCTTCCAAGCGCTTGTTGGGCTGCGAGGGTGACGTAGCCGCCTTCGGAATAGCCGGTGAGGAATAGTTGGTCGTTGAGTGGCAGGCGTTGTTCGGCGAGCCATTGTCTGGCAGCAACGATGAAATCGGTGACAGCGGCGGCGGAAGGTTCTTTTTGCAGATAGGGGTGATCTTTGCCGCGTGATGTGCCGTAGCCGATGTAGTCCGCCGCTGCCACCACAAAGCCGAGCGAGGCAATGATGTTGACGGGGGAAGTGGCTACGGTGTCATTACTGGGGGCTTCTTTGTCGAGGAAAACCGTGCCGTGCTGGAAACTCAGCAGCGGGCTTTTTGCCCCGGCGGGTTTTTGCGGGATGGCGATAATGCCGGATGCATCGGTGAGGTTACCGCCACCGTCCAGCGTCTTATAAGTGATGCGGTATTGCTTGACCTCGTAGACGGGGATGACGGCGGGCGCTTTGGCGGAAGGGTCGCTGATCGCTTTGGTGCTGTCTTGGACGGCGTTGGTTTTGACCAGTTGCCCGTCGAGCAATGCGCCGCGTGCGTTGGTGATGCGGGCAGGGATGGGGGGCAGGGCGGGGGTGCTGGTGTCCGCCGTGTTGCTGGTCAGGTTGGTTTGGCTTGTTGGGGTGCTGCCGCCGCCGCACGCACTGAGCAGAACGCTACAGGCGAGCAGCAGGCAGGCAGGTGGCAAAATACTGCCGGAAAACGATGAGCGCATAAGTAAATGCTCCAGGGTTGTTAGCTTATCTAAAAGTATAACTTATTTGTCGAATAAGCTAACGTACTGGTTCATGTGTTTCCCTGAAGTGACTATTCTTCGCCTAACCCCGACATCCCAAGGATATTCCAGCCCCCATCCACGTAGGTGATTTCACCCGTAATCCCCGACGCCAGATCAGAACACAGGAATGCCGCTGCATTGCCCACTTCCTCAATGGTCACATTACGGCGTAATGGCGCATATTTCTCGAAATGATCCAGCATCTTGCGGAACCCGGCGATGCCCGAAGCCGCGAGGGTGCGGATCGGCCCTGCCGAAATCGCATTGACGCGGATGCCTTGTGGCCCCAGATCGGCAGCCATGAAACGTACGCCAGCTTCCAGACTGGCTTTCGCCATGCCCATGACGTTGTAGTTGGGGATGGCTGCGACTGCACCCAGATAGCTCAGCGCCAGCATCGAGCCATTGCGCCCCGCCATCAGCGGCTTGGCATAACGTGCCAGTGCCAGAAAGCTGTAAGCACTGATGTCATGCGCAATCTGCGAACCTTCCCGCGTGGTGTTGTCGACGATGCTGCCAGAAAGCTGTTCCTTCGGGGCGAAGGCGATGGAATGCACCACAATGTCCAGCCCGTCCCAGTGGGTGGCCGAGTTGCTGGAAAGCCGCTTCAATGCTCGCATCCTCCGCCACTTCGCAGGGGATCACGATGCTGGAACCGAATTGGGCGGCGAATTTTTCCACCCGCCCTTTCAGCTTGTCGTTCTGGTAGGTGAAAGCCAGTTCCGCGCCTTCGCGGTGCATGGCGGCGGCGATGCCGTAAGCGATGGAACGGTCACTTGCGACCCCGGTAATGAGTGCGCGTTTGCCAGTCAGAAAACCCATGTGAACTCCTGTTGCGTTAATGTTATGCTGTAATCCCCTGAATTATGCAGTAAATGAACAAGCGTATGCAAAAACGATCAAGTGCCACGGGCTGGTTACTGTATCTGCTGATCACACTGGTCATCGTGCTGGTGTTGCTGACCATGTACCAGATTGACCGGCAGTGGACGAAGCTGACCGAAGTGCAGGCCACGATGGCGGAACAGGCGAAAGATATACGTGAACTGCGCACCGCCTTAGCCAGTGGGGCAGTGCGTCAGCAGGCAGCGGATGCGGGGGCGGGCGGCAGTGCTGCTTCGGGCATTTCGCCCGCCTTCCAACGCGCCCATGCCATGACGCAGCAGCCGGATTATGCGCAAGGTGACTGGAGTGTGGATGCCTTTGGCACTAACCTCAAAACCCTTACCCCGCTAGTATCGACCGATGCATACGCTTCCGATGTGCAAAGCTTATGTGCTGGAAAGCCTGATTACCCGCAACCCCGATACGCTGGAATGGCAAGGGCTGATTGCCAAAAGCTGGCAGGTTAGCCCGGATGGTCTGACGATTACTTTCCAGATGCGTGATGACGTGACGTTTTCCGATGGCAAGCCGCTGACGGCGGACGATGTGGTATTCACCTTCAATTTCATTATGACCGAGGCTATCCAAGCGCCGCGTGACCGGGCGTATCTGGAAAAGATCAAGGATGTGAAGGCTAACGGTAAATACGAGGTGGTGTTTACCTATAAAGAACCGTATTTCGAGGCATTGTCACTGGCGGGCGGTTTGGGTATTTTTCCCAAGCATTTCTACGAGGGCTATTTGAAAAAGCCGCAGGCGTTTAATGAATCCAAGGGTTTGTTATTGGGGAGTGGCCCTTACCGTTTGAGTGACCCGACCAGTTGGACACCCGATAAAGGCAATGTGGAATTGGTGCGTAATGAGCGTTATTGGGGGGATGTGCAACCGTCCTATAACCGTATTCTGTGGAAAATTATCCAGAACGACAGCGCCCGTTTGACCACTTACCGCAATGGCGAGATTGATGCTTACGGGGCACGTCCCAATGAATATGCTGGTTTGAAAAATGACCCGCAAATCATGGGCAAAAGCCAGAATTTCGAGTACATGCCGCCTGTGGGAGGTTACAGCTATATTGGCTGGAATCAGCAGCGTAATGGCAAGCCGACCCGCTTTGCGGATAAGCGTGTGCGTCAGGCCATGTCTTATTTGACCGATGTGCCGCGTGTGATTAAGGATATTTTTCTGGGGTATGCAGAACAGGCAGTCAGCCCGTTTAGCAATACCAGCAAGCAGCACGATCCCAGTTTGCAGCCGTACCAGTTCAATCTGGAAAAAGCCCAAGCCCTGCTGAAAGAGGCGGGCTACGAAGACCGCAATAAGGATGGGGTGCTGGAAGATAAGGAGGGTAAGCCATTTACCTTCAAGCTGACCTATTTCGAGTCCAACGAAGACACCAAACGCATGGTGTTGTTGCTGAAAGATTTGTATGCCCGTGCCGGGGTGAAACTGGAGCCGTTGCCACAGGAATGGCCGGTGATGCTGGAATTCCTCAATAAAAAGGATTTCGATGCGATTACCTTGGGTTGGACGAGCGGGATCGAGACCGATATTTACCAGATGTTCCACAGCTCGCAGGCCAAGACCGACGGCGATAATACCATCAGTTACAAAAATCCCGCTTTGGATAAGTTGATGGATCAGGCGCGTGCCACGGTGGATGAGGCCACGCGGATGCCATTGTGGCAGCAGGCGGAGCGCATTATGGTTGACGACCAGCCGTACACGTTTTTGACGCGCAATCAGGCGCTGCGGTTTATTGATAAGCGTGTCCATAACCTGCAAATGACCAAGATGGGGTTGAACCGGGGGAGTTTGCCGCTGGAGAACTATGTGCCTGCTGCGATGCAGAAATACACACAGTAGCGCCGATGGGAATCAAACTATTAGTCGACATCCAACCCCTGCTGCGGCGCAGGACAGGGGTTGGCAATTATATCTTTTACCTGCTGCGGGAATTGATTCAGGATGCGCGGGTAGAAGATGTGGTGGGTGTTTACGGCTTGCGTTTTTATCAGCGTGAAGAATTGATGCAACTCTTGCTCCCTGCCCCCCTTGCGGGGGAAGGGTCGGGGAAGGGGGGATTCGGCGTAGCCGTGTTGCGCCGCATCCCCTACCTTCGCCAAATCCGTGGTGCAGTACAAGCCCTACGCCTCAAGCTGGAATGGGGGCGTTACCACGATTATGTGTTCTGGGGCGGTAATTACTACCTGCCACCGCTAAAGCGTCTGAAAAGTATCGTCACGGTGCATGACCTTTCCCACCTGCATTACCCTGAGTTTCACCCAGCGGATCGGGTTAAATTTCTGAAACGTTATTTACCCGGTGTAATTGCGCGTGCCAGCGCGGTGGCAGTGGTGTCCGAGGCTACTCGTGAGGATTTGTACGCCACATTGGGTCAAACGCTAAAACTACCGCCCGTTTTCGTGGTCACACCTGCTGCGGCTGATAGCGTCGTGGGCGAGGGTATACGGGAAAAGTATGCGTTACCGCCTCAATTCATTCTCTCGGTGGGTACGTTAGAACCGCGTAAAAATGTTGCCCGCTTGCTGGAAGCCTACCAACAGTTAGCCCCTGCCTTACAAACTGCATGGCCGTTGGTATTGGTGGGCGATAAAGGTTGGTTGACCGACACGCTGCTGGCAACACTGGCGCAGGATGAAAATATCCGCTGGCTCGGCTATGTGCCGGATGCCGATATGGCAGGGTTATATCAAGCCGCCAGGTGTGTTTGTGTACGTATCCCTGTTTGAAGGTTTCGGGATGCCGGTGTTGGAAGCAATGGCAAACCGTGTGCCGGTGTTGACCTCGAATGTCAGCTCGCTGCCGGAAGTGGCGGGGGGGGCAGCGATGTTGGTTAACCCCTTGAGTGTTGACGATATTGCTGATAGCTTGCGCACTTTGTTGCAGGATGATGACCTGCGTTTTGCTTTGGCGGCATTAGGTGTGGCGCGGGCAAGTCAGTTTAGTTGGCAGCTATCTGCCAGTCACTTTTTGGATTGCTGCGAAACAATCCGCTAAAATATAACCGCTAGGTATTGTTAAATGATAAAACGGGTGTTAGTCACAGGTGCGCAAGGTTTTACCGGGCATTATCTGGTTGAATTGCTACGGCAACTGGGGCATGAAGTCTACGCATTACAAGCGGACATCCGCGATTTGGATGCGTTGACGGCTGAAGTCAAAAGCGTCAATCCCACCCATGTGGTGCATCTGGCAGGCATCAGCTTTACGCTGGATGGCAAAGACATCAATATTTACCAAGTCCATCTGATTGGCAGTGAAAACTTGCTGAAAGCTTGCATGGAGATTCGCCACAACCTGCAAAAAGTGGTGCTGGTGAGTACCTCGCATGTCTACGGTTTTGGTAATGGCGAGCCGCTGGATGAGGATTTTCCCGTCGCGCCGCGTAGCCACTACGCAGTCAGCAAGTATGCGATGGAATGTATCGCTGAAAATTACCGGGATGATTTGTCGATCATTATTACCCGTCCGTTTAATTACACCGGCTATGGTCAAGCGGGGCGTTTCCTCGTACCGAAGTTGGTTAATCATTTCAAAGAGCGTTTGCCAGAAATTGAGCTGGGGAATATTGATGTGGCGCGGGACTTTTCCGATGTGCGCTGGGTGGCACAAGTCTACCGTGCATTGCTGGACAGTGAATACGAAGGGGTAGTGAATCTGTGTTCCGGTCGGGCGGTGACGATTCGCTACATTCTGGATTACTTGCAGCAAAAAACCGGGCATGAGATTCAGCTTAATCAGAAAGTCGATTTGATCCGCAAAGAATGCTTGTTACAGGTTGGCAATCACACCAAGTTGGATGAGTGGGTGGGCATTAAACCTTATCCGTTCGAGTCGACGCTGGATTGGATGTTGAGCAGGAGAGTCAGCATGAAAGATATGTTGCTGGCGGCGTGGCGTTTCCAGCACTTTATTACCTCATCTATTCTGAATGAGTTTCGGCTGCGTTTTATCCGCAGTCGCTTGGGGGGATTGTGGGGCATTATCCATCCGCTGATGCAGGTGGCGATTTTTGCTTTTATCCTGTCGCATGTGTTGTCCAGCAAGTTGCCGGGGATCGACAACCCGTATGCGTATGCGATTTACCTGATGGCGGGGACATTGGCGTGGAATCTGTTTGCCGAGGTAATGCAGCGTTCCCTGACCCTGTTCATTGATCAGGGTAACTTGCTGAAAAAGATTTCCTTTCCGCGCATTAGTTTGCCGCTGATTGTGGCGGGTGGGGCGTTGCTGAATAACGTACTGTTGTTATTGGCGATTCTGCTTATTTTTTTGCTGTTGGGGCATATGCCGGGGGTGCAGATACTCTGGTTGCCGTTGTTGATGTTGGTGACATTGGCGCTGGGGCTAGGTTTGGGGCTGATTCTGGGCGTACTGAATGTGTTCCTGCGTGATATTGGGCAGGTGATGCCGATTGTATTGCAGTTTCTCTACTGGTTTACCCCGGTGGTGTATATGTCCAATATTATCCCTGAGCAATACCGCCAGTGGTTAGTGTTTAACCCGATGTATGTACTGGTTGAGGCGTTCCATCGTGTGATGGTGTATGACCAGATGCCCGCGTTGGGTGGGGTTGCTGTGGTCGGCTTGTTGGCGGTGTTGCTGTTGCTGGGGGCGATGACCTTGTTCCGTAAAGCCAGCCCGGAAATGGTGGATATGTTATGAATGTTCTGGAAGTGCAGCAGGTCGGTAAGGCTTATCGGCATTACGCTTCGGAATTGCATCGGGTATTTAACTGGTTTGGTGGTCACTTTGCGCCTGCTGCGGAACATTGGGTGTTGCAGGATGTGAGTTTCAATGTCCAGCCAAGGCGAAGCGATTGGCATTGTCGGGCAGAATGGTGCAGGTAAAAGTACTTTGCTCAAGCTGATTACGGGAACACAGTTTCCGACCACGGGCAGTGTGACGGTCAATGGGCGGGTATCGGCCATTCTGGAACTGGGGATGGGTTTCAGTCCAGGATTTGAGTGGGCGGGAAAATGTTTTGCACACGGCTGGCTTGATGGGCTTTTCGCATGAAGCGGTGTTGGCACAGATGGCGGAGATTGAGGCATTTGCGGAAATCGGCGAATACTTTCGATGAGCCAGTACGTACCTATTCCAGCGGGATGCAGATGCGGGTGGCGTTTGCGGTGGCAACGGCGTTCCGCCCCGACATTCTGATTGTGGATGAGGCGCTGTCGGTGGGTGATGCGTATTTCCAGCACAAGAGTTTTAACCGTATCCGTGAGTTTCAGCAGCAGGGTACGACGCTTGTTGCTGGTGTCGCATGACCATAATTCGGTGCGTTCGGTGTGTGACCGCGCTATCTTGCTGGAAAAGGGCAGGTTGTTGAAGCAAGGTGAACCGGGCGAGGTGGTGGATTTTTACAATGCCATGATCGGTGAGAAAGAGGGGCAGGATACGATCCGCCAAGAACGCAAGCGAAACGGGGCAAATCCGCACGGTGTCAGGGACGGGTGAGGCAACGGTGGCTGACATCATGCTTACCGATCCAGTCGGTAAGCCGTTGGAAATCGTGTCAGTCGGTGCAGACGTGGAACTGCGGATTGTGGTGCAAGTTCATGCCGCCATTCCGCGCTTGGTATTGGGTTATATGATTCGGGATCGGCTCGGACGCCCCATGTTTGGGACTAATACACGATTTGTTGCAGCAACCGCTGGATAATGTGCAGGCGGGGGAAATGATTACCTACCGTTTCCGTTTTCCTGCCAATCTGGGGCATGGGAGCTATTCGGTTTCCACTGCTTTGGTCAGTACCGATACCCATCTGGTCAACAATTATGAATGGCGTGATTTGGCGCTGGTATTTGAGGTGGCGAACATGAACCATGCTTATTTCGAGGGGTGTAACTGGATGTTGCCAGGACTGGAGATTCAACGCGCATGAAGTTTGTGTCGTATGCCCAGAATTATGAAGATGTGATGTTGTGGCGTGCCTTCCATGATGTGGACAAGGGCTTTTTTCATTGATGTGGGGGCGAATGCGCCGATGGCTGATTCCGTCACTTACCTGTTTTACGAGCGTGGCTGGCGTGGCATCAATATTGAGCCTGTGGCGCAGTGGTTTGATATGTTGGCTGAAATCAGACCGGATGACATCAACCTGAATGCTGCCATTGCCGATACGGCAGAGTCACTGATGCTGTATGACGTGCCGGATACGGGGCTGGCGACGGCTGACCCTGCGATTGCAGAACGCCATCTACAGAAGGGGTGCAAGGTGTCGGCATGTAGCGTTCCCGCTGTTACGCTGGATGCGGTGTGCGAGCAATATGCACCTGATACCATCCATTTCCTGAAAATTGATGTGGAAGGGGCGGAGACAGCGGTTATCAAAAGCCTTGATCTTGAACGTTACCGCCCGCAAATCATTCTGGTCGAAGCCACTTTGCCGAATTCCACCGAAGTCCGTTATGCGGAGTGGGAGACGCTGATCACTGGCAAACGTTACGATTTTGTGTATTTTGATGGGCTGAACCGCTTTTATGTGGCACAGGAGGTCGGGCATCTGCGCGAGGCGTTCAGCGTCCCGCCGAATGTGCTGGATGATTTCATGCAATACCGTGAAGTCATACTCCGTGACACGGTTGCGCGTTTGCAGGAACAGTTGGCACGCGATACCGAACATGCACAGCAACAAGTCATGGAATATCAGCGGAACAGGGTCGAACAGGAGCAGCAATATCAGCACTTGCACCAGCAGCATGAGGATCTACAGCAGCAACACCTTACCCTCATACAGGATAAGGCAGTCCTAGAGCAAGAGCTGACGGATGTGTATGCTGGCACGGCTTGGCGTATCACCAAACCCCTGCGTTTGCTGGCTGATCATGGCAAGCCACTGTTGCGGAAAGCCCGTGAGGGCGGCACTGCTTGGATCAGGATGACACCGGAAAGCCGCCCGCGCCGTACTGCACGTAGCTTGAAAGGGGGGGCGAAACGCCTGCTGCGGAAGCTGGTACACAAAGCCAAACAATTCGCCGCTAGCCACCCTGAACTTACCCATCACGTCAAACATTATGCTAAGCGGGTGCTATGGCGTTTTCCGAGGTTACATCAGCGGTTAAAACGGATGCTTGAGTCCCATGATCACCTTAATAATCAGGTGGTCGACTCAGTACTGCTAGGGAAGTCAGCAGCCGACGTTTATGCAAAGTTAAAAGGCCATAACTAAATGCGAATTGTGTTGGATTTACAAGCTTGTCAATCAAATGGTAGCCGTCATCGTGGGATTGGGCGTTATTCTTATGCGTTAGCGCAGGCAATGGCGCAGCAAGCCCAGCATCACGAGGTTCATATTGTATTGAACTCGGCGCAGACGGCACATTTTCAGGAAATTAAAACCACGTTCCAGCATTTTATTCCTGCTGAACGTATCCATGCCTTTACTAACGCTTTGCCTGTCGCGGATGGTCACCCTGAAAACCATTGGAGAACCCGCGTTGCAGAACATTTGCGCGAGCGGTTCATCATGGGGTTGCAGCCCGATATAGTACATGTAGCTAGTTTGTTTGAAGGTTTGGTCGATGAGACGGTTACGTCTATTATCCACGATGACTTGGCAAAGAAATCTGCCGCCACGTTGTATGATTTAATACCCTTGGTCTATCATGATAAATATCTTGCCGATCCTAATGTACGGAATTGGTATTACCGTAAATTACAAGCATTGAAGAATGCGGCTTTGGGCTTGGCTATTTCGGATTATTCACGCTTGGAGGCGATTGACTTATTGGGTTTGGCCCCCGATCGCGTCGTGAATATTTCCGGTGCAACTACTGCTGAATTTAAGCCGTTAGTCTTGAGTGAACAGGTTAAAGCGGAGATTTTAGGGCGTTATGGCATTAGCCGTCCTTTTCTGATGTATACCGGTGAAGTAGATTATCGTAAGAATGCAGAGGGGTTGATTGAGGCTTATAGTTTACTGAGTCCTGAATTGCGTCAGCAGTATCAATTAGTGGTGATTGGCCGATTGCCAGAACGGGACAGGCAACGCTTGTTCGATATGGCTAAAAAATATCAGGTAGATCAAGCAGATTTGGTGTTGACGGGCTTTGTGCCAGATGAAGAATTAATTATTTTTTATAATTTGGCCCGCTTATTTGTATTTCCGTCCCGTTATGAGGGATTTGGTTTGCCGGTGTTAGAGTCGATGGCTTGTGGTACACCGGCTATTGCAGGTAATAATTCCAGTCTGCCAGAAATTTTGGGGCTGGATGATGCAATGTTTGATGCCGATAAGCCAGCCGCGATTGCACAGAAGATCACTCAAGCTTTGACCGACCCCCAGTTTTACCAGATACTGCATGAGCATGGTTTGCGGCAAGCACGGCTCTTTTCGTGGGATGCTTCTGCTAAACGGGCATTGGATGCTTTTGAAGCTGAGTATGACAGGCAACAGGTTGCGGCGCGGACTAGTGTGGCGGTAATGCCGCAGGTTTGGCGTCCACGTATGGCCTTCTTTACACCACTTCCCCCAGAGAAATCGGGTATTGCCGATTATAGCGCCCTGTTATTGCCAGTATTGGCACGCTATTATGATATTGATGTCATTACGGATCAGGAACAGATTGACGCGCCGTGGGTACAGGCTAATTTCCCTATCCGTTCCGTGGTATGGTTTAAGGCGAATCATCAACGCTATGAGCGTAAGCTTTACCAGATTGGTAATAGTGCTTTTCATATGCATATGTTTGATTTGTTGCGTGAATTTCCCGGTGCCATTACGCTGCATGACTTCTTCTTGATTAATGTGATGGGACACATGGATTCGGTTAACTACGGTACGCCCATGCTGGCGCAAGCAGTTTATCGTTCACACGGTTATCAGGCGCTCCATTTCTTGAAAACAGCCGGTTATTGGGCATGTGTTAAACAATATCCTGCTAATAAGACGGTGCTGGATTATGCTAGGGGGGTAATCGTTCATTCACGGTTTTCCAAGCAATTGGGGCAGCAGTGGTATGGCGCAGACTATTCGCAACACTGGGCGGTGATCCCCATGTTACGCACAGCTAGCACGCAGATGAGGCAAGCGGTTGCTAGACAGAAACTGGGTCTGGATAGCGATGCTATTGTGATTTGTTCCTTTGGGATGCTTGCGCCCACTAAATTGAATCACCGTTTATTGGATGCTTGGTTGGCATCACCGTTGTCCCAGAATCCGCGTTGCCAATTAGTGTTTGTGGGTGATATGGGCACAAAAGAATACGGTGAAAGTCTCTATAGCACGATTCAGGCAGCGGCAGTGGCAGACCGTATCCGTATCACCCATTTTGTTAGCATGGATGATTATGAACTTTGGTTGAAGGCGGCTGATATTGGGGTGCAACTGCGCACTGATACACGCGGTGAAACCTCAGCTTCCTTGCTGGATTGCTTGGCGAGTGGATTACCGTTGATCTTTAATGGGCACGCGACGGCAGATGAGATTCCTGATGTGGTTGCGGTAAAGTTGCCAGACCATTTCACCGATGCCGAACTGATGGATAGCCTATTGATGTTAGTGGATGCACCGCAACAGCGTCAGCAACTATCTGAATTGGCAAGTGAACATATTCGTCACCACCATTCACCTGCCCATGTGGCAGAACGCTATCGTGATGCAATTGAAGCTTTCCATGCCGATCATCCCTTGAGTCAAGAAGATCAATTGGTTCAGGCAATTCAGGCGTTGCGTACTGTTGCAGTACCCAATGATCAGGACTTGGCAACGACAGCGGAATGTATTGTCAATAATCGGCTATTTGCACAAGGCCATAAAAGCCTGTTGGTGGATGTGTCATCGTTGCAATGGAAGGATTTTGGTTCGGGCGTGCATCGGGTGACCAAGGCGATCCTTAAGGAGTTATTGCTTAACCCCCCTTTGGGTTATCGTGTTGAGCCAGTGTATGTGCTGAATGAACGTTATTATTATGCACGGGCATTAACTGGGCGTCTCCTTGAATTAAATGATTTCCCATTAACTGACGAGGCGGTTGAGTTTAAGGCTGGGGATGTGTTTCTGGGGTTAGACCTTATCTTGCACACCTTGCCGTTGATGGAGTCAGTGTTATGCTTGCAACGGGCGCGGGGGGTAAAAGTTTACTGGGTCGTGTATGACTTATTGCCGGTGTTGATGCCGCAGCATTTTAATGATGAAGTGGTGTTGCATTATAATAATTGGTTGCAGAGTGTTACCAAGATCGCCGATGGTTTGTTATGTATTTCAGCCACAGTGGCAGATGAATTAAGGGCGTGGTGTGATGGGCATGTGGTGAATCGTCCTGATGTGTTGCGTATTGGGCATTTTCATATGGGGGCGGATATAAGTCCAAGCGTTTCTTCCACTGGCTTAGCAGATAATTATGATGATATTCTCAATACAGTTAAAGATACTTGTGCGGTATTGATGGAAACCCTGTTGGAGTTGCTGAATGAGGAGCAACAGCTTGGGCATGAGCAACTATCTGATACCGATCATCCCTTGGATCAAGATGATCAATTGCTTGCTGTAATCCAGGCGGAACCTGCGGTTGTAGTGCCAAATGATCAGGATGTGGCAACGATGGCAGAATGCAGCATTCATGATCTACCGTTTTTACAAGGCCAGAAGAGTCTGTTGGTGGATGTATCATCATTGCAATGGAGAGATTTTGGTTCGGGCGTGCATCGGGTGACCAAGGCGATTCTTAGGGAGTTACTACTTAACCCGCCAGCAGGTTATCGTGTTGAGCCAGTTCATGCGCAAGGTAAATATTATTCTCATGCAGGGACGCTAACGGCCCGTCTTCTCGGCTTAAAAAACATGCCATTAACGGATGAGGCTGTTGAGTTTAAGCCCGGCGATGTATTTCTGGGTTTGGATCTGGCCTTGCATACCTTGCCATTGATGGAGCCAGTATTATCTTTACAGCGGGTGCGGGGGGTAAAGATTTACTGGGTTGTGTATGACATGCTGCCGGTGTCGATGCCAAAGCATTTTAGTGATGATCTGGTATTTCATTATAGTAATTGGTTGAAAAGTGTTACCAAGATCGCCAATGGTTTATTGTGTATTTCAGCCAGCGTGGCAGATGAATTAAAAACGTGGTGTGATGTTCAGGTATTGAATCGTCCTGATATGGCGCGTATTGGGTATTTTCATATGGGAGCAGATATAAGAAAAAGTCTTCCTTCGGTTGGATTGCCAGCTAATCATGTTGATATTCTCAATACAGTCAAGGATGCCTGCTCGGTATTAATGGTGAGTACGGTAGAATCCCGTAAGGGTTATCAACAAACCTTGTATGCCTTTGAACAGTTATGGCGTAAGGGGGTCGATATAACGCTGGTTATTGTGGGTCAGGCGGGTTGGAAAACGGAAGCATTACAAGCAAAAATCAGGTCTCACCCCGAAATAGGTAAACGCCTGTTTTGGCTAGCCGGTATCAGTGATGAAATGCTGTTGAAACTTTATGAACATTGTTCGGTGTTACTGGCAGCGGCGGAAGGGGAGGGTTTTGGTTTGCCCTTGATTGAAGCGGCACAGCATGGCTTGCCGATTATTGCACGTGATTTACCTGTGTTTAAGGAAGTTGCGGGTGAACATGCCTTTTACTTTCACGGGCAAGAGCCGCATGAGTTGGCGGATGCGATCCAGCAGTGGCTGACCTTGTGGCAAACTGCTTCCATCCCGCAATCTGAGGGTATTTCGTGGTTGACGTGGGCTGAAAGCGCCGCCCAGTTGAAGGCGTTTGTGGTCGGGCAGGGGTAATCATGCCCCCCCAAACGGCCATAACGCAGGATGCTCTGGCACATCAAACCAGCCAAATACAGAATGCAGTAACCATACGAGGTCATACTGCAATGCTGAACCGTGCGGCCCACCACCCCACACCCAGCCCCACGGTATCAGCACCCCCAGCAAGGATAGCCCTGCTACCTGTTGGTTGGTGAATGTTTCCAGAAAATCCTGACTAAACAGCCAGTAAACCGCCAACAAAGGAAAGGTAATAATCGCTAGCACGCGGGTTTGATCGGCGGAAATCGGCAACAACAGCATTAAGCCTGCCAAAGTGATAAAGAACGGCAGTGATTGCTTACCCTTATCGGCATATTTCAGGGCAACCAGCCAGCCCAGCCCCAGCACTGACCAAATGATCTGATGGGCGTGGAAAAAGAATGTCCCCAGTAATAAGTTAAGATGTCCCTTAAGCCAAAATAGCCTGCCACTGTTCAACTGCATGTCAAAATGGGCAAAAATACCGAGCAGGGCAAGTTTGCCGATGACAATGCCAGCCAGCAATACCCACGGGAACAAGGGGGTGTGATGTTCGTAGGGGCGTATTGCATACGCCCTCCCCAGCAGCGCAGCCAATAACAAGCCGCCCACCGCAAAAAATGCCTGCACAAAATGCTGCATCCCCAGCATCATACCGATGATCAGGGTCATTAGTGTGTTGCTAGGGAAAGCCAATGCCAGTAGCAACAGAAATAACGTCAGTGAGTCCTGGCCCCACCCAGAAATAAGCGGTTGCTGATACTGGCAATAAGGCAAATAGAATCAGGGCAATACGGGCGTTGCGTTCAGGCAAGCGGGAAAATGCCAGCTTGATGAAGAGGGCAGTAAAAGCAATGGAAAAGCCAAGATGAAAGGCAAAAAATACCCAAAATGCCTTGATGCCCGACAGCCAAGCAAGGAAGGGGCTTAACCAGTTCCCCAGCAGATAATGGGCATTGGGATCTTGAAACGGATTGGTGAACGGGTTCAATGCAACCGTCAGCGACATATCCAAATTAGGAATATACCAGATGCCGGTTTTGAACAGCATGACCAGCAGAATAAGCGTTACCAACTTCCATGCGGCTGCTTTAAAAATAAAATCTTCAATGCGTAACAGTATTATATTCACTGAACAACCTGTACTTAGAGGGAAAGCCGTTTAAACAGCACTTCAGGAATGGCGCGAATCACTTGCATAATGAAATACCACCACACGGGTAAATAGGCGACATCCTGTTTACGTGCCAGAGCTTTTTCAATCCCCGCTGCAATGGTATCCGGCTCTGCCCACAATGCCCCTTTCTTAAATGCTGCCGTCATTGGCGTATCCACAAACCCCGGCTTAATGGTCAACACTTGCACGCCGCTTTTATGTAGCCGGTTACGCAAGCCTTGCAGGAAAATGGCAACCGCACCTTTAGCCGTGCCATACACATAATTCGACTGGCGTCCGCGATCCCCTGCCACCGACCCGATGACGGCAATACTGCCATGCCCTTGTGCCTCAAAGTGGTTCGCCAGAGGGGTCAGCAATGAAATGACACTGATGGCATTGGTATTCAGTTCCTGTAAAGTCAGCTCGATACTTTGCTCACAAGCCTTTTGGTCACCCAATGTCCCGTGAGCGACTAGCACCACATCTAACCCGCCGAGGGTAGTAATGGCAGATTCCAGCAAAGGTTGATGGCTGGCAAAATCATTGGCTTCAAACCCGCCAATATGGACAGCCGTTGCGCCACGTATGTGCAAATCGCTTGCCAGATCTGCCAGTTGTGCCTGATCCCGCGCCAGCAAATAGAGGCTATCCCCCCGGCTGGCAAAGCGTCGCGCAGTCGCCTTGGCAATGGCGGAGGTTGCGCCGATGATGAGTATTTTCTGCATTTAATCCAGCCCCAAACGCTGTGATTGAAGGGAGGCAAATCGCCCGATAGCCCCATAATGTTCACGCACCGCCTGAAATTGTTGCCACTGGGGGTAACTGTGTTTGAAAGTGGCGGCACTCATGCGGGCATCCTTGGTCAGGTAAAGCCTGCCGCCGTAATCCAGCAGCATGGCATCCAGTTCGTCCAGTAATTTGAACAAGCCGGGGGTCAGTTTGAAATCCAGCGCCACTGTATAACCTTCCAGCGGAAAAGACAAAAGGTTAGCGTTTTCTTTGCCAAACACTTTCAGCACGGCAAGGAATGAACCGCGCCCCGAAGCCGCAATCCGCCGCAGGATAGTGCGCAACCCTTCTAGCCCCGCTGCGGTGGGGATGACGAACTGGTATTGCACGAAACCGTTTTTACCATACAGCCGATTCCAGTGAAGGATGCCGTCCAGCGGGTAGAAAAAGGGTTCGTAATGGCTATGTTGCACCGTTTGCCGCTGGCGAATCCGCTGATAATACAAGGTATTAAAGGCGCGAACTGAATAATGGTTGAGTAATTGGTGCGGCATGTCAAACGGAATGCTTAAGGCCGCCTTGCGCCCGGCGTGCAAGCCACCTTCCGACGCATGTTCGCCCAGCATTAGCAGTGAACGCCCCAGTGATGCGCCACTTGCCAAACAGTCAATCCATGCCACCGAGTAAGTGGCGGCATGATGTGCCGCAAACAGCTCCAGTGCTTCCTCAAGACAGCTTGCCTTGATGGTAGTTTGGTCGATATAGGCCGTGCGGATGGGTTGCAGGCGCAAGCTGGCGGCAAGGATCAAGCCGGTCAAACCCATCCCGCCGCAAGTGGCATGAAACAGGTCAGCGTGTGCGGTGCGTGAGCAGGTGATAACGCTACCATCCGCCAGCATCAGCTCAAGGTTATCAACGAATTCGCTGAAACAGCCATCGCGATGATGGTTCTTGCCGTGGACATCGCTGGCAATGGCTCCACCGATGCTGACGAATTTTGTCCCCGGCGTGACTGGCAAAAACCAGCCTTGTGGCACGAATACCGCCAGCAAGTCGGCAAGGGGCACGCCTGCGCTGCACCGCAGTTGCCCGGTGCTGGCATTGAACCCTAGCAGGGTATCCAGCGGGCGGGTATTGATGATGTGTGCCGCAAGTGAGCTGTCGCCGTAACTGCGCCCCATACCGCGTGGGATGCAGGCTGTTGCGGGCGGTTTACCGATTGGCACAATGTTACTCTCAAGCGTCGGGTAGCGTCCCCAGCCTTCCAAATGATGCAGGTTATTGCCGATAGTCATGGGTCTGGTTGCCTTTTTAACTCAATCCGAAATATTTGCATGTCAGCTTTTCCATCCCACCAGTTGCGAAATTCGTATAGGTTCTCAGGGGGGGCATCCGCTGGAATGATTAATTGGGTTGCTATTTTATTGGTTTGATTGTCACTTCCTGTGAGTCCCACTTCTTGGAGGACTTTAGGTTCATTGGAATTCCATACTATAATATCCCATTTGCCAATGGGTTGATTTTTAGGGGCAGAGCTTTTGTAGTATATTTCCAGCGAATATATACCTGAATTCAATGCCTGATAAGGGCCGTAGGTAATAAAATCTGCTAGGTCAATGCCCGCAGTAGCCATGAAACTACCACCCTTAACGACCCCCGTTTTTGACAGCAGTTCAGCACTGTCTAAAACCAACGGCAAATCCTTCATGAAACGATAATGGCTAAGGTCGGGCGTTTCAACTAGATGTAGGTTAATCCGCATAATATCTCTCAGTCGGGTCATGTCAAGTAAAGGCGCACGGGTTATATTACGGATAGTTGAATAATAGGTGTTGAGTGGCATATCTGTCAGCAAGCTTTTATTCTGGTAAATAGATTCTTTATAATTAATTGGAAGGAGACGAGCGAAATGCCCAATGCGCCATTTTTTAACATATTGAGCCGGTAGCCGCGCCAACAATGGGTCAGCAAGACCGCAAGTATCAATAATATGTGCGCTTGCTCCTGCTTCGATGCTCAAATATCCCAAACCACCACAAGTGGTTTTGACCCGCTGCTTAGTAAGCCGCCAGTCGGGTGTTGAGAAGGTCTCAGGGCTAGCATTGAGTAGCCCATGTTGTTGAAAATAGAAGCCTCTTTCATCAGCAATGTCAATATTATTTTTATCTTCAAAGGATAGCTTGCTTAGTAGCGTAGAGTTTATATTGAATATGCCTAATCCAAACAATAAAATGCCAGTCATTTTTCTGTAAGAAAAGTCAAATACCAGCATTAACCATAGAGCGACTGAGACCAGTAATATGGGGGTCAGTAATCTTCCTGACATAAAATCCCCGCCGATACTGATAATATAAATCAAATATAGAATATTGCCAATTGCTAATGCCTTAGCAATGCCTTGATTAAATAATCCAATTGTTGTGCCGATAATGATGGTTGTCAGTGTTATCGGGTCTTTGGTTAAAGATTCAAATAAATAGGAAGCTCCCTGAATAACCCGTTCTAATAAAGGAATGCCCGCTCCTAGTTTGGCATAAGCGGTGTTCGGAAATGGAAAGCCATAATAGAACAACGAAAACAGCGTCCACAGAATAACGGGAATTCCGGTGAGAATGACTAATCTGAAGGTTTTGCTGAGAGTTTGTGTCTGAAAGGTTTTCCATAGTAGCAACACGTACAGTGGCAAGCCTACTAATATCAAATCAGGGCGGACAAGATACAACGATGCACACAGGGTCATGGTCAGGATAGCGTGACGGGAAGCAGGATTCTGCACTGCCTGCACCCCAGATAGCACCAGTAGGGTTAACATCAGATGGGACAGCGGGTTTTCCAGCCCTGATGTTGAATAATCTACATAAGCCTTGGATAGCATCAACAGGCTGGCTGCCAGTAAACCCATCCACCAGACACTGGCAACACGCCTTATTAGCAGCCAGTACACCAGCAATGAAATGGTTATGGAGAGAAAGAAAGTCGCATAGAACACATTGCCCATCAGCACGCTCAAGGCGCTAATCAGCAAAAACCACAATGGGTGCGTATAGGCTTGCACCCGCTCATCAAGATTGAATGTTGGCCCGTAACCATGAATAAAGTTAAGTACTGTCCTCAGCGTAATGGCAGCATCGTCGGACATCCATGCAGTACGTAATAGTTCAACAAGAACCAGTAGCATAACGATGCCTGTTAAAATATGGGGGTATTTTAAGGATAGCCATTTAGTCATTAGTGCTTGGTTCTCATAAAGATAATGGCATATACAGATGCCAACAGTAGCAGGTTTGCGATGAACAACATGCCATAAGCATTATAGCTTTCCCAATTAGGAAAAAAGGTGAACACGGGAATACTGGAGCAAGCTATGGACAATAATGACAGTATGCGAAGTACATTTTTTATGAGATGAGCTTTCGATGATGGTGAACGTAGATAAACAAGAATAGCTATCTGGCAAAATGGCAGGTAGCTAAAGTAGTGTGGCCATGAAGTCTTGATAATGAAAGGTAAAGACAGAAAGGTTAGTAGCAAGCTAAGTAAGTAATTGTCGCGCCGATCCTGTTTTTGCATTAACCAAATAAATGCCATGTTCAGTAAAAACACGAAATAGCCGGTTGCAGCAAGTAATTGCAGGTATGGTTGGGTAATTGTTTGCTGGAATAAGAAGTTGATCCATCTTGACACCACATGAGCGATATATTGGGAGTTGCTAGCGAGGGGAATCCAATTGGCTCCAGAAATGCTGCTCACTGCTGCTTTCTCAAAATTAACCCATGTTTCCATGCCCATGATGGCAGAAGGAATAAGCATGTAAATAACAAGTAATGCCAATACAAAACTGCCACAAGCCCGAAAATCACGTTTTATGATAAAGTAACCCAGAAAAATAATGGGGTAGTATTTAATGGCTGCCGCTATCGCTAATATTGTGCCTGCCAATATGGGTTTTTTTTCTACAGAAGCATGAAATGCTCCTAGCACACAGACGGTCAGTAGTATGCTCACCTGCCCCCAGTTGAAATTGTGGAGTAATGGGAATGATAGGGTAAACGTTCCAGTGTAGAGGATCACTTCCCAAAATTGCAGCCGCATCAGCCTACGTAACGGCAGGAAATACAGTGACAATAGACCAACAATTTGCAGTAGTCCCCATGCCCATAAAGCAGTTGGCAGGCTAAGATAACCAAAGGGTATGATAACTAGCGCAAAAAATGCCGAATAGAAATAGCCAGGGACAGGTAGCTGTGTGTGCAGGATAGCTTGGCTCATTGGGTAATAGTGCCCTGCAAAATCCTGAAATAATTGTTGGTGGTAATCAATGCTGATAACGAAGGTTTCTAATGAACCCCATAGCCATCTGTAATAACTGAAAACCAATAGAAATATGACGGTCATGATGATGGTTATGTGGCTCATTCGCGGCAGACTATGTAAATGCTGTTTAATTTCCGCAGAAAACATAACGCTTGTCCAGTTGATACTTGACCACATAACCGATGGCAAGCCCGATAATGCCGCCCAGATAACGCAGTTCCTTACTCTGGAACAAGTAGTCGAACCCAAACTCGAACCCCCAGAACACAGCCGTTGTCACCAGCCCCATCAGGGTATAGAGGGCGAAGGTCTGACCATCGTGGGCAGCATCCCGAGCCTGAAAACGGAAGATGTAACGTTTGTCCAGCACGTATTTGACCACCAGCCCTACCGCTGTCCCCACTAGCACGGATAGCGTCATGGCAAACGCGCCAGCGTACAGGCGCGTGGCAATATCTTGCGCCCCAATATTGGCTATGGTGGCAATGAGTGCCAAAATCGTGTAAACAACAACCAGTTTCATAGGGATAATGTAGCAATATTTTCGTAAAGGTTTAGGGAATGGATAATACTACAGCAACACACTCACCTCTACCCACCTTGTTAGGGTTAGTCAAACTGATGCGCCCCAAGCAGTGGGTGAAAAATGCGTTCGTACTCGCGCCGCTAATATTTTCCGGGGAATTCCTGAACCCGCTGGCGGTCGGGCAGGCGCTGCTGGCGATGTTGTTGTTCTGTGTGGCAGCCTCCGCTACCTATATTGTCAATGACTTGCAGGATGTCGAGCGTGACCGTTTGCATCCGACCAAATCAAAAAGTCGCCCGTTGGCAGCGGGGATTGTGTCGCAACGTGCCGCCTTAGTCTTGTTAGCAGTGCTATATGGCATGCTGGCGTTGGGATGGTGGTTTATGCCTGTCGTGGTGCAGGTGATCATTGCCTATTTGCTGTTGAACATTGCCTATACGTTTGTATTGAAACACCAGCCTGTGCTGGATATTTTCACTATTGCCATCGGTTTTGTATTGCGGGTATATGCCGGGGCAATGGCATTGGCAGTGCCGCTGTCAAGTTGGATGTTTGTTACTACCTTGTGTTTGGCCTTGTATTTGGCCTCGGTCAAACGCAGGCAGGAACTGCTCCAGAGCGGTACGGAAGGCCGCAAGGTGCTGGAGAAATATTCCGTGGCATTGGTGGAGCGTTACGCAGAGATGTCGGCAACGGGCGCACTGATGTTCTATAGCCTGTTTGTTATGTCAGCACGACCAGAAATGGTCATTACTATTCCAGTGGTTCTGTTTGGCTTGTTCCGTTACTGGTATGTGGTTGAGGAGCTGGAAGGGGGCGAATCCCCCACGGATGCGCTGTTTGCTGACTGGCAACTCCTGCTAACGGTCATCGTTTGGTGTTGCTCCTGTGTGTGGCTGCTATGGGGGCATTAAAAATCAGAATAATGAAAGGATGGCTAATTTATGAACCCATTGCTTTGTTTTGCTTCTAACTAATGAGAAAAGGGCTATAATCCAAAATATGGGGATTACCGTTTATCATGAAATTTTATCCTCCTTCTGTGACGGGGGTCACACTATGGGCTTCTTTACTTGCGGTATCCTTAAAAAGTAAAGTTTTAATCGTTTTCAGGAGGTGTCCAGTGAAATTCACACCGGCAATTTTATGCATGTTTCTGAGTCTGTCCGGGTCATTTGCAATGGCTGACGCGGCGTCGGAAGCTCAGCCTGTTGGCAAAGTGATCTTTGCGACGGGGGGCGCTTCTCTGCAACCGGAGGCGGGGGCTGCGGTGCAAGGGCAGACGGGTACGCCTGTTTACGAGGGTGAGATGCTTTCCACGGGTGCTGGGAGCCACATGCATGTCCAGATGATGGATGGTGCGCTATTAGTGTTGCGCCCGGAATCGGCTATCAGGATCGCCTATTATCACGTTGATTTAGCTCAGCCCGCCAACACCAAAATTCTGCTCGACATGCAAAAAGGGGTAATACGCTCAGTCACTGGCAAGGGGGGCAAAGCCAACAAGCAAGGCTTCCGCCTGAACACCCCAGTGGCGGCTATCGGCATCAAGGGAACCGATTTTACCGTGCTGGCAGATGCAAACCTATCCAGTGTCACACTCCGTGAAGGTGGGGTGGCAGTATCACCGTTTTCATCCGTTTGCCAACGCTATGCGGTGGGTGCTTGTTCTGGGGCGCAAACTGTCATGTTGACAGCGGCTGACCAGCAGATGCTTGCTGAGGTTCATGCTGCCAAGGCGGTGCTTGTCCCTAAGACCAGTGCAGTCGCTGTTCCTGACACTATTGCCCCTGCCCATCCAGAAGAAGTAAAAAGCCTGAAGGAAAGCAAGGAAGCCCCGGTTACCAGTAGCCAGTCCGCGACACCAGCGGCAACAACGGGTAGCACTACTCAGGCCAGCCAGACAGCCAGCAGTAGCACACCTAGCACGCAGACCAATGCAGCAACGGGTACGGCAACATCCGCTACGACGGCAACTACTCCTACAGCGGGGACAGTAGCCGTAAAAGCCGGGAGTACTCTGGAAAGTACATCTGGTCTGACAGGTGGCAGTGCTGCGACTGAAAAAACGACCAATTCGCCTGACAGCACTAAGCTTGCGCTAATCTCTTCCTCAGAGGCAGCGTTGTCTTCCATGTCCAATTTGTCTGGTAGTATCAAGGAAACTGCGATGGGTGGCGCTACCGCCGAGGTTGCTTCCCTTGCTTCAGTGGCAGCCGAAGTTGGCCCCAAAGAGTCGGTGACATCCGAATTGGCTAGCCGGGTTGTGGCAGAGAAAACGCTAGGCGAGACGGTCGATACCGTTTTGACGCCAGCACCTGTGCCGGTGGTAACGTCAATACCTGCCAAACCCCAGCCTTTCTTCTGGGGGCGTTGGGCCAGTTATGCTGAAAACCCTGAGCAGGTCATTGTCCGCGATCCGGTCAAGAATAAGCAGATTTTTGCGGCTAACCAAGTGTATCTGCTGGCAGACGGTGAAGCAGGCGCACCCCAGTTGCCCAAAAGCGGGAAGGTGACCTTTGCCCTTGATAAGGGTGAAGCGGGAATTCTTGCCGGCGATAGATTGGTATCCGCTAGTATCAGCAATGCTTCGCTAGAAGCTAACTTTGACAATAACCGTTTCAAGACTGGTTTGACGGTGAATTCCGATGTGCTGAAAAATGGTGCGGTGGCGTTGCAAGCAGAAGGTGGTTTATCGCCGGGTTCAGGCGTATTCCGCAGTGACTCGGTTGCTTCCAACATGAATGTATCCGGGGCGTTCAGTGATAATGCTGACCATGCTGGTTATGAGTTTAGTGACCCTGCTAACAACATTGTGGGTGTGACGACGTGGAACCGTTGATCGGTCATCAGGAACATCCGTTTGCTGATCAAACGCTCAATTGCCATCGTCCTCATTATGGGGGCGGTGGTGGGGTATTTGTTTGTCCCCGCATCCCAGCGCCCTGCTTTCCTCGAACGGCTCGAATACCTTGCCTATGACCAGCGGATGCAACTGTCCGCCTCGCCTGACACCATTGATTCCCAGATTGTGGTCATCGACATTGACCAACCCAGTCAGGACAGGAAAGGGCAATGGCCTTGGCCGCGCAACCTGACCGCCGATCTGATCACCACCCTGCTGGATCATTACCAAACATCGGGGGTAGGGCTTGATGTCTATTTTCCTGATGAAGCAAGCTGTTCCCGCGAGTCAGATACGGTGCTGGCGGATGTGTTGCAGCAGTATTCCCCACACATTGTCATGGCGCTCAAACTGACCGATAAGCATCAGGCAGCCGAAAAATACGCGGTGATGTGACGGGCAATGGGGTGGTGCTTCAGGGAGTCGACAAGTTGCCGCCCACCGCGCGCTATTGGGGCAATGGCGTCGACTACAGCGGTAATCTTGCGCGTTTTGTGACTCCGCAAACTGCCATTGGGCATATTATTCCGGTCACTGATGCGGCGGATGCCAAAGTCCGGCGGCTGCTGCCTGTTTACCGTTTCGGTGAGCAATATTTCGATACGCTTTCCTTGTCCATGTGGCGGCAAATAATGGCGGCGGACAGCTTACTGCTGGATACCTCCCTCGATAGCTGGCTGGATTCCCCCAAATTTAGGCTGATGCTGGGTGGGGAGGCAACCCCGTTTACTATTCCGGTCAACCAGCGGGGTGAGGTGCTGATCCCCTACCACGCCCAAGTGGAAAGCGTGTCGGCGGCGGATGTGCTGGATAAGTCGCTGGATGCCGATAGTCTCAAGGGAAAATTCGTCCTGATTGGCTCTTCGGCGAAAGCGCAGGGGGATGATTTGGTTGCCACGCCCATAAAATCCGAATTGCCCGGTGTGGAAATCCACGCGGTTATGTTGGGGGCGATGCTGGCACAAATGGAGGGGCAAGCACCGCGTTTTAAAGTACAGCCGACACATGAAATCACTTTGCAAGTGGTGTTGATGTCTTTTTCCTTGATGTTGCTATTGCTGGCGCGGCGCTTTGGGGTAAGGGCGATGCTGCTAACAGGGCCGCTATTGCTGGTATCGTGGGCAGTGGGCAATTATGCGCTGTGGGTGGGGCAGAATGTTGCGCTGGAGTTTCTTCCACTTGCCGCATTCACGCTGATGCTGATGCTGTATTTGGGGATCAGCGACCTGTTGGAAATCAATATCCGCCACCGCCATGTGCGCCGGATGTTTGGCTACTACCTGCCAGAACCCGTGGTGCAACGGTTGGCGGCGGACTACAAGGGCAGCGACTGGCTTAAACCCGAACGCCGCGACATGACTATTATGTTTGCCGACGTACAAGGGTTCACCACCATGGCTGAATCGCTGCCACCGGAAGCGGTGGCAGAGATTACTTGGCAATTGTTTACCCGTCTGACCGATGTTATTCATCAACATCAGGGGACGGTGGATAAGTATATGGGGGATGCGGTGATGGCATTCTGGGGCGCTCCGCTGCCTGATAGCCAGCACGCCCTCCATGCCGCACAGGCCGCGCTAGCGATGCAGCAGGCAGTCCGCGATTTGAATGAAACCGTGTTTAAAGCAAAAGAAATCAATATCCGTTTGGGGATCGGCATCAATACCGGCATTGTAGTGGTTGGGAACTTGGGGTCGGAACGGCGGCACGCCTATACCGTTATGGGGGGGGCTGTTAATGCCGCTTCAGCCATTCAGCAGCTTACGCGCAACTATCCGCATGATATACTTACCGGCGAAGAAACAGCTAGTCGGTTGCCAGAGTCCATGCGGCTTGATCTCGGCTTGGTTGCAACCCGGAAATTACTACATAAAATCAGAATTTTTGCTGTAAAGGGCGAAGTGGTGGAATAAAAAGCCATACGCCTTGTGGCTCAATAAGGATAATGCCAGATGTCTGTTAAGTGGATAGTTTGTCTATATATTTGGGTCATGGGGTTTTTTCCTGTACTGGCGCTGGCGACTGCCTGTAATAGTGACAAAGATTACCAGTACGCCAACCATCTGCGTGAACAGGAAGCCTATACAGATGCCGTGGCTGTGTATGAGTCAGTGTTGGTACGTGACCCTGCTTGCATGGCGGCGAAAATCGAAATGGGCTTTTGCCACCTCAATCTGGGGAATTATGATCAGGCAACGGCTGCCCTCAATGAAGCCCGACAGGCAACCTTGCAGGATAATAGCAATCCCGATGCAGCTAACAAAGTACGCAAGCTCATTGATGCCCAATTGGCGCAAATCCCGCAAATGCGCAACCGCTCCCGCCCGCAGGATACCGCCATTGCTATCCAGCAAGGTGGGCGAACCACCCCCGCCAATGCACAGTTTTCAGCCGGTCTGGGTTTCAGTGACAATATCAACGGCGGGGTGCAATTCGATGAGCTGACCTTTGGTCAAGGTGATGCCACCATTACCAAAACACTGACCGAGCAAAACAAGGCACATGAAGGGACGTGGCTGGATCTGGAGGCTGCATGGCAACACTATATGCAGGTTTCAGAAGGCGTCGATGGCAAATGGCAAGTGATGGCGACTTGGCGTGATTCCCACGATAACAGTGACGTGGTACTTAATGAGGGGGAGTTTGATCTGGGCACGGTGCGGAGCGTGCTGGAATTAAAGCCTTCGGGTACACCCGTGCCGTTTGATCCGCGAGTGGTATTGTCAGGTGGCAGTTTCTTCCTCGGTGGTGAAGAATACCGCGATGACTTGGCGATTGGTGGGCGGGTCAGTAAGGAAATCGCAGGCCGGAAAGTGACCTTGGGCTATCAGTTTGCCGACCACAATTACCGTACCATTGATAATACCGATGGGCGTTACCATCGCTTGAGCCTGTCTGTTCCCCTTCTTCCCGCCACCGGCTCGAAAAACCTCATGCTGGGATTTGACCTTGGTCATCAGTGGCCGGAGTCTACTGGAAGGTTGGGGGATTACCGCGAAACTTCCGGTAAGTTGCGTCTGAGCTTTGAACCAGCCCCGCAATCAGCGGTGTCGGCAAGCTTCGGGGTCAGCAAGCAGCAAGATGCAGCACCCTATAACCGGGATTTTTTCGGTGATGCCAAACGCAATGTTGAGCAGCAGGTGCTGGATGTGGGCTGGTCGATGGAAATTGACAAAGACCTGACCTTCGAGGCCAATATCCAGCACCGCAAGCGCGATTCAGCCGTCAAGCTGTTTGAACATGACGCGACGGATCTGACGGTGGGGTTGCGTTGGCAATTGGATTGAAGGGGGAGCGAGTCTTCAATCCTCCTCCAGCAATTGCTTTAACCCTTCGATATTGTTCAGGTAAAGGTTTTTCCCCTCTTTGGTCACCAGCCCATCATCCGCCAGGATGGTGAAGGCACGGGAAATGCTTTCGCGGGTTGTCCCCAGCAAGATAGCCAGATCGTATTGGGTTGGCACGTTTTTGATGCAAACCACCTGATTGGGGCTGAGGGCGGGAGGCAGCTTTTCCAGCAGGTAAGCCGCCAGCCGGTTGGAAATATTTTGCTGCTGCAACACGATGCGGTGCAGGTTGTTTTTGCGGATCACCGTCGCCAGGTTTTGCATGATGCGCCGCGAAATCTGCGGTACATTATAGATCAGGGCTTCGGCATCCTTCGCGCCAGATCGAGGCAATCTCACTGCGGCTAGTCGCCTGCACCGCTGCGGCGCGGGGAAGGCCATCAATCACCGCCAGTTCACCGAAATGGGTCGGGGCATCAATAATCGCAAAGGCAATTTCCTGCCCTTGCCGGTTCATCTCCAGCATCCGCACCTGCCCGCTCAATAAAAAGAACAAGCGGCGTGTGGTGTCGTTGCGTTCAATAATGTAATCACCCCTGCCTGACTTGCTCGAAACGGCAGGCTTTCGCCAGTGATTCCACCAGATCGAAGGGAAGCTCCGCCAGTAGCGGAACTTGTGCCAAAAGTTTTGATGTGTGCTGCTTTCATGTGTGTGCCAACGTCTGCGCCAAGTAACGGTACACATACTAAGATAAGCATAGCACGCATGTGCATAATAAATTTTATCCAATCCTGATAAATTAATAGATTTTTGTGATTGGAGTCACATAAGTTTGCGCCATTATCGAATAATCTTTGCGTCATGGTGATCATACAAACAACTGATGACCAAAAATTGTTCTCAACCAAGTCAAATTTACCTTTTAAGGAGTTAGCCTAATGGCACACTAAAACAAACAGTATCGAAATATTACGTGGCATGTTTGGTCGCGCACCACTGCAAGAAGGTCTGGAATACTGGACGGACACGGGCTGGACAGCCTTGATGCATTCGCTAAAAATGGTTCTCAGGTAACTACCCAGAAGTCACTGGTAAGTACCCTGCTGGTCAAGATGCTGCTACATTCATCAATACTATTTACATGAACGTTCTGGGCCGTGGCGCTGAAGGTTCTGCACAGACCCAACATGGTTTGGGTTTCTGGTAAAAGCACTGAACGGTGGTTCCATAGCCGCGTAACGCAGTTCTGGAAATCATGCGAGACGCTACTGGATCTGACGCTACCCGTCTGGAAAACCGTGGCGAAGTGGGCCGGTACTGGACTGCTAACAGCGAAGACTAGCAACCCGGATGCCTCATGAAGTTCTGGATCCTGTTACTGCTCACAAACAATCTGGATCAGATGTCAAGGAATGGGTTGATAACACGATCCCCTCCGACCCACGTTACTACCATGAACTGAACGACGCCAAGGCGACTTACACCAAGACCAACACCCCTGGTGCTGCCCAGGATGACGTGTTCCTGGTCAAGAAATTCCACTGCTACTGACCTGTTCGGCGACGCTGGCAGCGACACCCTGGACTTCCAGAAATGGCAGGTGGCACTGGCGGTGTGAAAGTCAACCTGTCCACTGGTACCATGACTGGCAAGAATGCTGATGGCACTGCTACTGGCATGACTTTCTCCTGGATGGAAAATATCCGTGGTACTGCGGCTGATGACAGCCTGTCTGGTAACTCTGATGCTAACATCCTGATTTCACAAGGTGTTGGTACTGCTGGTGACACCATTGACGGCAACGTTGGTGATGACCGCATCATCTTCAACACGTGCTGACATTGCCAAGTCTACCATCAATGGTGGCCAGAACACTGACACCCTGGAAATCGTGCGCGAACTGACAATCGACTTCAAACATCTGACTGATGCTGATTTCGACAAGATTTCTGACGTTGAAAACCTGCAAGTTGGTTACATGAAGGGTGATGGCAATGGTGTTGCTACTGCTGCTACCGTCACAGGAAAATAATGCCACTTTTGGCACTATCCAGAACCTGTACCTGGATGCACCTACCGTGATGACTTTCCAAGGTAATGCTAACTTGGATGGCCTGAAATCAATCGTCGCCACTGAAGGTGCTACAAGAACGGCAACCCGATTGATGACGTTATCCAGACTGCTGGTAACCTGACTGCTCAGCACAGTCAAACTGACCAGCATTGAAGAGCTGAAAGTAACGGCGGCTGACAAGTATCACTGTTGGTAAGGATACCCTGACCAGCTGTTGATAAAGTAACTGGCTTTCAACAGCGACTACTCCGGTACACGGTACTCACCTGATCCTGGACTGCCAAAGACGGTGATGTGTTTGATCTGACCAAGCCTGTGTTCACCAATATTGATACTGTGACCCAGACTGCGGTTGACCCAACGCTGGTATGCAAGCGTTGCCACCACCATCATTGTCAACCAGACCCTGATTCAAATCTCTGGCTGTCAACGATGGTAAAGATGGCTTCGCTACTGGTGACTTCACCGAGTCTACCCTGAAAGCTGCGGGCATTGGTCTGGACCTGAGTCGTACTGGCAGACGGTGATACCAACTTCAAAGTCATCGACTTCGGTACTGCGCATGAAGTCACTGTTGGTAACATCAACAACAGCCTTGCATGACGTTGTACCTGCTAACCCAGATGACCTGACTGCTCTGCGTTCCATCACTGGTTCCGTGACAACAATGCCGACTTGCTGCGTATCAAGCCGAGTGCGGTTGTAATTCCCAGACCTGGCCGATGCTGGCGGTATAGATACCGACGGTGACCAGCAAGCTATCGCAATCACCAAGGTTGAGCGTCTGGACTTTGAAGAAATCCACACCGTTGCTATGGATAACCTCAACCTGGGCAAGGTTGACGGTAAAAACACCGTTTACCAAATCTCTGGTGATGATGACACAGTTGAACATCGGTAATGACACTTCTGGTACCGACGATAACGGTACCGTTATTGACGCTGGTTACGAAACTGACAAAGGTGGTTTGGATCTGAAAGGTATCACGCTGCAACACATCGCTGGTTTGGGCAACAATGTATCCGGTAAGGACGGTACTGTCACCATCGACCACGGCACAAGCTGGGATAGCAACTTCAAGAGCTTGGATGGTGGAACTGATAATGGTGGGGTTCCTAATTTAGGCCCCATTAACCCTAGTGAGACTGCAAGCAAGCAAACCATCATTGCCTCCGATGCTGGTAGCTATGACCTGAGCCAGATTGCTACTGCTGACCGTGCCATTGTGATTCTGGAAAATCTGGACATTACCAACGACATCAGTGGCAACGGCTACATGGATGCCAACAAGGTTACTGTGCAGTTCAATGACCTGTTTATCGGTTCCACAGGTGATGACATTGTTAAAGGCGCCAAGACTGGTATGGGTTATCAGTTGGGTGATGGCAATGACAACTTCGTCGGTCAGAACACTGCCAACGAAGTAGTTGAAGGTGGTAAAGGCAATGACGTTATCGCTTTGGGTGATAACCTTCAGGTAGATAATGACGCTGCTGCTAGTGTTGAACGGGTCATTTACAACTACACTAACCTGTTGGGTGTTGCTGCTTCTCCTCTGTCACCGAGCATCCCAGCGGCCAATACTGGCCTTGATGTAGCTGAATCAACGGTGCATGGCTATGATGGTGACGGCACCGATATCGCTCTTGTAAGCAAAGATGCTACTGGTCCGTTCTTGGGTAATACGTTTGATACCCAGCGCTTCGCTGAGAACGTTGACTTGGCTGCTGCTGTTGGCCCTAATGGTGGTTGGGTGCAAACACCACCGGCAGGTGCAACTCCAGCACGTGTCCTCGGCAATGGTACAGTGACTGCCGGTATTGATGCGCTTAACGCAGCCAATGGTCGGGCAACGCCGTTTGTTCGTGCTTTTGATTCTACTGGTAGCACTTCAGCTTTCGTTGATAATGCTACCAAGAGTAACTACATTGCTGATGACTTCGACGGTCGTGGTGCTTATGCTAATGGTGGTGACGGTGATGACTCCATCACTTCCGGCAAGGGCAATGACGTGCTGTTCGGCGGTGCTGGCAAAGACTTCATCAGTGGTGGTGCAGGTGCTGACATCTTGGTTGGTGAAGCAGGCAATGACACCCTCTCCGGTGGTATGGGCAACGACATCCTGATCGGTGGTAGTGAAGACGACGTGCTGGAAGGTAACGAAGGTGATGACTTCTTCTACGGTGGTACAGGTATGGATACCTTCCGTGGTGGCAGTTCAGTTGCTCCTATCGGTTCTACCGACTTCACAGGTCAGGATCACTTCCACTTTGCGCCAACTGATTCCGGCTCTACGCCTGAAACAGTAGACCGTATCACTGACTTCTTGTCTTACTCTCGTGCGCTGGATGAATTGAAAGCGAGCAAGACAGACATCAATGCAGATGGTGTGGTTGACGGTGCGGATGCGGCTGAGATCCATGACGTGATCTACCTTGACTGGTATGCGGATGATGGCATTACGCCACAACTGGCTACACTGAATAAGGCAGGTACTTTGCTCATTCCAAACGATGCTTTGGACATCAGCTCAGCTAACCCGCAATTGGTAACAGGGGCACCACTGCAAGTCAATGCTGACGGTGTACCAACCCTTGGTGGTCAGTCTTATGACGCTTACTTCGACAACTATGACAGTGCCTTCACTAATGCGGCTAGTCTGGTTGACGCGGCAAATGCGGCATTTGATAAGTCCTATATCCGTCATGATTTGGCATCTGTATTGTCCAATGGGCCTTCACAGAACTTCACTCAGGCTCCTGATGCTGATGCCCTGAATGCGGATTACACTGCTATCGCGGTGCAGTTCGAGTACGGTGGTCATGAGTATCTGGCAATCAACGCCTACGTCGACGGTGGTCAGTTGGTTAACACCCCAGATGCGGATGCCTTCAATCCTACTCAGGACTTGATCATTGAACTGAGCAGCACTACCCAGAACTGGGCGCTGACCAGCGACCGTGACGGTGCGGTTGAAGTGATCGTCACCCGTTGGGATACTGCGCTTGCCGGGATCTAATCCTAATTAGCGTAATACCATAACGGTAACAAAGAGGCCGGGCTTTATGCCCGGCCTTTTTTTTGCAACATCAATTGTAATTACATAAATTTATATAATCCTATTAATGTTTTATTTATAGAATAATTTGATTATAGTGGCGGTTATATAATCATTTGACGTGACTGCAATCACATCAGCTTGTAAGGTGGCGTGATAACTTATCAGGGTGGCTGACAAACTGGGCTGAGCCTCCCGTATAACATATCTGTTTCTTATCAGGGTTTATTCAAATGGGTCTAAAACATTCACCGAATTCCGAGTTGAAGGAAGTCTTGCTGGAATCACGCAAGTCATTCCTTTATGTCGGGCTATTCAGTTTTTTCATCAATATGCTGTTTCTGATACCGACCATCTACATGATGCAGGTGTATGACCGGGTGATAGGTGCCAGAAGCGAAAGCACTCTAGTCATGCTGACCCTGATTGTGGCCGTGATGTTTGGGGTAATGGCACTATTGGAGTTTGCCCGTTCACGCATTCTCGCCCGTGTCAGTACGCGCATGGACGTGGCGATGCAAGGGCGGTTGGTGGACGTGATGTTCCGCCATGCGCTGCATAACCCGCGCAATGCCTCTACCGAACCGATGGGTGACTTGAATAACGTCAAAGGTTTTGTGTCAGGTACTGGGGTGTTTGCTTTTTTTGATGCGCCGTGGTTTCCGGTTTACATTGCCGTGATGTTTCTGTTCCACCCAGTGTTTGGTTGGTTCGGTATTATCGCTGGGGTGGTCACGGCAGCCTTGACGGTGTGGGTGGATAAAGCCGCTGCACCGATGATGAAGGCATCCCATGCCAAGTCGATACAATCCCGCTTGTTGCTGGAGCGCAGCTTGCGTAATGCTGAGGTGGCTACTGCTCTGGGGGTTAAGAAAGGTATCTTCCGGCGTTGGCAGGCGGCACATAACGAGTCGCTGTTGTGGACAGGGGCTGCCAATGACCGTTCCAGTGTGCTGGCTACGTTATCCAAAAGTTTGCGTATGTTTAACCAGTCCCTGATTTTGGGGGTGGGCGCTTATCTGGTTATTCAGGGGGAAATGAGTGGGGGAATGATGATTGGCGGTTCCGTACTGCTGGGGCGTGCCTTGGCTCCGCTGGATCAATTGGTGGGGGCGTGGAAACAATTTTCATCGGCTCGCCAGTCGTGGGAGCGTTTGGATGCACTGCTGAAAAGCTACCCCAAAGATGTGGAACGCATGGCGTTGCCAGCCCCACAAGGGCAGTTGGGTGTGCATCATCTGACGGTAGTGCCGCCGGGCGCGAAAGCAGCGGTGCTGCGTGACGTTACGATGGGTCTCAAGGCTGGCGAGTCGTTGGTGGTGATTGGCCCCAGTGGTGCGGGTAAGTCCTCACTGGTGCGGGCGTTGCTGGGGTTGTGGCCTCAGGCGGGTGGTGAAGTGCGCCTCGATGGGGCAGACATGCGCCATTGGGATCGTGACCAACTGAGCCAACATATCGGTTACCTGCCGCAGGATGTAGAGCTGTTTGATGGCACGGTGGCAGAAAATATTGCCCGCTTTGGGGATGTGGATGCTGAAAAAGTGCTGGCAGCCGCACAGATGGCGGGGGTGCATGAGTTGATCCTGCAACTGCCGAATGCCTATGAAACGATCATTGGGCCGGGCGGTGGGGCGCTTTCCGGCGGGCAACGCCAGCGTATTGGCTTGGCACGCGCTTTGTACGAGGTGCCTAAGCTGGTGGTGCTGGATGAGCCGAACTCCAATCTGGATGAAGTCGGTGAGTTTGCCTTGTATAAGGCATTGCAAAGCCTGAAAGAACAGGGCAGTACGGTGGTGACTATCTCCCACCGCCCCGGCATTTTGAAACAGGCGGACAAAATCATGGTGCTGGTCGGCGGGTCAGTGACCTTGTTTGGTGAGCGCGATCAAGTTATGGCACAACTGGCGAGCAAAACCAGTCAGTTACCCGCACGGGAGGCAAAATAATGCAAACCTTGGCAAAAATTGAAACGGCAAAAGTACCCGCAGCGACAGCGATTGCTGGTGTAAAGACACAATCAAACTCCAATGTGATTCCACTGGATACGGAAGATAGGGCTTACCAACGTCTGGGCTTGATCGTGTTAGTGTTGGTGTTCGGCATTTTTGCCTTGTGGTCAGCATTTGCACCCTTAGGTAGTTATGCGATGGCGGTTGGTCGGGTGGTGGTGGATGTGAAGAAACAGGTTATCCAGCACCGTGAGGGTGGGATAGTCGAGGACATCTTCGTGGCAGATGGGGATCACGTTGAGCAGGGTCAGAAGCTGATGGCAATCAGCCCGACCGATGCTCAGGCTGAACAGAGCATTAGCTATGAGCAGTTGTTGGGTGCTTTGGGGGTTGAGGCGCGTCTGAATGCGCAACTGGAGGGGCATCAAGTACTTGAGTTCCCGTCTGAACTGACGGATAGCCCGCAGGCAAAAGAGCGGGCTGCAGAAATCATGGCGGATGAGAGCCAGCAGTTCAAAGTCAGCAAAGCGGCAACGACCTCAGAAATTGTCATTTTGCAACAGCGTCTGGGGGAGTTGAAAGAACAGCTTCAGGGGACAGCAAAGCAGATTGAGTCTCAGCGTGCTTTGGGGGCTTCTTATGCAAAAGAGGTGGGTGAGTTACAGGCGCTGTTCGACCGCAAGCTAATCAGCAAGATGCAACTGAATGAGACGGAGCGCAAGCGTCTGGGGGTGGATACCGCGATTTCCGAACTGGAGTCACAGCAGGCCAGCATTAAGGTGCAGATGGGAGAGGCACAACAGCAACTGATACTTCAAGATAATAACCGTAAGAAGGAAGTGGCAGGTAAGCTGGCAGAAGTGCGCTTGAACATTGCCGATTTGCGTACCCGTTTGGGGGCATCATCAGAGCGATTGGAACGGACAGTGCTGACGGCTCCCAAGGCAGGCACAGTGGTAAATCTGGCCTACCATACTAAAGGTGGAGTGGTGGCTCCAGGTGCGAGTATTCTGGAGATTGTGCCCAAAATTGACTCCTTTGACGTGGAAGCGCAAGTTGCCGTTACTGATATTGATAAGGTACAACCGGGGTTGGATGCGAATATCAATTTCTCGGCGTTTGGAGCCGCATCTTCCTTTATGCAGGCGATACCGGGGGAAGTATTGGTGGTTTCAGCAGACACCGTGCCAGATAAAGCTAGTGGGCAGCAGTTCTATGTGGCGAAAGTCAGAATCAAGCCAGAAGGTATGGCTGATCTGGCAAAGCATAAACTGGAGTTGGTGCAGGGAATGCCAGCAGAAGTGATGATCAAGACAGGCGAACGCACGTTTCTGGATTATTTGCTGAAACCGGCAACCAGCATGATCAACCATGCGTTTAATGAAGATTGATTGGTTTTGATATTTTGGGTTTTATTTTTCGGGCTAATATTTTATTGAAGGGGCGAAGCAATGCAAGCATGGATGGAAGGCTATGAGTCGGATATTGAATACACTACTGGCTATTACCGCGAACAGGAACCGGATTTCCTGAACCTGTGTGCAGCCACCCACGGGGTTGCGCCGATTCATTTGGAAAAGGGCTTTACCTATTGTGAGTTGGGCTGCGGTCAGGGGATGACGGCATTGATCATGGCGGCAAATTATCCGCAAGGAAAGTTTTATGCCGTTGACTTCAACCCTTCGCATATTGCACGGGCGCGTCATCTGGCGGCTGAAGCGGGGCTGACCAATATAGTCTTTCTGGAAAAGAGTTTTTCTCAGATTGCGGAAGACTCCAGCCTGTTGCCGGAGTGCGATTTCATTGTCTTGCATGGCATTTTTACTTGGGTTTCGGATGATAACCGCCAGCATATCATTGATATTTGCGCCCGCCATTTAAGGTCAGGCGGGATGGTTTATAACAGTTATAATGCCAAACCCGGTTGGTCGATGGGTGAACCTATCCAGAAAATGTTGTTTGCGGCGGGCAAACTATTTTCGGGCAACAGCATTAGCCGTTTTGAGCAGTCCGTACAACTTATCAAAGAACTGGAAACGGTTGGGCCACGTTTCTTTGCACTGAATAAAGAGGTTATCCAGAAGCGTCTGGAAATACTGTCCTCAAAAGATAAGCATTATCTGGTTCATGAATACTTCCATGAAGGTTGGCGGGCGTTTTACTTTACGGAAATAGCGGAGTATATGGCTTCCGCTAAACTAGATTTTATCGGTGAAGCTTCCACAGCCTCGGCTTATATCCCGCAGTTTATGCCAGAAAAGGCTAGCCAGTTCCTGCAAAAGATACCGGATGTCAATGTGCGTGAGTTGTTCAAGGATGTCACGCTGAATACGATGTTCAGGAAGGATATGTATATGCGCGGCATTACGGATAAACTGGATGGTGCAAAGCAAACCCACTTCTTCCGCTCAACCCGCTGGATGGCGCGTAAACCAGCCCCCGCAGACCATAAGTTTGAGTTTGGTCTGGCGATTGGTACGGTGACGGGGAAGCAGGAGGTTTACCGTCCTATCATGGATGCATTGGGACAGCAGCCGATGGGGTTTGGGGATCTCCAACAAGTGGTGGGGGTTTCGGCAAAAGAGCTTATTCAGGCATTGATGCTGTTAAGTCATGATGGCATGGTCAGCAGGCATTTTGAGACTGTGGATGTTGCACCTTCTGCTTTGCGCTTGAACAGGTTGTTGGCTTCTCAGGCATTCGGTGGTGCTACGGGGACTTATGTGGCATTGCCACGGGCAAAAGCGGCGGCAACATTGGCGATGCCAGCCCTGATGTTTTACAGTGCGGCCTTGGAAACGGGGGAAGTTGAGTCGCCAGCCAGTCTAGTTAATTATGTTGCTGAGCAGTTTGAAGCCCGTGGTTTGAATATCCGCCACGGTGGCAACGAGTTAACAGGGGATGCGATGAAAGCCCGCCTGCATGAAATGGAACAGGCGTGGCGTGCAGAGGTTTTACCGATATTGCGTGATGGTGGGGCGTTGGGCTAATACATAATGAGGAATGCCATGTCGATGCAGAGAAGGTTTTTGAATGTAGGGGGAAATCATCGTGATATTGTCATTGCTGTAAATTTTCAAGGATGGCAGTATTTATTGTTGGATATTGATCCGCAAGGGAACCCTGATGCGTTGTGTGATGCATGGCTTTCTAGGCAATGAAAATTCTGCTCGTCCACCAAAACTTTCCGGCTCAGTTCAAACATCTTGCCCCCGCCCTCGTTGCCCAAAGCTATGAGGTAACAGCTTTGACCCTGCGCAAGGAACTGCCCTCCATGTGGAACGGTGTACGAATTATCCAATACACCGTTGCGCGTGCCTCAACGTTGGGCATTCACCCGTGGGTGTCCGACACTGAAACCAAGGTTATCCGTGGTGAAGCGGCGTTGCGAGCAGCCATCCAACTGCGGGCGGATGGTTTTCAGCCTGACCTTATCATTGCCCACCCCGGCTGGGGGGAAAGCTTGTTCCTGAAAGAAGTCTGGCCAACAGCCAAACTTGCCCTCTACAGCGAGTTTTTTTACTGTGTGGAAGGTGGCGATGTAGGTTTTGACCCGGAATTCCCCTGCGAGTCGCCGGAGCTGGAAAATGCCCGTACCCAGATGAAAAACCTGAATAATTTGTTGCACCTCCAAATGGCTGATGCAGGCATTTCCCCAACTCGTTGGCAAGCAGATACCTTCCCCCTGCCATTCCGTGACAAAATTACCGTAGTACATGACGGCATTGACACCCACACACTCAAACCCAACCCGCAGGTCACGCTGACATTGGGCAACGGGGTGCAATTGTCACGTCAGGATGAAGTAATTACATTCGTTAACCGCACGCTGGAACCTTACCGTGGCTATCATGTCTTTATGCGGGCATTGCCGGAAATATTGGCTCACCGCCCCAACGCACGGGTATTGATCGTGGGTGGGGACGAAGGTGGGTATGGGGCAAAACCACCGGCAGGCACAACATGGCGGGAGGTTTTTTTGCGTGAAGTGCAAGATTCATTGCCGCTGTCACGGATTCATTTTGTTGGCAAACTTCCCTACCCGCAATTCATTGCGCTGCTGCAATTGTCCACGGTGCATGTCTACCTGACTTATCCGTTTGTGCTTTCTTGGAGTTTGTTGGAAGCCATGAGTATGGGTTGTGCGGTGGTGGCAAGTGATACCCAGCCAGTGCGTGAAGTGATAACGCATGGCGAGACAGGTCGGATGGTAGACTTTTTTGATGTTAAGGGTTTGAGTGATGAAGTGGTTAAGCTGCTTGAAAATCCGCTAGAATGTGTCCGTTTAGGGCAGAATGCCCGCCATTTTGTGGAACAGCATTACGATTTGCAGCGAGTTTGTTTACCCAAACAGTTGCAGTGGGTGACGGGGCTTTTACAACCTGATTAGGGCTAAATTTCATTCATGAATAAACACGCAATCTCCATGACAGCCAAGGGCTTGCCGTCATGGGATCTAACTCCCCGCCAACTGTGCGACATCGAACTGTTGCTCAACGGCGCATTCGCCCCGCTAACGGGATTCCTCTGCCAAGCAGATTACCACAGCGTACTGGAACGGATGCGTCTTGCTGACGGGCAAGTATGGTCAATGCCCATCACGCTGGACGTAACCCCAGCCTTCGCCGCATCGTTGGAACTCAATCAGCAAATCGCCCTGCGTGACAGCGAAGGCGTGCTGATTGCCATCCTGACGCTAGAAGACCGCTGGACACCCGACAAACAGCTAGAAGCACAAGCTGTGTTCGGTACAACCAGCCCAGATCACCCCGGCGTTGCTTACCTGCTGCATCGCACCGATAGCGTTTACCTCGGTGGGCAACTGCAAGCCGTAGAACTCCCGCTACACTACGACTACCGCCAATACCGCCACACCCCTGCTGAACTGAAAACCCTGTTCCGCAAACTGGGTTGGCGGCAAGTTGTCGGCTACCACACCTGTCATGTGATGCATCAAGCCGAGCAAGCGATGACTTTCCGTGCTGCCCGTAGCGTCGAAGCCAACTTGCTGATCCAGCCTACGGTTGGTTTGGGTGGGGTGGAATCACGCATCGACCATTTCACGCGGGTACGTTGCTATGAACACATCTTGCGCGAATATTCTGACCAGACCACCATGTTTGGTTTGCTGCCACTGGCAGTACGGCTGGCAGGCCCGCGTGAAGCTTTATGGCACGCCCTGATCCGTAAAAATTACGGCTGCACCCATTTCATTGTCAGCCCCAGCCATGCCAGCCCGGAAGCCGTGGAAGGGCAAGCCCCATTCTACGCACCCTATGCCGCCCAGCAATTGGCAAAGGCATTCGAGGCAGAAATCGGCATCCACATCGTCACCCCAGAGCGCGTGTATTACATGCAGGAACGGGGTGGCTACGTCCAAGACAGCGAACTGGTGGAAGGGGATCGCGTTTCCCACATCACGCCTGCCCGCTTCTGGCAACGGCTGGATGAAAACTTGTCGTTCCCCGATTGGTTTTCCTACCCGGATATTATCCGTGAACTGAAAAAGTCTTACCCACCGCGCTACAAACAAGGCTTCACAGTGTTTTTCACTGGGCTTTCCGGTTCGGGCAAATCCACCGTTGCCAATGCCTTGCGGGTCAAGTTGCTAGAAATGGGTGGACGACCTGTTACGCTGCTGGATGGCGACGTGGTGCGCAAAAACCTGTCGAGTGAACTGAGCTTTTCCAAAGAACACCGCGACCTCAATATCCGCCGTATCGGTTTTGTGGCGAGTGAAATCACTAAAAATGGTGGGATTGCGATTTGCGCCCCGATTGCGCCCTACACCCATATTCGCCGCGAAGTCAGGGAGATGGTAAGTGCGGTTGGTGGCTTTCTGGAAGTGCATGTGGCAACCCCGATTGAAGAGTGTGAACGGCGTGACCGCAAAGGCTTGTACGCCAAAGCGCGGGCGGGTTTGCTCAAAGGCTTCACGGGCATTGATGACCCGTATGAAGTGCCACAACACCCAGAAGTGGTACTGGATACCAGTGATATTTCCCCGGATGAGTGCGCTCACCGTTTATTGTTGAAGCTGGAAAATCTTGGGCTTTATTAAAAGGTAATATGATATGAATTGGTTAATTACGGGCGGCTGCGGTTTTCTTGGCACTAGCCTTATCCAACGGTTGCTGCAAACCGGCGGACACAGTATTCGCGTCCTCGACAACCTGAGTGTCGGCACACGCGATGATTTAGGGTTGGTGTGCGATTTTCAAGAAATCACCGCGAATCAGGCGGGTCAATCGCGTCTAAATGCTGCAAGGTACGGTGCAATTGCTGGTCGGCGACATTCTCGATGAGAAATTGGCGACTGACGGCCACAGCGGGGATGGATGTGATCGTCCACTTCGCTGCCAATACCGGCGTTGGCCCATCGGTAGAAGACCCGCGTTCCGACTGTTACGCCAACGTCATCGGCACGTTTAACTATCTGGAAGCAGCACGCATCAACAAGGTGAAGCATTTCATTTTTGCCTCCAGCGGTGCGCCAGCCGGTGAAGTGATTCCGCCGATACATGAGGAAATGGCTCCTCATCCGGTATCACCCTACGGCGCAAGCAAGCTGGCGGGCGAAGGTTATTGCTCGGCTTACAAACGCAGTTTTGGCGTGGAAACCGTGGTGCTGCGTTTTGGTAATGTGTACGGCCCCGGCTCCAAACACAAAAGCAGTGTGGTGGCTAAATTCATCCGCCAAGCCTTGGCGGGTGAGACGTTGGAAATCTACGGTAGTGGGCAGCAAACCCGTGATTTCATTTACATTGACGACCTGATTGATGCCGTAGTATTAGCGGCTACGACCCCTAACGTTGGCGGTGAAATCTTCCAGATTGCCAGCAACCGCGAAACTACCGTGGGGGAGATGACCGAGAAATTATTGAACGTTTTGCGCAGTCAAGGTGTCAATGATGTTAAAATGATCAATGGCGAAGCACGGTTGGGCGACGTGATGCGGAATTTTTCGGATACCAGCAAAGCGGAACGTCAGCTCGGCTGGACATGCAGGGTCAGTCTGGATGATGGTTTGGAACGCACAGCACGGTATTTTACGGATAGCAGGAAGTAAATTATGGCAAAACTTTTTAAGGGTAAACGCATTCTGGTTACAGGGGCGTGCGGTACGGTCGGTGCCGAGTTGATCAGGCAATTGTTGTTAGACGGGAAGTACGACCCGGAGGAAGTGATTGGCATCGACAATAACGAGAGCAACCTGTTTTTCCTCGACCAGCAATACCTCGCTGATAGCCGTGCGCGGTTTTTCGTGGCGGATGTGCGTGATCGGGATGAAATGAACAGCAGAATGCGTGGCATCGACATTGTGTTCCATGCTGCCGCCCTCAAGCATGTGATCTTGTGTGAGCGTTCACCCGAACAAGCGGTGCAAACCAATATCCACGGGGTGCAGAATATTATTGCCGCTGCCAATGCCAACGGAGTGGAAAAAGTCATTTTCACCAGTTCCGACAAGGCGGTGAACCCGACCAATGTGATGGGTACATCCAAGCTGATGGGTGAACGCTTGATGACCGCTGCCAACAGCAATAAGCGTGGGCAAGGGCCGATTTTTGCTTCTACCCGTTTTGGTAATGTGTTGGGTTCTAATGGCTCGGTGTTGCCGATTTTTCACAACCAGATTGCCAAAGGTGGGCCGATTACGCTGACGCACCGGGAAATGACCCGTTTCGTCATGAGTATTGAGGAGTCGGTGCAATTGGTGCTGGATTCGGCACAGTACGCGCAGGGTGGGGAAGTGTTCATCACCAAAATGCCGATTATCCGCATTTACGATCTGGCAGTGGCAATGATTGAAGAGCTTGCGCCGCATTACGGCAAGCAACCGTCTGAGATTGAAATCGTCGAAATCGGTACGAAACCGGGCGAAAAGCTCTACGAAGAGCTGATGAGCGATGAGGAAACTCGGCGTGCGGTGGAAATGGAACGCTATTTCAGTGTGATGCCTGCGTTCCGGGGTATTTACCACGACATCCCTTATGACTACCCCGGCATTATCAATGCGACGGTGGATAACCCGTACATTTCAGCCAACGAATCGGCGTTGTCAGTGTCTGAAGTCAAACAATTTTTGCGCGACAAGAACCTGTTACAAGCGCCCACGGAAAGTACCAGCCAACGCTACTGGCCGGGCGACAAGGAGGAAAAAGCATGAAGCATGTACTGATTCTGGGTGGTGATGGCTATCTGGGCTGGCCTACCGCGATGTATTTCTCGGCGCGGGGCTATGCTGTTACCGTGGTCGATAATTATTTCCGCCGTCAGGTGGTGGATAGCATTGATGTAACGATGTTATATCCCGTGCCAAATTTGATCGAACGGGCGCGTATCTGGCACGAAAGGACTGGCTATGAAATCAAGGTCGTTATTGGCAATTTGACTGAACCGGAAGTGATGCGCTCCCTGTTTGATGGGCGGGTGAAATACCAGTGGGCAGTGAATCCGGCTTTCACGGGTATTCCCGAAACAGTCGTGCATTATGCCGAACAGCCTTCTGCGCCGTATTCAATCATGGATTACCAGACCGCGCATTTCACCCTCAGTAATAACTTGCTGGTGACGAATAACCTGATGTTTGCAGTGCGTGATTTTGCCCGCGATACCCACATCGTTAAGCTGGGGACAATGGGCGAATACGGCACGCCGAATATCGACATCGAAGAAGGTTGGTTGGATGTGGAGCATAAGGGACGCAAGGATAAATTCCTGTTCCCACGCCAAGCCGGTTCGCTGTACCACACCACCAAGATCATGGATACCGACCTGTTCTGGTTTGGGGTGCGAATGTGGGGTTTGCGGGTGACTGACCTGATGCAAGGCCCGGTTTACGGCATGGAAACCGACGAATCAGTGATTGATGAGCGTCTGAAAACCATCTTCAATTACGACGAATTGTTTGGCACGGTGATCAACCGCTTTATCGTGCAAGCGGTGGTTGGCTACCCGCTGACGGTGTATGGCAAGGGTGGGCAGACCCGTGGCTATTTGAATATCCGTGATACCTTGCAATGCGTACACCAGTCGGAAGTCTCGCCTGCCAAAGCGGGCGAATTGCGCATTTTTAACCAGATCATGGAAACATTCAGCGTCAATCAATTGGCGGAAAAGGTGCAAACGGCGGGTGCTGCGTTGGGCTTGGATGTCCAGATCAAAAGCATCGACAACCCGCGCAAGGAACTGGAAGAGCATTACTACAACCCCACCTATCAGGGCTTGCTGGAACTGGGCGTGAAGCCGCATTACCTGACGGATGAGGTGATGCAGTCGATGTTGAAGAAAGGTGCTGGAGTACCGGGAAAACATCAAGCCGGAGAGCATTTTCCGGGGGGTTAAATGGTAGTCTGAACTGGGATTTGAGGGGTATCCCCCAAATGAATGTATCCATTTGAGCCTAACGAATTTTCTGATTCTGACCTAGATTAAAGTCTTGAGTCGAGAATTATTAAATAATTAGGGAGAAAATATCAAATGAATATCCAGTACCAAGCTCTGAAATATGCACGGAATGCGTTATTTTCAACTATCATGGCTACATTCCCCGGTATTGTGTTAGCAGCCGACTGTGCTGCTACCTTTCCAGAGTTCACCTTTCATGCCGATACTTTTGCTGTCGCGTGTTCTGCGATACCAGAGGGGCAAACCATTGAAATAAAGGGGCAACCCTCCAATGGGAAGGTAGGGTTTTTCGATAAGAACAATGATGGCAAGCCGAATGAACTCATTTTCTATTCCACTAATAGCCAGTTGCCCGGTTCTTTCGATTATGTGCTGAAAGATGAATACGGCGTGATGGCGGCAGGTACGTCTGCTGTGCCTTATTTCGCGGTGAATAAAACCTCAGCCCCACCGTTTTGTGGCACAACAATGATTGTTTTCGATACGGGCAGCCTTACAGAGGTTTTCAGGGTTTGCTCGGGCATTAATGTCGGGTTTCCTGCGAGTTTCGGTCAGCAGGAGGTGGATGAGATTGCAGCTCTGTGCGCTAATAGTTATGGCGGCTTCGAGGTGGTGTTTGGAGCTGGTTCTGCGCCATTTTATACTACGGTGGTCTGCTTGATATGATTCAGTCGTCAGGCTGCCTGCCGCGAATGGTTCCGTTATCAGCGACGCAGGATGAAGAGGGCGGCATTCTTCATCCTGCCAATCCTTGAATCCAGAAAATCCCAGTTCAAGACAAAGAAACCTTAACGGTGTGAATCCTGTCACATCGGTCATAAGCGACGTGTAATAAGATAATTATAATTAGTCGTTTATAAGGTTTTCATCGTGACTCATGTTTGCCACATTCTTACCACTTTCCAGCAGCGTGCCAGCATTACGCGGCGCACGTCTGCGATCCTGCGGGAGTGTGTGGCGCAAGGGTTTCAGACTTCCTTGTTGATTGGGGAAAATAATGACGCGCCACCGATTGAAGGGGTGGAAACCATCGTTATCCCCGGTCTGTATAAGCATGTTTCCCCAGCCAATGATTTGAAGGCATTCCAGTCGCTCAAATCAGTGTTGGGCGGGCTGCAACCAGACATTGTGCATACGCATCAAGCCAAGGCAGGCATTCTGGGGCGCTTGGTGGCGGGTGGTTTGCAACGCCGTCCGCAAATCTTGCACACCGTGCATGGCCCTACCTTTCCGGCACATCTACCCGCCACTAAACGCGCTGCGTATCGTTGGTTTGAACGCTGGGCGGGTAAACACACCGACCGTTTCGTATTTATCGGCGATGAAATCAAGCAAGAATACATCGACGGCGGCGTATGCAATGAAGACGACAGCATTATTATCCGCACGGGTAAACCGGATGCACTGATCAACCGCACACCACTGCATAGCACCGAGCGCGAACAACTGCGCCGCCAGTTGTGCGACGGGCAATCACCAGAATACTTGCTGACCTATGTCGCCCGCATCGTACCGATCAAGCAACACGAACATACCATCGAAACCCTCAAGCGCCTGCGGGCGCAGGGCTTGGATGCGCATTTGTCTTTCGTCGGTAAGGCATTGGTGGATAAAGAACGTGCCTATGAAGCCCGTCTGCGTCAGTTGGTCGAAGCGGAAGGCTTAAGTGCTTACGTCCATTTTTCAGGGTTTTACGACAATGTTTACGACGTGATCGAAGCGTCGGATTTGCTGCTGCTGACCTCGCGCTATGAGGGGCTGCCGAACATTGTGATTGAAGCGATTTTGTTGGGGACACCCTTGCTTGCTTATGACGTTGCCGGGTTACGGGAACTGTTTAAAGGGCAAAGCGGGCAGTTCATCGTACCTCAGGGGGATTTGGGGGCGATGGCAGAGAAAGCAGGGGAAATCCTGCGGGCGGCGAACGGGGCCATTTATGATGCTGATAATGTCACACGTCTGCGTAACGAGCATACGTTCAGCACCATGCTTGCCCGTAAAGTCGAATTGTATCGAAATTTGGGTTAAGGGGAATCCATCATGGAACGGGCGATAACAGGGGATTTTCGGGTAGAAACATGCGGGTATGTCCCGAATGCTACGGGTGCTATGCGCCTGACGGACGTTACCGTTGCTTTGGCAGGGTTGGTACTGACACTGCCATTGTTTGTCATTATTGCGGTATTGATCCGCTTGGAAAGCCGGGGGCCGGTATTCTTCGTGCAACAGCGCGTGGGGCTGAACCGTCAAGAATTTAACGTCATCAAATTCCGCACCATGCGGCTGGATGCAGAACAAGACAAGCCCCAGTGGGCGCAGAAAAATGACCCACGGGTGACCCGCATCGGGCGGCTATTGCGCCGTCTGCATCTGGATGAGTTGCCGCAAATCTGGAACATTTTGCGTGGTGACATGGCTTTGGTCGGGCCTCGCCCTATTCGCGCTTGCTTTGTCGAGGAATTGGCAAAAGCTAACCACCGTTATTATTACCGCTTTCTTGCCAAACCGGGTTTGACGGGGATGGCGCAGTTATACGCACCATACGGTTCTACAGTAGAAGAGCAATTGGCGAAAATTCCGTATGACCTGCAATATTTCAACGGGCGGTTTAACGCATGGCAATATGTTTGGGTGATTCTGGCGACCTTCTGGAAGGTAGCCCGCAAGGGCAGCGGGGAAGTGTAATGAGTGCCACTAAACCTGTCGTGATCATGGGCTTTGGGCGTTCGGGAACCACGTGGGTATCCGACATTGTGTCCAAAAGCCTCGGCGGGTTGGTATTGTTTGAACCGTTTCATCCGGCGGTGCAGGACAAGGATGCTTACCGTTTTGCCTACGCCAGCGGTGATAAGGGGATGTTTGGGGAAGCATTGCGGCATTCGACGGCGGCAATGCAGGGTGAAATTCGGAATCGTTGGTTGTTACGCAACCATTTACCCAAGGACTTAGACCATTCTGACCCAGTATTTGAAGAAACCTTGTGGCGTGAATGCGCCATCCTCGGTTTCAAGGAAATCCGCTTAAATGGCATGTTGCCGTGGTTTCGGCGAGAAAATAAGCATAAACTCCTGTTCGTGATCCGTCACCCGTTGTCGGTGTTGGCTTCCATCAAGAAACGTTCACGCTTCTGGCTGGAGTTCGGCTTTGAAGAACATTACGCCAAATTTGTGGCGGAAACCTTCAATAATGAGGCATTGGCTGGCGCATCCATTCAAGATAAGCGTTTCTGGTTGGGCAAAGTTACTTCTGAGTTGGAAAAAGCCGCGCTAATGTGGGCGGTGACACATGAGTTATTGCTGAAAGATTTACTGGCAGATGATGTGTATCTGCTGGAGTATGAAAAACTTTACCGCGATCCGTTTGTCGAAACGGCACGTATGTTGACCTTCCTTGGGCATGAAGGTCGCAGCTTGCACCCCTCGTGGTTGTTTACCCCGTCAATGACGACCCATCGCACTTTGCATGGGGCGAAAGACATGGGTAATTACTTGACCGAAGGGGAACGTTTTTTCTGGAAAGACACCTTGACGGAGATTGAGTTACAGATGATTAGACCTATTTTGGAGAGCTTTGCGTGTCCAGTTCACTTTGAGCTGGCAGGTTAGGGTTACATGCTGAGTCTATCTGCCACCACCAGACCATCTGCCATTGCCTATGGGCGTTGGTATGATTGGGGTGTGTTGCTGCTGTTGTTCATTATTCCGTTTTTCCCCATGCCGAAAACGGCATTAGGGATTCTTGCGCCGGTGTCGGTGGTATTGCTGTTTGGTTATTTGTTGCTGATGGCAATGACCAAAACACGTGATCTGGTGATGGATGCGCCGACAACCGTAATGCTGGGTTGTTTCTTATTACTGATTTTATTGGATTTATTGAACGGTGTGCAGTTTGGTGCTGTTCAGGAATTCCGCTATGCATTTGGGCGTATCACGTCTTTGATGGTGATTTTACTGGTCGCGGCTTACTTGCAAACGCACGGTGAACAGGGTGTCCGGCTGGTCATGCAGGTATTGTTATTCAGTGCTGTGCTGGTGTCGGTCATGATCATTCTGGAAGGTTTTGGGTTTATTTCGTATGGTTTTCCATCGGAAGAAGGGCGACGCTTGTTTGGTACGCGGATGCCGTTTCGGAAAGCCACGGGCGTGCCGCTCAGTGATGGCAAGTTGGGTACACTGTTGATCCCTGCATTTACTCTGTTGTTGATCAGCGGTTTGACGGATTATCTGAAAAAATCGTGGCGCTGGTTGCTGTTATTGGTGATTGGATTTGCCATTGTGATTATGCAATCACGTAGCGGATGGCTGGGGCTGTTCATGGGCTTGGCGTTTCTGACGGTGTATTACGCGATCCGCAGTCGCTATTTGGCGTTCTATTTGCTGGGAATCACCGCGCTGTTGGCTGTGTTGTTCTTTTCACCGTTGGGCGATCTGCTATTGGGTGGATTTGTGGGCGAAGGCGTGCAAGCGCGTACCGTTTCCGGGCGTTTCCTCGGGGCGGAACAGGCATTGGATGCCAGTGGTGCCAGTTTTATCTTGGGGCAGGGGCATGGGAATGTGTTTATCGAAAATGAAATCGGTAAAACCCATATCATCCACAACCTGTTTCTGGATCAATTGGCATCCAACGGAATTGTGGGCTTGCTGGCGCTGCTGTTTGTGTACGGATTTTTCCTGTGGCTGATCGTTAGCAGTTTGTGGAAGAACCCTCTCGTTCCCTGAGCGAAGTCGAAGGGAAGACTCCCGTGATTTTATGGCTAGTAACCTGCTGGCTGAGTGTATTTGTCGAGCAAAACCTCTACCGAGGTTTTTACAACGAATATATTTCGATTTACATGGCGTTGGCACTGTTTGTTGCCAGCCGTTTTGTGCCGGAGCGTAAGCGTCGGTCGATTATTTAGTGGGCTTTAAATAATGCGAGGATGCATGTTTCATTGTCTCGTTTGATTGCGAAGGCAAGTGGGGGTTTGCGGATCGGGCTGGGGAATACCATGATCGGTGGTTCTCCAACGCAAACCTGTTACGGGCTTATCAGGATATTCTCCAGTTGCTGGACCAGCATGACGTGAAGGCGACATTTGCCTTTGTGAGTGCGTTTACCTTGGCGCTGGAGGAATTTCAGGCAGCATCAAGCGTGGTTTTCAGACCGTCAGTTTGGCGGTGCGAATTGGCTTGCCCGTTTTAAACAGCAAGTGGTGGAGCAGGGCAATGCCGATGGCTGGTTCTGTCCAGCAGGCGTTTGAGGCAGTGCGGGCATTGCCACAGCACGAAATTGCCACCCACGGTTTTACCCATTTGCCGTTTGATGAGGCGACGGTGAGCCGTGACGATATTCGCAAGGAATTGGATGGTATCCGTGCATGGGCAGGCTGGAAAGGTGTGGATGTGTCCACGCTGATTTTCCCGCGCAATCGGGTCGGTTTTACCGATTTGCTGGCGGAGGCGGGGATTCGTGCTTACCGCGATACGCCGTTGTATTACGGGCTGCAACCGCGCTGGAAAGCGGAAGTATTGCGCTATACCCAGCCGCAAGTGTCCGAGCCTCATGCTCAAGCGGGTGAGCCGCTGAAAATTCCGGGTGGAAGTCTGTTGGCTTTTCGCCGTAAATTCAGAATCCCGCCGGATTTCATGGTGGTGAAACGTTGGAAAGCGATGATCGACCACGCGGTTGCACACGGGCAAGTGGTGCATGTGTGGATGCATCCGCACAATATGATCGACGGGCTGGGGCAAAAAGAACTGTTTGATCAAGTACTGGCTCATGCAGCAGAGCCACATCCGCGCAGGGCGGTTACGTAACCTGACGCAACACGAATACTGGAGTGCCGTGAGCAATGGCTGAGAAATTCATCAAAAAAGCAAAAGCCCGTCTGGGCAGAAGTGCCTTCGGCAAGACGGTTGCCAATCTGGTGGGGCCGGAAGCTAGCCCGCAGAAATGGGTATTTGTGATCGGCTGTTACAATTCCGGCACGACCTTGCTGAGTACCATTTTGTCGAAACACCCGGAGATTGCGTCCTTGCCCACCGAAGGCGCGTTCCTCACCGATGGCATGAAAACGCCGGAAGCGTGCGGCTGGGTACGTATGTGGCACAAGTGTTTGGCGGAAATTGAGCAGGATGAAAACACCGCTGCTGATCTTGCTACCCGCATCAAGCGCCAGTGGGGCTTCTGGTATGACGGTCGCAAGCCGATCTTTCTGGAAAAGTCGATCTCCAATGCGGCGCGGATCAAGTTTCTGGAAAAGCATTTCCAGCCTGCGTACTTCATCTACATCGTGCGTAATGGTTATGCGGTGGCGGAAGGCATTCGCCGCAAGTCTGATTTGAAGAAGTGGGCAACACCGGTAGCCGGTGATAAATACCCGCTGGAATTGTGTGCGGAACAGTGGCTTGAAAGTGACCAATATGTGTCTTCCAATGCAACTGATTTCAAGCATTTCCTGACGGTCAAATACGAAGATTTGGCGGAAAATACCGATAAGGTGGTGGCAGATGTGTGCCAATTCCTTGGGATTGCCTCCGAACCCTTGCTGGACATTGGTCAGCAGACCCTGGATGTGACGGGCTATAACTCGACGGTCAAAAACATGAACGCTTCCAGCCTGAAACGCTTGAATGCTGAGGATGTGCAAACCATCCAGCGTGTGGCGGGCGAGCGTTTGACGGCATGGGGGTATGACGCACCATGAACCCAGCAGTGGATCTGATTTACATCGCAGGCTACGGGCGCAGTGGCTCGACCTTTTTGGACATTGTGCTGGGTGCTTCCCCAGACGTGTATGGCGCGGGGGCAATGAGCAACCTGTTCAAATGGGGCGCGGAAGGTCATACCTGTTCGTGTGGGCAGGGCGTGACGGATTGTGCGTTTCTGGGGCGAAATCCTGAATGACTTGGGTATTCGTCAGGAAGATTGCGCCGGTATGGAAAAGCTGTGCCGTGCGGTGGAAAAACGTCGTGTGGTGGCAGGGCAAAGTTACTCCGGCAATGCGTGACGAATACCGTTTGTTGCAACAGCAGTTGTTGGCAAAAGTGGCGGCAAAAGCGCAACAAGCGGGGGCGCGTTACATCCTCGATTCTTCCAAATCTTCCAAAGCCTCTTTTTACCGCCCGGCTTTATTGATGGCGGCGGGTTGCAACGTCAAGTTGATTCACCTATCCCGCGATGGGCGTGGGGTGCTGTGGTCAGTGCTGAAAAAGCTGGGTAGCCCGGAATGGACGAAGCGGGAAGCGCCGCGTCTGGTGCGGGCGATTCGTGCCATCATGGGTTGGAATGTGGCTAATCAGCAGGCTTTTTCCCTGAAAAAACAGCTTCCGGTTGAGAATTACCTGCACCTGACTTACGAAGAGTTGGTGACTGATCCCGATAAAACCATTGCCAAACTGGGTAGTTTTTTGGGTATTGAAACCCGCGAACTTCAAGCGGTATTACACGGCGAACAGAGTGTATCCGCTGCACACAATATTGGCGGCAACCGTTTGCGTTTCGAGAAAAATATCCGTTTGAAACCGGATTTTGAATGGCAAACAAAACTGCCGTGGTATTACCGTCCGCTGTTTTGGGTGCTGTCCTTACCAATGATGTGGCGCTTGGGGTATCTGGCATGAGTGATGGGCGCAAGAAATTGGCACGGCAGGCAGGCAAAACCTTGGTATTGCGGGTGTTGTCAGCGGGGGCGTTGATCCTGTTTTTTGCGCTGGCATCGCGGAATCTGGAGCAGCAAGAGTCCGGCTTGTTTTTCCTGTCGTTTGTGGGCATTTCGATTTTATCGGCGGCGAGTTCGCTGGGCTTGAATCGGGTGATGGTGCGCTTGCTGGCGGGGCATGATCAGGTGCAAGAGGGTTTGTTTCGGGGCAGTGTGATTACGACGGGCTTGTTGTGGTCGTTAATGGCTGCGGTAGTGGTGAGCATTGCATTGTTTCTGTCAGCGGACTTGCTGGCAACACTGCTGTTTCACAAGGAACGACTGGCGGATGTACTGGCGGTGATGGCGCTTTCCATCGTGCCGGTGACGCTGTATCTGGCGTGCGGCAATATTCTTGAAGGACAGAATAAGCCGATGATGGCGGTGCTGGTGCAGAATTTTGTTGCTCCGGCGGGTTCATTGTTGGTCGGTGGGGTGTTTCTGCTATGGCAGGGTATTCACGATGCAGGTCAGATGGCGTGGTTTTTCCTGTGCGGAAATCTGCTGGCAATGGGGGTTGGGTTGTGGCTGGTACGCAAATACCAGCAGAAAGGCCGGAATCGTGCAGCGGAATACGTGCATCGCATTAGCGCCAGCGAATTATTGCAACCGGCTATGCCCTTGTTGTTAGTGTTGATGATGAATCATGCGATGCGTTGGTCTGGGCAGGTAACAACAGGCATCTGGCTACCGGCTGGGGAAGTGGCGGCATTGGCGGTAGCGCATCGTACAGCGGCTTCCTTGGGATTGATCTTGCAATCGGTTAGTCGGGTGGTGTCGCCGAAATTTGCAGCTTTGCATAAGCAGGCTGGGCATGACGGTATTTGGCCGTTGCTGATGCAGTCCATGCGTTTGTCGACGCTGTATGCCTTGCCGGTGTTCCTTGGCATTTGTTTGTTGTCGCCTTGGTTGATGGGATTTTTTGGTAAAGGTTATGAGGATTACTGGTTGATTCTGGTAATTCTCTCGATAGGGTATTTCGTCAATGCGGTGACTGGGCCAATTGCGCAGTTGTTGGTGATGGTGGAACAGGAAAAGCTGTTGCGTAATATCACCATCCTCACCGGATTGTTTGCAATGGTCGCAGCCATGCTGCTGACCGCATGGTGGGGATTGCTTGGCAGTGCGTTGGCAACGGGTGTGGTTCTGGTGATTCAGAATCTGGTGGTGCTGGGGCATGTAAGCCGTTTGTATCGGGGTAAATCCGCTCCTGTCTGTGTGTGAATAATGAGTAGGAGAGTGTCATGAAAAAATATGCATTGCGGCATTATCTGGGTTTGGTCTTGTTGTTGTCGTTGATGGGGTGCAAACCAGCGGCAGAAGCGGGGGCGGCAGCATCAGCATCAGGAACGGCAGCATTGGGGGGCATGGCAGCTCAGGTTGGCACGCTGGAACAGTTTGCCCCTGAAACGGCAAGCTGGTTGGTGTCGAGTTCCCCATTGTGCTGGAAACTGCCATCAACGAATCCGAATCGCTGGTATTACAGGCAGGCGGGATGCAGGGCAAGGCATTCCACCTCAATTTGTCGCCGCTGGATAGCGTCGAAGATCACCTTCAAGTGGTATCAGGTGATGCAAGGGGATGTGAATGGCGGGGTGATGGATGCCTTGGTGGAACCAGATGCCAGTGGTATGGTCTACCCTAGCAGTGTAAATAGCCAGTTTTTGCTCAAGGCTACCGTACCAGCGGGTACAGCCGCCGGGACATACCGCTGGAATATGCAGGCAACCGCCAACGGGCAGACCATCCATAACGGTGAGGTAAAACTCATCGTCCACTCGGCCACGCTGGAGAAGCCAAGCATTAACCTGCAAGGCAACTTGCTGTTCAAGCGTGACGATGTGCCGGATGACATCGTACTGGCATTGTTGGAGAAAATGCGTGGCTATGATTTTACCGGGCTGGTATTACCCAAAACATTGTTCAAGAAGGCAACATTGGGGAAGGTCGAAAATTATGCGCTGGATAATTTCCAGTACATCCGTATGTCGCCGCGCATATTGTTTACCCGCAAGAAAACGCTGGCGGATACCTTGTTGGCAGACGGCATTAGCCGCGAACGCTGGTTGCAGGACGAATGTGACTATGTATCCCAGTCACTTGTCCGCATGAAAAGCAATGCCAGAGCGCACAACGTGTTTACCTACAAGTTGTGGGATGAGCCGGTGCCGGGAAACTATGCGGAAGTGGAATATGGTTATGGTGGGCTGAAAAAGTGTGCCAGTGGTGTGCCATTGGAATTGACCGAAGAACCTGCCGCTGGTTTGGGGGATGTCGCTGACATTTGGACAGTCAACATCAACACGTTGAATGATGGCGTGGTTAAGAAAGTACGCCAACAAAACGACAGTATTTACCTGTATGCCAACTACCTGCATGATATTACGGCAAACCCGTTACGCAGCAGGAATATCGGTTGGCTGATGGGCTATTTCGGGCTGGATGGCTATCACTTCTGGTCGGTAGCCAACTGGGGTAACGGCGCACTGAATCAGTCCGAAGGCGAAACTGGGCGTGAAGAACGTGGCACGCTGTTCTATTGGGATGAGCAGAACCGCCGGGTATTGTCCTCCTTGCGCATGGAAATGTTCCGCGAAGGGTTGGATGACATGCAATTGCTGGGGCAGGTCAAAGCCTGTGCAGCGGCTGCGGGTACGGGGGGCGTAAAAGCGGCTCAGGTTCTCGCCCAAGTGGATACGGCGGTGAAACAGTGGGATTTCAACAACCCGAAAAGTAAGGTTCCGGTGCTGACAGCGTTCAGGAACAGTTTGTTGGGGGCTGCGGAGGCTTGCCGTTCCACCAGTACACAGCGACCGTTGCAGGTGGGGCTAACCTTCTGCATCACAATGAGATTGAATTTAAGGGCTTGATTCATGTATAGATTATTAGTGACCATTGCTTATCGCAAGTGGCTAATCCTGCTGGTCAGTGTGCTGGTGTTTGCCAGTGTGGCAGCATTGACGTTTCAGACGCAACCTATGTATAAGGCCACTGCTGCGTTGCAATTGGCACCGGATACCCGGCAGTTTTTGGATGTGACCAGTACGGGCGAAGGCTTGAAGCTGAATGAAACGTCTTTTTACAAAACCCAGTATGAAATCCTTGCAGGGCAAACCTTGTCCGAGCGGGTGATTGATAAACTTGGCTTGAAAATGGAGCAAATTGCCCGCAAGGACCTTATTTGGTGGTGCAGCGGGGCAGGCCGCTGCCGCTTACCCAGAAAGAAGCCGGGCAGAATTGCTTAAGCTGTTCGGGGAGCAATTGAAGGTTTCCCCGGTAGAGAACTCGCAAATTGTCTACGTCAGCTTTTCTGCCCCAGACAAGGCGTTGGCGGCACAGGTTGCCAATACCTTCGTGGATGAATACGTGCATTTCAACGGTGAAGCCTTATGATGCCAGCGTCAAGCAAGCCAAACAGCGGTGCTGGGAAAAATTGATACAGCGCGGCAGTCCTTGCAGCAGACCGAAGACAATGTGCAGCAGTTTGCCGCCCAAAAAGAGCTAGTGGTCACCAAGGATGACACCAACCCTTACCTCGACAGCGTGGTCAAGCTCAATCAGGAGATGATGCTGGCGGAGAAGGAACGGGTAGCGGCTGAGGCAGCCCTGCAAAAAGGGGCGGGTGATGTGGGCAGCACGAGTGCCGTTCTCGACAACAATTTCGTGCAGCAACTGAAAGGGCGGCAGGCTGAATTACAGGCAGAATACGAAAAGAACCTGAAGACCTTCAAGCCCAACTACCCTGATATGCTGCAACTGCACGAGCAAATTGCCGAAATTGACAAAAAGCTGGCGGCAGAATCCGGCAGCTTCAAGAAAAACCTGCAACTGAATTACGAATCCCGCAAAAAGCAGGAAGCTGAAATGAAACGGATGCTGGAAAAGTCCAGCAAGCAGTATCAGGGCTACCTGCAAAACATGGCGGCTTATGGCAAGCTGACTCGGGATCTGGAAGTCGAAAAAGCGATGTACGAGAGTCTGCTGAAACGTCTGAAAGAAATTGATGTTGCCAGCGGCGTCAACCTGAACAATATTTCCGTGTTGGAAAAGGCATCGGTTCCCCAGTTTGCCTATTCGCCGAATTACCTCGTCAACCTGAGCATGGGGGGCATCATTGCCCTGTTGTTGGGTATCAGCATTGCCGGGATTATGGATTTCCGCGATGGTCGTCTCAAGACACAGGATGATTTGCTGGGTTTGCCAATGCAGAAATTGCCGATGTTGGAGAAGCTGGATCGCAAGATGTTGACGCGCTCCGGTTCGGCGGAAACCTTGATGTTGCCTTCGCGCAATACGGTGGCAAGCCTGCAAGTGGGCAGCCAGCGAGGGCAGATGCGGATTATTAGCTTGTTGGCCTTGGGTAAGGATGACAAGCATGTGGCTTTCATGTTTAATCTGATCAGTTTCTTCTTGAAGAAAAAGTTGAAGGTGATCCTGTTGGCAATGGATGAGGATCATGCTGCGGTGCGTAAGCAGGTGCAGATTGAGCGGGAGGGGGAATTGTTTGTGGTGGATGCTTCCCAGCCTATTTTGATCAATAAAACTGAGCGTGAAGGCTTGTCGGTTTCCTTGCTGAATGTGGATGAGTTGTTCACGGGGCTTGGGGGATGGTGGGCAGTTTGGTTCGATCATGCACGCGCTGGCAGGGCGTTTCGATGTGGTGTTGCTGATGTCAACGGATGTGGGGCTGCATCCTGAAGTGATTCCTGAATTAGACGCCAGTGATGTCATTCTGGTTAACGTGTTGAAACGTAAGACGCAGACGCAAGAGTTGGAGCGGTTAGTGGCGCGTTTGGAGCGGTTGCCGAATGCGGGGTTCAGTATTTTGCACGATTTGTAGGGACGCATTGCACTCATTAGCCTAAATTATTGATTGTTTTCTTTACACAAAAAGCTAGATATGTGAGTCTTGTCACAGTTTGGTAGTGGCTTT